>CAVXJL010000001.1:0-164502 GCA_963762015.1 uncultured Actinomycetota bacterium
AACTCGCCGAGGCCGAACGGGACGACGTCGTCGCGGTGCTCGGTTGCGGACCGGTCGGGTTCTGCACCATCGAAGGGTTGCGGGCGCTCGGTGTGACGACGATCTACGCGCTCGACCGCGAGCCGGGGCGGCTTGCGCTCGCGGAGACGTCGGGGGCGATCCCCGTGCACGTGGACGAGCGGAACCCCGTGACGGCGCTCGCCGAGGCGACGGACGGCCGGGGTGCCGACGTGGTCATCGATGCGGTGGGACACCCGTCTGCGTTCGAAGGGGCGATCGACGCGGTGCGTCGGGGCGGCACCGTCGTCGTGCTCGGGGTCTACTCGTCGGAGACGACCCAGGTGCAGCTCGGCGCCTACTGGTCGCGCGCGCTCACCGTCCGGTTCGCGGGGCTCACGCCGATCCTCGCGTGGTGGGAGCGGGCGACCGCGGCACTCGAACGAGGTGAGGTCGATCCCACCCCTTTGATCAGCCATCGACTGTCGCTGGAGGACGCGGCCGAGGGCTACGCGTTGTTCGATCGCCGCGAGGCGACCAAGGTCGTGCTGGAACCGTGAAGGTCACCGTCGTTGGCCCCGAGCCGAGCGGGCTCGCGTCGATGGTCGCCGACCTCATCGACCAGAACCTCGCCCGCGATCCCACGCGACGCGAACTCCTCCGACCGTCGGTCGCGGTGCTGGACGCTTCGGACGCCGACGTCACGGTGTTCCTTCGGATCACACCCGATGAGGTGCGCGTGGGAGAGGGGAACGCTCCCGACGCCCATCTCGTGATCAGAGCGGAGTCGGGACGGCTGCTCGGTCTGACGACCGCGCCTCTCCGCTTCGGGCTGCCCGACGTGCTGACTCCGGAAGGGCGCGCGATCGTCGGTGACCTCCTCGGGCGACGCCTGAGCATCCGAGGGCTGGTGCGTCATCCCTTGCGGCTCGCACGGCTCACCAAGTTGTTGTCCGTCGCCGACACGGGAAGGAGAGCGTGATCCGCTCGTCCGACGTGCCGGTCCGGCCGGACGCGCCTGCCGGCGCGTTCCGGCCGGCCCGGCGCTGGCTCCCCACCGTGCTCATCACGCTCGTGATGTCGGTGACGGTTCTCGGCGGTTTCGTCGTCGCGGAGACGCTCCCGGCGCCGGAGGTCCGTCCCGTCTCACTCGGCGAGGTCATCACGCTCCGCCCACTTCCTGGCTGGGAGGTGGTTCGCCGAGAGCAGGCCACGGTGCCGCTGCCTTCGGGGGGCGACATCTCGGGGGAGTTCGTGCAGCTCACCCGCGGCAGCGGGGCCCTCGATCTCCTCGCGCTCCCGGACGTCGGCGGTGACGAACTCGAGCTGGCGGATCTTTACGCCACCGCGGTTCTCACGAGCCAGCTCGAGCGCCTGTCCGTCTCCGGCCAGGTGGAGCGGATTACGCTGCCGACCGGCTTGGTGGCCGTTCGCTTCGGCTACATCGGTTCGCAACCGCAGACCGGGGCCGCACTCGAGGGATCGGTCACGGTCGTGGTCGCCCCGTCCGGTAACTGCGCGGTGTTCGACGGGTGGGCACCTCAGGGTCAGCTCGAGCTGGTCTCCGAGGAGCTCGTCGCCATGATCGCGCGGGCGGAGGTGGTCTGAGTGGCTCGTCCTCTCTCCCTCTCACGCTCGCCCCTTCACCACGCGCGGTTCCTCCAGCCACGGCTGCCCGCGTTCTGGCTGTACACGTCGATCGTCGCCCTGACCGGCGTCGTGGCGATCGGAGAGCAGAACCTGTTCCGCGAGATGTCGCCGAGCGGTTGGGCCCTGTCCTGGGGGCTCGTGCTCCTGTATGCCGCTCCGGTCGCGGTGCTCATCTACCTGCTGGACCTGTACGAACGCGAGCCGATCCCGCTGCTGGTGGCGGCGTTCATCTGGGGGGCGGTGGCCGCGACCACCCTGTCCGCGATCGGGAACGCCGGATGGGGGATCGTCGTCGCCCGTCTCGGAGGACCCGAGTTCGCGACCCGGTGGACGGCGGCGCTCACGGCGCCGTTCGTCGAGGAGATCCTGAAGGGCGTCGGCGTCGTCCTGATCGTCCTGATCGCACGCGACGAGGTCGACGACGCGATGGACGGGTTCGTGTACGGCGCCCTGTGCGGTCTGGGATTCACGATCGTCGAGGACGTCTTCTACTTCATCGCGATCTTCGGTGGTGACGTCGAGGGCGTGTTGCAGGGGTTCTTCGTCCGCGTCATCGCGAGCGGCCTGTACTCCCACGTGCTGTACACGGGACTGGTCGGCATGGCGATCGGGATCATCACGAGCCGCCGCGACGACCGTCCCCTCCCCGAGCGGCTGCGTCCTGCCGGGCTGCTTGCCGGCGCCGCCGTCTTCGGTCACTTCCTCTGGAATTCGCCGTTCCTCGAGTTCTTCCCGCCGCATCCCTGGGAGGGAGTGGAATGGTTCCTGATCCCGGTGGCCACCGCCGTCAAGGGGCTTCCGCTCTTGCTGTTCGTGGTGCTCCTGGTTCGCCTCGCACACACGCGGGAGCGCCGGTGGCTGCACGAGAGCCTCGTCTCGGAGATCGACGAAGGATCCGTGACCCCGCAGGAGCTGGAGATCCTCGAGGGCCCGCGGCGTCGTGTGCACGCTCGACGCGAGCTGCGGCGGCGTGCGGGCGATCGAGCCGCCGAGCTGCTGAAGCGTCTCCAGCGCGAACAGGTGAACCTGGCGATGGTGCGGTCGCGCGTGGCCTCCGAGGACGATCCGGCGCTCATCCGACAGCGCCGGTTGTGCCGGTCGATCCGCGATGCGTTGGAGGCGATCCCCGGGGCCGCATCCGCGGTCGGGAGAGGGCGGCCCGGAGCGGATGGGCCGCTAGGGTGACGCCGTGATGGACGTCGGGACGCTGGTCGAAGGGGTGTTGGCCGGCGACCGTCGCGCCGTCGCCCGCGCAATCTCGGCGGTCGAGGACGACGCCCCCGAGCTCGCCGAACTCTCTGCCGGCATCTACGGCGAGACCGGGGGAGCGACGACGATCGGCCTGACCGGAGCGCCGGGCGTCGGGAAGTCAACGCTTGCCGGTGAGTTGGTGCGCATCGCGCGAGGAGAGGATCTCCGCGCCGCAGTGCTCGCCGTCGATCCGACCTCGCCGTACACGGGAGGCGCGCTCCTCGGGGACCGCGTACGGATGCAGGACCATGCGGTCGATCCCGGTGTATTCATCCGGTCGATGGCAACCCGCGGCCACCTCGGCGGGATGGCGCTCGCGGCGCCCGAGGCCGTTCGCATCCTCGACGCGGCCGGCTACGACGTGATCTTCGTGGAGACGGTCGGCGTGGGGCAGGCCGAGGTCGACGTGGCGGCCGCCACGGATACGGCCGTCGTGGTGATGGCGCCGGGGATGGGCGATGCGGTGCAGATGGCGAAGGCAGGCATCCTCGAAGCGGCGGACGTCTTCGTCGTGAACAAGGCGGATCGCGAAGGCGCGCCGGAGGTCGCAAAGGAGCTCCGGCAGATGCTGCACCTGGGCGCCGCACGGGACTGGGACCCGCCCGTCCTCATGGCGACGGCGGCCAGGAGTGAGGGGGTCGACGAGGTCTGGACCGCGGTGCGTCAGCACCGCGACCAGGCCGAGGCGTCCGGCGCGCTCGCCGCGAAGCGGCGGGCGCGCCTGCTCCGAGAGGCGGAGAGCCTTGCCGCCGAGCGCTTCCGGATCCGCGCCGCAGAGGCGCTCGAGGCCGACCCTGCGCTCGGCGACGATCTCGCCGAGCGCCGGATCGACCCGTACCGCGCGGCGCAGGAGCTCCTGCGCCGTGCGAACAACTCGTGAGCCTCCCGAGCGGCGTGGCATCCACGTATCCTCGAAGGGTGAGTCCCGAGCGACCCCGCGCCTCGTGGAGCGAGCGTTCGCATCGTTCCCTCTCCGGCGAGCCGGTGCCGGCGATCGTCGGTCCGGATGACCTCGACGGCTGGAACGCGGACGAGAAGCTCGGCGAGCCGGGCGCCTTTCCGTTCACCCGCGGCGCCTATCCCTCGATGTACCGAGGCCGGCTCTGGACGATGCGCCAGTTCGCCGGCTACGGCACCCCGGCCGAGACGAACGCCCGCTACCGATTCCTGACCGAGCACGGGCAGACCGGCCTGTCGGTCGCTTTCGACATGCCGACGCTCATGGGACTGGACTCCGACGATCCGCGGAGCGAGGGCGAGGTTGGGCGCTGCGGCGTCGCCACGGACTCCCTCGACGACTTCGAGACGTTGTTCGACAAGATCCCGCTCGGTGACGTCACGACCTCGATGACGATCAGCGGGCCCGCGGTCGTCGTGTTCGCGTTCTTCCTCGCCACGGCCGAGGAACAAGGGGTCGACGTGGACGACGCTGGACGGCACGCTCCAGACCGACATCTTCAAGGAGTACATCGCGCAGAAGGAGTGGGTGTTCCCGCCGCGCCCGCACCTGCGGCTGATCGGCGACCTGATGGAGTTCTGCGCCGAACGCGTGCCCAAGTGGCATCCGATCAGCGTCTCCGGCTACCACATCCGCGAGGCGGGGTCGACCGCCGCCGAGGAGCTCGCTTTCACGCTCGCGGACGGGTTCGCCTACGTGGAGCTCGGCATGCAGCGCGGCCTCGACGTCGACGTCTTCTCGCCCGCGCTCTCCTTCTTCTTCAACTCGCACATCGACTTCTTCGAGGAGATCGCGAAGCTCCGCGCCGCGCGCCGGATCTGGGCTCGCTGGATGCGGGACCGCTACGGTGCGAAGAGCGCCGAGGCGATGCGCCTCCGCTTCCACACGCAGACGGCCGGCGTCTCCCTCACGGCGCAGCAACCGATGAACAACGTCGTTCGCACGGCGATCGAGGCCCTGGCCGCGGTCCTGGGTGGGACGCAGTCGCTGCACACGAACGCCCTCGACGAGGTGCTGGCGCTCCCCACCGAGGACACCGCCAAGCTCGCGCTCAGGACCCAACAGGTGATCGCGTTCGAATCCGGCGTCCCCGACGTTATCGACCCGCTGGGCGGATCGTGGTTCGTCGAGGAGGCCACCGACCGGATCGAAGCTCTCGCCGAGGAGATCTTCGCGGAGATCGAGCAGATGGGGGACGGCTCGATGCTCGAGGGTGTCCTCGAGGGGATCGAGCAGGGCTGGTTCCAACGGCGGATCGCCGAGTCGGCTTTCCAGGAGCAGCGGCGCTACGAATCCGGCGACCTCGTGAAGGTGGGCGTCACGGACTTCGTCGACGCGAACGAGACCCCGATCGACACGCTGGTGATCGGGGAGGAGGCCGAGCGCAGCCAGCTCGAGAGCATCGGCCGCACCCGCGCCGCTCGCGACGCGAGCGCGGCCGACGACGCCCTCATCTCCCTGAAGGAGGCGGCCACGACCGACGCGAACCTGATGGAGCCCATCATCAGGTGCGCCCGAGCCCGCTGCACGGAGGGAGAGATCGTGGGCGCGCTGGCATCGGTCTTCGGGACGTACCGGGAGACGCCTGCCTTCTGAGCCAGTTGCAAGGAGTTGCAAGAACTCGGTAGGCTATCTGCGTGCATCAGCAGGACGGGAGCCCGTGCTAGGCGCGATCTCCGACGGAGGCTTCAGTTTCGGGCTCGTCGTCGCGTCGTTCTGGTTCGGCTTCCGGCACGGGATCGACTGGGACCACATCGCCGCGATCACCGACATCACCTCCTCGCAAGAGGAGCGCGGCCGAGCCATCCTCTTCGGCACCCTCTACGTGGTCGGGCATGCCGTCGTGGTCCTCGGCCTCGGGATCATCGCGGTCCTGATCGGTCAGGAGCTCCCGGCGAGCGTCGATGCCGCGATGGGTCGCGATCGTGGGCGTGACGCTGATCCTCCTGGGCGTCTACGTGTTCGTGTCGCTGATCCGGCACGGCCGCGAGTTCCGGATGCGGAGCCGGTGGATGCTCGTCTTCGCAGGTATCAGGGGCGCGTGGTGGAAGATCAGAGATCGCCGCTCCCTCAGTACCGACTCCCATGACCATGAGCGGGAGCCCGTCCACGTGCACGCGGGAGACGCGGAGGCCGTCGCCGCGGACGATCGCATCGCCGAGTGGCATCACGGCCATCACGGGCGGCCCGGCCATCATCATCACAAGCACCCCGAGCCCGCCGATCCGTTCGTGAACTACCAGAAGGGGACGTCGTTCCTGGTCGGGATGTTGCACGGGGTCGGGGCCGAGACGCCGACGCAGATCCTGATCTTCACCGCCGCCGCCGGCGCCGGGGGGAAGGCGGCCGGTCTCGCCGTCCTGACCTCGTTCCTCGTCGGGCTGATGGCGTCGAACTCGATCATCACGGTGGGGTCCGCGTTCGGGTTCCTGCGCGCCTCCAAGAACTTCGCGGTCTACGCGACCGTCGCGGTGATCACGGGCGTGTTCAGCCTCGTGCTCGGTGTGCTGTTCGTGCTCGGCAAGGACTCGGTCCTGCCCGCCTTGTTCGCCGGCTGATCGTCAGGCGGCGGCGCAGTCGCTGCAGAGACCCGTGATCGCGAAGTGCGTCAGGTCGGCGACGAAGCCGTGATGGCGGCGGATCAGTCCCTGGAGCTTCTCGGCCTCACCCAGAGAGAGCTCGTCGTCCTGTCCACAGTTCCGGCAGGTGAGGTGGACGTGGTGCGCTTCGTCCGCCCGGTGGTACTCGGCGCCGGTCTCGACATGGGAGTGCTGGAGCACGCCGACGCTCTCCAGGAGGGACAAGGTCCGGTAGACGGTCGAGGCGTTCACGCCCGGCATGTCGCCCTGGATCTTGCGCGCGATCGCGGTGGGCGAGATGTGACCCTTGGCTCGCATCACCTCCGAGACGATGGCTCGGCGCTGCGGAGTCATGCGCAGCCCTCGGCTCCGGAGTTGATCCATGAGGTCGGAATAGGACGCATCCACGAGGGTGAATAGTAGCAGTGTGTTGCAGGTGCAAGTACCGGTCGCTACGCCGGTGGCGGAAGGTCGAGGAGCCGAGCAGCCCACCGCAGGGCGGTTTTCGACTGCATCACCTGGAGCGGGCGGGCGTGAGGTGCCTGGGGGATCGGTGGCAGACCTGCCCGCGCGCAGAAGTAGCCGGCCAGCAGCGACGCGATCGCGGGCATCCCGGGCGTCTCGTCCGGGAGGATGACGTGCGGCGCCGGGCCGCCTTCTGCCTCGAGACTGGGGAGCCAGGACGCGATATCCAGCAGCGGGTTCCCGACGCACGCGTTGTTCCAATCGATGAGCACGGCGTGGAGGTCCCGCATACAGAGGTTGTCGCTCCGCACGTCGAAGTGCAGTAATGAGGTTCCCTCGATCTCTGCGGTGGCCGACGTCGCCGCGAGCGTGGGCAGGTGCTCGAGCCAGTCCCGTGAGCAGAGTCCGAGCGAGAGGAAGGGCTCCGGGTCGGCGATCACGGCCGGCCAGCCGTCCTGGCCGAACTGGCCCTCGACGGCACCCGGCACACCCTCCGGCGGTGTCGTCGCATGCACGGACGCGAGGGTCGCGAGGACCGCGTCGATGCGCTCGGCGTCCCACGGCGGCGGCCACGTCGCACCGGACAGATCCTCGAGGATGAGCGCGGGGGCCAGCCCGTCGTCGTCCCAGCCGACCAGGCGCGGGAGGAACGGCTGCCCGTCGAGTGCCGAGTAGATGCGGAACTCGTCCCGCAGCCATTCCGCCGTGTAGTCATAGGCCGCGATCTTCACGAACGCGGATCGCCCATCCTCGAGGTCAACGACGAACCGTCTGTTCGACGGGGCGTCGTGCCCGGACGCAGGACGCCAGGCCACGGGCGCCGACCCCATGGCGCGGCGCACCCGTTCGACGTCGGCGTCGTCGGGCTGCATCTCGGGAGGGTAACTGCGCTATGGACCCAGCCGGCCGCCGGTAGCATCGCCGGGCGATGACGGTGATGGTGACCGGCGCGTCAGGGCTCCTGGGACGGGCGATCGTGGAGGCCCTGGTTCAACGCGACGAGGTGCGGGCGACCGTCCGGCGCCCGGAGGCGGGCGAGGCACTCCGCCGACTGGGCGCGAAGGTGGCGGTCCTGCCCGATCGAGGAGCCGGACGAGCTGATCGAGATCCTCCCTCGTGTGCACACGATCGTGCATCTCGTCGGAGGTGTGAACCAGCCGAGCGACGACGAGATCTTCGCCGCGAACCACCGCTCGACCCTCGCCGCCGTCGCGGCGGCGAAGGAAGGTCGCGTGCGCCGGCTGATCCTGCTGTCCGTCCCGGGTGCCACGGTCGAGCACCCCCATCCGTTCCTCCGTGCGAAGGGTCTCGCGGAGGAGGTGGTCGTCCAGAGCGGGCTCGAACACGCGGTGCTCCGCTCCTCCCATGCCTATGGGCTGGGCGGATTGTGGTTCGCCTCGACGGTGATGGGTGCGGAACACGGCTTCGTCGTGGGCGACGGCACCCAGCGCGTCGCTCCGGTGTTAGCAGAGGACGTAGCGAAGGTGGTGGCGGCGATCGACGACCTGCGCGAGCCGATCGAGGGCATCTGGAGTCTCCGCGGACCGGATGAGCTCACCGCGGACGAGGTATTCGAACTCGTGGGGGAGGGCGGCGAGCCGACCCACCTCGACCCGCCATCGGGGGCCGAACGGTTGTCGACCCTCCTCGAGATCCCCGTGTCGGTCCGCGCCAGCGAGTTCTTCGCGGGGTTGTCTACGGCGGATGCCCTCGAAGCCGCCGCGCCCGATGCCGCCGCGGCTTTTGGCGTGTCGACCACGCCGTTCGAGGATGGCCTCCGAGCGATCGCCGCGAAGGTCGGCGAGGACTAGCGGAAGTCTCTCGGGATGGACTTAAGCTCTGCCCGTAGGTCGAGACGGCGAGCGCATCCCAGGAGGAATGAGCGGATCGATGGACCAGCCAACGGCGGAGAAGGCGCTTCACGAGCTCGAGCGTCTCGTCGGCGAGTGGACCTTCGAGGCGAGATGGCCCGACGGAGAACCGTGGCCGGGCGGCGGCAGGGTCACCTGTGAGTGGCACGAGTCGAGGGCACATCTGCTCTTGCGTGGGACGGCCGAGCTTCCCGAGGCTCCCGACAACGTCTCCATCATCGGATGCGACGGGGCCAATGGAACGTACTTCCAGCTGTACTCCGACGAGCGCGGTGTCTGCCGCGTCTACGAGATGAGCATCGGCAACGGCGAGTGGAAACTCTGGCGGGAGGGCGAGCCGTTCGCCCAGCGTTTCACCGCGACCTTCAGCGACGACGGGAACACGATCAACGGACGCTGGGAGATCGCCGAAGACGGCACCAACTACACGACCGACTTCGACCTGATCTACCGCAGGATGAGCCGCGATGCCTGAGCTCGTGCACCTGGAGGTGGATGATGGTGTCGGCATCATCCGTCTGGACCGTCCGCCGGCCAACGCGATCTCGTTGCAGCTCTCGATCGAGCTGCTGGCCGCGCTCGAGGAGGCGGGGTCACGTGACGACGTCGGCGCTCTGGTCCTGTGGGGAGGGCCGAAGCTCTTCGCCGCGGGCGCGGACATCAAGGAGATGGTCGACCACGGGCCTGATGAGATCCGCGAACAGGTGACGCAGCTCGGTGACGCCTGCGATCTCCTGGAGGCGACACCCAAGGTCTCGATCGCCGCGATCACCGGGTTCGCGCTGGGCGGCGGCTTCGAACTCTCGCTCGCGTGCGACCTCCGCTACGCGGCCGATGACGCGAAGGTCGGTCAGCCCGAGGTGCGGATCGGCGTGATCCCCGGCGCGGGTGGCACGCAACGGATGACCTGGCTCGCGGGGGCCGGGGTCTCGAGGGACCTCAGCTACACGGGCCGGCAGGTGGACGCCGAGGAGGCGAAAGCGCTCAGGCTGGTCGAGCGGGTGCTGCCCGCGGATCAGGTCTTCGAGAGCGCGGTGCAGGACGCCAGGGCGTTCGCGCACGGGCCCCGCCGCGCCCTCGCGGCTGCCAAGGAGGCGATCAACGCGGCCGTGAGGACCCCGGGTCCGGCCAGCATCGCCAGGGAGAAGGAGCTCTTCATCGCCCTGTTCGGGGGCGATGACCAGCGCGAAGGCATGCGGGCGTTCATCGAGAAGCGACCTCCGGAGTTCCTAGGCAGCTGAAGACCTTCCACCGGTCTGTTGCATATTCGTGACGACCCCGGCTGGGCTGGAACCGTGGAATGAACCGGTCCCTCCCATCGTTCGAATCACACGACGAGGAGGGGCGCCCGATCCCTCCTTCGGTCAGAGCGACGAAGGGAAGTGAACGAGATGGCGGAGGAGAGTTTCCGGGGCCAGTCGGTCCGGTCGCTCCCGAGGGCCAACAAGCGTTATCAGTCCGATCGCAGCTGCGCGGCCCCGGGGTGCGCAACGAAGCTTTCGATCTACAACAAGTGGGACTACTGCTGGCAGCACGAACCCGTCCACACGTATGTCGCGCGCGGGAAGCGCCGCAGCCGCAAGGAGATGGAAGCCGCGTAGGAGCCACGCCGACCCCAGAACCCCCCCAGTGCGACCCTCCCGGATCCAGGAGGGTCGCGCTGTGTCCGGCCCCGGCAAACGCCTCGGCCTTCGACCGCATCTGCCTGATTCAAGGTAGGCGATCTTCCCGCCGATGCAGGCAGGAGACCGCTCCCCCCGAGCGCGATGCCGATGCCGAACGAAACAGAACAACCTCCCGCGATGCGAGAAGGCGATTGCCCGTACTGCGAGCGGACCGTGCTCGTGTACGAGGAGCCGCCTCGCTGCCCTCTTTGTGATTGCCCCCTTGAAGAGCACGGCATGCGCCCGTTCTCCTTCCCCGTCGAGCCGGAGCGCGATTAGACGAGGATGGCGAGACGCCATCCTCGTGTGTCGCTGATCAGTGCGAGCTCCTCCGACGACCGCAGGTCGTCGATCGTGACCGGAGCCTCGATCAACGTCCCCTCCTCCAGCGCCACGGCGCGGCCGATCCCCGGCAGTAGCCCCGAATCGATCGGCGCTGTCACCCAGCGCCCACCCAGCCGCAACGCCACGTTCGCGATCGTCGACTCGGTCACCTCGCCCCGGTCGTTCACGAGTACGACGTCGTCGGCATCGGGATGACGGCGGCGCGCCTCCTCGTATCGCTCGCGCCGTGAGGTCTTGTGGAACAGGAACACGTCTCGGGGATCCTGCGGAACGTCATCGAGCGCGACCCGGACCACGTCCGGGTCGCTCGCGAGCGGCGTGCACACCACCCTCGTCGTTCCGTCCATCGCGAGAGTGAGCCGGACCCGGCAGGGCGCGGCCGACGCGGACGCCACGGCCTTCTCGACCGCCTCACGGACCTCGGTCTCGTCGTACCGGAACCCGAAGTAGTCGGCCGACTCCGACAAGCGCCGGAGGTGCCGGTCCAAGTGACGCACGCCGTCCGCGGCGTCGTGACGCATGGTCTCCAGGAGCTCGAACCCGGGACGACGCGCGGTGAGGACACGGGTCTTCGCCACGGCCTCTTCGTATTCGGCCTCGGCATCGGAGTCCCACGTGATGCCGCCGCCCACGCCGTACTCCGCCGTTCCCGAGGAGGTGTCGACGGTCACGGTGCGGATCGCGACGTTGAAGCGGGCCCGGGGGTGCCCGGATCCATCCGGCGCGAGGTAGCCGACCGCGCCGCAGTAGACACCTCGCGGAGAGTCTTCGAGCTCGCCGATGATCCGCATCGTGCGGACCTTGGGCGCGCCGGTGACCGATCCGCTCGGGAAG
The DNA here is from genome assembly GCA_963762015.1 of uncultured Actinomycetota bacterium. GTDB lineage: Bacteria > Actinomycetota > UBA4738 > UBA4738 > HRBIN12 > JAJNBA01. Next base: position 11,615 of record CAVXJL010000001.1, read on the forward strand.
AGGCCGCGGAACACGCCCGCCACCCCGACGTCGCTCTCGAGCTCGGAGGACACGGTGGTGGTGAGCTGCCAGACGGTCTCGTAGCGCTCGGCCCGGAAGACGTCTGCCCACGTGACCGAGCCGGTCCGACTGATCCGGCCGAGGTCGTTCCGCAGCAGATCCACGATCATCGCGTTCTCCGCGCGATCCTTCGCCGAGGCGAGGAGCCCCTCCGCGGCGGCGCGGTCCTCGTCGGGCCACCTGCCACGCGGGGTCGTGCCCTTCATCGGCTTGGTGACGATCGCGCCGCCGTTGCGGAGCTCGAAGAAGAGCTCCGGCGACGCCGACAGGATGCGATAGCGCCCGAGGTCCAGATAGGCGGAGAACGCGCCGCGCTGCGCGTAGCACAGGTCACGGTAGAGCCCGCGCGGGTCCCCCTCCACCCGGGAGCGCAGGCGCATCGTGTGGTTCACCTGATACGTCTCCCCGGCCGCGATCAGCTCCCGGATCCGGTCGACGGAGGACTCGTATCGGTCGCGCGGCGTCGTCGGCACCCACGTGCCATCAGGCGCCGCCGCCACGCCGTCGTCGCGGGGGAGCGGCAGGGTCGTCTCCTCGGCCCGCTCGAACATCGCGAACCACGCCAGCGGCAGCCCCGCGAACGGGTCGTCCCCCTCGCGGATCCGGACAACGAGGTCCGGATCGAGGCCGGGCCCGGCCTCGTAGGCGACGAACCCCGCGACCCACAGGCCGCGCCCGGCCGCCGCCTCGGCCGCTTCGAGCGTCTCGACGACCTCACCGGCGCGTGTCGCCTCCAGCACGCCGACAGGTTCCACCATCCGGAACGACGGCGAGGCGCCGGTGAGGTCGTCGAATCGGGCTTCCAGCATGCCGGCCACGATACGGGCCGCGACGACCGATTCCCTCGGAGCGGACCGTCGATTAGGCTTCGGCGCCTGAGAGGCGGTGAACCCTTCGGCGCGATGATCTGTTCGAGCTGCGGCTTCGAGAACGAGCAGGGCAGGAAGTTCTGCGGCGACTGCGGGAGCGCGTTGTTGCTGGTCTGCGGCGTGTGCGCTACCCCCAACTCGCCGGGGACGAAATTCTGCGGCGAATGTGGTTCGCCGCTCGCCAGCGAAGCAACAGCGGATCCCGGCCGCGAGATGCCGGCCGCTGAGCGTCGGCTCGTATCAGTGCTCTTCGCGGATCTCGTCGGTTTCACCACGATCTCGGAGTCGCGAGACCCCGAGGAGGTCCGTGAACTGCTCACGAGCTACTTCGACACGTGTCGGCGCCTGATCGATCGATACGGAGGGACGGTCGAGAAGTTCATCGGCGACGCGGTCATGGCGGTGTGGGGGGCGCCGCTCGCGAAGGAGGACGATGCCGAGCGTGCCGTGCGGGCGGCCCTCGAGCTCACCGCGGCGGTCGCGAGCCTCGGCGAGGACGCGGGGGCCCCCGAGCTCCGCGCCCGCGCCGGCGTCCTCACGGGCGAGGCGGCGGTGACGCTCGGCGCCGAGGGGCAGGGGATGGTCGCCGGCGATTTGGTGAACACCGCTTCGCGGATCCAGGCCACCGCGCAGCCGGGGGGCGTGTTCGTCGGCGACGCCACCAAGCGGGCGAGCGACGCCGCGATCGCTTACGAGGACGCCGGGAGCCACGAGCTGAAGGGGAAAGCGGAGCCGATGCAGCTCTGGCGCGCCGTCCGCGTGGTCGGTCTCCGCAGGGGCGTGTCCACATCGTCTGCCCTGGAGCCGCCGTTCGTCGGCCGCGATCGCGAGCTGCGCCTCGTGAAGGAGCTCTACCACGCCACCGCCGACGAGCATCGGACCAACCTCGTCTCGGTGATCGGCGTCGGCGGGATCGGCAAGACCCGCTTGGCGTGGGAGTTCGAGAAGTATTTCGACGGCCTCGCCGACGACGCGTGGTGGCATCGAGGGCGATGCCTCGCGTACGGAGACGGGGTTGCGTTCTGGGCGCTCGCGGAGATGGTGCGTGGGCGGGCAGGCATCGTCGAGGACGAGGACTCCGTCTCGGCGTCGGCGAAGCTCCGGGCGAGCGTGGACCAGCTCGTGCCCGATCCGAACGAACGGCGATTCGTCGAGCCGAGGCTCGCGCAGCTCCTCGGGCTCGAAGATCGGCCGCCGGGGGACGAGGCGAACCTCTTCGCCGCATGGCGCCTGTTCTTCGAGCGGATGTCGGATACCGACCCCGTGATCATGGTGTTCGAGGACATCCATTGGGCCGACAGCGCACTTCTGGACTTCATCGAGCACATGCTCGACTGGTCCCGCGAGCGGCCGATCTTCATCCTGACGCTGTCTCGGCCCGAGCTGCTGGACCGTCGGCCCACTTGGGGGGCGGGCAAGCGTGGGTTCATCTCGATCTTCCTCGAACCGCTGCCGCCGGAGGCGATGGAGACATTGCTGGCGGGGCCGCTCCCAGGGCTTCCGGTCGAGATCCTCGAGAAGATCCTGCAGCGTGCTGAGGGCGTTCCCTTCTATGCGGTGGAGACGGTCCGGATGCTCCTCGACCGGGGACTGATCGTTCGGGAGGGGAACGTGTACCGGGCGACCGGTCCCATCGAGACGCTCGAGGTCCCGGAGACGCTGCAGGCCCTGATCGCCGCCCGCCTCGACGGACTCGCCACCGAGGAGCGGCGGCTGCTCCAGCGTGCATCGGTGCTCGGGAAGTCCTTCACGCTCCAAGGGCTGGCCGCCGTGACGGGGATCGAGGAATCGCACCTGGAGTCGACTCTGTCTTCGCTCGTCCACAAGGAGGTCCTCGGGGTGACGACCGATCCGATGTCGCCCGAGCGAGGCCAGTACGGGTTCCTGCAGGACCTTGTGAAGAAGGTGGCGTACGACACCATGTCCCGACGGGAGCGCAAGGCCGGGCATCTCGCCGCCGCCGCGTACCTCCTCAGTGCGGTCGACGAGGACGAGATCGTCGAAGTGGTGGCGGCCCACTACTTGGACGCATATCAGGCGGAACCGAACGCCGACGACTCCGGCGAGATCCGGACGAAGGCGCGGGACATGCTGATCCGGGCCGCCGAGCGAGCCGCCTCATTGGGAGCCAACGCAGAGGCGCAGCGTTCCTTCGAGCACGCCACGGAGCTCCTGGACGATCGCTTGGAACAGGCGGGTCTCCACGAGCGTGCCGGGCGCATGGCGCGCGCCGGCGGACGGACGGAGGAGGCCACCGCCCACTACGAACGATCGATCTCGCTGTTCGAAGCCGAGGGTGCGACGCACCCCGCGGCTCGTGTGTCGGCCCGGCTCGCGGAAGTGATGTGGGACCGTGGGCGGCTCGGCGACGCGGTTCGGCGGATGGAGCGATCATTCGCGGTGCTCTCGGAGGAGGAGCCCGACAGCGACCTGGCGGCGGTGGCGGCGACGCTCGCGCGGCTGCTGTTCTTCTCCGGGCAGGCGGCCGAAGCCGCGCGAAGCGTCGAGGTGGCGCTCGAGATCGCCGAAGCACTCGGCCTTCCCGAGGTCCTGTCGCAGGCACTGAACACGAAGAGCCTCACTTTGCTCGCGCGCGGACGGCAGCGCGAGGCGCTGGCGCTCTTGCGATACGCCCTGGATGTCGCGCTCGATCACGAGATCCCCACCGCCGCGCTCCGGGCGTACTACAACCTGACCGACGCCGCGATCCAGGTCGATTCGTACCGCGAGGCCACGGAGCGGATCCGATCGGGGCTCGCGCTCGCGCGTCGGGTCGGCCATCGCGACTGGGAGTGGCAGTTCGTGGGCCAGATGTACCCGCAGGTGGCGCTCGGCGAATGGGACGACGTGCTCGAGACCGCCCAAGCTCTGCCTCCCAACGTGATCGACGACAACCGCATCGCGTACAACGGGTTCCTGTGCACCATCCCCTCGATCCGGGTACGCCGGGGAGAGCTCGAAGAGGCGAAGACGAGCCATGCGATCTTCGCCGACGCGGAGACGTCCGACGACATGCAGGAGCGGGCGACCGCGGCAGCGGGAGCGGCGATCATCGCCCGAGCGGAAGGGCGGCTCGAGGACGCCCTCCGGGACGCGGAGGCGGCGCTCGAGGCACGGAGCGAGCTCGGCACCGGCCACGAAGCCATCAAGGACGCGTTCGTGGAGGGTGTCGAGGCGGCGATCTCCTTGGGAAGGTTCGAGGAGGCCGAAGCGATCCTGTCGATCGCGGCGGCGATCCCACCCGGCCGCCAGAGCCCGTACCTCGACGCACAATCCCGGCGGCTCCGCGCTCGGATCTCGCACCTCAAGGGCGACGCCGAGCCGGTGGAGCCCGGATACAAGCGTGCGGTCGGTATGTTCCGCGAGCTGGAGACGCCATTCTGGCTGGCGGTGGCTCTCGTCGAGTCCGCGGAGTGGCTCGTGGGGGAAGGTCGGACCGACGACGCGAAGCCGCTCCTGGACGAGGCTCGCGAGCTGTTCGAGCGCCTGCGAGCGGGCCCCTGGCTGGAACGGGTCGATGCCGTTGCGATCGACCGAGCCGCGATCGGCTGAGATCGCCCGGTCCGAGAACGAGTCGCTGATAGCCTCGTCGCATGCCTTCGGTGCTGGTCGCGATGTCCGGTGGCGTCGACTCCTCGGTCGCCGCATGCCTGTTGCACGAGCAGGGGTTCGACGTGCTCGGGTCCCACATGCGCCTCGTTCACCTCGACGGCGTCGATCACGGGTGCTGCGGACCGAGCGCGAGGAACGACGCCGCCGAGACCGCCCGCATCGCCGGGATCCCCTTCGAGATCTGCGACCTTACCGATGAGTTCGAGCGGACGGTGCTCGCGGACTTCGCGTCGGAGCACGAGGCCGGACGCACGCCCAACCCCTGCGCTCGGTGCAACGGCGAGATCAAGTTCGGGGCGTTCCTGCGTCGAGCCGACGAGCTCGGGATCGACATGGTGGCGAGCGGCCACTACGTCCGGCGGTCGGGGGGCGAAGCGGGGTGGCGACTCCTCCGCGGGGTGGATCGGTCCAAGGACCAGTCGTACATGCTCCACATGCTCGGACAGGGAGCGCTCTCGCGGTCGCTGTTCCCGGTGGGGGAGATCCCCAAGACGGAGACCCGCGCGCTGGCCGAGCGGTTCGGCCTCCCCGTCGCGACCAAGCCCGACTCGCAGGAGCTCTGCTTCGCGCCGTCGGGAGAGGCCGGCGCGTACGCGCGCGCCGCCCTCCCGCACCTCGTTCGCGAGGGAGAGGTCGTCGATCCTGCCGGCGCGGTGATCGGAGGCCACGGGGGAGCCTTCGGCTTCACGATCGGGCAGCGACGGGGGACCGGCGTCGCGACGGGCGAGCGACGGTACGTGGTCGACGTCCAACCGCACGCGAACAGGGTCGTCCTCGGGCCGGTCGAGCTGCTGGACCGTCGCGGCCTCGTGGCCGATCGCTTCTCGTGGATCGCAGGGCGGGCGCCGCACGGCGGGCCGTTCGAAGCCGAGGTCCGGATCCGGTACCGGGGAGATGACGTCGCCTGCGCGGTCGAGCCGCTCGGCGACGACCGTGTGCGCGTCGAATTCCGGTCTCCGCAGCGCGCGGTGGCGCCGGGCCAGAGCGCCGTTCTGTATCGGGGCGACGAGGTGCTCGGCGGTGGCCGGATCGTCGAGGCTCTTCGCTGACGGAGGCACGGGCCGGAACCGGCTCTCATGATCGGAGGCCGACAGGCATCCCGGGTGCGTCGGACCCCTCGACTATCATCGGCCCACCCGCCTGTTGAAGGAATCCCTTGAGGCTCCTCCGCCGCAAGACCAAGAGCTTCGAGATCCAGGTGCAGGACCTCGTCCTGCGGATCACGGCCGACGACGACTTCGCCGAGGAGTCGAGGGCTGCGGCGCTCTCGTTCTGGGAACAGCTCCAGTCCTATGCGCTGACGCACCCGGAGTTCCGCACCAGCAAGCGACCACTTGCGCCGCCGGCGGCCGAGGCCCCGGAGATCGTCCGGGAGATGGTGGCCTCGGCCTCCGCAGCGGGCGTGGGGCCGATGTTCACGTTCCGAGGGGCCGTGGTCGACCAGGTCGGACGCTTCCTGATGCAGTCGCTCAACGAGGTCACCGTCGCCTGCGGCGGCGACTACTTCATCAAGGCGAAGAAGCGGGTGAAGCTGGCGGTGAAGCGGCACGGCGGGGAGCCCATCAACGTGGCCTTGGAGCCCGACCCGCTGGGGGTGGGAGTGTCCACGACGCTCGGTCGCGGCCGCGGCGGCGGCGGACCCGACGGGCTCGCGGTCATCGCCGATTCCTGCATGGCGGCCGACGCCGCCGCGGCCGGGATCCAGGCGCTCCTGCCGAAAGAGTTCGGCTTCGCCCAGGCCGTGCGCTACCTCAAGAGCGTCCCCGGCGTTCGTGGCGGCGTGTTCGTGGTCGGGGAGCGGATCGGCGTGGCCGGGAACCTGGAGATCGCTGGGTGAAGGAAGCCCAGACGGACGAGAAGAAGGAAGAGCGCGACCTCGCGAAGGCCGAGCTCCGGGTCGAGGAGCTCCGCGAGCTCGTCAACCACCACATGTACCGCTATCACGTCCTCGATGACCCCGAGGTGTCCGATGCCGAGTACGACGAGCTGATACGCGAGCTCCGGTCTCTCGAGGATGCGTTCCCGGAGCTGATCACGCCGGACTCGCCCACGCAGCGCGTCGGCGCCGCGCCGGCCGAGCTGTTCCGCCCGGTCCCGCATCGTGCCCCGATGCTCTCGCTCGACAACGCGTTCTCCGAAGAGGAGCTGCGCGCATGGGGCGCACGCGTCGATCGTGGACTGGCCGGCGCGACGCCCACGTTCGTCTGCGAGCTCAAGATCGACGGCGTCGCGTGCGCCTTGACGTACGAGGACGGGGTCCTCACGGTGGCGGCGACCCGCGGGGACGGCCGGGTCGGTGAGGACATCACGGCGAACGTTCGCACCCTGAAGTCGATCCCGCGACGACTCGAGACGAAGGACCCCCCTTCGGTGATCGAGGTGCGAGGTGAGGTCTACTTCCCCGTGAAGGCGTTCGAGGAACTGAACGTCAGGCTGACCGAGGCGGGCGATCGACCCTTCGCGAATCCGCGCAACGGCGCGGCGGGTTCGCTCCGGCAGAAGGACGCGAAGATCACCGCGTCGCGCCCGCTCCGGATGTGGGTCCACTCGTTCGGCGCCGCGGAGGGCATCACCTTCGATTCGCACTCCGATTTCCTCGCGTGGTCCGGGAAGGTGGGACTGCCGGTGCCGCCCACCACGCACCGGACGAAGAACCTCAAGGAGGTTCTCACCTTCCTCCGGCGCTGGGAGAAGAAGCGGCACGCCCTCGACTGGGAGATCGACGGCGCCGTGATCAAGGTGGATGACGCGAAGCTCCAGCGACGACTCGGCTCCACGAGCCACGCCCCCCGGTGGGCGATCGCCTACAAGTTCCCCCCGGAGGAGCGGACCGCGCTGCTGAAGTCGATCGACGTCCACACGGGCCGCACCGGGAAGGTGACGCCGTTCGCGATCATCGAGCCGGTGTTCGTGGGTGGCGTCACGATCACGAATGCCACGTTGCACAACGAGGACGAGACGCGGCGCAAGGATGTCCGCAAGGGCGACACCGTGATCGTTCGCCGAGCCGGGGATGTCATCCCGGAGATCGTCGGACCCGTCCTGGCGAAACGGCCGAAGAACGCCCGGAAGTGGAAGATGCCCAAGAAGTGCCCGTCGTGCGGCACCCCGCTCGTTCGCCACGAGGGCGAGGCCGACTGGCGCTGTCCGAACAAGGCCGGCTGCCCCGACCAGTCCGTGGAGTGGCTGTTCCATTTCGCCGGGCGCGGGGCCATGGACATCGAGGGCCTCGGTTACAAGACCGGGATCGCACTGCTCAACAAGGGGTTGATCAAGGACCCCGCCGACATCTACCGCGTGACCGACGAGCAGTTCGCCGAGCTCGAGGGGTTCGCCACGAGGTCGATCGAGAACCTCAGGCGCGCGATCGATGCGTCGAAGGACCGACCGCTCTGGCGACTGCTGGCGGGCCTCAACATCCGCCACGTCGGCTCCCACGTCGCCCAGGTCCTCGCGTCCGCGTTCCTCAAGGTCGATGTCCTCGCTGCCGCGTCCGCCGACGAGATCGATGCCGTCCCCGAGATCGGACCGGAGGTCGCCGCCACCGTCGCCGCATGGTTCGAGGATCCGGACAACCGCGCCCTGATCGAGAAGCTCCGCTCGGCCGGCGTACGTCTCGAGGACGAGGCGCCTCCAGACGAGGGCCCGAAGCCGCTCGAGGGCACGACGATCGTGCTGACGGGGGGGATGGACACCCTGTCGAGGGACGAGGCCGCGCGGCTCGCCCAACAGGCGGGTGCCCGCGTCTCCTCGAGCGTGTCCAAGAAGACGGACTTCGTCGTCGCGGGTGAGAATCCGGGCTCGAAGTTCGACCAGGCCGTGAAGCTCGGCGTCGAGATCGTCGACGAGCAGGAGTTCCTGCGCAGGCTCGGTCGCGGATAGATCACCGACGGAAGGACGAGGGATGACGGGAACCGTGATCGACGGCAACAAGCTGGCCGAGGAACTCTCGGAGCACGTGCACGAGCAGCTCCGGCTGTTGAAGGTCTCCGGCGCCCGGCCGGGGCTCGCCACCATCCTCGTCGGAGACGATCCCGCCGCCGCTGCCTACGAGCGGCACGTTCGGCGGCTGGCCGAGCGCCTCGGATGCGAGTACGCGAACGAGCACCTCACCGATGACGCCGAACTGGCCGACGTCCTCGCCGTGGTCGGGAAGCTCAACGCCGATCCGCGGGTCACGGGCATCCTCGTGTTGCGGCCTTTGCCCGGCGGCATCTCCGAGCCGCTCGTCTACCGCACGCTCGATCCGTACAAGGACGTCGAGGCCGTGCATGCGGAGAACGCCGGCCTGCTCGCGCAAGGACGCCCTCGCTTCGTACCGTCGACGCCGGCTTCGTGCTTCTACCTGCTGGATTCCTATCTCCGGTCGACCGGGAGGGAGCCGGAATCGTTCTACCCGGGCAAGACCCTCGTCGTCGTGGGTCGCTCCGACTCCGTCGGCAAGCCCGCGGCCTCGCTGGGTCTCCAGAGGCATGCCACGGTGGTGACCTGCCACTCGCGAACGGCGGATCTTGGCACGTTCACCCGGCAGGCGGACATCCTGATCGTGGCGGCGGGCGTGGCGGGCCTCGTGAAGGGCGAGATGGTGCGGGACGGCGTGATCGCCATCGACGTGGGCATCGATCCCGTCACGGATCCGGAGACCGGCAAGGTGCGGTTCGTCGGCGACATCGAGTTCGACGGCGTGGCCGCGAAGGCCGAGGCGATCACCCCGGTCCCCGGCGGGGTTGGCCCGATCACCGACGTGTGGCTGATCGGGAACACCGTGAGCGCCGCCGCGGCGGCGCTCCGCGTCGAGCCCCGCTTCGGCGTCTCGATGTGAGCGAGGCCGGTTCCGGTCTCTAGACTGCCGCGCATGGCCGTCGAGATCGACATCGACCATGTGGCGAGGCTCGCGCGCGTGGCGCTCACCGACGAAGAGAAGGCGCAGCTCCGTGACCAGCTCGGCCTGATCCTGGAGCATGCGGCGAAGGTGAGTGAGGTCGCCGCGGACGACGTCCCGCCGACGGCCTACGCGATCCCGCGCGCCAACGTGTACCGGGAGGACACGCCGGAGCCGTCGCTCCCGCAGCCCGAGGCGCTCGCGAACGCGCCCGAGAAGGAAGACGGCCGCTTCAAGGTCGTGCGGATCGTCGAGGGCGGATGACGACCGAGCTCTGCGATCTGACCGGGTCCGAGCTCGCGGACAAGATCGCCGGCGGCGAGGTGTCGGCGACCGAGGTCGTCGGGTCCTCCCTCCGCCGGATCGAAGCCGTGGACGACAACATCGGCGCGATCCTCACGCGGACGCCGGAGGTCGCCCTGGAGCGCGCGGCGGAGCTTGACACGCATCGGGGGACCGGCGCGCCGCAGCACCCGGTGGCCGGGATCCCGCTCGCGTTGAAGGATGTGCTGGCCACGATGGGGATCCGCACGACGTGCGGCTCCCTGCTCCTCGAGAACTACATCCCGCCGTACGAGTGCACGGCGTGGGCTCGCCTGTCGGGCCATGGCAGCGTGCTGATGGGCAAGACCAATTGCGACGAGTTCGCGATGGGATCGTCCAACGAGAACTCGGCGTTCGGACCCGTCCGCAACCCGTGGGATCTGGAGCGGGTCCCCGGCGGCTCCAGCGGCGGCAGCGCCGCCGCCGTCGCCGCCGGGGAGGTCGTGTGGGCGCTCGGCACCGACACGGGCGGGTCGGTGCGCCAGCCGGCGTCCCTCTGCGGCGTGGTGGGGATGAAGCCGACGTACGGACTGGTGTCCCGGTACGGGTTGATCGCGTTCGCCTCGTCGCTGGACACGGTGGGGACGCTCACGCGGAGCGTCCGCGATGCTGCGCTTCTGCTCGGCGCGATGGCGGGTAAGGACGACCGCGACGCCACGAGCCTTGACGAGGACGTGCCCGACTACCTCGCCGGCCTCGAGGACGGGATCGACGGTCTCCGGGTGGGCGTCGTCGCGGAGGCGTTCGGCGAGGGCGTCGAGCCGGGTGTCCGAGACGCGGTGCGGGCCTCGGTGGACCGGCTCACGGCACTCGGAGCCGAGGTGGGGGAGGCGACGCTCCCGCACGCCGACTACACCCTGTCCGCCTACTACCTCATCGCTCCGTCGGAGGCGTCCTCGAACCTCGCGCGCTACGACGGCGTCCGCTACGGCTACCGAGCCGAGGGCGCCGACTCCGTGGAGATGATGTCCCGCACACGCGGTGAGGGCTTCGGCCCGGAGGTCAAGCGCCGGATCATGCTGGGCACGTACGCGCTGTCGGCCGGCTACTACGAGGCCTACTACGGCCAGGCCCAGAAGGTCCGAACCCTGATCATCCGCGACTACGACAAGGCCTTCGAGTCGTTCGACGTGCTGGTCTCTCCGACGTCGCCGACCACCGCGTTCCGGATCGGGGAGCGGGCCGACGATCCCCTGGCGATGTACCTGTCCGACGTCTTCACCATCCCTGCGAACCTCGCGGGCGTGCCTGCGATCACCGTGCCGTGTGGCTTGGACGACGCCGGTCTCCCCGTGGGGCTGCAGTTGACCGCCCCCGTCTTGGGGGAACAGGTCCTGTTCCGCGCCGCGAACGCGCTCGAGCGGGACCTCGGCCTCGACCTCCGCCCGCCGATCCTCGCTGGCGTCTAGCGCGTGAGCCCGGCGCTGTTCCGCCTGCGGCTTGCCGACGGCTCCCACCGTCTCGCGATCGGCTCGCCCGGGACCGGTCCACGAGCGATGCTCGAGCCCCACCACTCCCTCGACCGGCTGCTGGCCGAACGAACGAGCCTCGCGACGCTCGCGTCCGCGAACGAGGAGGCGGTGCCCGACGGGGCGCGTGTCGTCGCGCCGGTCGAGTCCCAGGAGGTGTGGGGTGCGGGCGTCACCTATGTCCGCTCGCGAGACGCGCGCCGGGAGGAGGCCGTGGACCCGACGCCGTACGACGACGTGTACGAGGCCGAGCGCCCGGAGATCTTCTTCAAGGCGCCGGGATGGCGCTGCGTGGGACCCGGGGATCCGATCGCGATCCGGCGCGACTCGGCTTGGAACGTCCCCGAACCCGAGCTGACCCTGGTGCTCGACGCCGGCGTCCGGATCGCCGGCTACACGGTCGGCAACGACGTCTCCTCGCGGAGCATCGAGGGAGAGAACACGCTCTATCTTCCACAGGCGAAGACGTACGAGCGGTCGTGCTCGCTCGGCCCCTGCATCGTGCCCGTGGAAGACGCCCCCGCGCCGTTCACGATCCGCATGGAGATCGTGCGAGGAGATCGGGTCGTCTTCGCGGAGGAGACATCCACCGACCGGATGAAGCGCGGGTTCGACGAGCTCGCGCGGTGGCTCGCGAACGCGTTGACGTTCCCAGTCGGGGCGCTGCTTCTCACCGGAACCGGCATCGTCCCCGAGTCTGCGTTCACGCTGAAGCCGAGCGACGTCGTGCGCATCGACGTCGAGGGCGTCGGAACGCTCGAGAACCCGGTGGACGAGGTCGGTCGCAGCGCTCGCGTGATCCCCGATGGTCCGGCGAAGTGGAACCTTGACGGCCCGAAGCGACGGCCCCTAGCATTCGGCCCGCCCTGGATCGAGCCGCCACCGGATGTCAGAGGGGGAGAGTGAAGAAGAGGATCGCGGTCTTCTCCGGACCCAACGCCACGATCGCGAACTCCCCGACGCTCGTCACGAGCAACAAGGGCCGCCTTCCGGGCGAACGCGCTCTCCCGGGGCGCTTCGATCACCTCGTCGCCCAGGAGCTCTACGAACCGGTGGTCGTGAAGATCGCGCGGTTCAGTGCGCATCCACTCGAAGCGGACGCTGCCTCGGTCTACCACGAGTCCGACCGCGCGTACGACGAGGTGGAGCTCCGACCGGAAGACGGCCCCTATCCACTTCCGTACGTCGCCAGGCGCGCCGATGGCTCCCCGGAGGGGACGCCGTTCGAGGACGCCGATCTCGAGGATCCGGCGCTCGACTTCGGAGGTCGTCAGTTCTACTACCCGGACGCCTCACGGGTGTTCGTGGACATCGATCGCACCGTCTCCGGACGCGATGAGGACGGAAGCGGGAGTCCGCTCGACCGCCGCGCCGACTACGACTTCATCCGGGTCCTCCCTCCCGGTGGTTACCGGAGTCGAGGGGAGACATCTGGGCGGGACTACTTCCCGTACAAGCCCCGTGTGATCGCGCATCGGCCTCGGTATCGCGATCTCGCGACCGCCACGAACGTGGTTCGATCCACGATGGCCTCGGACTCGTTCGCGGGCGGGATCTGGCTCGAGGCCAGCCCGACGCTGGAGGAGACGCTCTACTGGTTCAATCTGGTCCTCGACACGGACCTGCCGATCGTCGGGAACGCCTCCCAACGCCCGCACGGACAGCTCGCCAACGACGGCGACCGCAACATCGTGGACGCGGTCGACTACATCCTGGCGGGCGAACGGCTCGGGGTGGTCGCGATCCAGGACGAGCGCATCTTCGCGGCCCGTGAATTCAAGAAGTCGGACGATCGCCCCGGCAACTACAAGGCGACCGGGGGACACGGGGGGATCCTCGGGAGCGCCGGCCCGCCGGTGACGATCTGGTACCGGCCCGCCTACAAGCACACGACGACCTCGGACGTGAATCTGTCGCGACTCGCACCCGAGGTCGAGTTCCTGGATCGAGCTTCGGATCGAACGACGACGAAGATCCGGGTCAAGGATCCCACCGACGCTCTGCTCCCGGAGGTGATCCCGCGGGTCCACCTCGTGAAGTACGGCGCCTTCATGGATGAGGACGGGCTCGATGACCCCGACGACGAGGTCGACATCATGGCGCGGATCGCGAGGGGTCTTGATGAGGAGCGGCGCGCGGCGGAGGGTGCTCCTCCGTTCCACGGGTTCGTGCTGGAAGGCTTGTCGCCGTACGGGATCGGGAGCTCCTCCCAGCAGGCGGCGCTGACCATCGCCGCCTTCAGCGGGATGCCGGTCGTGCGGGTGGGCCGGGCCGATCCGGGAGGCATGGTGCCGGCGGGGAGGTGGCCGTACGGGATCAGCGGGAGCAACCTGGACACGAACAAGGCCCGCATGTTGCTGATGGCGAGCATGCTGAAGCTGGGTCGGCTGCCGAAAGCAGATGACCCGCGGAACCCGACACCTGCCGAGCGAGAGGTCCTCGCCGAGAAGGTCGCCACTTATCAGCAGATCTTCGACGGACACTGACCTGCCAGCGGGCCTCCCCGGGTGAACCAGGGGGTTATCTGTCAAACGTATGATGTCTGACAGATGCCATGACTGGTTCGATCCATGGACCCTGAGGTCGTCCTCGCGTTGCTCTCCTCGGCGAGCTTCGCTGCCTCTCACGTCGTCTCCAAGCGAGGACTCCAAGGGACGAGCGTCACGGCCGGATTCATGGTCGTCGTCGGCAGCGCGTGGATCGTCGTGTCGATCCCCGTCCTGATCGACCCTCCCGATTCCGTGTCGTCGAGATCGATCGTGCTCTTCGCCATCTCGGGGCTCTTCGCGCCGGCCGTCTCCCGGGCCGCGGCGCTCGCGGGCGTGCACGCGCTCGGTCCCTCGGTCTCGGTCCCGATCCAGCAGGGTCTCCGGCCCCTGATCGTCCTGCCGGCAGCCGCGGTGTTGCTCGGCGAGGCGTTCGGACCACTACGCGGCCTCGGGGTCGCGCTGATCGTGGCCGGCGGTTGGTTCCTCTCCCGGCAGCCGGGGGGAGGCACCGCCGACGTGCCGATCGATCCCGCTCTCGAGGACGCCGAAGGTCTCGCCGCGACCGGCCCCGGTCGGACCCGGGTGCAGCAGCGAACGGCACCCGTCTCGCGCGGGTTCCGTCCCGGCATCGTCTACCCGATCGTCGCGGCGTTGGGGTACGCGGCTTCCGACCTGCTCGTGAAGAGCGGCCTCGACACCTCGTCCGAACCCGCCTTCGGGGCCGCGCTGAGCATCGGCGTCGGCTTCCTCGTCTGGTCCGTCGCGCACGCGCTGCCTTCCGTCCGGCGGCGCTTCCGGCTCGGACGCGACGCCGGATGGCTGGTCCTGAGCGGGGCGCTGATGGGGACGGCCATCCTCCTCCTGTTCGATGCGTTGGATCAGGGCGATGTCTCGGTCGTCGCGCCGGTCGTCTCGACGCAACCGCTGTGGGTCTTCCTCTTCTCCGCGCTGATCCTTCGACACATGGAACGGCGAGACCCGTCCATGGTGACGGCGGGCGTGGTCGTCGTGATCGGGACCATCCTGGTATCGCTGTAACGTCCGTGCTCGACTCCGTGCGCGGACACGCTCGGGGAGGAGAGGAGAAGAGCTCGTGGCCGGCTACGAGATCCTCGTCGATCACGGTCGTCCGGTGGGAGACGAACCGGATCGCTGCCACAACCGATGGCATCCCGAGATCGCCCCGGTGCTGTCCTGCGCGCCTGGGGACGAGATCTTCCTGCAGACGCGCGACGCGGTCGACGGTCAGTTCACGCTCGACTCGACCCATGCAGACGTGGTCCGGATCGACCGCTCGATCGTGCACCCCCTCACGGGGCCGATCCGGATCGGGGGAGCGGAGCCCGGGGACGTGCTCTCGGTCGAGGTCCTCGAGATCGCGCCGGCGCCCTTCGGCTACACGGCCCAGATCCCCGGGTTCGGATTCCTCGCCGACGAGTTCCCGGAGCCATTCCTCGTGCGCTGGGAGATCGCGGACGGGTTCGCCATCTCGCCCGATCTGCCGGGCGTGAGGATCCCAGGCGAGCCGTTCATGGGGACGATGGGCGTGGCGCCTTCACGAGACCTCCTCGAGCAGATCACACGGCGGGAACGGGCGCTGCACGAGCAGGGTGAGGACGTGGCGCTCCCGGATCCGCGGGGGGCGGTCCCCGCTCTCGAACCCATCGCGAGCGAGGGACTGCGGACGAAGCCCCCGCGAGAGAACGGGGGGAACATGGACGTGCGGCAGATGGTCGCCGGCACCCGGATCCTGTTCCCCGTATGGACGGAGGGTGCCCTCTTCTCCGCGGGCGACGGGCACTTCGCGCAGGGAGATGGGGAGTCCTGCGGGACGGCCATCGAGATGCGGGCCGCGCTCCGTGTGCGGTTGGATCTCCGGAAGGGCGAGGCCGCCGAGCGAGGCCTGCGTGACGTGCGATTCGAGTCACCGGTCGCGAACATCGATGCCCGGCGAGGCGGGACCTTCTCGACGACGGGCCTCTGCGTGTACGCCGACGGAGGGGGCCGCGCGAACGATCTCACGGCGGCTGCCAGGAACGCCCTTCGGAACATGATCGCCCACCTGGTCGACGAGTTCGGCTACTCGCGGCAGCAGGCCTATGCGATCAGCAGCGTCGCGGTCGACCTCAAGGTGGGAGAGGTCGTCGACTCACCGAACTACGTGGCAACGGCAACCGTGCCGATCGAGATCTTCGAGTAGCGTGCGGCGCTTGATGGGGAGCCGGTGGTTCCGACCTCGCGTGTGGCGTCACGTGCCATGAGGTTCGGTGCCGCGTTCTTCCCCTCGATGCCCGTCGACGAGGTGACGGAGATCGCCTGCCTGGCCGAGGACCTCGGCTTCGCGGATCTGTGGATCCCCGACCAGTCCTTCCATCACGATCCGTTCCTCCTGCTCGCCCGGTGCGCCGACGCGACGTCCGTCATCCGGCTGGGCGTGGCCGTCACGAACCCGGTCAGTCGTCACCCCGTGCAGATCGCTCGGGCCGCGGCCACGCTCAGCATGATCAGCGAGGGCCGATTCGTGCTCGGCCTCGGCGCCGGGAACCGGACGAGGGTCCTCCCCGCTCTCGGCCTCCCGACCGACCGCCCGGCGGCACGGGTCGCCGAGGCGATCGACGTGTGTCGGCGGCTCCTCCGCGGAGAGGAGGTGTCGGTGGACGGTCCCACCTTGTCCCTCACCGAGGTTCGGCTCGACGTGGGCGACCTGCCGGAGATCCCGATCTTCGTCGGGAGCCGGGGGCCGCGCGTCTTGCGACTGGCCGGAGCCATGGCCGACGGCGTCTTCGTGGAGGCGATGTGCACGCCGGAGGGACTCGACTACGCGATGGGCGAGGTGGAGGGAGGCGCCCGCGACGCGGGTCGGGTTGCGTCCGAGGTCGAGATCGTGTCCTGGCAGGCGATCAAGCTCTCGACGACGATCGCCGCGGCCGACGACGGAAGGTATCGAGCCTGGGCCGCAGCGCTCATGCGAAGCACGAGGGAGGACGTGCTCGAGCGGATCGGGATCCCGCCCGCCACGATCCGGTCCGTGATCGATGCCTTCCGGGCTTCCGGGGAGCGGGCCGCCGGATCGATGGTCCCGGACGACGTCGTGTCGCGGCTCCTCCTGGTGGGAGACCCCGGGCAGATCCACGAGCAGGTCCAGACGGCCGAGGCTCGAGGGATTGACAGCCTGAGCATAATCAGCTTTGGTACGACCGAAGTCGTTCAAGACACCCTCCGACGGTTCGCTCTGGACGTCATGGGCCGATCCGCTCGCTGATCGCACCGTCGTTCGCCGAGGACGGGCGGGGGAGAAGCGCGGGATGAACGAAAACGATCTCCTGGAGATCGAGCGGTACTACCAAACGCTCTCGACGCTCATCCGTCTGCACGGCGCAGAGCACATGGGCCGTCAGTACGTCGTGGTCCGGCTCGCGCGGATGGAGGTGACGGGTCCTCTCGACTACAGCGACCTCCAGCGCATCCTGGGCCGTGTGCCGGACCTCCGGAGCTGGTGGGAGTCGTGGAGCAGCGAGGCGAGGGATGCGGAGGCGCTTGCCCGACGAGCGGCCGGGAAGGGCGATCGGATCTCCGCGGGTGACCTCTTCCACCGAGCGTCTGCCTGCTACCACTGGGGGGCGTACCTCTCGAGGTTCGACTCCGAGGAGCGAGCCGAGGGCAAGTCCCACCGCGTTCGGTGCTACCGAGAAGCGGTGGACATGTGGTCCGAACGAATCGAGCCGTTCGTCGTTCCCTACCGTGATACGCAGTTGCCCGGGTACCTGCACCTTGCCCGCGGAGATGAGCCTGCGCCTTGCGTCATCATGGTGAACGGTGCGGATTCCGTGAAAGAGGAGTACCACAACTGGGCGCGGCAGTTCGTTCGGCGAGGGATGAGCGTGCTGACCCTGGACGGGCCGGGCCAGGGCGAGATGTTGGGGCGTTTGCCCATGCGGCCCGAGGCGTGGGAGGAGCCCATGGGTGCGGCCGTCGACGCGTTGGCCGCGTCCGGTCGCGTCGATGCCGACCGGATCGGGATCTGGGGGAGCAGCATGGGCGGGTTCCTCGTCCTTCGCGCGGCGGCTTTCGAGCCCCGGCTCCGCGCGGCGATCTCGTCGGGCGGCTTCTACGACTTCCGTGACTTCCGTTTCTGGGCGGTCACGACACAGCTGAACGTGATGGAAGACCTCGGTGTCGACTCCCTCTCCGAGGCGAGGCGATACATCGAGGAGCGCTGCACCCTGGAAGGGGTCATCGACCGGATCTCGGTCCCGTACCTGGTGATCCACGGCGCTCGTGACGAGCTCGTGTCGGTCCCTGAGGCGGAGCAGATGGCCGCCGGACCCACCGGCGAGTTCGTGAACTTCGAAGATGGGCTCCATACGGGCACCAATCACAACGCGACGCTCGTTCCCCTGATGTGCGACTGGATGGCGCGGAAGCTTGCCGACGCATGAGGAGCGGATGACGGCGGCAGGGACGTATCGGCCGGACGGGCGAGCGCACGCGTGAAGCTTCCTCGCTTCGATTACGTGGCACCCCGCACCTTCGAGGAGGCGGTCTCGCTCAAGGCGGAGCACGGAGACGAAGCGCTCCTGCTCGCCGGCGGGCAGAGCCTCATCCCGCTCCTCGCGTTGCGCTTCGCGAGCCCTTCGGTCCTGGTGGATCTGAACCGTGTCGACGAGCTCGCGTACCTCCGAGAAGACGAGGGATGGGTCCACGTCGGGGCGATGGCTCGCCAGAGCGCGGTCGAGGAGTCGGCGGGGCTCCTCGAACGGCTCCCCGTCCTCGCCGACGCACTGCCGCTGATCGGCCACCGCACCATCAGGAACCGGGGGACCGTCGGTGGAAGCATCGCGCACGCCGATCCTGCCGCCGAGTGGCCGGCGCTCGCGCTGGCCCTCGGCGCGACGATGGAGGTGACGAGGACCGAACGGCCCCCGGACCCTCGAGGCGGTGGAGTTCTTCCACGGCCCCATGACGAACGCGCTCGAGCCGGACGAGGTCCTTCGCGAGGTGCGATTCCGGTTGCCGGAGCCCGGGACGGGGTCCGCGTTCGTCGAGCACGCCCGTCGGTACGGGGACTTCGCGCTCGCCGGCACGGCGACCATGATCGGCATCGGCGGCGATGGGTTGGTCTCGACCGCGCGGATCGCGCTCCTGGGGGTCGGCGGGACGCCCGTCCGAGCCATGGAGGCGGAACGGCAGCTGGAGGGGCAGCCTCTCAACGATGCGTCCATCGGAGCGGCCGCCGCGACCTGCCGGGAGACGGCCCAGGCCACCAGCGACATCCACGGATCGAGCGAGTATCGCCATCACCTGGTCGGTGTGCTCGTGGGTCGCGCGCTCCGGCTGGCCGGCGCTCGCGCGAGGGTCGCTCCGGCATGAGCGAGCAAGAGATCGCGCTGGAGGTGAACGGGAACGTCGTTCGAGGCACGCCGGAGTCTCGGAAGACGCTCGCGGACTTCCTGCGCGAGGACGTGGGTCTGACCGGCACGCACCTGGGGTGCGAGCACGGGGTGTGTGGAGCGTGCACCGTGCTGATCGACGGTCGAAGCGTGCGTTCGTGCCTGGTCCTGGCGGTGCAGACCGAGGGGCACGTCGTGCAGACGGTCGAGGGTATGGCTCGGCCCGACGGGAGCCTCCATCCGTTGCAGGAGGCGTTCTCCGAGCACCACGGGTTGCAGTGCGGCTTCTGCACGGCAGGCTTCCTGATGGCGGCGGCCGAGCTCCTCGACGAGAACCCGCAGCCGGACGAGCGGGAGGTCCGCGAGGCCCTCAGCGGGAACCTGTGCCGATGCACCGGCTACGTGAACATCGTGAAAGCCGTGCTCGACGCCGCCGATCGGATGAGACGCGAGTGAAGCCGCTGCTCGAGGAGCTGCCGGAACTGGCACGCCCGCGCTCCGTCGGGACCAAGGTCCGCCGGCGGGAGGATGCGCGTCTCCTCACCGGGCACGCCACCCACGTGGGCGACATGCATCTCCCCGACATGCTGCACGTCGCCGTCGTCCGGAGTCCGTTCGCCCACGCGCGGATCGTCTCCATCGACCTGGATGTCGCGCGGTCGGCGGAGGGGGTCGTGGGCGTTTACACGTCGTCGGATCTGGACGGCAAGGTGAGCGCATTCGTGGAGTCCGCACGCGAGGATCTCTCGCCGAAGCTGGCCGAGCTCGTCGACATCGAGGTGAAGAGCCTGCCGATGAGCGTCTTCGCCTCGGACCGCGTGTGCTGGGTGGGACAGCCGGTGGCCGCCGTCGTCGCGACCGACCCGTACCTGGCCGAGGATGCCGTCGCCCTGATCGATGTGGACTACGACCCGCTTCCCAGCCTCGTCGACGTCGAGGGAGCACTCGAGGACGGAGCGCAGGTCCTCCATCCCGAGCTGGGCAACAACGTGCACACTCACCTGCGCGTGGAGTGCGGCGACGTCGACCGGGCGCTGGCGGGCGCGGAGCATCGGCTGCAGCGAGCGGTTGGAGATCGGACGACAGGTCTCCAGCGCCATCGAACCGCGCGGCGTGCTGGCGACCTTCGACGGATCGGAGCTCACGATCTGGGCGACGAACACCAAGCCTCATCTCGTGCGCACGTTCGTGTCCCGCATGCTCGGTCTCCCCGCGGATCGCGTCAGGTTCGTGAGCCCCGACATGGGTGGCAGCTTCGGCGGCGGGGTCTTCTCGGAGGAGATCTTGATCCCGTTCCTCGCCACCGAGCTTCGGCGACCCGTCCGCTGGATCGAGGATCGGCGAGAGAACCTCCTGGCGACGTCGCACGGACGCGATCAGATCCATGACGTCGAGATCGGGTTCCAGGGGGACGGCACGGTGGTCGCCCTCCGCGACCGGTACCTGATGGACACCGGCGCGTACAACACGTACGCCGTGACCGTTCCGTACAACACCGTGGCGCACATGCGGAGCCAATACCGCATCGACCATTTCTCCGTGGACGGGACGGTGGTGGTCACCACGAAGGCGCCGGCCGTGCCGGTCCGGGGGGCCGGCCGTCCGGAGGCGACCTTCGTGATCGAGCGCTCGATAGACATGGTGGCGCGCGAGCTCGGACTCGACCGGGCGGAGGTACGACGGCGGAACCTGATCCGGCCCGACGAGATGCCATACGACATGGGCATCCCGTACCGGGACACCGTCCGCATGGCGTACGAGCCGGCCGACTTCCCCGCGCAGCTGGACGCAGCGCTCGAAGCGTTCGACTACGAGGGGTGGCTGGAGCGTCAGCGCGTCGCTCGCGCGGAGGGTCGCCGCATCGGCATCGGCATCGCGGCGTTCATCGAAGGGTCCGGGCACGGACCCTTCGAGGACGCGATCGTCCGCGTGGACGAGAGCGGCCGGGTGCACGGTCGTCAGTGGCGCGCGGCCGCACGGACAGGGGCACGAGACCATGCTCTCCCAGGTGGTGGCCGATCAGCTCGGGATGGATCCCGAGGACGTCATCGTCCGCACCGGAGACACGAGCCTGGTGCCCGACGGTCGAGGGTCATTCGCGAGCCGCACCGCCGTCATGGCCGGGAACGCCGCGGCGATGGCGGCGGCCAAACTGCGGCACAAGATCCTCCGCGTCGCCGTGAGAGATGCTGGACGCGGACGCGGCCGAGCTGACGCTCAAGGATGGTTCCATCTTCCGGGGTGACACTTCCGACGCCGTGCTCGACCTCGCGCCGGGTGGCCGCGAGCGCGGCGCCGGGACCGACGGGTCTGCGGCGAGCCCGGGGACGCAGGCGGTCTGGTGGAGACCCACCACTTCGTTCCCCCGACCGCCACGTTCGGCTCGGGGACCCACGTCGTCGCCGTCGAGGTCGACGGGGAGACGGGTGGCGTCCGGATCCTCGACTACATCACCGTGGACGAGTGCGGCACGATGCTGAACCCCACGATCGTCGAGGGGCAGGTGCACGGGGGCGTCGCGCACGGGATCGGCAACGCCCTCCTGGAGGAGGCCATCTACAACGAGGACGGGCAGCCGCTGACGACCACGTACATGGACTATCTCCTCCCGACGACGATGGACGTGCCGCCGATCCGCGTGGGCCACCAGACGTTCCCCTCGGATCGGAACCCGCTGGGAGCGAAAGGGGTCGGGGAGGGCGGGGCGGTCGCCGCTCCCGCCGCCGTCATCAGCGCCGTGGAGGATGCTCTCGGGCCGGGCACCGTGCGACTCACTCGTATCCCGCTCGGGCCCGAGCGGGTCTACGAGGCGATACGGAAGGCGGAAGCGGGACCGGATCCGAACCGGCGAGGCGACGGATGAAGGTGGCGGTCGTGGGTACCGGGGTCGGTGGTCTCGCCGTCGCCGGGCACGCCGGCCTCGTGGGCCTCGAGGTCGCGGTGCACGACGTCCGCGAGGAGGCCGTCGGACCGGTCCGCGAGCGCGGCGGGATCGAGGTCCGCGGCAAGGAGGAGGGATCCGCTCCGAGTCGTGATGGCGAGCACCGACATCGAGGAAGTCGTGGAAGGCGCCGACGTCGTGGTCGTGACCACCCAGGGTCCGGAGCAGGGGGAGGCGGCGGCCTCGATGGCTCCGTCACTCACCCCGGAGCCAGGTGGTGCTCGTCATGCCCGGATGCACGTTCGGCGCGGTGGAGGTTCGCGCAGTGCTCGAGGAGCACGGTGCCGCGGGGATCGGCGGTCGCCGAGACGGACAGCTTCCCGTACGGATGCGCCGTCCCCGAGCCCGCGGTCTCGCAGATCACCAGCGTGAAGAAGCGGTTCGGCGTCGCGGTGCTCCCTCCCGAGCGGAGGGAGGAGATCGTGGGTCTCGTGCAGCGCGTGTTCGACACCGCCAAGGCCGCTCCGAGCGTTCTGCATACAGGGCTGAGCAACATGAATGCGATCCTCCACGTCGCGCCGATGGTGGTGAACGCCGGGCGCGTCGAGCACGGGTCAGCGTTCGACTTCTACGGGGAGGGGATCACGCCCTGCGGTTGCTCGGGTCGTCCAGGCGACGGATGACGAACGCGTCGCCGTGGCAGGGGTCGCTCGGGATCGAGGTGCAGACCCTCCGGGGATGGGTGGGGACCACCTACGGCGTCGAGGGAGACGACCTGTTCGAGATCATCCAGACCCTCCACCGACGATGTGTACGGACCGCTTGCCGCACCTACCTCGCTGCGACAGCGGTACCTCACGGAAGACGTGCCCTGCGGCGCGGTGCCGGTCGCCGACCTCGGGCGGCAGCTCGGCGTGGCCACGCCGGTCACGGCCGCCTGCATCGCTCTCGCCGATGCCCTCACGGGTGCGGACTGGGCCGAGGACGGCCGGACGATGAGGAAGGTGGGCCTCTCGGGGCTCTCCGCGCAGGAGATCCGCGCGCGTCTCGTGGCCTGACGACGTCGCGCCGGCTACGAAGCCACCTTTCGCCGACTCGATCTCCTCGATCATCCTTCGGATGCCGAACCACTGGCTGCCTCCGACCGTGATCGGTGCCCGCCGGCCCAACCCCCGCGCCCACACGGCCCGGTGTCCCAAACTCGCCGCGAGCTCCAGATCCGATCGGTCGGGAGGCGGGACGATGTCGAGGACGAGGCTCCCCCGGGGGAGGCGTTCCAAGCACGGAGCGATCCACGACGCGTGCCGGGACCGTGGAGAAGACCATCGAAAGCCGGGATGCGAGCTCCGGGAGTCCCTCGAGAGGGAGGCTCCTCGCTCCGTCGGCCGCCGCCGCCGCACGCTGGATCGGGTTCCTGGCGGCGACATGGACGTCGGCGCCCAGGGTCAGCAAGCGACGCGTCAGGACGAGAACCGATGTTGCCGAAGCCGACGACGGCCACCGCCGCGCCGTGGATCGTGACGTCGGTGTTGGCGATCGCGGTCTGGAGGACGCCCTCCACGACCGCGGCTGCTCGAAGGCGCATCAGCTCGGGATCGGGGTCGTACTCGTGCATCGTGAGTGGAAGGTTCTTCGATGCTTCGGCGAGCGGGGGCGTGACCCGTCCACAGATCACGTGCGCCCCGGGCCGGAGTGGCGTGAACAGGCCCTCCTCGATCCGCGATCGGCTCGGGGGCTTGGAGCGCATAGAGGGCTCCGTCCACCCCCCGAGGGATCGGCAGGAGCGCGTAGTCGGCATCACGCATCGCCTCCACGGCCGTGCCGGTGCGCGTGACCCCCTCGATCCCGGAGTCCGGCCACGGGAACCCGTGCGCGCGCACCGCGGCGCCCGTTCGGGCGGCGAGCCGGGCGATCTCTTGCTCGCGTTCGTCACCACCGACGATGGCGATGGAGAGCCGGCTCCAGTCGATCCCCGTCAATGGATCACGTCGGTCCGGTCTATCCCCAGGAGACCGCCTCGTCCCCAGTCCTCCTTCGAGACCTCGAGGAAGGTCACCTGGACCATCTCCCGTCTCGAGCCCGCCTCCTCCACCAACGTCTCGGTGATGCGGTCGATGATGCGCCGCTTCTGCTCGGGGGTTCGACCCTTCAGGAAGTGCACCGTGACCTGCGGCATGCCTTGGTCCTCCTCGCTCTCGCGTTGCTCAGAGCCCGAGCTTCGTCATGGCGGCCGCGTGATATCGATCTCCGGCGGCGGCGCCTGGGGGCGCGATCTCGTCGAGTCGTGCGATGTCCTCGGGCGTCAGGTCGACGCCCAGGGAGCCGACGTTCTCCTCGAGGTAGCTCTGGTGCTTCGTGCCGACGATGGGGACCACGTCGTGCCCTCTGGCGAGGACCCAGGCCAGTGCGAGCTGCGGCAGGGTGCAGCCCTTCCCGTCGGCGATGTCGCTCAAGTGATCGACCAGCTCCAGGTTGCGCGCGAAGTCGTCCCCCTGGAAGCGCGGGAACTTCAGGCGGTGGTCGTCGGGTGGGAGATCCTTCGCGGTGTCGCGGATCCGTCCCGTGAGCAACCCTCGCCCGAGCGGGCTGTAGGCGACGAACCCGATCCCGAGCTCCCGAACGGTCGGAAGGATCTCGGCCTCGACATCGCGGGTGATCAGGGAGTACTCCGTCTGGAGGGCCGCGATCGGATGGGTGGCGTGGGCCCGTCTGATCGTGCCGGCGCCTGCTTCCGAGAGACCGGCGTACCGGACCTTCCCTGCCGCGATCAGCTCCGAGACGGCTCCGATCGTCTCCTCGATCGGCGTGTCCGGGTCGACCCGGTGCTGGTAGTAGAGATCGATCACGTCGACGTCGAGCCGCCGGAGGCTCGCCTCGCAGGCCTGCTTCACGTACGCAGGGCGTCCGTTCACCCCGGCGAAGACTCCGTTCTGGTCCAGGAGGTTGCCGAACTTCGTCGCGAGGATCACCTGCTCGCGCCGGTCTCGGATCGCCTCGCCAAGCAGCTCCTCGCTGTGCCCCTCGGCGTAGACGTCCGAGGTGTCGATGAAGTCCAGGCCCAGGTCCAACGCTCGCCGGATCGTGGCCACGGCGCCGTCGTCGTCCGGGGTTCCGTACCATGCGACGCCCATGGTGCCGAGACCGAGCGCAGAGACCGCCGGTCCGTTGGTTCCGAGCGTCCGTCGCTCCACGGTCACCTCCCGGGCCGTCGGCCGGCCGCGACCCTCCGCTCTCCGCCGCGGTGCGGATTGCCGGACCGCTCCGATCATCCGCCTCCTCCGGGTCAAACTCGAACTTGACTTCCGCACGTACGTCAGATACAAGCTGAGTTCCCAGATGGTCTAATATCCTACCAAAGCAGGTAGTGCAGCCGGACACCGAAGACTGTCGAGACCGAGAGGCTGTCCTTGCCGGAAGTTGTGATCACGGGCGTGAGCAAGGCGTTCCCGCGCCAGGGGAAGGACGGGATGCTCAGCGTCCTCAACGACGTCAACCTCACGCTCGCGGAGCAGACGTTCACCTGTCTGGTCGGCCCCAGCGGATGCGGGAAGTCCACCCTCCTCCGGATCATCGATGGCCTGATGGCTCCGGACACGGGCGAGGTACGCATCGGGGGCGAGCGCATCACCGCTCCTTCGCTCGACCGAGGCTTCGTGTTCCAGCACTTCAACCTCCTGCCGTGGCGCACGGTGATGGGGAACATCGAGTTCGGACTCGAGAACCTTGGCATGAAGAAGGAAGAGCGGCGGCCCCGAGCGGCCGAGATCCTCAAGCTGGTCGACCTCGAAGGGTTCGAGGGCTACTACCCCGGGCAGCTCTCGGGGGGTATGCAGCAGCGGGTCGGGCTGGCCCGTGCGCTCGCGGTCGACCCGTCGCTGCTGCTGATGGACGAGCCCTTCGGGTCCGTCGACGACCAGACCCGGATGCTGCTCCAGGAGGAGCTCCTCAACATCTGGGAGCGAGATCAGAAGACCGTCGTGTTCGTCACGCACGACATCGAAGAGGCGCTGTACCTCGGCGATCGGGTGGTCGTCATGCGTGCCCGCCCGTCACAGATCTCGAGGATCGTCGAGGTCCCGTTCGGACGTCCGCGATCCGACGGGGTCCGCGGGTCTCCCGATATGGCGAGGCTGAAGCAGGAGATCTGGAACGAGCTGAAGGTGGGCGCCACCGTTGAGGGGTAGCAAGGGGGTCGGCGCCGAGGTCACCAGGCGCGAACGGGTTCCCGGGACGACCGAGGACTCGACCGTCGAAGCGACCGCCGGAGACGTGTACGCACCTCCTCGCGCTTCCCGTTTCCGAACCCTCATGAACAAGACGTGGTTCCTGCGGCTCGTCGTCTATGGGGCGCTGATCCTCGCGTTCCAGATCGTCGCGGTGCGGCAGGGCCCGTTCTTCCTGCCGACGGTGCCCGACATCTTCCTGGGGATCGTCGAGCTCTTCACCGCCGGCCACATCTTGGTGTTGGGACCGACGCTCCAACAACTCACGGTGGGCTTCCTCCTGGCGATCGCGATCGCGGTGCCGATGGGCGCGCTGATGGGGCGGTTCAGCTTCGCCGAGGATGTGCTCGCCCCCTGGGTGAACACGATCTACGTCACCAGCAAGGAGTCGCTGCTGCCGATCATCATCCTGATCTTCGGGCTGGGTTTCGGCTATCGGGTGGTGGTGGTGGTGCTGTTCGCGCTCTTCTTCCCGGTGATCAACACGGCCGCGGGGGTTCGCTATGTGGAGCGTGAGCTTCGGGAGACGGCCCGCGCGTTCGCCACACCCCGATGGCGGATGTTCACCCGGGTCTATCTTCCCGCAGCGGCTCCGTTCATCGTCGCGGGGATCCGGATGGGCCTGGCGATGGCGATCAAGGGGATGGTGATCGCCGAGATCTGGGTCTACATCGGGACCGGAGAGTTGCTCACGGCCTTCACCCTGTCGCCACGGCGCCTCGACCTCTACTACGCGCTCGCCGTCGTGATCATCGCGGTCGCCATCATCCTGAACGAGCTGCTCAAGGTGGCCGAGCAACGCCTTCGCCCGTACGCGCGGGTGCAACTGCGAGAGGCGTTGTGAACCTATGAACAGGACACTCCGGGTGAAGGCCGGCCGTTGGGCATTGTCCATCGGACTGTTCTTCGCGATCTGGGAGGTCATCGGCCGGAGCGGGGTCTTCCTGTCGGTCGTACCGGCGACCGAAACGATCCCCGAGCTCTTCCGCCTGTTCGGGGAAGGAGAGATCCTCGTGGCGGCCCAGTCCACGTTGACGCTGGCCGCAACGGGGTTCCTGATCGGGGGGACGCTCGGCGTGGCGGTCGGCACGTGGATCGCCACCTCCAAACGGGCGGCCGCCGTGCTCGACCCGCTCGTCAACGCCTCGTTCTCGGTCCCGTTCGCGATCTTCATCCCCGTGATCTCGATCTACCTGGGGCTCGAGTTCACGGCCAAGGTGTTCCTGGTCATCCTCTTCAACGTTTTCATCATCATCATCAACACCGCCGCCGGGATACGCGAGGTGCCGGCGGGTGCGCGGGAGATGGCGAGAGCATTCGGGATCGACCGATGGGGGATGTATCGCAAGGTCATCTTCCCGTGGGCGAGCCCCCACATCATCACGGGACTGCGGCTCGGCGTGGGCAGGTCCGTCCAGGGGGCGATCCTCGCCGACCTGTTCCTGCGGGCCCAGGCGCTCGGACTGTTCATCGTGGACGCACAAGGGAGGTTCGACATCCCGCGCCTGCTCGCGACGGTCTTCTTCGTGACGATCCTCGCGGCGGGTGTCATGGGGGTCGCGCGGCTCGTCGAGTGGAGGCTGCTCGCCTGGAAGCGGGCGTGACCGTGTGGTGAACGGAGCAGAGGGGAGGAGGCACAGGAGCTGAAGGCGCTCGTTCTTTGTCGGTAGGTCGATCTATCGGTCGGCACGACGACCGAAAGGGGGGTCATGTTGAAGCGACGACACCTGAAGGTGGGGGCACTTGTCTCTGTGTTGACGCTGCTGGCGGCAGCGTGCGGCGATGACGGTGGAGGTGAAGGGGACGGAGATTCGTCCGCGGCGGTCGTTCGCCATGCGGCGGGGTCGACGGCCGATGCCTACATCCCCCAGTACCGCGCCGCCGAGCTGTTCGGGGACCAGTTCAATATCAGCACCGACGAGCACATCCAGCTGTTCGAGGAGGGTGCACTCGCGGCCCAGCTCGTCGCCTCCGGTGACGCCGACGTGGGCTCGGGCGGATTCACCAACATGGTCCAGCTGCTCGAGGCCGGAGAGGAACTGAGGGTCTTCTGTCCCAGTCAGAAGGACAGCACCGAGCACCTCATCGGCCGCACCGACGCGATCACCTCGCTGGATCAGATCACCGATCCGGACGTCAGCGTCGCGGTCGAGAGCGCCGGCGGGTTCCTGAATCTCCTGATGAACCTCGTCTTCCTCAATCGCGACCTCGGGATCACGACCGACGACCTCACCAACACCGTCATCCTCGAGGACGGGAGTCTGCGCCTCGCAGCGCTCGCTTCCGGCGACGTGGATGTCGGCTCGCTCGACCTGTTCGAGCAGGCCGACCTCAAGGCGGAGCTGGGCGAGGACGCGGTCACGGTCCTGAGCGTCGTCGCGGAGGACACGGAGTTCCTGTCGAACGTCCTGTGGGCCAAGAAGGAATGGCTCGACGAGAACCAGGACGTGGCGGCACGCTACTGCGCGACGGTCCTCTACTCGAACCGGCAGCTGGCGTCAGACTTCGACCAGTACCTCGCGGCCTTGGAAACGTACGTCGCGGGTGGGGTCGAGGACGAGGAGGTGGCCCAGGCGAACTGGGACTTCGCGCGCCAGTACGAGATCTGGCCTTACAACACGAGCGTTCTGAGTGAGGACGTTATCGCGGACCAGGTGCAGGTTTCGGTCGACACGGGGATCATCGAGGCGGAGAGCGCCAGCCTCGGCTTCGAGGACCTGGTCGACACGGAGGTGCTCGCGCTCGCACAGGAGTACGTCGGTGGCGACGTGACCGCGGCCGACATCGAAGCGGGAGAGATCCCCGAGCCGAACGTGTAGGGGTCGCTCCGCAACAGACGAAAGAGGGAACACCGGGGCCTCCGGAAGCGGGGGCCCCGGTTCTCCCCTCCGACCAGGATCCGAGGTGCGATGAGCAGATTCGTCCTTGTGCACGGGTCTTGGCATGGTCGGTGGGTTTGGGACCGGGTGTCGGCCGACCTGCTCGCGCGAGGACACGAGGTCCAAGCCCCCGATCTCGCCGGCCGTGGCCAGGATCCACGGCCCCCCGCGGAGATCACCCTCACCGATCACGTGGACCTGGTGTCGGAAGTGGTGGAGTCTTCGGCCCGCCCGGCGATCCTGGTGGGGCATAGCTTCGGCGGGTTCGTCATCAGCCACGTCGCCGAGCGGGTGCCGGATGGGGTGGACCTCCTCGTGTACCTTGCCGCGTTCCTTCTCCGCGACGGTGAGACCGTGCTCGGCGTCGCGGGTTCGGTCTCACCCGCCGTGCCCCACCTCGACGTGCGAGAGGATGCCGGCGTGATCACCGTTCGACCCGACGCGGCGCGCGAGGTCTTCTACCAGGACTGCACGGCGGAGGACGCCGACCGCGCCACCGCGCTGCTCGTCCCCGAGGCGCTCACCCCACGACGCACGCCGGCCGAGCTCAGCGCGGAGCGGTTCGGTCGGGTTCCCCGGGTCTACATGGAGACGACCGACGACCGGGCGCTCCCGCTCGAGCTCCAACGACGCATGCAGGCCGCCCTCCCGTGCCGGGACGTCGTCTCGCTCGAGTCGGGGCATTCCCCGTTCCTCTCGATGCCTCGAACGCTCGCAGGACGTCTCGTCGACGTGGCGACGAGCATCGGATTCACGAGCCGCCGGCGAGGCTCATCTGTCACCTGAGGCGTGGGCTCTGCTCTCGGCGTTCTGTTTCGCGGGCTCGCACGTCGCGTCCAAGCGAGGGCTCCAGGACACCAGCGTGATCGCCGCGTCGTTGATCGTCCTGAGCGTCTCCTGGGTCGTGATCCTGATCTCCGTCCTGTTCGACCCTCCCGCCGAGGTGACCGGCAAGGCGGTGGCCGTCTACAGCGGCCTCGGCCTCATCGTCCCCGCCATCTCACGGTGGTCGGTGCTCAGATCGGTGGACATGCTCGGCCCGTCGATCGCCATCCCCATCCAGCAGGGACTGCGTCCGGTGCTGGCGGTGGGCGGTGCGGTCCTCCTCCTCGGAGAGAGCCTCGATCTGCTGCGGCTGGTCGGCGTGCTTGCGATCGTGGCCGGCGGGTGGCAGCTGTCCAGGAAACCTCGAGAGGGAGCACGGGACCACGCCGGGTCGGCGGTGGTCACGTCCGATGGTCGCTGGGCACTTCGCCGGGGGATCGTGTTCCCCTTCATCGCCGCGATCGCGTACGCGGCCTCCGACCTCCTCGTTCGCCTGACGGTCGGAGGCGACCTGGCGGAACCCGGCTTCGCGGCGATGGTGAGCACCGGAGCGGGGCTCGCAGCATGGTTGCTCATCGTCGGGGCGGT
The DNA here is from genome assembly GCA_963762015.1 of uncultured Actinomycetota bacterium. GTDB lineage: Bacteria > Actinomycetota > UBA4738 > UBA4738 > HRBIN12 > JAJNBA01. The sequence continues at coordinate 42,106 of CAVXJL010000001.1, forward strand.
TCGTTCGGTCCGCGCGGGGGTCCGGTTCGGTCCTCGCGCATGGTGGCTCGTCCTCGCCGGTGTCCTGATCGGATTCGCGATCCTCGCCGTCTACAACGCATTGCGTCGAGGAGAGGTCTCGGTCGTGACGCCGATCAACGCCGTGCAGCCGCTCCTCGTGCTCCTGCTGTCCTCCCTGGTGCTTCGAGATCTCGAGCACATCGGACCGATGACGGTGTTGTCCGGTGTGGCGATCGTGATCGGGGTGATCCTCGTTTCGGTGTAGTTCGGCGCAGGTCCATCCATGACGCGGGAGAGTGATGATGTCGAGATGGTGGGAAGAACGGATCCCTCGGGAAGATCGGGCGATCTACGACGCGGCCGGGTACGGACGACGAGGGATGCGAGGTGTGAGCCCGGCCATCCTGGTGATCGACGTCACGTACGGGTTCATCGGGCGTGAGGCGATGCCGATCCTGGAGTCGATCGCCCGTTATCCGAACTCGTGTGGGCAGCGCGGATGGGACGCGATGGAGCAGGTCGCCCGGCTCCTGGAGGCCGGCCGGGAGGCCTCGCTCCCCATCTACTACACAGCGGGGATGACCGATCACGTGGTCCGACACGCCGGGCGTTGGCGCGAGAAACATCCGCGTACCCTCCACCAACCCGAGGACGCGCAGGTGATCCCCGAGAGGATCGCTCCGCATGAGGGGGACGTGGTCATCCGCAAGACGAAGCCGAGCGTCTTCTACGGAACTCCGTTGTTGTCCTCGCTCGTGGATCAGCGCGTGGACACGGTCATCGTGACAGGGTGCACGACCTCCGGGTGTGTCCGGGCAACGGTGGTCGACGCCTTCTCCAACGGCTTCGCCACCCTCGTGGTCGAAGACGGCGTCTTCGACCGAGGGGAGCTGAGCCACGCCGTCAACCTGTTCGACATGGACCAGAAGTACGCGGATGTGATCACGGCGGACGAGGCGCTCACCTACCTTGCCTCCGTGCCGGCCGCGGCCGGCCGAGAAGACTCGACGTTATGATCTTCCTGTCGGCGGAGGACTGCAGCCACCTCCTCGATCCGGGCGCGGTGCTCGAGGGTGTCGAGGAAGCGCTTCGGATGGAGCACGCCGGGACCGTGCGCTGGTCGAGTCCGCGGAGCATGCGCGTCACCGCCGGAGAGGAACGAGACGGTCGGCTCCGCGTGAAGGCGTGCGCGTTGGATGCCAACGGGATCATGGGGGTCCGCGTCCTGCTGTTCCCGGGTGCCGGTGCCGACACACGCTGGGTGCTGGTGTTCGACGACGCCACCGGTGAACCGTTGGGGATCGTCGACGAGGCCTGGACGTATCTCCACCGATCGATCGCGTCGATCGCGTCGCTGGCGCACAGGTTGCGCCGATCCGACGTCCGGGCGGTCGGGCTGATCGGCGCCGGCCGCATCGCCCGAGCCGCCCTCCCGTACGTGGACCGGCTCTTCCCCGGTACTTCCCTCCTGATCGCTTCACGTCGCGAAGAGACCCGGGCCGCGCTCGCCGCGCTCGCCCGGGATCGGCACGGCATCGAGGCAGATCCCGTGCCGATCGAGCGGGCCGTGCGCGACACACAGGTCGTGCTCGCCTGCACCAACGCAACCTCGGCCATCATCGACGACGCATGGGTGGGGTCGGGCGCGGTGGTCGGTTCGCTGGAGCCGAGGGAATGCGACCCGTTGCTCTTCGATCGAGCCGACCTTCGGATCGTCGACAGCCGCGAGCAGCTCCAGGACGAGCTGTCCGACACGTTCGGGCCCGGCGCCCACGAGCGGATCGATGCGACGATGGCGGAGGTGATCGCGGGGGCGCATCCGGGCCGTACGGACGAGGGCCAGCGCATCGTCGTCCTGAGTCAAGGGCTCGTCAGTCAGGACGTGCTCCTCGCCGCCCGCGCGTACCACGAAGCGATGGCGCGAGGGATGGGGATCCATATCCCCATCCCGAGCGCGATCGGCCCCGCATGAATCGCGGAAGGGTCGGCGCTCGCGCGATCCAGCCGTCGCTCCTCGCTTGTATCAGAGGTCCGATGTATGTCATAAAACACGGAAGCCGGGTCGATCGAGGAGGTTCGGATGCCTGAGACGCGGGAGCACCTCGCCCTCACTCACGAGGGCGCGGCGAAGGTCCTGGAAGCGGCCGTGAAGAAGGGCGCAGAGATCGAGGCCCCGCAGTGCATCGCCGTGACGGACGACGGGGGACATCTGCTCGCCTTCTCCCGGATGGACGGGGCCAAGGTCCTGAGCGTCGACAGTGCGATCGCGAAGGCCAGGACCGCCGCATCGAGCCGCCGGCCTACCGGGGATCTGTCCGATGAGCTCGAGCGGCGGCTCGCCTTCGCCACCCGGGGGAAGCTGACGAATCTCCTGGGAGGACTCCCGATCGTCGTGGAGGGACACGTGATCGGTGCGATCGGCGTGGGATCGGGAACGGGCGAGCAGGACGTCGAGGTGGCGCGAGCGGGCGTGGCGGCGCTGGCCGGTGCCCAGAGCTGGTAGGGGGAACGAGTGAAGATCACACGGATCGAGACGTTCAACGTGGCGCTCCCGTGGCGTCGGCTGCACAAGATGGCCTTCCCGTCCGGGGCGATCGGCAACTACGTGATCGTCCGGATGCATACCGACGAGGGGATCGAGGGACTGGGTGAGGCCACCGTCATCAAGGAGTGGGGAGGGGACTACGGGCGCTACTTCGGCGAATCCCCCGAGCTCACCGTCGCGGTGATCGGGTCCGTCCTCGGGCCGGCGCTGGTCGGCGAGGATCCCTTCGCCATCGAGATGGCCCATCGCAAGATGGACCTCGCGATCAAGGGCTACCCCTATGCCAAGACCGCGCTGGATGAGGCGCTCTACGACATCAAGGGCAAGGCGCTGGGGGTTCCCGTCTACGAGCTCCTCGGGGGGCTCTACCGGGAGGAGATCCCTCTGGCGCACTCGCTCGGATGGATGGAGTACGACGAGGCAACGGCGGAGGCAGCCGCTGCGGTCGCCGAGGGGATCCGCACGATCAAGATCAAGGTGGGGCGCTCGGCGGAGTACGACGTGAAGATCGTTCGCGAGGTCCGACGCACCGTGGGAGACGACGTCGACATCGTCGTGGACGCGAATCAGGGTTGGCCCACCCCGAAGTACGCCGTGACCATCCTCCGACAGATGCAGGAGGAGCGGATCCGCTATGCCGAGCAGCCCGTCGAGGGTCTCGCCCGGATGGCGCAGATCGCGAGGGTCGTGGACGTCCCGATCATGGCCGACGAGAGCGCCTGGACACCGCAGGACGTGCTCGAGATCATCGAGCGGGGCGCCGCGGACATGATCTCGCTCTACACCACCAAGCCGGGGGGCCTGTTCAACGCGAAGAAGGTGGCCGCCGTTGCCGAGGCCGCGGGGCTCCCGATCAACGTGAACGGCTCCCACGAGACGGGCGTCGGCAACGCGGCCAACCTCCACCTGGTGGCATCGACGGCGGCCGTGACGGAGGCCGGCGTCTTCCCGGTGACGACGATCAAAGGCAACGAGCCCACCCAGATGGCGGGGAAGATGTACCTGGACGACATCATCACGCAACCGTTCGAGTACCGGAACGGCAACCTGGTGGTCCCCTCGGGGCCCGGCCTCGGCGTCGAGCTGGACGAGGACAAGGTCGAGACCTACCGGGCCGAGGGCTAGGGGACATGTCGATCCGGAGCGTTGCCGTCCTCGGAGCCGGGAACGGTGGCTGCGCCGCGGCAGCCGATCTCGGTAGCCGCGGCTACGAGGTTCGCCTCTTCAACCGTTCCCCCGAGCGGCTGGCTCCCATCATCGAACGGGGCGGCTTGGAGAAGCTCGGTGCCACGGGCGAAGGGTTCGTCGAGCTCCCCGTGATCACCACGGATCTCGCGGAGGCGGTCGCGGGAGCCGATCTGGTCATGCTGACCGTCCCGATCTCGACACATCCGTTCTTCGCCGAGGGCCTCGCCGAGCTCCTCGATCCGAAGCAGGTGCTCTTCCTCAACCCGGGGCACATGGGCGGCGGGTTGTTCATGGCCCATGAGCTCCACCGGCTCACCGGACGCGTCGACGTTCGCATGTGCGAGGCGAGCACCCTCACGTACGCGTGCCGGATGAAGGGCCCGGCGACGGTCAACATCCATTCGACGATGACCAACCTTCCGTTCGCCGCGTTCCCCGGGCGTCAGCAGCAGGAGCTCTACGCGGTGGTTTCGTCGGTGTATCCGGAGCTCGTCCAAGCGTCCCACGTGCTCGAGACAGGATTCCTCGACATCAACGCCGTCGAGCATCCGCCCCAGATCATCTGCAACGCGGGCTGGCTCGAGCACACCAAGGGCGACTACCTCTTCTACTACGAAGGCACGACGCCGTCGGTCGGCCGCGTCATCGATGCCGTGGACCTCGAGCGGCTGGCGGTAGCCCGGGCGGCCGGCGTGCCGACCAAGCCGTTCGTCGAGATCTTCCACGAGATGGGGTACACCACCGCGCACGCGGCCGAGGTGGGGTCGGCGTACGTCGCGCTCCAGGAGAGCGCGCCCAACCGATGGATCAAGGGGCCGCCCAGCCTCGATCACCGATACCTCCACGAGGACGTCGGCTGGGGTCTCGTGCCCTGGTCGGAGATGGGACGCGCCTACGGCGTTCCCACCCCAACGATGGACGCGCTGATCGTCATCGGCGGGACGCTGAACGATCGCGACTACCGCGTCGAGGGCTTGACGCTCGAGCGACTGGGCCTCGTCGGCGTGGACCCCGCGGACCTCGAGGCGTATCTGCACGACGGGATCCAGGGCTAAGGGTCGGCCGTGGCGATCGGATCTCGGGAGGTCGCGGCAACCGGTCTCCGGGTGTCCCCCCTCGGATTGGGCTGCTTGACGATGAACGACTTCTACGGTGCGGGCGATGAGGCCGAGGGCGAGCGAGCGATCCATCGCGCACTCGACCTGGGCGTGACCCTCGTCGACACCGCAGACGTGTACGGCGGGGGAGCGAACGAGGAGCTGGTCGGCCGGTCGATCCGGACTCGGCGCGACCAGGTGGTGATCGCCACGAAGTTCGGGAACATCCTCGACGAGCAGGGGAATTACGCGGAGGTGGACGGGCGACCCGAGTTCGTCCGGAAGGCCTGCGAGGCGAGCCTGAGGCGGCTCGGCGTCGAGACGATCGATCTCTACTACCAGCACCGGGTGGACGTGGACACCCCCATCGAGGAGACGGTGCGAGCGATGGCGGAGCTGGTGCGGGAGGGCAAGGTCCGCCATCTCGGGCTGTCCGAGGTGTCGCCCGCCACGCTGCGGCGGGCGCACGCCGTGCATCCCATCTCCGCGGTGCAGACCGAGTACTCCCTGTGGAGCAGGGAACCCGAGCGGGGGATCCTCCCGGTGTGTCGGGAGCTCGGCGTGGCGTTCGTCGCCTACAGCCCGCTGGGCCGAGGGTTCCTCACCGGCGGGGTGAGGGGCGACAGCGACCTGGCAGCCGACGATCGCCGTCGGCGGATCCCTCGATTCCAGGGCGAGCACCTCGAGCACAACCTGACGATCGTCGAAGGTCTGCGCTCGTTCGCAACCGAGCGGGGCCGGACGCCGGCACAGATCGCGATCGCGTGGCTCCTCGCGCAGGGTCACGACGTGGTGCCGATCCCGGGATCGAAGCGCGTCCGCCACGTGGAGGAGAACGTGGCCGCCGCCGACATCGAGCTGAGCGACGACGACCTCGGGGAGCTCGACCGGATCGCGCCGATCGGGGCGTCATCGGGTGAGCGCTACCCCGAGGCGGGCATGAAGAAGCTGAACCTCTGAAACCGGGAGCCCGGATCAGTACGCGACGTCGGCCTCGTTGAGTGAGATGTCTGCGCTCGAGCGACGCGAGACCCCCGACGCGATCGCCGCCGCCGCAACCTCCGACGCCACCGAGAGCGCGACGCGCCTGTCGAACACGCTCGGCACGATGTAGTCGGCGCGGAGCTCCTCGTCGGGGATCACGTTCGCGATCGCGGACGCGGCCGCGAGCTTCATGTCCTCGTTGATCTCCCTGGCCCGGACCTCGAGCGCGCCGCGGAAGATGCCGGGGAAGCACAGCACGTTGTTGATCTGGTTGGGGTAGTCGCTGCGTCCCGTCGCCATGACGGCGACGCGGCCACGTGCCTGCTCGGGCATGATCTCGGGCGTCGGATTCGCCATCGCGAACACGATCGGATCGGGGTTCATGCGTTCCAGCAGCTCGCCGGTCAGGAGTCCGGGGCCCGACAGGCCGAGGAAGAGGTCGGCTCCGGGGAGGGCTTCGGCGAGGTCTCCCCGCCTCCCCTCCGCGTTCGTCTGCTCGGCGTACCAACGCTTGTGCGGATCGAGGTCGGTTCGATCCCGATGGACGATCCCACGAGTGTCGAGCCCGATGACGTCGGCCACCCCCGCCTCGAGGAGGATCTTCGTGCACGCGATGCCGGCCGCCCCGATGCCGCTCACGACCAGACGAACGTCGCCGAGACGGCGCCCGGTGAGCTTGAGGGCGTTGTAGAGAGCGGCGAGGACCACCACGGCGGTGCCGTGCTGGTCGTCGTGGAAGACCGGGATGTCGAGCGCCGCCTTCAGCCGGTCCTCGATCTCGAAGCATCGCGGGGACGAGATGTCCTCCAGGTTGATGCCTCCGAACGTCGGCGCGAGAGCCTCGACGATCGCCACGATCGCGTCGGGGTCCTCCTCCCGCAGGCAGATCGGGAAGGCATCGACGCCCGCGAACTCCTTGAACAGGACGGCCTTGCCTTCCATCACCGGCATCGCGGCCTCCGGTCCGATGTTGCCCAAGCCGAGGACGGCGGTGCCGTCGCTGATGACGGCCACGGTGTTCGACCGGATCGTGAGGTTGAAGGAGCGCTCGACGTCCTCGGCGATCGCCTGGCACACGCGGGCGACGCCGGGGGTGTAGGCCATCGAGAGGTCGTCTCGTGTGCGCACCGGTGTTTTCGCACGCACCTCGAGCTTGCCCCCCAGGTGCATCAGGAACGTGCGGTCGGAGACGTTGGCGACCGAGATCTCGGGCATCCCGCCGACCGCTTCCGTGATCCGGCGGCTGTGCGCGAGGTCGTTGGCGCTCACGGTCACATCGCGCACGGACTCGCCCTCGCCGACCCGCACCAGGTCGATGGCGCCGATCATCCCCCCTGCCCGGGCGATCGTGCCGAGCAGCCGGGCGAGGGCATCGGGGTGATCCGGGACGTGGACCCGGAGCGTGATGCTGTAGCTCGCACTCGGGGTCGATATCGCTGCCGTCACGGTGCTGGTTCCCCTTCCCCCTTGTGCCAAAGGTAGGATATTATGCCGAATAAGACGCAGGTTGGGACCGGCGTTGACGGTGCCGAGTCGGGCACTCACGATGCGGTCCATCCTTGGCTTCGGGGGTGTCGGGGATCCGTGGATCCCGGCAAGGAAAGGGAGGTGGAGATCCGTGCCCAACGTCACGATCGAATGGCTGCAGGGACGCACGCTCGATCAGAAGCGGGCGGTCATCGCCGGCATCACCGATCTGCTCGTCGATGTCGCGGACGCGCGCAAAGAGGCCGTCCAGGTCACGTTCATCAACATGAGCAAGGAAGACTGGGGTCGTGGCGGACTCCTCGGCATCGACCGTACGGACGTCGTTCCGTGACGGACCGAAGAGGCATCCACCACCTCCTCCTCCAATCGACGGACCTGGATCGAGCCGAGGGCTTCTACCTCGGATTCCTGGGGTTCACCGTGAAGAAGCGAGAGCCGTTCCACGACGGGCGTCCGCTCACGGTGACGAACGAGGGGCTCGGGTTGACGAACGGAGCCACCGGCCCGGCCGGCTCCGTCGTCGAGCACATCGCCTTCCGAACGAGTGACATCCGCGGGATCGCCGAGCGGGCCAAGGCCGAAGGGATCGAGGTGATCAAGGAGCCCGGGCCGGGACCCTACGGCCTCACCGTGTACCTCGCCGATCCCGACGGGAACAAGATCGAGCTGTTCTCCGAGGAGGAGGATTGAGCGAGCCGGATGGCCTCGTCGACTGGGCGACCCGCCGGATCGCGGTCGTCGGGGGCGACGAACGAGATCCGGAGATCGCCCGGTTGGCTGCGGAGACGGGAGCGACGGTGACGGCTTTCGGTATCCCGTGGCCCGACCAGGGAATCCCCGGCGTGGAGCAGGTGGACTCTCCCTCGGAGGCCGTCGACGGAGCCGACTACATCCTCTTTCCGATCCCGCTCGGGGTCGGCTCGGCCATCTACGCGCCACATGCGAGCGAGCCGATCGTCGTGGACGAAAGCGTGTTCTCCAAGGCGGCACCGGGGGCCTACGCGTTCTGCGGCCGCGTCACCCAAGAGATCGAAGCGGCCGCGGCGGCCACGGGTGTGACGATCCATGAGTACGACTACGACCGGGAGCTGATGATGCTGCGGGGACCGGCGATCGTCGAGGGAGCGCTGGAACAGGCGATCGAGGCGACCGATGTCACGATCAACGACGCCGAGGTGGTGGTGGTCGGGTTCGGCAACATCGGTCAGCTCCTGGCCAGGACCCTGCGCGGGCTGGGCGCTCGCGTCCACGTCGCCGCGAGGAATCCGATCCAGCGCGCGGGCGCGTATGCGGACGGACTCCTCCCGCTGACCCTCGAGGAGCTCCCCGCCTTGGCTCCCTCGCTCGACATGGTGTTCTCCACCGTGCCCGCACAGGTCGTCGACCGGTCGGTCCTGGAGCGCCTGCCGACGGGGACATTGGTCCTGGACATCGCACCTCCGCCCGATCACGCGGACCTGGAGCTCGCCGCCGAGCTGGGCCATCGTGCCGTCTGGGCTCGCGGGCTGGGGAAGCGAGCGCCGATCACGGTCGGCACGAGTCAGTGGATCGGGCTCCGGCGGTTCATCACCGAGATCGAGCACGCGCGCCGGGAAGGACGCACATGGGAAGGCTGAACGAGATCCCTCGTGACCCCGAGGTGGTGATCGTCGGGGCGGGTGCCCTCGGTCTGATGACGGCCCTGGAGCTCAGCCGTCGCGGTGTTCGACCGGTGATCTTGGAACGCGGCGCCGATGTGCTCGCCGGTTGTTCCCCGGGGAGCGCCGGGCTCCTTTCGCCCGCGCACTCCGCCCCGTTGTCGACGCCCAGCGCGGTGCGCGAAGGCCTGCGGCACATGTTGAGGAAGGACAGTCCCTTCAGCATGCGGCCTCATCCCAAACTCGTCCCCTGGCTGGTGCGGTTCATGCTCGCGGCGAGGAAAGATCGGGTTCGCGTCGCGACCGAGCTGATCCGCGACTTCAGCTTCGCGAGCCTCGAGCTCCACAAGCGGTTGGCGGAAGAAGGTCTCGACACAGGTCTGGAGATCCTGGGCGCGATCAACGTCTACGAAACAGAGAGGGCGTATGCCGCGGGGATCGTGGAGGCGGAGGATCTCTCCGCCCACGGTATCAAGGCCCAGGTGATGTCCGCCGAGGAGTTGCGGGAGTTCGAGCCGGCGTTGTCCGACGGTGTGGCGGGTGGCGTCTACTACGCGGAGGAGGCGCAGTGCGATCCCGAGCGGTTCATGCTCGCGGCGGCCGCGGCCGCGGTGGACGCGGGCGCCGTGCTCTGCACCCGGGCCGAGGTGCTCGACGCCAAGGTGTCGCAGGGCCGGGTGGTCAGCCTCGACACGACGATCGGAGAGGTGCGACCGGGTGAGCTCGTCGTCGCGAACGGCGCATGGACGGTCGAGCTGAGCCGGCAGCTCGGGTTGCGGATCCCCGTCCAGGGCGGCAAGGGCTACCACGTGGACCTCGCGCCGGCCGAGACCGATCCATCGGTGCCCGTGTACCTGCAGGAGGCTCGGGTGATCGCGGTGCCCTACGCCAACCGTCTGCGTCTGGCAGGAACGCTTCAGCTCACGGGCCTGTCCATGCGGATGGACCAGGCTCGGGTCCGAGCGACGCTCGGATCGGGCATCCGGACCCTTCGCGGGATCGATGCCGGTCGGGTCACGGAGGTGTGGCGGGGGATCCGCCCGTGCACCCCCGACGGCCTGCCCATCCTCGGCAGGTCCGAGCGGCTCCAGAATGTGGTGTTCGCGACCGGCCATGCCATGAAAGGGCTCCACCTCGCGCCGGAGACCGGGCGGGTGGTCTCCCAGGTGGTCGTCGGTGAGGAGCCGACCCGAGATCTCGCCCCGTTCAGTCCGGACCGCTTCGCATAGATGGGACCTGCAGGAACATCCGAGGACGACCGGAGGTAGCGGTGAATCAGGACATCATCGACAGGTGTGTCGCAGCACTCGAACAGGAGGATCTCGACGCCATCATCGCGATGTCGCCCGAGAACTTCGCCTACGTGACGGGCTTCATCGTCCCGTCGCAGCCGATCCTGCGCTGGCGGCACGCCGCCGTGGTGATCACTCGGGACGGGCGACGGGCACTCTTCACGGTCGACATGGAGGCGACCACCGTGAAGGATCTCGAGCCCGGCGAGGACGTCCACGTCTGGGAGGAGTTCGAGGAGGACGCGATGCCGGTGCTCGCCGACCTGCTTCGCGACCTCGGCCTCGGCTCGGCGCGGATCGGCCTGGAGACCGATTACCTGCCCGTCCGCGACATGGAGCGTCTCGTCGAGCTCGTCCCGGACGCGCGATGGGAACCGTGCTACCCGATCTTCAACCGGCTACGGATGATCAAGACCCCGCGCGAGCTCGAGCTGATGCGGAAGCTCGCGCGGATCACCGACCGCTCGATCAAGGAGGCGCTCGAGAGCGTGCATGCCGGCGACACCGAGATGGACCTCGCCGGCGCCGTCACCACGAACCTGTTCCGCTACGGGGCCCAGAACTACAAGTGGCTCATCCTGGCGAGCGGGGAGCGGAGCCAGTTCCCGAACGTGGGCCCGACGCATCGGAAGCTGGAGCGCGGCGACATCGTTCGGCTCGAGGTGTTCGGTGCGCTGGACGGCTACCACACCGGGATCTGCAGGACGGCGGTCGTGCAGGAGGCTTCCACGGAAGTCACCGAGATCTGGTCGAACATCGTCGAGTGCCGCGATCTGATCTGGGACGGGATCCGAGACGGAGCGAGTGGCACTTCCATCTTCCAGAAGGTGATGGGTCGGTTCGCCGACCTGGGCTGGCCCCCGATGGGGTTCGTCGGCCACGGTATCGGCCTGTTCGTGCATGAGGAGCCGTACATCGGGAAGTACGGCGACGCCCGCCTCGAGTCCGGCATGGTGCTGGGCACGGAGCCCGTGCTGCTCGTTCCGGGCGCCTACGGGTTCCAGGTCAAGGACATCGTGTCCGTGGGACCGGACGGATGCGAGATCCTTTCCGACGTCACCGACACGGACAGGCTCTTGGTCATCGAGTGAAAGCGCACGGGTTGCACAGGTTATGAACAAAGGTAGGATAACTGTCCATAGAGTCGGGATGATCTGACACGGAGGAAGAGCCATGGATCTGAAGCTCGCAGGGAAGAAGGCCATCGTGACCGGCGGGAGCAAGGGCATCGGTCGCGAAACGACGAGGATCCTGGCCGAGGAGGGGTGCGACGTGGCCATCACCGCCCGGGACCAGGGGCGGCTCGAGAAGGTGGCGGCGGAGATCGCCGAGGCCACCGGGAAGGAACATCGCTCCCTTCGCCGGGGACATGAGCGTGCAGGCGGACGTCGAGCGCTCGATGAACGCCGCGATCGAGGAGCTCGGCGGCGTCGACATCCTCGTCACCTGTGCGGGGAGCTCGCCCGGCGGTCTCCTCGAGGAGCTAACCGAGGACCAGTGGATGAGCAGCCTCGGATTGAAGTTCATGGGGTACGTGCGGACGTGCAGCGTCATCCTTCCGCACATGCGGGAACGGGGAACGGGAAGCGTCGTGCTCGTCGTGGGCAACGACGGCCTGAAGTCCTCCTACTGGGAGCTCACGGCAGGCGTGGCCAACGCCGCGGACGTCAACTTCGCGAGTGCGATGGCAGAGCAGTACGGTCGGCACGGGGTCAGGGTCAACACGGTGAACCCCGGGCCGGTGAACACCGATCGCTGGGACGGTCTGGAGAAACGGTTCGCGCTCGACCGCGGCATCGAGCAAGAAGAGGCGCGGAGGATCGTGCTCGGTACCCTGCCGCTGGGGAGGATCTGCGAGCCGGAGGAGGTCGCGAGCGTCGTGGCGTTCCTCGCTTCCCCGCAGGCAAGCTACGTCAACGGCACGCACGTGTTGATCGACGGCGCCCAGGTGAAGGGACTGCTCGATGCCGGCCTGCACTCCTGAGACGGTGAGGCGGCGGCCGACGGCGATCGCGGCGAGGTCCCTCCGATGACCGGCCTGATCGACGTTCACTCGCACGACTACCCCGACTCCTACCTCGATGCCTGCAAGCGCGAGGACAGCGGCTTCACCCACTACATCCGGGATGACGGACGTCTGATCGTGTTGCAGGACGGTGGTGTCGCGTTGGCAGCGCCGCAACCGTTGCCGCCACCGGAGCATCGGATCGGGATGATGGACGACGCCGGGGTCGACGTACAGGTCCTGTCGGTGTCGGCTCCGAACGTCTTCCGGTTGCCGGCCCCGGTCCGCATCCCGCTCACCAGGGACGTCAACGACGAGTTCGTGGACATCGCGGGCGGCTCGGGTGGCCGACTGCGCGTGTTCGCGAGCCTCCCCTTGCCGGATGTCGACGACGCGTTGAAGGAGCTCGACCGTGCGCTCGCCCTCCCCCACGTGGTGGGTATCGCCCTGTGCACCAATATCGACCGCCACACGCTCGACGAGGAGCTCTTCGCGCCGCTGTGGGAGGAGCTGTCGCGCCGTGGGACGACGGTGTTCGTGCACTCGACGGTTCCGTGCAGCACCGACGGATTGCGCGAGTACGCGATGGGGCTCGCGATGGGGTTCATGGCCGATCCGCTCTTCGCGGTGGGGCGTCTGGTGTACTCCGGGACCATCGACCGCTACCCGGGTATCAACTGGATCTTCACGCACCTCGGGGGGACGCTGCCCTTCGTGCTTCCGCGCTACGACAACTACTTCAAGCAGTTCCCGGAATGCCGCGAGAAGATCGACCGGCCTCCGTCCGAGATCGTCGGCGAGCTGTACTTCGACACCTGCACGATGCACCCGCCGGCCCTCCGGTGCACCGTCGACACCCTCGGGACGGACCACCTCGTGTTCGGCTCGGACTATCCGCACGTCCCGGGGGGGATCGACCGCTTCGTCACGATCCTGAACTCGATCGGGCTGTCGGATGAGGAGTTGTCCGCGATCGGGCGGAACACCGCCGCCGGGCTCATCGGGATGGCGGACGCGACGTGACGCTTCTCGTCCGAGGCGGCCGGATCGTGACCGCTTCGCAGAACTACGTCGGCGATGTGCTGATCGAGGACGAGAAGATCGCCGCGATCGGCTCGTTCCCCGAGTTCGAAGGCGAGGTCATCGACGCGACCGGGAAGCTCGTCTTCCCAGGAGGCGTCGACCCCCACACTCACCTCGACGCGCCGTTGAAAGGAACGATCACAGCGGACGACTTCTACTCGGGCACCGTCGCGGCGGCGATCGGCGGCACCACGAGCATCATCGACTTCCCGGTGCAGGAGAAGGGGGACGACCCCCGTGTGTCCCATACGGATTGGGCCGGCCGCGCCGAGGGGAACGCGGTCGTGGACTGGGGGCTGCACCAGGTCATCGTCGATCTTCCCGACGCCTTCTTCCCCGCGCTCGACGACCTGATCTCGGACGGCTCTCCGAGCTTCAAGATGTTCATGGCCTATCCCGGCGCCCGGATGGTCGACGACGCGACGATCTTCAAAGCCATGAGGCGCACCGCCGATAACGGCGGGTTCGTGCTCATGCATTGCGAGAACGGCCCCGTGATCGAGCTCCTGGAGCAAGAGGCACTGGCGGCGGGGAACACCGGGCCCGAGTACAACGCCGTCACCCGGCCTCCCGTCACGGAGTCCGAGGCGACGGCCCGCGCGATCTCGCTCGCCGAACTGGCCGGCGTCCCCGTCTACGTGGTGCACCTGGCCGCCGCCCAAGCGCTCGCCGCGGTCGCGGCTGCCAGGGAACGTGGCCTGCCCGTCTACGCCGAGACGTGCCCCCACTACCTGCTGCTCACCGAGGAGGTGCTGAAGGAGCCCAACTTCGGAGGCGCGAAGTACGTGATGTGCCCGCCGCTGCGCACCCCCTGGCACCAAGAGCAGCTGTGGCATGGCTTGCGCACCAACGACCTCCAGGTCGTCTCCACAGATCACACGCCCTTCAATTTCGAGGGGCAGAAGGAGATGGGGAGAGACAACTTCGCCAAGATCCCGAACGGGGTCCCCGGGATCGAGTGGCGAACCACCCTGCTCTACCACTTCGGGGTTCGCGACGGCAGGATCGGGCTGAACCGGTTCGTGGAGCTGATCGCTACCAATCCGGCGAAGTTGTTCGGCTGCTATCCACGCAAGGGGGAGATCGCACCCGGCTCGGATGCCGATCTCGTCGTCTTCGACCCGGATCGCGAGACCACGCTCTCGGCCGGCTCGCAGGCGTCGCTGAGTGACTACAACCCCTACGAGGGTTGGACCGTTCGGGGAGTGGCGGAGAAGGTTCTGCTCCGGGGCAGCGTCATCGCCGAGAACGGCACGTTCGTCGGGAAGCGAGGCCAGGGGGTCTTCCTCCGACGGGGGGCGTCGAGCGCGCTCGCCTGACCGGCATCGCAGCAACGGACACCGAGGAGGATGAGATGACCGAAGCCACCACCCCGCTGACGCTCCCCCCGGAACGCGTGGACCCCGCGACGACACGGTTCCTCGTGATCGACGTCCAGAACGACTTCTGCGCCGAAGGCGGTTGGTTCGACAAGCCGGGGGTCGACCTCGGTTCGATCCACAAGGCGGTGGATCGCCTGGTCGACTTCATCGAGGTCGCCAGGGAGGCCGGGATCCCTCCCATCTTCGTCCGCGCGATCTACGACGAGATCTACCTCTCGCCGCCCATGCTCGAGCGACACGCGCGGACGGGCCTCGACACGGCGCACTGCCAGACCGGGACGTGGGGAGCGGAGTTCTTCCGCGTCGCTCCGCGCGAGGACGAGCTCGTCCTCACCAAACACCGCTACAGCGCGTTCAAGGACACCGAGCTCGACGCTCTGCTGCGCGCGCAGCGGGTCGAGAACCTCATCCTCGCGGGGATCACGTCGAACGTGTGCGTCGAGTCGACGGCCCGCGACGCGTACATGATCGACTACCACGTCGTGTTCCTGAGCGACGCGTCGGCCACCTACCAGGTCGAGGCGCACGAGGCCACGCTCGCCAACATCCGACGGGCGTTCGGCATCGTCGCGAGCACCGACGAGGTGACCGAGGCGTGGCGCTCGAAGGGTCTCCTTCCAGGTGCCGCGCCTCCCGTCGAAGGCGTCGGGTGAGGCTGCCGGCACGGCGCGGCGGGGTCGGAGAGGGAAGGTGCGCCGTCCGATGACGGTTGACGTCGAGGTTCGGGGACCGGCCGTCGAGGCGTCCGATCGGGTTCTGGCTCCCGAAGCGCTGGAATTCGTCGCCGAACTCCACCGTGCCTTCGACGGCCGGCGCCGCGACCTCCTCGATCGGCGGCGTGCGCGACAGGATCGGTTCGCCGCCGGTGAGCTTCCCGACTTCCTGAGCGAAACGGCGAGCGTCCGCGAAGCGGATTGGACGGTCGCGAAGACGCCACCCGAGATCGACGACCGTCGTGTGGAGATCACGGGCCCGACGGACCGGAAGATGGTGATCAACGCCCTGAACTCGGGGGCGAAGGTCTTCATGGCGGACCTCGAGGACGCCAACAGCCCGACCTGGGAGAACATGGTCACGGGTCAGGCCAACCTCACCGACGCCATCGAGCGGACGATCGGGTTCGAGAGTCCCGACGGCCGCCGGTACCAACTGGCCGACGAGACGGCGATCCTGTTCGTCCGGCCACGGGGATGGCACCTCGAGGAGAAGCATCTCCTGATCGACGGTGTCCCCTGCTCCGCAAGCCTCTTCGACTTCGGACTGCACTTCTTCCACAACGCTCGACGCCTGCTGGATCGAGGGTCGGGACCGTACTTCTACCTCCCCAAGCTGGAGAGCCATCTCGAGGCTCGGCTCTGGAACGAGGTCTTCGAGACGGCGCAGGACCGGCTCGGCATCCCCCGGGGCACCATCAAGGCGACGGTGCTCATCGAGACCGTGCTCGCTGCGTTCGAGATGGACGAGATCCTCTTCGAGCTACGGGAACACAGCGCGGGACTGAACGCCGGTCGGTGGGACTACATCTTCTCGATCATCAAGAAGTTCCGTCACCGCGAGGACTTCCTGCTCCCGGATCGCGAGCAGGTGACCATGACGGTTCCCTTCATGCGCGCGTACACGGAGCTCCTCGTGAAGACCTGCCATCGGAGGAACGCGTTCGCGATCGGCGGGATGGCGGCGTTCATCCCCAGCCGGCGCGACCCCGAGGTCAACGAGACCGCCCTCGCGAAGGTCCGCGACGACAAGGAGCGCGAGGCCACCGACGGGTTCGACGGGACGTGGGTCGCGCACCCCGATCTGGTTCCGGCGGCCATGGAGGTCTTCGACCGGATCTTGGGCGACCGGGCGAACCAGATCGATCACCGGCGAGACGACGTCGAGGTCGCGGCGGACGATCTGCTGACCACCAGGATCGAGGGCGCGACCGTGACGGAGCGCGGCGTGCGCGCCAACGTGCGGGTCGGGATCCTCTACATCGAGTCCTGGCTGCGGGGGATCGGGGCCGCCGCGCTCTTCAACCTCATGGAGGATGCGGCGACGGCGGAGATCTCCCGTTCCCAGATCTGGCAGTGGGTGGCGAACCGCGCCCGCCTGGGAGGTGGTGGCGTCGTGACCAGGGACCTGGTGGAGGGGATCGCGAAGCAGGAGCTGGCGTCGATCCGTGACACGGTGGGAGCGGATGCGTACGGGTCCGGAAGGTTCGAGGAAGCGTCGGAGCTCTTCCGCCGTGTGGCATTGTCGGATGCGTTCGAGGACTTCCTGACGATCCCCGCGTACGAGCGCCTGCCGTAACGACCGGGCCCGCGATCCCGTTCAGGGTGTCGGTCGAGTCGGCGCGAGCGGGGGAAGCCACACGTCGACCACCGCGGGCCGCCCGTCCCGCTCCACCGCGGTCCGTGCCTCACCGAGCGTCGCCACGAGGTCGGCGGGATCGTCGACGCGAGCACCGAACCCCCCGGCGGCAACCGCTTCCGCCGCGAAGTCCGGTGGAGGGTCGAACATCCCGCCGGAGTAATCGTTCGCCCGAACGGCGGAGCCGTCGGGATAGTCCTCGCGGAGGCGGACGGTGCCGGTCCGATACCCGCGATTGTTGGCGATGACCACGAGGAGCGGCGCGTCGTAGCGCGTCTGCGCCCACAGCAGGACGCTCGGCGATCCGAACTGGTACGCGCCGTCGCCCACCAGGGATGCCACGAAGCGTCCCGGGTCGGCGAGGCGGATCCCGATGCCGGCAGCGACGGACCACCCGAGGCTCGACCCCCCGGATTCGAACAACGTATCGGGGCGCGTCCGCGGGATCAGGGTCGTGTCGGTCATCTCCCAGGTGAGGGCGTCTTCCGGCTCGAGGACCTTCGCCATGGCGCGCCCGAGCACGTCGTCGTCGATCGTCCCTCCGGACACGTCGGCCCGATCGCGCTCCGCGAGCCGACGGGCGGCGTGCTCTTCGAACGAGGCCCATCGCGCCCGGATGCGCTCGGCGTGTGAGGACGTTCGGAGCGACCGCATCCGTTCGAGCAACGACTCGAGGAAGTCCGCGGGGTCGGCCACGATGCGGAGGTCGCTCGGGTACTCGTACAGGGGCACCGTGAGCGCGGCAGGATCGGCGCCGGCGAAGGCGATCCACGCGTCCTCGGACGGCCGCTCCCGGACGGGGATCCACGGCACGAGGTTCTCGACGACGAGGACCACGTCGGCTTCCTCGATCGGGATCACCCCGTCGTTCCGGGGCGTTTGCGCGGACGTGTAGGTGCCGCCGGCCCAGACGGCGGGATGGTCATCCGCCAGGTTCATCCGGTGCCGCGTCGCCCGGACCGCGATCGCGAACTCGCGCGCCAGCTCGTCAAGGGCCGTCAGCGCGCGGTGATCCCTGCCGACGCGATCCGTGGTCAGGAGCGGCGACTCGGCCTCGAGCAGCCGGAGCGCGATCTCGGCGACGGCGTCGTCCGGCCCCGCTCCCAGCCGGGGGATCCCCAACGCGTCGACGGTCGTCAGGCGAGCGTCGTCGCCGAGTGGCTCGTGACCGACCTCCTTCGGAAGGATGAGATACGTGGGGCCCTGCGGGGGAGTGGACGCGACCTGCAGCGCTCGGGCGGTGACCAGGGCGGGGTCGTCGTACGTGGCGAGCTTGTAGTCCCACTTCATGTACTGGCGGGCGATGGACCCCTGATCCCATCGCTGCTGCTTCCAGAAGACGGGGATCGTCCGCCGCTCCGGGGTGGTGCCGGGGTAGCCGGTGATGGCGAGCAGGGGGTACTGACCGACCATCGCGTTGTGGAGCGCACCGCCCATGTGGAGGAGTCCGACGTCGACGTGGGCGGCCACGGCGCCGGGTGCCCGCCGGATCATCGCCTCGCCCATCGCGATCGAGATCGCGACGTGCTCGTGCACCATCTGCATGATCTTCGGGGAGGGGAGGCCGTATTCCTTCGCCCTGGCCGCCGCCTCCTGGAAGGAGACGAGGTCGTTCCCGCTGACGAACCACAGGTGCTCCACGCCGGCGAGCTTGGCCACCGCCAGGATGGCCTGGGCGGGCTCGGCGCCCCCGATAGCCAGGGCTGCGTCCTCCGGCTGGGAAGGGGTCTCCTCGATCACCCGTCACCACGCCGAAAAGGTAGTTGAGTCATACGTATGACCGTACCAAGCCCTCCCCACCGAGCCTCGTGGGACCCGTTTTGACAGCATTTGGGAAAACATCGTACCTTCGCACGATGCGTGTCCATCTTATGCCCCCGTCCCGGTTGGGGAAGACGACGCCCTGCTCATCGACGACCGCCCGACCTCAGAGATGAGGTGAGCATCGCCGCTCTTCCGAGAGATCACCGAGGATCTCGTGGCGGACTTCTATGCTCAAGAACGGGATATGCAGGCTGCCGGAGAAAGTGAGGCTCCCGATGGATAGCGCGCCGGAACCAGACATCCTGGACCCGAAGACCTCGGCCCTGGTGGTCGTCGACGTCCAGAACGACTTCTGCCACCCGGACGGGGCGGCGGCGAAGATGGGGCTGGATATCTCTGCGGTGCAGGAGGCCGTCCCCAAGATCGTGGAGCTCATCGGGTCGGCGCGGGATGCCGACGTTCCCCGGATCTACCTCCGCGGGGAGCACAGCCACTGGTTCAACACCGAAGTCTGGCTCAGGAGAGGAGCCAAAGGCCGTAGCATCAACGCCCCCAAGGTGCCCATCGTCGAGGCGGGATCGTGGGGAGCCGAGTTCTTCGAGGTGGATCCGCAGCCCGATGAGCTCGTGTTGACGAAGCATCGCTACTCCGGGTTCGCGTACACGCCGCTCGAAGTCGCGCTGCAGACGCTGCGGACGAGGAACGTGGTGCTCTGTGGCACCGCGACGAACGTCTGCGTGGAAGCGACCGCACGCGACGCGATCATGCGCGGGTATTTCCCCGTCGTCATCGAGGACTGCGTTGCCGGCGGCCATGCCGATCTCCACGACGCTGGTCTGAAGGACATGGCCGAGTTCCTGGGCGCGGTCGTGTCGCTCAAGGACGTGCAGGACGCGTGGGGATCAGCGAAGCCTGCCGAATCGGTGCAGGTGGGTGGACGAGCCTGATCCGCGTCGGATGAGCGACGGGCCGAGAACGTTCATCCGGGATCTGGGGTTCGCGATCACGTGCGACCCGGGGGACCACGTCCTTCGCAACGCCACGCTCGTCCTCGCCGGGGATCGGATCCTCGATCTCGGTCCCGCGGAGGAGGTGTCGGATCGGCTCACGCCGGGGTCGGAGGACGTGGTCGTCGACGCGTCGGGTTGCGGTGTCACGCCCGGATTCGTCGACACACACGTGCATCTCTCCGAAGGGCTCTCTCGCGCCAGCTTCCCGGATCGTCTCGACACCCGAGCCTGGGTGTTCCAGTGGGTGATGCCCTACTACGGGGAGCTCACACCGGAGGACGAGAAGATCGCGGTACAGCTCGCCGCGGCCGAGATGTTGCGATCGGGGACGACGTGCTTCCTGGACATGGGGGCGCTGAACGATCCGCGGATCACGGTGCCGGCCCTCGGCGAGATCGGCATCCGGGGCGTCACCGGACGCCATGCCGCCGACGTCAAGCCCGATCCGATCCCCGATGGATGGTCCGAGGCGATGGTCGACCATCACTTCTTCCCGAGCACGGAGGACGCGCTCGAGGAGCTCGAGTCGTGCGTTCGCGACCTCGACGGCTCTGCGGACGGCCGGATCCGCTGCTGGGTGAACATCCAGGGGAAGGAGCCGTGCAGCGCGGAGCTCCACATCGGCGCCAGGGAGATATCGGAACGTCTGGGCGTCGGCACCACCTACCACATCGCCTCCACGAGCAAGGAGGCCGCGCTCAGCGAACAGAAGTACGGGCTCCGCCCGGTGAGCCGGATGGAGAGCCTCGGGGCGTTGGGCTCCAACCTCGTGCTGGCGCACGCCGTCGCCTTGAACGATGAGGAGGTCGAGATCCTCGCACGACGGGAGACGAAGGTCGCGTTCTGTCCGGGGACGTCGCTGAAGCTCGCCAAGGGTGCGACGGCGATCGGCCGCTACCCCGAGCTGATGGATGCCGGTGTCACCGTGGGCCTCGGAACGGACGGGGTGTCCGCCGCCGGGAACCTCAACCTGATGCGGCAGATGTACCTCGCGGCGGGGCTCTTCAAGGACGCGCGGATGGACCCGGAGATGATCGGCGCCCATCGAGCGCTCCGGATGGCCACGATCGACGGGGCCCGGGCGCTCGGGTTGGATGGAGACATCGGGTCCCTCGAGCCGGGCAAGAAGGCGGACTTCGTGCTCTTCGATCTCGACCATGCCGACTGGGTGCCGTTTCAGGACCCGGTGCAGGCGCTCGTCTGGTCCGCGACCAGCGCGAGCATCCGTGAGACCTGGGTGGACGGGCGGCTCGTCTTCGCCGGCGGGCGCGTGAGGACGATCGCCGACGAGCCCGCTCTGCGGCAAGAGGCACGGGAGCGAGCGGGAGCGCTCGTGAGGCGGGCCGGTCTCGACCGTCCGGACGTCCCGGTCAGGACGGCCGCATACGAATAGGGCTCCGGCTCAGTGGGCCGGGACGCCCTCCGCGTGACGATCCAGCTTCAGCAGTTCGACCAAGATCTCGTTCGTGGCATCGATGTGCTCCCGCATGGCCCGATAGGCCTCCACCGGGTCGTGCTCGGCGATCGCCTCGACGACCCGAGAGTGCTGGACCACGGAATGACCCTGCTCACTCCGCAGACCGGGGGAGAGCGAGAGGTATGCGAGCAGCTCGTGTAGACGCATCTGCTCCTCGAGCACCAGGTCAAGCACTCGATCGGACTGCGCCGTGTGCGCGATCGCGATGTGGAGCGTGGAGTCGGCCTGGCGGAGCTCCGACACGGGTACGCGCTTGGATCGCTCGACGAGCCAGCGGAGGTTCTCGATCGCGTCGTCGGTCGCGCGCACTGCCGCGAACTCGGCGGCTTTCGGTTCGACGGCGGCTCGCATGTCGAGGAGCTCGGGGATCGCCTGGCTCATCTCGCGGGAGATCCGCTGGATATCCGCCTTGTTCGGCTGGCGGATGCGGCGCTGCACGATGAACGTTCCTCCCGAGCGTCCGCGGCTGGTCTTGAGGAACCCCTGCTGCTGGAGCGCCCTGATGCCCTCGCGGAGTGTCGTCCGGCTCACGCCGAGTCGCTCGACCAGTTCCCTCTCCGGAGGGAGGCGCGCGCCCGACTTCAGCGCACCGAGCTTGATGGCCTGCGCGAGGCGTTGTACGGCGACCTCGTAGGCGCTGTGCCAGTGGGCCTTCCGGAAGAACACGTCCTCGAGAAGGGCCTCGATGGGAGGAGGAAGATCATCCTTGTCTGGGTCGATCATCTGCCGCCCCGAGCGCTCGGAAGGGCAAAGCATAACCCGCGGTGATATCCATGCATCGCAACCGATCGCATCATCACCGATCGATCTTCCCGGAGATCTCGAAGGCTTCCATCGCTTCGTCCACGGCCTTCCGACCCATCTTCCCCGACCGATCGAGCGCCACCAGCGCGGCCACGGCGATGTGCTCGGCGTCAACCTCGAAGCTCCTCCGGAGGGCCTCCCGGGTATCCGACAGACCGAATCCGTCGGTGCCGAGGGAGATGAACTCGTGAGGGACCCACCGAGCGATGAGATCGGGGACGGCTTTCATGGAATCGCTCGCCGCGACGACAGGAGCGTCGACGGCGGCGAGGCACCTCGTCACGTACGGCTCGGGTCCCCCGCCCGTCAGTCGTTGTTCCCGCTCACAGGCGAGCGCATCGAGCCGAAGCTGGTGGTACGAGGGCGCGCTCCACACATCCGCCGCCACGCCGCGCTCCGCGAGGAGGACCTGTGCTCGGAGCACCTCGCGCATGATCGAGCCCGATCCGAGCAGCTGCACGCGATGCTCACCTGTGGACGCACCCGGGCGGAACAGGTACAGGCCGCGAAGGATCGCTTCCTCGACACCTTCGGGCATCGGGGGCATCTCGGAAGGCTCGTTGTACAACGTCAGATAGAAGATCACGTCCTCGTCCTGCTCCACCATCTGGCGGAGTCCCTCCTGCACGATCACGGCGAGCTCGAACGCGAACGCCGGATCGAACCATATGCAGGCAGGATTGGTTTCCGCGAGAAGGAGCGAATGCCCGTCCTGGTGCTGCAGTCCTTCGCCGTTCAGGGTGGTCCGACCATGGGTCGCGCCGAGAAGGAATCCGCGAGCACATCCGTCACCGCACTGCCAGATGAGGTCGCCGATCCGCTGGAAGCCGAAGATCGAGTAGAAGAAGAAGAACGGGATCATGTGTTCACCGTGGGTCGCGTAGGTCGTCCCCGCGGCGGCGAACGAGCTGATCGAGCCCGCCTCCGTGATCCCCTCCTGCAGCATCTGTCCGTCGTTTGCCTCCCGGTATCGGAGCAGCCTGTCCGCATCGACCGGTTCGTACAGCTGGCCCACGGGGGAGTAGATGCCATACGGCGCGAACAAGGACTCCATCCCGAAGGTCCGTGCCTCGTCCGGCACGATCGGGACGATCCGGCTGCCGAAGCCTTTGACGGCCATCAATCGGCGCATCAGCCGGACGAGGGCCTTCGTCGTCGCCTCCGGCCGGCTCGTCCCGGAAAGGAACTCGTCGAACACCTCGCCCTTCGGCACCGACAACGGCTTCGCGATGGAGCGGCGTTCCGGTACGAACCCGCCGAGCGCTCGGCGCCGCTCGAGCACGTAGGTGGCTTCGGGGCTGTCGGGCTCGGGGCGGTGGAAGGGCGGAACCCCTTCGTGCAGGCTGTGGTCCGGCACCGGGATCTCGAGCCGGTCTCGAAGGTCGATCAGTGCTTCCGGGGTGAGCCGCTTCATCTGGTGCGTGCTGTTCCTGCCCTCGATCGCGTCGCCGAGTCCCCATCCCTTGCTGGTCTGGGCGAGGATGACGGTCGGCTGGTCGGCTCCGGCGATCGCCGCTGCGTACGCCGCGTAGACCTTCGTTCGGTCGTGTCCGCCACGGCCGAGGTCGGTCGGCTCGCGGTCACGGGTTTCCTCGGCACGCGCGAGCACATCGCTCCCCGCCAGCAGGTGCTCACGCAGAGAGACGCCACCGCCCATCGAATGCCGCAGAAGGTCGCCATCCAGCACGGTGTTCAGCCGACCGACCAGCGACCCGTCGGTGTCTCGCTCGAGGAGCCCGTCCCATCCTCGGTCCCAGAGCACCTTGAGGACTCGCCAGCCCGCTCCGAGGAACAGGGCTTCGAGCTCCTGCACGATCTTGCCGTTCCCCCGGACGGGACCGTCGAGGCGCTGGAGGTTGCAGTTCACGACGAAGACGAGGTTGTCGAGCCCCTCGCGCGCCGCGAACGTGAGCGCCCCGATCGCCTCGGGCTCGTCCATCTCTCCGTCTCCCAGGAACGCCCACGTTCGCTGGTCGGACGGCTCGATGATGCCTCGGGCCTGGAGATAGCGGTCGAAACGAGCTCGGTAGATGGCGTTGACGGCGCCCAGACCCATCGACGCGGTGGGGAACTCCCAGAATCCAGGCATGAGGCGGGGATGGATGTACGAGGGGATGCCTGTGCCTCCGGTCTCACGACGATAGTGATCGAGTTGCTCCTCGGTGAGCCGACCCTCGAGGAACGCGCGGGCGTAGATCCCGGGGGCGGCCGCCGACTGGAAGTACACGTGGTCGCCCCCGCTCTCGTCGTCCCGCCCTCTGAAGAAGTGGTTGAAGGCGACCTCGTAGAGCACCGAGGTGGAGGCGTACGTCGAGAGATGACCCCCCAGCCCGGCGGACGTCGATTCGGCACGAGCCACCATCGCGACCGCGTTCCAACGGTTGATGTTGAGGATCCGCTCCTCGAGTGGCTCGTCTCCCGGATAAGGGGGCTCTGCCGCGCGTGGGATGGTGTTCACGTAGTCCGAGACGAGGGCGGAGGCGAACGACTCCGCGGGGAGTTCGCGAAGGAGCCGGCGGACGAGCGCGCCGGCACGATCGGGGGACTCGCGGAGCACCTGACGGAGTGCTTCGACCCATTCGTCGGTCTCCCGGAGATCGCTGCGCGAGGGAGGGCCGGGAGCGGTCGGTCGCTCGGTCAGGTCTCCTGTCGTTTCGACCATCTCACGGCCCCTCGTCGGGTGGAGTGCGGTTCCCTTGGTTCAGTCGGTCATGCCCGTCGTGCTCGTCGAGATGGAGCGGGGGTCGCGGAGCTCCCAGCGACCCGCATCGACCCTCGCCAGGAAGTCCGAGATGAGCCGATCGAACAGCTCCGGCTCCTCGAGGTTGGACGCATGACCCGTACGTGGAAGGACGGCCAAGCCCGCTGACGGGATGGTTCGCTTGAGCATCAGGTTCGCGTCGAGGCACCCCTCGTCCTCGTCCCCGACGATGAGCAGGACTGGGACCTCCATCTTCGCCAGGTCGCCCCGGAGGTCGTACAGGGACGGCCGCTCCCGCTGGACACCGCGCATGGTGTTCGCCGATCCCTTCGTCGAGTGCTCCGCGAGCAGACGGGCGAACTCGGCCCAGCCCCGAGGGTCCTTGTTCTGGAACTGGACGCGTGCCGGTCCCTCGGCGTACCGCGCGGCGAAAGCCGCGACGCCCTCGGACTCCAGGCTTGCCGCGATCGCCTCCGCCTCGGCCCGGAAGGACTCTCGCGCGTCGGGGTGGGCTCCGTAGCCGACCCCCGCGACGACGACGGATCGTGTCCGATCCGGTCGACCCAGACCGAGGTGGAGTGAGGTGAAGCCTCCCATGGACAAGCCCACCACGTGCGCTCGGTCGATGCCCAGATGGTCGAGCACGCTGATCGCGTCCGAGACGGCGAGCTCCTGCGAGTACGCCGATACGTCCTCCGGCACATCGGATGGCGGGTACCCCCTGGCCGCGAAGAGGATGGTTCGGTAGCGCCGGCTGAAGGTCCGCATCTGCGGTTCCCAACTCCGGTGGTCGCCCGCGAACTCGTGGATGAAGAGGACAGGGATGCCGGCCCCCGCCTCCTCGAGATGGATCCGGGTGCCATCCTCGGCTGTTGCGAAGCTCACGGAACCCTCCCCGTCTTAATGGTCTCAAGCTCATACAAATGATAGATGAACGGGCGGAGGGATGGATCGTCTCGACCCCTCCGAGTCGCGTCCCCGTTCGGGCCGAAGCGTCGGAAGCGTCCGATAGGCTGGCCCGCGCGATGGGCGACTGGGAGACCGTGATCGGACTCGAATGTCATGTCGAGCTCAGCACGAGGACCAAGATGTTCTGCGGGTGCCGCAACGAGTTCGGCGCAGAGCCCAACACGCTGACCTGCCCGGTCTGCCTCGGGC
This sequence comes from uncultured Actinomycetota bacterium, assembly GCA_963762015.1. Classification (GTDB taxonomy): domain Bacteria; phylum Actinomycetota; class UBA4738; order UBA4738; family HRBIN12; genus JAJNBA01. The sequence goes on from CAVXJL010000001.1 coordinate 68,073, forward strand.
ATCCGGGTTCGCTGCCGGTTCCCAACCGGGAAGCGATCGCGCGGATCGTGAAGATCGGGCTCGCCCTGGGGAGTGAGATCGCTCCGCGCTCGGTGTTCCACCGGAAGAACTACTTCTATCCCGACATGCCGAAGAACTACCAGATCAGTCAGTACGACCTGCCGGTGTGCGTGGGGGGTCATCTCGACGTAGAGCTCGCCGACGGGTCGACGACTCGTGTCGGCATCACGCGGGTGCACATGGAAGAGGACACGGGCAAGACCGCGCACGGCAGCGCGTCGGGCCGGATCCACGAGGCCGAGTACGCCCTGATCGACTACAACCGCGCCGGCGTCCCGTTGGTCGAATGCGTCTCGGAGCCCGACATGCGCTCGCCCGAGGAGGCGGCCGCGTACCTCCGCGAGCTCCGTGCGCTCCTGGGGTCCCTCGATGTCTCCGACGTGCGGATGGAAGAGGGATCGCTCCGCTGTGACGCGAACGTGTCGGTCCGTCCCCCGGGGACGGAGGCGTTGGGCACCAAGGTCGAGATCAAGAACATGAACTCGGTCCGGTCGCTCGAACGGGCGCTCGTCTTCGAGGCCGCGCGGCAGATCGCGGCGCTCGAAGCGGGCGAGCCGCTCGTGCAGGAGACGCGACACTGGGACGAGGACTCGGGCACCACGAAGACGATGCGTTCCAAGGAGGAGGCGTTCGACTACCGGTACTTCCCGGAGCCCGACATCCCTGCGTTGGAGCCGAACGACGCATGGATCGAGGAGATCCGTGCGTCTCTGCCGCAGCTCCCGCAGGCGCGGCGGACCCGCTACGTGGACGAGTTCGGACTGAAGCCCGAGGTCGCGCGCGTCCTCGTGGCAGACGGCCCGGCGACGATCCTGTTCGAGGAGACGGTGGCGCTCGGCGTGGAACCGGCCGCGTCGGCCAACTGGATCACCCAGGATCTGGCCGGCCTGCGCAACGAGGCCGACGCGGCCGCCGACGCCACGGTGGGGGCGCAACATATCGCCGAGATCGTGGCGCTCGTGGGGGACGGCACGCTTTCCGGCGCAGCAGCGAAGAAGGCCCTCGAGGAGGCCTTCCAGACGGGCGACGCGATCGCGGACATCGTGGAGCGGCGCGGACTCCGGCAGGTGTCGGACGCGGGCGAGCTCGGGGCTGTCGTGGACGGGGTGATCGCGGAGAACGCGGACGCGGCGGAGAAGTTCCGTGCGGGCAACGAGAGCGTGATCGGGTTCCTCGTGGGGCAGGTTATGAAGGCCTCCGGCGGCTCTGCCAACCCGAAGCTCGCACAGGAGCTCCTGCGCGAGCGGCTCTCGGGGTAGGCCGGTTGCGCGTCGACCAGAAGCGCAACCGGATCCCGTTCTGGCAGCTCGTGCTCTACGCCGTGGCCGCGGCCGCCTCGGGCGCCACGCACCCGATCCGCAAGATGTGGCACTCGGGGAACGCGATCGATCGCTACGCCCTCTGCCATCTCACGAGCGCCGCCGGCGACTCGCTCCTCGCGATCTCGCTCGCCGACTCGGTGTTCTTCTCCCTGCCGGTCGGCCAGGCGCAGTGGCGGGTCGTCGCCTATCTCGGGCTCACGATGCTCCCGCTCGCCGTCGCGGCGCCGCTCCTGGTGGTGCCGCTCGACCGGGCGGGGCCGCGACGGCTGATCTCGTTCCTCGCGGCCATCGTTCGCGGGGGGATCGCCTTCTACGTGGCCGGGCGGCTGGACACCGTCGCTCTGTACCCCGCGGCGCTCGCGATCCTCGTGGCCGCGCGCGTCCACGGGATCACCAAGAACGGCCTGACCATGGCCTACGCGGGCCCGGGCGAGGGATTGATGCGGTCCAACGCGCGCCTCGGCCGCGTGGCGGTGGCGGGAGCGCTCACGGCAGCGCCGCTCGGCGTCGGCGCCGTGAGACTCTGGGGCTCCGGCGGCGCGATGGTGCTGGCCGGGATCGTGTACTCGATCTGCGCCTTGGTCACGCTGCGCCTGCCGCACCCACGGGTGCGCACCGAACCCAAGCCGCTCGGCCGGCGTGGACGGATCCCCATCCTCACGGGACCCGCGCTCGGCGCGACCGGCATGCGCGCGGCCACGGGCTTCATCCTGTTCCTGTCGGCCTTCGCGATCCGACGCGAGAACTTCCCCTCCACGTGGTTCGCGGCGTTGGCGATCTCGGCCGCGCTGGGAGGCTTCCTCGCCGACCTCCTCGCCCCCCGGCTGCCCGAGACGCTCCGCGAGGAGTTCATCGTTGCCGGCTGCACGATCGCGGCGGGTGTGGGTGCGTTCTTCGCGTTCCAGGCGTTCTCCCTCCCCGTCCTCGCGATCTTCGGTCTCACCGCGGGCGCGGCGACCGAGCTGGGCCGGCTCGCCTTCCAGAGCCTGATGCAGGCGCACGCACCGGAGGGCGCGCTCGGACGCGTGTTCGTCCGCTACGAGGTGATGTTCCAGCTCGCCTGGGTGGCGGGGGCCCTGGGCCCCGCCGTGCTCCCGATCGACTTCAAGGACGGGATGCTGATCATGGCGGGCTTCTACGTCGCACTCGCCGGGGCATGGGCCGTCCGGTTCTTCCGCGCCGGACGGCAGCCACTCGGAACCTCACCCCAGGTGCCGTAGGCTGCCGACGCGCATCACCGTTCACGGAGAAGGAGGACGAGAAGCGATGGCGGAATACGTGTCGGTCGGGGATTCCGACGAGGTGCCTGAGGGAGAGGCGAAGGCGTTCGACGTGAGCGGCGCCGAGATCGCCGTCGCTCGGGTCGAGGGCCAGCTCTACGCGTTCAGCGACATCTGCACGCACCGACACTGCAACCTCGCCAACGGCGGCGAGATCGACGGCACCACGATCGAGTGCGAGTGCCACGGAAGCCAGTTCGACATGAAGACGGGGGAGGTCCTCAACCCGCCCGCCACCGAGCCGCTCGAGACCTACGAGGTCCGCGAGGTCGACGGGATCATCCAGGTCGGTGCCTGAGGAGGGCGACGCCCCTCGCTCCATCGTCATCGTCGGCGCGAGCCTTGCCGGCGGGACCGCCGCAGGAGTGCTGCGGGATCAGGGCTACGAGGCCCGTATCAGTTTGATCGGCGCGGAGGAGGACCCTCCTTACGAGCGCCCTCCGCTCTCCAAGGAGCTCCTGCGGGGAGAGCTCGACTTCGAGGACGCCCTCGTGCGATCCGCGACCTGGTACGAGGAGCACGACGTCGAGGCCCGCTTCGGCACGATGGCGGTGCAGATCGACGTCCGCGCGCGCGAGGTGGTGCTCGCCGGTGGCGAGCGGATCCCGTTCGATCGACTGCTGGTGAGCACCGGCAGCCGCAACCGGCGGCTGGAGGTGCCGGGAGCAGGTCTGCCGGGCGTGTTCGACCTCCGCTACCACCGGGACGCCGTGCGGATCCGCGACGCCGCCTCGGAGGGCGCCCGGGTCGTGTGCATCGGCATGGGGTTCATCGGCGCGGAGGTGGCGGCGTCGCTCCGGACGATCGGGCGCGACGTCACCGTCGTCGAGATCTTCGAGACCACCCTGTACCGGATCCTCGGCCCCGAGATCGGCCGCGTGCTCGAAGGGATCCATCGCGATCACGGGGTGACGATGCACTTCAGCGACTCTGTCGAGCGGTTCGAAGGTGACGGCCGGCTCGAGCGCGTCGTCACCGAGAGCGGCAAGCATATCGACGCCGACGTCGCGGTGATCGGTGTCGGCACCGAGCCGGCCGTGGAGATCATGGCCGGGACCGGCCTGGACCAGGGCGGCGGGATCCCGGTGGGCTCGGGCCTCGAGTCGACCGTGCCGGGCGTCTTCGCTGCCGGCGACGTCGCCCTGCACGACCATCCCGTGTTCGGACCGATCCGCGTCGAGCACTACGACAACGCCGTGAAGATGGGGGAGCACGCCGCGAACGCGATGCTGGGCTCCGCCGAGGCCTTCGACGACCCGCACTGGTTCTGGTCGGATCAGTACGACTCGAAGGTCGAGATGGCCGGGTACGCGCCGACCTGGGACCGGATGGTGGTCAGGGGATCGCTCGAAGAGCGCTCGTTCTGCGCGTTCTTGTTGGATGCTTGGGGTGTGGTTCGATCGACGGTGTCCCTCGACTGGAAGCGCGACGTCCGGCGGTCGTTCGGACTGATCAAGTCGCAGCTCGCCCCGGATCCGGCGTTGCTCGCCGATCCTGACGTGGACCTGCGCAAACTCGTCGAGGAGGAGGAGGAGTAGGTGTTCGGCTCGCCCGTCGTCACGCATCCCGTCTGCGACCTCGACCTGCACCAGCGCATCAGGGACGCGAGGCGAGACGCCGTCGCCCGATCCGTTCGACAGAAGAGGCGGTTCCGGCGGCATCACCGCCCAGTCGACGTCGACGGCGAGGTCTTCCGTCCCGCCGGCGAGGACATCGAACATTCATTCCGTTTCTAGGACGTTTCTGGGCCGTTCCTACGGCCCGTTCTCGCCGGATCGCCCTCACTCAGTCGACCGTGAGGTGGGACACCATCTCCTGCGGCGTCCCTTCTCCTTCGACGAGACCGTCGCGGAACAGCACCACGCGGTTCGCGTAGCGGAGCGCCTCGGGGTTGTGGGTCGCCGCCAAGACCGCGCCGCCACGCTGGATCACGTCCCAGAGCGCCTCGAGGATCACGTCGGCGTTCTCGGTGTCGACCTCGGCGATCGGCTCGTCCGCCATCACGATCTCCGGCTCGGGGATCAACGCACGGGCCACGGCCACACGCTGCTGCTGCCCGGCCGACAGTTCGTACGTCCTGTTGTGCATGCGCGTTTCCAGCCCGAGCCGGCGCAACCAGCCCTCGGCTCGTTCGCGAGCCTCGGTGAGATCGACCCCGATCACGCGGAGCGGCAGCTCGACGTTCTCGACCGCCGAGAGCGCGGGCAGCAACCCGAAGCTCTGGAAGACGACGCCGATCCCCTGCTGGCGGAGGACGCGCCGCTCCTCGGCCGAGAGCGAACCCATCGGCCGGCCTTTCCATCGAACCTCCCCTGCATCGGGGCGATCCAGGCCGGCCAGCACACCGAGGAACGTCGTCTTGCCCGAGCCGCTCGGTCCCATCAACGCCACGAAGTCCCTCGACCGCACCGTGACCGATGCGCCGCGGACCGCCACGACCCCTTGTGCCCCCGGATAACGCCGGACGATGTCGGTCCCTTCGACGAGGACGTCGGGCTCAGGCATGGCCGGTCTCGCTCCGTCGCCGCAGGCGCACCTCGTCCGGGGTGACCTCGGCCTCGAGATCGACGCCGCCCAGTGCCGCAACCGCTTCGTCGGGGAGGCGGACCCGGCCGTCGTCGGAGATGGGGTCGACCGGCACGCCCTCGTGCAGGACCCGCCCGTCGCGCACCCTGATCCGGCGGTCCGCGCGCCTGGCGGCCACCAGGTCGTGCGTCACCATGATGATCGTGACGTGGAACTCGCGGTTGACCGCGCGGAACGCGTCCAGCACGCGTCCGGCGGACTCGGAGTCCAGCTCCGCGGTCGGCTCGTCCGCCAGAAGGATGGAGGGCGTGTTCGACAGCGCTGCGGCGATCGCCACGCGCTGCTGCTCGCCGCCGGAGAGCATGCCGGGCTTGTGCTTGGCACGGTCGGTGAGGCCGACGAGCTCGAGCAGGCCGTCGACGTCGTGTTTCTTGGCGACCTGGGTCCGTCGCACGGTCGCCGGGAGACGGATGTTGTCGCGGACCGACAGGTAGGGGACCAGGTTCCGCGCAGTCCCCTGCCAGACGAAGCCGACGCGCTCGGCTCGGTACACCGTGAGGGCTTGATCTCCGAGCAGCCCCAGGTCGCGTCCCTCCACCTCCACGACACCGGCCGAGGCGCGGTCGAGACCGCCCACCAGGTTCAGGATCGTCGACTTGCCGGCACCGCTGGGACCCACGACCGCCAGGAACTCCGCCGGCATCACGTCGAGGTCGACGCCAGCGAGCGCCACCACGCCGACGTCGCTCACCCGGTACACCTTGTACGTGTGGCGGAGACGCACGAGCGCATCGGACCCCTCCGGCCGGAAGCGGCCGGGGCTGACGACGTTCTCGATCACTCGGCCTCCCCTCGGAGCACGCCGGTGACGGAGGCGCGCAGGAGCGCGCGCGCGGACAGCGCGAGCGCGATCGTGGTCGCTGCCACGATGGCCGCGAGCGCCACGCCGAGCGACACCCAGTCCATCAGGAACACCGGAGGCGGATACGCGACGGAGAGGCTCGGCCCGACGTAGGGCATCATCAGCCGCAGCAGGAGGTAGCCGAGGCCGAGACCGGCCACGACCGCGAAGCCGAGGAGCAGCACCTGTTCGAGGGCGAGCGTCCGGACGATCTGGCCGGACGCGGCGCCCATCGCCCTGAGGGCGGCGAACTCGTAGTCGCGCCGGCGCTGTGCGAAGTACAGCGCCGCCGCGACCCCCACGACCACGAGGCCTGCGCCGCCGGCCGCCGCGACGAAGTTCATCCCGAGGGCGAGGCTCTGGGGGAGCTGCGCGAGGAACCCCTCGATCGGTGCCGTCCGCGACACGTCTCCCGGGAAGAAGCCCTTCTGGCGGAGCGCCGGGACAGGGCTCCGCTCGCCCTCGGCCCAGACCTCGTTCAGGACGAGCCCCGGCTCGGGCACCGCCGCCGCACGCTCGAGCAGGGCGGCGCCGGACGTGACGATGAACGGCTGGTTGGGAAGCATCGACGGGAACTGGATCGCGCCCGCGACCGGATCGAGCTCGATCTCCTGCCCGCCGAGGGTCGCGGGGAAGACCGGTCCCCCGGAGGAGGAGATCCCCGGTGACACGAGGACGGGCAAGGGGTCGGAGGGCGGCACGATCCCGCCGATCACATCGGAGGCTCCCGAGTCCATCTCGAATCGGACGCCCGAACCCGCGGGCTCGACGGAGCCGGCGCTCCCGCGCCACGTGAGCGGCTCCCATCCGCTCAACGACAGCGCCCCGCCGTCGGCGGCGATCGCCGGGAACTCGAAGGTCGCCTCGTCCGGGGCGTCCAAGGACGTTCGGTGGATCGTGATCGAGAGCAACCGCACCGCGCCCTCGATCGGCACCTCGTAGGAGGCGAGTCCCGGCTCGATCGGCTGAGGCTCGGCGCTGTGGACGATCCCGGCCTCGTTCACGGCCGTCGCGGTGATCTCCAGGTCACGCACCCGCCGACTCGAGTCCATCTCGAACGTCAGCGCCGACGCCTCGGCCGGCAGTGCCATGCCGAAGGCGGGCGCCCGCAGCTGTCGCAGGATCTCGGGCAACGGCGTCTCGGAGAAGTCCTCGCGCCACCACCCGGCCGTCGCGTACGAGGTGGGGTCGATACCGAGCGTGACCGGCGGGAGCTGGAACGATCCGCTCTCGAGCCGCGGCTCGGTGCGAACCACCGGTGTGGTCAACGCGGGCATGTCGCGGATGACCGCCAGGACGTCCGCGGGCGGGGTGACGTTCACGCGCCAATCTGCGCCGACCTGCGCGTGGGCCGCGTCCTCGTGATTGCGCAGGACGATCGCTCGGTAGGACGTCGACACCACGAGGAGACCCATCGAGAGCAGCAAGAGCAGGGCGGCGGCGAAGCCGGTCCCCGGCGAACGTCCGATCCGTCTCCCCGCGAGGTACCTCGGCAGCCGTCGCGAACGTCCGATCCGGGAGTCGAGCGCTCGGAACACCAGGAGCAGGAGCCTGAGCGCGAGGAACGACCCGCCGAACAACAGGAGGGTGGGGGCGACGAGGATCAGCGGGTCGATCTCGCCGGATCCGGCCTCGGGCCGCGTCCCGGTCCGGAGCTGGAGGAACGCGAACAGGCCGAGCGGAAGGACGAAGAGCTCCACCGGCACGCGCGCGAGCAGCGGCCGGTCCTCCCGGGACGCCGCCCTCCGCTCCTCGAGCACCGTCCTCGAGACGTAGGGGACGGAGAGCCCCAGGAGGATCACGCCTCCGACGACGGCGGCCACGAGCCCGAGGAGCTGGCCCGTGGTGTTGAGACGGATCGGGAAGACCACCCCGGGGAGATCGGGGCCGTTCGCGGTGCTCGCGAGCGCCGCGAGACCCATGCCGAGGAGCAGCCCCAGCGGGAACGCGACGATCGCGACGAACACGGCCTGGATCGCCTGCGCGGCGAGGAGCACCCCTCGGCGGAAACCCCGGCTGTGCAGCACCGCGAGCTCGAACGCCTGCCTGGTGAGCGCGAGCGCACCGACACCGGCGAGCACGGCCAGCGTGACGGCGCCGATCTGGAAGACCACGAGGAGGATCGGCACGGCAAGGTCGGCGATGCGCTGCCGGACGATGTCGAGGAGCGTGCCCAGTCCCGAGATCAGATCGGCCGTGCTCAGCCCTGCTTCCGACTGAAGGCTCGTGAAGATCTGTTGCAACCCGTCGGGAACCTCCGAGGCTTGCTCGAAGGGCACGCCTGTGAGCGCGAGGTACGCGTCCCATGCGTACTGGGTCGTGAGCTCCAGCTCCCGAGTGACTCGCACCAGCGTGTCGAGCCCGACGACGGCGGGCTGGGGCTGGGTCGAGTCCGGATCCGGGAAGGGATTCTGCGAGCCGAACCAGAAGGGATCGTCTCGCTCGGCGGTGAAGTAGGTACCGGCGACGACGAGCGCCAGCCGCTTGCCGGTAGGACCGATGACGTCGAGCCGGTCGCCCGGGCGCACGCGCAGGAGCCGGGCCATCGCGGCGTGGAGGACGATCCCGTCGTCGCCGGGGGGATCGCCACGGATCTCGAGGTGCTCCTCGATGCCCTCGCGCGCCAGGATGGGCACGGACGGTCCGGCGGGGGTCCCGAGGCGTACCGTGCCCAACCCCTGTCGGACGATCCGATCCAGCGGTAGCGACTCGGTGCGCGCCGTGATGACCTCGTCCGCCGCATCCCAGTCGAAGCTCTGGTCGCCGAACACCTGCAGGCGAGCGTTCCGCACGGTGGGGGGAGCGCCGGCGAGCTCCGAGGACAGGATCGCCTCGCGCGCGGCGTCCGCGTAGATCGGACCGGCGACGAGGACCCCCACGGAGAAGGCCAACGTGACCACGACGGCCAAGCCCAGCAGCCGCTGAGCGACGAAGCGCTTCAACAGGAACCGAAAGGTCGCCATACGTACCTCGGGGCCCGGCGAGGGCCCCGTCGACCGATGATACGGACCTGCGCTTCCTTGCCGATGGCCGGGAGTGTCGGAACCTTGCCCCCGGGTGAGTGCTTGCTAGGCTGCGAGTGACCGCCGGACCCGTCGAGGAACCCCAGAGAAACCCCCAGAGAGCAACCTCGAGGAGACGCAGATGGATAGGCCCGAGATCATCCTGGCGCCCGGCCCCACCCCCATCCCGCCCGAGGTGCTCCTCGCGCAAGGCAGTCCTCTCGTCTATCACCGAGGGCCTGGCTTCGGACGCCTGATGCGCGACGTGACGGAGCGACTGAAGGAGTTGTATCGAACGGAGGGAGCCGACGTCCTGCTGATGACGTCCTCCGGCACCGGCGGGCTCGAGTCCGCCGTCCAGAACGTCTTCTCTCCCGGCGACGAGGTCCTCATCCCGCTCGCAGGTTTCTTCTCCGAGCGGTGGCGCTCCCTCGCGACCGCCATGGGCCTTGTGGTTCGCACCGTGGACCACGAGTGGGGAGAGAAAGTCGACACGTCGCGGGTCGCGGACGCGCTCGCGGAGCATCCCGTGAAGGCCGTGCTGCTCACCCACTCGGAGACCTCCACCGGCGTGATCCAACCGGTGCAGGAGCTCGCTCGCGTCGCCAACGACGCCGGTGTGATGGTGGTCGCGGACGTCGTGAGCAGCCTCGGCGCCGTTCCGTTCGAGTTCGATGCCTGGGGGATCGACGTCGCCATCGGCGGCTCGCAGAAGGCGCTCTCGGCGAGCCCGGGCATCGCGTTCGTCGCGATCAGCCAGCGGGCGTGGGATGCCCACGCCGCCGCGACGATGCCGCGGTTCTACTTCGACTGGTCGATCTACCGCCGATTCGCCGAGCTGCCCGACCCGGAGAACCCGTGGACGCCGGCGATCAGCGTGATGCAGGGGCTCCAAGCGGCACTCGTGCTCTACTTCCAGGACGGGGTCGACGCGGCCCATCAGCGCCACGAGCTCCTGTCGCGTGCGGTCAAGGAAGGCGTGAAGGCGCTCGGCCTCGACCTGTTCGGCGAGGGCCTCGAGCACAACTGGACCGTCACCGCGATCCGCGCCCCGGAGGGGATCGACGCCGACACGATCAGCGACCGCATCCGATCGGACTTCGGCTGTGTGCTCGCGCCCGGCCAGGGACCGTTGAAGGGGAAGGTCTTCCGGATCGGACACTTCGGGTACTTCAGCGAGCTCGACATCATCCGCGGCCTCGCCGCCTTGGAGATGACCCTCGAACGGCTCGGCCATCCCGTGAAGCGGGGAGCCGCCGTGGCGTCGGCCGAGGGCGTCTTCCAGGACGCGGCCACGTAGGTGCGGGTCCTCGTCACCGAGAAGCTCTCGGAGGCCGGTCTCGAGCTGTTGCGCGAGCGGTTCCAGGTCGACGTGCGCGAGGATCTCGCGCACGGCGACCTCGCCGCGGAGGTCGGCCCGTACGACGCGCTCGTGATCCGGAGCGCGACGCGGGTGACGGGCGAGGTCCTCGAGGCGGCGCCGCGTCTGAAGGTGATCGCCCGCGCCGGCATCGGCGTCGACAACGTCGACGTCGAGGCCGCGACCCGCCGAGGGGTCATGGTCGTGAACGCGCCGCAGTCCAACACGATCAGCGCGGCGGAGCACACGATGGCGCTCCTGCTCGCGCAGGCTCGCAACATCCCGCAGGCGAACAGCGAGCTGCACGCCGGACGGTGGGACCGGGAGCGATGGGAGGGCGTCGAGCTCTCCGGCAAGACCATCGGACTGATCGGGCTCGGCCGCGTCGGCACCCTCGTCGCGTCGCGCGCGCACGGCTTCGGGATGCGCGTGATCGCGTTCGACCCGTACGTGTCCTCGGAGCGAGCGAAGGAGCTGGGCGTGGACGTGATGCCCACCCTCGAGTCGCTCCTCGTGCAGTCGGACTTCGTGTCGATCCACCTGCCGGGCTCCCCGGACACCCAGGGACTGATCGGAGCGCACCAGCTCGCGATGGTGAAGCACGGCGCGCGCCTCGTGAACACCTCGCGCGGGGGCATCGTGGACGAGGACGCGTTGGCGAAGGCGCTCGAGGACGGACGCCTCGCCGGCGCGGCGCTCGACGTCTTCGCCGTGGAGCCCTCCACCGACTCCCCGCTGTTCGGGTTGGACCAGGTGGTGGTCACGCCGCATCTCGGCGCGTCGACGGTCGAGGCGCAGGACAAGGCGGGGACGACCGTCGCGGAGATGGTGCGGCTCGCCCTGGAAGGACAGTTCGTCCCGTACGCCGTGAACGTGTCCGCCGGCGCCGAAGTGAGCGAGGCGGTCCGTCCGTTCGTGGGCCTTGCCGAACGGCTCGGCGCGCTCGTGGCGGGCCTGGCGGATGGCGGCGTCCGCTCGATCGTCGCGTCCTACCTGGGCCGGATCGCGGAGCACGACACCCGGGTGCTCACCCTCGCGATCCTGAAGGGCATCCTCGGCCGGTCCGTGCACGAGCCGGTCTCATTCGTGAACGCGCCGATGCTCGCCCGCGAACGGGGCCTCACGGTGAGCGAGATGCGCTCGACCGGCTCCCAGGACTACGTGAGCCAGGTGTCCATCCGCGCGGAGACCGAGTCGGAGTCCGACGTCGAGGTCGCGGGAACGTTGCTCGGGAAGAAGAACGCGGAGCGAGTGATCCAGGTGTGGGACTTCGAGGTGGAGATCGAGCCCGCGCCGCACATGCTCTTCTTCATCTATGTCGATCGCCCGGGGATCATCGGCAAGGTCGGCACGATCCTCGGCGAGCACGGCATCAACATCGCGACGATGGAGGTCGGGAGGAAGGGTGCGGGCGGTGACGCCTTGATGGGTCTCACGGTCGACTCCCCCGTGCCGCCCGACGTCTTGGACACGGTCGCGGACACGATCGACGCTCACACGATCCGCGCCGTCACGCTCGGCACGTGACCGGAAGTTCTTCCGGGTGCTCAGTTCCCCGTGCTACCCTGGACGGACCATGAAGCGGTACACGACGAAACGACCAGTGCACGGGGCCCTCTGACGCGTCTCACGCGTCGCGCCCCGTAGTTCTTTCGTCGATCCTCCGCACCGCCCTCCGCACCGAACAAGGGAGACCGCTCCATGACCCGCTCACCGAAGTCCAACGTCCGTCGTCTCGCCGTCGGACGACTCATCTCCGTCACCGGCGGTGCCGCCGCGTACACGGCGCTCAACTACACGGTGTGGGAGCGCACCCACTCGCCGGTGATGCAGGCGCTGTCGCTCCTGCTCACGTTCGGCGTCGCGGGCTTGATCGGTCCCCTCACGGGAGCCCTCGGAGACCGATACAACCGCCGAACCGTGATGATCTGGTCGGAGGCGATCTCGGCGGCCTTCTTCGCGGCGATGGTCTTCGCGAAGGACCCCGGCGTCCTGATCGCCCTGGCGTTCGGATCGGCGATCGCGGAGCTTCCGTTCTTCTCGGCCTCGCGCGCCGCGATCCCGAACCTCGTCGAGTCCGAGGACGACCTCTCGTGGGCCAACAGCCTGGTCTCGATGGGCGTGCACGCCGGCATCGCGGTCGGCCCGGTCATCGGCGGCGGCCTCGTCGCGATCCTCGCGCCGGGTGAGATGCCGTCCGCGGACCGGCTGCACCTGGCCGGCGCCGTGGTCTTCGGTCTGAACACGATCTCGTTCCTGATCTCGCTCGCCGTCACGTTGACGGTTCGAGGCCGGTTCGAGCAGGAGCGTTCGATCGAGCCCAACCCGGAGCACGAAGGCCTCCTCGCCGGCGCGACCTACTTGTTCCGCGAGCCGGTCTTGCGCCGGATGACCTTCGCCTGGCTCGTCTTCGTCCTCGGGATGGGCATGGGGATGGTGGCCGACGCTCCCCTCGCCGAATCGTTCGGGACCGGTGGCTGGGGCTTCGGTCTCTTGATCGCCTGCTGGGGGACCGGCTCCGTGCTCGGCACGTTGTTCGGACGCTGGATGGACGCCCGCACGGAGCCGCTCTGGATGGTGTTCGGGGCGGCCGGCGTGGCCATCTCGGCCTTCGGGGTCGGCCTCTTCGGCCTGTTCCCGCTCGTCCTGGTGTCGCTCCTCGTGATGGGGACCTCGGACGGGATCTCGATCGTCGCGGAGAACGGCATCATGCAGCGGCGCACGCCGGACGCCGTTCGGAGCAGGACGATGGCCGCGCTCGAGGCCGTCCTGTCCCTGGGCCTGGCCGCCGCCTACCTGGCCGCGGGACCGGTGCTCCGCGTGGTGGAGCCGCAGACCGTCTACGTGATCGCCGGCGTCTTCGCCCTGGGGGCGACCATCGTCCTCCTACCGCTGGTCCGCCTCAGGGCCGACCAAGGTAGGGCGAGTGGCCCAGAAGGGGTACTGCCGGAACCGACTACCGAGGACCGCGCGACTGTGTGATTCTTGCTCTCGATGGCGGAGGGCAGCGGGCGTTCAGCGGTACGACGGGTGGCGGTGGCGCGAGGCATCTCCCTCACCGGGAGCGGAGCCGCGTTCACGGTCCTCGCGTACATCGTCTACCGGCTGACGGGCGAGTCCGCGATCTGGCTCTCGGTGACCCTGCTCCTCACGATGGGGATGCAGGGGCTGGTGCAGCCGATCGCGAGCTGGCTCGGGGATCGGTTCGATCGGCGGCGCGTGCTCGTGATCTCGGACCTGGCCGCCGCGGCAGGGTTCGTCGGCTTGGCGTTCGCCCGGACGCCGGGCCAGCTGGTGGTCGTCGCCTCGATCACCGCGATCCTCGAGTCGCCGGTGTGGGCGGTGGCGGGCGCCTCGATCCCGAACCTCATCGAGGAGGAGCACCTCCCATGGGCGAACGGACAGGTGGCGATCGGGCGACACCTGGGCAGCTTCATCGGGCCGCTGCTGGGGACGCAGCTGGTCGTGCTGCTCGCCGGCGACGGAGCGTCCCCGGATCGCCTGCTCGGTGCCGGCGCCTTCGTATTCGGTCTCAACACCGCATCGTTCCTGTTCTCGGCGTGGCTCATCGCGTCGACGCCGGGCCGGTTCAACGACGAACGCTCGGAGAAGCAGGAGCACCCAGGCATCAGGGCCGGCTTCCGCTACGCGATGAGCGACCCGGTGCTGCGGGCGATCCTCCTCGGCTGGTCGGTCCTGCTCCTCGGCGTCGGCCTGATCCTCGTGGCGGAGCTGCCCTACGCGGACGAGTTCGGCAAGGGGGCGTTCGGATACGGGTTGATCTCCGCGCTCTGGGGAGGAGGAGCCGCTCTCGGCGCGGTGTTCGCCGCTCGCTGGCTCACGGCCGAGCGAGAACCCCGGACCCTCCTCGTCTCCGTGCTCCTCGGCGGGGTGATCATGTTCGCGATCGGTTGGTCGCCCCTATGGATCGCCGCGCTCGCGCTCATGGTGGCAGAGGGGATCTGCGAAGGCTTCGCGAGCGTGGCGGAGCAGGGGCTGCTCCAGCGGCGAACCCCCGACGACGTCCGCAGCCGTGTGGCGGGGGCCGTCGAGGCCGCGACACTCATCGCCCTCGCGGTCTCGCTGACCGCCGGGGGTCCGATCGTCGAGGCGCTCGGGCCCCGCACCGCCTACTACATCGGCGGCGCCATGACCGTCGCCGCCGCGCTCATCATGGCCGGCGCGCTGCGCCACCCGGGCCCTCCACCCCATCGGGCGGACCAGGCCTTCGGATTCGCGCCGGCGGAACGCGTGATCGCCGATCGGACCGCGAAGCCCTAGGACGCGGGCAGCCGGCTCGTCGGATCGGGGAACAGCACCCGGAACGAGGCACCGCCGCCCTCGCGATCCTCCACCCACGCGCGGCCTCCGTGTGCGTCGGCGAATCGAGCCACGAGGGACAGACCGACGCCGAGGCCCGGCGAGGGCGCCGATCGCTCGCCCCGCTCGAACGGTTCGAAGAGCCGATCTCGCTCATCGGCGGCGACCCCCGGGCCGTCGTCCTCGACCCGGAGGACCACGCCGTTGCCAACCCGGCGTGCCCCGACCCAGATCGTCGCCGTCGGCGGTGTGTGCTTCACGGCGTTCACGAGCAGATTCTCCACGATCCTCACGACCATCGACTCGTCGATCCAGGCATCGATCGGCTCGGCATGCACGTGGACCGTGCGCTCATCGAGGACGTCGGACTCGGCCGCCGTACGGCCGAGCAGGGCCCCCAGATCCATCAGCTCTCGCCGTGGTTGCACGAGGCCTCGGGTCAACCGGTCCATGTCGAGGAGATCGTTGACCATCGCGGTGAGGCGCTTGGCCTTCTTCGCGAGGCTCCGGATCAGCTGCTGGCGATCTTCCTCTGAGATCCCGAGCTCATCGGCGCTCTCCAGTGTGATCGCGCTCCCGAGGATCGCCGACAGCGGCGTCCGCAGGTCGTGGGACACGGCGGTCAGGAACGTGTTCTTCATGTCGTCCGCCTCGCGGAGCCGGTCGACGGCACGGCGCTCCATCTCGAGCGCCTGCGCCAGCTCCTGCTCGGCTCGCTTCTGTTCGCTGATGTCGTACAGCACGCCCTGCCAGAACAAGGGGTTCCCCTCGTCGTCGCGGATCAACACGGTCTCGTCGTGGACCCAGACGATCCGTCCGTCCCGAGCGACCATCCGATAGTCCTCGCTGAAGCCGCCCTCCTCGTACGAGCGCTTCGCCGCCTCGATCGCTCGCTCGCGATCCTGCGGGTGCAGGAGCTCCCGCCAGAGCGTCGGGTTCGCCTGGCGTTCGTCTGGTGTGTAGCCGAACAGATCCTCGTATTGGGGACTCATATAGAAGGGTGCGTCGTCCGACCCGCCCTCGCCCTCGATGTAGACGACGGCGGGGATCCGCTCGGCGAGCGATTTGAACTTGACGGCCTCCGATCGGAGCTCCGACTCGAGCCGCTTCTGCTCCGAGATGTCCTCGTACAGGCCCTGCACGTACGCGGGCTCACCCACCTCGTCCAAGACCACCGAACCGCGATCACGGATCCACACGATGCTGCCATCGGGGCGGATCATCCGATACTCGAGGGTGAACGGATCGCCTGCGCGGATCGCATCGCGGAGCGCCTGCACTGCCTGCTCGCGATCGTCGGGATGGAGGTGAGCGGACCACGTGCCGTCCGTGACGAACGCGTCGGCCGCCAGGCCGAGGATCTTCTCGACCTGAGGGCTCACGTAGATCGACGACATCTCCTCGTCCGCCGTGTCCATGTAGGTGACGGCGGGCAGTTGCTCCACGAGGCTGCGGTAACGTCGCTCGAGCTCCTGCAGCCGGAGCTCCGCTTCCTTGCGTTGCGTGATGTCGTAGAAGGACCCGAGGACGTATTCGGGCTCGCCCCGATCGTTGCGAACGGTGGTCGCGGAATCGCTCACCCAGATCACGCGGCCGTCGTCTCGGACCATCCGATACTCGAGAGTGAAGGGCTTCCCCGAGCGAACGCCGTCCACCGTCTCCCGTCGCGCTCGCTCGCGATCCTCCGGATGCACCCGCTCCGCCCACTCGTCGCCCGTCGCGCCGGAGGGACGCCCGAGCAGGTCGTTGATCTGCGGGCTGACGAAGAGGTTGGCCAGGCTCTCGTCCGGGACGTCGATGTAGGTCACGATCGGCAGCCGTTCGATCAACGTCCGGTAGCGCTGCTCCGCCTCGGCCGCGTGTGACTCCGCTTCCTTCTCGCGGGTGATGTCCACGATGAGCCCGATCCAGTGCGCCGGGCGTTCGTCCGTGGCCGCAACGTGGACCGCCTCGTCGCGGATCCAGACGACGCGATCGTCGGCGGTCACCAGACGGGATTCCTCGACGTAGGGCGCCGAGGTTGCATCCGCGGC
The DNA here is from genome assembly GCA_963762015.1 of uncultured Actinomycetota bacterium. Taxonomy (GTDB): domain Bacteria; phylum Actinomycetota; class UBA4738; order UBA4738; family HRBIN12; genus JAJNBA01. The sequence continues at coordinate 84,877 of CAVXJL010000001.1, forward strand.
GTCATCGGCCGCTTCCACCCGCTCCCGGTCGTCCGGATGCACGAGCGTCATCCAGAAGTCCCTGGATTCGACGAACCGCTCCGGCGGATAGCCGGTCAGCTCCTCGATCCGCGGGCTCATGTACGCGATCTTCCCCGCCGGGCCGTCCGCCTCGACATACGCTACGCCCGGCATCGAGCTCAGCACATGGTGGAATCCCGCGTCGAAGAGTGCGAGGTCGCGCTGGTCGAGCGGTGTCGAGCTGCTCATGGGGTGCTCAGGTCCTCCGAAGTGCGTTCGGTGGAAGCATCGGCCTGTTCGAGCCTCGACGTGAATGTTCTCACCGGGCCCGCAAGGGCCCTGCCGCGAGATGTCTCGCGGGCGTCATCGGCCGGCGGCGCCCTGGGGCACGACCTCGGGGTCTCCTCTCGGGATGAGCACTTTGAACGAGGCGCCTCCACCTTCCCTCTGCTCGATCCAGACGCGCCCATGGTGGAGTTCGGTGAACTTCGCGACCAACGAGAGCCCGACGCCGACACCAGGGTTGTGCACCGAGGTCATCGGGCCGTGCTCGAAAGGTTGGAACACCGACTCCCGGTGCTCCTCGGGGATCCCCGGTCCGTCGTCCTCGACCGCGATCAACACGTCCTGGTCCTCGGGCAGGACCTTGACCCACACCTGACATCCGGGTGGCGTGTGCCGGGCGGCGTTCATCAACAGGTTCTCGACGATCCGAGAGATCATCTGCGGGTCGATCCACGCCGTCACCGATCCGGCGTCCACGTGCACCTGACGTCCCGCCATCGCTTCCGAATCCCAGACGAGGAGCGAGATGAGGCGTCCGACGGCGATCTCCTGGAGCTTGGGCTCCACGACGCCCCGCGCCAGCCGCTCGGTGTCGAGAAGGTCCGTCACGATCGCGTTCAGACGACGGGCTTTCGCCGCCAGGCTGTGGATCAGCTGTTTCCGTTCCTCCTCGGTGATGCCGAGCCGGTCGCCCTCCTCGAGGGTGAGGGCGTTCCCGAGGATGGCGGATAAGGGGGTCCTGATGTCATGAGACACCGCGGTGAGGAACGTCGTCTTGATCTCGTCGGCCTTGCGCATGTCCTCGGTGGCCTGCCGCTCCAGGTCGAGCGCGCGGGTGAGGTCGTCGTTCGCCTGCTTCGCAACGGTGATGTCCAGCATCACGCCCTGCCAGTACGTCGGGTTGCCCTCGTCATCCCGGAGGAGGACCGCCTCGTCGCGGATCCACACGGTTCGCCCGTCGGCGGCCATCAGGCGGTACTCCCCGGCATAGGGCTCGCCCGAGTCATCGCTCCTCCGCCATTCCACCTGCACTCGCTCGCGGTCGTCGGGATGGAGCGCCTGGGCCCACCAATCCGGATCGCCGGTCGCGACTTCAGGCGGGTAGCCGAGCATCTGCTCGATGAAGGGGCTCACGTAGGTCGGTGAGGTGGCTTCGGGGCCGACCGGGTCGATGTAGACGATCGCCGGGACGGCCTCGACCAGCGAACGATACGGGAGCTCGGCTTCGCGGTCGGTCGCCTCTTCGTGGCCCTTCGATCGCTTGGCGCTCGTCGGTGACATGGGCACGGACCTCCGATCCCCCCATCGGACGGGATGCCGCGGTTCTTGACGTCCCCTGCATCGTAGGCTCCCGCGGTCCCTTCACCGAGGAGCTTCGATGTCAGAGACGTTCACGTTCTACATCCAGCCCTGGTACCGGAAGTCCCCGTACTTCGAGGCGACGAAACGTGCCGGATGCCGGAGCTGGGGTCTGTACAACCACATGCTTCTGCCCACGCTGTACGACGACCCGGTCGCCGAGTACTGGGCGCTGTTGGAACACGTGACGATGTGGGACGTCGCGGTCGAGCGTTGCGTCGAGATCTCCGGACCGGACGCGCTCGCGTTCACGAACCTGCTCACGTGCCGCGACCTCACGACCTGCGCGGTGGGCCAGTGCAAGTACGTGCTGCTCACGGAGAGTCGCGGAGGCATCGTGAACGACCCGGTGCTGCTGCGGCTCGAGGAGGATCGGTTCTGGCTGGCGATCGCGGATTCGGACGCGCTCCTGTTCGCCAAGGGCGTGGCCGCCCTCGCCAAGATGGACGTCGATGTCTTCGAGGCGGACGTATCGCCGATGCAGATACAGGGCCCTCGCTCGAAGGACGTGGTTCGCGACCTCTTCGGCGACGCGATCGCCGACCTCCGCTATTACCGGTGCGCCGAGACGGAGCTGCACGGGATCCCACTCGTCGTCTCGCGCACGGGCTGGACCGGGGAAGTGGGCTACGAGATCTACCTGCGGGACTCTTCGCGTGGCGACGAGCTATGGCGGCTGGTCGAGGAGGCGGGCGCGTCCTACGACATCCGGGCGATCGCGCCCTCGGAGGCGCGCCGGATCGAAGCCGGCATCTTCAACTACGGCTCGGACATGCGAACCGAGGACACGCCGTTCCACATCACCGGGCTGGAGCGGCTCGTAGAGCTCGAGCAGGACGACGACTTCATCGGCAGGGACGCACTCCGGCGGATCGCCGAGGAGGGCGTCGATCGCAAGTTGGTCGGCATCGACATCGCCGGCGACCCGATGACGGAGGAGGGCGCGCTCAACGATCTCTGGCCGGTTCATGATGCAACCGACCCCAACGGCGACGCGGGAGACGGCATCGGTCGCGTGACGGCGGGGGCGTGGTCGCCGCGACTCGAGCGCAACATCGGCTACGCGTGGGTGCCGGCTTCTCACCAGGATGTCGGAACCCCGTTGGCGCTCCACGCGAACGGCGGGGTCCGTGCGGCGACCGTGGCGGCGTTGCCGTTCGTCGATCCGAGCAAGCAGATCCCCAAGTCGTGAGCGGCTCCGTTCCCTTCGACCGTGCGGTCCAGTACTACGACCGCACGCGCGGCCTGTCCGAGGAGGCGTCGCGGGAGATGGTCGCGTTGCTCGGCGCCGAACTGGGGGGCAGAGGCCGCTGCCTGGAGATCGGCGTCGGGACCGGCCTCGTCGCGCTCCCCCTCGCGGAAGCCGGCGTGCCGATGGTAGGCGTCGACCTCTCCGGCCCGATGCTCGCCAAGCTCGTCGAGAAGGCCGGCGGCCGCGCGCCGTTCCCGCTCGTGCGCGGCGACGCGACGGCGCTCCCGTTCCGCGAGGACAGCTTCGGCGCGGCGGTGGTTCGACACGTCTTCCACCTGGTGCCGGAGTGGAGAACGGTGATCTCGGAGCTCCACCGCGTGACGTCCTCCGGCGGCGTCGTCCTGGTCGCCCGAGGAGACGTTCCGGCCGCGTGGCGCGAGGCGATCGAGCGGTTCCGGGCCCTCGTCGGCAGGCCGGCGTTCGTCCCGGGTCCCGAGGCGTGGGATCCCGTGACGGTGGATGGGGCGTTCGAGGAGCACGGGGCTCGAGCGCGGTCAATGCCGACGATCGCGGAACGGGTCCCGCAGACCCTCGGGTCGTTCCTGGAACAGATGGCGGACGGGCTGCACTCCTGGACCTGGGAGATCGACGAGCCGACGCGACGGGCGGCTGCGAACGAGCTGCGCACGTGGGCGCTCGAGCGCTTCGGAACGCTCGACCCGCCGGAGGCGCGGGACGTCGCGATCGAGTGGCGCGCGTACGACCTTTCCTGACGCCGATCCTTTCCAACCGGCCTTCGGCGCCGGGTATCCTGTGGGCTCGTCGAAGGAGGGCGCGGTGCCGATCACAGAGGTCGAGAAGATCTGGATGGACGGCGAGCTGGTGCCGTGGCACGACGCTCAGATCCACGTCCTCTCCCACGCCGTCCACTACGGGAGCGGCGTTTTCGAGGGGATCCGGGCCTACGAGACCGCGCGCGGCGCCGCCGTCTGGCACCTCGACGAGCACCTGAAGCGGCTGTTCCGATCGGCGAAGCTCTACCACACCGAGATCCCGTACTCGCGCGAGGCGATCACGCAGGCGACCAAGGACGTGATCCTCGCGAACGGTCTCAACGCCTGCTACGTGCGTCCGCTCGTGCTCCGAGGGTACGGCGAGATGGGCGTGAACCCGCTCGAAGCGCCGGTCAACGTCGTCATCGCCGTGTGGCCGTGGGGCGCCTACCTCGGCGAGGACGCGCTCGAGCAGGGCGTGCGCATCAAGGTCAGCAGCTGGCGCCGGAACGGACAGAACTCGCTTCCGGCGGCCGCGAAAGCCACGGGGCAATACATCAACTCGGTCCTCGCGAAAGTGGAGAGTCTGAAGGCGGGCTACGACGAGGCGATCATGCTGAACGAGGCCGGTTTCGTGACCGACGGCTCCGGAGAGAACGTCTTCGTCGCGAAGGACGGTGTCCTCACGACGCCACCGATCTCGGCCGGGTGCCTCGACGGGATCACACGCGGCTCGGTGATCACGCTCGCGCGAGATCTCGGGTACGAGGTCCGCGAAGACAACCTGGTGCGCACGGACCTCTACAACGCCGACGAGTGCTTCTTCACGGGGACGGCGGCCGAGCTCACGCCGATCCGCGAGGTGGATGACCGGATCGTGGGCGAGGGACATCGAGGCCCCGTGACCAAGGAGCTCCAGGGCGCCTTCTTCGCCGCGACCAAGGGCGAGAACGAGAAGTACGTCCACTGGCTCACGTACGTGAACGACTGATGCCGGAGGCCGAGCAGCCATACCGGCTCCCGCGGACGGTCGTCCCGTCCCGGTACGACCTGACGCTGGAGCCGGACCTCGACACCGGCGCGTTCGAGGGAGCGATCGAGATCGCGATCGAGGTCGTCGAGCCGGTCACCGAGATCGTCTTGAATTCGAACGAGCTGACGCTCGACGACGCGACGCTCACCGCCGCGGATGGACGCACGGTCGAGGTGTCGAAGATCCTCACCGACGACGACGCCGAACGCGCGACGCTGGATCTCGCCGAGACGGCCGCGCCGGGGGAGTGGACGATCCGGATCGGGTTCCGGGGCGAGCTGAACCCACGGCTGACCGGCTTCTACCGGAGCACGTACACGGACGAGGCTGGCGGGACGCAGGTCATCGGGACCACGCACTTCGAGGCGACGGATGCCCGCCGGGCGTTCCCGTGCTGGGATGAACCCGACCTCAAGGCCGTCTTCGCGATCACCCTGGTGGTGAAGGACGGGCTCACCGCCGTCTCGAACGGTCCCGAGGTGGAGCGCGGGTCGCTCGACGACGGCCAAGTGCGGATCCGGTTCGCCGACACGATGAAGATGTCGACCTATCTGGCCGCCTGGGTGGTGGGCCGGCTCGAGCTCTCCGAGCCGGCCGACGCGCGAGGCGTGCCGATCCGGACCGTGCACGTGCCGGGCAAGGGACACCTCTCGTCGTTCGCGGAGGAGGTGTCCGTCCACTCCCTGAACTGGTTCGCCGACTACTACGGGATCCCGTATCCCGAGGCGAAGCTCGACAACGTCGCGCTCCCGGACTTCGCGCAGGGGGCGATGGAGAACGTCGGCTGCGTGACGTACCGCGAGCAGGTGCTGCTGATCGACCCCGCACGGTCGACCCAGGAAGAGCAGCTCGGCGTCGCGGAGACGGTGGCGCACGAGCTGGCCCACATGTGGTTCGGCGACCTGGTCACGATGCGCTGGTGGAACGGCATCTGGCTGAACGAGGCGTTCGCGACCTTCATGTCGATGCTCGCCGTCGACGACCTCCGGCCGGACTGGGAGATCTGGAACACGTTCACGCGCGATCGGACGAACGCGTTCGAGATCGATGCCCTCGAGACCACCCGCCCGATCGAGTACGAGGTCCGTTCGCCCGACGACGCGAGCGGCATGTTCGACACGCTGACGTACGTCAAGGGCGGCGCGGTCCTTCGGATGCTCGAGCAGTGGCTCGGCGCCGAGCGGTTCCGCGACGGGATCCGCCGGTACCTCGCGAAGCACGCCTACGGCAACACCGAGACGCACGACCTGTGGGACGCGCTCGAGGAGGAGACCGGCGAGCCGGTCCGCCGGATCATGGACGCGTGGATCTTCCAGCCCGGCTATCCCGCCATCTCGGTCGATCTCGCAGGCGATCGCGTCCGGTTCTCGCAACGACGCTTCATCCCGTCCAAGGACGACGACGCCACCACGTGGCCGGTCCCTCTCACCGTCCGCCAGGTCTCGGGCGAGGAGGAACGCGTCGATCGGATCCTGATCGAGGCGGTCGGCGCGGAGCTCGAGCTGCTCGCGCCCGACGCGGTGGTCATCGCGAACGCGGGCTCGGCGAGCTTCGTGCGGGTCTGGTACGACGACGAGCTCCGCTCGCGGGTGGTGGCGAGGGCGATGGACGTGCTGTCGCCGATCGAGCGGTACAGCCTGGTCGATGACGCGTGGGCGGCCGTCGTCGCGGGGACGGCCTCCGCCGGGTCGTTCCTCGACCTGGTGCAGGGATCCCAGGACGACACCGACCTCCGCGTCTGGCAGGCGATTCTGGGCGGACTCGGCTGGCTCGACCGGTTCGTGGAGGACGAGCCGCGCGAGCGCCTGCGGGCGTTCGTGCGCGACCTCGTGCGGCCGGCGCTCGCGCGGCTCGGCTGGGACGCCTCGAAGGACGAATCCGACCTCACCCGCGCGCTCCGCGGCCAGCTCGTGCAGTCCCTCGCCGTCCTCGGTGGCGATCCCGAGACCCTTGCGCAGTGTCGCGAGCTGGAGCTCGAAGGGGAGGGCGATCCGCAGCTCCTGCAGGCCGCCGTCGAAGCCGTGGCCGCCGAGGGAACGGCGGAGGATCTCGACCGGTACTGGCACCGGTACCGCGGCGCCTCGACCCCGCAGGAGGAGGAGCGCTACCTGTTCGCGACGTCCCGGTTCCCTGGCGAGGCCGAGGTGGATCGGATCCTCGCATCGGCGATGTCGGACGACGTCCGCACGCAGGACGCGCCGTACCTGCTCGCCCGCGCGACGACGAACCGCCGGCAGGGCCCTAAGGTGTGGCGGTTCATCGCGGATCGGTGGGACGAGATGCATGATCGCTTCGCCGCGTCCAACATCATCGGTCTGGCGTCGGGCATCCGGTACCTGACCGACCCCGAGGTCGTCGACGAGGTCGATGCGTTCTTCCGCGAACACGACATCCCGCAGAACCACCTCATGCTCCAGCAGGCACTGGAGCGCATGCGCGTGGCCGCGAAGCTCCGCGAACGCGTGACCCCGGAGCTGCTCGAGCGCTTCGGCAGCTGACCGCTGTCACGGGCCCGCCCTCACCGGGCATGGGTCATCGATCGAACCTTCGGAGACTCGGGGGAACCCATCGCGGTCGAAGGGCCGTCGAAGGGTGATCGAGACCGGCCGAGATCACGGGCCTCAGGGCTCGGATCATCGACCAAGATGAGCTGAAGGGAGTCCCGCCATGCGGAACCCGTTCGCACGTGCCCTCACCCTCACGATCCTCACCGCGGTCATGCTCACCGGAGCGGCCGGGAGCGCCCTCGCCTGCGGCGGACTGGTCACGCCCAACGGCACGATCAACCTGCTGAAGACGACGACCCTCGCGGCCTATCACGAGGGGATCGAGCACTACGTCACCTCGTTCGAGTTCGCCGGCGAGGGTTCGGAGGTGGGATCGATCATCCCGCTCCCCGGCGTGCCCACGGACGTGATCAAGGGAGGCGACTGGACGCTCCAGCGTCTGATCATCGAGACCCAGCCGCAGCCGGAAGCACGGGTTGCCTTCCAGGCGGTGGGAGACGCCCTCGCCTCCGCCGGCGCCGAGGTCCTCCTCGAGAAGAAGATCGATGCCCTCGACATCACCGTCTTGAAGGGTGGTGCCGTCGAGGTCGGGAACTGGGCGCGCGAGCATGGGTACTTCCTGCCACCGGACGCGCCCGAGATGCTCGCCTTCTACGCGGACCGGAGCCCGATCTTCCTCGCCGCTCGGTTCAACGCGGAGCGCGCTGCCAACCGCGGTGTGCAGACCGGGCAGGGGACACCCATCCACGTCGTGATCCCGACGCCCAACCCATGGGTGCCGCTGCGGATCCTGGCGCTCGGCCGCAAGGCCGCGGAGGTCGTGCAGGCGGACGTGTACCTCCTCACCGACCGGCGGCCGGAGACACTTCCCCAGGCCGAGCGCTCGAAGGGGTTCGATCCGAACCAGCGCGGATTGATCCAGGAGGTCAGCGAGCCGGCCTCGGCCACCCTCCTGACCGATCTCCGGTCCGATCGCGGGATGAAGTGGCTGCCCGAGAACGGGATGTGGCTGACCTACATCCGCATCAACGAGACGGCGGCGAACCTGAAGCACGACCTCGCGATCGACGCGAGCGGCTACGGGCGGCCGAACCCCGTCGCGGCCGGATACCCGACCGCATCGGGCGCGGCACCGTGGCCGATCGTCTGGACCGTGATGGCGGCACTCGTCGCGGTCGCGTTCCTGATGGTCGTCACCGATCCCGCGGTGCGGCGCCAAGCGACTCGGGTCTTCCGACGGTGAAGCTGCGGGCGGCGGCGGCCGCGGTGGCGCTGACGCTCCTGGTCGGGGCGGCAGCGGCATCCCGCGGCGCCGCCGCTCGCGCCAACGACGGCACGGTCCGCATCACGATCCACTACTCGAAGTTCGAACCGGCCGAGCTCGCCGTCGAGCCCGGCGAGACCGTCCGCTTCGTGATCGTGAACACGGACCCGATCGACCACGAGTTCATCCTCGGGGACGAGGAAGTGCAGCGCGTCCACGAGGATGGGACGGAAGCGCACCACGCCCCGCGGCCCGGAGAGGTCTCCGTGCCCGCGGGGGAGACCGTCGTGACCACCTACACGTTCCCGAGGATCAGCGGCGCGCTGATCTTCGGCTGCCATCTGCCAGGCCACTACGACTTCGGGATGCGAGGCACAGTCATGGTCGCTTGACCCCACGGTTTCGCTCTCGCAGATCGATCACGCGATCACGTGGCCCCGAGCAGCGAGAGGGTAGCTTCGGCGTCCGTCGAACCGATGACCTCCGCCATCCTGGCGTTGTAGGCGCTGTTGAGCCGATCCCGGAGCAGCGTTTCGCCGTCGCTCATGCACCTCCCGACGAGGCGATGATCGCCATCGGCGTCGCGGGCGATGACGTACGACACCATCTCGCGTTCGAGTCCCGTCGAACTGAGGGCAAGGTAAACGGAGTCACCTTCGACCAGCGCTTCCTCGATCCCCGCGATGAACCAGGAATGGACCGCGATCGTCTCTCCGTGGCGAGGTCCTTCTGAACGATCCGTGCGAACCTCGATCACCTCGAGGTCGGCGTCAACCGTTCCGTCGCCGTCCGGAAGCGTCGTGCGCGTTGCCACTCGGAGCCAGCGCTCCGCTGAGGCGACCATGTTGTCGACGCCCGGCCCGTCGTCCCCGCATGGCTCTCCACAATTCGGCATGATGAGGCATGCAAGGAGCGTCGCGGTCGCGCCGATCCCTGCGAGCGTGTGAGGACGGCGGACCCAGTGAGCACCCCGAGGCGTCGTCATCCAGCGCATCCTCCCTCGGCGGCCAGCCGACGAGCAACGAACCGGTGCGTTTGACATCCTCTCGGCAGGGTTCATACCGTTCGGGTACGAACGAGTCTTGGGGGAGGACGCACTGAGCGGGAGCGTCGAGATCGAAGGTGTCGAGGTCTCGACCGAGCATTGGATCGGGGGCGAGCGCGTCCCATCATCTTCGACCTTCACGGACATCTCGCCGATCGATGAGACGACGATCGCGGAGGTCGCGCGAGGTGGCGCGGAAGAAGCCACGCGCGCGGTCGACGCAGCCAAGAAGGGTTTCGAGGCCTGGGGCTCGATGGCGCCGAAGCAGCGGGCCGAGATCCTCCACCGGGTCGGCGAGCTGATCGAGGAGCGGGCTCCCGACCTCGCGAAGGTCGAGACGCGCGATAACGGCTCGCTCCTCCGCTCGATGACGCACTCCGTGATCCCGCGCGCCGGCTACAACTTCCACTTCTTCGCCGACGAGCTCGAGAAGCTCTCGGTCGACGACTTCGAGACCCGCGGGCACACGAACCACGTGAGTTGGGATCCCTCGGGCGTCGCAGTCGTGATCACGCCGTGGAACGCGCCGATGATGCTCGCGACCTGGCGGATCGCGCCGGCGCTCGCGGCCGGGGACGCGGTGATCGCGAAGCCGCCGGAGTGGGCTCCGCTGACCGCTTCGCTCCTCGCCGACATCACGAGGGACGCCGGGATGCCCGAGGGTGCCTTCAACGTGGTGCAGGGGATCGGGGAGGAGGCCGGCGCCGCCCTGGTCGCGCATCCCGACGTGAACCGGGTTGCGTTCACCGGCTCTGTCCCGACCGGGAAGCTCGTCGCTGCCTCGGCCGGTGCGAACCTCACGCCTGTGTCCCTCGAGCTCGGCGGGAAGGCGCCGTTCCTGATCTTCGCCGACACCGACCTCGATGCCGCCGTGAAGCAAGCCGTGAACCAGTTCGACAACGCGGGGCAGGTCTGCCTCGCGGGGACGCGGCTCCTCGTCGAAGACGCGATGCACGACGAGTTCCTCGCCCGGTTCACCGAGGCTGCCGCGGCCATCCGCCAGGGCGACCCGCGCGAGGAGACGACGGACATCGGGCCGCAGATCACGCGGGAGCACTTCGACCGCGTCGACGGGTACGTGCAGCGGGCGAAGGCCGAAGGAGTCGAGGTGGTCTTCGGCGGCGGACCGAACGAGGAGCTGGCCGGCCTCTACTACCGGCCCACGCTCTTCCGTGAGCCGCCGCGGGATGCGGAGATCGTCCAGCACGAGGTGTTCGGCCCCGTCCTCACGCTCCAGCGGTTCTCCGGCGAGGACGAGGGCGTCGCATTGGCGAACGACACGAGTTACGGCTTGTCGGCGATCGTCTACACGGGCGATCCCGATCGCGCCGAGCGGGTCTCGGCGGCGCTCGTAGCCGGCACCGTCTGGGTGAACTCCTTCTACGTACGGGACCTGCGCGCGCCCTTCGGTGGCTCACGCAACAGTGGGATCGGCCGAGAGGGCGGCATCTGGAGCTTCGACTTCTACTCCGACGTGAAGAACGTTTGCATCGCCCCTTGGAAGCCAACGGAACACTGAGAGGAGCACGCGATGGGTGAGATCGTCGGCGCGGGGATCGTCTCGCACGTCCCCACGATCATGTTGCCGGAGGAAGTGCGGCTGGAGATCAACGAAGGCAAGGAGATCACCCTCGTTCCCGGCCTGCAGCGGCTCCGGACCGAGGTGCTCGACCGTGTCCAGGCCGACACGTTCGTGCTGATGGACACGCACTGGGAGGTGACGTTCGAGCACATCATCACGGCGCACGAGCAACGCGAGGGGATCTTCACCTCGCACGAGCTGCCGCGCGGGATGCGTCAGATCCCCTACGAGATGCCGGGAGATCCGGAGCTCGCGTTCGCCGTCTCGAAGGAGGCCGAGAGCCGCGACGACACCTGGGTGCTCGCCTCGGACGACCCCTACCTGCCGATCTTCTACGGCACCATCAACATCTGGTCCTACCTGAAGGACGGTCCCGAGAAGTGGGTGAGCGTCGGCATCAACCAGTGCGGGACCACAGAGGACTTCCTGCTCCTCGGAGAGCTGATCGGCGAGGCCGTGCTGTCGCTCGATCGGAAGGTCGTGCTCCTCGCGAGTGGTGGGCTCTCCCATCGGTTCCTGCCGTTCCGCGAGCTGCGGGGCCGGGAGGGCTCCGACCCGATGAAGAACATCATCACGCCCGAGGCTCGCGAGGCCGATCTCCACGTGCTCGACCTGCTCCAGAAAGGCGATCATGCGTCGCTGATCGATTGGGTGCCGGAGTACAAGAAGGTCGGACCCGAAGGCAAGTTCGGGCACTACCTGATCATGGCGGGTGCGCTCGGGGGAGCGGCCTGTACGGCGCCGGGCGAGCTCTTCAGCGAGTACGAGGCCTCGGTCGGCACGGGCCAGGTCCACGTGTGGTTCGAACGGCCGGCGACCGGTTGGACCGGCTCGACGGCGGCGGCGTAGGGTTCGCGAAGTCAACCGAAGGGGGCTTGCGTGGCAACCGAGATGGACAAGATGGGCGGCGACGCCGGATACGAGCGGTTGGGGAAGCGTCGACTCAAGCTGGTGGACGTCGTCGCGCAGTCCGTCGGACTGATCGGCCCCGTCTTCTCCGCGGCGTTCCTCATCCCGCTGATCGCGGGCTTCAACTTCTCCGGCAACGGCGCAGGGATCGCCACTCCGTTCGCGGTGATCCTGGCCGCCATCGGTGTGCTCGCGCTCGGATGGATCGTGGCGCAGTACGCGAAGCGCGTCCACGCCGCAGGTTCGCTCTACGACTACGTGACGATGGGGCTCGGATCCCGGGTCGGTGGATGGGCGGGGTGGGTCTACTACGGAGGGACGCTCCTGCTCTCCTCGGCGATCGCCGTGCTGGTCGGCTGGTTGCTGCGAGACAACGTGCTTCCCATCTTCGAGATCGATCCGATCATGCCGTCGTGGGCCTGGTCGCTCATCTATGTGGGACTGGTCTTCTTGGTTCTGGCGGCCGGCGTGCAGATCTCGACGCGACTCCAGCTGCTCCTCGCGCTGGTGTCGGTGGTGGTCGTGCTCGGGTTCTTCATCAACGTGATCATCAACGCGCCCGAGAACAGCCTGAAGGCGTTCAATCCCGCGGAGGCACCGAACTACACCGGGATCCTGTTCGGCGTGTTGTACGGGGTCCTGATCTTCGTGGGGTTCGAGACCGCGGCGAACCTCGCCGAAGAGGCCGAGGAACCGAAGCGCGCGATCCCGAAAGCGGTGATGCTGTCGGTGGCCATCGTCTCGGTCTTCTACGTGATCGCCGCGTACGCGCAGGTCGCGGGGTTCGGGTTCGACCTCGCGGTCTTGACGTCTCCGGAGGTCGCCGCGGCGCCGTTGTTCGCGCTCGGGTCTCCCGACGCCGCCGGAGGTATGGGGGGCTCGTCGGACACGATGCTCAAGATCCTGCTCGTCGTCGTGCTACTGGACGTGATGGCGGTGGGACTCGGCGCCGCGACGGCGTCCACGCGCGGGCTCTTCGCGCTCGCGCGAGACCGGAAGATCCCGGGTGCGCTCGCGAACACGACCAAGAGCGGGAACCCGATCGCGGCGGCGCTGGTCGTGTTGGTCGTCTCCGCCGCGTGGGTGCTGGCGACGATGGGCATCGAGACGCTGTTCGCGAACGACGCCCTGGAGGGCGTGCCGCACGAGCTCGCCGTGTTCCAATGGATCTCGACGCTCGGGGCATTCATGATCATGGTCGTCTACGGCGTGATGGCACTTGGCGCGTTCTCGGGACTCAGCGACCATCCGAACAAGATCGGTCTCGTGGTCTCCGGCTTGCTGGGCCTTACGGTGGCCGCCGGCGCGATCTTCGGCGCGATCTACAAGGTGGCGCCCCCGTTCGACCTCGTGTGGGTGTGGGCCGCGGTGTGGGCGGCGTTGGGCCTGCTCGTCACGTTGCTGCTGAAGGGTCGTGAGCCGGCGCGGCAGGCGCTCACAGACCTCTCGACGGGGGAGGAGGGCTGAGGGACTCGAGGGCAGCAGGGATGGACGACCCCGACCGGCCGCTCCGGCTCGACGCGCCTCGGGAGGAGGCGCTCGAGCATGCGGCGAAGCTCGTCGCCGAAGCGTGGCGGAGCTTCGACCGTCCCCGGGCGGAGGAGCCGCCGCTGGACGAGCGGCTCCGGACGCTCCTGCAGGCCGGGCTCCCGAAGGAGCCGGTGAGCGTCCACGAGGCGTTGGACGACGCGGCCCGGGCGCTCGACGAGTCGATCGCCCAGCCGCGCCCCCGGTACTTCGCGTTCATCGGATCCTCCGGCCTGGAGATCGGCGCCCTGGGCGACCTGCTGGCCTCCACCTACGACATGAACCTCGCCGTCGACGCGCGCGCCGCGACGATGCTCGAGGAGCAGGCGGTGGGCTGGGTCGGAGAGTTCGTCGGCTATCCGGCGACGAACGGCGCGTTCACCAGCGGGGGCACGATCTCGAACATGACGGCGTTGGCGGCGGCGCGAGAGCGGGCGTTGCCCGGCTCGCGCGCCGCCGGCCTCGGCGGGCTCCGGGCGGCCGTGTACGCGTCGGCCGAGGTGCACTACTCGATCACCCGCGCGGTGGAGCTGCTCGGGATCGGCAGCGACCGGCTGCGTGACATCGCGATCGACGACGAGCATCGGATGCGTCCGGACCTCCTGGCAGCGTCGATCGACCGCGACGCGGCCGACGGCGTCACGCCCGTCGCCGTGGTCGTGACGGCGGGGACCACCCTGACCGGCGCGATCGACCCGATCGGGCCGATCGCCGACATCTGCGAGGCGCGCGGGATCTGGCTCCATATCGACGGCGCGTACGGGCTCCCCGCGGCTTCGGTCGTGCCCGACCGATTCGCGGGCGTGGAGCGCGCCGACTCCATCAGCGTCGACGCGCACAAGTGGCTCTACGTCCCCAAGGCGTGCAGCCTGGCGCTCGTCCGGGAGCCCGGCGCGCTGTCGGAGGCGTTCGCGCACGAGCAGGGCTACCTCCCGCATCAGCAGCACGAGCTGCACGCGGCCGACATCACCCTGGAGTACTCTCGCCCGTTCCGCGCACTCAAGCTCTGGCTCGCGTTCCGAGCGCATGGCGCCGAGCAGTTCCGCGAGGCGATCCGCCGGAACCTCGCCGAGGCGCAGCTCCTGCACCGGGCCGCGTCGGAACGGCCCGGCTTCGAGACGTTCGACGCGCCGCCGCATCTGTCGATCGTGCCGCTCAGGCACACGCCGGCCGGAGTCGACGACCTGGACGCGCACAATCAGGCACTCGCCGAGGCGATCCAGGCGGACGGCCGTGTCTATCTCGCCTCGGCCCTGATCGATGGGCAGGTGTGGCTCCGGCCGTGCTTCGTCAACTACCGGACGACCGACGACGACGTGCTCGCCGTCCTCGACGTGGCCCAAGAGCTCGGGGAGAGGATCGCGAAGGGTTCCTCGTGAGCGCCGACGGCCTGCTCCCCGCCGAACGCAAGATCGTGGAGGAGCTCGGGCACCTCCCGCTCGACTTCCCAGCGATGTGGGCGATCTCCAACGTCTTCCGGAGCGGCGCGGCGCTCAGGCGCCACCTCGAGTCGACCGTGCTCGCCGACGACCGGCTGTCCTGGACCGCCTTCACCGCTCTGTGGGTGCTCTGGATCTGGGGCGAGATGGAGGCTCGGGACTTCGCCGCTGCCGTGGGGATCAGTCGCCCCACCGCGAGCGGCGTGCTCACCACGTTGCAGGGCCGGCGGTACGTGAGGCGCCGCAAAGCATCGAAGGACGGCCGCGTCGTGCTCGTCTCGCTCACCCCGAGCGGTCGGAGGAAGATCGAGGAGCTGTTCCCTCGGTTCAACGCCGAGGAGGCTCGGGTCGCCTCCGTCCTGTCCGAAGGGGAGCAGGAGCGGTTCGCCGAGATGCTTCGCACGCTCCTGCGCGGCGTCGACGCGGGGCGCCGCTCGCCCTAGACGGTCCGGACCCGCACCGGCATCCGCTTGATGCCGTTCACGAAGTCCGAGCGGATCCGCTCCACCGGCCCCGCGAGCTCGATGGACTTCAGGCGCGGGAGCAGCTCCTGAAACAGGATCTTCGTCTCAAGACGGGCGAGGTGCGCCCCCAGGCAGAAGTGTGGGCCTCCCGGGCCGAACGTCACGTGGTCGTTCGGCTTGCGCGTCACGTCGAACGTGTAGGGATCGGGGAAGACCTCCTCGTCGCGGTTGGCGCTCGTGAACCAGGTGACGACCTTGTCGCCCCGCTTGATGTCCGCGCCGCGGAGCTCGAGGTCACGTGTTGCCGTCCGGCGGAAGTGGTGCACCGGCGTCGCCCAGCGCAGGATCTCCTCGGTGGCGCGCGGGATCCGCTCGGGTTCTTCCTGGAGGAGCTTCAGCTGGTCCGGATGCTCCATCAGCGCGAGCATCCCGTGGCTGATCGTGTGCCGCGTCGTCTCGTTGCCCGCGATCATCAGCACTCCGAAGTAGTTGTGGAACTCCTGCTCGTTCAGGATGCCCTCCGACTGTGCGACCGTGAGCGCGTTGATCACGTCGTCCTGCGGATCCTTGAGGCGCAGGTCGCGCTGGCCGTCGGCGTAGTCGAACACCTCGTAGGCGGCGGGGGAGCGGAAGGGAAGCAGCCGGTACGCCTCGGTGTCGTCCCGGTCGATCACGGCCCGGGAGTACTCGGGGTCCTGGTTCGCGATCATCTGGTCTCCCCAGGAGATCAGCTGCGGCGCGTCTTCCTGCGGGACGGTGAAGATCGAGCAGAGGAAGCGGATCGGCAGATCCCGGCTGATCTCGGGAACGAAGTCGAACTCACCCGTCGGGAGCGCCTTGTCGAGGACGTCGATGGCGACCTCGCGGATCCAGTCCTCGTACTTGCCGACCCCGCGCGCGGAGAAGCGGCTGGAGCAGATCCGTCGGAGCTGGGTGTGCCGCGGAGGGTCGGTCTCGAGCATCGACTTCCTGATCTCGAGCTGCTCGTCGTCGAGCTCCTCGAGCGCCACCGCGCCGAGCTCCGAGGAATAGGTCTGCCAATCCATGTGGATCGCGGTCAGGTCGTCGTAGCGGGTCACCGCCCAGAAGCCCTTGTTGGGCGGCCGCTCCGGATGCCAGAAGACGGGATGCTCGTGGCGGAGATGATCGAACCAGTCGTAGGGAACGCCCTCGACGTAGCTGTCGGGGTTCGCGAGGTCGATCTCGGGATGCTCCTCGGCCATCGAGCGGAATCATACGGGGAGGCGGTGTCGCCCCCCTTCGGGTCAGCTGCTCGACTCGGACGCCCTCTTCAGGTTGCGGAGCGACGTCATCTGGTCGGCTCGGACGGCGGGGTAGGCGATGAAGAAGACGAGCGGATTGCCGTTCGACGTCACCCGCTTGGAGACGCGTGTGCCACCGCCCTCGGACGTGAGCGTGTAGTCGTTCACGTACCAGATGTCCCTCTTGCCTTCCTGATGCTGGTCGGAGCGGATCGCGAACCGGCGAGGTGGCTCGTAGGCCGTCACCGAGATGTCCGCGGTCACGGGCTTGCCCACGAAGACGCCCGACGATCGGTACGAGGACTCGGGGCCGGGACCGGCACCCGCGGTCTGCTCCATCGTCATGTCCGCCTTCGGGTTCGCCCACGATGGGTGCGTGGTGACGTCGGCCAGGCGTTCGAAGACCCGCTCCGGAGGCGCGTCGATGACGATCGAGAACTTGACCCCGCTCATCCGGTGCATCTCCTTCGGGTCGATGTCTCGAGATATGTAAGCCATGGCTTACAGATTGTCAAGACGTGCGCCGAGGAGAGGGGGCTAGAAGTAGGGGAGGTAGTACTCGGTCTCCCAGGGCGTGACCTCCGTGTCGGACGTCTCGCCGGCAGCCTCGTAGCGATCCCACTCCGCCCGCTTGAGGGCGACGAACGACTCCACGAGCCATTCGCCCATCGCACCCACGAGCTTCGTGTCCGACTGTAGCTCGTCCAGCGCTTCGGAGAGGGTGTTGGCGACCGCGACGTCGGTGTTGGGTTCGGCTCCGGGCTCCTGCCGGGGGCCGAGCTCCAACTCTTCAGTGACGCCGATCCGAGCCGCGTGGAGCAGCGCGGCACCGGTCAGATAGGGGTTGGCCGCGGCGTCGGCCATCCGGTGCTCGATGCGCGAGCCCTCTCCTCGCGCGGACGGGACGCGGATGCCAACGGTCCTGTCGTCGAGTCCCCAGTTCGCGAGGTAGCCGTTCAACATGTCGGGCTTCAGACGCTTGTAAGCGTTGACGGTGGGGGCGCAGATCGCCGCCATGCCACGGTGGTGTGCGAGCAGGCCCGCGATCGATCTTCTGGCGAGCTCGGACAGTCCGTCGGGATCATCGGGGTCGTGGAACGCGTTCGACCCGTCTCGACGGCGGAACGACAGGTTCATGTGCATGCCGCACCCGCCGCGATCGTTGAACGGTCTGCCCAGGAAGGTGGCGTGCTTGCCGTGCCGGGCGGCGATCTCACGCACGAGCACGCGGAACAGGAACGCCTCGTCGGCCGCCGCGATCCCGTCCCGGTAGCGCCAGTTGACCTCGTAGGCCGCCGAGTCGAACTCACTGCACCAGCTCTCCACGTGGAAACCCGACGCGAGGGTGGCGTCCACCATGTCGTGCACGGCACCGCTCGGGTCCACCGACATCCCCGTGCCGTACACGCGGTGGGACGGCAGGTCGGCCGGGACCCACGCACCGTCCTCGGTCCGTTCGCACAGGTAGAACTCCAGCTCGAAGGCGAGCTGCGGCTCCAGGCCCATGTCCCGCCATGCCTGGATCGCCTGCTTCAGGACGTGCCGCGGGTCGAGCTCCAGCGGGCGACCGTGTTGTGCCACGTCGGCGATCCCGACCATGGTGTCGTCTTCCCAGCCCGGTCGAAGGGTGTCGCGGTCCAGCTGAGCCTCGACGTCGGGGAGTCCGATGTCGAAGTGCTGACGCGGGGTCGGCAGGATCTCCCGGTCAGTTGTGAGCGGGTAGAGCCCGATGCAGAACGCCGCGTGGCCGGCCTCCGCGACGTCGCCGAACAGGTACTTCCCGCGCTCGAGCCCGAGGATGTCCGGGATGAGCAACCGCAGCCGCCTACCGCTCAGGTCCATGTCCCGCCCTTCCTGTGGTGGCCCCGGGAAGGTATCTGATGCCGGTCGGTTCCGCTCGGATGGCGCGGGCTCCGCACGCGGCGTATCGTCGACGCATGCGGATCGGGACGCCCGATCGGTGCCCGCGATGCGGCGAGCGCGCGCTCATCGACATCCTCTTCGGGACGCCCGAGGATCGCGAGCTCCGCGAGCTCTGGGTGCAAGGCAAGGCCATGATCCGGCCGGGGAACTGTGGTGACGGGCCTCCCGGATGGATGTGCCGGGAGTGCGGCTACGATCACGCCGAGTACCGCGCGTCGCTTCGAGCCGGATAACGGGTTCAGCTCCGCTTCGGGGCCCTGACGCCGCGGAACTCCCAGTCCCCGCCGAACGCGGTCGAGATCACTTCTTCGGACTCCGAGGGCTGGGCACCGACGTCCTCGCGCACCGGCACGTCGCCTTCGACGATGAAGTTGCGAAGGACCCCGAGACCTTCGACCTCGACCTCGACGACGTCGCCGGGCTCGACCGGGCGGGAGCTCGCGGGGGTGCCCGAGAGGATCACGTCGTTGGGCAGGAGCGTGATCGTGCGGGCGATGTCCGCCACCAGGTACCGCATGTCCCAGATCATCTCGTCCGTGTTCCCGTCCTGCTTCACGTCGCCGTTCACGCGTGTCTGGATCGCCTTGCCGTGGAAGTCCCAGTCCGTCACGAGGCCGGGGCCGAGCGGACAGAGCGTGTCGGAGCCCTTCACGCGGAGCATCGAGCCGGCGTCGGTATCGCGGAAGTCGTGGAGCCCGTAATCGTTGGCGACGGTGTAACCGAGGATGTAGTCGTCGGCCTCGTCTGGGGCGATGTGCTTGCAGCGCTCGCCGATCACGATCGCGATCTCGCCTTCGTAGTTCAGGTACCGGCATCGCGGAGGGCGAACGACCTCGCCGCCGTGTGCATTGAGCGAGGTCGTGGGCTTGTGGAAGAACGTGGGCGCCGGGCCGAGTGCCGCCTGGAACTCCGCCCGGCGACTCTCGTAGTTGAGGTGAACGCAGATGATCTTCGACGGCTGGACGGGGGGGAGGTGGGCGGGTTCGTCCATCGGGATGCGCCGGCCGTCCGGCGCGACCAGCTCCTCGTCCTCGCGCGTGACCGTGGTGGCCACCCCGTCCAGGAGGATCCGCCGCGTCTCCATCCGGCGATAGCCTACGGCCCGTGGGGTGGCTCGTCGGCACGCGGAACGGGCTGTTCGGGCAGGGCGGAGGCCCTTGGCTCGACGGCCGCGAGATCACGGCGTTGGTGCCCGACGCGGATGGGTGGTGGGCATTGGCGGACGGCCGCGATGTGGTCCGGTTCCAGGGTGGCGCCGTGGAGGCGATCGCATCGATCGAGGAGGAGCTCGGCCGGTGCCTGCTTCCGGCGGATGGCGGCGTGCTCGTCGGCACGGCGAACGCCCGGATCGCCGTCGCGCGTTCCGGGTCGCTCGAGATGCTCACGTCGTTCGATGGTGCGCAGGGTCGCGACCGCTGGTACACGCCGTGGGGTGGTCCTCCTGATACCCGGTCGCTCTCCGCGGCTCCGGACGGGGCTGTGTTCGCGAACGTACACGTCGGCGGGATCCTTCGCGCGAATGACCCTCATGCCGCCTGGGAGCCGACCATCGACATCGATGCCGACGTGCATCAGGTCCTCGCGGACCCGATCAAGGCGGGGCACGTCGTCGCGGCGACGGCCCTCGGGCTGGCCGAGTCCTTGGACGGTGGTGATACCTGGCGGTTCATCACCGACGGTCTCCACGCGGCGTACGCGCGAGCGGTGGCGCTGGACGGCGAGGAGATGTTCATGAGCGCATCCGTCGGGCCTCGAGGTGGCCGCGCAGCCGTCTACCGTCTTCCGCCCGGGGAGGTGGGGTTCCTCAGAGCCACCGTCGGTCTCCCGGAGTGGTTCAACCAGAACATCGACAGCCACTGTCTCGCGGCCGCCGGCGGTACGGTCGTGTTCGGCGCCGAGGGCAGGCTGTTCGTCTCCGAGGACGGAGGCGCGTCGTGGCGCGACGCAGGCGTCACCTATCCGGAGATCACCTGCGTCGCGGTGGCAGCCTCCGAAGGAGCTGGGCCGTAGACTCCGCGTCCGTGGCCGAGCTGAAGGGGTTCTTCCCGCCGCGTTCACCCGAAGGTAAGGCGTCGCTCGTGCCCGCGCCGCCCTGGCACTACTCGGGCGACGTCCTCACGATCGAGTACCGGACCGATCCCGGTCGGGTCGCCGCGCTCCTTCCGCAAGGCGTCGAGCCGGCCGATGAGGATCCCGGGGCCGTCGCGATCATCTGGGCGGACTGGCAGTCGTGCAGCGACTCGGGAGAGGAGCTGCTGGACCCCGTCCGCTCCCAGTACAAGGAATGCTTCGTC
This sequence comes from uncultured Actinomycetota bacterium, assembly GCA_963762015.1. GTDB lineage: Bacteria > Actinomycetota > UBA4738 > UBA4738 > HRBIN12 > JAJNBA01. Next base: position 105,735 of record CAVXJL010000001.1, read on the forward strand.
GTCGTCCGATGCCGGTACGAGGGCGAGACGTACTCGCGCTGCGTCTACATCTGGGTCGACAAGGACTTCGCGCTCGCCCGCGGCTGGTACCAGGGGTACCCGAAGAAACTCGGGTCGATCTGGATGACCCGTCCGGTGACCGTCGGGCGCGCCGGGCCTCGACTCGGCGCCGGAGGAGCCTTCGGCGCGACGCTCGCGGCGAACGACCGGCGCCTCGCCGAAGCCCGCTTGACGCTCACCGGGGAGTCGGAGACGGGCGGCTTCGTGAACGCTCTGCCCATGCTGCACTCGCGCTGGATGCCCTCGATCGAGAAAGGCGGCGGGGACTCGATGGCCGAGCTCGTCACCATGGGATCTCGGGACGTGGACCTCGGGCCCGTCTTCACGGGCGACGCGGAACTCCGGCTGTTCGAGGCGCCGCGGGAGGAGCTCGCGGCCCTCGAGCCCCGCGAGACGATCGCCGGCTACTGGCGCCAGGTCGGTGCGACCTTCGACGGCGGCACCAGGCTCAACTAGATGCGCCTCGTCCGATTCCGTCACGGCGATCGCATCGCGACCGGCGCGATCGAACCGGGCTCCGACGAGATCAAGATCCTCCGCGGCACGTTCTTCGATGATCCACTCCCGACGGGCGAGACGGTGGCGCTCGGCGACGTCCTCCTCCTCGCACCGGTGCTCCCTTCCAAGCTCGTCTGCGTGGGGAGGAACTACGTCGCGCACGCCGAGGAATGGGGCCTCACCGTGCCCGAGGAGCCGCTGCTGTTCCTCAAGCCCTCGACGGCGGTGATCGGGCCCGGCGATCCGATCACGCTGCTCCCGATCAGCAAGCGGGTCGACTACGAGGGCGAGCTCGGGGTCGTGATCGGCCGCCTGGCCCGCGGCGTCCGCGCGGAGGACGCCTACAAGTTCATCCTCGGATACACGTGCGGCAACGACGTCACGCTTCGAGATCTCCAGAAGACCGACGATCAGTGGGCGCGCGCGAAGGGCTTCGACGGGTCGGCGCCCCTCGGCCCCTGGATCGAGACCGACCTCGATCCGAACGATGCGATCGTCCGCACGAGCCTAAACGGAGAGATCCGCCAGCAAGCGTCGACCGCCGAGATGGTCTTCGGCGTGGCGACGTTGATCGAATACATCACGGTGTTCATGACGCTTCTCCCCGGCGACGTGGTGCTCACGGGCACGCCGGAGGGCGTGGGCAAGCTCACCGACGGAGACGTCGTGGAGGTCGAGGTCGAGGGTGTCGGTGCCTTGCGGAACGAGGTGCGCGGGTGACGGTCCGATGCCGCTTCGCGCCCGCTCCCTCGGGGTCGATCCACGTGGGGAACGCGAGGAGCGCACTGTTCTCGTGGCTCTACGCCCGTCATCACGACGGCGTCTTCACCCTCCGGGTCGAGGATACGGACGCGACCCGAGTCACCGAAGAGGCATCCCAGGGTGTGCTCGAGGATCTCCGCTGGCTCGGCCTCGATTGGGACGAGGGCCCCGATGTCGGCGGGCCGCACGGGCCGTACCGGCAATCCGAGCGACTGGACGTCTATCGCGAGATGACCGAACGGCTGCTCGAAGGGGGCCACGCCTACCGGTGCTTCTGCACGCCGGAGGAGCTCGACGAGCGCCGGAAGGCGGCGCTCGCGCGGGGTGAGCCGCCCGGCTACGACGGCCGCTGCCGGAACCTCACCGACGAGGAGCGGGCGGCGTTCGAAGCCGAAGGCCGGTCGTTCGCGATCCGGTTCCACATGCCCGAGCGGGAGTGGGTGATCGAGGATCTGGTGAAGGGCGAGGTCCGCTGGGGGTCTCGCGACCTCGGCGACTTCGTGATCGTGCGTTCCGACGGCACGCCGGTATTCCTGCTCGCGGTCGCGGTCGACGACATGCTGATGGAGGTCACCCACGTGGTCCGGGGCGACGATCTCCTCGCGAGCGCGCCTCGCAACGCGGCGGTGATCGAGGCGCTCGGGGGGACGCCGCCCGCCTACGCGCACCTGCCGCAGGTGCTGGGCCCGGACTCCAAGCCGCTGTCGAAGCGCCACGGTGCGACGAGCGTCGCTGCGTTCCGGGAACAGGGGTTCCTCCCGGAGGCGCTGGTGAACTACCTCGCGCTCCTCGGATGGGCCAAGGACGACCACACGACGTTCCTATCTCGAGACGAGCTGATCGAGGCCTTCGACCTGTCGCACGTTTCCCACAACCCGGCCGTGTTCGACACGCAGAAGCTCGAGTGGATGAACAACCACTACATCCAGTCGGTGGATGAGGACGACCTCGCGGCCCGATGTGTCCCGTTCCTCGCGTCGGAGGGTCTGTCGTGGAATCCGAGCTGCTCCGCCGGGCCATCCCGATCATCCGGGAGCGCATGAAGACCCTCACCGAGGCGCCGCGTCTGCTCCGATTCCTGTTCACCGACGATGTGTCCCGAACGAGAAGGCGCGTGGAGCTGATCGCGAAAGCTCCCGAGGGATATCTCAAGGCGACGGCCGATGAGCTCGATGCCTTGGAGACATGGGATACCGAGCTCATACAGGCGGTCCTGGACGGACTGGCGTCGGAGGCGGGGCTGAGCCGGACGAAGGGCTGGCAGCCGATCCGCGCCGCCGTGACGGGGTCGAACGTGTCGCCGCCCTTGCCGGAGTCGCTCGCCTTGTTGGGCAAGGAGCGCACGGTGGCACGGCTCCGCGCGGCCGCCGCGTGACCGTCGCGGCGCTCCTGCTCGTCTCTGTCCTCGCCGGCACCGCCCCGTCCATGGCGCCCGCCGTCCGGCTTCTTGATCTCCGGCGCTCCGATCCGCGGCGCTGCGAACCTCGGCGCCGCGGTCGCCGCAACCGCGCCGCGTACACCCGACGTCGCATCCCTCCGGCCGCGGATCCTGTGGAAGCCGATCCCGTACGGCGAGCGCCGCCGAAACCAGATGGCCGCGTACTCGAATCGTCACTACGGCCAGTGGAAGTGGCGGCTGCGCGGACCGGTCGCGGTCGTCCAGCACTACACGACCGGCACCACGTGGCAGGGTGCGTGGAACACGTTCGCCGCGAACTCACCCCACCTGGGCGAGTACCCGGGCACATGCACCCACTTCATCGTCCACACCGACGGCCGGATCTTCCAGCTCGTGCCGCTCTGGATCCGTTGCCGACACGTGATCGGGATGAACCACCTCTCGATCGGGATCGAGCACGTCGGTCGCTCCGACGCCGAGGTCATCGGGAACGCGCGGCAGATGAACGCGTCGCTGAAGCTCACGCTCTGGCTCGTCGCGAGATTCCGGATCGAGAATCGGAACGTGATCGGGCACGGCGAGAGCCTCCAGAGCCCGTTGCGGTACGAGCGATATGCGTCCTGGAAGTGCAGGTCGCACACCGACATGGCGCGACCCGCGATGAGGACCTATCGCGGATGGCTGCGGGATCGCTCGCGGGCCGCCGGAGTGCCCATCGGCCCGGCACCGGAATGGGTCGACATCGGCTGCTGATCCGCGAGGCGGCTTCCCTCGACGAGGCCTCCGGTCTAGGATTGGGTTCCAGGAGGCGCCCGTGTCGAAGGTCCTGAACATGCCCGAGCGCCAGGACGCCGAGGGATCCTGGCACATGGTCCTGAATGACGTGTGCGGCTGGTGTGGATGCGGGTATCTCGTCGCAGAGGACGACCACGACCTCGTCTGGGAGCCGGGCCGCCACCACGACAAGCACTGCTCTGACGACGAATGCGAGTGCCACACCCGTGCTCGCATCGGGCCGGCGACACGACGAATGGTGAGACGCCGGCGGCGCTGAACCTCTCCGACGGCCTCGGTCAGATGCTTGGGAACTAGCCCGTGTGGGCCATCCGGCCTTCAGACACGTTCACCTGCAACAGCCGACGGAAGCCAGATGTGCGCGTCCGCCAGGAGTCCTACCCTCGGAGCACGACTCCCATGGACGGAGGAGCTCGGATGGTTGGTGAAGACGGATCGGTCACGATCGAGGTCGCGGCGGAGCTGATGAACATCGAGGTGCGAACGATCAGGGAATGGTCGGCGATCGGTTCCCTGCAGATCGAACGACGAGGAGACTCGGAGGTCGTGCACCTCGGACAGGTGAAGGCGCTGACTCGCTCGCCGATCGGGCCGGACGGAGGCGTGGAGACGCACCCGGGCGCGCTCCGCGAACTCCTCCGTGAAGCCAGTGTGGACACGCAGAGCCTCGCCGGGCTCCAGGAGCTCGCTCGTGAACGGAGCACCGCCGGAGACTGAAACGCCGCGCCTGCGAGAGCCGGATCGACGAAGGCTCGGACGCGTGCCGTTGGGTTGTACGACGCGAAGACGATGACGTAGGCTCCGGGGTTCCCCCCGCCGGCCTGCTCGAGCGTCAAGAGGGCGCGCAGCGATCCGGCCCCGACCTCTCGGAGGTTCTTGATGACCCGGGTTCGCTCGATCGTTCGTCCCGTGCTCGCTGCCGCGGTCGGCTTCGCGGCGCTCCTCGCTCTCACCGCGCCCGCCCGCGCGATCACCGGGGGAGCGGAGGACTCCACCAACACCTACTCCAACGTCGGGATGGTGGTCTTCTACCAGCCGGACGGGCGGTTCCGCTGTTCCGGCACGCTGATCGCACCGAGGGTGTTCCTCACGGCCGCGCACTGCACGTTCCAGGACATCGGCAAGGTGGCTGTGACGTTCGACTGGGAGATCTCGCGGACCGAGCCGGAGTCCGAGGTGGACATCCCGCGGGCGGCCGACGACTCGGGACCCGCAGACGCGCATTCCACGATCGGGTTCACCGAGGCGGACATCACCGCTCCCGAGTACGCGGGTGAGCAGACGTGGGCTTTGGGCTCGCCTCTCACGCACCCCGACTACAGCGACTTCACCGACATCAAGAACTGGAACGACACCGGCGTCGTGATCCTCGACGAGGCGTCGACGCTTCCCACGACGCCGCTCGCTCCCGAGAACTACCTGAACCAGTTCGCACAGCCGGCGTTGAACAAGACCGAGTTCCTCGTCATCGGCTACGGCACAGAGGTTCGACGCACGGCCGAGACCGGCCCACAGGCGCCTCTGCCGCAGCGCCAGCCGATCGTCCGCCGGTACACGACCGAGATCGGACAGAAGCTGACCGTCCAGATCCTCCAGATGAACGGCAACGAGCACGATCCTCGGGCCGGTGGCGGAACGTGCTTCGGGGACTCCGGCGGGCCTGCGATCCACGGCGGGTACGTGGTCGGCGACACCAGCTACGGCTACACGAACAACTGCCGGTACCTCGGCGGCTACCAGCGGGTCGACACCCCGGTCGTGCGGAACTGGCTGCTCGATTGCCTCGCGGATCTGGTGTGCGCCACCAAGGAGTGACCTCTCGCACATCAGTTCTGTGAAGCCTCGACGCGTCGGGTGAGCCACCCTGGCGCGAGGGGCTAGACTCGCGCGCGATGACTGGGGATCCGTTGGACGACGCCTCCGATCGGTTGTTGAAGGCCATCGAGGAGTTCGAGCGCGTGGCCGAGTCGGCGACCCCCGATGAGGCGGCGGCTTCGTTCGACGAGCCCACGTTGCAGGTCTTCTGGCAGAGCTGGCCGCACGCGAGCTCCTGGGCGGGCGCCCTCTGGCGCCGTCTCAACGAGAACCTCGCAGACGCCGCGATACCGGAGGACCGGTCCGATTTCCACGAGATCGGTGGCGAGGGCGGCTGAGAGGGATCGAAGGCGACACATGGCCATCCTGAAAGAGATCATGACCGGTCAGGTGTTCACGACCACGAGTGACACCCCGGTCGCACAGGTGGCCGCCAGCATGCTGAAAGGGCGGTTCGGATCGGCCGATCGTGATGGACGGTTCGTGGTTGAGCGGCATCTTCACCGAACGCGACGTGCTCCGCGCCGCGGCGTCGGGATCCGACCTGACCTCCTCGCCCGTCTCGGAATGGATGACCAACGACCCGGTGACCGCGGATGCGGACATGGATGCGGACGAGGCCACCGAGATCATGATGAGCCGGGGCTTCCGGCACCTTCCGGTCGTGGAGGGGAAGACCCTGATCGGGATCGTGAGCCTGCGCGACATCCTGCGAACGCGGGTCCGGCGCCCGCACCACTAAGGAGCCAAGGACCCTTCCCGCTCTGGGAAGGCCCGCTACTCCAGGTGTGGACCTGGTAGTCCCAACGGGATTTGAACCCGTGTCTTCACCTTGAGAGGGTGATGTCCTAGGCCTCTAGACGATGGGACCGTGGGCCCTGAGGGTCCGGGGAGCGAGGATAGCACCGGCCCCCGGCGGCTCAGCCCTTCCCGATGATCCGCGAAAGGACCGTCGAGTAGTCCTGGTCGCCGAGGCCAGCTTCCTCGGCCTCGGCGAACCACTCCGCGGCCGCCGCGAGGACGCGAGCGTTCACGCCGGCAGCCGCTGCGGTCTCCTGGATCAGCTCGGCGTCCTTCCGAGCGAGAGCGAGCCGGAATCGAAGAGGGAACTCGCCCGTCTCGAGCTGGTCGCGTCGCCGCTTCGCTGCGAGTGAGAGCGGTGTCGACGCCAGGATGTCCATCGTGACCTCACGGCTGAGGCCCATGCGGTCCGCGAGCGCGATGGTCTCGCCCAGGAGGGTGAGCGTGCCGACGAGGGTCGCGTTCGCCACCAACTTCGCCCCCGCTCCGGAACCGAGGGGCCCTGCGACGAGAACGGATCCCAGATGGGCGAGCAGTGGGATCCATCGTTCGACGAGCCGGTGCGGGCCGCCGGCGAAGACCAAGAGCGTTCCCGACTCCGCCTCCGACAGGCTCCCGAGGACGGGGGCATCGAGCAGCCCGGTCTCGGGCGGCAGCGCCGACGAGAGCCATCGGATCGTGAGGGGGCCGACCGTCGACATCTCGATCACGGTGGTCGAGGCGTCGGCGCCCGCGGCGATCCCGTCGGGACCCTCGGTCACGTCACGGAGCGCCGCGGGATCCGACACGACCGTGATGAGCACCTCGGCTCGGCGGGCCGCGTCGGCCGGGCTCTTCGCCGGCACGGCTCCGAGATCCACGAGCCCGGCAGCCCTCTCGGGTGTGCGGTTCCACACGATCACCTCATGCCCGGCATCGAGGAACCGACGCGCGGATCGCGTGCCCATCGCCCCCAACCCGACCACCGCCACCTGGGTCATGCCGACCATGATGGCGTGGGACGTGACGTGCGACACGTCAGTGACGTGCCCAAGATCACGGGGCATCCGTGCCCACGGGCACCGCCCGAGTTCGCCCGTGCGCCTACCGTCAGACCCGTTACCGACGAAGGGGGCGGAAGATGATCACCGGAGACATGGCGAGGGAGCAGATCCGCGATCGCGTGCGCGAGGCCGATGCTTTCCGTCGGTCCCGGGCCACCCGGACGGCCCAGCGCCACGACCGCCGTGCGGTCGCTCGCAAGGCCTACAGCGGCTTGGTCGCCATCCTGGCGACACCCTTCCGCCACTGAGCGTCAGGCACGCGGAGCCGGGACGGACGGCGAAGCCGTCCGTCCCGGCTCCGTCTCAGTTCTCGCCCTGGTCCCGTGTGAAGCCGAGCTCGCCGTCGAACTCCTGCAGCTTCTCGATGTGCATCCATCGATGCCGCTGGCTGATCGCCACCAGGAGCTGATGGACGTCGTCGTCGGAGAGGTCGCCGGGGCTCTCCTTGATGATGAAGCGGCACCGGTAGTGGTCCACCGTGTCGGTGATCGCGCCGGTCGGTGGGAACACCTTGGTCCCACGCGACGACACCAGCTTCAGTGAGAGAGGCGTGTCGAGCGTCAACTCCATCAGGGAGGCTCCCAGCTCGGCGGGGCCCATCGGTGACTCGACGAACACGTCCATCCCGACGACCGCTCGGGATGCCGGCTTCACGTAGTCGATGTCATCCGACAGCTTCGGCAGGACGAGCGGTAGGTGGTCGCGGACCGCCCAGCCCTCGGATCGACGGCCCAGGTTCCCGATGATCGTGTCGGTGTAGTCGGTCGTCGATGCCCCGTTGCCGTACCCGACCACGTCGCCCGTGAGCACACCGTCCTCGAGGGTGACCAGCACCGCGTGCTCGATGGCGTCCGCCTGCTCGAACAGTTGGAGGTAACGGAGCATCAGGACGGCTGAGAGGATCAGCGCCGTCGGGTTGATGACGTTCTTGCCCGCATACTTCGGGGCCGACCCGTGCACCGCCTCGAAGATCGCGACCTCGCTCCCGATGTTGGCGCTGGGGGCGAAGCCGAGGCCACCGACGAGCGCGCTCGTCAGGTCCGAAAGGATGTCGCCGTTCATGTTCGTCATCACCAGCACGTCGAACTGCTCCGGCCGCTTGACCAACTGATGCGCGCAGTTGTCGACGATCAGGTGCCAGGACTCGATGTCCTCGTACTCCGGAGCCACCTGTTCGAACACGCGCTTCAGCGTCCCCTCGGAGAGCTTCATGATGTTCGCCTTCGTCGCACAGGTGACCTGCGTGCGGTGCTCGCTCCTCGCGTACTCGAAGGCGAAGCGCGCGATCTTCTCGCATCCTTTGACCGAGATCAGCTTGAGCGCTTCGGCGACGCCGGGCGTCTGCATGTACTCGATGCCCGCATAGAGATCCTCGACGTTCTCCCGGACCATCACGAGGTCGATGCCTCGTCCGCTGTACGGAGTCTTCACTCCGGGGAGCTCTCGCACCGGGCGAACGTTCGCGTAGGTCTCGAAGAGCTTGCGGAGCGTGACATTCGCGCTCTTCTCACCGAAGCCCACCGGCGTCTCGAGGGGTCCCTTCAGCATCACGCGGGTGCGGGATAGCGACGCGATCGTCTCCTCGGGCACCCCGGACGGGAGGCCCTTCTTGAAGACCTCGGCCCCGGCTTCGCATCGCTCCCAGTCGATCGGAGCTCCGGACGCCTCGACGATCCGCCGGGCCGAATCGGTGACCTCCGGTCCGATGCCGTCGCCGGGTACCAGGGTGACCGGGATCCGTTGGTCGGTCGATGTCGCCACGCGCGCCTCCTCGAGATGGGTGCGCCATGGTATCGGCGCCGTGGCGGAGGGTTCAGGCCGTCAGGTCGTCCACCACGGCGCGGTCCGGTCCCCACTCCGACACGATCGCGTCCAGGTCTCGGTACAGGGGCACTCCGTACGCGGCGGCAGCGACACCCATCTCACGGGTGTGGCTCGTGACGGTGGGCCCGGCGAAGAGCGCGAGGATCTTGCCGAAGCGGGCGCGCCAGCCCTCGGTGCCGATGAGCACCCGCCCGTAGCCGGCCACCACGCCGAGCACGAGACCGTGCCGGCCACCCGAGGTTGCCGTGTCGATGTCCCAGATCGCCCGGTCGAGACCGTCGTTCATCTCCGGGAGAGAGTGGAGCGCGTAGAACCCGCACTCACATCCGGTGGCGGGGCACCCAAGGGGATGCGGCGTCCGCGCCATCTTCCACCCGAACATCCCGCGTCGGGCGAGGCACGACGCCTCGTTCCCGCCGGGCCGCCAGCACACCGGCCCGCGCCAGGGCGAAAGCAGCTCTCCGCCGCCCGACAGTCGCCACCAGCGGAACCCTCGGACGGACCCGACGATGGGGATGACCTCGGCCATCGCTAGACAGGCAGGCGAACCGGCTCAGAGAGAGGCTCGGGGGCGGGTTCCGACATCGGGAGGGGCTCGATCTCGGTGTCCGGCAGCGCTTCGACTTCGCGGACGATCCTCCCGATGTTCATGGCCGCCTCTTACCCGGCCGCCCCACTGACTACACCGTGCGGGGCCTTCCGGTTGGTTTGCGGTCTCTCCCAGCCGGGTAGATGCTCGATACCGTTTGCCCCCGAAGCGATGAGTGCGATCCCCACTGCCCGGCTCCGAACGCTCAGACCTCCTGGTCTGGCACGCGACGATGCCTGGGCGGCGGCTGCGCCGGCTCCGGCAACGAGCAGAGGCCGGCGCATCGCTTGGATCGTGATCCTGTCGGTCCTCCTCCCGTCGCTGTCCGTCACCGGCGCCCTCGCCGCACTGTTCATGTCGACCGAGCTGCCGGACATCCCGCCCCTGGAGGAGACGACCGAACTCCTCGACCGTGCCGGGAACGAGATCGCGGAGCTTCACGCGAGCGTGGACCGGGTCCTGATCCCGTTCGCGCAGATGCCGTCGTCCCTCCGACAAGCCGTGGTAGCGGTCGAGGACGCCGACTTCTACGGCCACGACGGACTCGATCTCGGCTCGGTGGCTCGCGCGTCCTGGGCCAACGTCACGAGCGGATCCATGAGCCAGGGCGGGTCGACGATCACCCAGCAATACGTGAAGAACGTGCTGACCGGGCCCGAGCGCTCGATCGCCCGGAAGGTCCGCGAGGCGATCCTCGCCGTGAAGCTCGAGCACACGTCGTCCAAGCGAGAGATCCTCGAGGGGTATCTCAACACCGTGTACTTCGGCCACGGCGCCTACGGGGTCCAGGCGGCGGCTCGGACCTACTTCGATCGCGACGCCAAGGACCTTTCCGTGCTCCAATCGGCAACGCTTGCGGGTCTGATCGCTGCCCCGTCGGCCCGCGACCCCTTCGAGCACCCCGAGGCGGCGCAGCGCTACCGGAACTTCGTGCTCGATCGGATGGTGGAGGTCGGCTCGATCGACGCGGAGGAAGCCCGGCGGCTGCAGGCTCGCCGACTTCGGTTGACCGAAGAGCCGTTGGTGCGATCGCCGGCCGCCCATTTCCTGGAGCACGTCCGGCTCGACCTCAAAGCGAGCTACGGGCTTGACGCCCTGTATCGGGGCGGCCTGCGCGTCAAGACGACGCTCGACACGGGATGGCAGCGCGCCGCCGAGCGAGCGATCCGGTCGTCTCTCCCCGGGCCGCGCGGCCCCGAGGCCGCGCTGGTCGCCATCGATCCGAGGACGGGCGCGATCCGCGCGATGGTCGGCGGGCGGAGTTTCGCCCGGAGCGAGTTCAACCTCGCGACCCAGGGACGACGCCAGGCGGGAAGCGCGTTCAAGCCGTTCGTGCTCCTGGCCGCTCTCGAGCGAGGGATCTCGCCGACCGAGGTCCGTTACGGCCCTTCCTCGCTGACGATCCGCGATCCGTTCTGCGAAACGGACGGGAAGCCGTGGACGGTTTCGAACGCAGGAGACCAGTGGGCGGGCACGATGTCGCTCGAGCGCGCGATGGCCGGTTCCGTGAACACGATCTACTCCCAGCTCACGGTCGAGGTCGGGCCGGAAGCGGTCGCGGACGTCGCCCACCGGATGGGGATCCGCTCGCGGCTCGCAGACGTGTGCTCGATCGGCCTCGGCACGTCAGAGGTGAGTCCCCTGGAGATGACCTCGGCCTTCGCCACGCTGGCGGCCAGAGGCATCTACGTCGAGCCGACGGGCGTGGAGCGCGTGTCCGCACCCGATGGAACGATCCTGCAGGGGCCACTGCGCGGCCGGGCGAACGTCGGCAGCACGGCGATATCCGCACAGGACGCGGATGCCACGACCCGTGTCCTCCAGGGCGTGATCGACCACGGGACCGGGACGGCGGCGCGTCTCGCCGGCCGCCCTGCGGCCGGCAAGACCGGCACCGCGCAACATGCGACCGATGCCTGGTTCTGCGGCTACGTCCCGCAGCTCGCGACGTGCGTGTGGGTCGGTTACCCGAACGGGTCGCGACCGATGCGCGACGTGGCGGGCTTCTCGGAGGTCTACGGAGGAACGATCCCTGCTCAGATCTGGCACGACTTCATGACCGAGGCCACCAGCGGCATGCGAGCGGTCGGATTCAGGCCCGGGAGCTACGAGATCTACGCGGACCCCCCGCCGGCGACACCTTCCCCTGAACCGCTCCCCTCCGCGGAGCCTTCGCCCGCCACGGAGCCTGAGCCCTCCCCGTCTCCGGAGCCGTCTCCGTCGCCATCGCCCGAGCCGTCGCCGAAGCCTCCTCCCGAGCCGTCTCCGAGCTCCTTGCCATCGCCGTCGCCTTCCGCCGCGACTGAGCCGGAAGAGCCGGCCGCTCCGATCGTCGAGCGATCTCGGGACCCCTGAGCGGACTCCTACGCTTCTTCGGTCTCCTCTTTGGTCGCCTCGTACGCGGCTTCCTCGTCGGGCGAGGGCGACGCGACCTCCTCCGAGGTTCGCTGCTCGACGTCCAAACGATCCGCATCGGCGACCTCGAGAGGTGCCCGCGGTACCTCGTGCCCACACGTGTAGGTATCCACCTGACGGCTTTCCGGATCTTGGAACTGGTCGTCTCCGTCGAAGTCGATGTCCGCGAGGGTGCCCTTGCCGCAGATGGGACAGCGGCCGTCGGATGCGGTGGTATCGGATGTCGTCATGATGACAGCGTACCGAGCCCGCATCTGCCCCACCTGTTTGACGCAGGAGGGGCGAGGGAAGGAATCCCGCATGACGGCAGCGAGAGAAGGCGCGGCGCAGCGGATGCTGCGCCATGTCGACGACGTCCAGCGCCGCCGCCCGGCGCTCGCCTTCCCGTTCGGCGTCCTCAAGAAGTTCGGAGATGACCGGGCAAGTCAGCTGGCCGCACTGATCGCGTACTACGGGTTCTTCTCACTTTTCCCGCTCCTGCTGGTCTTCGCCACGATCGCGTCGTTCGTGCTCCGCGACGATCCGCAGCTCCGGGAACGCTTGCTGAACTCCGTGGTCGATCAGTTCCCCGTCGTGGGGCCACAGATCCGCGACACGATCGACGAGAGCGTCCGTCAGTTGTCGAGCTCGCCATTCGTACTCGCCGTGGGCATCGCCGGCGCGTTGTGGACAGGCACGGCGATCGTCGCAGCCGCGCAGAACGCGATGGACGAGGTCTGGGACGTTCCGCGCGTCGAGCGTCCCGGATTGATCGCGCGGGTGATGCGGGCGTTCCTGCTGCTGTTCGTCTTCGGTGGGTCGATCGTGCTGGCGACGCTTCTCGCGGGGACCGGTGGCGAGACGGGATGGAACGCCGTACTCCTCGATGCGCTGTCCTTGGTCGGGACGCTGCTCATGTCCGTCGCCGTGTTCTCATTCGCTTTCCGGGTCCTTACGGTCGCTCCCGTGAGTTGGCGTGACGTGTTACCCGGGGCGATCTTCGCCGCGGTGTCATGGACGGTGCTGCTCATGCTCGGTGGTTGGGTCGTGGAGCGGCAGATCAGCCGGGCATCGGTGGTCTACGGGTTCTTCGCGATCGTGATCGGCCTGCTCGCGTGGATCTCCCTGGTCGCCCAGCTCTTCCTCCTCGCCGCGGAGATCAACGTCGTGCGCGTCCGGCGCCTCTGGCCGCGATCGCTTGTCGCCCCCCCGCTCGCCGACGAGGACAGGGAGGTGCTCGCGAGTCAGGCCGAGGAGGAGAAGGCCCGTCCCGAGGAGCGGGTGGATGTGACGTTCGACGAGCGGGCGGGCGGGGGGCGGGACCGATGAGCGCGCTCAAGCGAGTGCGATGCACCGGGCCCGGCATCTCGCGGCGGCGGCAGGGCCGAGGTTTCATCTACGTGCACCCCAACGGGCAGCGGGTCCGCGACGACGAGACGCTGGTACGGATACGGTCGCTGGCGATCCCCCCCGCATGGCAGGACGTGTGGATCTGCCCGGACGAACGCGGTCATCTGCAGGCGGTGGGCACCGATGCGGCAGGCAGGAAGCAGTACCTCTACCACGAGGACTGGAGCGCTCGTCGCGGCCGGCAGAAGTTCGATCGAGTGCTCCGACTGGCTTGGCGCCTCCCCGCGATGAGGAAGGTCAGCGACCGGGACATCGCCTCGCGCGGCCTGACTCGGGAACGAGCGCTCGCGGGTGCCGTCCGTCTCTTGGATCTCGGCTTCTTCCGCATCGGCTCGGAGGCCTACACGGAGGAGAACGGTTCCTACGGGCTCGCGACGCTCCGGCGCACGCACGTGAAGGTGACCGGCGACGAGGTCCGCTTCGACTTCGCAGCGAAGGGCGGTCAACGTCGCATCCAGACGATCCAGGATCCGGCGCTCGCCCGGCTCACGGGTTCGCTCCTTCGACGCAAAGGGGGAGGACGGGAACTGCTCGCGTTCCAGGAGGGGAAGACGTGGCGCGACGTTCGCTCCGAGGACATCAACGCCTACCTCAAGGATCTGGCCGACGAGGACATCTCCGCGAAGGACTTCCGGACGTGGCACGCGACGGTGTTGACGGCCTCGCTCCTCGCCTCGCAGGAGGAGGGGCTCACCTCGGTCACGTCTCGCAAGCGCGTGGTCTCGACCGTCGTGAGGGAGGTCGCAGAGGCGCTGGGCAACACACCGGCCGTGTGTCGAGCCTCCTACATCGACCCTCGAGTGATCGATAGGTTCCTCAACGGGGAAACGATCGATGTGCCGCGAGGCCGGGACCTTTCCGATGACAGGGTCCGGGCAGCGGTGGAATCGGCGGTCCTCGACCTCCTTGATCCCGATGGCCGTCAGCACCGTGCCGCCTGAGGGATCTGAGGGAGGGTGGCACAAGGCTCCGGGCCGAAGAGCCAACGCCGAAGAGAGGCGGAGGTCTCAAGTTCCTCTCGAACTACCCGACATCTTCCGTATGGAACGACCGCCATCGGGGTATCAACGTCGCATGCAGACAGAGGATGACCAAGACGACCTACGCAGCGAAGTGGGGCAGACCCTGGCCCTGTTCGGGATGAGCCTGGCCGTGGTGCTGGTGGGGCTGCTCGTCGGGTTGGGCCTCTAGGCCTCCGGACGAACCCCGAGCTCGGAGCTGGGGCGCAAGGATTCGAACCTCGACTAACAGGGCCAGAACCTGTCGTGCTGCCGTTACACCACGCCCCAGGGTGAGGATGGTCAGTCTACCGGAGGCATCTTCCCCTCCCCGACACCGGGATCCCTCTCGGCCGCGTGGTGTCTCGCAGACGCCCGGGGATGGGGCTCGAGAGGACGGGGGAGAGGTGAGCGAGGAACGGAAAGGATTCCGCCGCACACCTGCTCGGTTGACCCTTCCCTTCCCAGTTCGGTACGTTCGAAGGCAACCACGACGACCCTGGAGGGAGCATCCATGAACAAGGGCGGCCTGGTCACTGAAGTTGCGAAGAAGACCGGCCTGAGCAAGGCCGAGGTTGGGCGCGTGATCGACGCGGCGATCGACACCGTCCGCGAAACCGTGGTGGTGGGCGACCGCGTCACCCTCGCGGATTTCGGGACGTTCGAACGCAAGCATAGGAACCGTCGCATCGCGCGCAATCCCCGGCAGCCGGAGGTGCCGATCGTGGTCCCTGAGCGGGATCTGCCGGCGTTCACGCCGGGGAAGGAATTCCGCCACCAGGTGCTCGACAACAATTCGGGATGAGGAGGCGGGGCCTCAGTCCCAGGTCACGAGTCGCAGCGAGCGTGCCACGGGAGCACCGTCCCGCTCTTCCGTGTCGAACCGCACGCGCTGCCCGATCCGCAACGTGAGGACGTCCGAACCCTCGAGCGACCCCGCGTCGATCGCGACCTCCGTGCGATCGTCGGTCAGGATCGTTCCCGTCCGCTCACCCTCGTCGAAGTGTTTGATCGTTCCCTGATCCACATCCGCTCCCGTCAGGTTCGTGCCGCGAGCCTGCCCGCGAGATCCATGTCCCGGCAGACATCCAGCGTCCGACCCGGGCGATGTGTCTCCAGCACGGTGAGGATATCGCTCGGCTCGTCCACGTCGAACGACAGCTCCTGTCGCTCGACGACCGCGGTGGGCAGGCCGCGCTCGGCCGCCGTCTCCAGATGCCGGCGGAACGAATCCGGACCGAAGCGGCTCGGGATGGTGCCGGGCGGCCGCCGAAGCAAGAGGTTGGTTCCCCGCTCGTCGGCGGAGGGGGCGATCACGACCGGGCCCAGGGTGTGCAGGGTTGCTCGCAGTGCCTCGGACGTGACGAGGGGTGTGTCCGCGTGCAGGATCGCGAGCGCTTCGGCCTGCCGAGCGGCAGCTTCCGCCTCGATCTGATGGACCGCCGAACGGAGCGAGGGTCGCTCCTCCGAGATGCCCTGCGCGCTGCGACCCATCGCGATCTCGAGGATGCTCTCGTCCGCAGAGACCACCCAGGTCTCCCAACCGTCGACGGCCAGCGTCGCGTCCAAGACGTCCTCGTACATCGCCAGGGCGAGCGCCCCTCGCTCGAGGGGAGTGAGGAGCGAGGACAAGCGAGACTTCGCATGGCCGAGGGACTTCACGGGGATCGCGATCGCGCGCACGCGCTCGTCAGCCTAGCGGAGGCTCCGCGGTACCCTCACGACTCCGACCGAGGGAGCACGTCACGGAACCCTGGTACCACGTCGCGAGGACGGTGGCCCTTCCGCCGCTCCGGTTCTGGTTCCGGCTGTCGCACGAGCACCTCGATCGGATCCCTGCGAAGGGTCCGGCCATCATCGTGTGCAACCACATCTCCTATCTCGATCCCCTGACCAATGGAGATGCCGTCGTGCGAGCCGGCCGGCGTCCGCGCTTCCTCGCGAAGGCGGACCTCTTCCGGATCCCTGTCGTGGGGAGGGCGCTCCGAGGTGCCGGGCAGATCCCGGTTGCGCGCGGCTCGCGTGACAGGTCCTCGCTCGACCGGGCGGTGTCCGCGCTGGCGGAGGGGGAGGTGATCGTCGTCTATCCGGAAGGAACGGTCACGAAGCGCGACGACGGGTTCCCGATGGAAGGCAAGACCGGGACGGTGCGCCTCGCGCTCCGGACGGGGGCGCCGATCATCCCGATGGCCAGCTGGGGATCCCAGGCCGTGTGGCAGAAGTCCGGCAAGGGGTCGCTGAAGCTCGGTCGGCCGATCTGGACGACCGTCGGCGAACCCTTCGTCCTTCCCCCCGTGCCCGAAGGGGAGCAGCCACCGCTCCGCGAGCTGACCGCGCTGGTCATGGACGCGATCACCCCCTTGGTCATCGACCTGCGGGATCGATATCCGCGACGGTGGACGAAGTAGGCTGCCGCCCATGAGCCATCCGGCGAAGCGGCGACGCTTCCAGACCCGCGCCGTGCATACCCACCGCCCACTCCCGCCCGAGCAGCTCTCGAGCAGCATGCCGATCTTCCAGTCCTCCACGTTCCGATTCGAGACGAACGATGAGTTCGCCAGGGCGATCCGGTTCGACGGCCCCGGCTACGTCTATTCGCGTGGCTACGGGAACCCGACGGTCGACGCCTTCCAGTCCGCGATGGCCGATCTCGAGGAGACGGAGTCGGCGGTGGGGTTCGCCTCCGGTATGGCCGCGATCTCGTCCCTGTTCCTCACGGTCGCGGGTTCCGGATCCCGGATCGTGGCGGGAACCGCGCTCTACGGAGGCTCGATCTCGATCCTGCGGAACATCCTGCCGCGGTTCGGCGTCGAGGCCACGTTCGTCGACCCGACGGATCTCGATCAGGTGCGCGACCTGCTCCCCGGAGCAGATCTCTTCTACTGCGAGACGATCGTCAACCCGACGACGACGGTGCCCGATCTGGCAGCATTGGCGGGCTTGTGCCGGGAAGCCGGCGTCCCGTCCGCCGTCGACAACACCTTCGCGTCGCCGTACCTCTGCAATCCGGTGACACTCGGATTCGACGTTGTCGTCCATTCCGCGACCAAGTACATCGGCGGGCACGCGGACCTGATCGGCGGCGTCGCCTGCACCAACGAAGACCTCTTCCGGAAGCTGCGCGACACCGTGATCGATCTCGGGGGGGCGATGCAGCCGCTCGAAGCCTGGCTCGCCCTGCGGGGCCTGGCGACGCTCAGCTTGCGGATGGAACACCACAGCGCGTCGGCCGGTCGCCTCGCTTCGGTCCTGCAGGCCCACCCCTCCGTGGAACGGGTCCACTATCCGGGTCTGGACACGCACCCGCAGCACGAGCTCGCGAAGCGCCAGCTACGAGGCTTCGGCGGCACTCTCGCGTTCGAGGTGACCGGCGGGCTGGAGGCGGGTAGCCGCGTCGCGGAGGCGCTCGAGCTCGGATGGATCGCAGGGAGCCTGGGGAGCGTGATGACCTTGGTCGCGCACCCTGCATCGACGACGCACCGGCAGGTGGACCCCGACGCCAGGCGGGCGGCGGGCATCGGGGATGGCCTGCTGCGGGTCGCCGTCGGGCTCGAGGATCCAGACGACCTGATCGAGGACTTCACGCGAGCCCTCGAGAAGGCATGAGCCGCCGCCGAGTCGCGGTCCTGTTCGGAGGAAGATCCGCGGAACACGAGATCTCGTGCATCTCCGCGCGGTCGGTGATCGACGCCCTCGACCCGGCACAGACGGAGGTGGTCCCGGTCGGGATCAGCCGCGACGGCCGGTGGCACCTGCTTTCCGGCCCTCCCGCGCTACCTGCCGAGACGGGGAAGATGCCCGAGGTCACGGAGGGGAGCGGCACCGAGGTCGAGCTCGCGGCGGAAGCGGGGTCGCGAGAGCTCGTGGCGGCGGACGGGTCCCGCGAGCCGATCGATGTCGTGTTCCCGGTCCTACACGGTCCCTTCGGAGAAGACGGAACGATCCAGGGGCTCTTCGAGCTCGCGGGCGTGCCCTACGTCGGTGCCGGCGTACTCGGCTCGGCGATCGGGATGGCCAAGGATGTGCAGAAGCAGCTGTTCCTCCAGGCGGGGCTACCCGTGGGTCCGTTCGAAACGACCCATGAGAAGGATTGGGAAGACGACCCGGAGTCCGTCGAGGCGTCGGCGGAGGCGCTCGGGTACCCGCTGTTCACGAAGCCCGTGAGCCTCGGCTCATCCGTCGGGATCTCGAAGGTGGGTTCCGCTGCCGAACTGGCCGAGGGGCTGGAGGAGGCGTTCCGCTATGCGCGGTACGCCCTGCTGGAGAAGGCGGTCGAAGGGGCTCGCGAGATCGAGTGCGCGGTTCTGGGCAACGATGAGCCCGTCGCATCCGTCGCGGGAGAGATCGTGGCCAGGGGCCACGACTTCTACGACTACGAGGCGAAGTATCTCGACGAGGACGGCGCGCAACTCCTCATCCCAGCCGATCTCAAGCCGGAGGTGCTCGAGGAGGTGCAGCGACTCTCGATCAGCGCGTTCCGAACGATCAGATGCGCGGGGATGGCGCGGGTGGACTTCTTCCTCGTCGGCGAGGACGAGCTGTGGTTGAACGAGATCAACACCATCCCGGGGTTCACCTCGATCTCGATGTACCCGAAGCTGTGGGAAGCCTCGGGGCTTCCGTACGCGCAGCTCGTGGAACGGCTCCTGGATCTCGCGGTCGAGCGGCACGAAGCCGATCGCAAGAGCACCGGGGTTCGGGAGCTGGGCGGCTGACGGCCCGGACGGCTACAGATGGACGACCGGGCAGGTGAGGGTCCTCGTGATGCCCTCGATCGCCTGGATCCGCGCGACGACGAGCTTCCCCAGGTCGTCCACGCTGTCGGCTTCGGCGCGCACGATCACGTCGTAGGGACCGGTGACGTCCTCTGCTTCGGTGACGCCGGTGGTACTCCGCACGGCGCTGGCGACCGAGGCCGCCTTCCCCACCTCCGTCTGGATCAGGATGTACGCGTGAACCACCTGGTGCCTCCTCCGGTCCGTCGGGACGCGACCCATGCTAATGGGGGGTGGGCACGCGGAGCAATGCGGGTGCGATGATCGGAGACGTGTTCCGGAACCGGGACGAAGCCGGCGCCGCCCTCGCCGCCGCGATGGCGGACCGTGTGTCCGGACCAACGACCATCCTGGCCATCCCGCGAGGCGGGGTGGCGGTCGCGCAGCCCGTAGCGCGAGCGCTCGGGGCGCCGCTCGATGTGGTGATCCCGCGGAAGCTCCGCGCGCCGGACAACCCCGAGCTCGCGATCGGTGCCGTCGCGCCGGGTGTCATGGTCCTGCACGAGCGGGCGGTACGCCAGCTCGGGGTGTCTCCGGGATACATCGAGGAGGAGGCCGGCCGGCAGGAGGCGGAGATCGCGCGGCGCGAGGCCGTCTATCGACGCGGCCGAGAGCCGGCGCCGGTCGCCGGACGCACGGTGGTCGTCGTGGATGACGGCGTGGCGACCGGCGCCACCGCCGTCGCCGCCCTCCGGTGGGCGCGCGCGGCCGGCGCCGACCGGGTCGTCTTCGCCGCCCCGGTCGGTCCGCCGGCCGCGCGCGCCCACCTCGAGCCCGAGGCGGACGAGGTGGTGCTTCTCGAGGTGCCCCTCCGCTTCCTCGCCGTGGGAGAGTGGTACCGGGACTTCGATCAGGTCTCGGATGATGAGGTCGTGGCGATGCTCGGCGAGTCGGAGCGGTGAACGTCGTCGAGGTCGTGGTCGCGGCCATCTTCGGGTTGCTCGGGGTTCGCTCGGCGATCTATTGGCTGCGACGCCCGCTGGACTCCGACATCCGCCGCGACCACCTGCTCTACGCCCTGTTCGTGGCGTCGCGGGTCGGCCTCTGGTTCGCGCTGATGGGTCTCTTCCTGCTCTTCGCGAGCGTCGAGACGCAAGGGCGTGCCTTCATCGACGATGCGGCTCGATTCAACTGGTACTACATCGTGCTCGCGGTACCGGCCGGGCTCCAGTTCATCAGTGGGTTCTTGCTGGGACGGTCTCCGCCGACACCCCCGTCGGACGGAGATCAAGCCGTTTGAGCAGCAGGGCGTTGAACGCGACGACGATGGTGGACAGGCTCATCGCGATCGCGCCGATCGCAGGGGGAAGCACGAAGCCCCAGGGAGCGAGCGCTCCCGCCGCCAGCGGGATCGCGAGCGCGTTGTAGCCCGTAGCCCACACGAGGTTCTGGATCATCTTCGAGTAGCTGGCGCGCGACAGGCGCCATACGCTCAGGACACCGCGCGGATCGTCGCTCGCGAGCACGATGCCGGCAGACGCGATGGCAACGTCGGTGCCGGCACCGATGGCGATGCCCACATCGGCACGAGCGAGCGCAGGCGCGTCGTTCACCCCGTCGCCGACCATCCCCACTCGCCGCCCTTCCTCTTGGAGCTCTGCGACCACCGCCGCCTTGTGTTCCGGCAGGACCTCGGCTCGCACCTCGTCGATGCCAAGGTCCGTGGCGACAGCTTCGGCCACCTCTCGTGCGTCACCGGTGATCATCACGACTCGGAGACCTTCCCCTCGCAGATCACGCACCGCCTGTCGAGATTCCGGACGAACCGCATCCTCGAGGGCGATCGATCCGATGGGCTTCCCGTCCTTGACGACCGTGAGGACGATGGCACCGCGCTCCCGCCAGGTCGCGACCGACTCCAAGATGCCGGCGGGCACGTCCAGATCGAGCTCGTGGAGGAGCGCCGGGCCACCCACGGCGGCCTCGGACCCATCCACGACCGCCCGGACGCCTCGACCTGCCATCGATCGGAATCCGGACGCCTCAGGGATCGCGATCCCTCGTCGGCGGGTCTCCTCGACGATCGCCCGGGCCAACGGATGTTCGCTCTCGGCTTCCACCGCGGCGGCGAGCGAAAGGATCGAGTCCCGATCGACGTCATCGACGATCACATCTCTCACCGCAGGTGTGCCGGTCGTGAGGGTTCCGGTCTTGTCCATCAACACTGTGTCGACGGTTCGCATCCGCTCCAGCGCCAGCCGATCCTTGATGAGGATCCCCTCCCGGGCGGAGGCGGAGGTCGAGATCGCGATCACGAGCGGGATCGCGAGACCGAGCGCGTGCGGGCAGGCGATCACGAGCACCGTGATGGTGCGCTCCATCGCTTGGTCGGGCTCGCCCGTCGCGAGCCAGGCGACCACCGTGATCGCGGCGGATGCCAACGCGACGTAGAACAGGAGCGCCGCCGCTCGGTCGGCGAGGGCCTGGGCACGTGAGCGCGACGACTGTGCCTCCTCGACGAGACGGCGGATCCCGGCGAGCGTGGTTTCTTCGCCGACCGCGGTGATGCGCACGCGGATCGAGGAATCGGTCGAGACCGTGCCCGCCACGACCCGGTCTCCCGCGCGCCTGGTCACCGGCCTGGATTCGCCCGTGATCAAGGACTCGTCGAAAGCGGCTTCCCCTTCGAGGATCACGCCGTCGGCAGGCACGCGACCACCGGGGCGGACGAGGACGAGGTTCCCCGCGCGAAGCTCGTTGAGCGCCACGACCTCGGTGCTCCCATCGGTGACGCGCTCGGCGGTGTCGGGCAGGAGGGAGGCTAGCGCCTCGAGTGCACTGGTCGCTTGCCCCAGCGCCCGCATCTCCATCCAGTGACCAAGAAGCATCACGTCGACGAGCAGGGCGAGTTCCCACCAGAACTCGAGATCGAGCCATCCGAACGCGCTGGCCACGCTCGCACCGAACGCGACGGTGAGCGCCAGGGCGATCAGCAGCATCATCCCCGGACGCCGGGCGCGGGCTTCTTCCACGCCGCCGGTGAGGAACGGCTGCCCGCCGTAGAGGAACACGGCGGTGCCGAGGATCGGCGCCACGAGATCCCGGCCGACGAAGTCCGGCAGAGTGAATCCGAGCCAGTCCTGGATCATCTCGGAGAAGGCGAGGACCGGGAGGGTCAGCGCGACGCTGATCCATAGCCGATCTCGGAACATCGCGGCGTGACCGCCGTGACCGCCGTGACCCTCGTGACCGCCGTGACCCTCGTGACCGCCGTGACCCTCGTGACCGCCGTGACCCTCGTGACCGCCGTGACCCTCGTGACCGCCGTGACCCTCGTGACCCTCGTGACCGCCGTGACCCTCGTGACCGCCGTGACCCTCGTGACCCTCGTGGTCGCCGTGGCCGTCGTCTGGGTGCTCGGTCGGGTGGTCGTGTCCCTCGTGCGTTGCGTGATCCATATCGACGCTCCTCGCTATGTGGCGCCCCTCCACCGTAATGGCCCCTCGGGTATGCGCGCGGAAACCATCGCGAGACGTGCGGTAGCCGCGAGAGGGTGCTCGGGAAGTGCAGGCCTAGCCGACGGCCTTGATGATGTCTTCGGACAACTCGCTGAACTGCTGCAGATGCTCCACCCGCTCCACCTTCAATCGCTCGACGATGCCGCGGTACTCCTCGATCCTCCCCGTGCGCTCGTAGAGGAGGACGGGCCGCAGGAGCTCCACGTCGTCGAAGTCCGGAACGTCGGTGGCCACCAGATAGCGGAAGTCCGGGTCCTCTTCGAAGACGATCGTCTGCTCGGCGATCCCTTTCACGCACGCCGAGGTGTGCGGGATCTTGACCTTCTTCGAACGATCGTCGGCCTCCGTTCCCCCGACCCGACCGGTGTTCAGCAGGTACGTCTCGATGGGATGGGTCGCGAGGAGCTCGAGCAAGCGATTGCCCTGGAGTCCGTGGGGGAGCGGGAAGAACGGATTGGTGCCGGGCACCCGGAGGAACTTGCCCTCCTCGTCGGCACCTCCGGCCGAGGTGCCCGTGGTCTCGCCCAGCATGAAGTAGGCGGCCGACTGCTCCTGGGTGAGCTTCGCGACCCCGGGGATGATGTTCTCGTTCCGGTTCAAGATGAGCAGGTAGTCGACGGGTCCGACGTTGCGAGCGTCCTCGAACGCCAGCAGATCCTGCATCTCGAAGACCGCCCGTCCGTTCTGCGTGTAGCTCTGCTCGAAGAAGTTCACCGTGCCGGAGTCGTCCTGATAGACGTTCTCCAGATAGGTGGTGGGTTTGGTGACCGCCCCGTAGATCGAGGGCTCGAACTCCGGATCCAGCGAGAAGGTCTTGGCGAAGCACCCGTTCTCGGTTCCATATGCCAGGCCGCCCGGCATCAGGCCGACGAAGTCGTCCTGGATGGGCTTCGAGCCGTTCTGTGTCGTGAACGTGGTCGTCGTCTTCCCGGTGCCCGACAAGCCGATGATCAGGAAGACCTTGTCACCCGCGGTGGTCGGGATCACCTTGAGTCCCGCGTGCAGGGCGAGGCCGCCCTTGTCGAAGACGATGTCGTTCCACATCCGCAAGCCGCCCTTCTTCGACTCGCCGAAGTAGTCCGAGTTGAGGACGCGGGTCACGTGATGGTCGAGATCGACGGCGATGATGCGATCGTTCGGGTATCCGGGCGCTTCGAGACCGGGCGTGTAGATGACCTGGACCTCGGGCTCTTCGTCGTCGTCGCGAGCGAAGTAGAGCTTCTGCTGCATGCCCGCGATGTTCGCGTAGCGCTTTTCCATCAGCAGACGCGCGCGGGTGCGGAGCGTGGGGTCGTTCCCGATCCATCCGTCGATCTGGATCATGTCGTTGTCGGCGACGTACTCGTCCTGTCGACGGGCGATGTCGTCGAACTCCTCCCGCGTCATCGTCTTCCCGCTCGAGGCGCGATCGACGACGAACGTGCTGCCGGCGCTCCTGGAGAGCACCTTGGTCTGGACGTTCACGTTTCCGAACTCGGTGATCCTGCATCCGGGCATCTCTTCGGTGAACCGGCGAAGTTCCTCCGGGGTCGGGTTGACGAACACGTCTGCCACTCGGGCCTCCTGCATCGGTGGGTGCGCGGAACGAGGTGGGATGGGCGGGAGAACCCCTAAAGTCTAGCGAACGTGCAGGCGGCCTCTCCCGGACCGCATGCGAGGGCGGCCGCCGCCGAGACCTGGGGCCAGATGGACCTGTCGGAAGACCAACTGATCGAGGCGATCCGCCGCGTCCTCTCGGGGGCGGGGCCCGAAGTGATCGTGGGTCCCGGCGACGATGCCGCTGTGGTGCGATCCGGTGCGGGTGAACTGGTGCTGACCACGGACGCCATGGTGGAAGGGGTCCATTTCCGGACCGAGCTCACGACCCCTCGCGATCTCGGCTTCAAGGCCATCGCGGTCAACGTCAGCGACGTCGCCGCGATGGCGGCGAGCCCCAGGTTCGCGCTCTGCAGCCTCACGCTCCCGGCAGCGACCGAGGCAGCGTGGGTCGTGGAGCTGGCCGGAGGGATGCGCGAGTGCTGCGACGAGTTCGCCCTGTCGCTGGTGGGCGGGAACCTCTCGCGGGGCGACGAGTTGTCGATCGTCGTGACACTTACCGGGGAGGTGGTACCCGGCCGGGCCGTGCGCCGGGACGGCGCACGGGCCGGCGACCGCCTGGTGGTGACGGGTTCACTCGGCGGTTCGGCGGCCGGATTGCGTCTCGCCTCGCAGCGCTCCTGGTCGGAAGCGGAGCGTGACGCGCTCAAGCGGTACATGCGGCCCATCCCGCGTGTGGGCGAGGCGGGTGTCCTCGCCGGTCACGGGGTCACCTCGATGATCGACATCTCGGATGGGCTTGCTCTCGATCTCTCGAGGCTGTGCGACGCCAGCGGCGTGGGCGGCCGCGTCGAGATCACGAGCATCCCGGTCCATCCCGCCGCGACGCCAGCCGAGGCGCTGGGTGGCGGCGAGGACTACGAGCTGCTGGCGACCCTTCCGGACCTCGACGCGGTCGAGGAGGCGAGGTCAGAGCTCCGGGAGGGGTTCGGGGTGTCGCTCAGCGACATCGGCGGCATCATCGATGCCAAGAGCGACGGAGGGCTCCTCGGCGTCCACGAGGACGGGACGGAAGGGCCACTGATCGCGGAAGGGGCGGTGGAAGGGTGGGATCACTTCCGGTGACACGCGCACCGTCGTGGTCGGGATGAGGCCGCGGGCGCTCACGATCGCCGGCTCCGACTCCGGCGGAGGGGCGGGGATCCAGGCGGACCTCAAGACGTTCAGCGCGTTGGGTGTGTTCGGCATGACCGCGATCACCGCGGTCACGGTGCAGAACACGAAGGGCGTGTCCGACGTCGAGGAGCTCTCGCCTTCCGTCGTCGCAGAGCAGATCCGCTCCGTGGCCGGGGACATCGGGGTCGATGCGGCGAAGACCGGCATGCTGGCGTCCGCCCCCATCGTCGAGGCCGCTGCCGAGGCGATCGAGGAGACGCGCCTCCCTCACCTCGTCGTGGATCCGGTCTTCGTCTCGAAGCACGGTCATCTCCTGCTCGCGGCAGACGCCGTCGGATCGCTCAAGCGGCTCATCCTCCCGCTGGCCACCCTGGTGACGCCCAACCTCCCGGAGGCTGCCGGCCTGGCAGGCGTCGACGTGCAGGACCGCGACGACATGCGACGGGCTGCCGGCGCCATCCTCCGGCTCGGACCGCGCGCCGTCCTCGTCAAAGGCGGACACCTCGAGGGCGACCGCTCGACCGATCTGTTCGTCGAGGGAGATCTCGAGGAGTGGATCGATGCCGAGCGGATCGACACGCCGCATACCCATGGGACCGGCTGCACGCTCTCCGCGGCGATCACGGCGCATCTCGCTCGGGGAGCGCCACTCCTCGATGCGGTCCGCGCCGGGAAGGTGTTCGTCACGGAGGCGATCCGACACGCGCTTCCGTTGGGGGAAGGGATCGGTCCCGTCGACCAGCTGTGGCCGATCCCGAGGGACTGAGCGAGCTACGACGCGCGCTGCGGGATGCGGGTGACGCGCCCGGCTTTGATACAGCTCGTGCACGCGTTCACGCGCTTCGGCGTCCCGTCGACGAGCGCGCGGACGCGCTGGATGTTCGGGTCCCATCGGCGGTTGTTCCGCTTGTGCGAGAACGTCACCGACTTGCCGAACCAGGGTTTCTTCCCACAGATGTCACAGACGGCTGCCATAGGTGCGTCGAGGCTACCAGGGGAGAGCGCGTTCGGATGGGCCAGACTACGCGGCGATCGCCTTCAGGTGACGGCGCAGGTCGTCCTCGGAGATCGGGCCCGTGTACGCGAAGGAGAAGGTGCCGTCCGCGCGGAAGAACACCGTGACCGGCTGGCCGAACTGGCCGAGCGAGGTCTTGATCGCGTCCGGCACGTCGAACACGCTCGGGAAGGTCATCCCGAACTCCTCCATGAAGGCCCTCGCCTCGATCCTCGAATCGATGATGTCGACGCCGAGGAACTGCACCCGGTCGCCGAACTCGTGGTGGGCGGCCACGAGCCGGGGCATCTCCTCGTGACAGGGTGGGCACCATGACCCCCAGAAGTTGACGAGCACCGGCGTCCCCTCGAGCTGGCCCAGGAGCCTCTGGAAGGTCTCCGGGTCCGCCGTCGGGAGGGCGTCGGCGAACTCGGGCAGCAGGGCGGCCTCGGTGGCGTTCTGCGCGGGGACGGTCCCGGCCGGGGGTTCCTTCACCTGCTCGGCCTCGCAGGAGACGAGCAACGAGATCCCGGCGATGAGCATCAGGAGCCATCGAGAGGTCATACGAGGATGGTAGAACCGTTCACGGAAGTGCCCGCCTCTCTCTCAGCTCTCGCGCTCGATACCCCGGTCCTGCTCGTGGACCGGAAGCTGGCAACGCGACGGACCGGCCTCCGGGAGAAGGGCGAGGAGGCCCATCTCGTCCTCGCCGGCATGGGGATCCGGACGGTGGGCGATCTCCTCCGACACTACCCGCGTCGCTACATCGACCGATCGGCCGTGGAGCGCATCGGCGACCTTCGGATCGGACAGCAGGCCACCGTGATCGCCCGCGTCCACAAGTCGACCAAGAGGCTGACCCGGCAGCGGCGGTCGATGGTGACCATCACGATCACCGACGGCACCGGCTACCTCGACCTGACGTACTTCAACCAGCCGTGGGCGGCCGGGATCTATAAGGAAGGCCTCGAGGTCGCCGTCTCGGGCACAGTCACCCGATATCGGGGCCGTCTCCAGCTCGGGAACCAGGAGGCGGAGATCCTCGGCGGCGAGGAGCGAGACCTGGTGCACACCGGGCGGATCACACCCGTCCACCGCGCCTCGGAAGGCATCACGACCCGGACGATCCGCGAGCTCGTGTTCTCCGCGCTCGAGCAGCTGCCGCCGATCGCCGACCCGATGCCCTCCGAGCTGATCCAGGCCGAGCACCTGCAGGATCTCGACACGGCGCTCCGCCGAGTGCACTTCCCCGAGGACGCCGATCAGCTGGCGCGGGCCGTCGAACGCCTGAAGTTCGACGAGCTGTTCACCCTCGAGCTGGGGGTCGCGTTCCGGAAGCATCGGCTGGAGTCTGAGCGGACCGGGGTCGCGCACCGAACCGAGGGCGAACTCACCGATCGCCTGCTCGCCACCACGCCGTTCGAGCCCACGAAGGCGCAGATCCGCGCGGTGGAGGAGGTCGGGGGTGCGATGGGCGCTTCACGCCCGATGAACGTCCTCCTCCAGGGCGACGTGGGATCGGGAAAGACCCTCGTGGCGGTGCACGCGAGCCTCGTGGCCATCCAGTCCGGGCATCAGGCCGCGATCATGGCCCCCACCGAGGTCCTCGCCGGACAGCACGCGCGCTCGGTCGAGGCGCTCCTCGCGGGCGTGGGGGCGGTCGATCTTCTCGATGCTGCTCCTGCCGCCGCCAAGGCGCCCGAGGGCCAGCGCTCGCTGCTCGATCCGCTCGAGGGGACGGGGACCGACCCCGCACCGGAGGCGTTGACCTACGCCCTCCTGACCTCGGCCGTCACCGGGAAGGACCGGGCGCGCATCCTCGCAGGCATCGCCGACGGAAGCGTCGATCTCGTCATCGGGACCCACGCGCTCGTGCAGGAGGCCGTCACGTTCCGCGACCTCTCGATCGCCGTCGTCGACGAGCAACATCGCTTCGGCCTCCACCAGCGGATGGCGCTCAAGGGGAAGGGAGATGGTGAGATCGACGTGTTGATCATGACCGCGACGCCGATCCCGCGGACGCTGGCGCTCACCTACTACGGGGACCTCGACGTCGTCGTGCTGGACGAGATGCCGAAGGGCAGACAGCCGATCGGGACGGCGGCGGCGCGCTCCGATCCGGAGCGTGCCACCGCCTATGACCTCGTCCGGCGCGAGGTTCGCGCCGGACGCCAGGCCTTCGTGGTGTGTGCGGCGATCGACGAGGGGAACCGGACACAGGTGCGCGCGGCGGAGGCCGAAGCCGAGCGGCTCGCCACGGAGATATTCCCCGATCTTCGGGTCGAGCTGCTCCACGGCAAGATGCGGCCGAAGGACAAGGAGCGCGTGATGGAGGACTTCCGTTCCGGCCGCGCCGACGTGCTCATCTCGACGACCGTGATCGAGGTCGGCGTCGACGTGCCGAACGCGACCGTGATGCTGATCGAGAACGCGGAGCGGTTCGGTCTCGCGCAGCTCCATCAGCTTCGGGGGCGGATCGGTCGAGGCGCGCACGTGTCGTACTGCGTCTTGTTCGACGAGTCCGAGGCAACCAACCTCGAAGCCCGCGCGCGGATCGAGGCGATGGTCCGCACGACGGACGGATTCGAACTGGCGGACGAGGATCTCCGCCTGCGCGGCGAGGGGACGCTCTTCGATACGAAGCAGTCGGGGATGCCCGACCTGAAGCTCGCGCGGTTGTCCGAGGACCTCGACCTCGTGAAGCGGGCGAGAGCTCGGGCGTTCGCCCACATCGAGGAAGACCCGTCGCTCGAGCGTCATCCGAGGCTCCTCGACGAGCTTCGCGACCGTTTCGAGGACTCGATCGCCTGGCTCTTCAGCGCCTGACGCGTCCAGCGGCCCACCGTTCGCGGCGTCTTCTGCCTCCGACCGCTCTATCCTCGCGTCGATGCGGGTGATCGCCGGCAGCGCGAAAGGGACTCGACTCGTCCGC
Source organism: uncultured Actinomycetota bacterium (assembly GCA_963762015.1). Taxonomy (GTDB): domain Bacteria; phylum Actinomycetota; class UBA4738; order UBA4738; family HRBIN12; genus JAJNBA01. The sequence continues at coordinate 134,994 of CAVXJL010000001.1, forward strand.
GTGCCGGCGGGGGTCCGTCCCGTGTCCGACCGGGCTCGGGAAGGACTCTTCTCGAGCCTCGGCGAGCTAGTGGACGATGCCCGCGTGCTGGATCTGTACGCGGGCACGGGTGCCCTGGGGATCGAGGCGTTGTCCCGGGGTGCCAAGGCAGCGGTGTTCGTGGACAAGAGCCCGACCGCCGTGCGCGCCGTGCGGGAGAACCTCGCTCGCACAGGCCTGGATGACCGGGCGGTCGTCGTGCGCGCAGACGTCCGTCGATTCCTGGAGCGCGCGCCCGAGGAACCCGAGTGGTTCGACATCGTGTTCCTGGACCCACCGTACGAGGGCGGCCAGGCCGAGCTGGACCCCGTCCTTGGCGTTCTCGGTGTGAAACCGCTGCTCAGAGAGGGTTTCACCGTGGTGCTCAGCCGGGGGTCGAGGAGTTCCAACCTTGTGATTCCGCTACACTGGGCGGTCGCGAGACGACTGTCCTACGGGGACAGTGTCGTCACGTTGTTCCGGTCACGAGACCTGCCAGGGGACATGGAGGTGTGATGGGCCTGACCGCCCTGTGTCCGGGGACGTTCGATCCCGTGACGAACGGTCACCTCGACATCATCGGTAGGGCATCCGAGACCTTCGAGACGGTGGTCGTCGGCGCGCTGGAGAACCCCTCCAAGCAGCCGATGTTCTCCCTCGAGGAGCGGGTGGCGATGCTGAAGGAGGCATGCTCCGGCATGCCCAACGTCACCGTGGTCACGTTCCGGGGACTGCTCGTCGACCTCGCGCGGACCCAGGGCAACGGCGCCGTGATCGTCAAGGGTCTCCGAGCGGTCTCCGACTACGAATACGAGATCCAGATGGCGCAGATGAACCATCGTCTCGCGGGCGTCGAGACCTTATTCATGTCGACGAGCCCGAAGTGGTCGTTCCTATCGTCGTCGCTGGTGAAAGAGGTTGCGCAACTCGGGGGAGACGTCTCGGGACTCGTCCCCGATCACGTGAGGGTCGCGCTCGCCGACCGATTGGACGAGCGCTGATGGACCTCGCCGCACGACTCGAGCAGATCGAGGAGCTGATCCGCGAAGCCAAGTCGATGCCCCTGTCCTCCTCCGTGCTGGTCAATCGCGACGAGGTCCTCGAGATGATCGCCGAGATGCAGGAGTCGCTCCCCGAGGAGATCAAGCGCGCTCGATGGATCGTGCGGGATCGGGAGGAGCTCCTCGGGAAGGCGCGCGAGGAAGGCGAGCGGATCGTCGAGCAAGCGCACGAGGAACAGCTCCGCATGGCTCGCAAGGAGGAGATCGTCGCGCGGGCGACCACGGAGGCCGACCGTGTCGTCTCGGAGGCGGAGGAGCGCGCCCGCGTCATGCGCTCCGAGGCGGAGGACTACGTCGACGCCAAGCTCGCGCAGTTCGAGATCTCTCTCCGGAAGATCCTGGGAGGCCTCGCAAGGATCGACGAAGTCGCTGAACCGCACCCTCGACCAGGTGGAGGTCGGTCGCGAACGTCTCCGGGGACCGGCGACCGCCGCCGAGGCCGAGTTCGCTCGGCCCCAGGAGGAGGGGCAGCTGTTCGATGAAGAGGAGGAGCGGTGATCGGGGCCATCGACGTGCGCGATCTCGTGGGCAGGTCCGGCGCCTCCAAGTCGGAGCAGGTCTCCGGCACGATCGACGACCTCGCCACAGAGCTCGCGGGCCTCAGCGAGGACACCCCCGTCACCGGAGAGCTGATCCTCGAATCGCTCGCGGAGGGCATCCTCGCCAGCGGCCGGCTCCAGGGCTCCCTCTCGCTTCGGTGCGCCCGATGTCTGAAGGAATTCGAGCAGGGATTCACCGTCGAGCTCCGCGAGCTCTTCGCTCCGTTCCCGCACGAGGACTCGGACGAATACCCGCTGGATCCCGAGGGATTCCTCGACCCGGAGCAGATGTTCCGCGACGCGATCGGGGTGGAGCTGCCGTTCGCACCGGTCTGCCGGCCCGATTGTCGCGGGCTGTGTGCCAGGTGCGGTGGCGACCTGAACCTCGGCGAGTGCACCTGCACGGAGTCCGAGATCGATCCTCGATGGGACGGGCTCGAGGCACTCCTCGAAGAGTGGAACCAACACGTGAGCGATCAAGGGCCGGATGACGGACCCGCTCATGACCCCACACGCGAGTCAAGACCGAAGGGATGACGAGATGGCGGTCCCGAAGAAGAAGCAGAGCAAGACGCGGGGGACAAGCGCGCGGCCAACTGGAAGGCGAAGCCGCCCCCGTACTCGGAATGTCCTCAGTGCCACCAGCCCAAGCTCCCGCACCGGGTGTGCGGCAACTGCGGCTACTACGCGGGCCGTCAGGCCGTCGAGGTCGAGTGACGGCGTGACGCCGCCGGAGATGTCGTCGCTCCCCGCGCCGGAGGCGCTGGACGAAGCATTGGGCATCGGATTCCACGACGAGGAGCTGCGCGAGACCGCCCTCGTTCACCGCTCGTACGCGTTCGAGCACGGGGTGGACTCCACCAACGAGCGGCTCGAGTTCCTTGGTGACTCCGTTCTCGGGCTCGTCGTCACGGACATGGCCTACGAAGCGTTCCCGAGCATGCCCGAGGGTGAGCTCGCGAAGCTGCGGGCGGCGATTGTGAACGCGCAGGCGCTCGCCGAGGTGGCCCGCTCCCTCCGACTGGGGGAACTGGTCCGGCTCGGCAAAGGGGAGGAGCAGAGCGGTGGCAGGGACAAGGCGAGCATCCTGGCCGATGCGCTCGAGGCCGTCTTCGGGGCGGTCTACCTCGATCTCGGACTCGATGAGACTCGCCGCCTGATCGAGCGGCTCTTCCGCCCGCTCATGGAGGCGTATGCCCGCGGCGAGGGCGACCGCGACTACAAGACGATCCTGCAAGAGCTCGCCTCTCGGGAACTGCACACCATGCCGGAGTACCGCTTGGGCGAGCGCGGTCCCGACCACGAGAAGGAGTTCACGGCGACCGTGTTCCTCAGCGGCGAGGGACTGGGCGTGGGCGTCGGCAAGTCGAAGAAGGAGGCCGAACAGCGGGCCGCCCGCGAGGCGTTCGACCACATCTCCGAGCGAGTCGGAGCCTAGGGGGGACGGTGGAGCTTCCGGAGGTCGAGGTGATGCGGCGGGACCTGGAGAAGGACGTCGTGGGTCGCCGGATCAAGACGGCGGAGGTGAAAAGCTCCCGCAACGCCATGCGCGTGATCCGCCGGCACGGGAAGCGCAAGGACTTCACGTCGCGTCTCGAGGGTCGCAAGCTGTCGAAGGTGGAGCGCCGTGGCAAGTACGTGTTGCTACACCTGGATTCGGGGGATGCGCTCGTGACCCATTTCGGGATGAGCGGCCAGTTCCAAAGGGGCAACGGCCGGGTCGCCATCGAGCCTCACACCCACGTGGTCCTCACGTTCCAGCAGGGCGGTGACCTCCGGTTCATCGATCCGCGCACCTTCGGTGAGATGTTCGTCACCAGTGCCGACGAGCTCGGGAAGGTCAAGGAGCTCCAGCACATCGCGATCGACCCGCTCGACCAGGTCTTCACGTGGCCCACCTTCCAATACCTGCTCGCGCAGCGCGGCGCCAAGATGAAACAGCTGCTGATGGACCAGAAGTTCATCAGCGGGCTCGGGAACATCTACTCGGACGAAGTCTTGTTCGCGGCCGGGATCCGCTACGACCGGTTGTCGGACACGCTCTCCTCCCAGGAGGTGCGCCGCCTCTACCGGGCGATCCAAGAGACGGTGCAGGACGCGATCAAGATGCGAGGCACCACGCTGGACGACGAGGCGTACGTCGACCTCTTCGGCAAGCCGGGTGAGTACCAGGGGGAGCTCAAGGTCTACGGGCGCGAGGGCGAGCCATGTCGACGATGCCGGACGCCGATCCAGACGGTGAAGGTCTCCCAGCGCACGTCCTACTTCTGTCCGCAGTGCCAGAGCTGACGGGCTCGCGGCGCCGGCGGAGACCTCTCAGATGAGCTCGGCTCCGGCCTCCCGCATCCGTTGGAGTGCGCGATCGCCGGCGCCCGCCTTCCGATCGACCGCCCGAACCCCATCGCGCAGGACCGTGACCGGGTAGCCGAGCTCACGAGCATCCGTCACCGTTTCCACTACGCAGAAATCGGTGGCGAGCCCGCAGATCACGATCCGTCGGACGCCGTGCTCCGCGAGGAGGCCGTGGAGGATCGTGGGGGCCGTATCGCCACTGCGAGGATCCCGGACGCTGAACGCGCTGTAACCGTCTTCTCCTTGGGTCCCCTTGCGAACGACCGCTTCGCCGACCCGAAGATCCGGATGGAACATCGCCCCCCACGTGTCGTGCACGCAATGGACGGGCCACAGTCCGCCGTCCTTCTCGAAATGAAGCGTCGTCTCCGGATGCCAGTCCTGCGTGAAGACCACGAACGACCCCGCTGATCCCGCCTCCGCGATCTGATCGTTGGCGACGGGGACGACGGCCTCCCCTTCGTGGACGTACAACGAGCCCGCGGGATCCGCGAAGTCGTTCTGCATGTCGACGACGACCAGCGCCGTCTCCCGGTCGTAGCGACTCCCGCTGCCCTGCATCGCCCGGCCAGCGTAGCGCCGAGACCGGCGGGTGGTGTGCGACCATCGATCGATGCGTCGGGTTCGGGTCCGTCTCTCCGGTCGGGTGCAGGGCGTCTTCTTCAGAGCCTCGTGCGCGGAGCGAGCCGACCATCTCGGAGTGGGAGGGTGGATCCGGAACGTCCCAAGCGGGGGGGTCGAGGCCGTCTTCGAGGGGACCGATCCCGCCGTCGCACAGATGGTGAGCTGGTGTCGTGAGGGCCCGCCGCTCGCGCGTGTGGATCGGATCGACATCGTCGACGAGGCTCCGGCCGGAGAGTCCGCGTTCCACATCTCGTAGCGGGAAATGCGCACTCCGTTACCCGGTCCGGAAGAGGACCACTGTTAGCATCGCGTCGCATGTTCTTGCGACAGATCCAGATCCGCGGGTTCAAGTCCTTCGCGGACAAGACCGTCCTCGAGTTCATCCCCGGCGTCAGTGTGATCGTGGGCCCCAACGGATCCGGCAAGTCGAACCTGGTCGATGCGATCAGCTGGGCGTTGGGTGAACAGGGTCCACGCGCGCTCCGAGGCGGGCAGATGGCCGACGTCATCTTCGCGGGGACGCCCAGCCGTCCCGCCCTCGGGATGGCCGAGGTCAAGCTGGTGATCGACAACGAGGTCGGTCTGATCCCGGTTCCCATGTCCGAGATCGAGGTCAGCCGCTCGATCTTCCGTTCGGGGGAGAGCGAATACCGGATCAACGGCAAGCTCGTCCGGCTGCTCGACGTCCAGGAGCTCCTGTCGGAGTCGGGGATCGGGCGGGCCCTGCATACCGTCGTCGGGCAGGGCCAGCTCGAGGAAGTGCTCCTCTCCCGGCCCGAGGAGCGGCGGAAGTACATCGAGGAGGCGGCCGGCATCGCCAAGCACCGCCGCCGGAAGGAGCGCGCCGAGCGCAAGCTGGCCGGACTGGACCAGGATCTGCTGCGGCTCCAGGACGTGATGTCAGAGCTCAAGCGACAGCTGAAGCCACTGCGGCAACAAGCCGAGATGGCCAAGAAGCACGAGACGCTGACCGAGCAGGCCGAGGAGCTCTCACGGAAACTCGCCGCGGCACGCCTGCGGGGACTGCTCGCGGAGCGCGACCGTCGGAAGGGTGGCTGGGACGAGGGCGTGGGCAAGCGAGAGGAAGCCCGTGCCCGGCTGGACGCGCTCGACACCGAGGTGCTCGCGGGTGCGGACGCGCGGGCCGCCGCCGCCAGGAAGCTCGCGGAGAGCGAGCTCCGATTCCGCTCCGCGCAGGCCGACCGGTCCGAGGCGGACCAGGCGTTCCGGAGCGCCCTCGATCGTGAGGCGGGAGCGCGAGAAGAGCTCGCTTCCCAGGCGGGCCGCGCGGCTCGGCTCGACGCGATCGAGGCGGAGCTCGCGCGGGTCGAGGCGGATCTTGAGCGGACCGTGGGAGAGCTCGCCGGACGTGAACGGGAGCTCGACGAGGCGGAAGGCGCGTTCCGAGACGCCGATCAGCACCGGCGTGAGGTGGACGAGCTCCGCCGGCGAGCCGGGGAGGAGGCCGCGGGGCGGCGCGTGGAGATGGAAGCGCTGGAGCGAGCGATCTCCTCCGGCGAACGGGAGCACGACCGGCTCGAAGCGGAGCTGCGCGTGGCACGCGAGCGCAGCGCAGGCCTCTACGCGGAGCGAGAGGAGATCGAGGCAGATATCGAGCGTCTCGACGGCCAGACCTCTCCGCTCGCGGAACGTCGTACGCAGCTGGAAGCCGAGCGGCGCCAGGCGACCGAGAAGGTCGAGGAACTCGAAGACATCGAGCGACGGCAGCAGACGCGCCTCGAGCTCTTGGAGGCGCGTCGACGTGACATCGAGGAGACGGCCGGGTCGCGCTTCCTCAAGACCCATCGGAATCGCGCGGCGGGTGCCCTGAAGGATCTCGTGCGGGCCTCGGAGGGCCTCGAGCGAGCCCTCGTTTCGGCCCTCGGTCCGCTGGCCGATGCGGTGGTGTACGAAGACCGGGACGAGGCGATCGCCGCTGCCCCGGACGGTGACGGAGCGATCCTCGCCATCGCCGCCGGCGGACCGGTCACCCAGGGGCTGTCGGGCGAACGTCCACTGCTCTCGGCGGTGGATGCGGATCCGGCCGCCCGAGGGATCGTGAGTACGGTCCTGCGCGATGTCTATCTGGCCGCCTCGATCGAGGAAGCGGCCGAGAAGCAGGCCGCGCACCCAGGTGCCTCGTTCGTCACTCCGGACGGCTCCCTCGTCGGACCCGCGGTGATCCACACGCCGAAGGAGATCGATACCCGCGGGCGCGAGATCCGGGCGGAGCTCCAGGTCCTCGCCCACGATCTGGCGGGGACCCGCAACAGGTTGAAGCCGCAGCGCCAGCGACTCGGTGAGGCAGGGGAGGAGATCGAGTTCCTGAACCAGCAGATCGAGGCCGCCGACGCCGACATCACGACCGCCGCGGAGCGCCTCGCCACCCTCGGGCACGACCTCACGGCCATCGGCAAGGAGGAAGAGCTGCTCTCGGAGCGGCTCGGGACCGTTCGCGAGACCCAGGCCGCCGCTCGCGACCGGCTCGCAGAGCTGGGGCCCGCCGGACCTGATGACATCCCCGAGCTCCCACCCCTGCCACAGCCTCCGGTCCAGGCGCGCGTGGCGGTCGAGACGCTCCGGCGCGATCGCGCGTCCTTGGACGCGCGACGCGCGAGGTTGCGAACCGAGCGAGACGAGGCATCGGCGCACGATCCGCAACAGCTTCGAGCCGAGCTCGAAGAAGCGGAGGCGGCGCGGGCGGAGGCCGAGCAGGCAGCCACCCGCGCCGACGAAGAGGCGACCGCGACCGCGGACGAGCGGGACGCCGCGGCCGCGGAAGAGCGCGCGGCAGCGTCCCGAGAAGCCGAGATCAACAAGTCGTGGCGCGACGCATCGACCGAGCTCGACAGGTTGCGCGAGACCTACGAGGAAGATGATCGTCTCCGCGGGGACATCGAACGGAGGGTCCGCGACGCGGAGCGTCTGCTGCGCGAGGGATACGCACTCGAGCCGGAGTCGGCGCTCGCCATGCTCACGGCAGATGACTCGGTCCCGTCGCTCGAGAAGGCGAGCGAGCTGGTCCAGCGGCGGCTCGGCCTCCTCGGCCGGGTCAACCTGCTCGCGACCGGAGAGTTCGAGGTCGTCCAGGAACGGCACGACTTCATGCAGCGGGAGCTGGACGACATCAGGAAGGCCCGCCGGGATCTCCTCGAGCTGGTGGCGCAGGTGGATCATGAGATCCAGGAGACGTTCGACTCCGCGTTCCGCGACGTCGCGACGCAGTTCGAGCGACTGGTGAAGGAGCTGTTCCCCGGTGGTGAGGGGCGGCTGGTGCTGACGGATCCCGCCAACCCCCTCGAGGCAGGGATCGAGATCGAGGCGAGTCCCGGTCGCAAGCGCGTCAAGCGGATCTCGCTGCTTTCGGGCGGCGAACGATCCCTCGCGGCGCTCGCGTTCCTCTTCGCGATCTTCACGGCGCGCCCGTCCCCGTTCTATCTCATGGACGAGGTGGAGCCGGCGCTCGACGATCTCAACCTCCACCGGTTCCTCCGGTTGGTGGCGGGGTTCGCACGCGACGCGCAGGTCATGATCGTCACGCACCAGAAGCGCACGATGGAGATCGCGTCGATGATGTACGGGGTCTCGCTCAACAAGGACGGCACCACGAAGATCCTCTGCCAACGGCTCGAGCAACCCGATGACCTTGCCTCCGACAACGCCGAGGGTGAAGCCGCTCCGGAACGGGTGGACGTGCCGGAGACCGAGCCTGTCGGCTAGCGTCCAGGCGTGGAGATCGTCGTCGCCGTCCTGTTCGTCTGTGTCGCCCTGGGATTCATCTTCTTCCGCCTCACGGCCGCCCGGAAAGAAGCCGAGCGACTTCAGGGTGGGCCGAAGACCGAGATCTCCATCCCCGCGGTCGAAGCGCCCTCGCCCGAGCGCCGCGAGCGGCTCGGGGCACGTGTCCGATCCCTGTTGTCCAGGGATGCCGGCGAGGATGGGTGGCGCGCGCTCCACGACATCCTGCTGAAGGCCGATGTCGGCCCCACGGCGGCTTCGGAGCTCGTCGAGCGAGTCCGCGCCCGCTGGTCGCGTGACGCCGATGCCGAAGCGCTACTCCGTGAGGAGATGGTCGCGATCTTGGGTCCGGACTCGCGCCTGTCGCTCCCGGACGAAGGCCTGGGGGTGATCATGGTGGTCGGGGTCAACGGCTCGGGGAAGACGACCACCATCGGGAAGCTCGCTCGCCGGCTCGTCGGCGAGGGACACACCGTGAGCCTGGCCGGCGCCGACACGTTCCGTGCCGCCGCCGGCGAGCAACTCGACGTCTGGGCGGTGCGAGCCGGTGCCCATCTCGTTTCCCAAGAGCGAGGCGCCGATCCGGGCGCGGTGGTGTTCGACGCCGTCACGTCTGCCATCGCACGAGATGCCGACATCCTCATCGTGGACACGGCTGGGCGCCTGCACACGAAGACCCCGTTGATGGATGAGCTCCGGAAGATCGGCCGGGTCGTCGAGAAGGGGGGCGCCACGGTCGCCGAAACCCTGCTCGTGCTCGACGCGACGACCGGCCAGAACGGGATCGCCCAAGCCAGGGCCTTCACGGAAGCGGTGGACGTGTCGGGGATCGTGCTGACGAAGCTGGACGGCACCGCGAAGGGCGGCGTCGTGCTGGCGGTCCGCGAGGAACTGGGCGTTCCCGTGCGGCTCGTCGGCACGGGCGAAGGGCTCGATGATCTCCAGCCGTTCAGGGCCGGCGTGTTCGCAGATCGGATCCTTGCGTCGTGAGCGTGCGGATCCTGATCGTCGAGGATCATCCGACGATGCGAGAGGCGATGCGTCTCGTGCTCGAAGGTGAGGGCTTCGACATCGATGAGGCCTCCGACGGCGATCAGGCACTCGCTGCCGTGCAGTCGGAACCGCCCGACCTCGTGCTGCTCGACATGAGCATCCCCGGGATCTCCGGACCCGACGTGCTCGCCGCGGTGAAGAGGGACCCCGGCAACTCGAAGGTCCGCGTGATCGTCGTGACCGCCACGGGGGAGGAAGGCAGGGCCGCCGCGATGGCGGGTGGTGCCGATCACTACTTCACCAAGCCGTTCAGCCCCATCGCGCTCCTCCAAGCCGTCGAAGAGGTCCTCGGACCCGAGGACGCCGCACCGGCCGAGTAGGATTCCTCTTTCCGCCGGGGCCTTGGGCCGGGTACCGGCGCGCACGAGTGGCCCGACGGAAGATCGCGCGATGTTCGACACCCTTACCGACAAGCTCGACGGCACGTTCAAGAAACTCCGCTCTCGAGGCAAGCTCCATCCCAAGCAGGTGGACAACGCCCTCGCAGACATGAGGACGGCCCTGCTCGAGGCAGACGTGGCTGTGGAGGTGGCGGACGCCTTCCTGGAACGGGTGCGTGCCCGAGCCCTCTCCGAAGAGGTGATGAAGAGCCTCACGCCCGCGCAACAGGTGGTCAAGATCGTTCGCGACGAGCTCCAGGAGACGCTCGGCGGGGAGTATCGGAAGTTCGTCTTGCCTTCGGGCCGGATCGCCGTCGTCATGATGGCGGGCGTGCAGGGTTCGGGGAAGACGACCGCGTGCGCGAAGCTCGCTCTTCGGCTGAAGAAGGACGGCCGGCGGCCCCTCCTCGTGGCAGCGGACCTGGAGCGACCCGCCGCGGTGGAGCAGCTGTCCACCCTGGGTGACGAGGTGGGCGTCCCCGTGGTCTCCGAGGGTCGCGACCCCGTGAAGGTCGCGAAGAGCGGGCTGAAGGAAGCGGAGCGAAGGGGGTGCGACGTCGTGATCGTCGACACCGCGGGGCGCCTGCACGTCGACGCCGAGATGATGAAGCAGGCTCGCCGCATCCGCGACGTCGTGAAGCCCGATCACGTCCTCATGGCATGTGACGCGATGACGGGACAGGACGCCGTCGTACAGGCCCGCGCGTTCCTGAACGAGGTCGACACGACCGGGTTCATCCTCACGAAGCTCGACGGAGACGCGCGAGGTGGCGCGGCCCTCTCGATCACGGCCGTGACGGGCCGCCCGGTCTTCTTCGCCGGCGTGGGGGAGAAGCCCGAGGATCTGGAGGAGTTCCATCCCGACCGACTCGCCGGCCGGATCATGGGGATGGGGGACGTGTTGAGCCTCATCGACAAGGCCGGCGAGAAGCTGGATGCCGATGAGGCGAAGGCCTCCGCCGAGAAGCTCCTTCAGGGCGCCTTCACCCTCGAGGACTTCCTCGCGCAGCTGCGACAGATGCGTCAGCTCGGCCCGATCCAAGATCTGCTGAAGATGCTCCCGGGGATGCCGGGAGGGAAGAACGCGTTCAAGGAGATCGCCGATCAGGTGGATGAGGGGAAGCTCCGTCAGGCCGAGGCCCTCATCTTGTCCATGACGCCGGACGAGCGGCGGAATCCCGGTATCATCTCCGGGTCTCGCCGCCTGCGGATCGCCCGCGGGGCGGGCTCCACCACCTCCGACGTCAATACGCTCCTCAAGGACTTCGATGGCGCGAGGAAGATGATGCGGACGATGATGGGCGGCGGGAAGGGCCTTCCGGGCATGCTTTCGATGCCGCCGAAGACGTCGAGAGGGCCGAAGCGCTAGCGAGAGGACACGCGGAGATGACGACGAGGATCCGGCTGCGGAGGATGGGTTCGAACAAGCGCCCGTTCTTCCGCGTCGTGGTGGCCGACCAGCGGAGCCCCCGCGACGGCCGCTTCATCGAGAACATCGGCAAGTACCACCCGCTCGACGATCCGAGCGTGATCGAGATCGATCAGGAGCGCGCGCTGCACTGGCTTCGGGTCGGCGCGCAGCCGTCGAACCAGGTCCGCAACCTGATGAACAAGATCGGCATATGGGACGAGTTCGTGAAGGAGCGCCCATCGGCCGCGCTCGAACCCGCCAAGGAGCGACCGGAGAAGCCGAAGGTCTCCAAGAAGGCGAAGCAGAAGGCCGAGGCCGCGGCGGCCGAACCCGTCGGCGCGCCCGTCGAGGAAGCGCCCGCCGAGCCCCAACCCGAGCCGGAGGCCGTGGAGGCGAGCGCCGCCGAGGCGGTCGAGGCGGTCGACGACGCGCCCGCCGCCGTCGAGGAGGCCGCGCCTGAGGCCGCCGTCGCCGAAGAGGAAGCGCCCGCCACCGAGGAAGCGCCTGCCACCGAGGGCTCTGCCGCCACCGAGGAAGCGCCCGCCACCGAGGACCCGTGAAAGATCTCGTCGAGTTCCTCGTGCAGGAGTTGGTCGACGAGCCCGACGCGGTCACCATCGAGGAGACATTCGACGAGCGCGGGCCGCGCTATCGTGTTCGGGTCGCCCCCGAAGACATGGGCAAGGTCATCGGCCGAGGCGGCCGGACCGCGAAGGCGATCCGAACGGTGGTCCGTGCGGCCGCCCAGCGCCAGGGACACGGCGCCATGGTGGACATCGAAGACTGAGGTGGACGAGCCGACCGTCGTCGTCGGCGTCGTGACCGGCGTCCACGGTCTCCGCGGTGACGTCTCCGTCCAGAATCGCTCCGACAACCCCGATCGATGGGCCGCCGGCGGCATCGTCTTGCGTGAGGACGGCGCCGCCCTGACCATCGGATCGAGCCGACGACACGGTCGGAAGCTGCTCGTGAAGTTCGACGGCATCGCCGATCGGAGCGCCGCCGAGAGGCTCCGTGGCGCCGTCCTCGTCGTGCCCGAATCCTGGCTCCCAGAACTCGAAGAGGGGGAATGGTGGGCGCATCAGCTCGAGGGGTGCGAGGTCCGGACCGGATCTGGCCGGGTTCTCGGCGTCGTGAGGGAGGTGATCCCCAACCCTGCGAACGACCTCTGGGTCGCGGTGGACGATCAGGGGATCGAAACGCTCGTGCCGGCGCTCGCCGACCTCCTGATCGATGTCGACGTCGAGGCCCGAACGATCCTGGTGCGCGATGTGCCGGGGCTCACGGCACCCGAGGAACCCCCGAAGGAGACAGAGGGCTAGAGATCGGCGATCTTCGCCAGGCCCGCGACCTTCTTCAGCACATAACGATGTCCTTCGCGTTCTACGATCCCTCGGCGCTGCCACTCGGTGAGGATGCGGGTCACGTTCTCACGGCTTCCGCCGCACAGGCTTGCGAGATCGGCGTGGGTGACGGCCGGCACGAGAACGCCGTCTTTCGGAAGGTCGTCCAGCGTGGGGGTCACGAGCTGGAGGAGCCGCTTCGCGAGGCGGCCCTTCAGGTCCAGGTGCAAGAGATCGTCGGTGAAGGATTGATGCTCCCGCACCTGGCGCGCGAGCGCCTGGAGGAAGCCGCGGGATGCGGCCGGCTCCGCGGTCACGAACTCGAGGAAGGACTCCGGTCCCGTCGACCACACGTCCGAGTCATCGAGCGTGAGCACGCTCGCCGTCCTCGGCATCTTGCCGAGGGCAGACAGCTCACCGACGAAACCGGGGCTGTCGAGCGTCGCATGCAGCACGCGGTTCCCGTTGGCCGTTTCGGAGCTGATCTCGACCCGACCGGAGACGAGGAAGAACACGTCTCCGTTCGGGTCCCCTTGGTGACAGAGATACGTACCTCGGCGGAACCGATGAACCGCGCCCTGGGAGGAGAACCGATCGAGTGCTTTGTGCGGGACCTCCTCGAGGAACGGCGCGCTCGCCATCACCTTGCCCACCTGAAGGTCGTCGGAGCGTCGCATGACCCAGGAGCCTAGCCCCGCCGCTCGAGCCAGACCACTCCGAACGCGAAGAGCGGGGGCCGAAGCCCCCGCCCTGTGCGCAGATATGAGGAGATCAGACCTTCTTCGTGGTCCTCTTCGTGGTCCGCTTGGTCGTCCGCTTCAGCGAGACGCGAGCAGCGGCGCGATCGCTCGTCTGCTTGTCCTTCGAAGCCGCTGCCTTGGGGGTGATCTTCTTGTCCGCCATCCCGTGGTCCTCCTCCTGTGCCCGTGGGCCCCGGATGGGCCCCCTTCTTCGACTCGCGAAGCTTGTCACGCCGGTCACCGAGGAACGGTGAGCGCGGTCACTTCTCTCACGTGACGTTCGTCACGCTCCAAGATGTGACGCCCATCAGACCGGGGGTGTGACGTACGTCACATCCGTTCGGCCGCGAAGGTGCGGACTCAGGCATCGAGCTCGGGCAGGTCCACCGGGTCCGGCCGGGGGGTGCAGACCTTGCACCAGAGCGCGTCCTCGACGACGAGGGCTCGGGTGACGTCCTTCCCACGGAACAGCTCGAGCACGAAGGGCTGAGTCTCTGCGTGGTCCTCGCACACCCCGCGTCCGCAGAAGCGACAGACCCCCACGGCGTTCCTGCGGCAGTGCCAGCAATCCACACGATCCCCCTCAGTGCTGCCAGATGCGGTCGGCGGCGGGGCGGAGACTACCGCGCCGGAACGCGTCGGCGACGACGAGCTCGAACCCGTCGCGATCCAACGCGAACAGGCGCATCGGGGTCGACGCCATCACGGTCGCGGTTCTGGGGACGTTTCGGAGCAGGGCCACCTCGCCGAAGTAGTCTCCCCTGCCGACCGACCCCACGCCCTTCCCATCGCGGACGACCTCGGCGCGTCCCGAAGCGACCACGAAGAATCGGTCGCCGGGCTCTCCCTGGGTCACCGGTGCATCGCCGGGACCGACCGTGACCCAACCGCCGTGCTCGAGGATGACGGTGAGCTGCTCCGAGTCGAGCTTGCGGAAAACAGGGAGTTCCCGCAGTTCGGCGAGCGCCTGCATCGTGTGGCCGAAGTCGGGGGCGCGCATATCCTCGGCGAGGAGCCGATCGAACGTCCCCTTGTCCACTTCGAAGAGCTCGACTTCATCCAGCGCGCGGACGGTCGCCTGGCGCCGATGGGCCCCGAGGAGCCCCATCTCGCCGAACGACTCGCCTCTCGTCATCGTCCGGATCACGCGGGTGTCGCCCGTCTCCGGGTCCTCTTCCTCGATATTCACGGTCCCCGTCCGGACGACATAGAACGCGTCCGGACGGTCGCCTTGGCGGAACACGGGCTCGCCTGCCCGGAGGATCCGGAGGTGCACACGTCCCGCGAGATCCGACAGGACGTCCTCGGGCAGGTCGTCGAATGCCGGGAGCTCGTCGATCAGCTCTGCGGCCTCGACCCGCCAGGTGGTCTCGAGGCGGAACCGGATCGCTCTGATCAAGCCTCCGACCCGACGCAGCAGGACCCGCATCAGGTTGAGCAGACCGCGGAGGACGGGCCCGGTGAGGAAGACCGCCAGCAGGACGAGGAGGATCTTCGAGCCGATGCGTCCCCGCCAGAGGGTGCTGATCAGCTCACCGAAGATCACCTCCCAGAAGATGTAGGCCGTGATGAAGGAGAAGATCGTGAAGGCGATCCCTGCGGCCGCGTAGCCGCCGAGACCCCACTCCTGCGGCGTCAGCCGCTCGCGCGCGCGGAGCTTGTGCCAGAGGTCGTGTTGCACGAACTGGAGCGAGCGCGGCCGGAGGTCGGGGACCTGGATCAGGTCCGACAGGATCCAGTAGCCGTCGAGCTCCAACAGCGGGATCAGGTTCATGAAGATCACGACGTAGTTGAGGAGCGCGAACTTGTAGAGCAGGTCGGCGAGCGGGCCGGCGGGGTAGAGGAAGACGGCGACGCCCGCGACGCCCGCGATCACGAGCTCGGTGAACGGGCCGGCGGAGGACTGCAGGATCCGCTGCCGGCGGTCGAGCATCAGGCTGTCCGTCGCCTCCACGAAGAACGCCGGTGCCCCGAAGTAGATCATGAAGCCCGCGCTCTTCACCTTCCGGTCGTAGCGGGAGATCACGACCGCGTGCCCGAGCTCGTGCATGAACGTCAGGAAGAATGCGAGAGCGAGCAGGATCCCCGATTCGACGGCCGCGTTTGCCCCCCCGAGCTTGAACTCCCTCGCGATGGCGACGTCCAGGAACGCGATGAGCCCGACGATCGCGAACGCCCCCGAGAGCAGGGCGACGGGCCACCAGAAGAACGGCCGCAGGACGTACCGGTAGCAGAAGCGGACGAGCCGGTCGGCACCCTTCCAATCGATCGAGAGGGTCTTGCCGAAGCGCTTCAACTTCTTGCGACCCGGTGACGAGGGATCCAGCCGGTCGGCGATCAGCTCGTCGGTGGGGATGGGAGCCGGAACGAGGAACCCCCCGGAGTAGAGCGCGCCGACCAGGTCGGTGACGGGTTCGGCGTCAAGTCCTCCGCCCTCCTCCATCCGTTCCACGACGAGCTCTCCGACCGTCCTCGAACCGTCCATCTTCGACAGCAGCTCTGCCTCCCACACCTCCAGGCGGTAGTGGAGCTCGCGGTCGTCCCGCGCGAGCATCGCGTAGTCGTTGCCCCACCGGAGCCGGAAGATCTTCACCTCGCACCCGTCCCGCATCCGAGGGCGTTGATCGGCGATCTCGAGGGAATGGGCGAGACGGACGTAGACATCCGCTTGCACCGGCGGATGCTCGGCGAGGCCTCGCTCGAGCGCGGTCTCGAGGATCGGGGCGGCCGGGTTCGCGAGCCGGGCGGTGACGAGTCCGCGCAGATCGATCGCTCGCGTGGCTCGGATCTTCCGCTGACGCACCGCGTCCACGGCGATCACGAGCGCGATGAACACGAGCACCGCGAGGACGATCGGCGTCATGGTTCCCCTCTCCGGCCCTGTGGGCCGTCCGGCGGCATCGTGACTCGACACGCCGGGAGACGCAACGTTGCTAGCCTCGCTTCGTGCGGATCGATGTGTTCACGATCTTCCCTGCGATCCTCGAGTCACCGCTGCGAGAAAGTCTCCTGGGGAGGGCCATCGAACGAGGGCTCTTGGACGTCCGCGTGCACGATCTTCGGGGTTGGTCGGACGACCGTCATCGCACCGTCGACGACGCGTCCTTCGGCGGCGGGCCAGGGATGGTGATGAAGCCCGAACCGATCTTCGCCGCGGTCGAGTCCCTCGACCCGGATCGGGGCCGCGTGTTGCTGTTGTCGCCTGCCGGTCGGCGACTCGACCAGGGATATGTGCGCGAACTCGCCCGCGAAGAGCACCTGACCGTGCTCTGCGGCCGGTACGAGGGAGTCGACGAGCGCGTCGTCGAAGGCCTCCCTGCCGAAGAGGTCTCGATCGGGGACTACGTGCTCGCGGGTGGCGAGGTGCCGGCTCTGGTGGTGATCGAAGCGGTCACTCGGCTCGTTCCCGGCGTGATCGGGAAGGGGGAGTCGCACGAGCGAGACTCCTTCGCCGATCCCCACCTCCTGGATCATCCCCATTACACGCGCCCTGCGGAGTTCCGTGGGATGGCCGTACCGGAGGTCCTGCTTTCGGGTGATCACGGGGCGATCGAGCGGTGGCGTCGAGACGCCGCCCGCGAGAAGACGCGCCGGAACCGACCCGATCTCGCCCGCTAGCAGCCGGGGAGGGACAACGGGTTCAGGCGCTCGAGGGCCACATCCCGCGCGAAGTTGAACGAAGCCCATCCGAAGCGGTCGACGCCCCGGCGGAGCTCCGCACGTAGACACGAGAGATCCCTCTCGATCTGCGGACGGAGGGACGGATCCAGGCCGGGGAGTGCGGCTGCGATCGCCGGCGCCGCGTCCGCGGACAGCGACGCCAGCTCCCGTGTATCCAACTCGTAGCCACGCTCGACGCGGGCGATGTTGCGCTCCGCGATGAAGGCATCGGGGTCGAGGAGGTTCAGACCCACGAGCGTCAAGACCCCGAGACCGAGCGCGGCCGTCGAGAGCCAGGCGGTTCTGCCAGAGAGGACGGCGACGAGGCCGCACGCGAGCAACGCCGCCGTGAGCAGGATCGCCGCATGCGGGATCAGTCGTGGCCACGTGTAGCCGAACTCGGTCTCGTAGAGCACGAGGCGCTGGAACGCACTCGCCAGGACCACCAGCGAGAAGCACACCAACAACGAGGCCAGGACGAGGAACCAGGTGCGCTGAGGACCCCCCGTGGGGCGTCCGCCGATCCAGGCCGCGGCGATCACGAGACCGGTCAGCGTCGCGGCGACGAGCATCTGCCAGAAGCCCGAGCGGGCGTACTCCGCGAAGGTGAGACCCGTCTCCGCGAGGACGTGGGATCGTCCTCCGAAGAACGTGACGAGCTGCACGCCGACGAACAGCGCGAAGATCACGTCGACAGTGACCAGGAGCGAGACCCAGTCACTCGGCCTGAGTGTGCCTCCCTCGACGGGCTTCGCGGCCCACGCGAGCCGGGTCGGAACCGCCGAACGCACGGCGAGGGTGACGAACGCCCCGCCGGCGGCTGCGACGACGAAGGTGTGTCGGGGCAGATCGCCGAGCCGTACTTGCTCGAACGGAGCTCCGAGAAGCTCCGCGAAGACCGCATCGGCAGAGCCGAGCAGCAGGGCGAAGGCGAGTCCGGCGGGGAGCGCGATCAGCAGGGCGCGCGCGAAGACGAGGGTGCGACGCCGACGGCGGAGCAGGCCGGCGAACGGCCGGAGCATCACCGTCGCGGCCGCCGGGATCGAAGCCGTCCATGCCACCGCGCGGGCCGCGTAGGCACGCAGGCCCGCGCGATAAGGGTCGCCCTCCCGGGCGAAGCCGCCCGCGAGGGCGAACAACCCCACGGCCGTCAGCACGTCCAGACCGACGAGCACGGGGCTGTCGCGGATCACGACGAACGACATGAGGAGAAGGCCGCCGGCCAGGAACGCGAGCGACCGCGCTCGCGGCCTGGCGGTGTTGATCAGTCCGAGTGCCGCCAGCGTGGCCGCGAGGAGGATGCCGAGCCCGGGAGGACCCTCGATCCAGAGATCCACCATGACACCGAAGACGATGGCCCAGCCGAGGACGGTCGCGGTGCGAAGAGATGCGGGATCGGTGCTCGTCTGAGTGTCTCGGTCTGGGCTCATCGAGCCATCCTTCGCCCGTGACCCGTCACACTCAACCGGTCGCCACCGAACACCATCTCGACGCGATACGGTCGTCACTTCCTCGCAACGGACATCACGGTCTCGGCACACGTCCCGCGGGCCGGGCGCGGAGAGCCCGCTGGTATCCTTGCTCGCCGCCATGAACACCACTGACCTCGTCGAGAAGTCCTACCTGCGCAAGGGTCTTCCTGGATTCCGGCCGGGTGACACCGTCAAGGTGCACGCTCGGGTCGTGGAAGGGAACAGGGAGCGCGTGCAGGTGTTCCAGGGTGTCGTGATCCGGCGCTCGGGCGGGGGACTCCGCGAGACGTTCACGGTCCGCAAGATCTCGTTCGGTGTGGGCGTCGAGCGCACGTTCCCCTTGCACTCCCCGTCGATCGCCAAACTCGAGGTCGTCCAGCGCGGTCACGTCCGCAGGGCGAAGCTCTACTACCTCCGGGACCTCAGAGGGAAGAAAGCTCGCATCAAGGAGCGCCGGATCGACGAGGCGAAGCTCGCTGCGATGGAGGCGATGGCCGCCGAGGACGAGGCGATCGAGGATCCCGTCGACGCCGGATCGATGGATGCGATCGAAGAGGCCGAGACCGCCGCGGAGCTCGAGCCGGACGCCGACGGGGAAGGTGCCGACGGCGAGTCGGAAGAGCCGGCCGTAGAGCCTGTCGATGCCCAGGTGGCCGACGAGGCCGGGCCGGACACATCCGCCGACGAGGCGGAGGAGCGAGCCGAGGTCTGAGTGGCCGACACACCGGACCCGGCCGAGGCGGCCGGCCCGGCGCCACCCCGCACGCATCTCTCTGACACCGACCCCCGCCCGCCCGAAGGGCGCCCGGCCGGCAGCCACGACGCAACGGACTCCCGCGCCAGACGCGACCGCCCCGAGCCCCAGGGTGTCGGTGGCGCCCTTCGGGAACTCGTGCCGCTCGTCCTCTCGGCGCTCGTCCTGGCGATCCTCATCAAGAGTTTCCTGATCCAGGCGTTCTTCATCCCGTCCGTGTCGATGGAGCCGACCCTCGAGCCGGGTGATCGGATCCTCGTCTGCAGGATCTGCAACGTGTTCTCCGACGTCACGTACGGGGACGTCATCGTGTTCTCGGATCCTCATCCCGCGCCGCACGAGAACCGGGGGGTCGTGGGGGGTTTCCTGCACTGGCTGGGCGAGGGGATCGGTGTGGCTCGTCCCGAAGACGACGACTTCATCAAGCGCGTGGTGGCCATGGAGGGGGACACCTGGGAGATGCGTCGGGGCGTGGTGTTCGTGAACGGCACCCAGGTCCGCGAACCGTATGTGGCTGCCGAGCGGGATTCCCGGGACTTCGGCCCCGAGACGGTTCCAGATGGCATGCTCTTCGTATTGGGCGACAACCGGCTGCACTCGGGGGACTCGAGGTTCCCGCCTCCCGGCGGGCTCGGCTACATCCCGGAGGAGAAGGTGATCGGGGAGGCGTTCGTGATCGCGTGGCCCTTCGGGAGATTCGGAGGGATCGACTGACCGGCGACCTCGTCCGCTACGAGCGAGCCCTGCGCGAGCAGGGATTCACCCGGGTCGCCGGCGCCGACGAAGCCGGTCGCGGCGCCTTGGCGGGACCCTTGGTGGCGGCGGCCGTGGTGCTCCCCGAGGGCTTCGATCCCGAAGGGATCGACGACTCGAAGCTCCTGACCCGGAACCAGCGGGAGGCAGCGTACGTTCGCATCGTCGCGGCGGCATCGTTCGCTGTGGCGAAGGCCGAGCCAGCCGCGATCGACCATCGGGGCCTCCATCGTTCCAACCTCGCGCTGCTGCGGCGGTGTGTGCGGGCGCTCGATCCGGAGCCCGAGTACGCGCTCACCGACGGCTTCCCGGTGCCACGCATGCCGTGCCCGTCGCTCGCGATCAAGAAGGGCGACGCAGTGGCGATCTCGGTCGCCGCTGCTTCGATCGTGGCGAAGGTCACGAGGGATCGGATCATGGTCCGGATGCACCGTCGCTACCCGGCGTTCGGCTTCAACCACAACATGGGGTACGGGACGCCCGAGCACATGGAGGTGCTCGACCGTCTCGGGCCGACCCCGATCCACCGGTTCTCCTTCGCGTGTGTCGGCCAGCCGTTGCTCCCGGGGTTCGGGAGGGTCGGCGGCCTCCCGACGTGGGGATCGGACTCGCATGAGAGCATGACACGATGAACGAAGACGACATCGAGCGCTTCGAGGAAGAACGGGAGCTCGAGCTCTACCGCGAATATCGCGACGTGCTCCCGATGTTCGCCTACGTGATCGAGACCGAGCGTCGCTTCTATCTCGCGAACAAGGTGGAGCTCGAGCATCTGGAGGGCGGCTGGGTCCGCGTGGAGCTCAGCGATGCTTGGGTCTGGGACATGTTCCGGCCCGCTCGATTCGTATCCACGGTTCGCGTGGTGACGAGGCACGACGTCAACGTGGAGGAGCTCCGTCAGGACGCCACGTCGATCCCCGACTCACCCCAGGTCTGATGCCTTCCCCGGAGGTCTTCGCGGCGTTCGCGGTGGCGTCCCTCGCCCTGCTCGTCGTACCCGGACCGTCGGTCCTCTACATCGTCACACGCTCGATGGACCAGGGAAGGGCTGCGGGTCTCGTGTCTGTCCTGGGGATCCACACGGGCTCGGTCGTCCACGTCACGGCGGCCGCGCTCGGTCTGTCGGCCATCCTCGCTTCCTCCGCGCTCACCTACGGGATCGTGAAGTACGTGGGTGCCGCGTACCTCATCTGGCTGGGCATCCGAGCGCTCCGCGGGCGAGACGAGGAGGGGCCCGATGTCGAAGGGAGGAGTCACTCGCTCAGAAGGATCTACGCGCAGGGAGTGGTGGTGAACGTGCTTGAATCCGAAGACGGCCTTGTTCTTCTTGGCGTTCCTGCCGCAGTTCGTGGATGTGTCGAAGGGCTCGATCCCATTGCAGGTCGTCCTCCTCGGCCTCACGTTCATCCTCCTCGGGTTCATCTCGGACGGGACGTACGCGCTCATCTCGGCCCGGGTGTCGCGGAGGCTGGCGACCCGCAGGCGCTCGGGGGTCGTGCGCCGGTGGCTGCCCGGGCTGACCCTGATCGGCCTCGGCGTCGTCTCGGCGTTCACCGGTCGCCGGCCCGCCGTGACCTGATCCTGTCGGTATCGCCGACTAGCGTCCTCGCGGTGGGGGGACCGATCGGCTCGCGTGGAGAAGATGCCGCCGCGGACGCCTACCGGCGGCGCGGCTATCGGGTGATCGCTCGGAACTGGCGCTGTGGCCTCGGTGAGCTTGATCTGATCGTGGAACGTCGGGGTGTCCTCGTGTTCTGCGAGGTGAAGTCGCGACGGGACGGCGCGTACGGAGGCGGGTACGAGGCCGTGACGTGGAAGAAGCGAGCGAAGCTCCGGGCCCTCGCGGAGGCGTACCTGCAGGCCTCGAGCGCACGACCTCATGCGATCCGCTTCGACGTGGCGAGCGTCGCGATGCGGGATCAGCGATCATCGATCGAGGTCTTCGAGGATGCCTTCTGATGCGCCCACCAGCGCGTCGAGGATCTGGTCGGCGTCGGCCTCGGTCGAG
Organism: uncultured Actinomycetota bacterium; assembly: GCA_963762015.1. GTDB lineage: Bacteria > Actinomycetota > UBA4738 > UBA4738 > HRBIN12 > JAJNBA01. Next base: position 156,900 of record CAVXJL010000001.1, read on the forward strand.
AGGTAGTTGATCACGCCCGCCCGCAGCCAGGTTCGGCCGCGGAGCCTGGTGGTCGAGAGCCACCCCACGCCGGAGACCTCCAGGGCACGCTGGAGCCGCCGCTGCAGCTCGTCGGTCTTCGCCGGATCGAGTCCGGGCGGTGCCCACCGCAGGCAGACGACCGCGAGCTCCGGCTCGACCACCTCGAAGGCCAGCTCCTCCGCGCGTGACGCGAGATGCTGAGCGAGATCGACGTTGCGTTCGATCAGGCGTGCGAATCCCTCCGACCCGAGGTGCTTCCAGGACAACCAGAGCTTGAGCGCGCGGAACCGCCGCGTGCCTTCCAGCGAGTACTGATACCAATGGAGTGGCCGCTCCTCGGGGCCCCACACGGCGTAGTACTCCGGCTCCCGATGGAACGTGCGCAGGAGATCCTCGCGGCGTTTCACGAGCAACCCGCCGATGTCGTAGGGCTGGAAGAGCCACTTGTGGGGATCGACCGTGAGCGAGTCGGCACGTTCGAGGGCGGGCAACTTGTGCGCCTCCCGTGCCGACAACCGGGCGGCCGCGCCGTACGCGGCGTCGACATGGAGCCATAGGCCATCGCGCTCGGCGAGGTCGGCGAGCGCGGGGACATCGTCGATCGATCCCGTGTTCGTCGAGCCGGCGACGGCGCTGATGGCGAACGGCGTGAGTCCGGCAGCGCGATCCTCGGCGATCGCCGCCGCGACGGGTCCCGCGCGAAGACGGTAGGCATCGTCGGAAGGAACGATCCGAAGGGTGCCGTCCGGGAAGCCGAGGAGGTCGACCGCACGCTCGATCGAGAAATGGGTCTGGTCGGATGCGTAGATCCGCATGCCTTCGAGCCGCGTTCCGCGCGGCGGCTCGTCGGTGCCAAGGAGCTTCGCCAGGTGCACGTCGCGCGCGACCGTGAGGGCCATGACGTTCGCCATCACGCCGCCGCTCGTGAGGACGCCCCACGCGTCGTCGCCGTAGCCGCAGAGGTCGCAGAGCCAGTGGATCACCTCCTCCTCGACGAACGGTGCCGCCATCCCCGAGAGCCACACGTCGATGCCCTGGTTCAGCCACTGGGCGAGGGTCTCGCCCGCGATCGACATCGGAAGAGGCGGCGGCGTGAAGTAGCTGTACGAGCCCGGGTGTTGCGCGGCGTACGCGAACGGAGCGAGGCGCTCGCGGAACTCCGCGAGCACCTCGTCCGACGTACGGCCGCCCGCGGGCGCGAGACCGGGAGCGCCCGATTCGCCGAAGAAGGCCCGGCGCACGTCCGGATAGAGGTCGGGAGCGGTGGGACGGTCCGCCGCCGGTCCGTAGAGCCAGTCGAGAGATTCGGTCCACGTTCGTTCGCCGAGGCGCTCGAGCGCTGCGCGCGACCGTTCCGGATCGCGGACGTCGATCAGCTCGGGCTCGGGATGATCTAGTGGTTCCGGCACGCGGCGGATGCTATCGCGGCGGCTGCAGGAGCCCGGCCATGTCGGTGGTCGTCGGTATCGTCCGGCGCTCATGTACGGGCGGGTCCTCGGGGTGGCGGTGCTCGGCGTCGGCGGGCACCTCGTGACGGTGGAGGCACACGTGGGTCGCGGTCTCCCCGCTCTCATCATCACCGGACTTCCCGGCGCAGGCGTCCAGGACGCTCGCGAACGCGTCCGCCCGGCGGTCGAGGGCGCGGAACTCGAATGGCCGTTGCGGCGTGTCGTGGTGAACCTCGCGCCGGCCAACGTTCGGAAGGAAGGTCCGGGCCTCGATCTGCCGCTGGTGATGAGCGTGCTCGCGGCGACACGGCAGATCCCGAGCGATCGCCTCCGTTCGCTCGCTTTCGCCGGCGAGGTCTCGCTGAAGGGCGAGCTGCTGACGACGCCCGGCATCCTCACCGTGGCGATCGCGGCGGCGACGGCGGGCCTGCGCGGGATCGTGGTGCCCGCCGCCAACGCCGTCGAGGCCGCACAGGTCGAGGGGCTCCAGGTGGTCGGAGCGGAGACACTCTCCGACGCGGTCGGGTTCCTCCGGGGAACGTGGGCGGCGCCCGACGTGGTGACACCGGCGGAGGACGCACCGGCCGTCGCGAGCGTGGACCTGGCCGAGGTGCGCGGACAGACGCAGGCACGCCGTGCGCTCGAAGTCGCGGCGGCCGGCGGTCACAACATGCTCATGGTGGGTTCGCCGGGGGCCGGAAAGACGATGCTCGCCCGGCGGCTGCCGACGATCCTGCCCGAGCTCTCGCGCGAGGAATCCTTGGAAGCGACACAGCTCCATTCGGTGGCGGGACTGCTCGGTTCGTCGAGGGGGCTGCTCCGCGCGCGCCCGTTCCGCGCGCCGCACCATTCGGTGTCGACCGTGGGGTTGCTCGGCGGTGGCAGCACCTACGTCCGACCCGGTGAGGTCAGTCTCGCGCACCACGGCGTCCTGTTCCTCGACGAGCTCACCGAGTTCCGGCGCGACGCCGTCGAGGGACTGCGACAACCGCTCGAGGACGGCCGTGTCGTCATCACGCGAGCGGTGGGATCCGTGGAGTTCCCGGCACGGTTCACCCTCGTGGCCGCGGCCAACCCGTGTCCGTGCGGTTTCGATGGGGACGGGATCAGGCAGTGCGTGTGCAGGCCCGACCGGGTCCAGCTGTACCGGAACAAGCTGTCGGGACCGCTGCTCGACCGGATCGACATCCGGTTGCGCATCCCTCGGCTTACCAAGGAAGAGCTGCTGGGCTCCTCGCCGGGAGAGGCGTCCTCGCGAGCACGAGCGAGGGTCGAGGCGGCGCGCGACCGGCAGCGCCGACGGTGGACCGCACTGGGGGTGTCGTGCAACGCGCACCTGCCGGGGCCGGTCGCGCGCCGGACATGTTCGCTGACGCCCGATGCGGAGAGCCTGTTGACGAAGGCGGTGGAGACCCTGGCGCTCACCGGCAGGGGCTTCGACCGCGCCATCAAGGTCGGTCGCACGGTCGCCGACCTCGCCGGGTCGGATCGTGTCGAGACCGACCACCTCGCCGAAGCGCTCTCGTACCGGACGGGATTCGGACCGGAGGAGCTCGCGCGTGCCGGATGAGCCGGAGCCGCCGCCGCCGCGAGGGTGGCCGCCCGGGTTCGGTCACGGGGACGAGGAGCGCGACGCCCTCCTGATCCTGTCGGAGCTGCGAGGGCTGCGACCGCTCAGGGTGCACGGGGAAGCGTGGGTGACCGGCTCGGCCCAGGGATGCCTCGAGTCCGTCCGGCGCGGACGACTCGGGAGTGACGGGGACCGCGAGTGGCTCCCGAAGGTCGAGCCCCGGACGATCGGCGCGCGTGTCGAGGAAGCCGGGGCGAGGTTCGTCACGCCGGCGGATCCCGAGTACGAGGACCGGCTGCACGACCTCAGGGATCCGCCGGCGAGTCTCTTCGTGCTCGGGAGGCCGCTCGGGGACTCGCCCGGGCGCGTCGCGATCGTCGGCTCGCGGAAGTGCTCGAACGTCGGACGGGACGTGGCATCGGACCTCGGGCGAGCGCTGGTGGCCTCCGGCCTCGCCGTCGTCTCCGGAGCGGCACATGGCATCGACGCGGCCGCGCACAGAGGTGCCCTCCAGGCGGCGGGCCGGACGGTCGCGGTGCTCGGCTCGGGGATCGACGTCGTGTACCCGGCCAGCAGCCGGGATCTCCTCGAGCGGATCGCCGTGAGCGGCACGATCGTGAGCGAATACCCGCCCGGCACGCCGGCGGGACCGCAACACTTCCCGGCGAGGAACAGGATCGTCGTGTCGCTCGCCCGGGCACTGGTTGTCGTGGAGGGCGCCGCGAAGAGCGGGTCGCGGATCTCCGTCGATCACGCGCTCGACCTCGGTCGCGAGATCTTCGCCGTCCCGGGGCCCGTCACGAGCCCGCTCGCGGAGACGCCGCTCGAGATGATCCGTGACGGGGCGACGCTGATCCGGGGGGCCGACGATCTCCTCGAGGATCTCGGGATCGATCGCGCCGCGCCGCCTCCCGCACCTCCCGACCTCGGCGACGACGAGCGAAGGGTCTGGGAGGCGCTGTCGGGAGGTTCGCTGCCGGACGCCGTTGCGCGAGAGACGGGGATGTCGATCCCGGAGGCCGTTACCACGTTGATCCAGCTGGAGCTGCGCGGGTTGATCGAGAGCGTCGGAGGCCGCTACGAACGTCGGCACCGGCCCTCAGCTCCGATCACTCCCTGAGGGGCATCACCGCCTTTCCTGTCGGCTAGGTGGAGGGGTCGCGAAGCGGTCGGGGGATACAGGGGCCCTCACTAGGGACCTTGCATACCCCCTTTCGGGTTGGTACACAGGAACGCCACCGCTGGGAGCGTGCATGCCCGAAGGACTTCCCCCAACCGAGATCGATCTTCTCCGCGCCTTCGAGGACCATCTGGCCCTCGAGCGCCGACTGTCCACGAACACGGTTGCTGCCTATGGTGTCGACCTCCAGCAGCTGGCCACCTTCCTGACGAGGAACCGGTCCTCACTCGGAGATGCCCCGTATCCGCTCCTCCGTCGGTTCCTCGCGCAGCAGCACACGCTCGGCTACGCCCGCGCGACCATCGCGCGGCGCGTGGGAGCGATCAAGACCTTCTACCGCTGGGCCGTGTCCGCAGGGCGTATCGAGCGTGACCCCTCTCTGCTGCTCGGACGTCCCAAAGTGGTCAATCGCCTCCCCACCGTGCTTCGCCCGAAGGAGGCGGAGGGTCTCGCGGAGGCGCCTGGGGGAACCGTCACCGACGACCCGCTCGAGTGCGCGATCGCCCTGCGCGATCGCGCCGTCCTCGAGCTCCTCTACGGCTCCGGCCTCCGCGTCGGCGAGGTGGCGACCTTGCGGCTGGATTCGGTGGATGTGAAGCGGGGCCGAGTGCTCGTGCTCGGGAAAGGGTCGAAGGAACGCGAAGTACCTATTTCCGAGTATGCCGCGGATGCCGTGAGCGCCTACCTGCGTGAGGGTCGGTCCGCGATGGCTCCCGATGGATCCCACACGCTCTTCTTCAATCGCCGCCGCAATCCCTTCAGTGAGCGCGATATCCGTTCGATGGTGGAGCGGTATGGCGCTACCCTGCTGCCAGGGAGGCGGGTGACCCCGCACACCTTGCGGCACTCGTTCGCCACGCACCTTCTGGAAGGAGGGGCCGACATCAGGGCTGTCCAGGAACTGCTCGGGCACGCGAGCGTCGCGACGACGCAGCGGTACACACATGTCTCGCGACGTCGGCTCTTCGAGGCCTACGAGCGCGCCCATCCGAGGGCCTGACATGGCGACGGCGAAGAAGGTTGCGACGAAGACCGCGGTGCGTCCACGCAAGGCACCGGCGAAGGTACCGACATCCAAGACGGTCACGATCCCCCCCGCCGTCGATGACGAGCTCGCGATCCGGTGGGATGCCTACAAGAGCGGGGCCGACCTCGACGCTCGCGAGAAGCTGATCCTCCACTACGCGCCGCTCGTGAAATACGTGGCGAGCCGCGTCGCGACCGGCTTGCCTTCCAGCGTCGACCAGCACGACCTCGTGAGCTACGGCATGTTCGGGTTGATCGATGCGCTTGAGAAGTTCGAGCCCGGTCGCGGCAACAAGTTCGAGACCTATGCGGTGCCAAGGATCAAGGGAGCGATCATCGACGAGCTGCGGGCGATGGATTGGGTCCCTCGCTCGATCCGCTTCAAGGCGCGGGAGCTCGAGAAGGCGCAGGCGGATCTCGAGGCGATGCTGAAGCGGCAGCCGTCGGAAGAGGAGCTCGCCGACCGCCTCGGTATGAGCCGGCCGGAGCTGCACGCGATGGTCTCCCAGATCTCGTTCGTCTCGGTGCTGGCGCTCGACGAGGTCGTGTCCTCGGGGAGCGACCGAGGTGATCAGGTGGCGCTCATCGACACCATCGCCGACAAAGGTCTCGATCCGACCTGGGGACTCGAGAGCCAGGAAACGCGCGGTTTGCTCGCCGCTGCGATCAACTCGCTTTCGGAGCGGGAGAAGATCGTGGTCACCTTGTACTACTTCGAAGGTCTCACGCTTGCCGAGATCGGCGAGATCCTCGGTGTGACCGAGTCACGCGTGTGTCAGATCCACACCAAGGCGGTCGGTGGCCTCCGCGGTCAACTCTCCGAGTTCGACTGACACGTCCCTCGTGGGTGTGACGCCCGTCATAGCCCTGCCCGCCTCGCCAACCTAGCGTCGTTCATGTGAAGAAGCTGTTCCTGTTCGTGGTGGCCGCCTGGGTCGTGCTCGCACCAGCGGCCGCCGCGCCGGCCAACGCTGCCGGAGATTGGTCGTGGCCCGTCGTCGGGCCGGTGATCCAGGGGTTCGACCCGCCGGATACCCCTTTCGGCTCGGGCCATCGGGGCATCGACATCGCGGTCGCCCTCGGATCGCCCGTGCGCGCCCCGGCGGCCGGCGTCGTGACGTTCGCCGGCCCGGTGGGCGGCCGGCTGTTCCTCACGATCGACCACGGCGAAGGACTCGAATCCAGGTACTCCTTCCTCGACGCTCTGGTCGCTCGGCGCGGCGATGCGGTCTCCACGGGGCAGGTGGTCGCCCGTTCGGGCACCGGCCACGCCGGGGACCTGATTCCCAACCTGCACTTCGCGGTGCTCCTGGACGAAGCGTACGTGGATCCACTGGACTACCTCAGGCCGATCGAGGTTTGGAGGTTCATCCGACTCGCGCCGCTGCATCCGGGCTGACGCTCGGCCGGAGGTGAGCCGCTAGGATGACGCGGCTTTGCGCCTCCTGCGTTCCTCCCGCGTCTCACCCCGCTCGTTGACCGTTGCCACCATCACGGTCACGTTCGTCGTGGGAGCTCCGCTGGCGGCGCTCGCCGATTGGGCTCAGTTCCAGGGGTCGAGTGGGCATAACGGCCTGTCCGACGGCCCTTCGGCGCCGCTGACCCTCGCCTGGACCCACGACGATGTGGAGCTCGACGGAACCGACATCACCGGCGGATTGTCCTCGCCCGTGATAGCGGAGGACGGCACGATCGTCGTGGTCGCACCGACCCAGGTGCTGGGCTTCGACGGTGAGGATGGGTCGGAGGTATTCAGTGTCGACCGCGACTTCGGGCCGTCGTCACAGCCCGCGATCGGCGCAGGGCCCGCCGGCCCGGTCGTGGTGTACACGGAAGGTTTCGGCGACGTCGGGCCGACGCCCTCGACAGCGTCGGCCACCGTGTCCCCGTCTCCGTCCGAGGCGGCCGGAGACGGCGACGCGGAGTTCGACTCGCACGTGAACGCGGTGGACCTCGAGACCGGTGAGCTCGCGTGGGGGTCTGCGGTCCAGCTCGAGGACGTGGTGCAGACCCCGGTCGCCGTGGACGGGCCCGTCGCGTACATCGGGGATGTCGGGGGACGAGTGACCGCGGTCGAGGTCGCGTCGGGCGAGGTGCTCTGGTTCGAGGAATTGGGGACGCCGATCTCGGGGGCCGTCACCCTGGATGCGGGCAGAGCCCTCGTGACGACGCTGGGCGGTCGGGAGGAGCCTTCGGAGATCGTCGCGCTCGACGCCGAGAGCGGGGACGAGCGCTGGCGCGCCAGCGCCGAGGATGCCTCGAACTTCGTGAGCGCGCCCGTGGTGGCCGATGGGCGCGTCCTGACCCTCGACGTGATCGGCGGGGTCCTCGCCTTCGACGCCGAGGACGGGCGGTTCC
>CAVXJL010000002.1:0-555841 GCA_963762015.1 uncultured Actinomycetota bacterium
TGCCGTAGGTCGCGACGGCCGCCTCCACCATGGAATTCGCGTCACTCTCGAGGGACACGTCGGCGTGCACATAGGTCGCCTCGCCTCCACCGTTGCGGATCTCCTCGGCGACCCGCTCTCCGGCGTCGTCGCTCACGTCGGTGAGCACGACCTTCGCCCCTTCCGACGCGAACAGCTGCGAGGCGACCATCCCCATCCCGCTCGCGCCCCCGGTGATCAGCGCCACCTTGTTCTCGAGCCGCCCCATGCCCGCGCTCCTCCTTCTCTTGGCCTCGGCCCTCGTTCGGATGCGGGCGAGGATAGCCCGTTCAGTAGACTCGAACGCATGCCTGAACTGCCCGAAGAGATCAAGGCCCGCCCGAAACGCAAGCCGGGACAAGAGCCCACCGCGTCGCTCACGCTCGAGGCGTATAGCCGACTGAAGGCCGAACTCGAGGAGCTCATGACCACCGGACGTGACCGGATGGCGGAGCGACTCAAGGTCGCTCGCGAGCACGGCGACATCCGCGAGAACGCCGAGTACGACGCGGCGAAGGATGCGCAGGGCCTGATGGAGTCCCAGATCCGCCGCCTGAAGGAAGCGCTGCGAGATCCGGAGATCATCGAGGCTCCGATCGCCGCCGACAGCATCGTCCCGCACATGCTCGTGACGGTTCGTGCGTTGGATGACGACGACGAGGAGACCTACCTCCTGGCCGAGCACGGCGAGGAGAAGGCGCCCGGCGCTCGCACGGTCACCACGTCCTCCCCGCTGGGGCGGGCGTTGATGGGGGCGTCCAAGGATCAAGAGATCCTGGTGAAGGCCCCGGGCGGAAGCTTCAAGTACATCGTGGTCGGATTCGAACCGTTCGTGGGTTGATGAGCGAGAGCTGATGGGGCGGCGCGCGGCCACCGGGCATCGGTCGAGACCGCACGTCGAGCGCGAGGCTCCGAAGGTCCGCGATCTCCCGAAGCCTCGGAAGAACCGATCGGCCGCCGGTGGCGCGATCCAGTGGATGTTCCAGTGGCCGTACCGTGCGATCCTCGCGTTCCTGATCTGGGCGAGGGTGCGGCCCTGGCATCTCACGCTCTTGGCCCTGCGTCCTCAATGTCGTGACGGGAGCGCTCATCATCGCCGGGGAGTGGTTCGCCGCCGGCTGGTGTCTGCTCGCGGCCGGACTTATGCGACGTCTTCGACGGGTCGGTCGCCCGACATCACGGACAACAGAAGCGGTCCGGTGCCTTCATGGACTCCGTGCTCGATCGTGTCTCCGACGCGATCTTGTTCTCCTGTTTGTTCTGGGCGCTCGCCGACGACGGGAGGCGGCTCGACGCGGCGCTCGCGCTCTTCACGCTCGTGGTCAGCCTGTCGGTGAGTCACATCCGAGCGGAGGCCGAGGCCGTCGGGGTGCAGCTCACCGAGGGGTTCTTCCAACGACTCGAGAGGTTCCTCGCTCTGATGATCGGCCTGCTCATCCCGGGGGCGATGACTCCGGTCTTGCTGATCCTCGCGACGCTCGGAGCCGTGACGGCGCTGCAGCGCGGCTGGTCCGCGCTGGTTCGAGCGTAGGCCGTGGACTTCGTCCGGGTCGGGTCGATCGCGGAGATCCCCGAGGGGGAGGTTCGTGCGTTCGACCTGCCGACGGGACGCGTGGCGGTCGTGCACGTGGAGGCTCGGCTGTTCGCGTTCGCGGACGAGTGTACGCACGCCGGCTGCGCACTCTCCGAGGGGGAGGTCGACGATCGTGGGACCACGGTCGAGTGCCCGTGTCACGGCAGCGTCTTCGACATCGAGACGGGCGAGCCGCTGGAAGGACCCGCCCAGGATCCGGTCGCCGTCCACCAGGCGCGCCTGGTGGACGGCTGGGTCGAGGTGGGGGAGCAGGCGGTCCGCTAGAACCGGCTGCTGCGGATCAGCCGTCGGCCGGCTCTCGAGAGTTGGCTCCGGGGCCGCGCGCCGGGGTAGGCTCGCCCTCTTCCGGCGAACGAGGAGGCTTCCCCGATGACCGACCCGACCACCCGTTTCGATCTGTCCCAGGACCAGCTGCCCACTGCCTGGCTGAACATCATGCCGTCGATCGCGCAGGCCGGGATGCAGCCGCTTCCGCCCCTGCACCCCGGTACCCACGAGCCGGTGACGCCCGATCTCCTCGCGCCCTTGTTCCCGGAGTCCCTGATCCTGCAGGAGGTCTCGACCGACCCGTGGATCGACATCCCTGGTGGGGTGCTCGATGTCTACCGCCTCTGGCGGCCCTCTCCGCTGCACCGCGCCGTTCGCCTGGAGAAGGCGCTCCAGACGACCGCCCGGATCTACTTCAAGTACGAGGGCGTCTCGCCCGCCGGCAGTCACAAGCCGAACACGGCGATCGCGCAGGCCTTCTACAACAAGGAGGCGGGCACGAAGCGGCTCGCGACCGAGACGGGGGCCGGGCAATGGGGGTCCGCCCTCGCGATGGCCGCGAAGTTCTTCGGTATCGACTGCCAGGTGTTCATGGTGAAGGCCTCCTACGAGCAGAAGCCGTACCGCCGCATCTTCATGGAGACGTTCGGGGCCGAGGTCGTGCCTTCCCCGTCCCCGACGACCCAGGCCGGGAAAGCGATCCTCGACGCCGATCCGGAGTCGACCGGTTCGCTCGGCATCGCGATCAGCGAGGCTGTCGAGATCGCGGCCGGCTCGGGGGGAGCGATCAAGTACTCGCTCGGCTCCGTGCTGAACCATGTGCTGCTCCACCAGACCGTGATCGGCCTCGAGGCCAAGGCGCAGATGGAGATCGCCGGGGACCGGCCGGATATCGTGATCGGTTGCGTGGGAGGCGGTTCCAACTACGCCGGTCTGGCGTACCCTTTCATGGTGGATCGCCTGTCGGGCTCGACGCCCGACGTCCGGTTCCTCGCTACGGAGCCGGCCGCATGTCCGACGCTCACCAAGGGCCGCTTCGCGTACGACTTCGCCGACACCGGGGAGATGACTCCGCTGATGCCGATGTACACCCTGGGGCACACTTTCGTCCCGGCTCCGGTTCACGCGGGAGGGCTTCGGTACCACGGCGACGCGCCGTCCCTGTCCCTGCTCGTGAAACATGGTCACATGGAGGCGCAGGCCTACTCGCAGAACTCGGTGTTCGACGCAGCCGTGCAGTTCGCCCACACCGAGGGGATCGTGCCCGCCCCCGAGTCGGCCCATGCTGTTCGGGGAGCGATCGACGAGGCGATCGCCGCTCGCGACGCGGGAGATGACCGCGTGATCCTCTTCAGTCTGTCGGGCCACGGCGCGTTCGACATGCAGGCGTACGACGACTACTTGAACGGTCGGCTCCCCGAGGTGGAGTACCGGCAGGAAGATGTCGTGGCGTCGATGGCGGACGTACCCGACGTGCCGATCCCCGGGGACGGCGCAGCCTCTTAGAGCGCGACGTCGAAGGTTCTCGGCGAGAGACCGAACTCCTCGACCGCGAGCTTCGCGATCTCACGCGCGAGGATCGTGTAGCCGATCGCGTTGAAATGCAGACCGTCGCCCTCCCGGATGAGGATCACCTGCCTGCCTTCACGGAAGTAGGCCGTGTATCCGCCTCGAGGTTCCCTGAATCGTTCCCACGAATCGAAGTACGCAGCGTCGTCCGTGATGCTCGCGGCGAACTCGAAGATGTCGTTCTGCCGCCTGGAGTGATCTCGGAGGCTACGGTTGGCGGAGATGGGAAGTCCGGCCCACACGACCTTCGCTCCGTCTGAGGTGGCGATCTCCAACATCTTGAGCACTCGACCCCGGTAGCCGGCCGGCCACTGCGGCGTACCGATCTGCGCCACGCGTTCGCCGCGGACCGACTGCAGCGATTGATGGTCGTTCTCCCCAAGCATCACGATCACGAGGTCCGGGTCGAAGCTGTTCACGATCCTTCGCATCGTGAACGGCCAGTTGAAGTAGTCGTACCTCGCCAGACCGGTGGAGATCCGTCCTTGGCGCGAGACCTTGACGAGCCGTGGCCGGAAGACACGTTCGGCGAAGTAGCCGAGGCCGGCGGCCAAAGAGTCTCCGACGATCGCGACGCGGAGCTTGCTGCTCGGCGAGGGCGCTCGGATCGAATCCGCTTCGGCCGTGGCGCCGTCCCCGTCCCCGTGCTGGCCGCCGGGATCCTCGTCCGGCTCGTCGGGCGTGACCGGGATGTCTTCGGGGGGCGGGACGAACGCACCCCCGGGCTTGCCCGGATCCCGCCCCACGGCGCGCTCGATGGTGTTCGCCAATCCGCTGATCCCGATCCAGTCGCTCACGGCGGCGATGGGGGCGAGGACGGCGATGGAAACCGTGCGCCGGACGCCCAGCGGCGACGCCTCGGCCGCTCGCTTCATCGTCGGCGCGTACAACACCGTCCAGACGAGGAGGGTCACGAGGATGACGACGAGGACGCGGCCGGCCGGCATCAGGCGACGTCCGTAGAGCACTCTCGCGGGGCTCGCCACCGGCTCGTCTTCCTGGGCTCGTCGCTGGCTCATCCGCTGTGCCTATCAGAACTGGAAGTAGATGAAGGGAGCCACCCCGGTCGGGCCCAGGATCACGATCACCAGGAGGGTGATCGCGAGCACGATCCCGAGCGGGACGGGCTTGAGCCGTGACATCCCGGATTGCAGCCAGAGACCCACGCCGCGCGGAAGGAACTGCAGGGAGAGCATCCCGGCGATGGTGAGGACGACGAGCGGCGTCACGAACTCGCTCGGCGTCGTCCACCCGACGACGAGTCGTCCCAGCAGGGAGAGCGCGATGTCGACCGAGTCCGCGCGGAAGAAGACCCATCCGATGCAGACCAGCGCGAACGTGGCCGCACGTTGGCGCAGGACGTCCAGCCGGCCGACCTCCACTTCCGTTCCGCCGTGTCGCGCGCGCCGCTGATGCGCCGCGAGCAGCGTGCCGTGGTACGCGCCCCAGATCACGAAGGTCCACGCAGCGCCGTGCCACAAGCCTCCCAGCGTCATCGTGATCAAGACGTTCACGTAGGTGCGGCGCTCACCCTTCCGGTTCCCGCCGAGGGGGATGTAGAGGTAGTCGCGGAGCCAGCGGGAAAGCGTCATGTGCCAGCGCCGCCAGAAGTCTTGGATCGAGCGCGCCGCGTACGGCCGATCGAAGTTCCTCGGGAACTGGAACCCCAGCAGCTTCGCCACGCCGATCGCGATGTCGGTGTACCCGCTGAAGTCTGCGTAGATCACGATCGCGTAGCCGAGGATCCCGAAGAGAGCGTCGGGGGCGCTGCGTCGCGCCGGATCGCCGAACACCGGGTCCACGATCTGGGCCGCGAGGTAGCTCGAGACCACCACCTTCTTGAAGAGACCGCCGAGGATCAGCCACGCGGCACCCGCGACGTCGACGTGCCGCTCGTCCCGACGCTCCTGCAGCTGCGGGATCAGCTCGTTCGGGCGAACGATCGGGCCGGCGACGAGGTGCGGGAAGAAGGAGAGATACAGGAACGTGTCGGTCCAGCTCGCCACCTCGAAGTCGCCTCGGAACACGTCGACCACGTAGGCGATCGCCATGAACGTGAAGAACGAGATCCCGACAGGCAGGACCACCTGGATCAAGGGGACCGACGACTCGATACCCAGCGAGGCGAGCGTGTTCGTCACGTTCACCGCGAGGAACCCGTAGTACTTGAAGAACGCGAGCGGCGACAGGAGGAGCGCGATCGCGATGCCGTTGACCACGAGCCTCGCCCGCGGCGAGCGGGTTCGTGCGACGGCGATCGCTCCCAGCTGTGCCAGGGCGCTGATGCCGACCAGCAGCAGGACGAACCGCCAGTCCCACCACGCGTAGAAGACGTAGCTCGCCGCGATCATGAACCACTTCCACGTCTGAGAGAGGTGGTTCAGGAGCCAATGCCCGGTGAAGACGAGGACGAAGAAGATCGCGAAGTCCACCGTGGGGAAGAGCATCGGTTCGGATGCTAGCCGAGGTCAAAGACGGATCTCGGCGGGGTAGGACGGAGTGGCTGCGTCAACCCGATCGACGATCGGAGGCGACGGGCCCGGACCGGCTGTCGGGGACGTTCGTTGGCTCTTCCGAACCGGAGAGGGCCCCGATGTAGACGCCGGCGAGAACGAGCGGCGCCCCGAGCAGGAGCGAGATCGTCACCTCTTCGTTCAGGAGGACCGCGCCGCCGATGACGGAGACGATCGGGAACAGGACGAACTGGTAGCTGGCACCGGTGGCGGTCCATCGCTGGATCACGTACACGACGAGCATGAACAGGAACGGGGAGGCGATCGACAGGTAGACGACCGCTCCCCAGACGCTCGGGCTCTCCGGCGCCGCCCAGGATTCGCCCGCGATCGACGAAAGGACGAGCAGGAGCACGGCCCCCACCGACATCCCGATCGCGTTCGTCACGACGGGGTGCGCGGAAGCGAGCAGCTTCAGGACGATGCCGGACTCGGCGGCCGCCGCTGCCGCGACGACGACCGCAAGCACCGAGACCAGCGAGACGTCGCCGGCGAGGGCCCCCGAGGACATCACCGCGATCCCCACGAGCGCGACCACGGCCCCGAGGACGCCGCGGAGCCGCAGCCGTTCCAGCCGGTGCCCCGCAGCGAGCAGGACGGTCAGCAACGGAACGGCAGCCATGATCGTCCCGCCGAGGCCCGCCGGCACCTCCTGAGACCCCCAATAGAAGAACGCGTAGGCGACGAGGAAGCTGAGGATGCCGTAGACGAACGCCCCACCGAGCGCGCGACCTCTCGGAAGCGGATGGCGACCGGCGACGACGAGGGCCCACAGGATCAGCGATGCGCCCAGGAACCGGATCCCCGCTCCCCAGAACGGATCCAGCTCACGGTTGCTGAACCGGACGGCCACGATGTTCGAGCCGGCGAGCAACACGACCCCCGCGAACGCGAGGAGGATCTTCCGATCGATCACGCCGCCTCTCATCGGCCGGATGATAGGTCCCAGCTCCGAGGCGGAGGTAGCCTGTGGCCCCACCGAGCATGGAGGACCCATGTCACGCGATATCGACTGGCACGTGTTCGACAAGGCCGCCGACGTCACCGCTTCCGCCGTCCGCGGCGCGATGGGTTCGCAGGGAAGCCAGCCCGCTTCCTACGTAGGTGAGGTGTTCCGAGAGATCTACTCGGCCTTGCGAGAAGCGACGGACGAGATGCCCTCGAAGGATTCGAACACCGGGTTCTGAGCGCGTGGGTGTTGCGCAACTCCGGTCCGCGGTCCTCGAGTGGTATCGGCCGCGGCGACACGCGTACGCGTGGCGCCGCGGTCGACGGAGCGCGTACCGGACGTTGGTCTCGGAGGTGATGCTCCAGCAGACCCAGGCCGCCCGGGTGGAGCCGATCTTCGAGGCGTTCGTCGAGCGGTACCCCGACGTCGGCGCGCTCGCCGAGGCGTCGCGCGCCGACGTCCTCCGCTCCTGGGCGGGGCTGGGCTACAACCGCCGGGGTGTCGCGCTGCACGAGGCCGCCCGCGCGATCGCCCGCGATCACGGTGGCCGGGTGCCGAATGGCGCGGACGCGCTCCGACGGCTGCCCGGTGTCGGTCCGTACACCGCCGCCGCCGTCGCATCGATCGGTTACGGCGAGCCCACGGCCGCGGTCGACACCAACGTCCGGAGGATCTGCGCGCGCGCGATCCACGGAACAGAGCCGGACGAGGTCTCCGGCCAGCGGCTCGCGCGGGATGCGCAGGACTGGCTCGATCCTTCATCGCCGGGCGACTGGAACCAGGCGTTGATGGACCTCGGCCGCGTCTTCTGTCGGCCGGCGCCCCGGTGCGATGCCTGCCCGCTCTCGCCCCATTGTCGCTTCCGGGCCGACGGCCGGACGGGCCGGCCGTCCGGCCGTCGGCAGTCGCCCTTCGAAGGGAGCGCTCGCCAGGTCCGAGGTGCCGTGGTGGACGTCCTCCGCTCGCTCCGCTCGGCGAGCGCCGAGGCGCTCGCCGAGCGGACCGGTCATCCGCCTCGCGCGATCACCGCGGCCACGGATTCCCTCGTGCACGATCGGATCCTCGAGAGGACCCGATCGGGCCGGTACCGGCTGGCCGTTCGTTGACGTCACCGTAAGTAGCTGCTTACATCACGGCCATGGAGGCTGCCCTGAAGGCGATCGCCGAACCTCGGCGACGGCAGATCCTCCGCCTCGTCTGGGACGCGGAGCGGTCGGCGGGCGACATCGCGTCCCATTTCGACGTCAGCAGACCGGCGATCTCGCAGCACCTCACGGTCCTGCGCACGGCCGGGCTGGTGAACGAACGACGAGACGGCGCGCGGCGTCTCTATCGAGCGAACCAACAGGCGCTCGCCGAACTGGAGGCGTCGCTGCAAGCGTTCTGGAGCGGGAGCCTGGCGACCTTGAAGGAAGAAGTGGAAGCCGAGGAAGGGAGTCGACGTGGCCGCAGGCGTGATCACCGTCAACAGTGAGATCCGGATCGAAGCGCCTCCCGAGGCGGTGTTCCCGTTCCTCACGGACCCGCAGAAGATCGTCAAGTGGAAAGGGGTGGACGCCACGGTCGAAGCCGCGCCCGGCGGGGTGTATCGAGTGAATGTGACGGGCAGGAACCACGCGGTCGGGGAGTTCGTCGAGGTCGACCCGCCCCGACGCGTCGTGTTCACGTGGGGGTGGGAGGGCGATGATCAACTTCCACCCGGGACCTCGACCGTCACGATCGAGTTGATCCCCGACGGCGATGCAACGATCGTCCAGTTGACGCACTCGGGGTTGCCCGAGGGCGCCGACGCGGCGCAGCTGGAGGGGTGGGAGCACTTCCTTCCGCGTCTCGCGACGGTGGCGAGCGGCGGCGATCCCGGACCCGACCCGTGGGTCCAGCCCGCAGAAGAAGGGACGTAGGAAGCGCACGCCTCGCTTGACCGAGGGCCTTCGCAGCTGCTAGCTTCTCCGCGTGTTGAGAACGATTCTCATTCTCGTAGTGGCGGCGATGACGGCCGGTACTTTGCAAGCATGCGGCGACCGGGTGGACGATGACCCCGGCGGTCGGGTCTCCGTGGTGGCGAGCTTCTACCCGTTGACCTTCGCGGCGGATCGGATCGGCGGCGACTGCGTCAGCGTGACCAACCTGACGCCGCCCGGAGTGGAGCCGCACGACCTCGAGCTGACGCCCGACGCGGTGGAGTCGATCTCCACCGCGGACGTCGTGCTGTATCTGGGCGGGGGGTTCCAACCCGCGCTCGAGGACGCGATCCAGGACGCGCAAGGTGAAGTCGTCGACCTCCTCGCCGCGGTCGCGACCACGCCCGCCGAGGGTGAGGAGGCGGAGGAGGGGCTCCTCGTCGACCCCCATGTCTGGCTCGACCCCGGTAGGTTCGAGGAGATCGTCCAGATGATGGCGGACGCCTTCGACCGCACGGGGAGGGTCGGCGCCTGCGACGTCGCCGGCGGAACCGAGGAGCTCCGCTCCGAGCTCGCCGGCCTCGACGACGAGTTCCGCGCGGCCCTCGATGGGTGCGAGCGCGACGTCCTCGTCACGAACCACGCCGCGTTCGGGTATCTCGCCTCGGCCTACGGGCTCCGCCAGGAGGCGATCGCCGGGCTCGAGCCGGAAGGGGAACCGAGCGCGAAGCGGCTGGCCGAGGTCAAGGAGCTGGTCGAGCGGGATGGCGTGACGACGATCCTCACGGAGGAGCTCGTCTCACCCGACGTCGCCGAGACCCTCGCCGCGGAGGCCGGTGTGGAGACCGCGGTCCTTTTCACGATCGAGGGGCTCACCGATGTGGAGGTCGCGGCCGGCGACGATTACCTTTCCTTGATGCGGGACAACCTCGAGACCCTCCGTGTCGCTCTCGGCTGCCCCTGACGGCTCGCCGAGCGAGCTGCTGGTGGAAGCCCGCGGGGTCTCCTACGCCTACGGCTCGACGCCGGTCGTCGAGGACGTCGATCTCGACGTCCGCCGCGGTGAGTTCGTCGCCCTCGTCGGGCCGAACGGCTCCGGGAAGTCGACGCTGCTTCGCGTGCTGCTGGGTGCGCTCCGTCCGGCGCGCGGCTCGGTCCGTCTCCTCGGGCGCTCGGCGAGCGAGGTCAAGGATCGCTGGCGGATCGGTTACGTGCCCCAGCGCCCCACGCTCGCGCCGGACGTCCCCGCCACCGTCCGGGAGATCGTGACGACCGGACGGCTCGCACGTCGGGGTTGGTGGCGCCCACTGCGGAGCGCAGACGTGGAAGCGGTGGACCACGCGCTCGAATCGGTCGGCCTCGCCGAACTGGCCGCGCAGCCGATCACCCAGCTGTCGGGCGGTCAGCAGCAACGCGTTTTCATCGCCCGTGCGTTCGCGGGGGAGCCCGAGTTCCTCGTGTTGGATGAGCCGATCGCCGGCATCGACGCCGAGTCGCAGCGGCGTTTCAAGGACTCGCTCGTGCACCTGATCGGAGACCACGGGGCGGGTGTGCTCCTCGTTTCCCACGAGCTCTCCGCGGTCGCCGACGTGATCGACCGCGTGATCGTGTTGAAACGGCGGGTCCTCTTCGACGGACCGCCGGCGCGCCTCGTCGAAGAAGGCGTGAGCCTCGGGATCCACCGGGAGGACCTCCCGCTCTGGCTCGAGGGGCTGCGATGATCGCCTCACTGCCGCTGCCCTTCCCCTTCGAGCTGACGTTCATGCAGCGGGCCTTGGCGGCGGGGCTCGTCGTCGGGGTGTTCGCGCCACTCATCGGCACATTCCTCGTCCAGAAGCGGATGTCGCTGATCGGCGACGGCATCGGGCACGTGGCGTTCGCGGGCGTGGGTGCCGGTCTCCTCGCGGGGATCTATCCGGTGTGGACCGCGCTCGTGTTCGCTGTCGCCGGGGCGCTGGGGATCGAATGGCTCCGCGCGCGTCGGAAGGCGAGCGGTGACCTCGCTCTGGCGTTGTTCTTCTATTCGGGGATCGCCCTGGGTGCGGTGTTCGCGAACGCGAGTGGCGGCCTCGGGACGAGCATCATCGGGTTCCTGTTCGGCCAGCCGCTCACGGTCGGGAACTCCGAGGTGATCGTGATCCTCCTGCTCGGCTCGCTCGTGGTCGCGCTCGTGATCGCGCTCCGGAGGGTGCTGTTCGCGGTCGTGACGGACGAAGACTGGTCCGGTGTCGCGGGGTTGCCCGTGGGCGGCGTGAACGCCCTGCTCGCCGTCCTCACGGCCGTAGCGATCGTCGCCTCCATGCAGATCGTCGGCATCCTGCTGATCGCCGCACTCATGGTTCTGCCCGTGGCGACGGGCCAGCTCCTCGCTCGGTCGTTCAAAGGGACGTTGCGGATCGCCGTCGGCGTGGGTGTCGGGTCCGTCGTCGTCGGTTTGACGTCCTCGAGACTCTGGGGTTTGGCACCCGGCGGCGCGATCGTCCTCGTCGCGGCGCTCGTCTTCCTGATCGTCGCGCTTGCCCGGCACACGATGCCGGGCGGATCGATGCTGGAGTTGCCGGAGCGATGACCACCGGCCGAGGAGAGGTTCATCAGACGGTCGAAGAGCGACTGCACCGCGTCGGTCAGCGCTACACGGGGAATCGGCGCGCGCTGGTGGACGCCCTGATAGCGGCCCGAGGGCCGGTGGCGATCGGCGATCTCCTCGTGGGGAAGCAGGCCGTTCCCCAGAGCTCGGCCTACCGGACCCTCTCGGTGCTCGAAGAGGCCGGTGTGATCCGGAGGGTGATCACCGACGGCGACTTCGCTCGGTTCGAGCTCGATGAGGACCTGACCGAGCACCACCACCACCTCGTGTGCTCCAACTGCGGCCGGATCGAAGATGTCGAGATCCCCGCCAGCGTGGAGCGGTCGCTCGGCAGGACCCTGGATCGTCTCGCCGAAGGCGCGGGGTTCGCCTCGGTCGGGCACCGCCTCGATCTGATCGGGCGGTGCCGCAGCTGCGCGTAGCGCAGCTGCGGCATCGGATGCTCGAACCCTGAGGCCGCGGGTGGAGAATCATGACGTGCCACGCTCGACACCCTCCCGCGCGCCCGGTCTGTCCGTGATCGCCGGCGCGGTCGCGGTGTGCACGGTGATCGGCCTCTGGGCTCTGTGGCCGTCCGGCGATCCCGGTCCTGACGTGTCGGCGCTCGCGTCGTTCGAGGGTGTCTATGCCGCCACGATCGAGGAGCGAACCGAAGTCCCGTGCGCCGGAGCGGACGGGTCGACCCGCTGCCTCTCGGTGACGTTCCGGCTGCTCGAGGGGCCCGATGAGGGCACGATCGCCACCGTCGAGCTCCCTGCGAACTCGACCCGTGTCGTCGGCGTAGACCCGGGTCGGCGGGTGCTCCTCGGCCACCAACCAGCTGTCCAAGGGTTCGAGTACGTCTACCTCGAGCCGGATCGTCGGTCGCCCCTGCTCGCGCTCGCGGGGCTGTTCGCATTGGCCGTGGTGGCGCTCGGCGGGTGGAAGGGCGCGAGCGCGTTGGTGGGACTGCTGGCGACGCTCCTCGTGCTCTTCCTCTTCGTCGTTCCCGCCATCCTCGACGGACGCGACCCACTGCTCGTGGCGCTCGTCGGATCCGTCGCGATCGCGTTCGCCGCCTTGTACCTCTCGCACGGCGTCGACACGAAGACGACGGTCGCGCTCCTCGGGACGCTCGGTGGCCTGCTCTGCGCCGCGATCCTCGCGGTCGCGTTCATGGGCGCCGCCGAGATCACGGGGTTGGCGAGCGAGGAGGCTCTGTTCCTGACGGCGCTCGGCACGAACCTGGACCTCCGAGGGCTCATCCTCGGCGGCATGATGATCGGTGCGTTGGGCGCGATCGACGACATCACGGTCACGCAGGCATCCGCGATCTGGGAGCTCCGCTCGGCCGATCCTACGATGTCTCGTCGGCGCCTGGTTCGCTCGGGGATGCGCATCGGCCGCGACCACGTGGCCTCCACCGTGAACACCCTCGTGCTGGCCTACGCGGGCGCCTCCATGCCGCTCCTGATCCTGTTCGTGTTGTCGGATCAACCGATGGGGACCGTCGCCAACGGGGAGATCGTGGCGACCGAGATCGTGCGCACGCTCGTCGGGAGCCTGGGGTTGATCGCCTCGGTGCCGATCACCACGTGGCTCGCCGTCCACATCGCGAGCCCTCGAGGGCGGCGCTCGAGGACGATGCCCGCTGTCCCCGATATCGCGGATGACGCGGGGCCGGAGGAGCATCCGATCCCGGAGCACCGGCGCGACCAGTGGACGGGGCTCCTTCGGTCCTGGCGCTCGGCCCGGCGGCGGTAGGAACCTGCCGGTGACGGCGTGTTGCGTGGGCCGGGTGGCCGAATGTCGTCATCTATCCTGTGGGCTTGTGCCAGCCCGGCGCGATGCGCCGACGGGAGGATCGTGACGCTCACCCGAACACCACAGGCCGACGAGCATGCCGTGCCGCCCCCTCCCACGTCTCCGAGCCGCTTGGGCTCGTGGTGGGCGATCGTCGGCCTCGCGCTGGTCCTCCTGCTCGCGCTCGGCTGGCGGTTCATCGCCGATCCCTCCCTGTCGGCGCCGACCCGTGACCCCGCCTGGTACACCTGGCGCGCCGGTGTGATCCTCGAGGATGACCCGGGCTCGGTCGCCGGCGACTGGGGTCCCGACAACCTCTTCTCGGGCGGATATCGCGTGACCGTGCCGCTGGCCGGCGCGTTGTTGCAGCGGGTGGGCGGGATCAGCACCTATAGCTTCAGCGCTTTCCTGATGCTCGGGCTCCCGATCCTCACGGGTCTGGCGCTCGGTGCGGGCGCGTTCCGGAGCAAGCGTGATCCGCTCGTCGTCCTGCTCACGATGCTCGCCACGGCAGGTCTGTTCCTGACCACCCCGTACGTCGGCTACCTGGACAACATCACGGTTCTCTTCCTGCTCTGCTTGATCGTGGCGCTCGCGGATGCCGCGAGAACGTCGTGGGGTGCCCGTGTCGCGATCTTCATGATCGGGTTCGCCGCGGCGTTCACGCACCCGACCACCTGCGTCTTGTTCGGGGTCTCGCTCATGGGCGTGTGGGCGACGCACCTAGTGACCAGCCGGTTCCGACTCGGTTCGGCGATGCGATCGGACGGACCCCTGCTGCTTTCGACCGGCTTCGGCATGGTCACGGGACTCGCGCTCTGGGTCGTCGGGATCTGGGGCCCGGGCGGTCCGGAGCTACTGAAAGACGCCGCGCTGCCACCGCCCTACACGGCCGAGTTCTTCCGAGCTCGGCTGATCGAGTGGGTGACCTCCATGCAGCCGCTGATCACGTTCCCCCTGATCGTGTTCGCGATCGTCTCGACGATCCTCATCGCCAGGCGAACCAGGACGCCCGTCGCGCAGTACGAGCAGGTCTCGATCTGGTGGATGTTCCCGTTCGCGGGTGTCCTGACGTTCCTCCTGGGGCAGGCGATCCCGTACTACCGCTTCATGAACGCGACCGCAGCCCCGATGGCCCTCACCGGCCTCGGCGCGTTCGTGGCGGTGCGATGGCTCGTTCGCGGCGAGGGTGTGCGCAGGATCACGGGAGTTCTCGGTGCGTTCGTCGTGGTCGGTGCGCTCGTGTACGCGTTCGTCGATCCCGCGATGAACCGCTGGGCGCAACAGGACAACCAGTGGGCGCCGCAGAGCGTCCGGACGTCGTTGGCCGCGGCCCGCGAGGTGGTGGCGTCCGCGCGCGAGCATCCGACCGTTCTGATCGTGAACCACGGGAGCGCCGACGACGAGACCGGCTCGAACACGACGTACGGATGGGCGAAGACGTTCACGAACGTCTTCAGGACGGGTCTGCCGGGCGACGTCGCGAAGTACCAGGTGACCTACGTCGGCACGGTGGAGGACTTCCGCAGTGGCGTCGCGTCCGAAGGGCCGAGCGAGAACTACCGGGACACCACTCGGAGCCACTGGAACGAGGTGCGTCGTCGTCTCACGACCTATCCGGAGCCACCCGTCGTCTTCCTGATCGGCGAGTACTACGCCGGGCGGTGCAACGGGGTGCCGGAGTGCTCCGCGGAGGACGAAGAAGCCGCCTTCGAGCGAGCGACGGCCGATGCGATCGAGATCGGCCCGGGCACCTACGTGTTGACCGGGGACGGCTTCTACGAGCCGTCCTCGACGGTGGTCGAGAGGGCGCGCGCAGCGGCCGAGGCGGCCGCCGCGCGTTTCGCCGATCCACCGGGACCGCTGGACGACCTCCCCCATCAGGCCCGGGTCCTCGCCGGGCTGTTCCTCCTGGCCATAGCGCCGGGCCTGCTGGCGGCGCCGTTCTTCGGGCTGAAGGACACACCCAGCCGGATCGCATTGATCCCCGGAACCTCGATCGTGATGTCGCTGCTCGCCGGGATCGCGGTGCTGGGTGTGTGGCGAGGCCCCCTCACCCCGGCGAAGGCGTGGGTCGTCGTGGCGGTCGCGGTCGGGGCGGGGGCGGCTCTTCGCTTCGGGGAGGCGGCGATCCTCCGCGCGCTCGGCTCCTTCGGCGGGTTCTTCAACCGGCTGTTCTCGCAGTTCTCGAACCGCGACTTCGCGACCTTGCTGAGCGTGCAGTTCCTGACGCAGGCCGGGCAGGGTGTGGTCCAGGGCGCGATCGGGAAGTCGATCGCCTTCGGCGGACAGGAGGGCTTCGACGTGCAGAACGTGCCCTCGGCCGACTACCTCCTGCAGGTGATCTTGCTGCTGTACGTCCCCTACACGCTGCTCTCACCGTTCATCGGGGTCGTCATCGATCGGTTCGAGCGTCGTCGCGTCGTCTGGTGGTCGAACCTGATCACGGCGAGCATGGTCGCGATCGTGGCGGTGGCGGTGCTCCTGCCCCTGGGTGCGGGGAGTACGGAAGGGGACATCGGAGCGACAGCCGCGCTGATCGTGGGGTTGCTCGCCGCCCAAGCGGTGATCCGGGTGACGCTCGCCGTCAAGTCGGCCGCGATCCCCGACGTGCTCTCGGGTCGCGATCTGCTCCAGGGCAACGCCCTGTCGCAAGCGGGCGGCGCCCTGTTCCAGATCGTCGGCATCGCGTTCGCGCTCGGCTCCGGTGCCGTCCTCCCGGCCTGGTTGGTGGTGCTCGTCGGGGCCATCGTGCTCGGGATCGGGGCACTCGTCGCCACTCGTCTCCGGCACGTCGAGGCGGAACCTCACGCCACGACACTCGCGCAGGAGGCGCGACGGGTGATCGAGAGCATCACGCACGGCATCCGCGAGGTGGCGGCTCGTCCCGCAGCCGCGCTCGGTCTCACCGGGTTCCAGATGCTTCGCTACCAGTTCTGGGGCTTCGGCCTGTTCGTGTTCGCGCTCTACGCGAAGAACCTCGTCGAAGGGGGCGCGGAGAGCCAGGTTCCGACGCTGCTTTCGGGCGGGGTCGGCTTGATCGGCGGCGTGCTCGGCCTCGTCCTCGCACAGGCGTGGAAGGATCGTGTCCCCCCGGTGCGTCTGCTGCTTGTCTCGATGATCCTCCTCGGCGCCGGGACGCTGGTGTTCGGCGGGCTCGTTTCGGTGGTGGGCTTCGCCGGCATGCTGTTCGTCGGGTTCTTCGCCTTCTTCGTCGGGAAGATCTCCGCCGACACGATCGTGCAGCAGGCGATGCCGGATGACTTCCGGGGCCGCGCGTTCGCGCTGTTCGACATCGCCTACAACCTCGGGTTCATCGTGCCGGCGCTGGTCCTGTCGCTCGTCTGGATCGAGAACGACCCGGGCCGGACGCGCGTCATCCTGATCGCGTCCGGCGCCGTGTTCCTGCTGTTGACCGCGGCGATCGCGGCGTGGGCGAGGCGGATCCGAGACCAGTTCGCTCCTCAGGACGACCTCATCGAAGCCTGAGAGTCTGTGGAGCCATGCCCGAGGTCTCCAACGGCGATGTCACGCTGCACGTCGAGGTCGACGGCGGCGGGGAGCCGGTCACGGTCTTCGCGCATGGCCTGACCAACTCGTGCCGTGAGCTCGCGCCGTTCACCCCGTCGCTCGCGGGCACCGCGGTGCGGTTCTGCTTCCGAGGGCACGGCCACTCGAGCGCGCCCGAGCGAGGCTACCGGTTCGAAGACCTCGCCTCCGACCTCGACTGCGTTGCGCGCGCCTACGGCGCGCGCAACGCCGTCGGCACGTCCCTCGGCGCCGGCGCGATCATGTCGCTCTTGGAACACGATCCGGATCGCTTCGACCGGATCGTGATGCTGCTTCCCGCGTCGCTCGACCTCCCGTTCCGCAACCCGGCGCGCTTCGACGGGATCGCCGACCTCCTGGAGTCGTATCCCAAGGAGGAAGCGATCGAGCGGATCCTCGAGACGAGTCGCGACCGATACGAGCGAGCGCCCTGGCTCCGCGAGCTGGACCTGCTGCTGTGGGAGGACATGAACCCGGTGGGAGTCGCCCGAGCGATCCGAGAGGTCACGCGTGACATCTCGATCTCCGATCGCGAGGTGCTGAGGAAGGTCGAGGCCCCGGTGCTCCTGATCTGCAGGGAAGGAGACACGATCCATCCCGCCGAGCTCGGCAGGATCCTCGACGACCTGTTCCCGAACTCGGAGCTGGTAACGCTGGCGTCGGAAGAGGAGCTGATCGCCTCGATCCCCACGTTGATCGAGCGGGTACGTGCGTTCCTGGAGGGAGCGTGAGCGAGGCTCCGGCCGGCGACCGCCGGGCGAGAACCCCTCGTCAGGAGCTGTTGGGTTCCACCCTCTCGGCGGTGATGGCGGTGCAGTTCGCGGCCGTCGTGATGTTCGGCAAAGAGGTGGCGGCCGGCGAGCTCCCGTTCCCGATGCTCGCGATCCGGTTCGCAGGACAGTCGCTGCTGCTCTTCCTCGTGCTGCTGGTGCTCCGCAAGCCCCTGGCCCCCGCGCCGGGAGAGCGGCTCCCTCTGATCCTGGCGGCGACGCTCGGCTACGGCTCGGAGGCGGCGATGTTCTTCGCCGCGCTGAACCACGGCAAGGCGGGCGCGGTCACGCTGCTGTTCTACCTGTATCCGGTCTGGGTCATGCTCGTGACGATCGCGCTGGATCGACGGCCGCCGGGCTGGCGGTTGTTCGTCGCGCTCCTGCTCGCGCTCGGAGGGAGCGCGGTCGTGATCGTGGGCGGCGGCGAGGTGGAGGTGGCGCCCATGGGGATCTTCCTGGCCATCGCCACGTCGCTCGCGTACACGGCGTACCTCGTCACGGTGGATCGGACGATCAAGACGACCGACCCCGTCACGGCCGCGGCCTGGCTCGGCGGGGGTGCCGCGACCTCCAACGTCGTCTTCGCCTTCGCATTCGGCGCCAGCGACCTTCCCGACGCCTCGTCGTGGCCGTTCCTCCTGGGCATGGCCGTGTTCTCGGCGGGTGCGTTCGCCGCGATGCTCGGCGGACTCCAGCTCGTAGGAGCCGTCCGCAACGCGATCATCGGCGTGATGGAACCGCTAGGCGTGGCCGTGCTCGCCGCGTTCTTCCTCGACGAGCCGGTCACCGCGCCGATGGCCATCGGCGGCGTGCTCATCCTCGGAGGAGCGATCCTCGCCACCCTGGTCCGAACAACGCGCGTCCGCGAACCCGACGTGTGACATGGGTGTTCGAGACGAACTGCTGCGCTCCTTTCACTGGATCGACGGACATGCGGACGTCTGGCGATGGTTCTCCGACGCCGAGCTCTTCGGAAGGATCGTTCGAGAGCTCTCTGACCCGTTCCGCCGCGTAGGCGTCACGAAGGTGGCTGCCGTGGAAGCCCGTGGTTTCCTCCTCGCGGGCGCCGTCGCGAAAGAGCTCGACGCGGGCGTCGCTGCTAAGGAAGCGGGGCAGTGTGTTGCCTGGTCCGCAGTCGAGATCTCAGACCACGCGTGACTATCGAGGCCGGCGGCTCACCCTGGTGATGCGGTCGGATCTACTCGCCGGCGAGGACCAAGTCCTGCTGGTCGACGACTGGATCGAAACCGGCAGTCAGGCTCTCTCTGCACGGGCATTGATCGAAGGCACCGGTGCGACGTTCGCAGGGTTGGCTGTGATCGTCCGAGACGGGACACCGATCGAGGTACAGGAGCGACTTCGGCGTCTCCACGTCCTGGTCGATGCCGAAGCCTTCGGTCCCGCCGATGCGCTACCTTCGGAGTCATGACCGAGCAGCTCTTCGCCGAAGACGCGTACCTAACCAGTTGCGAGGCCGTCGTCGTGGACATCCGCGACGAAGGGGTGATCCTCGACAAGACGGTGTTCTACGCGCGCGGCGGCGGGCAGCCCGGCGACACGGGGACGCTTCGCTGGGAAGGGGGTCTCGCTCGGGTCAAGGACACGGTGAAGATGGGCGGCGACATCGTCCATCAGGTGGAGGGCGACGCACCGCTCGTGGGCCACTCCGTCACCGCCGAGATCGACTGGGCCCGACGCCACCGGCTGATGCGCACTCACACCGCGTTGCACGCCCTCTCCGGCGTGATCTTCCGAGAGCACGGAGCGAAAGTGACCGGAGGGAACATGGACGACACCGGCTCCGCACGGATGGACTTCGAGCTCGACGAGATGAGTCAGGAGCTCGGCAAGGAGATCGAGGCGAAGCTCAACGAGGAGCTCAACAAGAACCGCCCCGTGCACGTGACCTTCCTCCCTCGAGCCGAGGCGCTGGCGGACCCTGACCTGATCCGGACCAAGGTGAGCCTCATCCCCGAGTTCGTCGATCCGATCCGCGTGATCGACATCGAGGGGATCGACAAGCAGGCGGACGGCGGGACGCACGTGAAGTCCACCGGCGAGGTCGGTCACGTCACCGTCGTCAAGACGGAGTCGAAGGGCAAGGCCTTCAAGCGGATGCGGATCCAGCTCGAGGACTCGTCACCCTCCGATCACAAGTCCCAGTAGCAAGAAGACGAGGTAGGCGATCACGCCTCCCGCCGTGAGCATCAATCGAAGCTGGGCAGGGATCGTCGAGTGACCGAACGCGAAGTACAGGAGCGGCCCGAGGAACGGCACGACCAGCACGATCCCCATCCACCTCGCGCGGTCCGGGATCGAGTCGGCTTCGCGTCGGATGAGGTCCCACATCGCGATCGCCACCCAGGCCGCGTAGAGAACGAACGGGAGGATGTAGCCGTAGAGCCCGAGGAGCAGGGTCCACCAGCTGCTGGCAACGAGCGGGACTCCCATGAGGCTGACCTCCTGGCTGATCTGGATCCCGCGAGCGGGACGGATGTCCGCGACGTCGCGGATGCGGTAGAGCTCGGGAACGGCCTCCTGAGGGATCGCAGGGTTGGGTGGCGCGGTGGCCGGATCGTCCGGCATGTCGGGGAGGTCCTCCGGAGGACCGGGCTGCTCGCGCCAATCCCCGTGGGGGAACTCCCCGTCGAGCGAATCGATGTATCGGGACAGGACGTTCGTGGTGGGCGCCATGCTGCCTCCGCCGCCGGGGAAGGGTCGCGGCCCATCGCACGGGAACAGGAGCTCGGCGGCCGGCGGCTGACTCGTCGAGGAGTCGTTGTCCTCGAAGCAGTCACCGCCGGCGGATGGCGCGGCCAGAGCCAGGTCGGCTCGACCGCTCCTGCGGACGACGTTGTTCCGCACCTCGTTGCCCCCGGACGGCCAGAAGTTCGTGTCCACGATCGGGATCATCGCGATGCCGTACGTCGCTTGATCCTCCACGAGGTTGCCGGCGACGCGGTTGCCTCGGCCGCCCGCCACCACGATCCCCATGCCGTAGGGAACGTACCCGTACTCCTTCGCGTCCACGGTCGTCGAGTTGTTGTGGTGAACGTGGTTGCCGGCGATGACGACGTCTTCCTGTGGCGCGAACGCCTCCGAGTCCAGCGTGTTGGGCACGATCCCACCTAGGTTCTCTCGCCACTCGCTGTTGACGATCGCGAGGTTCCCACTGGCGTTCGTCCCCGAATACCCGAGGGCGTTGTGTTCGGCGAGCACGTCGGTGATGACGGCGTCGCAGGGCTTGCACTCACCGATGTAGAAGCCGGCATCGGGTGACCCGGAGGCGTAGGAGTGATCGAACTGCCCCCATCGAGATCCGAACGCGTAGATCCCGTAGTCGCCGTTCGTGTGCGCCGTGAGGTACGAGCCGCGGTAGCCAAGGACGTTCGACCAGAAGAAGCCGTTCACGAGGTAGTTTCGGGCCGTGAGGTTCTCCACCGCGACACCGTCCGCCTCGATCACGTGGATGCCGTTCGCCAACTCGAAGTCGCCCTCGAGGATCGTGTCGTTGCGGTCCATGCCGCGGATCGTGATGTAAGGCGTGGTGACGACGACGGCCTCGCGGTAGACGCCCGCGGCGATCAGGACGAGACCGCCGGGCTCGGCGCGATCGACCGCTTCCTGGATCGTCGCGACGTCCTGGGGAACGCGAACGGTGCCCTTCGGCCCCGAAGGGATCGGATCAGGTGGTTCCTGCGCCCGGATCTGCGTGCCCGGCGCCACGAGCAACGCGACGAGCGCCAGGACGGTCGCGAGGCGGCGCATCGCGCCGGACCCTAGCATGGGTGCATGCCTGCGGAGCGATTGACGGCGCTCGACGCGAGCTTCCTCTACCTCGAGAAGCCCGGCGTGCACATGCACGTCGCGGGGTTGTCGGTCTTCGGGCCTCGTCAGGACGGTTCTCGCCTCACCTACGACGACGTGGAACGGGTCGTGGAAGCGCGGCTCCGGCTGGCCCCACGGCTCCGCCGGAAGCTGCTCGCGGTCCCCGGCAACATCTCGAGACCGGTCTGGGTCGACGACGACCGGTTCGATCTGGATTTCCACCTCCGGCGTTCCTCCGTGCCTTCGCCGGGCGGGCGGTTCGAGCTCGAGCGCGCGGTCGGTCGCGTCGTCTCACGACCGCTCGACCGTACGAAGCCGCTCTGGGAGCTCTATGTCTTCGAAGATCTCGCCGAGGACCGAACCGCGATCCTGTTGAAGCTGCACCACGCGATGGCAGATGGGATCGGCGTGATGATGATCTGGTCGGCCTTGTTCGATCTGGCGCCCGACGCGCCGCTCGGAGCACCAGAGGAGGCGTGGGTCCCCGACCCTGCCCCCCCGCTGGAGGACCTGATCCGCGAAGCGGTGGAGGAGGTGATCCTCCATCCGATCCAGAGCTTCACCCATGTCGTGAGGCAGCCGTGGATCCTCGCGCAGACCGCGACGGCGACCGCGGATGCCCTTCGCATCGTCGCCGGGATGGGCACGCCGCCTCGAGGGCCGTTCGATGGCAAGGTCGGTCCCAATCGCCGCTTCGCCACCGCGGAGCGGCCGTTCGAGGTGTTCCGGACGATCAAGGACACGCTCGGAGGCACCGTGAACGACGTGGTGTTGACGGTCGTGGCCGGAGGAGTCCATGAGCTCCTCGAGGAGCGCGGCGAGCCGGCGAGGGGCAAGACCCTGCGCGCCATGGTGCCGGTATCGGTGCGGTCGCCGGGGGAGAGCGGCGAAATCGGGAATCGCGTCGCCCCCGTGTTCGTGGACGTGCCCGTGGGGAGGATGGCGGCGCGGACGCGCTTTCGGCGCGTCCGCGCCGCCACCGCCCGGATCAAGGACTCCGGCATGGCGGTCGGCGCCGACACGATCATCGGGCTCGGCGCGTACGCGCCGCCGGCGCTGCACGCGACGGCGGCCCGACTGATCGCGCAGGCGCGTTGGTGCAACCTGGTCGTCTCGAACATCCCGGCGCCGCAGGTGCCGCTCTACCTGGCGGGAGCGCCGCTGGAGGCGAGCTACCCCGCGATGAACCTGAAGGAGGATTGCGGGCTCTCGGTGGCGTGTACGTCCGCGGCCGGCACGATGGCGTTCGGGCTCACGGCGGATTGGGACATCGTGCCGGATCTGGACGTCCTGTCCAGAGGCATCGAGTCCGCGATCGACGACCTCGAGAAGGCAGCGGGCAGCTCGTCAGCTTCCTGACGCCTCGGCCGAGTGGCACGCCTCTCCCAGCCGTCAGCTTCCTGATGGGCCCCTGT
The DNA here is from genome assembly GCA_963762015.1 of uncultured Actinomycetota bacterium. Classification (GTDB taxonomy): domain Bacteria; phylum Actinomycetota; class UBA4738; order UBA4738; family HRBIN12; genus JAJNBA01. The sequence continues at coordinate 22,743 of CAVXJL010000002.1, forward strand.
CGGGGTGACCGAGTATCGCATCGTTGGTTCGGCAGCTCGCCGATATCAGCGGCTCGGTGGAGGAACGTCGCGGATGGTGGTGGGACTGACCTCCTAATCGAGCGTGTCGGAGAACCAGTCGGCGACTTCGGTGAGCCACCGCCCCGGCGCCTCCATCTGCGGGATGTGTCCGAGGTCGCTGAAGAAGCGACCTCGCCACGCAGGATGCTTTGCCAGCTCCGCCTCCGCGAACGCCGCTGGAACGAGGCGGTCCCGCCGTCCGTGCAGCAGCAGGACCGGACAGGTGACGTTGTCGAGCGCACGCCGGGACACCGATGGTCTCCTCCCCAGCCTCAGCATCGAACGGGCAGCCTCGAGGAACGACCTCGCGACGTCGGGGTCGTTCTTCCGTTCGCGGGTGAGATCGACGAGCAGCTCGACGACGTCGTCGGGGATCGACCGGGGATCGGCGGTGAGGACCCGGAGACTGAGCCGCACCATGTGCTCCGGATCCATCTGGCGCAGACGCCATGACACGGCCCGCTCCCCGAGCCCCGGCGTCGCGTAGACACCGAACGAAGCGAGGATGAGCGGGTGCGGGACGGCGCCGAACCTCCACGGGAACACGCTGTTCGTCAGCACGATCGCGTCCACCGCGGAGGGCTCGACCGCGGCCTGGATGAGGGAGATGGCCCCTCCCATCGAGTTCCCTCCCAGCACCACGCGCCCACCGCCGAGCTTCTCGATGAACCTCGAGAGGGTTCGCCGCTGATCCATGAGGCCGGCGCCGCGTTCGGCCAATGGCGATGAGCCGAAGCCCGGGAGGTCGAGAGCGAGCACGCGACCCAGGCCGGACAGTGACTCACCGACCTGCACCCACGACAGATGGGATGCCCCGAGGCCGTGGACCAGGACGAACGTCGTTCCCGCCGGCCCGTCCCACTCGCGGTAGGCCACCGGACCCTCGAGGTCGACGTTCCGCAGCTCCGGCAGGTCCATGAGCGAAGCGTAGCTTCCGTGCTGCGGAAGACCGCCACCGGTGCCCAGGTGACCGTGGGTCAATCTGCCGGGATCGGAAATGTCAGAACCTCGTTTGGCGTTGAAACCCCTGGGTAAGGGGACCGGGATGGACTGGCAATCCGTGCGCGGCAGGGTTTTTTTCACAGGACCGCCACACCGATCCGGCTTTACACAAGAGAACGGGCCCCCTACCATGGGATCCAGCGACCGGAGTGGACGGCTAGTCACGTTTGCCTACGTGGTCGCGCTGTCGGACAACAGAGAACCCGAAACGACCCCCCGCGCAGCGGGTACGGACCGAGTGAGGAGCGTGATACGAAGTGCCTGAGCCGGCGCGTCCCTTGGGGACCGACGACGCGGATGACCTGCGCCTCTACCTCGAGGCTGCGGCTCGAGAGCCGCTGCTTACCAAGGAGGAAGAGGTCGAGCTCGCCATGACGATCGAGGCGGGCAAGGAGGCGGAAGACCGTCTCCGTGCCGGCCGTCTCCGGTCGGAGAAGAGCATCGCGAAGGCCCGCCGCGACATGCGGACGGCGGAGGCCGCGCGCCAGCGTTTCATCATGGCGAACCTCCGGCTGGTGGTTTCGGTGGCCCGCAAGTACCAGGGCCAGGGTCTCCCGCTCCTCGACCTGATCCAGGAGGGGAACATCGGGCTCATGCGCGCCGTCGAGCTGTTCGACTGGCGCCGGGGGTTCAAGTTCTCGACCTACGCGACGTGGTGGATCCGCCAGGGCATCACCCGGGCGATCGCCGACCGCTCGCGGTCGATCCGCCTGCCGGTCCACATCCACGACCGGCTGCGGAAGCTCAACCGCACGCGGTTCCAGTTCGCGCAGTCGATGGGCCGTGAGCCCTCCCGCGAGGAGCTGGCGAAGGCCCTGGACACCACGGTGGACGAGATCGACGACCTGACGGAGATGGGCCGGCGCGAGCCGCTATCCCTGCAATCGCCGGTCGGCGAGGACACCGAGCTGGGCGACCTGATCGAGGAGATCGATTCCGAGGCAGGCTTCGCCGAGGTCGAGGACCAGCTGCTCCGCGAGGAGATCGGCGGGGCGGTCGACAAGGTGCTCGACGAGCGCGAGCGCCACGTCGTGGCGCTGCGCTACGGGCTCGAGAACGGGCAGCCGCTCTCGCTGCGGGAGACCGGCAAGGTGCTCGGACTCTCCGGCGAGCGGGTGCGTCTGATCGAGCGCGAGGCGCTGCGGAAGCTCCGCGACTCGAACCTGATCACCGGCGTGGCGCTCGGCGGCTGACGCCGCCGGCACCGGCGAGGTAGCGACATGGGGCGGGGCTCCCTTCGGGAGCCCCGCCCTTCGTCGTTCGGTTCTTAGACGGCCGCGGCCTCGCGTTTGACCTGGATCTGGTTGCTCACATCGGTGACGCCGCGTGTGTCCCACGCGTCGTCGCCGGCGGCGCGCTTCGCGACCGTCGTCGTCGCGGTGCCGGTCAGGATCACGACGCCTTTCGTCACGTCGACGTCGATGTCGTACTGATCCTCGTAGGGGCCGGTCCGGATGTGATCGAGGAGTTCCTGCTTGATGTCACTGTCGGATCGTTCATCCGAGGACTCGTCCGCGTACCACTCGTAGTAGTAGCGATTCTCGGGATATGCCCAGGGGCTCATCACGCGCAATCACCTCCGCGACCGGTCTCTACCCTCGATGCGCTCGAGCTAATCACGACCGCTGCCGACGGGATCGCCTACAAGGCTCCGCGCCGCCGCGAGCTGCTGTTCCAGCGCTTCCCGAACGCGTTCGAGGAAGGCGTCGATGTCCTCCGGTCGGGACACGTCCCCCTTCGGCTCGATCGGCTCGCCGAACGCGAAACCGAGACGCGGTCTCCACGGACGTCCCCAGTGCCTGCCCGACTTGGGCCATCGTCTGTGCGTGCCCCAGATCCCGACGGGGATCACGAGTGCGCCCGTCGGAAGCGCGATGCGCGCGACCCCGCTCCGGATGCGCTGTAGCTCCCCCGGGTTCGCGTTGACGGCACCCTCCGGCGAGATGGCGGCGAGCGCGCCGCGTCGGATCGTCTCGATCGCCTCGTCCAGGGCACCGGTGTCGCTCCGTCCGCGACGGATGGGGATCTGGCGGTACCGGCGGAGGAACCAGCCGCTCACGGGCACTTCGAACGCCTCGGCGGCGACGAGGAATCGCACCGCGCGTCGGCGTCGCCAGGCGACCTCGATCGCAAAGCAGGGACCGTCCATCACGCTGACGTGCACGAACGCCAGGATCGCCGGTCCCGCGAACGGAACGTGATGGACCCCCGTGACTCGGACCCGGAAGAGCGCGCGCTGGATCGGAACCATGACCGGGATGCCGAGCCGCCACCAGACGTTCAGATCGCCGCGAGGAGTTTCCGTCGCTGTTCCGATCATCCGTCGAACACCACGACGGAGCGGATCACCTCACCGGCAAGCATGGCGCGGAACGCGTCGTCGAGCTCATCCAGGCCGAGCTCCCGGCTGACCATGCCGTCGAGGTCGAGTCGCCCTTCGAGAGCCCATCGCGCCATCTCAGGGAAGTCCTCCGAGGGGATCGGATCGCCGCCGTCCGTGATGAGCAGCGACGTCTTCCGGGGGTACGCGGCGTCCTCGGTCCCGTTCCACGCGAGGGTGACCTCGGCCGGGATGGGCGGCACGCCGATCGCGACCGCAACGCCCGCGTAGTCCAGCATGGCCACCGCTTGGGACACCACCTGAGGGACACCGGTCGCTTCGAACGCGAAGTCGACGCCGTCGCCCCCCGTGAGCTCGCGAACCGCCGCGACGGCGTCGACGCCCGACGCGTCGACGGTATCGGTCGCCCCGAACCGCTTCGCCCACTCCAGCTTGGGCGCGGCGAGGTCGATCGCGATCAGCCGTTCGGCGCCGGCGATCCTCGCTCCCTGCAACGCCGCGAGGCCGATCCCACCCAGCCCGATCACCGCGGCCCGCGCGCCCGGCCACACCTTCGCCGTCTGTGTCGCGGCCCCGACGCCGGTGGAGACGCCGCACCCGAGGAGGCATCCGCTCTGGAGCGGTAGTTCGGCGGGCATCGGGATGGCTTGCGCCGCATGCACGACCGTGTGGGTGGCGAGGGTACCGAGCGAGAGCGTCCCCGAAAGCGGCGCGGCGTCTCGCGCTCGGTGGACGCGCGGAGGCTGCGTCCACGCGTGCGAGCAGCGGCGCGGGACGCCGCGCCGGCAGGGACCGCACGATCCGCACGGCACGGCCCACGACAGCACGACCGGTTCACCGACCGTCGGGACCTCGACGCCGTCGCCGACCTCCTCGACGATGCCCCCGCCTTCGTGACCGAGCAGCATCGGGAACGGCGCTCCCCAGTTCCCGTGCTCCATCGCCCAGAGATCCGAGTGACACACGCCGCTCGCCACCAGGCGAATCAGTACTTCACCGGGACCCGGAGGGTCGATCTGAAGCTCCTCGATGTGGACGCCGGATCCGACCGCGTCCACCACGGCGCCGATCGCCTCTCGCGACACGCCCTCTCCCTTCGGCTGAGCGGCTCATGCTAGCGTCGGCGTCACCCATGGACGTTCAGGCGCTCCGCGACCGCACCGATGCTCGCTACCCCGAGTTCCTCGAAACGCTCGAGGCGATGGTCAACATCGACTGCGGCTCCTACTCGCCGGACGGCGTGAACCAGATCGCCGACATGTGCCAGTCGCGATTCGAGGAGCACGGTTGGGAGATCGAACGTCGCCCGCACGCCGGTTCTCCGAGGCTCGGGGACCTCCTGATCGGCAGGCTCCGAGGCACGGGTGGACCGAACGTCCTACTGGTCGGGCACATGGACACGGTCTTCGACGACGGCACGGTGGCCGAGCGCCCGTTCCGGGTCGACGGCGACATCGCCCGCGGCCCCGGCGTGTCCGACATGAAAGCGGGGCTCCTCGCGGGGTTCTTCGCGACGCATGTCCTGCAGGACGTCGGCTTCGACGGCTTCGGCACGATCACGTACGTCTGCAACCCCGACGAGGAGATCGGTTCGCCCTTCTCGGGGCCGATCATCCGGGAGCTCGCCCCTTCGCACGACGCCGCGTTGGTGCTCGAGGGCGCGCGGGCGAACGGCGACATCGTCTCGGCGCGGAAGGGGATCACCGACTTCGCGATCAACATCACGGGTCGAGCGGCGCACGCCGGCGTGGAGCCGGAGAAGGGGCGGAACGCGGTGCTGCAAGCGGCGCACACGATCCTCGCCCTGGAGGGTCTGAACGGACGGTGGCCCGGGGTGACGTCGAACGTCGGCGTGGTCCGGGGTGGCACGCGTTCGAACGTCGTAGCCGAACGGTGCGAGCTCCAGGTCGACCTCCGATCGCCCGAGCTCGCCACATTGGAGGAGGCAGAGGCGGAGGTGGCGCGCATCTGCGCCGAGGTGGCCGTCCCGGACGTGGAGATCACGATCGACACGCACGGCTGGCACCGACCGATGGAGAAGGGCGAGGGTGGACGGCGGCTCGTCGATATCGCCGTGGGCGCCGCGTCGGAGCTCGGGTTCGAGTTGCGGGACGCCGCGACCGGAGGCGCCTCCGACGCGAACACCACGAGCTCGGCCGGAACGCCGACGATCGACGGCCTCGGGCCGGTCGGCGGCGACGATCACGGGCCGGCCGAGTGGGTGGATCTCACGAGCATCGTCCCGCGGACGGCGTTGCTCGCGGCGATCATCTCCCGGGTGTGACCTGATGACGGGATCGCCGGATCAGGAGCTGGACCCCGAGGCGTACCGAGCGATGGTCGAGGGTGCCCCGGCGATCCTCTACCTCGACCGGCCGGACGAGCTCTCCACCAACCTGTACACGAGCCCGCAGATCGTCGACCTCCTCGGCTACAGCGTCGAGGAGTGGATGCGGGACGCCGAGCTTTGGGTGCGCTCCTTGCACCCGGCGGATCGGGAACGGGTCGTGCGGGAGCACAGGGCTTCGAACGCCGATCGCGAGCGATTCATGTCCGAGTACCGGATCCTCGCCAAGGATGGGCGCGAGGTGTGGATCCGCGACGAGGCGGTGCCTGTGGGCGCCGAGGACGGCACGGTTCAGTACTGGCGCGGCGTGATGGTGGACATCACCGCGCAGAAGCATGCGGAGGACAAGCTTCGCGCCAGCCTTGGCGAGGTGAAGCGGATGGTTGCGCAGCGGCGCGACCTGGCGCAGCGGCTCGAGAACGCCCAGGAGGAGGAGCGCCGCCGGATCGCGGCCGACATCCACGACGACCCGATCCAGGTGATGAGCGCGGTCGACATGCGCCTGCAGCTGTTGCTCGACCGTCCGGAGCGTGTCGATGCCCACGAGCTCGGCGAGCTGGCGGAGGAGCTCCGATCCTCCATCGACCGGCTCCGAAACCTCCTCTTCGAGCTGCGGCCCGTCGCGCTGGATCTCGAGGGGCTGACCCCCGCGATCGGGATGTACCTGGAGCACGTGGCCAAAGACACCGGCTGGACCTGGGAGGTGATCGACGAGCTCGAGCACGAGCCCGTCCCCGATGCCCGGGTCGCGTTCTACCGGATCGCCCAGGAGGCGGTGGCCAACGTCCGGAAGCACGCGAACGCGACCCATGTCGAGGTCCGGCTTTCGTCCATCGACGGGGGGCTCCTTCTCCGGATCACGGATGACGGCGAAGGGTTCGATCCATCCGAGACGCCGCAGCCCGGTCACCTTGGCCTCGCCACCGTCACCGAACGGGCCGAGCTCGCCGGCGGTTGGTGCCGTATCGAAAGCGATCCGAGCCACGGCTCGATCGTCGAGTGCTGGATGCCTCTCGGCGTGCCGACAGAGACAGACTGATCCACGATGCGCCGCTCGCGAGCGGGAACCGTGTGGCTCGCGATGTGGGCGACGGACGGCTTCTTCTTCCATCTCGACAGCACCGTGTTCAACGTGTTCCTGATCCTCCAAGTGGGGCTCGATCCGCTGCAGTTGGTGTTGATGGGCACGATCCTGGAGGTTTCCTACCTCCTGTTCGAGATCCCGACCGGGATCGTCGCGGACACCCTCAGCCGCAAGTGGTCGATCGTGATCGGGTTCCTCGGCTCAGGGATCGCGTTCGTCCTTCTGAGCTTCGCCGACTCGTTCGCGGTCGCTGCGCTGTCGCAGGTGCTGTACGGCGTGTCGGCGACCTTCATCAGCGGCGCGGACGTCGCCTGGCTCACCGATGAGGTGGGGGAGGAAGCCGCCCGCCCTCTCTACCTCCGGAGCGAGCAGTTCTACAACGGGGGCGCCCTCGTGGGGATCGTCGCGAGCGTCGTGCTCGCGTCGATCGCGTTGCCGCTCCCGATCCTGATCTGCGGCCTGGGGTATGCGGGCCTCGGCGTGGCGCTCGTATTCCTGATGACCGAGAGCCGGCGGCCGACCCGCGAGATCGGCACGAAGCTCCGGCACTCGATGCGAGATACGTTCACGAGCGCCGTCCGGCAGGTCCGAGCCCATCACATCTTGCTCCTCATCCTGGCGACGGCTGCGCTCCACGGCGCCTCCACGGAGGGCTGGGACCGCCTCTCCGACCTGCAGTTCCTGCAGGGGATCGGTCTCCCGCCGCTCGGCGAACTGAACCGGGTGGTCTGGTTCGGGATCCTCGACGGCGTGGGGCTGGTGCTGGGCATCGGCGCGCTGTCGTACGTGAAGCGCCGGGGTCATCTCGAGGGACACGTTCACGTCGCGCGCATCCTCGCGGTGGTCGATGTCATGCTCATCGCGAGCGTCGTGGGATTCGCCGTGGTCGGCAGCTTCTGGTGGGCCGTCTTGCTGTTCTGGGTCGTGGGAGGGCTCCGGAGCGTGCGAGGGCCGATCTTCACCGCCTGGATCAATCAGGGCCTGGATCCGGCCACGCGGGCGACGATCAACTCGATGGGGGGACAGGCTGACGCCGTCGGTCAGGCGCTCGCGGGACCGGTCGTCGGCGGCGTCGGCTGGGCGGTCTCCGTTCCGTGGGCCATCTCGCTGGCGGGCCTGCTCCGGCTCCCGATCCTGCTCCTGTACCTGCGTGCGATCCGGCGCGGCACGGTGGGGACCCTCCCCCTCGAAGTCATGGATCAGGAGATCGATCTCGAGGAGGAGCAGCCCTAGATCGGTCGTGGGGGGATCGCAGCGACGGGGATGGTGTGCGCGTGCGACATCGGGCTTCGTCGAGCACCCTTGTCGCCGATCCTGCATTCGACCCGGTGCACACCCTTCGTCTGCTCGGCGGTCGACGCCACGAGATCATGCAGGTCCGGGCGGAGATGCCCGTCGAGGAGCGCCGCTCCGTTCGTCACGCGAACCGAGAACGACGGGGTGCCTCGCGTACGGGGGTCTTTGGCGAGCGCCGCGCGGAGCCGAGCCTCAGCGATCACGTCGTCCCGTGCGGCCGCCGAAGGCGGTATCGCACGCCAAGCGAAGCCGGCCCATCGGCCGAGTTCGCGGCGGTTCTTCCAGGCCCACAAGCCCGCGGTCGCCCGGCTGATCGGCAAGAGTCTCCACAGTCCCGCCATCGTCTCGAACCCCCTCCTTCCCAGGGTTGCTCATCCCGTACCCGAAGCCGGGAACTCCGAACCCATACGCAAGATGTTTCCCCTTGCAGGACCCGTCAGGCGGCTGCGCCTTTCCCGCCTCGAGTCGCCCAGAGCATCACGTCATCGGCCTCAGCCGGGACCGGAACCGCGGGCGACGTCCAGTGGAGTCTCGCGAACATCCGCTGGTAAGCGGCATGGAACGGGAAGATCAACGTCTGGACGAACGCCGTCGACACCCGACGGTTCGAGGTGAGCGCTCGCGCCCGCAGCCTCGCGACGCGCCGCGAACCCGCGCGCGTCCAGGTGTAGCCGCCCATCTCGAAGCCGGCGGCGCGGACCTTCTCGAACAGCACGTCGGGCTCGTCTCGGCGGACGTGATCGCACGCATCATCGAGGGGAGACCACATCGACGCATGGACGGGAGTCGACATGATCAGCATGGCTCCGGGATTGCTGACCCGGGCGACCTCGTCGAGGAGGCCGGTGTCGTCATCGACATGTTCGAGGACTTCGAAGGCGAGCACCGCGTCGAAGGACCCGTCGGGGAAAGGGAGCGCCCCTGCCGCGGGCACGGTTCTGCCCCCTCGTGCGGCGAGCCGGTTGAGGGCGTGGGAGGAGGCATCGATGAAGGTGGACGTCGCCACGGGGGCGGTGGGTCGGAGGCCGGGCCCGATCTCGAGCACCGATCCTCCGCCTACGCGTGGCGCGAGCCAGCTCCAGACATGAGGTCGGACCTGCACGACGCGCCGGGACCCGCTCCAATGATCGGCCGCCGGATGGGCCGCATCATTCCGCTCCTCGGGTGTTTCGACCTCTCGCACCGGGCCTCCGTTGCCGTCGAAGCGCGAGCATACTCGGCACACCTTGAACGGCGCCGAAAGCAGCGCTGAACCCGAAGTCTCATCTCGCCCTCAGCGTTCTCTCATCGGCGTTCGGGCACCCTCGACGCAGGAAGAGCGAAGCGCGAAGGAGGATCGAGATGGGACGTGTGAGCGATGAGCGTATGAGGCGCCTGCCCCGCAACCCCTTGGTCGTGGCGGGCATCGCCGCCACGTTGATCGCCGGTGCCTGCACCAGCACCACGGGTGGAACCGATGGGACCGACGGGTCGGTGACACCGTCCGACGCGCCTTCGTCGAGCGCCGAACCGGCGACGATCCCCCAGCCGGCCGTACCCGGCGATGTGTCCGTCGCTTCCGAGAGCGAGCGCGTCGACCTCACTATGCCGACGTTCTCCGATCCCCTGAACATCACCAATCCTCTCTTCCCCATCTCCCAACAAGAGTCGGTCTTGCTCCTCGGGCGCGTGGATGACCAGCCCTTCCGGACCGAGGTCACCCTGCTGCCCGAGACGAGGATCATCGAATGGGAGGGTCAGCAGATCGAGGTGGCCGTCTCGCAGTACAACGCCTTCCTCGGGGGAAGCATCAACGAGGTCGCGTACGACCTGTACGCGCAGGCCGACGACGGGTCTGTTTGGTACTTCGGCGAGGATGTCTTGGATTTCCGAGATGGCGCGATCGTCGTCACCGAGGGCACCTGGCTCGCCGGCAAGGATGGGCCCGCCGCGATGATCATGCCGGCGGATCCGCAAGTGGGTGACGTCTATAGACCCGAGAACGCCCCGGGGTTCGTGTTCGAAGAGGTCACCGTTGTATCCGTGAGCGAAGCGCTCGATGCGCCACTCGGTCCGATCGAGGGCGGGCTGCTGGTCTCGGAACTCCATATGGACGGGAGCACGGAGGACAAGTTCTTCGCCCCCGGGTACGGGGAGTTTTCGACGTCCGGTGGTGGCGACGTCGAGGCGCTCGCCCTTGCCGTGCCGACGGACGCGGCATCCGAGTCGGTGCCCTCCGAGCTCACCATGCTGTCGGACGGAGCACTCTCGGTGTTCGATGCAGCCGGATCGGGCGACTGGGAGGCCGCGTCGAACGCGGTCTCGGAGATGATGGCCGCCTGGAAGGTCTTCGGAGCCGGAGACGTGCCCAGGCTGATCGAACCGCTGTTGGACAAAACGGTCGACGCGCTCGACGCGGCCGTGGACGCTCACAGCTCGGCTCGAGCTCGGAACGCGGCGATCGAAGCGGCTCGGTTGAGCTTCGACCTTCAGCTGCGTTACCGGCCCGTGGCAGAGATCGACCTCGCCAGGATGGATCTCTGGGCGGCCCAGCTGTTGGTCCACGAGTCCGCAGGCAACACTGACGGGGTCGCGGCGGACGCCTTCGCGATGGACTACGTGCGGGATCGGATCTGGGCCGCTCTGGATGAGTCCGATCTCACTCGCGTGAACACGGAGCTCGGAGAGATCCAGATCGCCGTGGTCGACGAGGAGCCGCAGGCGGCCGCGAAGGCCGCCGGGCGGCTCCGGAACATCCTCGCCGGTGTCGAGCCTCTGGACTGACCGGGGGACGGCGTCGATCCGTCGGTCGGTGATGCGGAGCGGAGGCGGACGGGAATCGAACCCGCCAGGGAGCTCATCGCCCCCTCGTCGGTTTTGAAGACCGCGGGGCCCACCAGGAACCCAGACGCCTCCACGTCCGAGGATAATGGCGCCGGCTCGGAGCCCACCGGTGTGTACAGTCGCCGCGTGACGGAGCCGGCGCCGCCGACGCAACGACACATCGCCCTGATCCTGGCGAAGGACCTCGCCGCCCACCTCGCGACTCCGATGCTCGTGGTCGACGCCTCGGGAAGCCTCGTCTACTTCAACGAGCCGGCAGAGCGGATCCTCGGACAGCCGTATGCCGAGGCGCAGATGACCACCGCGGACCTGGCGAGGGCCGTGAAGCCCGTGGACGAGGAGGGTGAGCCGCTTCGGCTGGAGGATCTCCCATTGGCTACCGCGTTCAGGACCGGCATCCCCAGTCGCGGAGCGTTCTGGATCGAGGCCGCCGACGGGTATCGGCGTTCGCTCGAGGTCGTCGGCATCCCACTGTTCGCGCACGTCGATCGGCTGGTAGGCGGGCTTGCCGTCTTCTGGGAGCGGGCAGAGGAGGCCTGACGTGCGCGCCAGGTTCTGGGGCGCTCGCGGTTCGCTGGCGTCGCCGGGCCCCGACACCATCCGCTACGGAGGGAACACGTCGTGCGTCGAGGTGCGACCCGAAGACGGCGGTCTCGTGATCCTCGATTCCGGCACGGGGATCCGTGCACTCGGGGCATCGCTGGATGGGACGGCGCCGAAGCGGATCGACATCCTTCTCAGCCACCTACACCTCGATCACCTCGAGGGACTCGGCTTCTTCGCGCCCCTCTGGGATCCCGCCACCGAGCTCCACATCTGGGGGCCATCGTCGCCCATCCGTTCCCTGTCGGATCGGATATCGCAGTACCTGTCGCCGCCGTTGTTCCCGGTACGGCTGGCGGAAGTGCCGGCGCGCGTCCATCTCCACGACGCTCCCGACGAGCCGTGGTCTCTCGGCTCGGCGAAGGTCATCGCCCGCCCGATCATCCACCGGGGTCCGACCGTCGGCTACCGCATCGAGGACGGGGGACGCAGCCTCGCCTACCTCACGGATCATGAGCCCGCGCTCTCCGTCGATCTCTCATCGGTGGCGCCCGAGTGGGTCTCGGGGCTAGACGTCGCGGTCGGAGCCGACGTGCTGATCCACGACTGCCAGTACACGGAGGAGGAGTATCCGGATCGAGCAGGATTCGGACATTCCAGCACGAAGCATGTTGCCGACTTCGCGCGCCTCGCCGGTGCGCACCGCCTCCTCCTGTTCCATCACGACCCCAACCACACCGATGACCAGCTTGAGACGCTCTGTGCGCGCGTTCGCGAGCTCTGGGACGGAGGTGAGGTCGACCTCGCTCGCGAGGGCCAGGAGATCGACTTCAGCTGAGCACATCTTGCGCGTTGCTCCTCAACGTCGGATGTGCGCCGTACGATGACTCTCCCGATGGACGCAGCATTCTTCGACCTGGACAAGACCGTCATCTCGCGGTCGAGCACGCTCGCGCTGTCGCGGCCGCTGTATCGGGCCGGGATGGTTTCGCGCGGGCAGCTCCTCCGCGGCGCGTACGCGCAGCTCGTCTACCTGCTCGTCGGGGCCGACGAGGGGAAGATGGAGCGACTCAAGGAGGGCATGCTCCAGCTCACCAAGGGCTGGGATCGGACGCAGGTGGAGCGACTCGTCGAGGACGTGATCCTCGACGTGATCGACCCGTACGTCTACGCGGAAGCGCTGGACCTCATGGAGCTCCATCGTTCCGAGGGCAGGCGCATCTACATCGTCTCGTCCTCGCCGGAAGAGGTCGTGCGGCCGCTCGCACGTCACTTCGGCGTGTCCGGGGTGATCGCCACGCGGGCGGAGGTCGGCGCGGACGGTCGCTACACGGGTGACCTCGAGTTCTACGCCTACGGCGAAGGAAAGGCCGAGGCGGTCAGAGCCGTGGCGAAGCGGACGGGGATCGACCTGTCGCGGTCCTTCGCGTACAGCGATTCGGCCACCGACCTGCCGCTCCTCGAGGCCGTCGGGAACCCGGTCGCCGTGAATCCGGACAAGGAGCTCAGGAAAGCGGCGGAGGAACATGGGTGGCCGATCCGCGACTTCCACCAGCCCGTGCGGTTGCGCACCCGGATCGCCTCGGCGGCGGGTCCTAGGGCGAGCATCGCGGCCGCCCTCGCGGCGGCCGGCATCGCGGCCGTGCTCGTCTGGGTGGTCTTCCGTTCGCGCGCTGCCGGCCGCCGCGCCGCCGCCACGTCGTGAGGCTGGCTCGTCTCGGGCTCGTCCTCGGTGTCCTCGTCATCGCGTGCGAGGGGAGCACGACGCAGGCCCCGCCGCCCCTGGACCCGCCAGCGGTGGAGTCCAGCCAGGGCGGCGGGGCGTGCTCGGACACGGAGATCGACGGAGCCGCGGTGTCACGGTTCGACGACGGATGGGTCGTGCTTGCCCGGCGACGTCATGGTCCTGTACCGCTGCTCGCCCACGGCCGTGCCGGTCCTTCGCGATCTCGTCCGTCGCGGGTGCCGCCCAGTTCCTCGGAGGGCCGTTCGCGGTGCGGGTGGAGACGCTGCCGGCGAACGTGCGCCTGGCGGGGGAGAGCGACGACGCGGAGGTCTTGATCGCCGACCCGCCACCGCGCAGCTCGCCGGCATCTCCCGACCCGGCGAGCCCGTCGCTCGAAGACAGCCCCGAGCCACGGACCGAGCCGCTCGTGTACGTCCGCCGCGGTGGCGTGACGGAGCGATGGTTCCGGCTCGACGGCCGCCGGTCGCTCGACGACCCGCCCATCGTATGGTTGATTGGCGATTCGATCCTGGACGGCGGTCGCGATGCGGTCGAGGCAGGGTTGTCCGAGTGGAACGTGACGCTCGACGCCGAGGTGGGACGGCCGTCCTCCTCCGGCGTCGCGCTCGCGACCGACGCGGCCGAGCAGGATGCCGACGTCGTGGTGATGGAGCTCGGCACGAATGACTCCTCCACAGAGGCCTTCGGCGACTACTTGGTCGAGACGCTCGACGTCCTCAGGACGACGCCGTTCGTGATCTGGCAGACCGCGGCCGGCCCTGCGGACGGAACGAGCATCCCGGCCGTCAACGAGACGATCCGAGAGGTGGTGCCGGCCTACCCGAACGTCGCGATCGCAGACTGGGAGGCGTTCGTGCCCGAGGACGCGCTGCAGGAGGACGGGATCCATCCCGACGAAGGCTTCGAGCACCTGGAGTCGGAGCTCGTGCTTCCCTTGCTCACCGAGTGGCGAGCCGCCCTCACGAACGAGGGAGCCACCTCGTGTGGTCGCGAGGTCGTGCGCGAGGCGGCGTGATCCCGGTCCGGACGTGAGAGAGCGGGAGGAGCAGGTATCAAGCGTCTCGTCTGCATCTTGCTCGGGCCGCCGGACCTGACGTGGCCCGGGGGCCTGAGCATGCCTCCCGCGGCAAGACTCGCGCGTGGGTTCTGCTCCCCCCGCAGCTACCTCGCGATAGCCTCTCGACCGTACACCCGCCGAACGAAGGTCCGCAAACGGAGGTCAGGAGCCAGACGCGGCGGGATGCTCCAGCAGGTCGGCGAGTCTCTCGGCGCGATCGGCCGCCTCCAGGGGCATCCCCGAGGACACCGCACGCGCGATGAGGAGGAGCTCCCGCTCGACGGTGGGCGCCATGCGGCCGGGCCGCCGCTGGACCACGGAATCGAGGCGGCCGACCGCGTGCTCCAGGCGACGCATCACGGCGAGCTCAGGGCTCCGCCGGTCCCGGTACTCCGCGAGCGAGACGATCTCTCCCATTGGGCCCATGATGAAGGCAGCCTCTGACATGCCGGGGAGATCTGGCGGCTCTAGGCGACCCGGACCGAGTTGACCGGTGCCAGCCGCTCTCGGACGGTGAACCAGGAAGCCCCCGCATCCCCGGACCCGAACACGTCTCCCGACGTGGCTCCGAAGTAGAGGCCCAGCCCCGGCCCCTCACCTTCGTGACCGAACGCCTGCCGCAGGATCGTGAGGTAGGCCCCGTCCTGGGGGAGCCCGTCGCTCAGAGACGTCCAGCTCTCCCCGGCGTCGCGCGTCCCGAACACGCGAACACGTCCGTCCACGGTGACGCGGTCGGTGTCGGCGATCAAGGGGATCACGAACGCCGTGTCGGGGTCTCCCGGATCGATCACCATCGGGAATCCGAAGTCCGACGGGAGCCCTTCCGCGATCGAGGTCCACGTCTCGCCCGTGTCGTCGCTTCGGTAGACGCCGCCGTGGAACTGCATGAAGAGTCGCTCGGGGCGCTGGGGCGCCCGGTGCATGTTGTGCACGCACAGGTCGATCGTGTCCCCCTGCGATTCCTCGGGAACGTAGCGGGGCACGAGTCCGGCGTTGCCGTGACGCCACGTCTCCCCGCCGTCGTCGCTCAGCCACACCCCGACCGCCGAGATGCCGATCGCGAGTCGCGTGGGATCTCCCGGCCACGTGGCGATCGAATGCAGACAGAGTCCGCCGGCCCCGGGTTGCCACGAGCTGCGGGTCGGCTGATCCCACATCGCACGGTTCAGCTCCCACGTGAGACCGCCGTCGGTCGAGGCGAACAGCGCGGCGGGTGCAACGCCCGCGTACATGAGCCCGTCGGCTTCGCCCGGCCGGATCGACCAGATCCGCTCAAGTGACCAATCGTCGCCCTCGGGGAACGCGATCCCGGTCGCCTGCTCCCAGTCACCGCCGCCCGGATCCATCGTGTGCATCACGCGTGGCCCGTAGTGCCCGGACGTCACGGAGGCGAAGTACCGACCCGAGCGCGGATCGCGGATCGCGAACTCCACCACATCGCCCGGGAACGCGCGTGCGGCCACCTCGAACGGCTTCTCCGCCCCCGGATCTCCTTCGAGAACGAACAGTCCCTTCTTCGTGCCCACCAACAACTCGGTCATCTCGAACCTCCTGATATCGACGGGAGGACGTGCAGCGTCGCGTCGTGCGCGAGTGGCGCGTCCTCCCTCACGCGTTCCCCGTCCACGAAGACGTTGACGTGGCGCCGAACGCGCCCGTGCTCGTCCAGGACCCAGCCGGTGATCCTCGGGTGCTGCCGCTCGAGCTCGCGCAGGACCTCGCCGACCGACGAGCCGTCGATCGCGACCTCACGGCTGCCCCCGGCCAGGTCTTTGAGCGGTGCCCGCAGCTTGACGATCGCCATGGTCTCGAGCCTATCCAGCCGCGGCGACGAAGCGCTCGAGAGGGAGCTGCCACCCGCCGTCGTGTCCCTCGCGTGCCTCCGCGGCCCGATCGCCGAGCTCGTCCCACCCCCGGTGCTCGAGCCTGACCGTCGTCCCGTCGCCGTCCGGCTCGAACGGATCTCGACCTCGGTGGGAGGCTCTGGCCGGTCGTTCGGCTTCCATGCGAGCACGATCCGGGCGGGTGGCTCGTAGGCGAGCACCTCAGCCCAGACGCCTTCGACCCCTCGGACGTGACCTCGTAGAGGCGACCACCGGCTCGTTGCTCGAAGACGAGGCGCTCCACCTTCACGCCGTCGCCGTATTGCTCGTCGGCCGCCCGGGAGAAGACCTCGACCGGCCACCACCGGTCGATGTGCTCGGTGAAGAGTTGGAATGCCTCTTCCTGCGTGCGCTCGCACACGGACGCTCTTGCGGACCGGTTCGAGCAGAGCTGGTTCGGGTTGTCATCGCTGACTCCCTTCGGAACTGCGTGGACGCGCGGCGGCATCCCTTCAGTGCTCGGACGATCTCCTCCCGGCGGGCTCGTTGCAGCTCCCTGCTCATCTCCGGATGCACGGGACCGATCATCGCTTCCTCCTTCCTGTCGAGCCCGAGGGCACCGACTCCACGTACTCCTTGAACGCGGCGAGGCGCCGATCCCACATCGCGCCGATCGCGCGCATCCAGGCCTCCGCCTCCGCGAAGGCCTTGGTGCGGAGCTCGTAGCGGGTCTCGCGGCCGACCCGCGTGGCGGCGGCGAGACCCGCTTCCTCCAGCGAATCGAAGTGCTTCGCGATGGCCTGGCGTGAGACCGGGATGCGGCGCGCGAGCTCGGTTGCCGTGAGCGGGCCGTCCTTCGAGAGCTCGTGCACCACGCGCCGACGTGTCGGATCGGCGAGCGCCTCGAAGACCGCGCCGGCGGCGTCCTTGGTCACGCGGCCTCCAGGTACTCCTTGAGCTCGTGGAGCTCGTGCGCCCAGCCCTCTTCGTTCCCCTGCTGCGATTGCTGCTCGATCTGATCGGGGAGCGAAGCGAAGCCGGATTCGACGAGCAGGACGCGGGTCGAGGCGCCGTCCGCGATCTCCTCGAGCGTGAACGAGACGGTCGTGTACGGTCGACCGAGTCCCTCGGGCCGCCACCGGAACACGAGGCGGCCGGGCGGCTCGACCACGTCGACCACCGCATCCGCCGTGGCTTCCTCCCACTCCAGGGCGGCGGGGCCGCCCGGCCGCAGTTCGATCTCGGCGCGCTTCGTCGGGAACCACTGCACGAGCTGCTCCGGCTCCGTGAGAGCCGCCCACACGCGCTCTCGGGGTGCATGGACTTCCAGTTCTCTCCTGACCTCGTCCGGGACCTCCATCTCGCCTTCCTCTCTCTCCTGCAACTGTTCGGTTGCGCGAAATTTACGCAACTATCGAGTTGCATGTCAAGAGGCGGCAGGCCCGGATCGGGAACTGCGTAGGGTGAGGCGGAGGCTCACATGCGACCGGACGCCGCGCCCTCGACACCTGGGGCCGACGGGTTCCTCTTGAGCCGTTCCTCCGGTGGGTGGGGACCAACATCCTGCGCCTGACGATCTATCTCGCTGCCGCATCCGTTGGGACTGCCGCCGTGCTCACTTCGGGCTTCCCTCCGTATCCGTGGGAGAAAGTGGTCGCGACCGCGGGGTACACGTTCATCGCCGGGGGGCTCTTGGGGATCCGGGCACGATCCTCTGGCCGGTGTTGGTGTCGCAGCTCCCGCCGGAGTGGTCCGCTCGGCATCGCCGAGTGGTCGCAGCGCTCGCGAGCCCTTGATCCAGATCGTGTTCCTCGGCGTGTTCCTGTCCAGCGGTGCGCATCTGCTCGCACTCATCTTCGGGATCCTCCTCCCCGCCGGGTTATCACTCGTCGTGCGGCTCCGCGAACGGAGGATGTCGTCGCCCTGGCCTCCGGAAGACGTGTAGCCATCCGGCTCTCCGTCGCGACAAGTCGCACCTCGCCGCCCCGGGGGCAAGTTGTAAGGGATCCGTAACCCTTTGGCATGCATCCGATCACCGGTCGCTCTCGAGACTTCCATCCGAAGCGGTGGTGACGTGCCACCCGGACCCGAGGGAGGGATGCTCGTGAGGAGAGCGATGGTGACGATCGCGGCGGCCGTCGTATTGGCGATGGTGCCGGGAGCAGCGTCGGCCCGCGTGAGTGGGCCGGCGTTCTATGTGAACGGGACGATCTACAGGACGGTGGCAACGCCGACCGATCTGTCGGGCACCGGTGCGCCGTCGCACTCGTACGACACGATCTACGAATTCTCCGGGGCCCAGCTGAACGTCGCGACGGCAGCTCCAGGCGACGCCGGGTACAACGGCGGTCGCTGGATGGTGCATGGCCTCGACTGGAACACGTCCTACGAAGATGCCGTCGCCGAGCATGGCGGCGCCAACGGCGTGATCGATACGAACACGGAGATCGCGGCGCTCCTGGCCGACGGCGGAGCCGGAGGTGCGACGGACATCGGTGTGATCAAGTCCTTCGTCTGCCCGGTTATCAGGCTGCAGGCGTAGGCTTCCGGTTGCCCTGGCTCCGGGCCAGCGTCTCCATCGGACGCCGGCCTGGCCGTTCCTTCGGCGAGAGGGAGAAGATGGGTGCGATGGGCGATGGCCGCGTGTTGGTCGTGGACGACGAGGCGATCGTTCGCGACGTCCTCACACGCTACCTCGAGAGAGAGGGGTTCAAGGTCGACGCCGCAGCCGACGGAGAGGCGGCGCTCGAGATCGCGGCCCGTTCCCATCCCGACATCGTGGTGCTCGACCTGATGCTCCCGAAGGTGGACGGGCTCGAGGTGTTCCGCCGCCTCCGCGATGTGGGAGACGTGCCGGTCGTGATGCTCACAGCCAAGGGAGAGGAGGTCGATCGCCTGGTCGGCCTCGAGCTGGGCGCGGATGACTACATCTCGAAGCCGTTCTCTCCCCGGGAGGTGGTCGCGCGGATCCGTGCCGTCTTCCGCCGAGGTGAGCGCGCCGCGCACGACGGGATCCCCCTCGTGGCGGGACGCCTCGAGATCGACCGAGGTCGCCGCGAGGTGCGTCGCAACGCGTCGCCGGTGCACCTGACGAGGAAGGAGTACGACCTGCTCGAGCTTCTCGTATCGCACCCGGGTCGTACGTTCACGAGGACCGATCTTCTCGAGAAGGTGTGGGACTTCGCGTGGGATGGCGACTCCTCCACCGTGACGGTGCACATCCGCCGGCTCCGGGAGAAGATCGAGGAAGACCCGTCGGATCCGCGGCACCTCGTGACGGTGTGGGGCGTCGGCTACCGGTTCGAACCGTGACCCGACTCCGGCCGCTCGCGATGCTCTCGGCGCTCGTGCTTCTGGGCGCGGGAGGAGCACTCCTCGTCGCGGCGGCGCTGGGGATGAAGGCATCCGAGCTCGCGCATCTCGCCGGACTGCTCGCTCCCGCGGTCGTGGTCACGGTCGTTGCCGCGACGATGGCCTCGTCGCTCTCTCCGCCGACACGTCTCTCCGGCAGCGGTACCTGGCGATCGCGGCCGTCGGGACGCTCGTCGCCTTGGGGAACCTCTTCGCGCTCACGCAGGCGATGTTCGTCTCGACACGCGGCCGCCACCGTGCTGGCTGTGGTGCTCACCTACGCCTCTGCCGCGGGGCTCGCCGCGGCGTTCGCGTCCGCCCGCTCGTCCGCGGCGGCGCTCGACCAGGTGACGGGGATCGCCGAGATCATCGGGACGGCGATCTATCCGCCCGCGTGGGTCCGCTGGATGCGGGGCCGGAGCTGGACCGGCTGGCCGCCACGATCGATCAGATGGCCGACCGGCTGCAGGTCGTTCGAGATCAGGAGCAGCGCGTCGAGCAGACCCGTAGGGACCTGATCACGGCGGTGTCACACGACCTGCGGACACCGCTCGCGAACCTCCGCGCGATGGTGGAGGCGATCGACGAAAGGGTCGTCACCGATCCGCCGACGATCCGCCGGTACGTGGTCGACATGCGTCGGTCGGTCGCCCAGCTCTCGTCGCTGGTGAACGACCTGTTCGAGATGGTCCAGGTCGACGCCGGAGCGATCGAGGCGGAAACCGATCGCGCACAGCTCGAGGACGTGGTCGCTTCCGCGATCGCCACGGTGGAGGTGGAGGCTGCCCGCAAAGGCGTGCTCCTGGCGACGGACGTCCGGGGAACGGAAGCCGCGATGTGCTCTCCGCATCTGATCAGGGTGCTGCAGAACCTCCTCGTGAACGCCGTACGCCACACGCCCGCCGATGGGACGATCCGCGTCGAGGGCCGCCACCATCCGGGCGCCGTACGGCTGGTGGTCGAGGACACTGGCGAGGGGATCAGCGAGGCACGACCTGCCTCACGTCTTCGACCCCTTCTACCGAGCGGACGCAGCGCGCTCCGGAGAGCGGTGCCGGCCTGGGACTCGCGCTCGCGGAACGGATCGTCCATGCGCTCGGCGGCACGATCGAGGTCGCCAGCCGGCCCGATCGCGGGGCCCGATTCGACCTGATCCTCCCGCTGCCAGCTGAACCGGCGATCAGGTCTCCCGGAGCTGGTCGGGGAACTTCCAGAACTCGAAGTGGTGGCCGTCGGGGATCAGGAAGTCGCCGCCCCAGTTGAAGCCCCAAGACTCGAAGATCCTCACGATCTCGCGGTTCATCGTCGGCTTCGCTCCGTAAGGGTTCTGCGGCGCGTTGATGTCGATCGCGGCTCCGTACGCGTGATACGAGGGCGGCGCGGTGGGGCTCCGCGCGACCGTGCGCGAGGCCCAGCAGCCGGAATACACCTTGATCTCCGACACCAGGCCCGAGCCCATGATCTCCTCGATGGCTCCACGGACCATCGGGATCAGCTTGCGGTGACAGGTGATCGTGCCCAGCAGTGGCACCTCCGTCGGTGACGATGTTCCGCTCGACCCACGCCGGGTCGATGGTGAGCCAGGCGGGGTCGGATTGCGGCGTCGCCGCGAACTCGCCGAACACTTCCTTCACGAGGATCGGCGGCCTCACGCCGCTCGCGACGCGCACGTACGGCGTCTTCCCGGGGAGGTCCACTCGGAGCGGGTCGTCTCCGACGAACGGCAAGAGCTTCCGCTTCCAGGCGGGGCGCGTGAGGTCCCGACTCAGTCTGCGCCAGGAGGTAGCGCTCGTGGGTGATCCCGAGCCGACGCCCGACCTCGCGGTCGAGGAGCACCTCCGACCAGCCCACGGCGTCGTCGGGGACGACGGCGCCGACGCGCACGGAGCCCGTGCGGAACGTGAGCTTCCCGCCCGGGCCGAGACGGCGGAGCCTGGCGCTGTGTTGGCCGAGGACCGCCCGCCCCGCGCTCAGCGCCCGGACGATCCGATCTCGCACGCTCGTCCCGACGAAGGGGGCGTAGTCATCCGCCTCCACCGCGAACACGTCGATCGGGAACGCGAAGGGTCTCGTCGGCTCATCGACCACTCGGCCGTCGGCGTCCTGCGTCTTGCGGAGCCACAACGTGTCGCCGGCGACCACCACGGCTTCGTCGAGTCCCGCGAGGCGTTCCATCTTCCGTCGGAAGCTGGGATCGTCGAAGCCCCCCGGGACCCAGGCGAGGTAGTTCTCCGGGCCCGCGTATCCCTGGCTGCTCCCGCCAAGGGGAGGCGAGCGGACCGGAGCGGCGTCTCGAGCAGGCCAGAGCAGGAACGCCGCGATACCCACGGAGAGGGCGAGGACCAGCGCGGCGACGCGTCGCCGAAGAGCGATCTGGTGCGGGGGCACCTGTCCAGGCTACTGCGTGACTCAAGCTCGCATCCGCGAACCGGTGGGGTCGTAGAGGGGACGGGTGGAGAGGGTCGCCTTCACGGGCGTTCCCGCACAGTCCACCTCCACGGTCGTCTCGTCGTCGGTGAGGATCGCGGCCTCCACCATCGCCAGGCCGGCGGCGGCCCCGATCGTGTGGGCGTAGGCGCCCGACATCACCGTTCCCGCGATCCGCCCGTCGACGATCACGGACTCGCCGTGGAGGAGGATGGGCTCGGGGTCCTCGAGCTTCAGGCTGACGAGGCGGTGCGACGCCGGGGACTGCTTCGCGGCGCGGGCCGCCCTCGACGCCCACGAACTCCTTGTCCAGCTTCACGACGTGTCCGAGCCCGGCCGTGAACGGGTCGTCGGTCGGGCCCACGTCGTGCCCGACGTGCACGAAGCCCTTCTCCATGCGAAGCGAATCCAGCGCGTGGTAGCCGGCGAGCCGGAGTCCGAGGTCGCCGCCCACCTCGAGGATCGCGTCGTAGACGTGCACCGCGAACTCCGTCGGCACGTACAGCTCCCAGCCGAGCTCGCCGACGAACGATGCGCGGATCGCGAGCGCAGGAGCGTTGCGGACCTGGATCTCCTTCGAGGTGAAGAACGGGAAGCTCTCGTTGGAGAGATCGTCGGCGGTCAGACGTGAGAGCAACTCACGGCTCCGTGGTCCCATCACGGCGAGCGTGGCGGATGCGCTCGTCACGTCGGCGATCGAGGCCGCCATCCCGTCGGCGTGCGAGCGGAGCCACTCGAGGGTGCGGTGCTGCGTGGCCGTCGGCGTGAGGACGAGGAAGCGATCCTCGCCGAGGCGCGTGACCGTGCCGTCGTTCTCGATGCCGCCGCGGCCGTTGAGGAAGAGCGTGTACACGACCTTCCCGACGGGGACGTCGATGTCGTTGGTGCAGACGTGCTGCAGGAGCCGGACGGCATCGGGGCCTGTCACTTCGATCTTCGCGAACGAGCTCAGGTCGAACAGCGCCACGGCCTCGCGCGCCGCGCGATGTTCCTCGGCCGCGTACGGGAACCAGTTCTGTCGTCCGAACGAGTACTCGTAGACGGGCTCCACTCCCGGCGGCGCGAACCAGTTCGCGCGCTCCCACTGCGCGAGCTCGCCGAAGCACGCGCCGGCGGCCTGCGAGGCGGTCGTAGAGGGGCGAGCGCCGGATGCCGCGCGCGGTCGTCGCCTGCAGGTTCGGCCAGTGCATCGCGTAGAGGCGTCCGAGGGCTTCCTTCGTGCGCTCGTGCAGGTAGCGCTCGTTCGCCTGGGTCCTCGCGAAGCGGCGGACGTCGACCTCCGAGGCGTCGAACGGTGGGTGCGCCCTCGCGGATCCACTCCGCGAGGGCGCGCCCCGCACCCGGCGCGTAGATGATCCCCTGCGAGTTGAAGCCGGCGGCGACGTAGAGGTTGCGGACCTCGGCGGTCTCGCCGAGGCAGAAGTTCGAATCCGGCGTGAAGGACTCGGGCGCGCGGAGGAACCGGGTGAAGTTCGCGTCCTTCAGCGCGGGGATGCGCCGCTCCGCGTTCGCGCGGACCGGCGCGAAGTGCTCCCAGTCGGGGCCGAACTCGCCGAACGCCCAGTCCTCGGGGATCGAGCCGGTCGGGCGTGGCCGCCCGTCCGGCTCGAACGCGCCGATCATCAGCCCGCCGGCGTGATGTCGCGCGTAGAAGTAGCCGTCGAGCCCGCGCACCAGCGGCAGGAGGTCGTGCACGCCTTCGATCGGATCGGTCGAGACGTGGACGTGCTCGGCCGCGTACAGGGGGACCGGGACGCCGACGGTCGCGGCGAGGTCACGGGTCCACAGACCGCAGGCGAGGACCACGGTCTCCGCGCCGACGTCCCCGCGATCGGTGCGAACGCCGAGGACGGTCCGTCCCTCGGTGAGGATGCCCGTCACGGAGACGCCCTCGCGGATCGTCACACCGCGGTCGTGGGCGCCCTTCGCGAGCGCGAGTGCCGCGTAGCCGGGATTCACGGTGCCGTCGCCCGGTTGGAGGAGCGCACCCACGAGCCCGTCGGTCGAGGCGAGCGGCCAGACGTCGGGCACCTCCGAAGGTTCCAGCAGGTTCGCTTCGACACCGTGATGGCGGGCGATCGCCGCGGTGTAGCGGAGCTCCGTGAGTCTGCCTTCGTTCTCCGCGAGCGTGAGCGAGCCGGTCGGACGGAAGTGCACGTCGACCCCGGTCTCGTCCGCGAGCCCGCGGTAGAGGTCCACGCCGTAGCCCGCGAGCTCGGTCAGCGGATGGGAACCGCGAACGCGAGCCACCAGGCCCGCCGCGTGCCACGAGGTACCCGAGGCGATCCTCGCTCGTTCGAGGAGCAGGACGTCGGTGATCCCCAGTCCGGCGAGGTGATAGGCGATCGACGACCCGGCGATCCCTCCGCCCGACCACGACGATCTGCGCCCGCTCGGGAAGCACACCATCGGCGGCGTCAGGCGCGAACGACGTCGCGGTGAGCGTGTCGTCCAGCATCCGCTCCGTCATGGGCACAGAAGGATAGGGACCGGCGCGGGGCTCGAAATCCGGGTCGATATCCGAGCCTCATCGGTCTCCGTCGCCCGGAGGCTCCGCCATCTCGCGGACAGATGCAAGCGGGCGGGCTAGACAGGTCCCGGACCGTCGGTGACGATGGCGATGTGGATCGGCTAGACCGCTGGTACGACAAGTGGACCGATCGGGACTGGTGGTTCCTCAGGAACGTCGTTCTCCTCATCGCCGTCGTGCCTGGCTACATGATCGTCGCGAGTCTCACCTTGTGGCGGCTGACCGGGTTCCCTCCGGGCCAGGACCTCCTGAGCTTCGTGATCTTCGGGACGTACTTCTGGCTGATGTCGATGGGTCCACTGGGGTTGATCGCGCTCGACGATCCTCTGGCGCGGTCGAACGCAGTGGTCGCACCCCCGCGCTCTCGCAGTCGTACTCGGGTTGCTCACGAACGCCCCTTGGATCGCTCTATCTACTTGGCCAGGGTCGCCGACAACGAGTCCGCGTTTGTCCTGATCGACGCGATCGTTCCGGCGCTGCTGTTCGGCGCACTTCTTCGCCTGCCGCCGCGGCCCGGGGCTGAGTCGCCTCCTAAGACTGAGGTGAGGGGGTCAGACTGGTCAGTGTGAACACGCGGGCCGTCGAGGGGGCGTGGAGCTGGATCGCGAAGGGCTAGGCTAGCTGGCTCGAGCGAGCTCGCGCGCGGCCTTCGCGGCGTCGTGCTCGGCTTTCCGCTCCGCCTTGGCGGCGTCGTGCTCGGCTCTCCGTTCGGCCTTGGCGGCGTCACGCTCGGCTTTGCGCTCGGCCTTGAGCTCCTGCTTCTCGAGCCACCCGTCCAGCTTCTCCGCGTGTTTCGTCAGCGCATTGACGAGGCCGTGGTTCGGGTGATCGAGACAGTTCCACAGCAGGTGAGCCATCGAGTTCTCGAGCCCGTGCAGTTCGCCCGGGACCGGCGCCTCGGTGGGCTCGTCTCCGGCCTCGAGGCCCGCTCCGGTGAGGCAGTCCTCGGCGGTGTAATCCTCGGCCTGCGCGGCGTCGTCGCCCTCTTCAGCCTCGCCGTCCTCTGTCGTCTCGCCGTCCTCGGTCGTCTCGTCTTCCTCGACCGGGTCATCGCAGTCTTCGGTGTCGCCCTCGTCCTCGTCGACCGGCTCTTCGCCCTCGACCGGCTCTTCGCCCTCGACCGGCTCCTCGCCCTCGACAGGCTCCTCGCCCTCGACAGGCTCCTCGCCCTCGACCGGCTCCTCGCCCTCGACGGCTCGCCCTCACGGCTCCTCGCCCTCGACAGGCTCCTCGCCCTCGCCTTGATCGCCATCCTCGACGATGTCGCCGTCCTCGACGGGCTCCTCGACAGGCACGCAGGTCGTGGGCTCGTCTGTAGGTTCGTCATCCAGGGCGTCGCCGGCCAGAGCGAATCCGGCGGACATGAGCGCAACGACCAGGCCGATAACGGCCACAAGACGGAAACGCTCACCCTTCTTCATAGCCTCAGTATCGGCCGATGAGGCCCTATCCCTGTATAGGTCTTTCGCACAGGGCCACGCCGAGCACGCTGGATGCGATGGTCTCGAGGGGGTTTCCCCTCAAGCGATCGTGATGCGGCCGTCATCGCCGATCGGGAAGCTCGGGTTGTGCGCGACCTCCCACGGGTGCCCGTCCGGATCGGCGAAGTAGCCGGAGTACCCGCCCCATTCGGTTCGTTCTGCCGGCTTCAGGATCCGCCCCCCGGCGGCAACGGCTGCCTTGAAGGCGTCGTCCGCAGCCTCCACGCTCTCGACGTTGATCGCGAGGGTGATCCCACCGAACTCCGCGGTCGGCTCCGAGCGGAGCCCAGCGTCCCTCGCGAGTGGCTCGCGACCGAACAGACCGAGATACGAGTCGCTCGTCCGGAACCAGCAGATCTCGTCGCCTACCGAGCTTGCGATCTCCCAACCGAGCGCCTCATAGAACGCCTTCGACCGCCCCACGTCGTCGACGCCCAGCGTCACGATGCTGATCCGGGCCGGAACGCTCACCTCGTACCTCCTCGAGCCATGTGCACCGACGCTACCGCGTGCTCGGAAGGGCAGGCGTGTCCGTAGAGTGAGCTCTCCGATGCCTGCCGTCCGGCTGACTCCGGCGCTCCGCGTGATGTGGAAGGTTCACCGCTTCCTGCTGCGGGCGACCGGCGGTCGTCTGGCGTCCCGCCTCGGCAATCTCAAGGTCCTGCTGCTCGAAACGACGGGCAACAAGAGCGGCCGGCCACGGTCCGTCGGCCTCTCCCACATCGAGCAGGACGGTCGATACTTCGTCGTCGCGTCCTACGCGGGCGAGGATCGCGACCCTGCCTGGGCGAAGAACCTCCGCGCGGAGCCGAGGGCAACGGTCACGGTCGCCGGTCGGTCGTTCCCGGTCGTCGCCAGGCAGCTCGAAGGCGAGGAGCGCGAGGCGATGTTCGCCAGGTTCGTGCAGGCCGACCCCGCCTACCGCGAGTACATCGACCGAACGTCGAGGGAGATCCCGGTGTTCGAGCTTCGCCCGGAAGGTTCCTGACGCGTGCCGTCCATCACCGACGTGGAGGGGATCCAGGTCGGGCACTGGTCGGACGAGACGGCGCTCACGGGCTGCACGGTCGTCCTGCCGCCGACGGGGACGGTGGCTTCCTGCGAGGTCCGCGGCGGAGCGCCCGGCACCCGCGGCACGGACATGCTCCAGCCGGGCACGCTGCTCGAGGAGGCACACGCGATCGTGCTGACCGGCGGAAGCGCGTTCGGCCTCGCCACCGCGGGTGGCGTCGAGCGGTACCTCGAGGAGCGCGGTATCGGCTCGGAGATCGGACCCGTCGTGGTGCCGTCCGTCGCGGCGGCCGTGATCTTCGACCTCGGCGTCGGGGATCCGACTCGGCGCCCCGGTGCCGACGAGGGGTACGCGGCATGCGTCGCAGCCTCCACCGACGTGCCCGAGGGGAGGATCGGCGCGGGAACGGGAGCGACCGTGGCGAAGCTGTGGGGACCGACACGTGGTGTCCCGGGCGGGCTCGGGACGTGGTCGGTTAACGACGGCGATCTCGTGGTGGGCGCGCTGTTCGTCGTGAATGCGGTCGGTGAGATCGTGGACGACGACGGATCGGTGCTGGCAGGTCCGCGGTTGGAGCCTGGCGAACGGCGAGAGGATCTCATCGAATGGATGCGCGCGGGCAACACGACGATCGGCGTGGTCGCGACCAACGCGATCCTGTCCAAGCCGGACACGCACCGACTGGCAGAAGCGGCGAACGACGCTGTGGCTATGGCGGTCCAGCCCGCGCACACGCTTTTCGACGGCGACACGGTGTTCACGCTCGCGACCAAGCAGGTGAACGCGACCTACGTCGACGTTGAAGGCTTAGTCGAAGACTCGGTTACGACGGCCGTGCGCCGCTCGGTCGGCCACAGTGGCTAGAGAGAGGTAGCGTGTGAAGATCGTCATCGCGCCCAACTCGAGGGCTGACGGCACTGGGTCTCGGATCGCGTCGAGAAGGTGACGGTCGGCAAGGCCGTGGGGGAACCGGTTCGACCCGAAGCACATCAAGATTCGATGGCGAGACTGATGGGTTTGCCCTTCCGTGAAGAGAGGGCTAGGTTTCGCTTCTCCACCGTCAGGAGGCAGCTGAGTTGAGACCCGTGGTTCGGAGTTTCCTCGCGACCTTGATGATTTCCTCATTCCTGTTAGTGAGCACGGCCCTACCGGCTCGGGCTGCGTGCGTGGGAGTATCGAACACTTTCTACGGGGTGGACACGCAGAACTCGTCCATGTTCGAGTACGGGGCTGAGGCTGACAACATCCTCGTTACGGGCCTTGAGCCGTGCAACCAAACTCGGACTCTCTACGTGTGGCGTGATGGTAACGACTGGGTGGAGATCGGGTGGTACAGAGACGGCACCAATCAGTCGCTCTCAAACTGTACGAACTCGACGGCACCGAGGGTATTTGTGTACCAGCTCCGCAACGGGTTTATCTCATGCAAGCCCAACACCGCGATCCTCACGGGGGGCGAGAACTACTCCTTCAGGGTGCGGAATCCCGAGCACAACTTCTCGTTCAACTTTTACTGGGGAGCCGGGACCATTCCGGGAACAGCTCTAGGCTCGTATATGACGGACCACTCAAGAGGCGCGGCCATCATGACGACGGAGGCGCATCAACCCGGCGATAATCTCCGTGCTCACTTCACGGGGGTCAAATCCCTCGGCGACTCTCTATGGCACAATCTCCCCACGCCACTCAAGCTGGAGCACGGTGTGGGCCAGGCCCCTTACATCGTTTGCTCGTATGGCACCACCTACCTGCACGTTGAACCATCAGGCAGTTGCTGATCGAGGAGCCAGATAAATGACACCTAGCAGCCGACGCGGTACGAGCCTCGGAGCTTTTCTAGGAGTCGCCTTGGTTGCAGCCATCTTGGTGCTCGCGGCCAACCTCGATGCGTTCGAGAAGGACGATACTGGTGTCGGCGGGTTTGTCTTGCCGCCGAATGCCCCTCCAGTAGCCGGCGGCGAGAAGGTCACGCTAGATCAGGCTGCGCGGCTCCTCGCCGTGCCCTTCTACCGGCCCGACACAGACCTCGCTTCGGATGCTTCGCTTCGCGATATTTGGATCAGCGAAGACAAGGATCTTGAACTCTACGTTCGGTACATGTCTGGAGTGACGCTGAAGGTTCGGCCAGCGGGTGGGTCTTGGTCAAATGAGGAGTGGGCAGCGGGTTTGGCCGGCGACGGGGTCAATGGGAACATCGAGACGATAGCCGGCCACGATGTCTTCATCGTCCCTCAGAATCTGCCCAGTCTTGGAAGCGCCCGCCTCTTTGTGAACGGTGCCTTGGTGACGCTCATCGGCGAGGGGGATTTCTCTGTCGACGACCTGAGAACGCTTGCGGAATCTGTATTCGCGGGAGCGGGGAAGATTCAACAGGAGAAGGCGGCTCTGTCGTAGCCGCCAAGCCAGTGATCCGACTCCTTGCCGATCAGGCAGGAACGCCGCAACGGATTGATTCAAGAGCCTCACTGCGCAGGGTATCGACAGGGCTACTCGGCGCCTGCTACCGGCTCCGGTGACGAGGACACACCCGAGCTTGTACCACCGCGCCGACATGAAGGTCCTTTTTGACCAAAGAATTTCAGGGGCGTGATCAACTCAGCACTCAGCTGGAACACGTGTCGGTTTCCGGATAGTCTTGCGGCTGTGGTTGCGACTCGGTGAAACTTGTCGTCGATCGATCGGCTCCGCCCGCGCAGGTTGAAGCCGACGGACGCGTTCGGTCGGGGATCCCAGCGGACGATCGTAGGCGTCATGCTCCACGTGATAGACGGCTACATGGCAGACCTTGAGTTCTATGGGACGTCGGATGAGCATCCATTCGGACGACCGACGCTGGACTCACTGCGTCTGGCCGAATGGAGCGATCCGAACGAGCGCAGTCGCACGCTCGTTTCCCCGGATCAAGTCAACCCGACGAACTCTGACTCCCACGCAGAACATCAGCTGTTCGGCGACTGGGATCTTTGGCTCGGTGGACTGAGGGATTCTCGCGACAGAAGGTCCTGATCTACGTTTGCCTCTCGGGGAGAGAGAATCGGTATTCCACGATGGGAATGTCGATCTGCAGTTGATAGAGAAGCGTGTTCAGGTCACCGTGATGTTGGCGTTCGTGCAGCATGGCGTGCACGAAGATGTCCGCGGGGCTGTACCGCAGCATCTCGCCGTCGACGTTCATCTCGCGAGGCATCGCCAGCTCATCGTCCCCGAGCGAATCGAAGTACTCGCGGGCGTGGCCGAGGACGCGACCGCGGTAGGCATCGAGCTCGTCCCACGACTCGATCCGTTCCACCGGTTCAGCGGTCGTTCCGGCCGGATCCGCCAACCAGCGAACGTACGCCCAGACCATGTGCGCCAACGCATCGCGCAAAGCGGGCCAGCCCGAGCCGGGCGCGGGCGCCGCGAGCAAGTCGTCGCCCAGCGGACGGATCACCCCCTCGTACTCGCGCCAGCTGTAGCCCGTGAAGACGAAGAGCTCTTCGATAGCGGCGCGATCCATGAGGAGCCGAATCGTAGCCTGCATCACGGGTGCGCGTGCCAGAGGTGCATCACCGCGTACGCACGCCACGGTCGCCAACGCTCCGCTCTCGCGAGGAGCTCCTTCGATGTCGAGGGGAGTCCGAGTGCCTCGAAGCCCTTCCGCACGCCGAGGTCGCCGACCATGAACGCGTCCGGGTCCCGGAGCGCGCGCATCGCGACGTACGCGAGGGTCCACGGACCGATCCCCGGGAGCTCGCCGAGTGTCTGGAGCGCCTCCTCCGTTTTGGAGTCGCCGGAGAGATCGAGCTCTCTTCGAGCGACGAGATCGGCCACGCGCCGAATCGTCTCCGCCCGGGCGCGGGGCATCCCGAACGCTTCGGGCGGGAGTTCGGCCACTTGCTCGGGGGTCGGGAACAGGTGCGTGATGTCTCCGCTCGGCCGTTCGAGCGGGGTCCCGACGCGCTCGACGAGCCGGCCAAGCGACGTCCTCGCGCCCGCCACGGACACCTGCTGCCCGAAGATCGCGCGCACGACGAGCTCGAAGCCGTCGAACGTGCCGGGAACGCGCATCCCGGGCGATCTCGCGACGAGGGGAGCCAGCTTCGGATCGTCGGCCAGCTTCGCGTCGATGGCGTGAGGGTCCGCATCGAGGTCGAACGCTCGGCGTACGCTCTGCACCAACGCGTCATCCTCCGGGCCGTTCAGCGTGACGTGCCCCGCCACGACGTCCGGCATCAGCCTGATGACGGCCGCGCTGCCGGCCAGTAGCCGCACGCTGCGGCGATACGTGCCGTCTTCGACTTCCTCCACGCCCTGCAGGGCGCGAGCTCCGAGGAACGACAGGAGCGTGTCTCCGGCGAACGGGGCACGGAATGGGAGTCGAAGTGGATGTCTGTCAGCGCTGTCGTCCACACCGGCAGGTATATCGGACGCGCTGTCGGTGGTGGAGGCTACGGTCACTTCCTCCCTCTCCTGGCCAGGGAGGCGAACGATGGATCAGGTGGCGAGGATCGTTCTGGCGCTCGAGGCGCCGGAGGTGGCCGAGGAGGTCATGCATTTCCTCGATCGGAGTGGACGGGCTCGTGTTGTGGCGACCGCGGGCGACGATCGGCAGCTCGCGGAGGCGATCAGACAGCTCGAGCCGGATGCGATCGTCGCCGTGCCGACGCTGCTCGGCGGTGCCAAGGCGTCCGGCGTGGTGCTGGCACTGGACACCCGTGAGTCGGTGACGTCGCTTCGGACGGCGATCGAGGCAGGCGCTTCCGGATACTTCCTGTGGCCGAAGGAGCGGGATGAATTGCTCGGAGCCGCCGCAGCCTCGGTCCGTCGGTCGCGCGAGACGGGAAGGCGGGGCACGGTGGTCGCGGTGCACGGCGGCCGCGGCGGCGTGGGGGTCACATTCGTGGCGACGCACCTCGCCGCAGCGTTCGCACGCCGCAGCTCGGCCATCCTGATCGACGCCGACCCCGTGTTCGGCGACGTCGCACAGGCGCTGGGCGCGCCTGCGGGCGACGACGCCGAACCCGTCCACACGTTCGCCGACGCGGCGTCGCTCGGCGACGAACTCGGTCCCGAGCAGCTCCGGGGCGCACTCTGGCGTCACGCGAGCGACGTCGACGTGCTCCTCCCACCCTCGCCCGAGGAGGCGGCTCGTCTGGGGCCGAGCGAGCTGCGCCTGGTCATCGACGCGGCCGCAGGGAT
Organism: uncultured Actinomycetota bacterium; assembly: GCA_963762015.1. Taxonomy (GTDB): domain Bacteria; phylum Actinomycetota; class UBA4738; order UBA4738; family HRBIN12; genus JAJNBA01. The sequence goes on from CAVXJL010000002.1 coordinate 54,845, forward strand.
CGCCGACACGGTCGTGGTTCACATGCCTCGAGCACTCGATCCCATGACGATCGCCGCTGCGGAGGTCGCCGACCGACTGCTCGAGGTCCTCACTCTCGACGTGGTGTCGTTCCGCGCCACGTCACGTGCGATCGAGGCGTTCTCGCCTCTGCATCTCGAGGGTCGCGTCTCGTTCATCGTGAATCGCGCCTCCAGGAGCGAAATCACGCCCGGCGACGTTCGAAGGGTCTTCGGGGAGCCGGCGCTCGCGGTGCTGCCGCTGGACCGCTCGGTGCGCTCGGCGCAGGAACATGGGCGTCTCTCGTCGGGGAGAGGGCGCATGGCCCGCCGCTTCGATCGCCTCGCGGCGGCATTGACGGAGCGCGACGTGGAAGAGATGGCGTCCTGAGCGGGCTACGCTTCGCCCGTGGACGAACAGGTGTTGTTGGTCGAAGACGATCCCTCGATCCGCGAGATGACGGTCCTCGGGCTCACCAACGCTGGGTTCCGAGTGACCTCCTGCACCGACGGGCGAGAGGGGCTCGACCGCCTCCGGCGTGATCCGTTCGACCTCGCGGTGCTCGATGTGATGCTGCCGACGCTCGACGGGTTCGAGATCACGCGCGAGGTCCGCAAAGACAGCCGGATCCCGATCGTGATGTTGACCGCTCGTGCCGATGCGACCGACGTGATCGTCGGCTTGGAGCTCGGCGCCGACGATTACGTGACGAAGCCGTTCGACATGCCGGTGCTCGTGGCGCGCTGCCGGGCCGTCCTCCGCCGGGCCGCGGCCGAGCCGACCGAGCCCGTCCTTCGTGTAGGCGATCTCGAGGTCGACGTCGCCGGATACTCCGCGCGGAAGGACGGGCAGGATCTCGCGCTCACCGCGACGGAATTCCGTCTCCTGGTCGAGCTGGTGCGACGACCCGGCCAGGTGTTAACACGTGAGGTGCTCCTCTCGCGGGTCTGGGACTACGACTACCTCGGCGATTCGAGGCTCGTGGATGTCGCCGTCCAACGGCTGCGCGCCAAGATCGAGGACGACCCGGCCAGCCCGAAGACGATCTCGACGGTGCGCGGCGTCGGCTACCGGCTCGGGCGGGGCTGACGTCGCGTGGTTCGAAGCGGGGGTTCGACTCGACGCCTCGTGGTCGGCGTGGTGCTGGTGGCAGCCGTGGTGACGGCCGCGCTCGCCACGGTCGTGTTCGTCTTGGTCCGGGACGCCCGTCTGCGTGACTCTCTCGAGCGCGCGCGGGCCGAGGCCGTGTTCGACCTGCGACTCGCCGGCCCCCTCGTCGAGGGGTCGACGGACCTCCAGCAGGTGGTCGACACCTTCCGGGAAGAGCGCGGGATCCGTGCGATCGTGATCGAGGGCGACCGGACGGTCGACTCCGGCCCCGCGCCCCGGATCACGATCACGCCCGAGCTCCGCGAGCTCGCAGGGCGAGGACAGCTCGCCTATGACCGCGTGGACGCCCGGGGCGTTCCGATGCTGCTCGTCGGAGGTCCCACGCCGGACCGTGGGGCTGAGCTCTACTTCGCGTTCTCGGAAGCGAGGATCCACGAGGATCTCCGGGACCTCGCCACGGCGCTCGTCATCGGCTGGGCAGCGATCGTCGTGGTGGCGTTCGCGTTCGCGCGGGTCGCCGCAGGTCGTATCGCGACCCTCGCCACGGCGGAGGCGTGGGGCCGGCGCTTCACCACCGACGTCTCGCACGAGCTCCGAACGCCGGTCGCCGCGCTTGTCACCGAGGCATCCGTCCTGGAAGCGCATCTCGACCGGATGCCTCCCGAGGCGCGGCGAGCGGCGGAGCTCCTCGTGGGCGACGTCGCACGCCTCCGCCGCCTGGTCGAGGACCTGACCAACCTCGCCTCGCTGGACGCTGGACGCGAGGAGGTCCGCGTCGAACCGTTCGACCTCGGGACGCTGGTCGACGGCACGATCCGCAGCCGAGGGTGGGACGGGCGGCTCGAGGTCCGATCCGAGTCGATCCCCATGCACACGGACCGGTCCCGCGTCGACCGGATCGTGGCGAACCTCATCGGGAACGCTCTCGAGCACGGCGGGGAAGGTGTCCTCGTCCGGGTCGGGCGAGCCGAGGAAGGAGCGTTCGTCGAGGTCACCGACGCCGGCCCGGGGATCGCGCCCGATCATCTCGCTCGCGTCTTCGATCGCTTCTACCGGGTGGACGGAGCACGCTCGGGACCCGGCAGCGGTCTCGGGCTCTCGATCGCGCGTGAGAACGCCCGGTTGCTGGGTGGTGACCTCGAGGTCCGGAGCGAGCTCGGCGCCGGCGCCCGGTTCACGCTCCGTCTGCCCGACGACCGTTCTGTTGCCGAACCGTGACGTACGCGGGGTTTCCGTGTTGCGCGCGAGCGTGAGCATGGGGTTCATCCCGAACAGGAGGAGGAACCGATGAAGCGCCTGATCGCCATCGCGGCCACGCTGGCCGCACTCACCACCGCGTGTACCGAGAGCGGAGCGCAACCCCTTGGCCCGGCGCCAGGTGACGGTTCCCCTAGCCCGACGGTCTCTCCGTCAGTCTCGCCGACGTCGAACCCAACACCATCACCGACCCTCGTGCCGAAGTCGACCTATGAGGTCTGGTTCCACTACGACGGCGCCCTGTTCGTCTCGCATCGGACCCGCCCCGAAACGACGTTCCTCGAGTCGTGGGCCCTGGATGACGTGTTGGCGGGACCGACGGCGAAGGAGCGCGCCACCGGGCTCGGTACGGCTATCGCACCCGACTCGGTTTTGAGTGGTTACGATTTCGCGATCAAGGACGGGATCGCGACCGTGTCGTTCAGGAATGGGTTCACCGCCGAGGAGACGCCGGCAGTCGCCGCCGAGAGTCTCGCCGAGATCGTGTACACGCTCACCCAGTTCGATTCGGTGAGGGGTGTCGCGATCGAGGTCAAGGGCACCCGGCTGACCAACCTCTGGGGTTACGAGCTGCGCGGTCCCCTGCGGCGGGCGGACTTCGCCGACCAGCTGCCCTTCATCCTGGTCGAGAGCCCCGGGATCGGCGAGCGCGTCTCGAGTCCGGTGACGATCGCGGGCACGTCGGACGTGTTCGAGGCCGTCGTGTCGATCGAGATCTTGGATCGGAACGGGGACAGGATCGCGTCCACGTTCACGATGGCTACGTGCGGGACGGGATGCCGCGGGTCCTACACCACCGATGTCGAGTACTCTATAGAGACTCGGCAGCCGGGAACGATCCGCGCCTACGAGGTGAGCGCGATGGACGGCTCACCGATCCACATCGTGGAGATCCCCGTCATGCTGACGCCGTGAACCACGATCGCGCGTCATGAACGTTCCGTCCCGTTGGGTCTCTCCCCTTCGTCTGGATCGGAAGCGGCAACCCCGATCAGAGACGAGGAGTCGATCCGATGAAGATCGCCATCATCGCTCCACCGTGGGTCCCGGTGCCTCCGCCCGCCTATGGCGGCACGGAAGCCGTGCTCGACACGCTCGCTCGCGGAGTGCACGCCGCCGGTCACGATGTCCTTCTGTATGCGACCGGTGACAGCACCTGCCCGGTGCCGGTCGCATGCACGTTCGAGCGCGCGCTCGGCACCGTCTCCACGGGCGCCGCGTCCGAGCTCTGCCACGTGGTCGAGGCCTACGAGCGCCTCGTCGAGTGGGATCCGGACGTGATCCACGACCACACGCTGGTCGGCCCCGTCTACTCTGATCGCTTCGGCATACCTGTGGTGACGACGAACCACGCTCCGTTCCAGGGGGAGTTGGGCCCGCTCTATCGGATGGTCGCGCGGACCGTTCCGATCATCGCGATCTCGCATCACCAGGCCGTATCCGCCGACGACACACCGATCGCGGCCGTGATCCATCACGGAGTCGACGTGGACGCGCATCCGATGGGTGGCGGCGGGGGTGAGTACGCGTTGTTCCTCGGCCGCATGAGTGCCGACAAGGGCGTGCACACCGCGGCGATGATCGCCCGCGAGGCGGGGATGCCGCTCCGGATCGCAGCCAAGATGCGGGAGCCGGCCGAGAAGGCGTACTTCCGTGAGCAGGTCGAGCCGTTGTTGGGGAACGGGATCGAGTACGTGGGGGAGGTCGCCCAGCCGGCGAAGCTCGAGCTGCTCCGTGACGCCGTCTGTCTGCTGAACCCGATCGACTGGGACGAGCCGTTCGGGATGGTGATGGTCGAGGCGATGGCCTGCGGAACCCCGATCGTCGCGACGCCCCGGGGTTCGGCTCCCGAGCTCATCGAGGATGGGGTGAACGGGTTCGTCCGCCGCACGACTGAAGGGCTGGTCGAGGCCGTCGTCGAGGCGACCTCGCTCGACCGCACGCAGGTGCGGGAGCTCGCGGAGGAGCGCTTCTCCGCGGAGGGGATGGTCGCCCGGCATCTTCAGCTGTACGGTCGCGTCATCGCCGACCACCGCCCCCGTCGCGCTGCCTGAGGTTCGTGGAGCCTCCGTCCCAGCTTGCCGGCGTCCCATGGAGGGGCGCCACCCCCGGCGTCGAGCCCGACGCGTTCGACGAGAGCCAGCCCGTCCCTGCATCCACGGTCACCCTCGTCGAGGGGGCGACCTTCACGATCTGCGGGCCCGACGGCGACATCGACGGAAGCGGTGTGGCGGGCCTGTTCGTCGGCGACACGCGGATCTGTTCCCGCCTGGTCCTGTCGATCGACGGAGACGGCGTCGAGCCCCTGACGCTCGCGTCCCGCTCGCCGTCCTCGGCGACCTTCGTCGGTCGTACGTTCGACAAGCGACTCCTGGTGTTCCGCGACCTCTGGGTCGGACAGGGGATGCGGATCGATCTGCGGATACGGAATCTCGCGCGGGAGGTCCGTCCAGTGACGGTGCGGCTGTCCGTCGAGGCAGACCTCGCCGAGCTGTTCGCGGTGAAGAAAGGTGCGGCCCCGGCGGTGGTGACGCCGTGTACCGCCGCCGACGGCGAGCTCCGCTTCGACGGGGACGGACGGCGCCGAGGTCTGACCGTGCACACCACCGGGGAGGCACACACCGACGACGGGTGCGCGATCGTCTGGGTGGCCGAACTCCAGCCTCGGCAGACCTGGACGGCCTGCGTCGAGCTGAGGGCGCTGCGCGGTGGGGAAGAGGTGAGTCCGACCTACCCCTGCGGTCAAGCGCCCGAGCTCACGCCGACCACCACCTCTCGCCTGGGATGGCGGCGGAGGCTGCCGCAGCTCGCGACCGATGTCCCCGGCCTGGCGCGCGCGTTCTCGCGGACCGGCGAGGACCTCGGAGCGCTGCAGCTGGCCGACCCGGACCACCCCGAGGATCTGTTGGTCGCGGCCGGGGCTCCCTGGTACATGACGCTCTTCGGTCGCGACTCCATCCTGACCTCGTGGATGGCGCTCCTCCTCGATCCGACCCTCGGGCTGGGGACCGCGCGAAGTCTCGCCCGCATGCAGGGGCTCCGCGACGTGGCGGAGAGCGACGAGCAGCCGGGGAGGATCCTTCACGAGATCCGGTTCTCACGCGGACCGTCCCTCGCTCTTGCCGACGGCGACATCTATTACGGGTCCGCGGACGTCACCCCATTGTTCGTGATGCTCGTCCACGAGCTGTGGCGCTGGGGCGCGCCGATCGAGCAGGTCCAGGCGCTCCGACCCGCCGTCGAGGCCGCGCTCGCATGGCTTGAGGGTCCGGGCGATCCGGACGGGGACGGCTACATCGAGTACGCGCCCGGAGGGCCGGGATCGCTCGGGAACCAGGGATGGAAGGACTCGCACGATGCGGTCGCCTTCGCCGACGGACGGCTCGCCGAGGCCCCGATCGCGATCGCCGAGGTGCAGGCGTATGCGTACGCAGCGTGGCGGGCCGCCGCCGCGCTCGCTGCCGCGGACGGAGATGAGACGGCGGCGGCGTCCCGCCACGCCCGGGCCGACGACCTCCAGGCACGTTTCGAGCGAGATTTCTGGCTCCCGGACCGCGATGCGTTCGCGATCGCACTCGACCGGGAGAAGCGCCCGGTCGACGCGATCGCCTCGAACATGGGGCACTGCCTGTGGGCCGGGATCGTCGCCGATCCCGACAAGGCGGCGGCCGTCGCCCGCTGGCTGGTGTCGCCGGAGCTGTTCACCGGCTGGGGGATCCGCACGCTCGCGACCTCGATGGCCCGCTACAGCCCGCTCAGCTATCACAACGGGTCGGTGTGGCCGCACGACACCGCGATCTGCGTCGCGGGGCTCCGCCGCTACGGGTACATCGAGGAGGCGCACCTCATCGCGGGTGGCCTGCTTCCCGCGACCGACGCCCTCGAAGGACGGCTGCCCGAGCTCTTCGCCGGCCTCACGATCGACGAGATGCCGGTGCCGGTGCGATACCCCACTTCATGCTCGCCGCAGGCATGGGCATCCGCTGCGCCGTTGCTGGTCGTTCGGGCGCTCCTCGGTCTCGAGCCCGACGTACCGCAGGGTCGGATCGACCTCGATCCTTCGTTGCCGGCGGGGTCGACGGCGCTGAGGCTGACGAACATGCCTCTCGCGGGCGCGCGAGTGGACATCGATGTCGACGGCGCCGGCGTCGAGGTGGCGGGGTTGCCCAGCGGGCTCGCGTCGTTCATCCACTGAACGTCGCGATCTCGGATCACTTCGACGAATCCCCCGACACGATCGCGGAACCCCCCGCCTTGGGGATGGCTCCGTGTCGGACGTCCGCGCTAGGGTGTGCTTCGTTCGATCAGGCGAGTCTCCCTCCGTCGGTCGACATCCCCCTCGTCCCTCTCGTTGTCGGTGCGTGCTTCCCCACGAGTGTTCGGAGGAAACGGATGCGGATGCGCCACGGAGCGCGAGTCACGATCGTGTTCACAGGATGAGCGCCGATCCTCTCGCCGACGTGAGGCGACAGCTGCGTGCACAGCTCCGGGAGCGGGTGGACGCTCGAGGGCTCTCCGCCGCGCCCCGGACGGAGCGGCGTGTGCGCGTGCGCGAGGAAGCGCTGACCCTGATGCGCGAGAACGGAGCGCTGCTTCCGCAGCGCGACCTGGCGCGGGTGGTCAACGAGGTTTCCGACGAAGTCGTCGGGTTCGGCCCGATCGAGTTCCTGTTGAAGGATCCCGATGTGACCGAGGTGATGGTCAATGGACCTGACGACGTGTACGTGGAGCGGGAGGGGCGGATCGAAAAGGTGGAGGACCGGCTGTTTGAGGGGGAGGAGTCGGTCCTTCATCTGATCGAGCGCATCGTGGGTCCCCTGGGCCTTCGGGTCGACCAAGCGTCACCTTGGGTGGACGCGCGACTTCCGGGAGGCAGCAGGGTTCACGCGATCGTTCCGCCCCTTTCGCTCCGCGGCCCCGTACTCACGATCCGCACGTTCGCTCCCGTGCCGCTCTCCGGCGAGGACATCGTGCGCAACGGATGCATCGGACCTCGAGCGATGCGGTTCCTCTCGTCGTGCGTACGAGGTCGCGCGAACCTGATCGTGAGCGGAGGGGCCGGCAGCGGGAAGACGACCCTGCTGGGCATCCTCTCGTCGTTCATCCCAGAAGACGAGCGGTTGATCACGATCGAGGATGCGGCCGAACTTCGGTTGGATCGGCCGCACGTCGTGTCGCTCGAAGCGCGACCCCCCAACGTCGAAGGCCGGGGCCAGGTGACCGTGCGGGATCTGGTCCGGAACGCCCTTCGGATGCGCCCCGACCGGATCATCGTGGGCGAGGTTCGGGGCGGCGAGGCCCTCGACATGCTCCAAGCGATGAACACCGGGCACGACGGGTCGTTGTCGACCGCGCATGCGAACTCCTGCCGGCATCTGCTCTGGCGGCTGGAAACGATGGCGATGATGTCGGACGTCGAGTTGCCGGCCGCCCACATCCGCAACCAGGTGGCGTCGGCCATCGACGTCGTCGTGCAGCTCGCGCGCCTCCGCGACGGGCGCCGGGTCGTCTGGGAGATCGCTTCGATCGAGGGGACGTATCGCGGCGAGCCGGTCGTGTCACCCCTGTACCGGTTCCGCGGCCGAGAAGGAGACATCGGCGAGTTCCACGCGACGGGGTCGGTGCCGAGAGTGGCCGATGTCCTCTTCGACCGGGGCGAGGACGTCGGCGACTGGCTCTTCGAGGAGGGCCCGGACGGATGATCGGGTTGGCCTCAGGGCTCCTGGCGATCGCCGGATTGTTCGCGGAGCGCGCCATCACCATCGCCCGCGCGGACGGACTGGCCGAGCAGTTGGGGATCGAACGACCCGATCGAGGGGCTCGTCCTCCATCATGGATGTCTCTGTGCCTGCCCGCGCTCCTCGTCGCATGTGTGATCGTCGGGCCGGTGCCGACCCTGGCAGGGAGCGCCGGTGTCGGCGTGACGCTTCGTCTCGTCCGCAGGCGTCGTCGAGCGAACGCGCGCTTTCGCGCTGCCGAGCAGATCGCGGACGCGGTTGGCGGGATGTCCGCCGGACTCCGGGCCGGGCTGTCGCTCCCGCAGTCTGTCGCCTACGCGCGGGACGAGGCCGACGAGCCCCTCAAGACCGATCTCGCGAGGCTGGTCGAGAACATCGAACTCGGCACGCCGGTCGGGGAAGCGCTCTCGGAGTGGGCGGAAGCACTGGGCTCAGAGGACGTCTTCCTGATCGTCGGCGTCCTGGATCTCCACCGCCGCAGCGGCGGCGACCTGCCGACGGTGCTCGACGGTTTGGCCGCGACACTGAGGGAGCGGCGAGCTGCCTATCGAGACGTGCGCGCGATGACGGCACAAGCGCGACTGTCGGGAGTGATCCTCGGCATGCTGCCGATCGGTTTCTTCGGCTTCCTGTTGCTGACCTCACGGCACGAGATGCTCCAGGCGATCGGCACCCCGCTCGGGGGTATGGCGCTCGGGATCGGACTGGGGCTGGAGACGCTGGCGTTCCTCTGGATCCGGCATCTTCTGGAGGTGCGCTGATGGAGACGCTCATCGCGGAGGTGCTCGGAGCCCTGGCGGCCGGATGTGGCATCGCCGGATTCGCTCTCGCGATCCCTCGGAATGGGACGGCCCGAGGGAGGACCCCGTACGTCGATCCGCGTTACCTCTGGGGAGCAGCATTCGCGGTGCTCGGGGCGATGGCCCCCGGCCCGAAGCTCCTGACGGTGCCCCTTGCCGTGCTCCTCGGTGGTCGTCTCCGCCGGCTCGCCGCTGCCCGCGCCGAGGCTCGCCGTCGCCGAGCCATGGATGCCGAGATCCCACAGCTTCTCGATCTGCTCGCGGCGGGATCCGCCGCGGGCCTGTCGGCGGTCGCAGGGCTCCAACGGTCGATATCGGTCCTGCGCGGTCCCCTCCGTGTGGAGCTCGGCGCATCCCTCGAGGCCGTCGACCTCGGTGCCCGTTGGCGCGATGAGCTTGCGGCTGTCACCGAACGGCTTTCCCTTCCCGACCTGCGACGTGCGGTCGCCGTCCTGACGCGAACCGAGACGCTCGGTACCTCCCTTACAGAGGCGACGCGTGAGCTCGCTGCCGATGTCCGGAGATCTCGGCGCGCCGCTGTTGCCGAGCGAGCCCGTGCCGCTCCGGTGAAGATGCTCTTCCCCCTCGTCTTCCTGGTCCTCCCCGCATTCCTCCTCCTCACGGTGGTGCCGGTCCTGCTCACCACCGTCCAGTCCATCCGCTGAGAGGAGGTGAACCGATGCTCTTCCTGTACGCCCTGTTCCTGCGCACCGTCGACACCCTCCGGCTCCGCAGGGAGGAAGGACAGACCACGGCCGAGTACGCGCTCGTGATCCTCGCCGCGGCCGCCGTGGCCGTGGTGTTGATCGCGTGGGCTCGTTCGTCCGGCAGGCTGCCCGCGTTCTTCGACAGCGTCATCGACAGTGTGATCGGTGATGCCAACGCTGCGTGATGCCTCTTCGGCGGAGCGCGGTACGGCGGCGGTCGAGTTCGCGCTGGTGCTCCCACTCGTCCTGGTGGTAGCGCTCGCTCTCGTGCAGACGGGGTTGCTCGTCCGCGATCGGTTGCTGGTGGAGGCGGCGGCGCGCGCTGGGGCGCGCACCGCCGCCGTCCAGGAGGACGCCTCTGCGATCCGAGCGGCGGCGCTGGCCGCGGCGCCGTCGCTCGAGGAGACAGGCGTCGACCTCGCAGTGACGCGTGCGGGCGTTCGAGGCGAACCGGTGACCGTGTCGCTCCGCTACCTCGCCGCGGTCCGTGTGCCGTTCGTCGACTGGCTGTTCGGTGACTCCGTCGCCATGACCACCTCCACCACGGCCAGGCAGGAGTACGGGTGAGACCAGGACGGTGCTTGAGGTCGGAACAAGGGAGCGTCTCGCTGGTCGTTGCCGCTTCCGTGGGGATGGCGCTCGTTGTCACGATGGGCGCTGCCGACGTCGGGCGAGCGCTGATCGCGCGCTCGCGGGCCGAGGCCGCAGCCGACCTCGCCGCGCTCGCGGCCGCCCAAGAGCTCGCGTTCCCGTCGGGTGAGGATCCGGCTCAGCTCGCCGCGGATTACGCCTCCCGCAACGGTGCCTCCCTCGTGTCCTGCGATTGTGCGGAAGGAACGTTCGAGGCGACCGTGCGCGTCGCTGTTCCCGTCCGGGGATTCCTCTTGCCTCTGGCCGACAGAGACGTCGTGAGCACCGCGCGCGCGGTCGTCGATCTGCCGGCGTAGCGCTACTCCAGCTCTCGACGGCGAGGATCACGTGCGACAGGGGGACGGTACTCGGGCTCACTCCGAAGGACCATGAACTCGACCGCCGCCCAGATCATCTTCGACCTCGGATAGAACCAGAGCGGTACGCCGATCAGCACCGCGGCACTCAGGACCAGCAAGGGCACGACCGGCACGTCGGGCACCGTGATCACCACACCCACGCCGAGGACGACCAGCCACACGCCGATCGCGACGAGATAGTTGAATGTCATCGCACCGAGGAAGCCGCCTTCTTCCTTCGCGAACCGAAGCTCGCACCGTGGGCACGCCTTCCGCGGCTGGAACCAGCTCACGAAGGTGTCGCGTTCACCACATCGAGGGCAGCCCTTCCGGGATCCTCGGAGAAGCGCCGTGGTCGCACCCACTTCGGGGAACAGGGGAGGAGATGCCGGGTCCGGCGTGATCGGATCCAGCGAGCCGTAGGGATCGGAGCCCATGCCTCAAGGGTAGGCGCTCGGTGCAGGTACCCCAGGGGTGGGGTCAGTGCTTGTGCGAATGCTTCGGCTTCGAGTGGGCGGCGGCCGACGATCCGTGATCCTGTCCGTGCGCCGGCTTCTGACCCGTCTTGCCCGGGGGTCCGCCGTGCGGGTTGTGTTCGGCGCTCTTGCCGGGCAGCCCGTCGGTCCCCTTGGACCAGCCGCCGCCGCCGGTGCCACCACCGCCACCACCGCCGTTGCCGCCACCGCCGTTGCCGCCACCGCCGCCGCCGCCACCGCCACCGCCGCCACCGCCACCGCCGCCACCGCCACCGCCACCGCCGCCACCGCCACCGCCGCCACCGCCGGTGTTGGTGCCGCCGTCTCCCGGCCCTCCGCCTGTCGTCGGTGCATCGGACCCGCCGGAGGTGTCCGGCCTGGCCAGGTCTCCACCGATCCCTCCGCCGACGAAGCCACCACCGTCGCCACCGATGACCTGGCCGTCTCCCCTTTGGCCGGGGCGGCCTGCCGGCTCCTCAGCGACCGGGATGGGGTTGAACCCGGCTCCTCCGGGCGACCCGGCGCCGGACGGACCCTGGAAAGACGATCCGGGCCGGTCGAACCCGGTAGCCCCGGGCGGGAGGGTGCCCCCACCGCGGACGACGTTGACCGGGACCCTGCCTCCCCCGAGAGCGAGTGCGAGCACCAGCGCGCTCACCGCGGCTGCGCCGCTCAGCGCGAGCGTTCCCAGCCGGCGATTCCATTCCGAGCGCTCGACCGGCTCCTCCGATGCTCCCGCGGCGGCGCCGCCCGCGCCACCGATGTCGAGGACCGGTTCGAGCTCCGCTCCTCCATCTCCGGTGGGCAGGACCACGATCGGCGCGGGAACGACTTCCTCCCGGCGCTCCTGACCGGACGTCCTGGACCGCCGTGGGGTGGGATGCAGTCGCCGGCTGCCTCGTTGCAAGCGGGTCACGCTCGGGCGCGAGGTGGTCTCTCTGCCTCCGAGCTTCTCCCGCAGCGTGGCCGGATCCTTCCGGACCTTGTCGATCCAGTCGGGCCGCTGCAAGCCCGCGGTGAGCCCCACGCCCGCAGCCGCAACGTGCTGCACGGCAGGTCCCAGGTCCTTGAGGATCTTCGCGGGCTCGACCCTGGCGTCGCCGCCGATAGGGACGACGGCCGAGGGCCACACCAGCACGATCTTCGTGTCGGGAGCGACCTCGTGCACCATCGAGACGGCCGTCACGCCGATGCCGTCGTCGAGGACGACGACGTCCGGCCGCTGCTGCTCGATCACGCCCGAAAGGTCGGCAGATCCCGCCGCCTCGCCGACGACGTCGAAGCCCTCTCCTTCGAGGACGAAGCGAAGGAGCCCTCGTTGTGCCGTGCGACCCTCGCCGACGACGATCCGTACCCGTCGTGCCAACTGTTCCTCCCCTGCTAACCCGCCGAGCGTACTCCACCGAACCACGGCCTGGCCTCAGCCCTATGGGGGTATTCGTGCCGAACGTCGTAGTACGGGCGGGCCAGTCCCGGCCATCCGGGACCGGACCTACGGCTGCGCCGATGGAGGCGATCGACCTGACACAATGGAGCGGTCAGCCCCGGAGGGCGCGAAAGCCAGTGTCGGACACGATCGAGCAATCAGCGCCCGCGAGGGCATCCTCCGAGCTCCATCCCAAGATCGAGGAGATGCTGGCTCAGGTCGCGCGGGAGCCCGGCGCGGAGCGGGCCGAAGCGCTCCAGTTTTTCGCCCGCGCGCTGCTACGCCGGCTCGCCGACGATGATCTCGAAGAGATCACGACCGACGAGCTGCTCGCGCTCGCGACCTCCGCGTTCGAGTTCGCAGACAGCCGAGGCCTCGAGCGATCTGCCGTCCGCGTCTTCAACGCCGACCTGGACGACCACGGCTATCGCTGTCACGGGACCGTCGTCGAGGTGGCCACCGACGACTCACCGTTCCTCGTCGACTCGATCTCGGAGGAGCTCACGGCGCGAGGCCTCACGATCAAGCGCCTGCTCCATCCGGTGATCGGCACGGTCCGAGACGACCAGGGCCGCCTCGTCAAGGTGTTGTCCGGCCGGGAAGCCGAACATCGCGAGTCCTTCATGCATTTCGAGGTAGACCGCGGCTTGGCGGACGAGGTCAACGCCGAGCTCGAGACTCGGGTGCGCCGCATCCTCCGGGACGTCTCGCTCGTGGTCCGGGACTTCGATCCGATGCAGGACCGCGTGCAGCACATGATGGTGCTTGCCCGCGCCGCCGAGGTTCGCTACCCGACCGAGGTGGTCGAGGAGGTCGTGAAGTTCCTCGACTGGCTCCTCCAGTTGAACTTCGTCCTGCTGGGCTACCGCGAATACGAGCTGTTGGAGACCGACGAGGGTCGCGCGATCCAGGCGGTCCCCGGCAGCGGTTTGGGGATCCTCTCCGACGTCGACACGTCCACGTTCTCGAAGCTCACGCTGCTGTCCTCGCTCTCGCCCGACATCCGAGATCGGATCGAGGACGGGGAGCTGCTGATCTATTCGAAGACCCAGGCGTACTCGACGGTGCATCGGCGGGCGCGGATGGACTACATCGGCGTTCGCAAGATCGACCCCGACGGCGCGATCGTCGGTGAGGCTCGCCTGATCGGGCTCTTCACCAGCAAGGCGTACATGGAGCCGGCGGCGAAGACGCCGCTCCTGCATCACAAGCTCGAGCAACTGATCTCCGCCGAGGACCTGATCCCCGGCTCGCACGACTACAAGGCGGTGGTCGCGCTCTTCGAGTCGTTCCCGAAGGACGAGCTGTTCCAGGCCTCCGCCGAGGAGATCCGACGTCTGGTCGTCGGCCTCCTGCAGCTCGAGAAGCACGGCGGCATCCGGGTCCTGATCCGACGCGACCTCTACGGGAGGAACGTATCCGTCGTGGTCGCCTTACCTCGGGACCGATTCAACGCCGATCTTCGCAAGCGCCTGCAGGCCCTGTTCCTCGAACGCTTCCACGGAACGACGATCGACTACCACCTGTCGCTCGGAGAGACGGAGTCGGCCCGGATCTTCTTCACGATCCACGTCGCCCCCGGCGTGCCGATCCCCGACGTCCGTTACGAGGAGCTGGAGCGCGAGGTCGAGCTGCTCGCTCGCACGTGGGAAGACGACCTGTTGGAGGCGCTCAGCGAGCGTGTCGGCCCCGGACGCGCCGTCGCGCTGCTCGACGAATACGCGCCGCGCTTCCCCGACTACTACAAGTCGAACGACGACTGGGGTCTGGTCGTCGACGACGTCCTCATGCTCGAGCGGCTCGAGGCGAGCACCGAAGGGTTCCTGGTCGGCCTGGGGAACGAGTCGAAGGGCGAGCGTCTGACCCGCGTGAAGCTCTACAAGACCGGCGGGAAGGTGGATCTCTCCGATTTCATGCCGATCCTCGAGGCGCTCGGGCTCCGTGTCGTCGAGGAAGTGCCGACGGCGATCGAGGGGGAGGGCCGCGTATACATCCACGACTTCGGCGTGCTCGACTCGCGCGGCGCGGTCCTGGAGCTGGGAGAAGCCGCCGAGCGAGTCACCGATACGATCGCGGCGGTCTGGCGCGGGGAATGCGACTCAGACTCGTTGAACCGTCTCGTGACCCTGAGCTCGCTCACGTGGTGGGAGATCAGGATCCTCCGGGCACTCCGGAACTATCGGATGCGGGTCTCCGCGCGATACACGGAGAACTACCGCAACGACGCGATGGCGGCGTATCCGTCGATCGCCGAGCGCTTGGTGCGGCTGTTCGAAGCGAAGTTCGACCCCGTCCGCTCCGCCACCGAGGAGGAGGTCGACGAGATCCGTCAGGCGATCCACCAGGATCTGCGCGGCGTCGCGTCGTTGGACCAGGACAACATCCTTCGGCATCTCCTCGGGACGATCGAGGCGATCGTGCGGACGAACGTGTACCTGCCGGACCGTCCGTGTCTGAGCTTCAAGCTCCTGTCCGAGCGCGTTCCCGAGATGCCCAAGCCCACCCCGCTCTACGAGGTCTGGGTCTACTCGACGCAGGTGGAGGCCATCCACCTCCGTGCAGGCATGGTCTCCCGGGGCGGGATCCGGTGGTCGGACCGGCGGGAAGACTTCCGCACCGAGGTGCTGGGGCTCATGAAGGCCCAGAAGGTGAAGAACGCCATCATCGTGCCGGACGGGTCCAAGGGTGGATTCGTGCTGAAGCGGACGGCGGTCGAGCCCGAGCGGTTGAAGGAAGAGGTGGCCACGCAATACGTCACCTTCATGGAGGGTTTGCTCGACATCACCGACAACCTGGTGAAGGGCGAGGTCGTGCACCCGGAAGGGGTCCGCGCGATAGACGGCCCCGACCCGTACCTGGTCGTGGCGGCCGACAAGGGCACCGCGGCGCTCTCCGACACCGCCAACGAGGTGAGCCGGCGGTACGGGTTCTGGCTCGGCGACGCCTTCGCGTCGGGTGGGTCCCAGGGATACGACCACAAGGTGCTCGGCATCACGGCGAGAGGCGTCTGGGAATCGGTGAAACGGCACTTCCGCGAGCTGGGCATCGATCCCGCCGAGCACCCGTTCACGGTCGCCGGCATCGGCGACATGTCGGGAGACGTGTTCGGCAACGGGATGCTCTACACACGCAGGCTTCGATTGCTCGCTGCGTTCGATCATCGCCACGTCTTCCTCGACCCCGACCCCGACCCGGCGACGTCGTTCGCGGAGCGGAAGCGTCTGTTCGAGACCCCCGGATCGTCGTGGGGTGACTACGACCGATCGATCCTGTCCGAGGGCGCCGACGTGATCGACCGGTCTGCGAAATGGGTGACGCTCTCGCCGCAGGTGCGAACGGTCCTTGCGATCCCCGATGACGCGGCCACCGAGATGACGCCGGCCGACGTGATCCGGTGGGTGCTGCAAGCGCCGGTGGATCTGCTGTGGAACGGCGGCATCGGCACCTACGTGAAGGCGTCGAAGGAAGGTCACACTGATGTTGGCGACCGCGCGAACGACCCGGTCCGGATCAATGGCAACCAGGTGCGTGCCCGCGTGGTGGGAGAAGGCGGCAACCTCGGCTTCACGCAGCGAGGCAGGATCGAGTACGCGCTCTCCGGGGGTCGGATCAACACGGACTTCATCGACAATTCGGCGGGTGTGGACACATCCGACCGCGAGGTGAACCTGAAGATCCTCCTGGGGCTCGCGATCGAGAGCGGCGATCTCACCACGGAGGAGCGCAACGTCCTTCTGCAGGCCTGCACGGACGACGTCGTTCGTCGCGTCCTCTACGACAACTACCTCCAGGCGCAGATCCTGTCCCAAGAGGTGGCAGTGGCCCCCGAGCGGAACGAGGCATGCGAGGATCTGATGCTCCAGCTCGAGGCCGAAGGCGAACTGGACCGGGCCGTCGAGTTCCTGCCGACGTCGGACGAGATGGCAGAGCGCCGGGGACGCGGCGAAGGGCTCACCCGACCGGAGCTCGCGCTCCTCGTGGCGTACTCCAAGCGTTCGATCAAACGCGACCTGCTGGAGGCCGACCTCCCGGACTCGCGGTACCTCGAGCAGGACCTGACGCGGTACTTCCCCGAGAAGATCGTCGAGGGGTTCCCGGCCTTGCTCGGGCAGCATCCGCTGCGCCGAGAGCTGATCGCCACGATCGTCTCGAACGACGTGGTGAACTCGCAAGGGGTCACGTTCGTGTCGCGGCTGGTCGCGGAGACCGGGGCCACGCCGGCGGAAGTGGTCCGCGCCTTCAGGATCGCGCGCGACGTGGTCGGCGCGGTGCCGCGGTGGGACGACATCGAGTCCCTCGACGGCAAGATCGACCCCGAGATCCAGAACGAGCTGATGACGGCGGTCGACCGCCTCGTCGAATCGACGGCGCGGTGGAACCTCGTCCGCGCCCCGGACCTGCGGCTCGGAGAGGCGGTCGAGCACACCAGATCCGCGTTCCGTGAGCTGTCGTCCGTGATCGAGCAGATCGGGCCCGAGGTGTGGCGCGAGCAGCGTGAGCGGGAAGCGGCGCGTTTGATCGCCCAGGGCGTTCCGGAGGAGCTCGCGAGGCGACACGTGTTCCAGGACGAGCTGGTGCACGGGCCGGACATCATCTCGGTCGCTCGGGCCACGGGTCGCCCCGTGCTCGAGGTGGCTCGGGGGTTCTTCCTGCTCGGCGAGCGGCTCGACATCGACTGGCTGGAGCAGCGGCTCGCGGAGCAGCCCGCGAAGACCCGCTGGCAACGATGGGCCATCCATTCGATGGAGGATGACCTGTACACGATCCGGCGACAGATCATCGAGACGGTCCTGGAGCACGCTGGCGGACGGCCCATCGACGAAGCGGTCGAGGCGTTCCTTGAGGATCGGAAGGCTGCGTACGGGAGGGTGCAGCGTTTCATGCGATCGCTCGCGATGGAGGGAGTCACCGACCTCTCGCAACTCACGGTCGCCCTACGGCAGCTCCGCTCGCTCGTCTCCTGAGGGCTGCCGGTCAGCCTCCGTAGAAGATCGCCGTCACCCACACCGCGCCTCGGGCCCTCACGACGCCGATCCCGATCCGCCGATAGCGCGCCTTCAAGATGTTGGCCCGATGCCCGCTGCTGTGCATCCACAGGGCCCGAACCCGGGTCAGGTAACCCGCCTTCCCCACGTTCTCCCCCCACGTCGACGGGTGGTAGGGACGGACGGCGTCGTAGAGATCGGCCGTGTGGAAGAGCTGGTTGCGGTCCGCCATCCGCCTCGAATGCAGCCAGGCGAAGTGCGAGAGCTCGCCGTTCAGGCGGAACGTGGGAAGGTCGTGGCCCCGCCGGATCTGGTTCAGGAGCTGGAGCATCTTGTCGCGGGAGGAGAGGTCGTCGGCGTGGGCTGTAGAAGACATCCCCGCAACGAGCACGGCGACGACCACCACGACGCGTGGGAGTCTCCGGATGCGACGAGGCTACAGAAGGATCAGCAGGGTGCCGCGAGGATCGGGATCATCTTCACGGCATCTTTACGGTGATCGAAGGTGGCGTTCATCGTGGCGGGATATCACTGCAGTGCAACCCCTTCCGAGCCGTTCTGATCTCGCGGCGCACGCACAGCCGGTCCGAATGCCGTTGTCGCAGGTGACGGCGACATCCCCGCCCTCGTGATCGTTGTGACTGCGGACACTGACAGTGATCGCACACTGTGTTCCCCGGTCTCCAGGGCACCCCGGCGTCGGCGTCGGGCGATCAGGACGAAGCCGGCGGAGGCGGAGGCTCGTCCTCGGGAGGAACGGCGGCCCCCGGCGCTTCGGGGGGGTTGGGCATCGGGTCCACCGTGCTCGCGGCACCTGCCGGCGACCGGGGTTCGACCGGTGCCACGGGGTTCTCGGAGCCGCCCGGGGGCTGCGCGACGGGCTCCACGGGATCCGATGGACCTCCGGGCATCGGCGGCATCGCTTCGATCGGCATCGTCGTCGTCTCGCCGACGGGGCCGACCACCGGTACAGGCGCCTTGCGGTGGGTGAGCAGGTAGACGACCGCGCCCAGGACGAGCGCGCCGGCTGCGATCAGCAGGATCATCAGGAGCGGTGAGCTCTTCGACGGGATCGCGCTCGCCACCGCCTCGATCCTGGTGTTCTCGCCGATCGTGGGCTCCCACGTCACCGTGTTGCCGTCGATGTCGCCGGTCGCGGACTTCACCTCTCCCGGGAACGTGATCGAGACCCGGAACTCGAAGTTGTCCATGAACTCCTGAGGGATCTCCGTCCCGGTGAATTCCTGCCCGCTCATGTCGAGCGATCCGCTGACCAGGAACTCCTCACCCCTCCGCACGATGTCCAGCTGATCGCCCGCGGCGCCACCCGACAGGGTGTTCTCGCCCCTGAAGTCCTCGAGCGAGACCTCGTCGAACGTGATCTGCTGCCCGATGAATCCGTCTTCCTCGTAGGGCTCCACCTGCGCACCGGCGGGCAGATCGGACAGGTTCATGTCTTCGAACAGTTGGTCCGCGCTCTGTCCGCTCAGCTCGATGAGGCTTTCGTCGACGGCGATGATCGCGGACCCGGAGACGGTGTTCTCGGGGGACACCTCGACGTCCATGTTGACCTTGAAGCATCCGGCGAGCAGGAGCGTCATCGCCCCGAGGGCGAGCAGCCTTCCAGCGACGCGCACGTTCATCCCCATCCCCTTCCGAGAAGAGTGCTCAGCGTAGCCGAGACCCGGTCGAGACCCCTCGAAGAAGCGAAAAGTCCACGATCCGAAATCGGGGGGACGGGGCGGAGATGCGGGTCGGAGGGTCCGGGAAGGGGGTGGGTTCCCCGTGACCCTCCGACACCACGCCTGTCTGAGGACGGGCCCGGCCGGAGGAGCCGGGACGCCGTTGGGCGCTGCTTACCCCGTCGATCCCATCCCAAACCTGGGGATCCGAGGAATCTGCGTGATGATCCCGTGAAGAGAGATCGGGTTGGTGCTCCCTGCCATCATGAGCTGGCCGGCCTCACTCGTGCTCCCTCTCCTGCTGGGATCGCGAGCTCGGCCGCCTCCAGAAGTGCGTCGAGCGCCTTGCGAGCACGTTCGCCATCCTCCACGGCCTCGGGCCATCCGAGGGATCCTCCCACCTCGCCGCGCGCCGCCCGGCTCCTGAGCGTCTCCGCCCGCGCACCCTGCGACTTCGCCACCTCCAGGCTCCGTTCGAACAGCGACCGTGCCCGCCGACGACGCCCGGCGAGGGCGGCCAGATGGGCGCGCTCGCGAAGGACGTGGGGGAGGTCGTTGCGGTAGAAGCGCGCCCGGCGCCCGGCTTGCCGGGCGACCGAGCGCGCCCGGCGGAGGAGCCGGCGCCGCTCGCCGGCCGGCGCAGTTTCCGCGGCCCGACGGAGGGCGGTCAGGAGCCACGGCCTGACCGGACTCACCCCCGCGTTCTTCATGCCCGCGTGGCGGAACAGACGTTGGCTCTCCTCGAACGACCGGATCGCCTCGTGCGCGTCCCCGACGGCCAGGAGCTGGACGCCTTCCGCCTGCCTGACGCTCGCCAGCGTGAGGAAGTCCTCGCTCGATCGTTCGAGCTCGGTCCGGATCAGCTCCTCCGGGACCCCGCCGTCCGTGGCCTTGGCCCACCCCTCGAGCCCGATCCCTCGGGCCTGCGCATCCCCGATCTCCAGACCGGCCTTCCTCGCCGCGCGGCTGGCTTCCGCGGCGCCGGGAAGATCGCCGAGCCGGTACAGCGCCATCGCGATCTGCAGGCGGCAGTTGTTCACCTCCCATTGGTCGCCCGTGGCCTCCAGCAGCTCGAGAGCTTCGCGCATCCGCTCCAGGGACCGATCGAAGTCCGACGCCGCGTACAGGCCTGCTCCCCAGAAGTGCAGGGACTGCCCCTGGCCCCACCGATCGCCGAGTCGCACGCGGATCTCGTGCGAGCGCTGCGCGAAACGAACGCCGCGGCGATGCCACGGCAGCAGCATCATCGCCGGCGCATGCTCGGAATACGCCTGCGCCATCTCGGGCGTCGGGGGATAGCGCTCCGCCAGGTTCAAGGAGCGGAGATGCGTCCAGAGCGTCGGCGAGCTTCCCTCGCTCGAACCACCACGCGTACCCGAGCCGACCGTAGAACCTCGACGCCAACAGGTCGATGCGCCCTTCCTCGGTGGACCTGCGGCCGACGAAGACGCGTGGCAGGAGGGAGTGCGCCGCTTGCACGAGAACCTCCCAGGCGAGGAGGGGTGGCACGGCCGCGCGGCTCCTCGGCACCCGGCGGTCGATCATGCGAAGCGCCTCCTGGATCGCCTCGGCCGCGGTGCGGACGTCGCCACGCTTGAAGGCGAGCTCCCCGAGCTTCCCGGCGATCGCCGCTGCTTCCGGACCGCCGGGTACGAGCCGGCGAGCCTCGTCGAGCCATCGGGCGGCTTCCTCGTACGAGCCGCGGAGCATCAGCACCTCTCCGAGGTCTTCGGCGACGCGCGCTCTCATCGAGACGTCCCCGTCGCGGATCCCGCGGAACAGCGATCCGATACATCATCTCGGCGCTCTCGAGCGCCTGCCGAGCCCGTGCGAGGGCTGCGGCTTCCAACGCTTGCGGCAGCGCTCGCTCCGGAGCTCCTCCCTCGTCGAAGTGGTACGCGAGGTCGAAGAGGTCGCCGGGACGTTGCTGCTCCACGAGCTCTGCGGCCGCGAGATGCAGCGCTCGACGTCTCGTGTCGCTCAACCGTCCCAGCGCGCCTTCGCGAACCTTGTCGTGCACGAAGGAGAATCGATCGCGGCTCTCGGTCGGCCAGATGAGGCCGGCCCGGCGAGCCTCCTCCACGATCGCGTCCGAGTGGGCGAGGTCGATCGAGGCCAGTCCGGCAGCCTCGGCCACGGACGCGTGCCGGCCGAGGACGGCTCCTGCGGAGAGGAAGCTCAGTGTCTCGTCCGGGAGGCGGCCGAGCCGATCGAGGACGAGGGTGGCCGGACCGCCGGATGCGGTCAGCGTCGCGAGCGACCCGGGATCGATGAGCCATCCCCGGTCGCCAGGGCGGAGCGCTCCGGATTCGACCATCGCGCGAACCACCGAGGTGAGGACGAACGGCCGGCCTCCGGAGACCCGCCTGATCACCGCGTGCGCCTCGTCGGGGATCCGGCCGACCATCGAGGTCACGAGGTCGCGCGTCGCGGCGTCGTCGAACGCACGGAGCTACGACGGTCGCCCCGTTCGGCCAGCCCGACACCGGATGCCGTTCGGTGAGTTCATCCTGCCGGAGCGCGGCCACCACGCTCACGTACCCGCCGGGTCTGCCTGCTGCCCATCGCCCGACGACCCGGAGGGAGAGTTCGTCCGCCCATTGACAGTCATCCAAGAGGAGCACCGTGGGGCGCCCTTCCCACCCCAGCGCCTCGAAGAGAGCCGTCAGCGCGTCCAGCACGCGACTCTCCACCGCTCGTCCGGAGCCCTCTCGTTCGGCCACGGTGAGGAGCTCCGCCAGCGAGGGCAGCACCGTTCGCAGCTCGGGGCCCCATCTCCCGGTGGTGTGCGCGAGTCGCTCGGCATAGGCAGGGTCGACCGCCGCCGCGTCGAGGAGGGACGAGGCCAGCCCGTCGAGCAAGCCGAATGGGCGGGGGGCCTCGAGTTCCCTGGCCTCAGCCCGCAGGACGAGGTCTCCTCGCTGCGCCGCTCGATCCTCGATCTCGTCGAGGATCCTGCTCTTGCCGTTGCCGGACTTCGCTTCCAGGCGGATCAGCGTCCCTCGTCCTTGCCTCGCGTCGGCGAGGAGGGCATCAAGCTCGCTCAGCTCGGCGACCCGGCCGACCAGTCCCGGCTGCGTGGGACTCGTACGCGCGTCGTGCAGCCCCACGACGAGCGGTGGGTCGACTTCGCCGAGCCGGAGACGCCGTTCGGTCTCGAGGAGATCGTCGAGGGCGCCGGTCGCGGCGGAGTAGCGCTCTCGCGGGTCGGGTCGCAGGAGACGATCGAGGACCTCGTCGATGACCCGCGGCACGGCGATCCCTCGAGCCCGGACGCTCGTCGGCGAGGCGATCAGCATCGATCGGAGAAGCGCGCCGGCGTCCTCGACCGCGTGGAGCGGCGTCCCGGTCAAGCACCCGTAGAGGACCACGCCAAGCGAATACAGGTCCGAGGCCGGGCCGACGGGTCCGTCGGAAACGCCGGCTACCTCGGGCGATGCGTATCGCGAGAGTCGTTCCGAGGCGGAGGTACCCACTTCCGCCCTGCCCGGCTCCTCCGTGCTCGGATCCACCAACCAGGCGCGACCCGTCACCGGATCGAGGATCACGTTCGACGGGCTTCACGGCACCGTGGACGAGTCCGAGACCGTGGATCGCGTCGAGCGCTCGGAGCGAGTCGATCGCCACGGTGAGACAGGTCGCGAGCGGGAGGGGCGTCTGCTCGGGGATGTCGGCCAGCGACGTCCCCTCGACGAAGGGACGGATGATCCTCGTCCGAGCGTCTTCGCGTTCCAGCCCCCATGGCAGGACCAGCCTGGTCCACACCGCCCGCCTGCGATCCGCCGGAGGGAACTCGCGGACCGGCCCGTGCACCTCTTTGATGACCCAGTTCGCGCCCGATTCCGCATCTCGCCCGAGGAGGGTCACACCCCGATCCCTGCGTGAGAGCACCCTCTCCACATCGATCCGCTCGGTGTGTGGGGGTCCCTTCGATACGTCCCCGGCCATCCTCAATCCCCCGGCGGCTCCGCGATCGCTCGCTCGCGCGCCGCCATGATCGACCGCAGCTGTCGGGCGATCTCGGGCATCTCCTCCTCGATCACCTGGAGGTCGTCCGCGCTCACCGTGACGGCCCGGATCGGCGACGTGACCCGAACCGTCGCCATCCGGCGCTGGAATCGCACGAGCGCGATCTCGCCGACGACATCGCCGGGCCCGATGGAGCCTACGGCGGCCCCGTCCCTCGTCACCTCAGCCGTGCCTTCCTCGATCACGAACATCTCGTACGGGATGGAGCCCTGTTCGAACAGGACGTGTCCCTCGGGCACCTCGGCCTCCCCGACATGGTGGGCGATCGTCGAGAGGTCGTGATGGTCGAGCTCACCGAACAGGGGAAGGCGGCGGAGTCGTTCGACGTCGACGGTCACGTGGAGATCCGGCTCCTCGGCAGGAACGTCCCCTGCCCTTCCTTCCCGTGGAACTCGCCGTGCTCCACGAGGACGTTCCCTCG
The DNA here is from genome assembly GCA_963762015.1 of uncultured Actinomycetota bacterium. Taxonomy (GTDB): domain Bacteria; phylum Actinomycetota; class UBA4738; order UBA4738; family HRBIN12; genus JAJNBA01. The sequence goes on from CAVXJL010000002.1 coordinate 78,463, forward strand.
CTGCATCACGAGCTCCGGGAGGCCCTTCACCCGGCGCCCCTCGTAGCACGAGTAGTCCACGTTCATATGGTGTGTCTCGGCGGAGATCGTCCGCTCGTGCTCCGGGTCGAAGATCACGACGTCCGCGTCGAACCCCGGCGCGATCGTGCCCTTGCGTGGATATAGGCCGAACATCTTGGCGGGCGCGGTCGCGACGATCTCCACGAAGCGGTTGAGGCCGATCCGGCCGTCGACCACGCCCTGATACAGCAGGGTGAAGCGATCTTCCACCGAGGGCAGTCCGTTCGGGATCTTGGAGAAGTCGTCCTTCCCGAGGTCCTTCTGCCCTTGGTAGTTGAATGGCGCGTGGTCGGTCGAGACCACCTGGAGGTCGTCCGCCACCAGTCCCTTCCAGAGCTCCTCCTGATGGTCGGCAGTGCGGAGCGGGGGCGAGCAGACGAACTTCGCGCCCTCGAAGCCGGGCCGCGCCATGTCGTCGATCGAGAGGTAGAGGTACTGCGGGCACGTCTCCGCGTAGGCGGCGACGCCCCGGTCCCGCGCGTCGCGGATGGCGTCCAGAGCATCTCGGGAGGAGAGGTGGACGATGTAGGCGGGGGCGCCGGCGAGCTCGGCCATCTTGAAGACGCGGTGGACGGCCTCGCCCTCCATGACCGGTGGCCTCGTGAGGCCGTGGTTCACGGGATCGGTCTTGCCCTGCTGGAGGTACTGCCGGATCAGCACGTCGATGGGGCCGCCGTTCTCCGCGTGCATCATGATCAGCGCGCCGGAGTCCGCCGCGCGCTGCATCGCCTGGAAGATCGCCGCGTCGTCCAGCATGAACACGCCCGGATACGCCATGAAGAGCTTGAAGGACGTGACGCCTTCGCCGACGAGGGTGTCCATCTCCTTGAGAACCTGGTCGTTCACCTCTCGCACGATCATGTGGAAGCCGTAGTCCGTGTGCGACTTCTGCGCCTTCTCGTGCCAGCGATCCAGGCCCGTGCGCAAGCTCTCCCCGTAGTCTTGGAGCGCGAAGTCGACGATCGTCGTGGTCCCGCCGAACGCTGCGGCGCGCGTCCCGGACGCGAAGTCGTCCGAGCAGAAGCTTCCGCCGAAGGGAAGATCCATGTGGGTGTGGACGTCGACCGCGCCCGGCATCACGTAGCGGCCGGTGGCATCGATCGTCCGGTCTGCCTCGACGGCCATGCCCGTCCCGATCGCAGCCACCTTCTCCCCGTCCACCAGGACGTCGGCCGCGATCGTCTCGGTCGCCGTGACCAGCGTGCCTCCCTGGATCAGCGTCTTCACGGCCTTCCCTTCATCCGGTTCATCGTCATCCGGGGCGTCGTCATCCGGTGACCTCCGTCATGGCAGCAGCTGGGTGAGCTCGCCGTAGAGCTCTGGGCGCCGGTCCCGCATGAACTGCCACGTGTTGCGAACCTCGCGGATCATGTCCAGGTCGAGGTCGTGGACGAGCACCTCATCCTCGGAATCCGAGGCCTGCGCCACGATCTGTCCCCGAGGGTCGCAGAAGTACGACGAGCCGTAGAACTTCGCGCTCGAAAGTGGCTCCTCGGTGCCCACCCGGTTGATCGCCCCCACCCAGAAGCCGTTGGCCACCGCGGTCGCCGGCTGCTCCAGCTCCCAGAGGTACTTCGAGAGGGACTCAACCGTGGCGGAGGGGTTGAAGACCAGCTCCGCGCCTTTGAGTCCGAGCGCCCGTCCGATCTCGGGGAAATGACGGTCGTAGCAGATGATGAGGCCGACCTTGCCGACCGATGTGTCGAACACCGGATACCCGAGGTTCCCGGGCTTGAAGTAGAACTTCTCCCAGAAGCACGGGCCGACGTGCGGGATGTGGGTCTTTCGATACTTGCCGGCGATCGTCCCATCGCGCTCGATCACGACCGCCGAGTTGTAGTACACGCCGGTCTGGGCTTCCTCGAACCACGGGACGATCAGCACCATCTGGTGGGTCTTGGCGACTTCACGCATCTGCCCGATGAGGGGGCCGTCCTCGGGTTCGGCCGTCGCGTACCACTTGGGGTCTTGCTCGGCGCAGAAATAGGGCCCGTGGAAGATCTCCTGCAGGCAGGTGACCTCGGCGCCGTCGGCCGCCGCTTTCGCGATCAGCTCGACGTGCTTGTCGATCGCATCCTGCTTGGGCATGTTCGCGTGCGCCTGGACCACTGCCGCCCTGACCGTCGTCATCGTCCGAGCACCTCCGCTCTCCGTGTCGGGCTCCGCTCTCAGCGGAACGCCGGCAACACGTCCTTCCCGAACCCTTCGATGATCCCGGCGGGGCCTGGATCCTCCTGCATCGAATAGATGTTGAACTGTGTCACGCCGAGCGACTCGAGCTCGCGGAGCTTGGCGATGCACCGGTCCGCGGTGCCGAGCACGCAGAACCTCTCCACGACCTCGTCGGTCACGAAGTCCGCGTGCTCGGCGCCTGTGCGGCCGTGCTCGGCGTAGTCGTAATGGTCGCGAGCCTCGATGAAGTCGGTGAGCTCCTGGGGGAGATCCGCATCGGCGTACCGCTTGACGAGATCGACCACGTGGTTGGAGACCAGCGCGGGGAACCAGCGAACCTGCTCTCGTGCTTTGGCGATGTCGTCGGAGAGGTAGGCCGGCGCGGCGACCTGGATCTGGATGTCGTCGAAGGAACGTCCGGCTTCCTCGGCTCCCTCGCGCACGTAGGCGAGCGACCACTCCAGGATGAAGGGGTCGGCGAGCTGCATGATCAGCCCGTCCGCAACGCGACCGCATGCGCGGAGCGCCTTCGGGCCGTAGGCCGCGACCCAGACAGGGAGCCGGTGGCCTTCGCTCCACTTCAGCTGGAGCGGTGTGCCCTCGTAGTCGACCTCTCTGCCTTCGGCCAGGTCCTTGATGAGCCGGCAGGCGTGCTCCATGTGCTCGACGGTGACGGGCTTCTGGCCGATGACGCGCCGGGCGCTGTCTCCGCGGCCCATCCCGATGTCCATCCGCCCACCGGAGACCTCCTGGAGTGTGGCCATCGCGCTGGCCGTGACCGTCATGTCACGCGTGGCCGGATTGGTGACGCACGGCCCGAGCCGCACACGCTCGGTCCCGGCCGCGACCAGCGCGAACGTCGTGTAGAACTCCTGCCACAGCACGTGGGAATCCCAGGCCCACACGGAATCGAACCCCTGCGCCTCCGCGAGCTTCGCCCACTCGACCGTCCTCGAGACCGGCGGGTCGAGCATGAACGTGACGCCGAAGGAGAGCACGTGTTGCCTTCCGGTTTCGGGCCTTCATGGGGCCGGCCGGTCGCTGACTGGGGCATCGTAGGGGGGTTGTCCCCGGCCGAGCAATCGGGGGCGCGTCGGGTCGAGATCGGTTCCCGCGCGGCTCCCCTTGATGGCAGCCCTCGATCGCACGACGACGTGTCGCCCAGGTGCCGACGATCGAGCGATGGAGCGAGGAGTGTTACCCGGCGAGAGGCCGCCACTGACAGCTCCGGAGGAGGCGGTTCAGGTCGGATCGAGCTCGAGCGCGACCGCGATCGCATGCGCCGGGTCCGGCCAGGTGGCCGAGACGCGCGACGATCGCGACCAGTGCACGGAGAGCGAGATGGAGAATGCTTCGAGGGTCGCCTGATCAAGGCTCCTCGCCGGTGGGACCGCCGATACGGGAGAAGCCGTTCCGACGCCGAATCCGACGAGGATCGGAGCGATCCGGCCCTCGCTCGACGCTGTAGCGGACGACCTGACATCCGGCCAGGCGAGCGGCGTGATCGAACCGATCGAGCCCGGCAGCTCCACAACGGCCCACAACACCCCCGTGCCCGCCGATCGCGGGAACGAGATCGTCAGCGGACCTCCGTCGACTCCGGTGGCCGCGAACGCCGTCAGCCGGCGGGGCGCCGCCGGCGCGCGCGAGGCCGAGCCGACCTGTCTCCATCCGACACCTCCGCCCGACACGCCTTCAACGGTGGCGGGAGAGTCGTCCCCGGGACGCAAGAGGACGTACGCGACGACGACCGAAGACGGATCCGGAGCGATCGGGGCCGTGTCGATACCGGCGACGTCTGAGGCGATCGTCGCGCCGGATGTCAGGATCGATGGAACCGATCCTGAGGTGGTGTTGCTGCCGGGAGCCGAGGGCCCCTCGGACACGCAGCCGGGCATCAGGAGGACGAGCGATGCCGCGATGGGAAGGAGAGCCATTCGGCGTGCGGAGGTGGGCCTCATCCGGTCCGCTACGCCTGCGCTATCCCGCGGGCCCGAATGCTCCCGCGACTGCAATCCTCAACTCTCGTTCGGACATCCCGAGCGAGGCGGAGAGGACCTGTAGGTCTCCGGTCCGAAGAGTCACGGCGTCGGTACGAACGCCACGTAACCTCATCACCCGCCCACGAACAGGCGCACGGTCCCGGCGATCGGTCCATCCAGCGCTCTCACGGCGACGACGTTCATGACGTCGGGAGGCCGTTCCTCGAGGCTGCGGATGACCTCGGCGAGGAGCCGTTGTGGAGGGACCTCGTAGACGTTCGCGAGTGCGTGGAACCGCTCGAGGGAGATCTCGACGTTCACCCCGTTCGTAGGCGGCGAGCACCGATGGTTTGAAGGTCCCCCCGGAACGTGTTGCTGCTTCGCGAAGGGTATAGCCTCGTTTCACGCGTATGTCGCGCAGGACCCCGCCGATGACCCGGGGATACGTTTCTCTCAACTCCTTGTGTTTCCTCTCGAACGGATACGGATCCCGGGGGGAGACGGTCATCATCCGTAGTCCGATCGCCGAGAGCCACTTCCAGGGCAACGTATATTCCGTACGCCTACCCGGATCTGATGTATTTCTTTCAGAAGTCCCCCAAATGACGTACTGCAACTTGACAAGAACACGCACAGTGTCCGATGCTTGCGGCCTATCGCAACAGGCCATTCGGGGGAGGGCCAATGGGGGTGGGTGTTCAGATGCCGGTCGTCCTTGGACACGTTGCGTCCGATCCCTCCGGCCATCTCGGGCCTTTCCGACCGGACGGATGGGTCACATCCAGAGGTGCCTCTTCGAGAGGCGCCGCTGCTCGTCTCATCACAGCTCGAGATGCCCGAGAAGCCGTGACGGCGGCCGTCGATCTCTGTCGCGGCCAGCTCGGATCGCCCACGGTGGGGGTCCTTCTGGAGGGTCGGGGCGGCCCATGGCTGGTTTCTCGTGGCGTTCCGGCCGCTGCCCGCGCCTCGCTGTCGAGGGTGGCGGCATCCGTGGCCGCAGCCGACGGCATGATGTCGGCGGTCGAGATCGGCACGCGCCTAGTGGAGGCGATGAGGCCGATCCCCGCCCAGGTCGTCGCAGCAGGTCGAGCCGCACTCGTCGTCGGGATCACACGTTCCGATGCCGATGAGCGGCTGCTCTCCCGGGTGGCGGCATCTGTCCAGCATGCGGCGGAGACGATCCTCTTGGATCGCGATGAGGATGATCCGAGCCGTGAGGGCCTGGCATGGACCGCCCATGAGCTGCGGGGGCCTCTGGGGGCGGTGGCGGCGATCCTGGATCGTCTCGTGGAGGGTGGCTCCTCGAGTTCCGAGGACCCGGTGCTGCTTCGCGGGGCGCGAGACGAGGTTGTTCGACTCCTCGATGTGGTGGATCCCTTGCTCCGGTGCGCTGCCGGTGAGACCAAGGACCAGGTAGGCGTCGTGGACCTCACGTCGGTCGCGATGGACGTGATCAACGCGGAGGCTGACAACGATCCCGCCGGGGGTCGTCGCTTCTCGCTCGAGGCCTCGGGGGCCCTCGCGGTTCGTGCCGAACGATCGATGATCGTCGTTGCGTTGGGGAACCTCGTCAGGAACGCCACTCGCGCATTCCGGGGACGATCAGCTCGTGAGCCTGTCCGTCTTCAGGATGGATGGGCGAGGGGTCGCTCAGGTCTGGGACCGTGGGCCCGGCGTGCATCCGGACGAACGCGAGAAGATATTCCGCAGGTCCGTACGAGGAAGGTCCGTCGGATCGACGCCGGGACACGGGCTCGGGCTGTTCATCGCTCGTCGCATCGCGGAGATGTACGGCGGCACCTTGAGTATCGTGGATTCACCTCGTGGGGCGAATTTCCGCCTCGAGGTTCCGCTCGCTGAAGTGGGGAGAGAGCTATCCGCGTCCTGATCGTCGACGATCACAGGCTGTTCGCCGAGGCGATCAAGCTCACGCTCGAGGAGAGCGGTCATGAGGTCATCCTTGCCGCGACGGGGTCGGAGGCGCTTGAGACTGCCCGCCGTGATGAGCCGGACGTGGTGCTGATGGATATCGGACTTCCGGATCGCAGTGGCCTCGCTGTCGGTCGGGACATCCTCGCTGAACATCCCGAGATCAAGGTGGTAGTCGTCACGTCGCTCGAGGACGATCAGGCGGTTCGTGAGGCCGTGCGCTCTCGTTTCCACGGCTACCTGACGAAGCACACGAGGCTCTCCCAGTTCGTGGGCGCGATCGAAACCGCGGCCAACGGGCAGATGGTGTTGCCGCAGGGCCCCGTGACCCGGCGAGCCCTGAGTCGCGGCGATCAGGAAGCGGAGTTGCTCGCCCGGCAGTTGACGCCGAAGGAGCTCGAGGTGCTGGCGCTCCTGGCTGAAGGAGCGAACAGCGCCGAGATCGCTCGAGGCCTTCGGATCTCGCCCAACACCGTTCGAACGCATGTGCAGAGCATCTTGGCCAAGCTGCAGGTGCATTCACGCCTGGAAGCGGTGGCTTTCGCAGCTCGCAACGGTCTCGTCTCGAGGGCCGGCACTCAGGAGGTCCGGTCCGCCTGACTCGCGGTTCATCGCCGTTCGTTCGGCGTACTCCGCCTACGCCGTGATACGCGTGTGATGCGGGCAACTCCTGCGTAGCGCTCGCCACCCGATGATGGAAGTACCAGCTTCCTCGATGCAGATCGCCGTGATGGGGACCGGGCGCGTCGGTCTCGTGACCGGGGTGGCCCTCGCCAGCGTGGGGCACCGCGTCCGAGGCGTGGATGCCAACATGGAGGTCGTCGAGCTGCTTCAGCAGGGACGCACCACCTTCTACGAGCCGGAGCTCGACGAACTGCTGCAGGAACAGATGGCGGAAGGGCGACTGTCATTCACCGGCTCCGCGCCAGAGGCCCTCACCGGTGCCGAAGTGGTCTTCATCTGCGTCGGTCGTCCTGTCACGACCGGGGGCGACGCGAGCATGACCGCCGTCGAAGCCGCGGCTCGGGACGTCGCTCGTCACGCTTCCTCGGGGGTCGTCGTGGTCACGAAGTCGACCGTTCCACCCGGGAGTTGCGAACGGATCGAGCGCGCTCTCGAGTTCGAGCACCCCGGCCTCCGGTTCCACGTCGTGTCGAGCCCCGAGTTCCTACGCGAGGGCCGAGCGATACAGGACGCCCTGGAGCCTGACCGGATCGTGGTCGGAGCCGAGGAGCGATCGGCGTTCGAGTTGATGCGGCAGGTCTACGCTCCGATGCTCCGGGAAGGGTGCATCCTGGTCGAGACCGACCGACGGACCGCCGAGCTCGCGAAGCTCGCGTCGAACGCGTTCCTCGCCACGAAGGTCTCCTTCATGAACGGGATCGCGCGCACCTGCGAGCTGACAGGGGCCGACGTTCGTGGAGTCGCCGAGATCATGGGCGCGGACCCGCGGATCGGCCCAGCGTTCCTCGCTGCCGGTCTCGGGTACGGCGGATACTGCCTGCCGAAGGACGTCGACACGCTCGGGCGCGTGGCCGGACGAGCGGGGTATGACTTCGGGTTGCTGGCCGAGGTCGCGAAGATCAACGAGGGAGCCGTGGACGAGACCCTCCGTCTCGTGGAGGACGCATTGTGGAACCTCGAAGGGAAACGTGTCGCTCTGTTCGGACTCGCGTTCAAGCCTGACACGGACGATGTTCGGGCGGCCCCCGCGCTCGCGCTCGCGAAACGGCTGCTCGATGCCGGCGCGGAGATCGTCGGTTGTGACCCGATGGCCGCCGCCGCGGCGAAGAACATCCTCCCGGAGATCCACGTCGTCTCGGATCCGTACGAGGCGGCCCAGGGCGCCCACTGCATCGTGCTCTGCACGGAGTGGCGCCTCTTCGGGGAACTCGACCTCGAACGGCTCCGCCGGGCGATGACCTACCCGGTCGTGGTCGACGCCCGCAACCTGTTCCATCCGGACGTGATGAGGCGGGCCGGCTTCGTCTACGTGCCGATCGGGCGCAACTCGTAGCCATGGGAGCACCTGGGGCGCGGAGGATCCTCATCACCGGCGGAGCCGGCTTCATCGGGTCGCATCTGTGCCGGAGGCTCGTGGCCGAAGGCGACGACGTGGTCGTCCTCGACGACCTCTCCGAAGGGACCCTCGAGAACCTTCGAGATCTGCCCGAGGTCCGGTTCGTCGAGGGCGATATCCGGGACGAAGCCGTCGTCATGGATGCAGCGAAGGGGTGCTCCGGGATCCTGCATCACGCGGCCAAACGGTCGGTTCCCAGGTCGATGCGAGAGCCGGTGCTCACGACGGACGTCAACGTCCTCGGCTGCCTGAACGTTCTTCTCAGCGCCCGTGACCTTGGGGCTGTGCTCGTCTCCGCCTCCTCTTCTTCCGTGTACGGGGACCAGGACACGTTCCCTCTCCACGAGGAGATGGACCTTCGCCCGCGCTCGCCGTACGCGGCGAGCAAGCTGGCCGCGGAGATCTATTGCAACGCCATGTGGGTCGCCGACGGGATGCGATCCGTGTCCCTCCGGTACTTCAACGTGTTCGGTCCGGGACAGGATCCGGCCAGCGAGTACGCGGCCGTGATCCCGCGGTTCATCGTTTCCTGTCTCGACGGCGCCCGGCCCGTGATCTATGGGGACGGCGAGCAGGCACGGGACTTCACCTACATCGACGACGTGGTGAACGCGAACCTCCTCGCGCTGGAGGCGCCGAACGCAGCGTTCGGCCGGGCCTTCAACATCGGCGGCGGAGCTCGTCCGACGTCGGTCAACCGACTCCTTCAGCTCGTCGCCGATCTGTGCGATGTCACGCCGGACCCGGTGTACGAGCCACCACGGGAAGGCGACGTACTCCTCACGGAGGCGGACATCTCGAGCGCGGCAGAGGCGTTCGGGTACCGCCCCACCGTCCCGATCGAGGAGGGGCTGCGTCGAACCGTCGATGCCTTCCGGTCGTCCGCCGCTTCGGATCACGTCGCTCTCGGGTCCGCAGGGGCCGGCGCCTGACGAACGTCCTCGTCCGATCGACGTAGCTCGGATACGTCGTCGACGGGGTGTGTTCCGCACGAGGTTTCCCTACCGTCCGCGCATGAGCGTACGTCCCACCTTGCCTATCGAGGAGAGGGCTCCCGTTGGAGCAGAAGAACGAGACGATCACCATCCTGCTTGCCGATCCCCAGGCACTGGTGCGGGAGGCCGTCCGGGCCGTGCTCGAGAGTCAGGATCGGATCGTGGTCGTGGCCGAGGCGATGGACGGGATCCAGGCCGTGGTCGAGGCCGAGCGGACGAGACCGAACATCGCCCTCCTGGACGCCAACCTCCCGAACCGTGACTGCCTCCGGACGACCCGCGCGATCAAGGAACGCGTACCGACGTGCCGTGTCGTGGTGCTGAGCGATTCGGAAGACGAGCAGACACTGATCTCCGCGATCGAGGCGGGCGCGGATGGCTTCATCACGAAAGGGTGTCCGCTGTCCGAGCTGATCGATGCCGCTCGCGCCGTCCACCGAGGAGAGACGCTGGTCCCTCCCCGGATGCTGGGAGCGCTCCTGCAACGCCTCATCCGACGCCGGCGCGAGCAGGACGTTGCGATCCGACGCGTTTCCCGGCTCACGCCGCGCGAACGTCAGGTGTTGGCGTTGCTCGCGGAGGGAGCGAACAACGACGGCATCGCTCAATCGCTGGTCATCAGCCCGGAGACGGCACGCACCCACGTGCAGCATGTGCTGAGCAAGCTGGAGATGCATTCTCGCCTCGCGGTCGCCGCGTTCGTCGTCAGCAACGGGATCATGGACGAGCTCGCCGTGGTGGATGCATGACCACACAGGTCCGCGGGCGTCGTCCGCTCCGCAGCAACGAAGTGTGGCTACGGCAAGCTCAGGACGAGAACGTGGTGGTCGACCGGGCGACCGGGGCCGTTCATGTGCTCAACTCGACGGCGTTCGCGCTGTGGGTGCTCTGCGACGGTGACACCGAGCCCGACGAGGTGATCGACGCCGTCTGCCAGCTGACCGGACTGCCTCGAGAGGTGGTCGAGGAGGATGTCCTCCGGACCTTCGCGGAACTCGAACGGGCACAGCTGATCCGCTGGACGTGAGCCCGTGGATCCGCTCCGTCCCCGCGTCCGGACAGACGTCACCGTCACGGAGCTCGACGGCGAAGCGGTCATCTACGACGAACGCAGCGGCGATCTCCACCACCTGAACGCCCCCGCCACGTTGGTGCTGGGTCTGTGCGACGGGTCCGCCACGGTCGAGGAGATGTCGGCCGCCATCGCGGAGGCCTTCCAGCGTCCGGTCGGTGAGGTGACGGCCCAGGTCTCGGACCTGATCGAGGAGCTCCGTGGATCGAAGATCCTCGCGGACACCCACCAGGATCTCGCGTGATGCACGACGAGCTGCCCCTGAGCGTCGCGCCGTCGGCGCCTCGGGATACCTGACTCTCGCGCCTCGACCGCCTCGGGTGGGCGGCCTCGGTGACGATTGGGGTGGGAGGAAAGCACCTCACCGTTCGCACGACGTCGGAGGCGTTCGGCGGATGGCTGGCGGAAGCGGTCGCGGCCCACGCCATCGAGGACGCGGAGCCCGACCGGGCGTCGTACTCGATCGTGGTGGGGGAGCGAGGGCCGATGGGACGGCCCGTGCACGTGCTGTACCGCGGAGGATCGGAGATCCTCCGCGCCACCGACCTCACGCGGATCGCGACCGCCATCCTCGGTGAGCTGGATACGTACGGGCTCGGCGATCGGGACGACGCTCTCCACCTCGCCGGGTCGCTCATGTCCATCGGTGGTCGCGCCGTCCTCGGTCCGGCCTTCCTCCACCCGGTTCTCGGACGGATGGGTCGGCGGGCACTCCGCGCCGGCATCGTGTGGGCGCCCGCGGCAGCCCTGTCCGTCGACCTGGCTTCGGGAGGGCGTGTCGCCCCCTCGCCATGGTCTCTCGGTCCCTCCCGACGTGCTCGAACGCCTCCCCGGCCTCTTGCCTGGTCTCGCGGGGGAGCCGGAGCCCTGGGCGACCGAGCCGAGTCGGGTCGTCGCCGTGGTGCTCTTCGGATCGGGCCTCGGCGAACCGTCTGCGCCGACCCGTGCTGAGACGCTGCGCGAGCTCGCGGAGCGGAGCCTCAACCTCCACAGGGTCGGGGGGAGAGGGCTGGTGGCGCTCGGCAGTCTCGTCCAGGGCGCCACCTGCAGCCGAAGCGGCTGGGTGGGCGGGGACGGTTGGATCCGGATCCTGCAGGAGGCCGCGGCGGAGGGCGAGACCCAGCCATCCGGGGGCTGAAGGCGCCGGGCCAAGGCGCTACGCGGTCCGCGGTAGCGAAGATACGCGCCCCGCCCGATGAGAGGCGCAGTATGCGCACCCTAGTGTCGAGCCTCCATGGATGCCGGACGTGTCTTCCTCCCTTCTACCGACACGCCGCCTCAGGCTCGCGATCCTTCGAAGCTGCCGGGGGCCGTCGTCTCTCGGCTCCGTCGCGACGTCCCTCTCGCTTGCTGGATATGGTGATCGTCGCTGGGTCGTACCTGATGGCCGTCGTCCTGCGGTTCGAGGGAGCGGTGCCCGATCGGTACTGGGGGAACCTGTGGAGGTTCCTCCCGGCCCTGGTCCTCTTCCATGTCGCGGCGAACGCGGGATTCGGTCTGTACGGACAGATGTGGCGGTACGCGAGCGTCCAGGAGGCACGCAAGCTCGTCCTCGCCTGGGGGTGCTCGTTCGGGTTGATCCTCGTCGCCGGGATCGTGCTCCCCGGGACGCGTCCGATCCCTCTCTCGGCGCTGGTCGTCGGCTCCGTGTTCTCTGCCGGGGGCCTGGGCGCGATCCGTTTCCAGAGCCGATTGTTCGCGTTCCGCCGCGCATCAGCGGTGGGGTCACGGAGCCGCGCATCGAGGGCGCTCTTGGTGGGCGCGGGTGAGGCGGCCGCGATGATCCTCACCGATGTCCGTCAGAACCCGTCGGTTCGGCTGGATCCCGTCGGGTTCGTCGACGACGACCCCCGTAAGCTTGGCTTGCGGATCCGCGGCGTGCCGATCGTCGGGACTCGGCACGACATCCCCTCGCTCGTCGAACAGCTGACGATCGACGAGGTCCTCCTGGCGATCCCGTCCGCGACGAGCGACCTCGTCCGCGACGTGGCGGCGCTCTGTGAGGAGGTCGACGTTCCCCTTCGGGTGCTTCCGTCGGTCCGCGAGATCGTCGACGGTCGCGTACGCGTCCACGACCTGCGGGATCTTGGGCATCGAGGACCTCCTGGGTCGTGAGCAGGTGCAGACCGACCTTGCCGCCGTCCGCGCGATGCTTCACGACAAGAGGGTCCTCATCACCGGAGCGGGAGGGTCGATCGGATCCGAGATCGCTCGACAGGTCGCGTCCTTCGAGCCTGAGGCACTGATCCTGCTCGACCACGACGAGACCCATCTGCACGATCTGGTCACCGGGCTGCCCGGGTCCGTGAAGTTCGAGGTCGTGCTGGCCGACATCCGAGACCGCTACCGGACGGTGGAGACGTTCTTCCGTCACCGTCCGGAGGTCGTGTTCCATACCGCGGCGCTGAAACACGTGCCCGTGCTCGAGATCCATCCGCGCGAGGCCGTCGCCACGAACGTCCTCGGGACCGCCCACGTCGTGGACGCCGCCGTCGCGGCGGGCGTGGGCCGGTTCGTGCTCGTCTCCACGGACAAGGCCGTCAGGCCCTCGAGCGTGATGGGAGCGTCCAAGCGGATGGCCGAAGAGATCGTTCGGAGCTTCCAAGAGGCCGACCCCGTGATGTGTGCGGTGCGTTTCGGGAATGTCCTCGGCAGCCGCGGCAGCGTGGTCCCGACCTTCCTCCAGCAGATCGCGGCCGGCGGCCCGGTGACGATCACGGACCCCGCGATGACTCGCTTCTTCATGAGCGTTCGCGAGGCCGTCCAGTTGGTCCTCCAAGCGGGCGCGTTGTCGGAGGGCGGCGAGGTGTTCACCCTCGAGATGGGCCAGCAGGTGAACATCCTCAGTCTCGCGCGACGGCTGATCCGGCTGTCGGGCAAGGTCCCGGATGAGGACATCGAGATCCGGATCGTCGGGCAGCGCCCCGGGGAGAAACTCGCCGAGGAGCTCCGCGACCCGGACGAGGAAGCGGTTCCCACGGGCCACGAGGGCATCCTGGTGTCCCAGCCGCCCGTACTGGAGCGCGCGGACCTCCGTGGGTCCCTCCAAGACTTGGAACGGCTCGTCGGAACGAGCGGCGACGAAGAGCTCGCTGCCTTCATGAAGGCGTGGGGTCACCATCGGACCGTCGAGCGGCCCGTCGAACTGTCGGAGGCGAGATGAGCCCTCGGGCCATCGCGGTACTCCATCGAGAAGCGATGGTGGCCGAGGGTATCGCGGCAGGACTCGCCCGATACGCGGCGCTCGTCCCGGTTGCGGTGGGGACGACGGCGGAAGAGGGCGATCGCCTCGCCGACCGAGCCGAAGCGGTCGCGCTCGACGGGCGACTTCCCGGAGCCGACCGCGTGGCCGAACGTCTCTCGGAACGAGGTGTCCGGGTCGTGATGATCGGCGATGACGGCCAGGAGATCCGATCCTGTGTCTCGACGGGCTCACCGATCGAGTCGTTGGCGCACGCGCTCGCGCCGGGGGCCATCGACGGGTCGAGATCGCTCGCGGGACTCACGAAGCGTGAGCGAGAGGTCCTCGGGTTGGCGGCCCAGGGGTTCGCTGCGAAGCAGGTGGCACGGCAGTTGGGCATCAGCCCGAAGACAGTCGAGCAGCATAAGACGCGGATCTTCACCAAGCTCGGCGTGCAGAACCAGGCAGCCGCGGTCGCGGTGCTCGCCCGCTCAGAGAACGGATGGGACACATGGAGCCGATCGAGTATCTGAGAGCGTTCCGGCGGCGGTGGACGGTCGTGTTGGCGGCCGTCACGGTGGCCGTGGTCGCCGCCCTCTTGACGAGCCAGGTCGGAGGGAACACGGGAGGACCCACGAAGCTCTACCGAGCAAGCTCGCTCATCATCGACACGGTTCGGATCGGCCCCACCACCACCGCCACGAGCATCGACGATGTCTTCATCCTTTCGATCTTCGCCACGACGGAGCCGGTGGCGAACCGGGCCGCGAAGCAGCTGAAAGGTCCGGCCACCGGCGAAGAGCTGCTGGCAGAGATCACCGCCGAGCCGGACCTGGAGACGGGCCTCCTCGATATCGCGGCGGTCGCTCCGAGCCCCAAACGGGCCGAGGCCATGGCGCGCGCGTTCAGCCGAGCGCTGTTGGGCTACGCGCGTACCGAGCGGAACCGGGAGCTGCAGGAACGGATCCACGGCTTCTCCGAGCAGCTTCGCAATCTCCCGAAGAGCTCGTTGATCCGTCCCAGCATCGAGTCCCAGAAGTCACAGCTCCAGTCAGAGCTCTCGTCTCCAACAGGCTTCCGGGTCGTTCAGGACCGGAAGGCGCAATCGCTCACGGCGGAGGCCGTGCTCGAGGCTCCCACGTCGAGAGTCGGTCGCATGGGGGTTGCGGCCGTGGCGGGAGCGATCGGCGGGGCGATCCTCGTGCTGGTGCTCGAGCGGTTCGATCGCCGGATCCGCACGAAGCGTTCTGCCGAGCAGCACTTCGATCTACCGGTGCTGGGAGAGGTGCCGGTGATCCCTCGACGATCCCGACGAGGGATCACATCTCTCACGCGCCCCAAGTCTCCACCGGCCGAGGCGTTCCGGCTCTTGGCCGCCGCAGTGCACCAGGCGACCGACAACGGTGAAGTCACGGACGAGGATGAGCATGCGGCGCGCGTCATCATGGTGACGAGTGCCGGTCCGGCTGAGGGCAAGACCACGATCACGGCCAACCTCGGCGCCGCTCTCGCCGAGCGAGGCGATAGGGTGCTGATCCTTTCGTGCGACATGCGGCGTCCGACACTCGGCGCCTTCCTGGGCATCCCTGAGGAGCCTGGGTTGGCGGACGCGATCCGCTCGACGAACGGGCATTCGACCCTGTCGCAGTATCGGAGGGAGACGGACGTGTACCGACTCTCCATCGTCGCCAGCGGGATCGCACCGAACAACCCCGGCGAGATGCTCTCCTCCGAGCGGATGCGGACCCTGCTCGCCGAGGGACGGAGGAAGAACGACGTGGTGCTCCTCGACACCCCTCCGATCCTCGTGGCGAGTGACGCCGCTCCGCTCATCCCCGAGTCCGATGCGGTGCTCCTGGTGGCCAGCGCGGGCACCACGACGTTCGAGGTCGCCAAGCGCGTCACCGACACGTTGCGTCGGCTCGGGGCGCCGCTGGTGGGGGTTGCGCTGAACCGCTCCGCCGAGATGCCGCGACCCGCGCACTACCATCCGGCGCGTTACGAGGCCGGAGATCGAGCCACGTGGTCCCCGCGCGACTAAGGGTTTTCCCCGACTCGTATGTCACCCGATCGCCGGATAGCGTGTAGGCGTGGAGACTTCTGTTCTCAGGACCCGGAACGATGTGATCCGGGCGCTCGTCACCTACACGGACTGGTGGCAGCCTTCGAGCTCGTCGGTCATCCGCGTGGGTGTGCAACGGAGCAAGGACTCTCACCACGGCGACGGGATGCCGACCGGGTTGCTGGACCGGATCGACGAGCGTACGGAGCTGTGTCGCAGGATGAAGGATGTGAACGAACGGGACCGGGCCATCCTGTTCCTCTGGTACGTCAGACAGCTCGCGGTGGACGACATCGCTCGAGCGGTCGGCATCTCACGGCGCCACTGTTTCCGTCGGAAGGCGGCCGCGATCTCGGCGATCGTGGACGGCGACGCCGAGTCGGATGCGGCTTGAAAACAGCTCGCACGTCGTAGACCGTTCACGTTCTCGAGTTCGATCGATTCGATCGGGGGGTTGATCCATATGGATGTACAGAGACGGATCCTGGAGTTCATCCGGAGCGAGATCCTCTTGGGTGACGAGCACACGAGCTTGGGTGAGGACACTCCGCTCCTCGACGGGGCCATGGACTCGCTGGGTCTCATGCAACTCGTCGCGTTCCTGGAAGAGGAGTTCGACATAGAGCTGGCGGACGACCAGATCACGTCGGACAACTTCCGCACGGTGAACGACATCGCGCGGCTCATCTCCTCAGGCGTCGCCGCGGGATGAGCGTGACAGCTCCAGAACTCGTGGAGTGGGTGACCCCGGAGCAAGCGGGGATGTACGACGAGGTGCTTCGTTTCGCCCGGACCCTTCCTGACGATGCCCGCGATCGGGACCGCGAGGGCCTGTTCTCCCGAGAGCATTGGGATCGCTGTGGTGCCTTCGGCCTCCTCGGGCTCCCTGCGCCGGAGGAGGACGGCGGCGGGGGCGCCGACGTCGTCCAGACGATGCTCGCACTCGAGGCACTCGGCTACGGCTGCACCGATGGCGGCCTGGTGTTCGCCATCAACGTGCATCTGTGGACGAGTGTGATCCCCATCTGGCAGCACGGCTCGATCGAGCAGCGCCGGCGCTGGCTGCCCGGACTGTGCTCCGGTACGCGGATCGGGTGTCACGCGATCACGGAGCCCGAGGCCGGCTCGGATCCGTTCGCGATGACCACGAAAGCCCGACCCGTGGACGGAGGGTTCCTCCTGAACGGTCGCAAGACGTTCATCTCGAACGCCCCCATCGCCGATCTCATGATCATCTTCGCGCGAACCTCCGACGCGATCGGCCCGTACGGGATCACGGCGTTCCTCGTCGAGGCTGGCACGAAGGGGTGCTCGACCGAACGAGGGATCGACAAGATGGGACTCCGGACCTCCCCGATGTCGGATGTCGTTCTGGAGGATTGCTTCGTGCCCGGTGAGGCGATGGTGGGACGACAGGGCCGTGGCGGAGAGATCTTCCAGACGTCGATGCGCTGGGAGCGAGCGTGCATCATGGCCAGCCAGGTAGGCGCCATGCGCCGCACGCTGGAACGATGCGTCGCGTATGCGAAGCAGCGTCGGCAGTTCGGTCAGCCGATCGGAAAGTTCGGTCAGGTCGCCGAGAAGATCGCGGACATGAAGATCGCGGTCGACGCCGCCCGGGCCATGGTCCTCCGTGTGGGATGGCTGATGGACAGGGGTCGAGACGTCACGATGGAAGCTGCGGAGGCCAAGGTGTTCGTGAGCGAAGCGAACGTCCGGACGCATCTCGACGCCATCCAGGTCCACGGCGGCTACGGCTACACCACCGAGTTCGAGATCGAGCGCGGGCTGCGCGATGCGCTCGGCGGCACGCTGTACTCCGGCACGTCCGAGATCCAGCGGCGGATCATCGCCTCCGGGCTCGGCCTCTAGACACCCACGCTTCCGGCGAGGAGCCGAGCATGGCCTACCTGCTGCATCATCTGGTTTCCGAGGCTGCGTACCAGCATGCGTCCCGCGTCGCCGTCCGCTGCCGAGGCCGTGAGCTCACCTACGAGCGGTTGGAGGTGGCGGCGAACGGCGTCGCGGCCGCGCTCATCGATGCGGGCGTGCGACCCGGCGACCGGGTCGGGATCCATCTCCCCAAGTGTGTCGAGATGGCGGCGGCCGTGTACGGCGCGATGAAGGCAGGGGCCGTCTACGTGCCCCTCGACCCGAAGGCTCCGGCGCCGCGGCTCGCGAAGATCTGGCGGGACTGTTCGATCAGCGCGCTCGTCTCGACCCCGGGGAGGGCCTCGACGCTACTCTCGGTGCTGGACGACCACATGCCACGCCTGACACTGCTGGTCGACGACGGCTCTCCGACCCCCTTGACCGGGACCGACGTCCTTCGGTACGAGGAAGCGACGGCCGATGCGAACGCGGTCGATCCTGGCATCGGCGTCGTGGACGCCGATCTCGCGTACATCCTGTACACGTCGGGCTCCACCGGGACGCCCAAAGGCGTGATGCTCTCGCACCGCCACGCGCTCAACTTCGTCCGCTGGTGTGCCTCGACCATCGGGGTGGGTCACGACGACCGATTGTCGAACCACGCCCCACTGCATTTCGACCTGTCGGTGTTCGATCTCTATCTTGCCGCGCTCGGGGGAGCGACGGTTGTGCCGGTCCCGGACGAAGTCGCGTACTTCGGCACCGAGCTCGTTCGTTTCGTGGAGGAGGAGGGCATCACGGTCTGGTATTCGGTGCCTTCGGCGCTGATGCTGATGGCGCGGACCCTTCGGAAGGACGGGCCAGTCTCGAAGCTACGGGCCGTCGTGTTCGCGGGGGAGGTGTATCCGACCCCGGAGCTGCGGCAACTCCGCTCGCTGTTGCCCGAGGTGGCTCTGTGGAACCTCTACGGGCCCACCGAGACGAACGTCTGTACATATCACCGGGTCCGCGAGCTCCCGGAAGATCACGTTCCCATCCCGATCGGTCGCGCATGCGAGAACACCGAGGTGTTCGCTCTCCGCGACGACGGCCGGACGGCAGACGTCGGCGACGAAGGTGAGCTCTACGTCCGAGGGGCGGCCGTGATGGCCGGGTACTGGGGTCGTCCGGACCAGAGCGCGGAGGTGCTCGTCGCGGACCCGCTGCGGCCCGGGCGCCGCGAACCCGTCTACCGCACGGGGGATCTGGTGCGTCTACGACCCGACGGCGAGTACGACTTCCTCGGCCGTCGCGATCACCAGGTCAAGAGCCGTGGGTACCGGATCGAGCTGGGCGACGTCGAGGCTGCGCTCGGCGCGGACCCTTCCTTGCTCGAATCCGCGACCGTCGCGGTCCCACATCCCGACTGGGGCACCGCGATCGTGGCGTGGGTCGTACCGCGCGATGGTGCCGAGGTGACGGAGGCGAGCGTGAAGCGGTTCGTGTCAGAGGTACTCCCTCGGTACATGGTGCCGTCACGCGTCGAGGTGGTCGACGGCCTTCCGAGAACCTCGACGGGGAAAGTGGATAGGCAGCGATTGATGGATGCGTCCGCCGGAGCGGTGGTGGGCTGATGGACGCCGAAGCGCGTCCCGGAAGGGTGACCGACGGATGAAGAACACCGCTCGCTTGCGCCGCCGGATCCTTGCCCGCGAGGCGCGGATCGTGATCATCGGCCAGGGGTACGTCGGCGTGACGCTGGCGTGTGAGGCCGCTCAGGCCGGGTTCCCCGTGACCGGTGTCGACATCGACGGGAGTCGGATCGCGGATCTTGACCGCGGGCACCTCTCGGTGCCCGGCGTCTGGCCGGAAACCTTCGCCGCGGGGATCGCCACGGAGCGGATCACGTTCTCGACCTCGGCCGCTGCGGTCGCCGACGCCGACGTGATCCTTGTCTGTGTGCCGACGCCGGTCCGTGATCAAGCGCCCGACCTCACCGCGGTGACCGACGCATGCACCGATGTGGCCGACCATCTCGCTGCCGGGAGCCTGGTGGTGCTCGAATCGACGACGTACCCCGGGACCACGGAGGATCTCGTCCGACCCATCCTGGAGACGGATGGGCTCGTCGCCGGCCGTGACTTCCTCTTGGCGTATTCCCCCGAACGCATCGATCCCGGCAACCCCGAGTACAGCCTGTCGAACACGCCGAAGGTGGTCGGCGGGCTTACCCCGGAGAGCACGGGCGTAGCCTCGCTCTTCTATCAACAGCTCGTCGAGAAGACCTTCGTCGTCTCCTCGTGCCGGGCGGCCGAGCTCACCAAACTCCTCGAGAACGGATTCCGCCACGTCAACATCGCCTTCGTGAACGAGATGGCCGTGCTCTGCCAGGAGATGGGGATCGACGTCTGGGAGGTCATCGCGGCCGCAGCCACGAAGCCGTTCGGCTTCATGCCGTTCACGCCGGGCCCAGGGGTCGGTGGCCACTGTATCCCACTGGACTCCACGTATCTGGCCTGGCAGGTACGTCGCCAGGCGGGTCGCCAGTTCCGGATCTTGGAACAGGCGGAAGACGTCAACGCGCAGATGCCCGCCTACGTGGCCACGAGGATCGGGGATGCACTGAACGATCGAGGCAGAGCGCTCAAGGCGGCCCGTGTGCTGGTCCTCGGCGTCTCCTACAAGGCGGACGTCGGTGACATACGCGAATCTCCGGCACTGCGCGTGATGAGCATCCTCGCCCGCCGGGGCGCGGACGTCTCGTTCCACGACCCCTTCCTCGAGTCGGTGAACGCCGGAGAGGTGAGATACCAGCGGAGCGATCTCTCCCGACAGATCCTCACGTCCGCTGACTGCGTGGCCCTGCTGACCCCGCACGGTGCCTACGATCTCGACTGGATCGCAGAGCATGCGCCTCTGGTCTTCGACGCACGCAATGCCTACGAAGACCGGAGGCTCGAGAACGTGGTCCGGCTGTGAGCGAAGAAGTCCGCCTGCGTCGCGCAGCCGGCCTCCTGTCGCGAGATGCTGGACGAGGCATCCTGTTGGCTCTCCCGCAGGGCACGGGCGTCGAATGGTTGTCTCCCTCGGCGTCGGTCGTCTGGGGCGCGTTGGCGGAACCGCGGACGCAGGACGATCTGGTCGATGACGTGGCGGTGATCGTCGGCCAGGCGCCGGATCAGGTACGGGACGGAGTGAGGACCCTGATCTCGCGTCTGCGCGTCCGGGGCCTCGTCACCGACGAGCACCCGACGTGACGGTTTCAGCGAGACAGGGCCCGCTCGTAGAAAGAGATCATCCCGTCGGCGACGGCCGACACGGTGAAACGATCGAGGAATCGCTGCCGGGCGCGTTCCACCCGCTCTGTCGCCGCGGCTCGATCCTGCAGCGTGGAGGCGATGCCCTGGGCCAGAGCCTCGGGGGAGCCCGGGCGGACGATCATCGCGTGCGTCTCGTCGCCGAGCACCTCACGGATCGCAGGGATGTCGAAGGCGACCACCGGAGCCCGAAGGGCCATCGCCTCGATCAACGCTCCACCGAACCCCTCCCAGCGCGAAGGGCAGACGAAGGCATCGGCCGCGCACAGCAGATCTGCGACATCGGTGCGAACACCGAGGAATCGAACGGCGTCGGTGATCCCCAGCTCGGCGATCTGCGCGTGCAGGACCGGCGTCAATCGTCCGGGACGCCCGGCAACCATGAGCGCCACGTCGGGGACCTCCTTCCGGAGGTACGGCATCGCGCGGAGCAGGAGATCGAGTCCCTTCTGGAACTCCTGCCGTGCGACGGCGACGACGATCGGGCGGCCGCGATCGACCTCGAGAGAGTCGCGCGCGGCCGCGGCCCGCTCAGGCGTCCACTCGCCCAGATGCTCCGGGTCGCGGCCGCGGGGGACCACGTCGATACGGGTACGAGGAACCAGGAGCCGGGGCGCCATCAGATCCGCGACGTACGCCGAAAGGGAATGGAAGCGCGTGACGGCCCTCGCGGTCACGACGTCGACCGCCTGAGCCGCCCGAACCTTCCAGGCTCTGAGGTTCCGGTCTGCGAGCTGCTCCTTCCCGTACTCGGGGTTGACCAGACTGCTGACGACCGACACGCGAGCCGCCGCTCCCGCGACACGTCCCACCAGGTCCGCCTGGAACAACGTCGTGTGCAGAAGGTCGGGTCTCAGGTCGCGGGCTACGTGCCTCGCTTCCCGGATCCAGCCCGGGAACCCCGAGGCCTGGAGCGGGAAGAGTTCGCTGCCCGCAGCGAGGAGCTCTGATTGGAGCCCCGGGCGGCCGTGGAGGTAGGCGACGCTCAGGCGCAGTCCTCGCGCCCGGTACTGCCAGGCGAGGGCAGCGAGGGACCGCTCGGCTCCACCCGGTACCAGGCTGTCGATCAAGTACAGAACGTGCAAGGGAAGCTCCCAGATCGGCAGGACGATCGCGGGACAGACTAGCGGCTCGGTTGAGCGAGGTCGGACCGGACGCGGCAGGACCGGGAAGAAAGAGGTGGGAAGCAGGTGCGAGTGCTCCATCTGGTGGCCACTGCCCAGCGGCGTGGTGCGGAGGTGTTCGCAGCAGATCTGGTGCATGCGTTCCGCCCCAACGGCGTCGACCAACTGGTCGTCGTGCTCGATGGGGCCGGTTCCCGCGCCGTCACGTTCGACGCGGAGGTCGCGTTCCTCGACGGCGGGGCGCGCGCCCGATGGAGAGCGCAGCCCCGCATGGTCGCCCGCCTCCGCGACGTGGTCCGTCGCTGGCGCCCGGACGTGATCCAGGCGCATGGCGGCGAGGCCCTCTTCTACGCGACCCTGGCGGGCGCGTCCCCGATCGTGTACCGCAAGATCGGCGGCGCTCATCCGAGGTTCTCTCGGAGGCCCTTCCGGGCGCTGTACGCGCAGATGCTCCGAAGAGCCGACCGGATCGTCGCCGTCGCCGATGCGATGCGCATCGAGGTTATCGACCGGTTCGGGGTGCCCCCTTCACGGGTCACGACCATCCCCCACGCGGTGGACTCGCGGCGCATCGCTCCGACCCGAACCCGCGTCGAGACCCGCGCAGACCTCGGGCTCTCCGCAACTTCGCCGGTCGTCATGTCGCTCGGAGCCCTGACGTGGGAGAAGGATCCACTCACGGCGTTGGCGGCAGCAGCGCCCACGCTCGCCTCACGCTCCGATGCGGTGCATCTGTTCGTCGGAGACGGTCCCGTTCGTGACCGTCTCGTGGAGGAGATCCGAGGCAGAGGTCTGGTGGACCGGGTCCAGCTCTTGGGTGTCCGCGAGGACGTGGGGGACCTTCTGGCCGCGAGCGACGTCCTCCTGCTTTCGAGCCGCATCGAGGGATTGCCGGGCTGCATCGTCGAGGCGGGGATGCTCGGCGTCCCGACAGCCGCCTTCGACGTGGCCGGCGTGCCCGAGGTCGTATCACACGGCGAGACCGGGCTCCTCGCCGAGGCGGGAGACGTGACCGGTCTCGCGGAGAAGCTGCGAACGCTGATCGATGACGGAACGCTGCGCGCGACATTGGGTGAAGCGGCAAGGGCTCTGTGTTACTCGCGGTTCGAGATAGGAAGCGTCGCGCCGCGCTACCTCGACGCGTACGGAGACCTGGTCGGTCGACCCCGTGCTTCGCTCGAGCGATGGCAGCCACAGAGGAGAGATGCATGGATGGAGACCGATTGACGGTGCGCGTGCGTGGAGGCAGCTCGTGATGATCGACGAGGCACTTCTCGAGACCCATGGAACGTTCGAGGATGAGCGGCTCCGTGATCGCGGAGCGCTTCGTGACGCTCGAGCTCACAGGTGGATCGACCCTCGGCGTGCTCTCGACGCCGATCGAGCCGCGGTTCCGAACGGGCTGGGTCGTCTGTCACTCGTTCGGGCCGGAGCACCTGTACCTGAATGCCACCGAGGTCGTCGTCGCACGAGGACTCGCCGCTGCGGGATTCCCGGTCCTCCGGTTCCACTCGCAGGGATATGGCGACAGTGAGCACGTGGAGACCACCCCGCGGCCGTCGACGCATCTGCGCGACGCGCATGACGCGGTGGCGCGATTCCGTGAGATCGCGGACGTCGACTCCGTCGGAGCGCTCGGCTGCCGATTCGGCGCCACGGTCTCGGCGCTCGTGGCGGACGAGGCCGGGCTACAGGCGGTAGCGGCGATCGATCCCGTGGTCAGTGGACGACGGTACGTCACGAACCTGCTCCGCACGAGCGTCTTCGAAGCTGCCGCGGGCGATGGCGCCTCTCGGACGAGCGTCGAGGACCTGCGGCTCGCACTCACGAAGGGGGATGCCGTCAACGTACGCGGCTTCGGGCTGCGCCAGGATGCCGTCACGGAGCTGGAGGCACTGGATCTCTCCCGTGACCTCCGAGGGTTCTCGGGCGCCGCGCTCGTCGTTCAGGTCTCGAGGGGGGAGCGGCCGCAGCGTGATCAGATGAGTCTCGTCGATGCCCTCCGTTCGTTGGGTGCCGACACCAGGTTCGTCGTGGTGAGCGATCCGATGTCGGGGCTGTTCGGAGATCATCACTTCCGAGCGGTCGCCGAGGACGTGGTGTCCGACGCCCTCGTCGGACTCCATCTCTCGCTCGCCGACCAGGTCGTGGAGTGGGCGCAAGCCGAGTTCGGGAGTTCGAGGGAGGTCGCGAGTTGAGAGAGCACGGTGTCTTCGTCCCCGCGGGCGACAGGGTCCTCGGAGCCGTCGTGGCTCTGCCGGAGCATGAGGCGCGAGGGGTGGTGGCTCTCACGACCGGTGGAGGCGGCGCTCTCCGGAGCCACCACTTCGCGGTGTGGACCCGTGTGGCTCGCGGGCTGGCGGAACGAGGGATCGCGTCGATCCGGATGGAGCATGCGGGCGTTGGGGACAGCACGGGTGTGGCCAGGATGGACTTCAAAGGGCTTCCGGTAGAAGACGTGAAGGCCGTTGCCCGCTTCGGACTCGAGGCAACGGGTTCCCAACGTCTCGGACTGTGCGGGAACTGCGGCGGTGCGCGAGCCGCCCTCCAGGCAGCGAGGTCGCTCCCTGAATCCGAGACCCTCCTCCTGCTGTGGATGAAGCCACTGGCGAGTACCAGGCGGACGGCCACGCGGGGCCACCGAGCGGCGATCGCGGTTGCGCGGCGTCTCCCCGGTCCGGTGAAGAGGATCGTGCAGCGCCTGTACTGGAAGACCCAATCGAGGAAGGGTCACGGCGGTCCGATCGTCACGGCTCTGAGCGAGGTTGGACGGAGAGCTCACATCTTGTTGATGGAAACGAACAGCGCCCTCGCAGGAGACGTGCCTCGCTTCGCGGCGGATCTTCGGCGATCGGGGACGGATCGCCGGATCGAGCTCCGTGGGGTGGATGGGACGACCCTGCAGGCGTTCCGCGATCTCGAGAGTCAACGTCAACTGGTGGAGTCGATCGTCCGCTGGTTCGATGAGACCTTCCCACCGGCGCCCTTCACACCGGTCGAAGCCGCGGCATCCACCGCCGACACAGCACCATGACCCTTCCGGAGTCACCCATGCGTGATCCATTCACGATCATCGTGGGTCGCGGTCGGTCGGGGACGACGCTCCTCCGTGCGATGTTCGACTCTCACCCGTCGCTCGCGATCCCCCCCGAGTCGCATTTCCTCGTCACCCTCGTTCGCTCGGCTCGCACGTTCCGAGGACGTGGTGGGTTCTCGATCGAGCGGTTCGCGGAGGCCCTGACCGCGCACTGGGGGTTCCGGGGTTGGGGGCTCGATGAAGCGATCGTCCGATCGACGCTCGCAGAGGCGCAACCCACGACCTACGCCGAGGCAGTACGTGCGATCTTCGAACGGTACGCGACCGAACGAGGCAAGACGCGCTACGGAGAGAAGACACCGATGAACGTGCTCCACATGAGGAAACTCGCCTCGCTGTTCCCGGAGGCCCGTTTCATCCATCTGATCCGCGATGGGCGCGACGTCGCGCTGTCCTACCGAGACGCAGACTTCGGCACGACGTCGATCGGTGAGTCCGCCGTGTTCTGGCGCCGCTTCGTCAGCCGCGGTCGACGCGACGGGCGCCGGCTAGGACCCGGCCGGTATCGCGAGGTTCGCTATGAGGACCTCGTGCACGACCCGGAGCAGGTGCTCCGATCACTCTGTTCGTTCGTGGATCTCGGGTTCGACCCGATGATGCTGCGCTACTTCGAGCGCGCCGACGACGTGATGGAAGGGGTCGACCACCGATCACAGCACCGGAGCGTGTACCTTCCTCCGACGCAAGGCTTGCGCGACTGGCGACGGGATATGTCGTTGGACGAGCTTCAGCTCTTCGAGTCCGTCGCCGGCGGATTGCTGGCCGAGCTCGGATACGAGCGCGGCACCCAGGCGGCTTCGGTACGGTCCCGTGCCCGCGGCGCGAGTGTCTGGACCCGGGTTCAGGCACGTCGGGGTGCGAGCCGGATGATCGCCCTCCGCCCGGCGGGGTCTCGGCCGTGACCGGCGCCGCCACCGCCCATCGGCGGCCCGAGCCCACGATCTCGACGCCGGGGATCCTCTCGTTCGTCACCGCGTACGGGCTGGGGCCCCCAGGTCGGGTCGCGGTGACCTCGATCCGTTGGCCCAGCCTGCTCGAGGCACTCACGCGCTGGAACCTCACCGGGCTCGCGGTCGCGGCGGCCCGAGCGGGAGATCTGGTGATCACGGGCCCGCAGGAGGAAGAACTGTTCGCGCGGCATCGCTCGGCGATGATCCACGTGCTGGAGCTCGAGCGAACCCTGCTGTCCCTCGGTCGGAGCCTCGAGGCGGTTGGGGTGCGGCACACGGTTCTCAAGGGGCCGGCGTTGGCCCACACGATGTACCCGGACCCATCGTGGAGACCCTTCTCGGACCTCGATCTCCTCGTGGGTGTGGACGATTGGCCTCAGGCCCAGGAGCTGTTGGCGGCTGCAGGCTTCCGCCGCCGGCTGCCGGAGCCGCGTCCGGGCTTCGACCGGCGCTTCGGGAAGGCGGCCACCCACTGCAACGTCGAGGGGCTCGAGGTAGACCTGCATCGCACGCTCGTCCTCGGACCGGTGGGCCTGTGGATCGCGCCGGGCGAGATGGCGTCGCACGCGACAAGGGTCGAGCTCGGCGGTCAGACCTTCGAACGGTTCGACGATACCGGTCTGCTGCTCAACGCCTGTCTCCACGCGACACTGGGGTGGTCGCCGCCCCTCCCGATCCCACTCCGCGATATCGGTCAGATCCTTTCGATGGGGCTCATCGACTGGGATCGCTTCGACGACTGGGTCGATCGGTGGCAGCTGCGGGCGGTCGTCCGATCCTCGTTCGCCGCCGCGGCGGGGGCCTTCGGACAGACCCTGCCCGAGCGTGCGAGGGCTTACGAGGGGATCGAACCGTCTCCATCCGAGGAGCGGGTGCTGCGGTCCTACACGACCGATCGGCGGCGTCCAGCCTCGCTCGCGATCAGCACGCTCCGGGCGATCCCCGGTGTGCGTTCGAAGATCGCCTACGCGGGAGGGCTCCTCTTGCCCGACCGGGCAGTTCCTGAGGGAGCGCGGCGGGCGCTACCTCCGCAGATGGCGGGTTCCCGTCGCCTGGTTCAGGGCGAGGTGATGGCGCGATGTGCGGGCTGACAGGATTCCTCGACCTTCGCCGGCCGCCGGTGGAAGCGCTGGAAGCGACGCTGGCTCCCATGCTGAGGAGCCTGCACCATCGCGGGCCCGACGACGAGGGAACGTGGTGCGACGAGGCGACCGGCATCGCCCTGGGGCTGCGCCGCCTCTCGATCATCGACCTGTCTCCTTCCGGGCACCAGCCGATGCGCTCGGCGAGCGGACGCCTCGTGATGGTCTTCAACGGCGAGCTCTACAACTTCCGGGAGCTGCGGAAGCGTCTCGAGGCGGACGGATGCCGGTTCCGGGGGACGTCCGACACCGAGGTGGTCGTGGAGGGCATCGAGGCGTGGGGCCTGCGCGGGGCCCTCGATCGGTTCAATGGCATGTTCGCGTTCGCCTTGTGGGATCGAGAGACGCGGACGCTCCATCTGGGACGGGACCGGCTCGGAGAGAAGCCCCTCTACTACGGGTGGCTCGGCGACTCCTTCGCGTTCGGCAGCGAGATCAAGGCGTTCCGGACGCATCCGGAGTTCCGTCCCGACATCGACCGGGACGCGCTCTCGCTCTTCATGCGCCACAAGTACGTTCCGGCTCCGTACTCGATCCATCGCGGGATCCAGAAGCTTCCGCCCGGCACGGTGCTCTCGGTGCGTTCGCCCCGACGGGGAGAGACCCCTTTGCCGATCGCCTACTGGACGCTTCGAGACGCCGTGGAGCGCGCCGCGCTCGCTCCGTTCTCCGGAGACGACACCGAGGCTGCCGAAGAGCTCGAGGCGCTGCTGGGCGATGCCGTCGGCCTACGGATGTACGCGGACGTTCCGATGGGGGCGTTCCTTTCGGGTGGGATCGACTCCTCGACCGTCGTGGCGCTGATGCAGGCGAAGGCCGGGTCCCCGGTTCGGACGTTCACGATCGCCTCCACCGAACCCGGCTACGACGAGGCAGTGGATGCCCGTGCGGTCGCGCGTCACCTCGGCACCGAGCACACGGAGATCGCCGTCACCCCCGATGACGCTCGCGCCGTCATCCAAGAGCTGCCCCGCACGTTCGACGAGCCGTTCGCCGACTCGTCGCAGATCCCGACCCTGCTCGTGTCGCGCCTGGCGGTCGACTCGGTCACGGTGGCTCTTTCCGGGGACGGAGGGGACGAGGTCTTCGGCGGCTACAACCGGTACTTCTGGGCCCCGAAGATCTGGGATCGAGTGCAGGGCGTCCCCCCGGTCCTGAGGAGGGCGGCGGCTCGAGGTCTCAACGGACTGCGTCCCGCCGCGATCGACCGTCTCGCCGGCATCCTCGGCTCCCTCGCTCCGGCGGAGGCCGGACGACGGGCCGGCGACAAGGCCCAGAAGCTCGCGGGGGTACTCGGAGAGGACTCCCTCCAAGGGATGTACCTCGGGCTCGTCTCGCATTGGCGCGACCCGAGCCGACTGGTCAGTGGCGCGGTCGAGCCTCCGACCCCGCTCACGGATCCGAGCGGCGTCCCCGCGTTCGCCGATCCGGTGGATCGGATGATGTACCTCGATGCGCTGACGTACCTCCCGGACGACATCCTGGCCAAGGTCGACCGAGCGAGCATGGCGGTGAGTTTGGAGGCACGTGTTCCGCTGTTGGATCATCGGGTCGTCGAGTTCGCGTGGAGGCTGCCTCGACGGATGAAGGTCGATGGGGGGCGAGGCAAACTGGTCCTCCGCCGGGTCCTTCGCAAGCACGTTCCCGACAGGCTCGTCGAGCGTCCGAAGGCGGGATTCGGGGTGCCGATCGGAGAGTGGCTGCGGGGGCCGCTCCGCCCCTGGGCGGAGGACCTCTTGGATCCGGCACGCCTCCGCCGTGAGGGCTTCCTCGATGCCGACATCGTGCGGCGCACTTGGCATGAGCACGTGTCCGGGCGTCGGAACCAGCAGTACCTCTTGTGGGACGTCTTGATGTTCCAGGCGTGGCTCGAGGCGGGCGGCGCGACGAAGCTCCCGATGGAGGAGCGAGCCGGTGCTCGCTGATCGCGACCGTCCGTCGACGCCGACCGGCGCCTCGCCGCCGGCGCCTCGCCGACGCCTCGCCGACCAGGGTGCTCTGGCTGATCAAGGGCCTCGGAGCCGGCGGGGCGGAAACCCTGCTCCTGCTGTGGGCGAAGGTGCGGGACCGGCGGAGGTTCGCCTACGAAACCGCCTTCGTCCTGCCCCGCAAGACGGCGCTGGTCGACCCCATGCGTGAGGCTGGCGTCCCCGTGAACTGCCTGGACGGGGGGCGCGAATGGGACTTGCGTTGGCTCTTGCGCCTCCGCAGGCTCCTTCGCGAACGGCGTCCCGACCTCGTCCACGTCCACTCCCCGTACGTGGCCGGGTTCACGAGACTGGTCGTCCGATCCCTGCCGAGGCGGGACCGCCCGCAGCTGCTGACCTCCGAGCATCTTCCGTGGTCCGGATACGCGCCTGCCACGAGGATGCTGAACGCCCTCACGTACCGTCTCGACGACGCGCACGTCGCCGTGTCGCACGCCGTCTTGACGTCGATCCCGTCGCGCCTCGTGGACGGAACCAAGGTCATCCGGACGGGGGTCGACGTCGCCGCCATCCGTGGCCATCGCGAGGAACGGGATCGCATCCGTGCATCGCTCGGGCTCGAGCCCGATCATTTCGTGATAGGGACGGTCGCGAACTTCCGGCCGCAGAAGGACTATCCGACGCTCCTACGGGCGGCAGCACGCATCGCAGGCGCGTACCCACACGTTCGGTTCGTCGCCATCGGCGACGGCCCGCTGGAGCGAGAGATCGTTCGGCTCCGCGCCGAGCTCTCGCTCCAGGACACGTTCCTGCTCCTCGGGCGGCGTGACGATCCGGCCGGGGTGCTCGCCGCCTGCGACGCGTTCGTCCTGGCATCTCGGTTCGAAGGGCTGCCGCTCGCACTCATGGAAGCGCTCGCGATGGGACTGTCGGTCGTGGCCACAAGCTCGGCCGGGGTGCGCGAATGCGTGACGGATGATCAGGATGCCCTGCTGGTTCCCGTTGGGGACGCCGCCGCGCTCGCCGCTGCGCTCGGCCGCGTGATCCAGGAACCGGCGTTGCGGAGCCGTCTCGCATCCGGTGCCGAGACGGGAGCCGACAGATTCGACATCGTCCGGATGGCCGGGGAGATCGAGGCGCTGTACACGGAGCTGGCAGGCTCGCGAGGACACGGGAGAGAGCAGGACGGATGACAGGGATACAAGCCGTCGATATCGGCATCAGACCGTACGAGGATGCCGACGAGGCCCGCGTGCTCGACTTGCTCGACGACGCCCTCGGGGGCGGGCCTGCCGGACGAAGGACGGCGGATCTCTTCCGCTGGAAGCACATCGAGAACCCCTTCGGCCGTTCCATGATGCTCGTCGCAGAGAGTGACGGCAGGATCGTCGGGTTGCGCGCGTTCATGCGGTGGGGGTTCCTGTCCGGGTCCCGGGTGCTGCGTGCCGTGAGAGCCGTGGACACCGCGACCCATCCTGACCACCAGGGGCGTGGGATCTTCTCGAAGCTCACCCGGGAAGCGCTGGAGTGCCTTCAGGTCGACACCGACCTCGTGTTCAACACGCCGAACGACAAGAGCCTTCCCGGTTACCTCAAGCTTGGGTGGGTCGAGGTCGGCACGATCCCCATCAGCATCCGGGTGAAGAAGCCAGTGGCCTTCGCGCGAGGGATCCGCTCGGTGCGATCCACGGAGCAGCCCTCGGGAGAAGCCCCCGAGGTTCACGCGGAGAAGGCGGGTGTCCTCCTTCGGGACGATGACGCTGTCGGCGAGCTGCTGGAGGATGCACGCTCGGTCGAAGCACGACTCCATACGCCCGTCGACCTCGCGTTCCTCCGCTGGCGATACGGGGACGCACCCTTGCTCGACTATCGCGCGATCGGAGAATGGTCGGGCGATCGCCTCCGAGGCGTGGTGTTCTTCCGGCTCCGTCCGCGGGGCGAGCTCTGGGAGCTCGCCGTGGCCGATGTCATCACGGCGCCGGGGGACCGAGCGTGTAGGAGACGACTCCTCCGTGGGGCAGTCGCCGCCGCTGCCGCCGATCATGCGATGAGCATCGTGCCGGTCGGCTCGTCCGCCCGAGGCGCGTTCACCCGCGCCGGGTTCGTGAAGTCTCGTCGCGGCGTCCTCATGGTCACACGGCTCCTGAAGCCAGGTCTTACCCCCGATCCCCGGTCCATCGACTCATGGGCGCCGACACTCGGGACGCTCGAGGTGTTCTGAGATGGCGGTGCGCGAGACGACGGCGACCCGGAAGACGGTGATCGGTTTCTCTCCGCGGATCTTGATCGGCGTGGGCTTGGTCGTCGTCGCCGGCTACGTGATCCTCCTCATCCGGCTGATGGAGACCAGTACCTACGACACCTGGGGGGCGTTGATCGTCGGACCCGTGCTCATCGCGGTCACGTTCCCCGCGCTGGCGAGGCAAGCGCGACGTGAAGGGGATCCGCGTCTGCTCTGGATCCTGATGGCCGCCCTGATCGTCAAGCTGTTCTTCGCGCTTCTCCGTCACTACCAGGCGACCGAGCTCTACGAGTTCGCGGACGCGACCGGGTACCACCGGGGAGGGACCGAGCTGGCCGAACGCTTCCTCACGGGCAACCTCGATACCTCGGTGCCCGTGGCGATGCCCTCGGAGACCCTCTTCATGTACGTGGTCACGGGTGTCGTGTACACCGTCATCCGGCCATCGATGCTGGGCGGCTTCGTGGCGTTCTCCTGGCTCGCGTTCCTGGGTCTGTTCCTCTTCTATCGAGCCTTCCACCTCGCCGTCCCCGATGGGCGTTCTCGCACCTACGCCAAGCTGCTGTTCTTCCTGCCGTCGATCCTGTTCTGGCCCTCCTCGATCGGGAAGGAGGCCTGGACCCTGTTCACGCTGGGGGTCGCCGCGTTCGGGGCCGCGCGCCTCTTCGCCGGCCGAGGACCCGGGCGCGGCATCGCCCTCTTCGTCTTGGGCCTCGCGGGAACCGCTGCGGTTCGCCCGCACTTCGCGGGGATCTTCGCCCTGGCCGCGACCATCGGATACCTCGTGGGGAAACCCCGGGCCGAGTCTCGACGCCTCGTCCCCGCCGCGAAGATATTGGCCGTGGCGACCTCGCTGGCGGTGGCGGTCGTGCTCCTTGGCCAAACCGAGCGGTTCTTCCGTGACTCGGCGCTCGGGGGCGGCTCGATCACCAGTGCCGCAGGGATCGGTTCGGTGCTCGAGGAGACGGAGCTTCGGACGGCAACCGGTGGATCGCGATTCGATCCGGTCGCCGTGGGTTCACCGAAGGGGCTCGCGATGGCGGCGGTGACCGTGTTCTTCCGCCCGTTCCCCTTCGAAGCGGACAACTTCCCGACGATGCTCGCTGCGATCGAGGGGATCTTCCTCCTCATCGTCGTGATCGTCCGGGTCCCTTGGATACTCTCCGCGCTCCGTCACGCCCGCGAACAGCCCTACGTGGCTGCGGCCTTCGTCTACTGCGGCGCCTCCGTGATCGCGCTCTCGAGCGTGGCGAACTTCGGGATCCTCACCCGGCAACGCGTCCTGCTGTTGCCGATGCTCCTCGTCCTCTTGTCGATACCACGGGCGATGGCACCACCAGCCGAAGGTGTGAACTGACCGGGGGGGCGCGAAACGCGGATCCGACCGAGCTGGCTGATCGAGAACCCCTCTCGGCGCGGGGGTCGATGAGACGACTGGACGTGGCCGGTCTGATCCTCGTGGTCGCGACCGGCGGCTGGGTGATCGTGGCGTGGCTCGGCGCCGGCGGTGAGCCGTGGGGCATGCTCGGACTGCTCGCCGCGATGACGGCCGCGGTCGTCGCCGGCAGGTTGGCGACTCGGTTGGTTCCGTGGGCACCGGCCGCCTGCATCGTTGCTTTCGGGGCAGGTCTCGTTGCCACCTGGGGTGCCGACACGTGGAGTTCGTCGTCGTGGGACGACCCGCTCGGATACGCGAACGCGCGCGCCGCCTTCTTCGTGGTCGTCGCACTCGCCGCCCTTCAGCTCGCGGCGACATCGAAGCGCCTTCTGCCGCTCGGCCTCGGCCTCGCCCTCGTGGCGGGGACGGTGCCGGTGGCCGTCCGCTCCAAGAGCGCGAGCGTGCTCTTGGTCGTTGCTGTCCTCGTGGTGCTCGTCGGTCTAGGCCATGCCCGTCGACGGCTCGCGGTCTCCCTGGCGGGAACGATCGCCGGAGCGGTTCTGCTCGGGACGCTCGTCGCGGGGGCCACCCATGGGCCCAGCGCGCCCGTCGGTGATGTCCTCGAAGAACGCCTTTCCACCCGACGACTCACGCTGTGGCACGAGTCGCTCCGACTGATAGGGGAGCATCCGCTGATCGGTGTGGGTCCCGGCCGGTTCCGCATGGTGAGCCCCACCGCGAGGAGCGATCCCGACGCTGCGTGGGCGCACCACGAGTTCCTCCAACAAGGGGTCGAGACGGGGATCCCCGGGTTGGTCCTCGCCGTTGCGCTCGTGACGTGGGGTTTCGTCGCGCTGGGCAAGGTCCCCGGACCCCTTTCACCCGCGGCGGCGGCCGCGCTGATGGCGGTCGCGGCGCATGCGTGCGTGGACTACGTCCTGCATCTCCCGGCCGTCCCGATCGCGGTCGCCCTGCTCGTCGGAGCCGGTTCGGCTGCATCCGGCCGACCGCCCGACGGACGAACCGAATCACAGGAGACGTTGCGGTGAACCAACCGATCACGGTCGACGAGTCCTCACCTTCCGACGGTCGGCGGCGCCTTGCCCGGGGTGTCGAGACAGTCGTCCGCCAGGCCGGGAAGGTCGCCGTGTTGCCGATCGGCATCGCGTCGCGACGGCGACGCGGGGATCTGACGATCCTCCTGTACCACCGCGTGGGACCGGGGACCAGTCAGATCGAAGTCGGCCCCGCGGCGTTCGCTGAGCAGCTCGCGCAGATCGTCCGACGAGACCGGCCGCTCGGGCTCGACGAGGCGCTGGACCCGGCGACCGCCGACGGCGGCGGCGTCGTGGTCAGCTTCGACGACGGCCTTCGTGATTTCCATGAACGCGTCGTGCCCGCGCTGGTCGAGCGCGGTGTGCCGGCGATCCTCTACCTCGCAACCGGTCTCGTGCACGGGGAGGGCCCTGCGCACGTGCCCGACCGCGAACGGCTCACCTGGTCACACCTCCTCGAGTGCGTCGGGACGGGCCTCGTGACGATCGGTTCGCACACGCACACCCATGCCGATCTCGGCCACGCCAGCGAGCGCGAAGCGGCGGAGGAGATGCAGCGTTCCAAGGACCTCATCGAGGATCGGATCGGTGTGGTGTGTCGGCACTTCGCGTACCCATGGGCGGTGGCCTCGCCGGGGGCGGAGCTGGCCGCTCGACGGATCTTCGCCTCCGCCGCGCTCGATGCCTGGCGCACCAATCGGCGAGGTCGCATCGATCCCCACCGATTGGGGCGAGCTCCCGTGCTCCGGGCGGACGGACGGTTCTTCTTCGGGGCGAAGCGCGTCGGGGCGCTCGATGGGGAAGCGCTCTTGTACCGGGCTCTCCGACGAGGCCCCTGGGGGAGGGGATCGTGACCACACCGCACGTCGCGCACGTGACCACGACGGACGTGACCCTCCGCTACCTCCTGCTCGATCAGCTCCGCGCGCTCCGGGACGACGGCATGCGGGTGACCGCGGTGAGCGCGCCGGGAGCCTGGGCGGTGGAGCTGGAGAGCGAAGGCATCGGGTTCGTACCGTGGCCGCACGCGACCAGAGCCTGGGATCCCGTGGCCGACGCGATCGCGTTCGGCGAGCTCATCCGCATCTTCCGTCGCGAGCGATTCGATCTCGTGCACACGCACAATCCGAAGCCGGGCGTCATGGGACGGATCGCGGCTCGACTGGCGGGAGTCCCGTGCGTGGTGAACACGGTTCACGGGCTCTATGCGACCCGCGAGGATCGCCCGGCTCGCCGGCTCACCGTCCTCGCCCTCGAGCGGCTCGCGGCTCGATTCAGCGACCTCGAGCTCTACCAGAGCGAGGAGGACCGAGCTTGGGCGCGAGGGGTCCCCTCGATCGACCGCAAGGCGGTGCACCTCGGGAACGGTTGCGATCTCTCCCGGTTCGACCCCGGGCGCGTATCCGGCGAGCGTTGCTCCGAGGTCCGACGCGAGCTCGGGATCCCCGATAACGCGGTCGTGGTGGGCACCGTCGCCCGGATGGTTCGCGAGAAAGGTCTCCTTGAGCTGTTCGAGGCCGCGAGGATCGTGCGGCGCGTCCACCCCGAGGCGACGTTCCTCATGGTCGGCGATCGAGATCCCGACAAGGCGGACTCTCTCACCCAAGCGGAGATGGCCGGGGCCGCCCCAGACGTCGTGTTCACGGGCTGGAGGACAGACCTCCCCGATCTGCTCGCAGCGATGGATCTCTTCGTGCTCCCATCGTGGCGAGAGGGTCTGCCGCGTTCCGCGATCGAAGCCGCGGCGATGGGGCTTCCCCTCGTGCTGACCGATATCCGCGGTTGTCGCGAGATCGTTCGGGACGGTGAGGAAGGCAGACTCGTCCCGCCACGGGACCCGGTCCGGCTCGCCGAGGCCATCGCCGCGCTCGTAGGCGAACCCGAGGAGCGCACGCGCATGGGGAAGGCCGCGCATGCTCGGGCTCGGGAGCGCTTCGACGGGCTCGCGGTCGCTCGGAAGGTCGTGGTCCACACGGGCACCCTTCTCGACCGTCACGGCCTGCGCGACGAGTCGGATGCGTCGCCGGAACCTCGGGTTCGCCGGATGAGGAACGGAGACGCCGAAGGGGTCGCTCGCCTGCATCGAGACTCCATGCCGGGGGCGTTCCTGCCCTCGCTCGGGGTCGGCTTCCTCCGACAGCTCTACCGGGCCTTGTCCGCTGACCGAGAGGCAGCGGCGCACGTTGCCGAGGCAGGGGGTCGAGTCGTGGGATTCGCCGCGGGCGTCGGATCGGTCCCTCGCTTCTATCGCCGATTCCTCGTGCGGCGAGGGCTTCCCGCAGCGGTGATGGCGATGCCGAGTCTCGTCCGCCCGTCCGTGCTCCGACGGACGCGTGAGACGGCCACCTATCCGTCCGGCACGTCCTCCCGCTCCGGTACGGAGGCCGAGCTGCTCGCGATCGCCGTCCACGAGACGCACCGGGGGAGCGGCTTGGGGAGTGAACTGGCTTCCCGCGTCCTCAGCGATCTCTTCGCGGAGGGCGCCGAGCGCGTACGGGTCGTGGTCGGAGCCGACAACGAGGGCGCGAACCGCCTGTATGAGCGCATGGGCTTCGTGCACGAGGCGAAGATCAGCATCCACGAAGGCATCACGAGCAACCTCTGGGTGACGTCGTGCCCTTCGTGATCGCGCTGGCCGCCGGGCTCGGCCTTACGCCCCTCCTCGGCCGCGTGGGCACCGCCCTCGGGTTGGTGGATCGGCCCGGTACCGACGGACTGAAGATCCACGAGGTCGCCGTGTCGCTGACGGGCGGATGGGCGGTCGTGCTCACCGCTCTCGGGACGGCACTCGCGTGGGGGGAAGGCGCCCGTCCGGCTCTCGTCGCGGCCGTGTTCGTCTCGCTGGCGATCGGGACCGTCGACGACCTCGTCTCGCTCTCACCGCTCATCCGTGTCACGGGCCTCGTTCTCGCCGGTGCGATCCTGGTCCTGGGAGGAGTCGACGTGGCACCACTCGCTCCTCTCGCAGGTCCGGCGATGGTCGTCCTGGTCGTCGCGTCCGCGAACGCGGTGAACCTGCTGGACGGTCAGGACGGCCTGGCCGGCGGCCTCGCGGCGATCGCCGCGTTCGGACTCGGGGCGATCGTGGCCGGAGGCGAAGCGGGGATCGCCGCGTTCGCTTCCGCGGGCGCCCTCGTCGGGTTCGTGTTCTGGAATCGGCCGCCCGCGCGCATCTTCCTCGGGAACGGGGGTGCGTACGCGGTGGGGACGTTGCTCGCCGCGTTCGCCGCCCTGGCGGCGTCCAGGGGCTGGTCCGGGTTGCTGGGGGCGGCGCTCTGCCTGACGCCGTTCGGATTCGAACTGGGCTTCACGGTGCTGCGGCGTGTGTTCACGCGAAGGCCACTCGCCTCTGGCGACCGGCTCCACGGCTACGACCTGTTGTCGACGCGTCTCGGGAGGAACCGGACGACCGTCCTGTTGTGGGTGTTCGGGATCGTCCTGGCCGTCCTCGGAGCGACGGCTGCCGAGTCTTCCGCGCTCGTCGCGGGGGCGATCGTCGCGGGGGTCGTGTGCCTCGCGGTGGCTGCGGGCGTGTGGCTGTGGACCTCGCGCCAGCTTCGAGTCTCCGGCGCGATCGAGGAACGACCGATGCCCACCACCTCACCGCTCGAGCTTCATGACCATCACCATCGGACCGATCAGGAGGGATCCCCATGAACTCGAATCTCGAAGGAGGACTTCCCGCCGTGCTGGGCGGGCGTCCTGTGTTCCCAGACGGGCTCCCGCTCGCGAGGCCGCGTGTGCCCGATCCACAGGGCGTCGCGACGACGATCGGGCAGATCCTCGAGAGTGGCACTCTCACCAACGGTCCTCACGTCCGCGCCTTGGAAGAGCGCGCTGCCGACTACTTGGGCGTACGGCACTGCATCGCCGTGGCCTCGTGCACGGCCGGTCTGACGTTGATCCTTCGGGTCGCGGACCTTTCCGGCGACGTCCTCCTCCCGTCCTTCACGTTCGTCGCCACGGCGCATGCGGTGGCATGGAACGGACTCGTCCCCCGGTTCGTCGACGTGGATCCGGAGACCTTGACGCTGTCGGGGGACGCCGCCGCGCGGGCGGTCGGCGTTCGCACCTCCGCCGATCCTCGCGACCCACGTTTACGGGACGCCGTGCGACGTAGAGCGACTGACCGCGGTGGCGCGCCGGAACGGGCTTCGTCTCTTCTTCGACGCCGCCCACGCCTTCGGCTCGCGGTATCGAGGGACGAGGGTTGGTGGATTCGGCGATGCCGAGGTCTTCAGCCTGTCCCCCACGAAGGTCCTGATCGCGGCGGAGGGAGGGATCATCGCGACGAACGACGACCTGATCGCGGAACGATGCCGTATCGGTCGGGACTACGGCAATCCGGGCGACTACGACTGTCGCTTCGTGGGATTGAACGCGCGCATGTCGGAGGTCCACGCTGCGATCGCGCTTTCATCGATGGACGATCTCGACGAGCGGCTGGCCCGTCGGGAGGAACTGGCGGTCGCCTACCGTCGTGCGCTCGACACGGTTCCCGGTATCGGATTCCCGCGTGTCCGCAGCGAGGATTCGAGCACGTTCAAGGACCTGACGATCCTCGTCGATCCGGATGTGTTCGAGCTCGATGCGGACCGGTTGCACGAGGTCCTCGCCGCGGAAGGCATCGAGACCAAGCGGTACTACTCACCCCCCGTGCACCGCATGCGGGCCTACCAGACTCGCGGATCGGAGCCGGTCCTGCCGATCACCGACGCTGCCTCAGCCCGTGCTCTCACGCTTCCGCTCTGGATCGGGATGACCGTGAACGACGTCGAGTTGGTTGCGACGGCCATCCGGCGGGTCCAGGGACGTCGCGCCGGCCTCGCCGTACGGGATGCGTCGCCACCGGTGGCGGGATGAGTGGTGCTCGAAGGCTGAACGACGGAACCCGTCGTTTCCAGATCCGAGATCACACCGTCGAGGTTCGTTGCGACCCGCCCGAGCTGCTGGAGGCGTTCGAGCGTCTCCTGCGCGACTTCTCCTCAGACGAGAACGGAGCCCGGAGGGTGTACGAGATCCGATCCCAGGGGAACGGTGAACCTCCCGGCTTCGTGCTCGACCGAGATGGGCGTCGTGTGCGCAGTGCGCGATGGCCCGATGGGCTCGTGGACATCGTCCTTTGGGAGATCTTCCAGGATGCCCTCCGCGACGAGGTCGGGAGCGTGGCGATCCACGCGGGGGCGGTCTCCTATCGCGGTCGAGGCATCGTGTTCCCCGCACCGATGAACGAGGGCAAGACGACGCTTGTCGGTGCGCTTGTCTGCGCGGGATTCGACTACCTCTCGGACGAAGCCGCCTTGATCGACCTGGGAGGCACGCTGCTCCCGTTCCCCAAACCGTTGACGTTCGAACCGGGATCCTACGACCTCCTGCCCGAACTCCGGGCCCTGACCCAGACCGATCCCGGGCTTCGGCGGCGGCACGTCGTCGCCGACGAGCTCCGTGCCGGCTCCGCCGGGACCTCGTGCGAGATCGGGTGGGTGGTGCCCTTCTCCCGTCGGGAGGGCGGCCGGGCGACACTCGAGCCGCTGACCCGCGGGGACGCGCTCGCCGCGCTCGCGAAGAACTCGTTCAATCTCCACCGGCTCGGTGCCCGGGGGATCGACACCCTGGGTTCGGTCGTTCGCGGAGCGAGGGCTCTGCATCTCGAGGTTGGTGACCTGCAGGACGCGGTGGAGGCGATCCTCGGCCTCGTCGGAACGGCCGGGACCGAGTCCTACGCCACTTCGCAGCAGAAGACGAACTCGATGTGATGGATCGTGTGATTCGCCTCGTCGCTGCACGGGAAGAACGTCGCGGCTGTGGCGCTCGGCCCGACCGCCGCCGGCTCGCACACGGCTGGAGCCGCACACTTCGAGTAGGCAACGCCGTCGAGGAACGTGCAGCCGGGAGCCATGGTCACGACCCACGTGCCGTTGCCTCCGAGACCGACGGAGAAGTGGCCGGGAGCGCACCCACCTGCGACGGTGTCCGCGGGGCAGATCCCACAGGTGCCGCGCCCGGAGGGCTGCTCTCCGCACTGCGGAGTGTCGGACGGCTTCCACTCGACGCAGTAGCACTCGGTCCGGGGGGAGGCGGACTGCGCGTTGGCTGCTCGCATGTTGAGCGTGTTCACGACGGGCACCGCCCACGCGACGCTTCCGGCCACCGCGATCTTCTTGAGCAGGGTTCGGCGATCGATTCCTTCGTCTCCGCTGCCGGTCGTTTCGTCCGTCATGTTCCCCCCCGCCCCTCCGCGGTCGCGCGAACCGATCAGCTGACCTCGCAGCAGAACACGAAGTCGATGTGCGAGATGTCATGCGTGCCGTCCGGCGGCGGATCCGGTTCCACGCAGGGGAAGAACGTCGCCGCCGTGGCGTTCGAGTTGGGTACCGCCGGCTCACACAGGTCGTGGGAGCACTTCGACACGGCGTAGCCTTCGAGGAAAGTGCAGCCCGGAGCGAGGGTCACGGTCCACGTCCCGTCGGCGCTCTCGACGACCGTGAAATGACCCGGAGCGCACCCTCCCGAGACGACGTCACTCGGACACACATCGCACACGTCACTCGGGTTCTCTTCGCAAGGGTCGTTGTCCGAGGGATCCCACTTGACGCAATAGCACTCGGTTCGCGCCGATGTGGTTTGCGCCGCAGCAACTCTCATGTTGAGCGTCTGCACGACGGGCACCGCCCAGACCACGCCGCCGGCCGCCGCGATCCGCTTGAGCGCGTCGCGCCTGCTTAACCCGCCAGGTTGTGGGGTTTCGTCGCTGTCAGTCATGTTCTCGTCTTTCTTCTTGGTCACAGCTACGTCGCGGCACGGAGATCGAGCCGCGCCGAACGTATCCCCGGTGCTCAGGGGGGTCAATACGACGAGCCGGGGGTCATTCCTACGCAGGCGTGCGCGCTCCGCGTACGGTGATGCCTTGGACCGCTTGCCATCTTGGCTCTCTTCGGGGGGAGCTACCGGATCGAGGACCGATGATGCGCTACCGTCGCCGGATGGGCGGATCGGTTCCGGGAGCGAGCTCTCGTCCCACGTCACCGGAGGACGGGGTGGATCGCCGCACGTTCCTGCGCCTCGCCGGCGCGGCGGGAGCAGGGCTCGGCCTCGCTTCCACCGCCGACGCCCTCTCTCCCTGGGCCGCCGAGGCGACCGTCAGGCGATGGAGCGACCCCGCGACCTGGGGTGGGCGTGTTCCCGGTCCAGGGACCCGTGCCGTGGTGACCGGCGGCACAGTCCTGCTGGACAGGGATGCGAGGGTCGACGGTGTCGTCGTACAACGTGGTGCGACGCTGGTCTTCCCCCCCGGTGCGAACCGGGCGCTCACCACCACGGGCAACGTCGTCCTCCACGGCTCCCTGCGGATGCGTCCGTCCCGCCCCGGCGTCCTCCATCGTCTCCTCTTCGCCGACATCGACGAAGGTCGGTTCAGGGGAGGTGGCGAGGACATCCTGGCCAGCGATGTTGGGATCTGGGTTCGGCCCCGTGGCAGGCTGGACCTGGTCGGCTCGCCGAAGCGATCGTGGACACGCGCCGCGGGATCCGTTCCGCGCGGCGCGGTTTCCATCGCGCTGCAGTCTTCCCCAGACGGCTGGCGAGTGGGTGACGAGATCGCGGTGGTCCCCACGGCTCCCGGAGACATCGACGGGTTCGAAGTTCGGCGCCTCGTCTCGGTGAACCACGCTGCACGCACCGTGCGGATCTCGCAAGCACTCGCCCTGGATCATCCACGGGCTGAACTGCCCAACGGCCGAGTCATGACGGCGGAGATCTTGAACCTCACGAGGAACGTCAGGATCGAGGGCGCACGGGGTGGGCGCGCGCACATGCACATCATGTCGGAGAGGCGCCAGACGATCCGCCACGTCGGCCTTCGTCACATGGGTCCCCGGACCCGCGGCGGCCTGAACCCGGTCTCCGGCCGCTACGCGATGCACTTCCACCTCGCGCACAACGGCCCGAAGGGGACCTTGGTTGAAGGGGTGGTGGGTCGGGACATGGGGAATCGGGTCTTCGTCCCCCACACGAGCCACGGGATCACGTTCCGACGCTGCATCGCGTACAACGTGGCCGAGACGCCGTTCTGGTGGGACCGGTTGAAGGAGGGACGGGTCGACGGCCCCGACGTCCGGGCCAGAGACTTCGCGCT
Organism: uncultured Actinomycetota bacterium; assembly: GCA_963762015.1. GTDB lineage: Bacteria > Actinomycetota > UBA4738 > UBA4738 > HRBIN12 > JAJNBA01. Next base: position 120,214 of record CAVXJL010000002.1, read on the forward strand.
CACGCACGACTGCGTGTGGGATCGATGCGTCGCAGCCAAGGTGCACGCGGTTCGCGGTGGCTCGAGCGAATCCGTGGAAGGCTTCCTCCACAACTTCGGGATGCGCAACGCGGCTCTCGGCTGCGTAGCCGTCGGGGTCCGTGCCCCGAACACGGCGACGGGGTACTTCTGGCCGGCCCAAGTGCAAGAGCTCGGGGACAACGCGGTGTGGCGCCACGAGGACTGCGTGGCGCACAACATCGAGCGGGAGGGTTTCACGGTGTGGCAGATCAGCTCGGACGTCCACGTCGTGGACCGGCCCGTGATCTATCGAACGCCCATCGGCATCGAACACGGCGCCTATCGCAACGTCTACCACTATCGCGACGGCGTGTGCCACGAGACGTCGACGACGGCTCTGGAGCTGGTGGCATCGGGGGGAACGGATCCGGACGGCGCGGTCGAGCAACGATGGGTGCGGATGTTCTTCGACGCGGCGGGCGGCGAGAATGCGGTCTTCATCCGCAAGCACCCGCTAGCCGGTGCGAGGCCCGGTGTCCTGGTCGATTGCGTGCTCATGGGGCAGACGCAGGCGGCGGTGCGGATCGACGAAGAGACGTTCGACCAGTTCAGCCGCGGTGGGTCCTACGACTTCGTGCGCTGCCTCGTCGGCGACCGGGACCTCGAGCCGAGCGACTTCGACGTCGTGGACCTGCACGTGGCCAGCGTGATCCGGGCCCAGCGTCGCGACGGGTCGGCGTTCCGGATCAGGACGACCGGCGTCGACGTGATCCCACCGTTCGTCTAGGGTCGCGCTCTCCCACTCCGCGCCGGTCGGTGCGAGCGGAGCCAGATCTGGCCCACCGCGTAGCGAAGCAGCATCCGGCCGGCATCGCGGAACTCTCGTTCTCGGATCCTCCGACTGGCCGTGCCTGCCGCCATCCTGGTTTCGAACATCCGGATCAACCACCGGTCGAGCGCGCTCCCGGGGTCGATGGGGCCGGTGCGTCCGTAGCCCTCGAGGAACGCCTCTCGAAGATCGATCCGCGTCGCCCGTCGGGATCGTGTGCGGCGAGCGCTCCCCTCGCCGAGCAACTTGTCGATCCCGAAGAGGAAGGTCGCGACGTCCTCGTGAGGGAGTGCCGGAGAGGGGTCGGTCGGAGGATCGAGCACCCAGACCTGCCCCGCGGGGGCGATCCGGAACTGATGCGGTCCGACGTCCCCGAATCCGATCACGGGCATCAGCTCTGCGTCCGAGGTGACGATCGGGCGGAGTCGGAGCGACTTCGCGACACGCCGCATCGTCTGGAGAGCGCCTCGGCCCGGGTCCTCCGGGAGCGCGTCCGGCGCGCCATGGACGTTCGCGAGGGCGACGCCGCAACGGGCCAGGACCGTGGTTGAGGGGGCGTTGGCGGAGTCCCACGCGGGATGCCCGGTGTCCAGGAGCATGAAGTACAGGTCGGTGCCCTCCACGTATCGCGTGCACACCGCTGCCGGCTCCCTCGCCCACCCGAGGGGCTCGGGTGTCCGCGCGATCGAGGGATCGAGCCTCGAGCGAAGGGCGGCAAGCTGGTCGTGGAGTCGCCTCGCGTCCTCCTCCGACCAGCCATGGCCGATCTTCACGACGACGTCGACGGCTGTCGGCCGCCCCAGGCATCGGTAGATCGAGGCCGTCCTGCTCCCCCAGACCTCGAGGAGGTCGTACCCGTCGGCGCTCTCCCAGCCCCCGCGACGGGAAGCCTCCTCCAGCAGACGCTCCAGCTGGGACAGGCTGAGGGGGTTCTCGACCGAACGGCCGAGCGGGTCCATCGGAGGCTTCGGCACGGACGCCATGGTAGGCGTGTCGTCCCGGGCTGCGGCGCAGGGGAACCCGCGTAGGCAACCTACGCAAGACGAACCATGACATGCGTAGACCCTCATCACAGGCTTGCGGGTGCGTGCGCTGTGCTCGCATGCCTCAGGCTCGACCTCTTCAGGTCGGGCGCTGTTGAGCGATGCGTGAGCGTGCGTGTGAACGGTATCCGCGGCAGGAGAGGGAGCCATGACAGATCTCGCGACCGTCAAGGAACACCAACAGGGAGCGTGGGCGGCGAGGGACTTCTCGAAGTTCGCCACGACGATCGTGATCGTGAGCGAGCGGCTCTGCGAGACCGTCGACCTTCGGGCCGGCCAGCGGGTGCTGGACGTTGCATGCGGAAGCGGGAACACGGCGATCGCTGCCGCTCGGCGAGGTTGCGAGGTGGTCGGTGTCGACTTCGTTCCAAGCCTGCTCGAACGGGGCCGGGAGCGAGCTGCGGCGGAGCGCCTCGATGTCGAGTTCATCGACGGCGATGCAGAGGATCTGCCTTTTCCCGACGAGTCGTTCGATATGGTGCTCTCGACCTTCGGGGCGATGTTCGCCCCGGATCAGGACCGGACCGCCGGAGAGCTGCTTCGCGTGCTCCGTCCCGGCGGGACGGTGGGGATGGCGAACTTCCCGCCTCACAGTCTCGCCGCCGGCTTCTTCTTCACCGCGGCGAAGTTCTCGCCGCCCCCCCGGGGCGTGCGACCCGCGATCCTGTGGGGAAGCGAGGAGAGCGTGCGCGAGCTGTTCGGCGACGCGGTCATCGACCTTCGGCTGCATCCACAGGAGGTATTGCTCCGGTATCGCAGCGCCGAGGATTGGCTCGAGTTCTTCCGGCAACACTTCGGCCCGATCGGAGTCGTCTTCGAGACCCTCACCGACGAGAAGCGACAGCGGTTCGGTCGCGAGCTGATGGATCTCGTGATCGAGGCCAACCGATCGGGCGACGCGACGATCTGCTCACCTGTCGACTACGTCGAGGTGGTGGCGCGGAAGCGAGGGCCGAACCCGTGAAGCGTGTCTGGCTGGGCACCGGCGGCACGCTCGGCCCTCCGGCGGCGGCGGTCGGTACTCGAGCACGGAAGATCGAGCGTGCGGGGTTCGACTTCATCACGTGGCCGGACCATCTGATGGGGTGGCTCCCGGAGTCCCTGTGGACACCGGACATCTCGCCGCTCGCTGCGCTCAGTCCCAGCAAGAGCCCCCACGTCTTCCTCGACGCCGTGGCCTGCATCGCCATGGCTGCGGCGTCCACAGAGCATGTGCTGCTCGGCACGTGCGTGACGGATCCGATCCGACGCCATCCGGCAGTGCTCGCGAACGAATTCCTCACGTTGCACCACATGAGTGAGGGGCGAGCGGTCCTCGGGATCGGTGCCGGAGAGGGTGAGAACACCACGCCCTACGGCATGGATTTCCGTCACCAGGTGTCGAAGCTCGATGAGGCGGTGCAGGTCATCCGGCTCCTGTGGGAGTCGGAGGGACCCGTCCGGTTCGACGGGCGATTCTTCCCGCTCGACGGCGCCGTTTTGGGGCTCGGACCGTACGAAGGGACGTACCCGCCGATCTGGGTTGGCGCGCACGGACCGAAGATGTGCGAATTGACCGGCCGCCTGGCCGATGGCTGGGTACCGGTGATGATGCCGCTTGATGCCTACCAGGAGCGGATGGGCTGGATCGACGCGGCGCGCCGCGGCGCCGGGCGTGAGGAGGAACCGTTCACTTGGGCTCTGCGTTCGTACGTCGTTCCGCACACGGATCATGAGACGGCTCACCGGCTCATGGATCATCCCCTCGTGAAAGGGCTGTGCCTGTCGCTTCCCGACTGGCTGTATCGGACCGTGGGGGCGCAACACCCGATGGGTGACGGCTTCCACGGGCTCAAGGAATACATCCCGTCGGGGATCCCACGGGAGGAGGCGCTGGCACTGATCGACCGCATCCCCTTCGAGCTCGTCCATCAGTACATGCTGCACGGCACCCCCGATGACATGATCGAAGGGGTCACGCCGTACGTCGAAGCCGGCGCGACGCACATCGTGCTCCACAACATGGGGTTCCTCGCCGACCCGGGGAGCGCGCGTCAGGCGTTCCGCCTCCTCGCCGATACCGTGGCCCTGGCCGAAAGCACGTTCAACGCGCCCGCCGGAGAGCCGGAGCTCGCGCTCCGATGACCCGTCGCGGCACTCGTCGGTTCGCCGTGACGGTGTGCCTGGCTCTCCTCGCGTCGTCCGGACTGCTCCCCGGTTTCTCCCTCCCGACAGCGAGTGCGCTCCCCGCCGGGTTCCAGGTGGCGAACGTGTTCTCGGGGCTCAACCTCCCGACGGCTCTCCGCTTCTCGCCCGATGGGCGGGTCTTCGTGGCCGAGAAGCACGGCCTCGTCAAGGTGTTCGACGACCTGTCGGACCCGACACCGACCGTCTTCGCCGATCTGTCCACGGAGGTCCACAGCTATCTCGATCGAGGGCTGCTCGGCCTGGCGCTCCACCCGTCGTTCCCCGCCGCTCCCTACGTGTACGTCGCCTACACGCACGACGCCGTCATCGGAGGCACGGCACCGAGGTGGGGGACGCCGGGAGTGTTGTCCGACCCCTGTCCGGACCCGCCGGGCGGCACCACGAACGGGTGTGTCGTGAGCGGACGGGTGTCGCGGCTCACCGCGGACGGGAACCAGATGTCGGCTGAGCACGTGCTGGTCGAGGACTGGTGCCAGCAGTTCCCGAGCCACTCGATAGGCACCGTCGCATTCGGCCCCGACGGAGCCCTCTACGCCGGGTCCGGGGACGGTGCCATCACCCTCGACTGGGGCCAGCGGGGCGACCCCGTGAACCCGTGCGGGGACCCACCGGGCGGCGTGGGTGGGGTCATGACGCCGCCATCGGCAGAGGGTGGATCGCTCCGCAGCCAGGACCTCAGGACTTCAGGTGACCCGGTCGGTCTGAGCGGGACGATCATCCGCGTGGATCCCATGACCGGGGACGCTCTCCCCGATAACCCGATGTACGCGAGCGCAGACCCGAATCAGAGGCGCATCGTCGCCTCCGGGCTCCGGAACCCGTTCCGCTTCACGTTCCGGCCAGGGACCAGCGAGATCTGGGCCGGCGACGTGGGGGAGCGGCTCGTGGAGGAGATCGATCGGATCCCCGTCGGGGATGCGATCGTCGAGAACCACGGGTGGCCCTGTTACGAGGGGTCGCCCCGGCAGCCTGCGTGGGACCAGAGGGACTTCACGATCTGTGAGCAGCTGTACGCGCAACCCGGGGCCGCCGCCGCTCCCTTCTATTCGTACCTGCACGGCCAGCCTCTCTACACGGGCGACCAGTGCTCCGCCGCCCAGTCGGTGGTCAGCTCGATCGCGTTCTACGAGGGCGGGAGCTACCCGGACGCCTACGACGGCGCACTGTTCTTCGGCGACTATGGGCGCGACTGCATCTGGGTGATGCTGCCCAATGCTCCCAATGGTGGGCTCAACCCGAGCTCCGTCCAGGTCTTCTTCGAGGCTGGCTCCAATCCCGTGGACCTCCAGGTCGGGCCGGGTGGCGACCTGTTCTTCGTCGATGTGGTCGCCGGACGGGTTCGGCGGATCGGGTACTTCGGCGGCCGATCAGCCGCCGGTCGCGGCGATCGATGCCGACCCCGTCTCAGGACCGGCCCCTCTCACGGTGGACTTCGACGGCTCCGACTCTTCGGATCCCGAGGGCGGGGCCCTGGCGTTCGCGTGGGACCTTGACGGCGACGGCGCGTTCGACGACGCCTCGACGCCGACGACGTCCTGGACCTACGAGGCGGCCGCGGACACCACCGTTGGGCTGCGGGTCACTGATCCCGGAGGACAGACCGACGTCGAACACGTCGTGATCTCGGTCGCGAACGACCCACCGACACCCGTGATCGACCTGCCGACCTCGGGATTCTCGTGGCACGTCGGTGAGGCGATCGACTTCTCGGGTCACGCGACCGACCCCGACGAAGGTTCGCTTCCCGCCTCCGCCCTCTCGTGGACCGCGACGCTCCAGCACTGCGATACGCCGACGGACTGCCATGCCCACGTGGTTCAGGAGTTCGACGGACAGGCGAGCGGCTCGTTCGCCGCGCCCGACCACGAATATCCGGTCTTCCTCGATCTCGAGCTCACGGCGACCGACTCCCGTGGCCTCGCCGTCTCCACCACCGTCAGGCTCGAGCCGGAGACGACCGACGTCACGATGGTCTCGAACCCGCCGGGCCTGCAGCTCGGGATCGGGTTGACGACCCGAGCCACGCCGTTCACCCACACCGTGATCGTCGGGTCGACGCAGTCGATCACGGCTCCCTCACCCCAGTCGGTGGGGTCGACGCCCTACGAGTTCGGCTCGTGGTCCGACGGTGGGGCTCGGACCCACGAGGTGGTCGTGAACGGCCCGTCGACCTACTCGGCGACTTTCCGGGAGGCGACGGCCTCGACGATGACGGTGTCCGACTTCCAGTTCCAACCCAAGAACGCCTTCCCACCGATCGGGGGAGAGGTCCGCTGGAACTTCACCGGCCCGAGCACCCACACCGTCACCGACAACACCGGCATGGGTCTCTACGACTCCGGTTCGCGGGCCCCCGGCAGTTCCTTCTCCTACGCGTTCCCCTCGGCCGGGAACTTCCCCTTCCGGTGCACGATCCATCCCGTCCAGATGCGGGGCTCGGTGCAGATCCCCGTGAGCGTCTCGCCGACCAGCGGCGGGGTCGGCACGCCGTTCTCCGTCACGTGGGCATCCGGGGCGCCTCCTTCGGGCTACGTCTACGACGTCCAGATCCGTCGGGCGGGCTCGAGCGTGTGGCAGTTCTACCGGCAGGCGACCACCACGACGAGCGCCGTGTTCGCCCCGGACGCCGGTGTCGGCACCTACTCCTTCCAGGCTCGGATCCGCCAGGTCGCGACCGGCCGAGCCGCGGCGTTCTCGACCCCGGTCTCGATCAACGTGACGGGCAACCAGGCACCCGCTCCCGTGATCGACCTGCCGACCTCGGGGTTCACGTGGCACGTGGGTGAAGCGATCGACTTCTCCGGTCACGCGACCGATCCGGAGGACGGGAGCCTGCCGGCCGCGTCGCTCTCCTGGGAAGCCGTGGTCCAGGACTGCTCCAGCGGCACGTGCGTCGCGACCCCGTACCAGAGCATCGACGGACAGGCGAGCGGCTCCTTCGCCGCGCCCGACCACGAGTACCCGGTCTTCCTCGACCTCGAGCTCACGGCGACCGACTCCGGCGGCCTCGCGGTCACCACCACCGTCCGGCTCTCGCCGGAGACGACCGACGTCACGATGAACTCGAACCCACCGGGGCTGCAGCTCGGGATCGGGTCGACGACCCGAGCCACCCCGTTCACCCACACCGTGATCGTCGGGTCGACGCAGTCCATCACGGCTCCGTCACCGCAGTCGCTGGGCTCCACCCCGTTCGACTTCGTCTCGTGGTCCGACGGTGGCGCTCGGACCCATGAGGTGGTCGTGAACGGCCCGTCGACCTTCTCGGCCACCTTCCAGGGCGCCCCGGGGAACGAACCACCCGTCCCCGTGATCGACCTGCCGACCTCGGGGTTCACGTGGCACGTGGGTGAAGCGATCGACTTCTCCGGTCACGCGACCGATCCGGAGGACGGGAGCCTGCCGGCCGCGTCGCTCTCCTGGGAAGCCGTGGTCCAGGACTGCTCCAGCGGCACGTGCGTCGCGACCCCGTACCAGAGCATCGACGGACAGGCGAGCGGCTCCTTCGCCGCGCCCGACCACGAGTACCCGGTCTTCCTCGACCTCGAGCTCACGGCGACCGACTCCGGCGGCCTCGCGGTCACCACCACCGTCCGGCTCTCGCCGGAGACGACCGACGTCACGATGAACTCGAACCCACCGGGGCTGCAGCTCGGGATCGGGTCGACGACCCGAGCCACCCCGTTCACCCACACCGTGATCGTCGGGTCGACGCAGTCCATCACGGCTCCGTCACCGCAGTCGCTGGGCTCCACCCCGTTCGACTTCGTCTCGTGGTCCGACGGTGGCGCTCGGACCCATGAGGTGGTCGTGAACGGCCCGTCGACCTACTCGGCCACCTTCCAGGGCGCCTCGGCCTCGACGATGACGGTGTCCGACTTCCAGTTCCAACCCAAGAACGCCTTCCCACCGATCGGGGGAGAGGTCCGCTGGAACTTCACCGGCCCGAGCACCCACACCGTCACCGACAACACCGGCATGGGCCTCTACGACTCCGGTTCGCGGGCCCCCGGCAGTTCCTTCTCCTACGCGTTCCCCTCGGCCGGGAACTTCCCCTTCCGGTGCACGATCCATCCCGTCCAGATGCGGGGCTCGGTGCAGATCCCCGTGAGCGTCTCGCCGACCAGCGGCGGGGTCGGCACGCCGTTCTCCGTCACGTGGGCATCCGGGGCGCCTCCTTCGGGCTACGTCTACGACGTCCAGATCCGTCGGGCGGGCTCGAGCGTGTGGCAGTTCTACCGGCAGGGGACCACCACGGCGAGCGCCGTGTTCGCCCCGGACGCCGGTGTCGGCACCTACTCCTTCCAGGCTCGGATCCGCCAGGTCGCGACCGGCCGAGCCGCGGCGTTCTCGACCCCGGTCTCGATCGACGTGGCATGAGGGAGAGACCGTGACCGAACGCCCGGCCAGCGCCCACGTTCCCCACTTCAGCCCCGCTGTTCGACAAACGGGCGTTCGGGCGGTATCGGATCCCGCGGCTCCTCGGTGAGGCCGTCTCGGGCATCGACGATCCGGGGATGGTCACCGCCGCATCTGCCCACCACATGCGAACGGACGACTACGTGATCGGTCTCGTGTTCCGAGGGCACGCGCGCGCCTACCCCCTGTGGATCGTGGACAACTATCACGTCGTGAACGATCGAGTGGCCGGCGAACGGATCGTCGTGGCCAGCTGCGAGCGCTGCCAGTCGGGTTCCGCTTTCGTCGCCGACGTCCCCGGCGATCCGGATCGCGAGCCTCTGTTCCGATCCGTCGGGTTCCTGAACGCAACCCTGGTCCTCAAGGATCTCCGCTCCGCGAGTCACTGGCTCCATTACGACGGGTTGGGTCTCGATCGCCGAGCCGTGGGCAGGCGGCTGCCGTGGATCGCGACCTACCACATGGAATGGCGGGATTGGCTGGCCCTGCATCCCGACTCGGAGGTGATGGTTCCTCCCGACGACGCGACCCACCCGGATGCCCGGCACGGCCACGGCCGAGAGGAGATCTTCGAGCGCCCAGGGATGGATCCAGCGTTCCTCTCCACGATCGTCGGGGATCTCGACCGGACGTATCCCGAGAACGAGATGGTGCTGGCGATCGAAGGGGGCGACGGATGGCTCGCCTTCCCGCTCCACGAGGTGAGGCGCGAGGGAGGCGTGGTGCCACTGGCCGTCGGAGGTCGAACGGGAGTCGTGCTCGCGGGGCCGGGGACGAGCGGATTCGCGATGGGGGCCTACGCCACGTCGGTCGCAGGACGAGAGATCACGTTCCGGCGCGATGGAGACGGGTTCGTCGACGAGGAAACGGGGAGCCGTTGGTCCATCGAAGGTCTCGCGATGGCCGGCGAGTTGGTCGGGACGCGGCTCGAGCCGATCCCCTGGTCGTACGTGCGATGGCACGCATGGGTCTACTGGCATCGGAACACGCAGCTCTTCGTCAGCGAACGCGGTCGTCAGGCATTCGGCGGCGGCGTCGGCACGGGATCGGAGCGGCTCGACGTGGTCGCGGAAGCGTGGGCGTCGGCAGGACTCGCCGTCCTCGCCGGGGAGCCGCTCATCAACCAGCGGTGGCCGAACCAGGCTCTCCACAGCGCGACCGTGTATGTGGACGGGCACCGGATCCGGATGCACGAGCTCCCGACCGTGAGCTCGGCGCGCGATCTCCACGCGTTCGACGCCGCCTGGTCCGGTTGGCCGATCTCCGCGCGAAGCCACGAGGGACGGACCCGCCGGCTCGGCAACGTGGTGATCGAATCCGACCCCGAACAGCGATACGTGGATCCGGCCAACGTGGTTCCGCTACCGGATGGACAGGTCGACTGGGCGCCGGCGCTCGACGCCCCGGTCCTGGATACCGTGCTTCCCGACGAGCCCGTCGACACTGCGCAGCCTGGGTTCGTGGATGTGATCCGCGCGTTCCGCCTCTCCGGCTACGAGATCCTCGATGTCGGATTCCTGCCGCGAGGGCAGCTCCGTGTCGGCATGGAGAACGCGATCGCGCTCACGATCGAAGCCGAGCGTTTCCTGCTGTATCGCTTCGAAGACGAGGCGGAAGCGAAGCGATCTGCGGCCGCCGAGTCGCGATGCATCGGCGCCGGCAGGTACGTCCTCCGGTCCACGCCGGACACGATGTACACACACCAGCCGACGGAAGTCCTCTACGTGGGGGACGACGCCGTCCGTTGGTCGATGCTTCCGAACGATCCCGCCTTCCAGCGGGCGTTCCGTTCGGGAGCCGGGGTCGATCCCAGATGACACCGGGCCAATACACGGGACCACCGGGCAAGAACACCGGGAAGGAGAAGGAGATGAGCGGAACCATCGAGCAGGACATCCGTCGGTTCATCGTGGAGGAGGTGCTGGAAGAGCGTGAGGACGAGGGGCTTCCGGAAGACATCCCTCTCCTCACGGGTCTGCTGGACTCGTTCGCGCTGATGGCGCTGATCGCGTTCCTCGAGGAGCGGTTCAACGTCGTCGTTCGCAACGACCAGGTCGTCAAGCAGAACTTCGCGTCGGTCAGTGCGTTGGCCGCGTTCGTGGAGCAGCGACAGGTCGAGGAGTTGCCTTCGGCTGCTGAGGCCTAGGGGTCGCCGGGCGCTCGCAAGCGGAGCTGGTCGGAAGGTGTGAAAGGGTGGCAAGGAGCAGGGTTCCTTCGGACGTCGGGCGACTTCGACCAGCCGCGCACGCACGTTCACGTATACGGGCGGCGATCGTGGCGGGCACGATCGCGGTATCCGCGTTCGCCGCGATCCCAGGACCCGCGGTCGCCACGCTCCCAGCGGCGTCGGCTGCCGCGGTCGCGGCTCCCGCCTCCGCAACCGCGCCTACCCGGCCGAACTTCGTCATCGTCCTCACGGATGACCAGCGCTGGGACACGATCGGCCGCTGTGAAGGGGGCTTCGACGGATACGACCTGACGGCGGGCGCCGCGTCCTGCATGCCGTTCGTCCAGCAGCACCTCGTCGCCGCGGGGACGACGTTCCAACGAGGCTACGTCACGACCTCGCTCTGCTGTCCGGCGCGTGCGAGCCTGCTCACCGGCCGATACGCGCGACACACGCGCGTCCTCGACAACGCGGGCTGGAGGACCCTCGACGACCGCGAAACGATCGCAACGTGGCTCGACGCGGCCGGTTACCGGACGGCGCTGATCGGGAAGTACCTCAACGGCTACGGTGACGCTTCGACCCCGCCCAACTACATCCCGCCCGGCTGGGATTCGTGGCATGCGTTGTGGAACGCGGACAGCACCACCGCGTATCAGCAATACAACCTCATCGAACGAGACCTCGGCGACCAGCCGGTGATCCGAGCTTTCGACAGCAGGAACTCGACGAGCCAGCTGGCCTGCGCTGAGGGGAATCAGTACGCGACCGACCTTCTGTGTCGGCGCTCGCTTCAGTTCCTGGCCGAGGACCCCACGGATCCCTTCTTCCTCCTGCTGTCGACGACTGCTCCACATCTGCCGGCCCGGCCGCCGTCCCGGTGGACCAACCGATACGGCTCCCTGGTCCCGCCCTCCTATCCCAACTTCAACCGGGTGCCGTCACCTCGTCCTCCCCGCTGGCTCCCCACCGCTCCGCTGGCCTCCAGCACGCTGACCCGGTACGGGAACGAGTTCCGGAGCATCCTCGCGACCAACCGAGCCGTCGACGATGCCGTCGACGCCCTCGTCACCCAGCTCAGGTCGGACGGGCGCCTCGACGACACGGTCTTCTTCTTCGTCTCCGACAACGGTTTCGCTCGGGGTGAGCACCGGTACGGAGACAAGGGATGCGAGTACGAGATCTGCCACCGCGTCCCGTTCGTCGTCGTGTGTCCGGAGGCGATCTGCCCCGGCGCGACACCCGGCTCCGTCGATCCGAACCACCTCGTGCTCAACATCGACATCGCCCCGACGGTCGCCGACCTCTCCGACGTCTACTCCGTCGATCAGGGTCGACGGGCGGAGCCTGGTGCCGGTGCTCACCGAGGCCGCCCCCACGTGGCGGACGTCGTTCCTGTTGGAAGACCATGGCGTGGTCCAGCTCCAAGCTCCCCTGGGGATCACCGGCTTTGGGGAGGACGGACACCTGTACAAATACGTGACGTTCCGCCGGAATCCCGACCTCGAGCTCTATGACCTGACGACCGATCCATGGGAGCTCGTGAACCTCGTCGACGACGGTGTTCACTCGGGTATCCAGTCGGCCCTCGCGGCGAGGCTTGCCGATGTGTTCAATGCACCGACCGTGGCGATCACGAGCGGCCCGTCGGGGGTCGTCCCGAGGAGCGAGGCGACCTTCACGTTCTCGGCCTCCCAGGTCTCGAGCTTCGAATGCTCGCTCGACTCGACGACCATGTTCCTCCCGTGCGGACAAGGAGTCGCAGGCACCGTCTCCTACGACAGGCTCGCGCTCACCAGCCATACGTTCAGGGTCCGGGCCATCGACGAGGACAACAACGTCTCCCAACTCGCGCAAAGGCCGTTCACGGTCTCCAAGGACACGAGCCCTCCCCCGGCTCCGATCCTGACGTCGACCCCGCCTGATCCGAGTGGTCGGGAGGTCTCGTTCTCGTTCTCGGAGGAGGAGGCAGGTGTCGCGCTGTCCTGCTCGCTGGACGGTGTGACCCCGGTTCCGTGCACCTCGCCGACGGCCTACACGGCGCTGCCCTTGGGTGGTCACAGCTTCAGCGTGGTGGCGAAAGACGCCGCCGGGAACGTCTCGCCTCCTGCGGTCTTCTCCTGGCAGGTCGTGGACTCGGACGCTCCGGCTTCGCCGAGTCTCACCGAAGCGCCCGACGATCCGAGCCCGCCGGTCGTGGTGTTCGGGTTCCGGCACGACGAGCCCGACGTGACCTTCGAGTGTTCGCTGGACGGTTCGTCGCCGTCTCCGTGCACGTCGCCCCACCACATCATCGAGCTCCCTGACGGGGTGCACACGTTCGACGTCTTCGCGGCAGACCCGTCCGGGAACCGGTCTGCGTCGTCGTCGTTCTCGTGGATCGTCGACGACTCGCCGACGGCACCTCGCATCATCGCCGCACCCCAGTCTCCGGCCGGGCCGAACGTCTCCATCGAGTTCGAGGGCGCCCCCGAGACGTCACAGGAGTGTTCGCTCGACGGGGCCCCGTTCACCGACTGCAGTTCCCCAAGCACGTACGCGGATCTCGCCGACGGTGCACACGCCTTCCGTGTCAGGTCTGTCGACGGCCTCGAGGTCTCCGGCACGGCCCGTGTCACGTGGCTCGTGGACGCCACACCACCCACGCCTCCGGTCTTCACGCACCAGCCGATCGACCCGAGCGCACCCGAGGTGACATTCGCGTTCTCCGGCTCCGACCCCGATGCCTCGTTCCTGTGTGCTCTGGACGGTGCTCCGAGCGCACCGTGCACGTCTCCGACGTCGATGACGCTCGGCGGCGGTGCTCACGCCTTCGACGTGTGGGCGGTCGACGGCGCGGGCAACCTGTCCGATGCCGCATCGGTATCGTGGGCGGTCGACGATGCCCCGCCTCCCGCGCCGACGATCACCGAGGCGCCCGGCAACTCGAGCGTCGCGACCGCGACGTTCCGCTTCGAGGATGCGGAACCGGACGCCACGTTCCGGTGCTCGCTCGACGCGGGTCCCTTCGCCAGCTGCTCGTCGCCTCGAACGTACGAGGGGCTCGCGGGCGGGACGCACACCTTCATGGTCCTCGCGCGGGATGCCGTCGGCAATCAGTCCCCGGCCGCATCGCACACATGGAGCGTCGACGCCTCGCCGCCCGTCGTGACCGTGACATGGCCAGCCGACCGTCGATGCCTTCCGCGAACGGGCGACGGTCGGGATGCAGTGGTCCGGGAGGGACGACGTGGGCATCGTGCGCTACGACGTCTACGAGCGTTTCGGGACCACGGGCGCGCAGGTCTTCGTGCAGTCGATGCCGACCACCACGTACACGAAGAACGTCGCGCGCGGGACCACGTACTGCTATCAGGTGCGGGCATTCGACGCGGCCGGCAACGTGGGGGTGGGCCAGGAACGATGCAGCGGGGTTCCCTTCGACGACGCCGATCCCCAGATCGTGCCGACCGGAGACGTCGCGCGGATCGCTTCCGCCAACGCGTTCACGGCAACGCTTTCCGTCCTCGACGGGACCGGGGAGCAGCTCTCCTACTCCTTCACCGGGAGGAAGGTCGGGATCGTCACGCGGCGCGATGCTTCGTCGGGGATGGCAGACATCTTCCTCGACGGCGTATTCATGACCAGGGTTGACCTCTACTCGACGACCGTTCGGGACAAGGTGCTCGCGTGGGAACGCGTCGTCGAGCGACGGACCGCACACGGTGACGATCGCGTGGACCGGCGCCCGCAACGTGGCAGCCCCGGGGACGTCGGTGTTCGTCGATGGGATCGGGTCCATCGGACCCGCGCTCTAGAGGGGAGGAGAAGCGCTCAGCTTCCTCGCAGGACGAAGCGACGGAGCTTGCCCGTCGGCGTGCGGGGCAGGTCATCCACCACCTCGAACGCACGGGGCACCTTGTGCGAGGCGAGCCTCACCTTGCAGTGAGAGGCGAGCTCCCGTCCGAGGCTGCCGTCATCCCGCGTCGACGTGAGGAAGGCCTTCAGCGTCGGGACGCCGTCCGGGCCGTCGATCGCGACCACCGCGGCATCGAGGACATCCGGATGGTTGCGGAGGACGTCCTCGATCTCCATCGGTGCCACCCACATGCCGGCGAGCTTGATCAGGTCATCCATCCGGCCCTCGTGGTACACACGACCCTGGGAGATCCGGACGGTGTCGCCGGTCCGGATCCATCCCTCCCGGTGCGTGCGTTGGGTGAGATCCGGACGTCGCCAATACCCGGCGAACGTCGTGGGCCCACGGAGCCAGAGCTCACCCTGCTCGCCCTCCGCGACGGGTTCGCCCTGCGGATCCAGCGCCGCCACCTCGTACCCATCCATCGCTCTCCCCGCGCTGGCCGGGTCCGATGTCGTCGGGGCGATTGCAGGTGACGTGATGGAGTGCCTCCGTCGCACCGAGCCCGTCCAGGATCGGGAGACCGAACCGATCCTTGAAGCTCGCGAAGAGCTCAGGACGCAATGACTCACCAGCCGACAGGACCATGCGCACGGAGGCCGGCAGCGCCGCATCCGGGAGATGGCTGTAGGCGGCGAAGAACGCCGGCACGCCGTAGAGAACCGTCGGTCGTCCTTCCTCCATCAACGTCTGGATCCGAGGAGGGATGCTCGGTCCCTCGTTGATCAGCACCGAGGCTCCGACGGCCGCCGGCTGGTAGACCGAGTTCCCGAGTCCGTAGGCGAAGAACATCTTGGACACCGAGAGGACCACGTCGTCGGACGCGAGTCCCACGACCTGTGTCGCGAGGCCGTTCTTGGCGGCCGCTCGGATCCCGCGATGCCGGTGCATGACCGCCTTCGGTTGCCCCGTCGCGCCCGAGGTGTAGAGCCACAGGGCGATGTCATCGGCGGTGGTGGGCGCCGGGGACAGGTCGCCTCCGCGACCGGCATACCTCGTCCCATGAGGTCCCTTCGTCGGATGCATCCACCGCCACACCCACGATGTCGCCGTCGCCCAGGACCGGGATCACGCCGCCCGCGGAGGAGTCGTCGTAGAGGACGAGTCGCGACTCGCTGTCCGTCAGGATGAAGTGCACGTCCGAGGCGGGCAGGCCTTGCGCGATGGGGACCGGCACGAGCCCGGCCTTGATCGCGCCCCAGAAGGCGATCACGAACTCCGGGCGATCGCGTAGGGCCACGATCACGCGATCCCCCGGGTGCAAGCCCAGGTCCAGGAATCCGGCGCCCGCGGCGTTCGCCGCGGCCGCGACCTCCTCGTAGCTCCAGTCCCGCTCATCGGTTCGGAGGTAAGGGGACGAGCCGCGACCCTCGCTGAGGTTCCCCTCCAGGATGTCCACCGTCGCGTTGTAGCGCTCGACGCCAGGCTCGACGGAGCCCGGGCGGTCGTGGCCGGCCGAGACCCTCGGTCGGCGTGTGGCCTCCGCCCGTTGCGGCAGGAACGCCTCCCACGCCGGCAAGGGGAGACTCTCGATCACCAGGAACGCGATCCCTCGGTCGTTCGAGGCGAGGTACCGGCGCCAGACGTACGGATGGAGGTCGGCGACGTCGGGGAAACAGCTCCGTAGCACGAGGTCGAAGTCGGCGGCCTCTGGGTCCTCGTCCGTGCCGAACCGGAAGTCGTGTTTGACGATCGCGGGGTCGCGGAAGAGCTCGCCGAGGTTGCGCTCGTCCGCTCTCCAGGTCGCTCGCGGTCGGTCCGTCGATCCGCGTGAGGTCCACGTACGCCACGTTGCGAGACAGGTCTTGGCCGGCGACGCGGTAGACCGTCCCGCGTCCCAGGACCCACCCGTCCCCCGACAGGGGTGGGGACACCCACGGGGCATGCGGCGGGGAGAGATGCCACTGCTGCATGACGTCGAGCGCCGGCGCGTGTCCCGGCGACGGACTCGATGTTCTGCCCCAGCGTGCGGTCGGTGAGCCGAAGGAGCTCTTCCGGTGTCCGAGGGCGCGTCGACTCGCGCGAGGAGTTGATGTCGATCACGGCCGGACCCCCATGTCCTCCGGATCGAGGTTCTCGGGATCGAGCGCTCCCGGGCGCAGCAGGTTGTCCGGGTCCTGCATCACCTCGTCGTACGCGGACTTCATCGCATCGAGGATCCTGCGCGACCGAACGCCGTTCTCCAGGTCGTAGGGATTCCCCTGCAGAGAGCGTGAGATGTCCTCGCGGTGCCTCGGATCCAGCGCGAATCGCCCGAAGAGCTGCTGCAGCTTGTAGAACATCGCGGTGGTCTCGTACCACACGTCCACGCCCTCGTTGACCTTCCGTTCGTACGCTTCGAAGGCGGCAGCTTCTTGCTGCGTCGTCCACGACTCCACGAGGGCCTCGTGAGCGAACGAGGCGGAGTTGAGGGCGACATCCACGCCCGAGGAGAAGATCGGATCGACGAAGCGGAACGCGTCGCCGACCAGGAGCCAGCCCGGGCCGGAGGCACGTTCCATCGCGTACGAGTAGTCCGCCTCGATCGCCCACGGCCGGATCTGCTCCGCCTCGGACATCGCGTGTGTGAACGTCCGGTTCCGTCGCACGAGCGACTCGAAGAACTCCTCGGCCGTCCTGCCCGACTTCTGGAAGTCCTCCTTGTCGGTCACGATCCCGACCGACGCGCGATCCCGTTGGAGCGGGATCTGCCACCCCCAGGCTCGCTCCAGTCCGAGGAAGTGGAAGAAGACGAACCCGGACGTCTCAGCCGGGCTTTCCTTGACCCCGCGGAACCACGACCAGATCGAGAACTGGTTGAACTCCGCGTCCTTCCGTTTCAATCCGAGCTGATTCGCGATGAAGCACCGACGTCCCGAGGCATCAACCACCACGCGCGCGCGGATGTCCGTGGTCCATCCTTCGGTCAGCTCGACCCGCACACCTGTCGCGCGGTCGCCGTCGAAGAGCACCTCACGGACCTTGGCACCCTGGACCACCTTGGCTCCCGCCTCGTGCGCGTGCCGGAGCAGCAAGGTGTCGAACCAGTCGCGTTCCACGTTGTAGCTGTAGTTCTGCACCGCGTTCGGGGGAGGGAAGTCGGATGTCCGGATCGAGACGTAGCGCCACAGGCGCGAGCGAGGCGCCGTCCATCCCACGCCTTGCTTGTGGACGAATCCGGCCTCCTCCATCTTGGGGAGGAATCCGATCCTGTTGAAGACGCGGTTGTTGCCCGGAACCATCGACTCACCCACGTGGTCGCGAGGATGCACGTCCCGCTCGAGGACCATCACCCGATAGCCGTCCATCGCGAGGAGGCACCCGAGCGTGGACCCCGCCGGGCCCCCGCCGATCACCACGACGTCCGTCTCTGTGACCTGATGACCGTTCGCTGAAGGGTTCATGCGGGTGCTCCCGTCCGACTACGTGGCGGACGGTGCGCTCGTCGATCCATTCGACGACGAGGTCCATGACACGGTTCTGTGTCGCCACGCTGCTGAGACCGTGCACCTCGCCCTCGAGCACGGTGAGCTGCACGTGCTGAGCGTTCGCGAGCACCTCGCCCAATCGCCCCGCCATCGCGAGGTGGAAGTCCTCGTAGTGCCAATCCTTCGTTCCGTAGATGAACAGGATCGGGACGTTCTGCGCAGGCGAGGCGTCGGATCGGATCGAGGAACCCTTCGCTGACCCACGCGTCCGCGATGCTCGAGGCTCCGGTGATCCGCTGCCAGGCGCGGGAGAACTTCGTCGCGAGGAATCGGAGGTAGGTGCGGCGACGGCCCGGTTCGAGCCAACCTCGAATGGCCCTGGGATGGAGACTGCGTCGCAGAGCCTCTCCGAGACCCATGTTGAGTCCGAACCTGGTCCCGGTCTCTTCCTTCAGCGGCACGTCCCTGAGGGGAGGCGAGACCATGACGACGCCGGCGATGTCGCTGACCTCGGGTCCCGCCGCCAGCGCCGTGCGCGCGCCGAAGCATGAGCCGATCAACGTGATCCGCTCGGCGCCGTGCTCCCTGATCACCGAAGCTGCTCCATCGAGATCGATCAGGTACGGTTCGTCGACCTTCGGTGCACCGGCGAGCACGCCTCCGCTCTCGCCGATGCCGTGGTAGTCGAAGCGGAGGGTCGAGAATCCACGCGTCGCGAGTCGACGGGCGAGGTGGACGGAGACCCGGTTCCTGTTCGTGGATGGAGCGGTCGCTCCTCCTCCTGTCAACAGGATGGCACCGTCGCCGGTGGCCGCGTCGGTCTGCGTCACGATGCCGAACAACGTGTCGTCGCCGGCAGGGAAGTACAGGGGCAGCTCGCTCTGAGAGTCCACCGGCGTGCTCACGCGCCCCCTCCCTTCTTGCCGGGCTGGCCCGTCTTGCCCGCCTGGCGAAGGAGCCAGCGAGTGGTGGCCCCGATCAGGCGATCGGTCGGCTCGTGCCTCTCGTGTACCGGCCACCGATCGCCCGAGAGCCACCAGATCTCTCGATCCGGAACGACCAGCGTCTCTACGTCGGTCCCGGCGGCGCGCCATCGGTCCACGAGCTCTCGGTACTCGCGCCGAAGACTCCTGGTGACCCCCACCTGGGCCAGGAAGACCGACGAGCCCCCGCGGAGATCCCGAAGAGAGAGATCGCGCGCGCTGTTCAACATCGTGAGCTCCAGCGTGTGTCCGAGCACATCGACAGATCCTCGCTGCTGGAGCTCGGAGAGGAGCTCATCCTGCGTCGGGCCGCTCACATCGTCCCTCATGGTGTGTGTCAACTTGAAGCGGAGGATCTCCTCGGCGTACCGGACGGTGTCGGTGACCGGCTCCCAGAGCGCGAGTGGTGCCGAGCTCCGCGCAGCCGCTTCCGCGGCCACGAGTCCGCCCCATCGGGTGCCGAGGAACGCGAGCTGTTGCACACCCGCCCGTTCCCGAAGGATCGAAGCCGCTTCCTCAGCATCTTGCAGCATCGTCGGGACGGTGGCTCGGGAGGCTTCGCCATCGCTGTGGCCGCTGCCCCGGTAGTGGAACCGGTGCACCGCGATGCCTTCCGCGGCAAGGCGGCGCGCCTGCAACACTTCCCGTCGGTAGTTGCACAGGAGTTCCGCCTGGTAGGGGCTGCAGATGACCAGCCCGGCGACCGGCTGTTCCAACGGGAGGTGGAGGACGGAGAAGCATCGATCCCCCTGGGGACCGAAGAAGGAGCATTCCTCGCGGATGCCCGCGATGTCGTCGGTGCGGCTCGCGCGCGCGAGGCTCTGGCCCGGTATCGGGCTCCGTGACTCCGCGACGATCCTCACCCGACCTCGATCTCCTCCGTGGCACCTTGTTCGAGCGATGCTAGGGGTGGTGGTGCGCGCCCAGCACGCGACCCGGTGCGTATTTCACCTCCCCCGGATGGACGAGGCACGCCTTCAGATCGAGTACGGTCGGGACTCCCTCTGACGCGGCAAGCCTCGTATCCTGTGCCCTGCACGCCGGAGGCGACCACGAACCGCGCGCCTGCCGGACCCGACGACTCGCACACCGACGCCGGTCGCGAGATGGAGGCGTCCCCTGCACGTCCTTTACGTGATCGACAGCCTCGCGCCAGGAGGCTCAGAGAGATCGCTCGCGGCGATGGTTCCGAGGTTCACTGCCGCCGGTCTCTCTGTCGACGTCGCCTATCTCCGGGAGCGGCCGGGGCTCCACGACGAGTTGCGTTCCGGCGGTGCGCGACTCTTCCCCCCGCACGGCGGCGAGGGGCGGATCGCGGTCGCACGACGGCTCGCGAAGCTGATCCGCGACAGCGTTCCCGATCTCGTCCACACGACGTTGTTCGAAGCAGATGTCTCCGGTCGGCTGGCCTCCGTGCTCGCCCGGACCCCGGTCGTTTCCACGCTCGCCGCTTCCGCATACGACGAAGATCACCTGGGGGATCCAGCGCTGCGACGGTGGAAGGTGCGGCTGGCGCAGGTGGCCGACGCCTCGACGGCGCAGCTGGTGACCCGCTTCCACGCGGTCGCCTCCCACGTGGCCGACGACATGGCTCGACGGCTGTGGGTGTCGAGGCAACGGATCGACGTGGTGCCGAGAGGAAGGGACCCCTTGGTGCTGGGCTCACCGGACGACGCGCGCCGCGCGCACGTCCGGGCGTCGCTCGGTATCGAGACCGCCGAACGCGTCGTGCTCGCCGTCGCCAGGCACGAGTACAAGAAGGGGCTCGATGTCCTGATCCGCGCGATGCCCGCCGTGGTCGGACAGACGACTTCCGCACGACTGATCATCGCCGGGCGAGAGGGGACCACGACGGGTTCTCTCACGCGGCTCGTGCGAGAGCTCGGGATCGGATCGAAGGTGGTGCTTCTCGGACATCGTGCGGACGTCCCCGATCTCCTGTGCGCCGCCGACGTCTTCGTGCTGCCGTCACGATCGGAGGGCTCGCCCGGGGCGCTGCTCGAGGCCATGGCACTCGGGGTCCCGATCGTCGCGACAGACATCGCGCCGGTCTGGGAGCTCGTCGGCCGGAACCGACTCGCTCGGCTCCTCGAGCCCGGAGACCACGATGGACTTGCGGAGGCCATCTCTGCCTTGCTGGCGGATCCGGCCGGATCTCGGGAGATGGGTGAGATGGGACGAGCAAGGTTCTTCGAGCACTTCACGATCGATCGCGTCGCGACGCAGATGATCGAGTTCTACGAGCGGGCGCTCGCGCTCGCCACAGGCTGGCGGGGAGGTCGAACGTGAGGGCCACCTACCTCGTTCGATTCGACGATCTCTGCCCGACCATGCGCTGGTCCGTCTGGGAGCCCGTGGAGCAGATCCTCGATGCCGAGGGCATCAAGCCGATCGTCGCCGTGATCCCGGACAACGGCGACCCGTCGATGCGTATCGAGCCGGAGAAGTTGGACTTCTGGGAGCGCGTTCGCGGCTGGCAGGCGAGAGGCTGGACCATCGGTCTTCACGGTCACCGTCATCTGTACACCAGTTCGGATCCCGGCTGGTTCGGTTGGAACGCCAGGAGCGAGTTCGCGGGCCACGGCCGGCCGGAGCAGGAAGCGAGCCTTCGGGCCGGCCTCGAGATCTTCGAACGCGAGCAGGTCAGGCCGGACGTCTGGGTCGCGCCGAACCACGCCTTCGATGCCACCACTGTGGCGCTCCTCGCCGAGCTCGGCCTGCCGGTCATCAGCGACGGGCTCGCCCTGCATCCCTATCGGGACGATCTCGGGCTGCTCTGGGTGCCCTGTCAACTCTGGGGCTTCCGCCGTCGAGCCATCGGGACATGGACGGTGTGCTTGCACCCCAACGCCTGGGGACCGGCGGACGTCGCCCGGTTCGCTCGAGACGTCCGTTCGTTCAAGGATGGGATCGTCGATCTCCCTGAGATCGCGCGACGCTTCGACCACAGGAAACGTTCTGCCCTCGATGTCGGCTTGCTCGTCGAACGACGGCTCCGTCGGGCCCTGAGCCGGAGCTTCCGGGGGGCCCCCGACGCCGGCGGGTAGTTCCTCCAGCGCGGTCCCGTGTTCGACGTTCTGGAACGGCGCAACCGGGAGCGGATCAGCCGGTGGGAGACTCGGTCGACGTCGCGCCACGCACCAGGCGTACCAATACGACGAAGCCTGCGGCGGCCATGATCGCCGCGATCCGCGGAACGCCGTCGTTGTCGGGCGTGATCACCTCAGCCAGCAGCAAGCCACCGAGGAAGGCCCCGACGGCACCGAGCACGATCGGCACCCAGGTGGGCATCGGATCCTTTCTCGGAACGACGAACCGCGTCAGGGCTCCCACGATGCACCCGATCAGCAGGAAGCCAAACACCTCAGCGATCGTGGCGCCGCTCCGAAGGTCCCAGATCCGAGAGAGCCTGGCTGCGAGCGAGGATCGGACCGCGGCATGAGCGGGGTCATCCGAGAGATCCGTGAGTTCCCAGGGATCGCTGGTGAGGTCGTACAGCTCCGATCGCGACGGGGCCTCCGTGTAGGTCACGTACTTGTACACGCGGCCATCCTTCTCTCGTGAGATCACGCCGATCGGACCGTCGAGCGGACCCAGCACACCCTGATCCTCGAGGAAGAACGAGTCCCGCCACGAGGGCACCCCTCCGCCGAGGAGGGGAACGAGGCTCCGGCCATCCAGCTTCCCGGTCGTCGTGACACCGGACAACTCCACGATCGTCGGGGCGACGTCGATGTTCAGGGCGAAGTGCTCCGAGTCCACGCGACCCCCGACGGCGCGGGGACAGACGGATGGCGGGCAGGCGATCACCAGAGGGACGCGGTGGCATTCCTCGAAGGGGCATCCTTTCGTGCGCCACCGATGCTCGCCCGCGGCGAGTCCGTTGTCGGAGACGAAGACCCAGACCGTTCGGTCGAGCCTCCCGCCTGCGGCCAGCTCCCGGTGCAGCGCGGCGATCGCGTCGTCGACGGCCCGGTTGGCGGTAAGAGCGGCGCGGAACTCCGATGCGGTCTTGGCCAGTAGGCGGTCGGGGAGTGGCTCCTCGGGGATCCATGGGGGCGGGTTCGAGGGGACGGTGTTGTGGTTCGGGTACCGCGGGAGGGTGACTTCCTCGAACTCGCTCTGGTGCCGGGACGGCCCCTCGGCAGGCAGGTGCGGCGCGAACGGTGTGAAGAACAAGAAGAATGGATCCTGCGAACCGCCAACGAACTCCAACGCTCGCCGACACAGGAGGTCCGTGGAGTACGTGGCCGCCGGTCCGCATCCGGTGGGCGAAGCCGTCGTCCCTTCGATGCGCACGGTCGTCGCCGTCCCATCCGGGTCCCTCTCCACGAGCGAATACGTGTCGTAGCCCGGACGTCCCCAGAAGGAATGCCACGAGTCCCACCCGGGTGGCACGTAGTCGTCCGGGACGGCTCCGGGTGTTTCCCCGTATCCGTTGAGGTACTTGCCGATCAGGGCGGTCCGGTATCCGGCATCGTCGAGCCAGGTCGCCAGGGTCGAACCGTCATCGAAGTCGGGAAGGCCGTGGTTGTCGATCACGCCGGTGTGCCGCGCGTATCGCCCGGTCAACAGGCTCGCCCGCGACGGGCAGCAGAGGGCTGTCGTGGCGTAGGCGCGGAGGAACGTGGTTCCGGCGGGGATCAGGAGCCTCTGCAGCTCTGGCATGCAGGCGTCCTGGCCGGCGTCGAGATCGGCACCATCGAATCCGTTCCGACAGCGTCCGATCGTGTCCCACCGCTGGTCGTCCGTCACGATCACGACGAAGTTGGGGTGCCTCTGTGGGACCGTCTGCGCGACGGAAAGGGGTGGGGGGATGAGGGCCAAGCCTGCGAACATGCCCACCGCGATGGTGAGCAGCCACCGCCTGGCCCACGACGGTGACATCCCGCGGTCGGTGGACCGTGGCGCAGCCATCCGGCTGGCAGGGTAGGCGAGTGAGACCGCCGGTGTCCCTCATCCGAACCCCGTAGCCGGAATACGCGGGGGGGCGCGTGTGAGCGTGCTCGAACCTCCCTACCGTGGCCATCCCTGCTGAGCGGGTCGCTGCACGACGAGGTGCGGCTTGATGCACGGAGGACGACAGTGACGAACGTGTCGACGGCGAGCCCGAAGAGGGTAGAAGAGGGTCTACGTCGATTCTCGAGCTTCACCGATCCAGCCACGGGCAGGGTGGAAGAACAACGCTTCCTCGAGACTCCTTCCGGCCGCTTGCTGATGACTGTCGTCGAGCCCACCGGGCCGAAGAAGCCGATCGCCTTCCTGTTGTGTCACTCCTTCGCGTGGGAGCAGTTCGAGCTCTTCGCGCTTGAATTGCGATTCGCGAGAGCGGCCGCAGCGGCGGGCTTCACCGCGGCCTGCTTCCAGTCGCGCGGGTATGGGGATTCCGGCGGCTCGTTCTCGGAGGTGACGCCCTCGGCTCAGGTGGCGGATGCCATCGAGGTCGGGAGGACCCTTCTCCGGGAGAAAGAGGTCGAGGCGATCGTGCCCGTGGGTGCTCGCTTCGGAGGCTACGTCGCATTGAGCGCCGGTCGGGCGTTGGACTCTCCCGGGGCGGCGCTCTGGAACCCCTCGCTGAATCCCGTTCGTTACCTCGACGGGCTGCTCAAGGCGTTCGTCAGAACGAACATGATGTCCGAACCAACCGATCACGAGAGGGTCGATACGGACGGGCTCCGTGAGCGGCTGTTCTCCGGCGGGAAGGTCGACCTGTTCGGCTACCCGCTCACATCTGCCTGCTACATGGACGCACAACGGTTGCCGGACGCCGTCGATCTGGCGGACCCTCTCCCCCCACGGGTTCACTTCGTTGTGATCAACCCACGGGTCCGGCGTGAGGTGGAGAGGGCTCGCATGTCCCTGGAAGCCCGTGGCGTCGAAGCATCTCTCACGGAGGTGGACAGTCCGGGACACCGAGAGTTCGGCTTGGGCGTTCCTGTCGGTGGACACCTCGCCACGCACGCCCGCCTGTTCGATGACGTCGGAGGGTCCACGCTCGACTGGGTCCGAGGAACGGTGTGAGCACGCCGGCGATCGACCGCTCGGATGAGCTCGGCGCGTCGATCGATGATGTCGTGGACGTGCCCTTGTGGATCCCATCTCGCGAGATGCTCGGGGGGATCGTCACGATCCCGTCGGTGGAGTCCTCTGATCTCGGCGTCGTGCTGATGTCAGGCCGAGCGCGGGATCGATGCCATCGGAACGGGATGTTCGTGCGAGCAGCCCGGGAGCTCGCGGGTCGAGGCATGTACGTCTTGCGGCTCGACTACCCAGGCGTGGGTCACTCCTCCGGAGACCCCCAGATCTTCGATCTCGAGTCACCCCCCGAATGGGCCGTTGAGGCGGCGTCTCGATTCCTCGTCGAGGAGACGCCGGTCAAGCACGTGATCCTCGCGGGAACATGCTTCGGTGCGAGAGTGGTACTTGGCGCTGCTCAGCGGATCCCCGAAGTCCTCTCCGTCGCGGTGGTGGCGGCCCCCGTCTACGCGCGCAGGCCGTCGCTTCGGCGGCGGATCCAAGAGATCCCACGCAAGCTGCTCGGCATGGATCGGTCGGATGGAGGGGCCGACAACCGTGCCCAACAGCGCCGCGAGGGCAACCTCGCTACCGAGCAACGTGTGAGTCCTTCGTTCGAGCGTGCGATCCGAGCCGTCATGGATCGATGCCCTGTGTACTTCCTCTACGGCGCCGACGACTTCTGCTGGGACGAGCTCCGGTTCGCGTTGGATCGACTCCATCTGCCCGAGGACCGATACGAGCTCGAGGTGGTTCCCGGTATCGTCCACGCCTTCAGATCGACCGATGTGCAGGACCTCACGATCCAGCGCCTCTCGGCGTGGTGCTCTCGATTCGTGTCGGCGCCGGTGGCGTCTCGGTGAAGACCGACGCCGCCCGGGACACGGAACAACGGCACGGGAGGAACCCCCGTGACCTGATCACGGTCAGTCGGGGGGCGGCCACGTCGCTCCTCGGGACGGTTCTCGGGACCGTCACGGGTCTCGTCGTCACGATACTGCTGACGCGCACCCTCGGGGCAGCGGGATACGGGTCGATCGCGCTGGCCCTGTCGATCGCGGTCCTGATCGAATCCGTCGGCAACGTCGGGCTCTCCAACGGGTCGGCACGGATGATGGCGATGGCTCGAGCGGAGGGGGACGAGGCGCGAGCCCTGCGGCTCCTCAAGGCGAGCCTCCTCGCCGGGGTCGCGACCGGTGCGGTGGGGATCGCGGTGATGCTGGCGGTCGCCGGGTCCGGTGTCATGGGCGACGGGGACGCCTCGATCGTGCTCGCGATCAGCGCACCGTTGGTCGTGGTCACCGGTCTTCGCGCGGCGATCTACGGAGCGCTGCGAGCGTACCGGGATCTCCGATCGGTCCTTGTGCTCAGCGTCGTGGTTCCGATCACCGACGTCGTCGTCGTGGGCGCCCTCGTCGCCACCGGCGTTCGGGACATCAGGGCGTACGCCGTGGGATTCGTGGCCGTGGCGTGTTCCGAGTTGGTCGTTGCCGCCAAGCTCCTCTCGGCGAGACGAAGGATCGGGCCGTTGCTGGATACGACTCGGCTCGATCTCCGCATGCTGCTTGCCTTCTCGCTTCCGTTGGTCGTCACACAGATCTTCTACTTCTCCATCCGGAGCGTCGACGTGATGTTGCTCGGGCTGGTCCGGTCGCCTGAGGCGGCCGGTCTGTACTCGCCCGTCATGAGACTTGCGGAGAGTGCCACCAAGGTTCTCTCGGCGTTCCCGCTCTTGTTCGTGCCCATCGCGACGGCCTACGTCGCCCGCAAACGGACGACCGAGCTCCGCGATCTCTATGTCTCGATCACCAAGTGGGCGTATCTGATCGGTTTCCCCTTGATCCTCGTGATGGTCGTATCGCCCGGGCCGGTCCTCGGGCTGCTCTTCGGCGAGCGATACGGAGACCTCGGATCCGTGGCGCGGATCCTCGCTCTGGGCTACTGGGTGGTGCTCGTGACCGGGCTGAACGGCGTGACCCTGAGCGCGATCGGGGCGATCAAGGACATGGCCGTTGCCTCGGGGATCGGGCTCGGACTCACGCTGGGTATCGGCTTCGTGCTGGTGCGCATGTTCGGCCCGGAGGGCGCAGCTGCCACGAACACGATCGCCTACACGTTCGCCAACGTGGCCTTCAGCGTCCTCCTCTTCCGCCGGATGCGGGTCTCTCCGTTCCGCACCGATTCGTCGAAGCTGTTCATCTACTCCGGGGCCGTGCTCCTCGTCGCCGTCGCTCTCGTCGAGCTGGTCTTGCCGGCTACGGCGGCGTGGTCCCTCGCCGTTTCGTTCGTGGCATCCGCCTGCTGGCTGGTGGGCGGAATTTTCGCCAAGCCGTTCGCGATGGAATGGTCCGAGATGCGCCGCGTCGTCAGCCGGACCAAGACGGGAGCACGCGAGAGCCAGGACCCGGTCGACCCGCTCACGCCCACAGGGGTCGACGTTCCGTGAACACGACGCCCGAGCTCACGGTCGTGATCCCGACGAAGGACAGACCGGTACTGCTGGCCCGAGCGGTCGAGAGCGTCGTCTCACAAGGCCCGGGGATCGAGGTGATCGTGGTCGACGACGGATCGATCCCCGAGGCCGCGGACTCGATCCGTTCGACCGCGAACGACCCCGCCGTCCGGCTCGTCCGCTCGGACGTGAGCACCGGTGCACCGATGGCGCGGAACCGTGGATTGGAGCTGGCTCGCGGTCGCTACTGGGCGACGCTCGACGACGACGACGAGTGGCTGCCGGGCAAGTGGGAGTCGCAGCGAGTCGGTCTCTCTCGATCCGGGTTCGCGGAGGACGTCGATCGCGATCGCCGGGATCGTGCCGGTGACGGCGTCGGGAGAGGGAACACCCGTGATCGTCGACGGCTGAGGGGCCCTTCCGATGTGAGCGGCTCGGCGAGCTCTTCGCGCGCGTGCGGATACGAGCGTTCCTCAACACGTACGTCGTCCCCACAGCTCTGATGCGACGGATCGGGGGTTACGACCCGCGGCTCATATGGGGGGAGCACACGGACGTGTTGATCCGTCTCTCTCAGGTCGCGAGGTTCCTCGGCGTCGATCACGTCGGTGTCAGGGTCCACCGCGCTCACGACGCCGACGAGACCCGGGTCGGCCGCGACGAGGCGTTGCGGGCCGAAGGCATCGCGCTCTTGCTGGAGAAGCATGCCGACGCGTTCGCCGGATCCCCGGCGACCCTCGCGCGATACGAGGAGGTGCTCGGGGTCACGCTGCTCCGCCTCGGTCGCCGTGAAGAGGCGCTCCGCACGTTCTCCCGGATGACGGGTCGACGTGGCGCCGGTGTGCGGCGACTGCGCGGCGTTGGCCGCATCCTCGCCGCGGCCGTCGGAGCGGGGGGCGGGTTCGCGTGCCCGACGACGTCTCGAGGAGCCGGCAGCCTGATGCGCGCGGGAGGGGTGCTGGTCCTCGGGCTCGATGGAGGAACGCTGGACATCCTGAGGCCGTTGGCGGAACGGGGCGTCATGCCGGCGCTCGGTCGCCTCATCGACGAGGGTGCGGCCGGAACCCTCGTGTCCACGACTCCCTGGTACACGGTCCCCGGCTGGGCCAGCTTGATGACCGGCGTCGGACCCGGAACGCATGGCCTGCTCCATTGGGTCGCGTCGGATCCCAGCGAGTACTTCGAGGATCGGCGTGCAGGACGACGCTTCGTGACGAGCGCCGACATCTCGTTCCCCACGTTCTGGGACGTCGCGGGCGCCGCCGGTCGTCGTGTCGCGGTCGTCAACATGCCCTTGACCTACCCGGCCTGGCCCGTGAACGGCACGATGGTGACCGGCCTCCTCACGCCGGACACCATCTCCGCGGGGTGGTGCTATCCCGCCGTCGTTGGCGTCCGAGCTCCCCGACTACCGGATCGATGTCGCGTCGATCTCGGGCACGGGTGATCCGGAGTCGGCGGGCGAAGAAGTGGACGTCGCTGCCTATCTGGAGGATCTGAGCGTCGTCACGATCGAGCGGGGTCGCGCCGCTGCGCAGATGCTCACCGGTGACGTCGACCTCGGCGTGGTCGATCTTCGTCGGGCCGGATCGGATCTCACACCGCGCGTGGCCCGATCAGGATGCGATGGTCTCGGGAAGATCCGCGCCGCACGGGGCGCTCGTCGAGTCGTGCTACCGGACCCTGGACGCGGCGATCGATCGGATCCTGGCCGCGGCCGGTCCAGACGTGACCATCATGGTCGTCGCCGATCACGGGTTCGGTCCTCCGCCGGCACAGCGCTTCTTCCTCAACCGGTGGCTCCGGGAGGCGGGATACCTCTCCGTGCCCGGCGGCGGGCTCCGACGAACGGTCGCGAGTCGCTCGGGCATCCGTCGCCTCGCCCGGCCTCTGCTTCGCCGGTGGGCGGCTCGCCGGGGCAGCCCTTCGCCTGAGCCCTCGATGCTGGATCCTGCCCGGTCTTCCCTCTACGCGGTCGGGTTCCCGCACACGCGACTCGCGGGGGTGGTCGTGAACAGGGCGGGCCGCAAGCGTGAGGGATGGGTGGGGCCTGAGGCGGCCACGGCACTCATCGAACGACTCCGATCGGAGCTGGAGGCCGTTCGCGATGCATCGGGCGCCCCCGTCGTCCGCCGCACGATGTTGAAAGAAGAGGTGGGAGCCAACGCGGAGGGCTTCCCGGACCTCCTCGTGGAGACGCATCAGCCGTTCGTGCCGTCGACCCGTCTGGGGGGCGCCGAGCTCTTCGATCGTTGGACCGAGGCTTCCGGGCTCCACGACCCCGACGGCGTCTTCATCCTGCACGGGTCCGGTGTACGTGCGGTCCATCCACGAGCCGACATCGTCGACGTCGCGCCGACCGTGCTCGGGCTCCTCGGCATCGAGGCGCCTGCGTACATCGAAGGCAAGGCGCGAGACGACCTGGTGAAGCTCCCTCCGCTCACGACGCCTCCCGAGGACCTTCCCCGGCCGGGCGGAGAGCCGCCGGACGTTACGGCGAGCGAAGAGGAAGAGATCGAGCAGCATCTGCGGACCTTGGGATACGTGGAGTGAGCAGATGACGGTACGTCTGGACGTCGTGCTCCCCGAGTCCAAGGTGGAAGCCTTGCGCACGACCGAGCCGACCTGGTGGTTCACGCGGTTCGAGTTCGCGAACGCCGCCAGCCCGCAGCATCCACACGCGGAGCGTCTCGAGCTCGCGAACGGCTGGAAGCGCGAGATGATCCTCCCCTGGCTCGAACGGCTGACGCCGGGGGCTCGGGTCCTCGACGTGTTCTGCGCGAACGGGGCGTTCTCCTTCGAGGCCGCCAGTCTGGGAGCCAAGGAGATCGTGGGCGTCGACTACGACCCGCCCCGTCTTGAATGCGCCCGCTTCATCGCTGGGCTCGTGGCGGAGTCGCTCCCGGTGGCGCCGTCGTTCGTCGCGGGCGACGTGTACGACCTCCCTCGGCTTGTCGATCCTCCGTTCGACGTCACGATGGCGCTCGGCGGGCTGTACCACGTGGCGGACCCCGTTCTCGTCCTCGACAACCTTCGCCGCGTGACTCGACCGGGCGGGCATCTTCTGCTCCAGACGTCGAGGATCATCCGGGTTCCTGGTTCGTGGGCGAGATTCATCACGGTCCGGACGGGTGGCCGATCGAACCGCCGAGCGGGGCGCGGGCGTGTGGAAGCTGAGCGTCAAAGCGCTGGAGACGATGATCGCCTTCGCGGGCTTCGAGCGCGTCGCGACGCTCCCCGTGCCGCGACGGCGCGGCAAGCGCGTTCCTTGGTACGGCGCAGTCTGGAAGGCGATCTAGACGTGCGCGATCGCCCGAACATCGTCATGGTCGTCCTCGACACGACGCGCGCGGACGTGATCGGGAACGACCTTCCCGGTTCCACCTTCTCGGACCTCGCGGGCCGGGGGATCGCTGTTCACTCGGGCCGTGTCCTCCGCACCGTGGACCCTGCCCGCACACGGCTCCCTCTTCAGTGGGTTGGAACCTTTCCGCCACGGTCTCACGGGCGATCTCGCGCTCCCGGACGGCCAGCTCCGCCCGGTGACCGGAAGGATCGGTGAGCTCGCCGATCGCTGGCTCCCGCTCCGCCTCCACGGGGCGGGGTACGAGACCTTCGCGGCGAGCGCGAATCCGTGGATCACGCCCCGGATGGGCTGGAACGCCGGATTCGACACGTTCGTCGAGACGTGGCGTGACGTGAGGAGTCCTCGTTGGCAGGTCGAGGGCGAGCGGAGTCGGCGCCCGTTGACGTCCTGGATGCCCGCGCCTGCGGCTCGGGCCGCTCGCTGGGGGAAGCGGAGCGTCGATGCGGCACGCGGGGCTCGCGACAATGGAGCGCTCCAGGCCGTGACGTCGTTCCGGTCGTGGCTCCGCCGCCGATCGGAACGCGGTCCGTACTTCGCCTTCTTCAACCTGATGGAGGCGCATATGCCCTACCTCGCTCCTCGGCCGTTCGGCCCTCGGGCGAGCATCCGAAGGGTCGCGGCCGCGAACGTGAACGCCCGGCTCACGAACGAGTTCGTCGTCGCGTACAACGTTCGGAGACAGGAGCTTCCGCCGGCGGACCTCGCGTTCCTGAAGGCGCTCTACCGCGGAGGCGTCGTCGTACCTGGATTCGCGTCTCGGGGATATCGCTTCCGAGATCGAGACCGACCGGGACACGATCCTCGTCGTGGTCGGTGACCACGGGGAGAATCTCGGTGAGCATCATCTCCTCGGTCACCAGGGATCGCTGGCCGAGACGCTCCTCCACGTCCCCCTGTTGGTCGCGGGTCCGGAAGGTACCGTGCCGAGGGGGACGTCGGTCCAACCGGTCTCGACACAGCTGGTTCCCGCCACGATCCTCGGTGCCGCGGGGCTCGAGGCCCCCGGGCCGTCGGTGTTCACCCGTTCGGACGAAGCGCCGATCCTGTCGTGGTACGAGTCGGCGTACTCGGAAGCGGCCGGCGCCCGTCGGATGGCGGAGGGAGAGCTCGCCGGGGACCCCGAGGCGCAACGCGCGCTGCGCAGGCGCGCCTGGGCCGCACGACGTGGCGAGCTCAAGCTCCTCGTCGGCTCCGATGGTTCCCGCCGGTTGTTCGACCTGGCCGCGGACCCGTGGCGAGGAGCAGGACCTCTCCGCCAGCCGCCCCGACCTCATGGACCGCTTCGCGGACGTGGTCGTCCCGTTCGAGCCTGCGGCCGAGCCCGGCGCCGAGATTTCTTCCACCGAGCTCGACGAGATCGAGAGTCACCTCGGGATGCTCGGGTACCTCTAGGAAGCTTTCGAGCGAGTGCGCCGAACGGCGTACCGCAGATGACGCAGTCGAGCGATGGAGCCGAGCCGCTCGACTCCTACGCTCGATGCCCGACCGGATCGAACGGACCGGTCACATGCCGTGGCTGTAGGGGGGACGTGGGATCCATGGATCTCGAAAGAGCACCCCTGATACCGATGACGCCCGAACGCGCGAAGACGTCGCTCGCGAGATGTCGGATCGCGATCACGAAGGCGCACCTCGAGCTCGCCGAGGCTATCCGGATCGCCGACTACCTCCTCGGCGGAGACCCGCCGGCGTGGGAGGTCTCCGATCGCGCGGCGCACGCACTCCGCCTGTCCAGGATAGAGAACCTGCTCGACGAGATCCGGCGCTCCGTCGACGGGAGCCAGGGGCCTGATCCCGACGTCGGCCGTGAACCGGACCGAGCCACGAACGGTCACGAGCGACAGATGGCCCTTCGCGAGATGGATGGCGAGTTCCCTCCGTTCTTCGAACGCATCGTCGTGTCACCCGGCAGGGGCAGGATCCATCTCCGCAGGATCCGGGAAGGGCGCCGGCTCGAGCAGGACTTCGTGATCGCCGAGTTGCGCACAGGCACGACCAAGACACTCATCCGGACGCCCCTCCCCGGTGTGTTCCTTTCGTGGCTCGCGAGGGAGGGGGACGTCGTGTCACGAGGGCGGCGCCTGGCGAGGCTCCTGCCAACGGAGGACGAGCCCAGGGAGGGAGTCGACCCCACGCCCCAGACCGCGTAGGGAAACTACGGCGGCTGGGCCATCAACGACGGAAGCCCGCTTCCTATATTCCGAGCCATGCGGGATGGGTGGTCGTTCCTTTCGCGCCACGGGATGGCGATGGTGGCGGTCGTTCGACGCCCCGACCTGCTTCTCCGTGAGCTCGCCGAGCAGATCGGGATCAGCCCCCGAGCCACGCAAACCATCGTGAGCGACCTCGTCGAGGCCGGATTCGTCGAGCGGCGCCGGACGGGGCGGCGGAATCACTACCAGGTCCGGGGCGATCGTTCGCTGCCGGACCCCTGGGCGGTCGACCACGAGGTGAGCGACCTCGTTGGGGCGCTCGCGAGCGGCCCCCGGGCGACGCGACCCAGTGGCGGGCGGAGACACGCCCTCGTCCTCGCGTGCAGCGATCACCGGTACCAGGAACCTCTCCGGGACCTCTTGGCGGCCGAAGGCCTGCTGGCTCAGGCGGAGGTCGTCCTGTGGCCAGGCGGGGCGGCGTCCCTCACGGGTTCGGAGGGCAGCCTGATGCTCGGCGTCATGTCGGTCGCGATCGACGCCGAGCCCCCGCAACGGGTCGTCCTCGTGGCCCACCAGGACTGTCACGTCCGAACCGCCTTCGGACGAGGACCCGGCGAGACACTGTCGCGGCTCGTCGAGATCCGCGACCGGCGACGGCGCTCGATGGACCGTGTCGAGAGAGCCTTCGGGGTGCGACCGGAGACGTGGTACCTCACCGAGACCGGCGCCCGGCGGGTGGGAGCCTTCCAGCCTCTCGCCCAGGTTCCGGCTCTGCAGGTGAGCGGATCGTGACGAAGGGGGCATGCCGTCGGACCGCACGGGGGCGACGGACATGACGCAAGCACGCGAGCACGACGCCGACGTGATCGTCGTCGGTGGAGGATCGGCCGGATCCGCGCTCGGTGGGCTGCTCGCCCGGGACGGGACGAAGACCCTGATCATCGAGAAGGACATCCACCCGCGCGGTGAAACCGGCGAGTGGTCCTCGCCCTCCACGAACGTCGTGTTCGACAAACTCGGTGTCATCGACAAGCTGAACGACGCCGGGTTCGTCCACAGATCCGGAACCGCATGGAACGGCACAGGCTCGCCGCTCTGGACGTTCGAGGAGATGTCGTCGGTCGAGGTCCCGGTCGAAGGGATCAGGCAGCCTTTCACGTACAACCTCGAGTGCGACGAGCTGGACGCGATCCTGCTCCGCCACGCCCACGAGATGGGCGCGAAGGTGCTCCAGGGAGTGAATGCGCAGGACGTGATCTTCGACGACGGACGCGTGGTCGGGATCCGTGCCCAGGTATCCGACGGCTGGGAGCGAGACCTCTTCGCGAAGGTCGTCGTCGACGCATCGGGTCCGCAGGGCGTCCTCGCGGGCCGGCCGGACGTGACGAGGAAGGGTCCGCGATCCAGTCGCTTCGCCCTCCACTCCTGGTTCGAGGGCGTCAAGGCGCCTCCGGAACGCTACGACGGGTTCACGCTCCTCTATCTCCTCGGGTTGAACCGGGGGTCGGCATGGCAGATCCCGCTGCGCAAGGGACGCAGCTCGATCGGGGTCGTCCTCGACGAGCGGGATCTGCGAGCGGCCGGGGGAGGACCCCGAGCAGTTCTTCGATGCGCTCATCCAGCGGAACCCGACATCGAAGGACGCGATGAAGGATGCTCACCGTGTACGGCCCTTCCGGATCGAAGAGGATCACGCCTCCACGATCGATCGTGCCGCCGGGCCGGGGTGGATGCTGGTCGGTGACGCGCTCGGCTTCATGGATCCGATCTTCTCGTCGGGCGTCGACCTCTCGCTGTTCTCGTCCCTGCTGGCCCTCGAGACCATCACCGAGGCCCTTCGGACAGGGGAGGAGACCGAACTGTTCGAGGGATACCGGGCGCGCGTGGCTTCCGGGGTCGACGGTCGGCGGGACCTGATCTCGATGTTCTCCGAGAGGCCGGACGTCCTCACCCGGTACGTGGCGAGCCCCGACGGCCGAGGACGGGTCGCCGGGGTCCTGCAAGGCGATCCGTATCAGCCCGAAACGCAGGCTCGAGCGCGCGAAGTGCTCGAGGACCTGCGGGCCGCCGCCGAGGAGATCACGGCGATCCCCGAGGATGGATCCCGGCGCGCCGACCCGGTCGACGGCGACGACCTGATCCCGTCGATCGGCTCCTTACCGAACTCTTAGCCATCGCTTCACAGGTGCTTGGAGCGCCTGCACGCAGGCTGGGTGCCATGAAGTGAACGTGAAGGGGCTGACCCTCTCGTGGCTCTCTCGGTGGCGACCGCAGCCTGCTCGCTGGCCGACGGAGCGTCGCAGGCACCCGAAGCCGCTTCCGACCCGTCGGGCACGACCGTTGCGGCGGAGCCGGCTGCGCCGCTCGGGGTCAAGCGAGTGGATCCGCGCCGGGGTGGTCTCGGGCTCGGGTTCGGTGAGTTCGCGATCACGCTCGAGGCGGACGCGATCAGACCCGGGCCGGTCACGCTCGTCGTGCGAAACGTGGGACAGCTGGTGCACGGCTTCGAGATGAAGATCGAGGAGGCCGGCAGCAACAGCGGGCACGGTCATTCGGGTCATGGTGACGGATCCGAGGTCGAGGGTCCGGCGTTCGGTCCCGGCGAGACCGTGCGGATCCCGCTCGACCTGGCTCCCGGCGTGTACGAGATCGAGTGCTTCGTCGCGGAGCACGACGATCTCGGGATGCGCACGACCCTCGTCGTGCGCCGGGATGCCCCGCTCGTTCGCGTCGATCCGAAGCGCGCAGCACCCGACCGGGTCGAGATCGGCGACTTCGCCTTCGCGCCGACCCCGATCGAGATCGAGAGCGGCGCCGAGTTGACCTGGCGGAACGTGGATCCCACGCCCCACACGGTGACGGCCGAGGACGGTTCGTTCGACTCAGGAACGCTCGATGAGGGCTCCGAGTTCTCGACGTCGTTCGATCGCACGGGGACGTTCGCGTACTTCTGTCAGATCCACCCGACGATGCAGGGCGCCGTGCGCGTCGTCGATCCGACGTGAGCCGGCAAGCGATCGGCTCCGGTCCCAAGGAGGTAACGAGCATGTGGAAGACGATGAGGATGCTGTCGATCGCCGGCCTCAGCCTGGTGCTGCTCGCCGCGTGTGGAGGCGGCGATGGAAACGAGGCTGCTGGCGCGGACGGAGCGTCCGCCACCTCGAGGGTGACGATGCGCGACAACACCTTCGAGCCGGCGGATCCGGTGATCGCCGCCGGCGAGATCGAGCTCGTGAACGAGGGCGGATCGCCGCACACGTTCACGATCGAGGGGGAGGACATCGACGTCCAGGTCGATGCGGGGCAGACGGCCACCGAGACGATCGATCTCTCACCCGGGACCTACACGTTGTTCTGCGAGTTCCACCGCGGCCAGGGCATGGAGACGACCCTCACGGTCGAGAACTGACCGGCGGCAGGCGCCCGCCGGTGCCGGTCGCCGGGAAGGAGTCACGGCCCGTCGCACTCTTTCCGTAGGGAATCTACGCGGGATGGGCCATCCGATACAGGAAGCACCCTTCCTATATTCGGGTCTCTCATGACCGACCACCAGCTGCTCCTTTTCCTCGTGGAAGTCGTCGTCCTGTTCCTCGCCGCCCGGGTCGGCGGGGAGCTCGCGGCACGCATCGGGATACCCCTCCACGTCGGTGAGCTGCTCGTCGGGATGCTGCTCGGGCCCTCCCTGTTGGGATGGGTCTGGCCGGAGGCGTTCGAAGCCCTGTTCCCGCCCGGACCCGAGCAGCGGAGCCTGCTTGAGCTTTTCTCGTGGACCGGGATCATCTTCCTGATCATCCTGGGCGGGCTGGAGACGCGCCTCGGCGTCCTTCGGAGCGTGCCGCGCGCCGTGCTCGGCGGGTGGATCGGCGGGTTCGGGCTCCCGTTCATCCTTGGCTTCGCGCTCGGGATGCTCTTCCCGGCGTCGCTCGTGCCTCCCAGCGTGGATCAGCCCGTGTTCGCCCTCTTCCTGGCGACGGCGATGTCGATCTCTGCCATCCCGGTGATCGCCCGGATCTTGATGGATCTCGACCTTTACCGCACGCGGGTCGGGATGGTCATCCTGTCGACGGCGATCATGGATGACACGATCGGCTGGGTGGTACTGGCCGTCGTCGTGGGTCTCGCCTCCGGTGGCGTGGACACCGCTCACGTCGCATGGATGCTCACCCTCACCGCCGTGTTCCTCGCGGGCGCGTTCACGATCGGACGGAAGCTCGTCCGTGGATCGATGCGCTTCGCGCGGCGTCTGAAGGCGCCGTACGCGGAGCTCTCGGTGATGATGCTGCTCGTGTTCGGCGCGGGCGCCGCCACCCAGGCGATCGGCGTTCACCTCGTCCTGGGATGCTTCGTGGCGTCGATCCTGTTGGGTCGGATCCCGCCCAAGCCGGAGACGCAGGACGCGATCCGCCACGTGGGCATGGGGTTCTTCGTTCCGTTCTTCTTCGCGTACACCGGGATCAAGGTCGACCTGACGACCTTGCGGTCGAGCGCGTTGCTCTTCGCGGTCATCGCCATCGCGATCGCGTGCTTGGGCAAGATCGTGGGCGGGGGGTTGGGTGCACGCTTCGGTGGTTTGCCGCGCTGGGAGGCGCTCGCGGTGGGATTCGGCTTGAACGCGCGCGGCGCGATGGAGCTCGTGATCGCCGCGATCGGACTCGCGGCCGGCGTCGTGACCGAGGCGACGTACGCGATCGTCGTTCTGATCGCGGTGATCACGACGATCATCGCCGCGCCGCTGATGCGATGGAGCATGAAGCGCGCCGACGCGGAGGCGGCGGCGGAACCAGGACCGACGATATCGACGAAGAAGGGAGCGATGATCGGATGAGCGAGTCGGAGCTGAACGGACAGGAGCTCGACGCAGACGTGATCGTGATCGGAGGAGGACCGGCGGGAGCGACCGTCGGCGCCTACCTCGGCCGGGCGGGGCACAAGCGTGATGGTCCTGGAGAGGGACATCCATCCTCGGGAGCACGTCGGGGAGTCCCTCGTCCCGGCGACGAACATCGTCACACACGACCTCGGGTTCTGGGAGAAGCTCGAGAGCTCGCAGTTCGTCAAGAAGCCCGGTGCGACGTGGACCGGGACCGAGGGGAAGGTCGGATCACAGTTCGTGGTGACGTTCGCCGACGTGCCGCAGAACATCCCGAACCCCGAGTACACGTACCACGTCGATCGAGCTGCATTCGACGCGATGTACCTCCGGCACGCGAGCGAGCTCGGCGCGGAGGTGATCCAGGGGATCAGCGTGCTCAAGGTCCTGTTCGAAGGTGATCGGGCGGTCGGCGTGCGTGTCCGCGTGTTGGGGAAGGAGTTCGACCTCCGGTCCCGGTACGTGGTCGACGCGAGCGGCCGTCGTTGTCTCATCGGGAAGCAGCTCGGGATCTGGGAGAAGGACAAGCAATTCAACCAGTTCGCGATCTACTCGTGGTTCAAGGGAGTGAATCCACCGTCGCCGGAAACGGAGGAATACATCCACATCCACTTCCTCCCCGTGAACCGAGGCTGGGTCTGGCACATCCCGATCTACGACGGCATCACGAGCGTCGGGGCCGTCACGGAGAAGTCCGATTTCCTCAAGTCGGGCCAGGATCACGAGACGTTCTTCAATGAACTCCTGCAGATGACGGCCAACACGCGGCACATCCTGAACGGCGCCGAGCGCGTGAAGCCCTACTACATCGAGGGGGACTACTCCTACAAGATGGACGAGTTCGCCGGCCCCGGCTGGCTCCTCGTCGGCGACGCGGCACGATTCGTCGATCCGATCTTCTCCTCCGGCGTGTCCGTGGCGATGCGCTCCGGGCAGTTCGCTTCGCAGGCGATCGAACGGGCGCTGCTCGGGGACGAGGCCGAGGCCTTCGGGGAATACCAGGAGACCGTCGACCGAGGCGTCCAGATCTGGTACGAGTGGATCACGCTCTACTACAAGCTCCAGGAGCTCTTCACGCGTTTCTCCGGGAAGCCCGAATACAAGCCCGACATCCAGCAGCTCTTGCAAGGAGAGGTGTTCGATAGGGACGCCGTGCAGGTGCTGGATCGCATGAAACAGGCATTGGCGGCTATCCAGGCAGACGATGGTCACATCTGGCGGTCGAAGGTGTCGGATTCCGTCGAGGTCGTTGAGGCGAAGGTATGACGGGGGATCCCTCGCTGCGGGAGCGAGCGCGGCAGGTTCGGGACGGGATCGATCCGGTGCGCCGGCTGGAGCACTCGGAGGCGATCCTCGAGAGGTTGTACGAGCTGCGGCGGTTCCGCGAGGCGGACGCGATCGCGATCTACTTCTCGATCGGGTCCGAGGTGATGACCGGACCGCTCGCGATCCGGTTGGCCGAGCAGGAAGGGAAACGGATCTTCCTGCCATTCGTCCTGAACGACGAGCTGCAACTCACCGAATGGAGGCCGACCGACCCGGTGGTCGATGCCCCCTACGGGGGGGTGCATCCCCGGTACCGGCGGGCGGTACCGCTCGACGAGGTCGACGTCATCGTCGTTCCCGGACTCTCCTTCGACCGCACCGGCGGTCGGCTCGGAGAAGGGGCCGGCTTCGTCGACGATCTCTTGCGCCGGTTGGGCCCCCGCACGGGCCGTATCGGTCTGGCGTTCGAGGAGCAGATCGTTCCGGAGGTGCCGCAGATGCCGAGTGACGAGCGCATCCACGCGATCGTCACGGATGCCGAGCTGATCCTGTGCGATCCGGCGTTCGAGGCATCGCCTGCTCGATGAGTGTCGCCCGATCCGGGCGTGGCATGACCGAGGCCGGATACGACGTCGAAGCGCTCCGCCTCGAGCGACTGGCGAGGCTGCAGACAGCGATGCGGCGGCATGACGTCGAGGTCTGTGTGCTCTTCAACGAACCGAACATCCGTTACGCGACGGGCGCGAGCGCGATGCCGGTCTACGCGATGAGCACCTTCGTTCGCTGCGCCGTGGTACCGCAGGAAGGAACGCCCATCCTGTTCGAGCACGCGAACTCGATGCATCGGTCGGCACTTCGTGCACCCGACGTGCGTCCGATGCACGCCTGGGAGTTCTACGACGATCCCCGATCCGAGGCGGACGCGTGGGCCGAGGAGACGTTGGCGGCCATCAAGGAGCTCGGCTCGACGGGTGAGATCGTCGCCGTCGACCGACTGGGGGCACCGGCCTACGTCGCGCTCGAGCATCGAGGCGTGGCCATCCGGGACTCGGCGCCGGTCACACAGGAAGCGCGCCGGATCAAGACTCCTCAGGAGCTGCGATTGCTCGATGGGAACGCCTCGATGGTGATGGACATGCTCGCGGCGTTCGAAGGGGCGATCGCTCCCGGGATCAGCGAGCGTGAGCTCCTGGCGGTGCTGACGGACGTGATGGTCCGTGGCGGTGGCGAGTACCTGGCGACGACGACCGTCTGCAGCGGTCCCCACACGAACCCCTGGCGCGCGGAGGTGACCGACAGGCGCCTCGAGGTCGGTGATCTCGTCTACGTCGACACCGACACGGTGGGGATCGAGGGGATGTTCTTCTGCGTCTCGAGGACGTTCCCCGTAGGTGATGCGGCTCCGGAGCCGGAGCAGCGTGATGCGTACCGGTCGGCCCACGACTGGCTGCAGGGGATGGAGGCGCTCGTCCGACCGGGCATCAGCTGCGCCGAGCTCGCCTCGCTCGCACCGCCGATCCCCGAGCGTTACCTCGCGCAACGGTACGAGTGCATGATCCACGGGATCGGCTTGGAAGAGGAGAACCCGAGCGTCTGCCATCCACAGGACCGTCAGTCCAACCCCGACACCGTCATCGAGGAGGACATGGCGCTCGTCATCGAGCTGTACGCAGGTGAGGTCGGCTCCGAGCACGGCGTGAAGCTGGGCGATCAGGTCGTCGTCACCAACGAGGGGTGCCGGGTGCTCTGCCCCTTCCCGTTCTCCGCCTCGCTCCTCGCCTAGCGGATCCCGAGCGCCGTCAGGTGCCCTGGGCCAACACGGAGGCGGGGCCGATCGCCGCGACCGCGAGATGCTCCTGGATCGCCACGAAGGCATCCACGATGCGGGGGTCGAACTGTTCCCCTCGCTGGGCAGCGATCTCCTCGATCGCGCGCTCCAGTGGCCACGCCTCCTTGTAGGGCCGCTCGTGCGTCAAGGCGTCGAAGACATCGGCGACGGTGGTGATCCTTCCCATCAGCGGGATCTCTTCTGCGATGGCGCCGGCGTAGCCACGACCGTCCCACCGTTCGTGATGTGACCACGCGATCTCCTCCGCCATCATCATCAAGGGCGACGAGCTCCCCGAGAGGATCTTGGCTCCGATCACCGTATGGGTCTTCACGACGTCGAACTCCTCGATGGTGAGCTTGCGTGGCGCGAGGAGTATCGCGTCCGGTACTCCGATCTTCCCCACGTCGTGGAGGCCGGCGGCGCGCTCGAGCAACTGAACGACATCGGATGCGAGTCCGAGTTCCTGCCCGAGGATCGCCGCCATGCGGCCGACACGCCGCGTGTGCTGGCCGGTGTCGTCGTCCCGGTACTCGGCCGCGAGCGCGAGTCGCTCGAACGTCTCGATGTGCGATTCCTCCAGCTCCCTCGTCCGCTCGGTCACTCGGTCTTCGAGCGTCGCGTTCTTGGCTCGCAGCTCCATGGTGAGCGATCTGATGTCGAGCATGTTCGCGATCCGAAGCAGCACCTCGTCCACGTCGAGCGGTTTGGTCAAGAAGTCCCTGGCGCCGGCGGCCAGCGCGCGTCGCTTCGCGTCCTTGGTCGCATCGGCCGTGAGCACCAACACCGGAAGGTCGCGACCGTGCGCTCCGGTACCAAGCAACTCGAGGATCTCGAAGCCGTCCAGACCGGGCATCTTGAGATCGAGGAGCAGCAGGTCGGGTCGGAACTCCTCGACCAACCCGAGGACCGACGTCGGGTCCGTCGACGATCGGATGTTGCAGTAGCCGGCCTTCTGCAGGATCCGCTCGAGGAGAAGCACGTTGGCCCGCTCGTCATCCACGAGGAGGATCCGAGCCTCGACGACGTCTTCCCTGGCCTTGACCTCGGCCGGCTGCTCTTCTTCGCTTCCCAGGGAGGAGCCCGCCTGCATCATGGCTGCCTCGGCGTCGCGCCGGCCTCGATGGGGGTTCCGCAGAACTCGTCGATGAGCTGAAGGAGCCGGTCCACTTCGAACGGTTTGGTGATGAAGTCGCGCGCACCCGCCTCGACCAACCGCGCTCGCTGCCCGCTCGTAGCGTCTGCGGAGATCACGACCACCGGGAGATCCACCGTCACCGGATCTGAATGGAGACGCGCCAGGACCTCTTCTCCACGCATGTCGGGAAGGTCCAGGTCCAGCAGTATCAGCTCGGGTCGATGGTCGCGAGCGAGGGTGACGCCCATGCTCCCCTGCATCGCCGACAGGAGCGTGATCCCGACCCTCCGGGCGAGAACACGTTCCATGAGCTTGAGGTTCGAGAGGTTGTCCTCGACGTAGAGGATCGTCCGAGGGGTCGAGAGCGTCGCTTCGACCGTCCGGTCCTCCTGGGAGATCGGATCGTCCTCCGTCCGTGCGTCGACCGTCGAGGCGAGTTCCACGGAGAACGTACTTCCCTTGCCCGCCTCGCTCGTCACCGAGAGCACCCCGCCCATCGCCTCCGCGAGCGGCTTCGTGAGCGCGAGACCAAGACCTGTTCCTTCGATGCCCGTCTGCTCGGCCCCCAAGCGTTCGAACGGAGCGAAGAGCTGTTCGATCCGCTCGGGG
Source organism: uncultured Actinomycetota bacterium (assembly GCA_963762015.1). GTDB lineage: Bacteria > Actinomycetota > UBA4738 > UBA4738 > HRBIN12 > JAJNBA01. Next base: position 162,845 of record CAVXJL010000002.1, read on the forward strand.
GGGATCCCCCGCCCGCTGTCGGTCACGTGGATCCTGATACGGCTGCCTCGGTCGGCGCTGTCGATCGAGACGTGGACCGTGCCATGTTCTCGGTTGTACTTGATGCCGTTGGAGATGAGGTTCAGCATCACCTGCTTCAACCGTTGACGATCGGCGACCACGAAGACGGCATCCGATGAGTCCGGCTTCTCCATCGACACCGTCACGCCTTCCTGCCGCGCCTGGGGAGCGAGCAGAGAGATGGATTCCTCCGCCACGGCGACCGCGTCGACCGGCTCCAGAGAGAGGCGGAGCTTCCCGGCCTCGATACGGGCGATGTCGAGGACCTCGTCGATCAGCTCGAGGAGGTGCTGGCCAGCCTTGAGGATCTCGCCGGTCGCCTCGTACTGCTCGGGCGAGAGATCGTCCAGCTCGAGCAGCTGGGCGAAACCCAACACCGCGTTCATCGGTGTCCGGAGCTCGTGGCTCATCCTGGACAGGAACTCGCTCTTGGCTCGATTCGCGCGATCCGCCGCTTCGCGTGCAGCTTCGCGCTCTTCCTCCGACTTCCTTCGTTCGCTCACGTCTCTGGCGATCGTGGAACCCCCGATGACACGTCCATCCCCGTCCAGGAGAGGAGAGATGGTCATCGAGACATCGATCGTTCGACCGTCCTTCGTCCGCCGTCCCGCTTCGTAGTGCTCGATGCTCTGGCCGGTCGCGAGCCTCTCGAGGAGCATCGGAACGTCGTCTCGGCGCTCGGCGGGAACCAGCATCGAGATGGGCTTCCCCACGACTTCCTCGGCGCGGTATCCGTAGATCCTCTCGGCTCCCTTGTTCCAGCTCGTGAACGTGCCGTCGAGACTCAGCGAGGTGATCGCATCATCGGAGGACTCGACGATCGCCGCGAGCCTCCGCTGGCTGTCGAGCAACTCGTTCCGGGCGAGCGCGAGGTCCGCCTGGGCGGCCAGGCTCTTCAGCTCCGACATCTCGTCGTTGCCGAAGAACGGCGTCACGGGGCTCGTGATGACGACCAGGCGCCCCGATCGGAGTGGAACGCTCACCACGGCGCCGTTGAGCGCTTCGACCGCGCGATGATCGAGCGGATCGTCGGGCCCCAGGTCGGCCTGTCCGTCGAGCCTGTCTCTCGCGACGATCGCGCCGCTCGAATCTTCGAGGATCGCGAGGGGGGCGCCGAGGAGCTTGCGAGCGTGAGGGAGCAAGGTCCGCGCGACCTCTGAGGTCGTCGTCGCCTCCATCAGGGAAAGAGCGGCGTCTCGAGATGCGGCGTCTTCACGCTGACGCCACGCGACCCGGAGCATCCGTGGGGGCGCGAAGCCGATGAGCATCAGCGGAGCGGCTGCCAGGACGAGGAGCTGCACGAGGGTCTCCGTCACTCCGCCGTCGGACAAGTTGCCGCTCAGCACGAGCGCCAGTGCAAGGCCGGTCGCGCCGAGGCTCATCGTCCGCATCCGGCGACGTGCGACGGTGGATTGGCCTCTGCCCGCTCGCCAGAGTCGCACGGCGACGGCCCCGGACAGGAACACCCACTGCACCAGCAAGGCGACGAGGTAGACACTGAGCGCCTTCGGTGTCGCGGCGTCTTGCTCTGGGAAAGGCGGGAGGAGGAAGGCCACGATCGATAATGAGGCCGTGAGCACCGTCCCCACCACGTTCACCCACGGGATCGGCCGCACAAGGGAAGTCGTGAATCGATAGAGGAGATACGGGAACAGAACCAGGATCGCGAGGAGTGCCCTGGTCGCCCATTCGACGGCGGGGTGGGTGGACTCCTCGGGCAGGAACTGTCCGGCCACGACACGGCGGCGAGCACACCGAAGGTGGCGACGAGCCACGCGCTCGCCGGCCCGGGCCGGCGGCGCCACTGAACGAGGGCGACCACGAACAGAGCCCCGTAGACGAGCGTTTGGGTCAGTTGCAGCGCTTCGGCGAGATTCGACGGTGTCATCGAGGCCTCTTGCTCCTGTCGATACGCGATATCCCTTGCCTCGTACTACGGCTTGGTTTCGACGAAGCTGTAGGGGTGGAGGTACGCGACGTGACGAGGCCGGCTCCGATCGGGTCGGGCCTCACCTAGGCATATGCAACAAGCTGCTCAGTCGATCAGCGATATGTCTCACGGTTCGCACGAGGGAATCAGGTGCCCGTCCGGAGCGTCGGCGCGTTCGAGCCGCTCATCCGGTAGGCCCGCGGCCACCGCAAGGATCCGCCGATCGTCGCGGGCATCGGGCCGGGACGACCGAGGAGGAACCCCTGCCCCGTCTCGACGCCGAGCGCGCGGAGGGTGTCCAGCTCCACTTCGGTTTCGATCCCCTCGGCCACGACCTCCATCCCGACCTCGGCCGCGAACGACGTCAGGCGTGCGATCAGTGCGCGCTTGGTGGGGTCCGAGTCGACGCCACGGACCAGGCTCCGATCGAACTTCACGAGGTCGGGGGAGAGCTCGACGACGTGGCCGAGTCCGGAGAATCCACTTCCGACGTCATCGACCGCGAGCCGGCAACCCAGTTCGCGGGCCACCGCCACGCATGCCCTCGCCTCGTCGTAGTCCACGATCGGAGACCGCTCAGTGAGCTCCAGAACCAGGCGTCGCGCAGGTATCCCCCGAAGCATCTCGACCAGACGAGGGTCGCGAAGCGTCTCCGGTGAGACGTTCACCGAGAGGTAGACGCCTTCGGGGATCCGGTCGATGTGGTCGAGCGCGTTCGTCGCGGCGGCGAGCTCGAGCTGCGGCAGCAACCCTTGACCCGCGGCCTCCGCGAACCAGGTCTCGGGTGAGCGCCGAGGTTTGGTCATGAACCGGGTCAGTGCTTCGACCCCGCGGACCCGGCCGTCCAAGAGATCGACGATCGGCTGGAACACGGTTTCGAGCCTGTCGCCACGGATCGCCGCCTCGATCCGATCGGTCGAGACGCGTGCCCGCTCGGCGACCTTTCCGACGTGAAGCGCCTGGTGCTCGGCGAGTCGCTCCGCCACCTCGCCGAGCCGACCGACCGCGATGCGTGCTCGTCCATCGGCCGACCGATGGATCGCGCGGAGGACCTCGTCTGCCGGCTGATCCTTGCCGACGTACCCCACGGCGCCCGCGCGGACCATCGACGCGACCGTTCTCGGGTCGGTGCTGGCCGACAGGGCGACGATGCGGGTCTCGGGGGAGCGCCGGCGGATCTCTCGTGCGGCTCTGCTTCCGCCGCCCCCTGGCATCCGGACGTCGAGGAGTGCCACGTCGGGTTCGTGGAGCTCCGCCAGGTCGATCGCCTCGCTCGCATCGCGCGCGGTCCCCACGACGTCGATGAATCGGTCCGTCGCCATGAGCTCGCACATCGCCTCGAGGATCGGAGCCTCGTCGTCCGCGAGCATCAGCCGGATGCGTCCCATGCGATCTCCTATCTGTTCCGGATGCCGCGGGATCCCACGGCCTGGTCGTTCATCGCGGGCGCTCCCGCCCGCGGTCGCCGTACCCGGCCCGCCAGAGGCAGGACGTCGGCGACCGCGGCTTGGTCGTCTTCGGAAGAGAGGACCGGGTCCGCTTCCTCGCGGGGCAGCCACACCTCGAGCGTGGTGCCCTGGCCCGGGAGACTCCAGAGCTTCGACCACCCGCCGGCCATCTCGGCCCGTTCGCGGATCGCGGCGAGGCCGAGATGGCCGGGCGCGGCGACGAGCGCCTCCTGCAGGATGAATCCGACGCCGTCGTCGGCGATCTGCATCGAGGTGCCGCCGTCGCGGGGCTCCAGCGTCACGCTGATGTGCCTCGCCTCCGCGTGCTTCCGCGCGTTCGCGAATGCCTCCTGGGCGATCCGATAGAGGATCAGCGAGGTCTGGACCGCCGGCTCTTCATCCAGCGCATCGTCATCAACCATCCAGTCGAACGACGAGTCCGAGTTCTCGAGTAGTGAGGTGAGCGCCGACCCGAGCCCTTCTTCTTCCAGCGTGGGAGGGCTGAGGTCGAACAGCAGCGTGCGCATGCTCTGGATCGTCACGCGCATGACCTCGAGGGCCTCGTCGATGTCGGACAAGCCCGGATGCTTCTTGCGGAACAACTCGAGCCGCATCTTCAGAGCCGCCATCTTCTGCACGGGGTCGTCGTGGATGTCGTGCGCGATCCGGGTGCGTTCCTCCTCGGCAGCTCGCACGACGTGCTCCAGGAGCCTGCGTCGTTGCTCGTCGATCTCCTGGAGTTCGGCGATGACCTCTCGCAGTTCTTCCGTCCGCTCCGCGACCTTCGCCTCGAGCTCCTCGTTGTGGGCCCGGAGCTGCTGCTCGAGGCCCTGGATGATCCGGAGCTGCGACTCGCGCTCCTCCGTGAGCCAGGCGTTGTGCAGCGCGAGGGCCGCGTGCTCGGCGAATTGCTCCACCATCGCCACCACCCATCGGCGCATGGCGGGATGCCCGCCTCCACGTTCGACAACGACGGCCCCGAGCCCCTGTCGACGGTCGCGGAGCAGCGGGACGACGAGCACGTTCCGAGCGTCCGGCATGAGCGACGCCAGCCGGGGATCCGTATCGGGGTCGATCGCGCGCAGCAGCTGGCTCGTGTGCTCCTTCCAGGCCCGCGACACCGCTTCGTCGATGCCGGCGGCGACGTCCGTCGGCCTCTCGTTCTGGGTCCAGGCGAGGAGCTCGAGGTCGCCGTGAGCGGACGCGAGGACGACGCCTCGCACGAACCCGAACGTAGAGCCGAGCTCCTCGAGAAGCACGCGGGGGATGTCGGCGGCTTCGGGATCGGTGTCCACCCGGGCCACCATCTCGGACAGGCGGGCGAGGTCGTGCTTCTGCCTCCGAAGCTGCCGCTCACTGGCCGCCGAGAACCACGCGGTGCCGAGGGCGAACACCCACATCCCGGCGACGGTGAGAGTGGCTCCCCCGACGATGGTGGCCGCCGAGCCGGCGGCCAACAGATCGTCCAGGACGCCGGCTCGAGCGCCTTCGACGACGAGGAGGAACAGCAGCGTGTGCCACAGAGCGAGCTTCAGACCCGTTCGGTAGGAACACAGGAGCGTCACGCCGACGACGTGGACGTACGGCAGCAGTCGGATCGCCTCTGCCGCGCCTCCGGTCTGCGCGATCGCGACCGCCAGGTAGATGCCGTCCAGGAGCAGCGTTCCCTGCAGCAAGGGGACCGCGGCCCTTCCGCCCCGTCGAACGACGACGGCGGAGAGCAGCGAGAGCACGACGTACGCGGCGGTCGTGCTCGAGACCGCGATCGCTCCGGCGTCGGACGCGACCGCGACGGCGACGACCACGATCGCCAGACCGACACGGAGTCCGAACAGGTACCGGTCACGTTCGGTGATGGAGAGCAACTCTGCCGGGTCGGCCGAAAGGCCTCGACGCCGCACGATCATGCGAACTCCACCACGTCCGACTCGACCGGCGCGAGCGCCAGCCGGGGGTCGCTCCGATCGAAGCGATCCTGGATGCCGACGAACGCGACGGCGAGTCCGAACAGCGCGAGCACGATCGCCAGGCTGCGGGCTGCGCCACCGAGCACCTCACCGAATCGGTTCCCGGACGCCCGGTCTATGTTGTCGAGCGGAGCGAAACCCGATGCTGCGGAGATCGCCGGCCCGGTCGCGATGCCGGGGCCGTCGGGGCTCCCTGCGGCGACCACCGCACCCCGCTCCTCGGGGACGGGCCTGTGGGCGCTCGGACGTTCGTGCGGGGCAGGTGGTCCACCGACATGGGAGCCGCCGCCATCGCCACCGCCGACGGGGTTCGGGACGTCGACCGGACCCACACCCACGACGTCGTCCACCGTGTCGAAGACATCGTCCACGATCGGATCCACGATCGGATCGATGATGTGGTCCACGGGCGTCTCGATGGGATCGATGATGTCGTCCACCAGGCCCTCACCGGTATCGATGACCTCATCGAGCTGGCACTCGACGTCGAGCGGGGGACAGGCGGCCATCGCGGAGGGCTGTCCGGCCGCCGTGAGGGCGAGCGTGATCAGGGCGACGAGGGTGAGTCGAAGGGTCCACCGTCTCACGCGGCACCACCTCCCGGGGTTGAGGTGCTCGACGGAGGAACGTGATCGGTGTCGTTATCGGCGTCGGCGCTCCATAGCTTGACCCGCGCCCCCTCCCGCATCGTGGGTTCGTCGCGGAGTTCCGAGAGCGGAACGGGTTCGCTCACGATCGGCCCCTGGACCAGCTCGATACCGAGGTTCCGCAGCTCGTGCAGCTGTTCCGGTGAGCTGACACCCGGTGCGATGACCCGTGCGCCGATGTCGGAAGCGCACGCGGCCACGGCCGCGACGATCGAGTGGCTCGAGAAGCTGTTGCCCAGGGTCCGGACGAGCGTCTCGTCGAGTCGGACCAGGTTCGGGGTGAAAACGGAGAGATGACGGAGGCTCGCGACCCCAGGTCCGGCGTCCCTCGATGCGATCCGAACCCCGCGCCCGCGAAGGGTCGCCAGGATCTCACCCGGATCGACCGCTTCGAGCACGCTCGCGTCGGTCGCAGCGAGGGGCGAGAACCCCAGGATGATCCGGGGAGCGATGGGCCGCCGGATGGCGCGCCGGAATCGCCCGTCGGCTGCCGTCGACGGCGTCACCTCGAACTCGAGGAAGAGGTCGTCGGGGATCATCGAGAATGCCGACACGCTCGCGCGGAATGCCGCCATCTCCACGTCGAGCAGAAGGTCGACAGCTTCGGCATCGGCCAGCCAGTTGTCGTAGGGGCGGTGAGGAAGGGTTGCCACGCGCGGCCGGGCGTCGACACCGACGATCCGTCCCGTCGCCAGATCGGCGATCGGTTCGAACTCGGCGGTGATCGTGCCGTCCAAGATCGCCTTCGCGACCGCGGTGCTCTGCTGCGTCCGGCGAGGGAGCATCGGAGGGACATGTGTCAGTTGGGGTTGCTGTTCGGTCAGCATGTAGTTCGCGTCGATCGTGCGATGGATCGTCCTCAAGATCTTGTCCGTCGAATCGCCCTTCGGGACGTAGGCGCTCGCTCCGGCGCTGATCATCCCGATCACCGTGTCCGAGTCCTCGTGCGCGGACAGCGCCACCACCTTCGTCGGCGCGCATCGCTTCGTGATCTCGCGTGTCGCTCGCAACCCTCCGCCGCCCGGCATGCGCACATCGAGGAGGACCACGTCGGGGCGTTCGCGCACCGTCAGCTCGATCGCATCCTCGGCGTTGTGCGCGGCCCCGACGAAGCGGAGCGATGGGTCCGATCCGATCAGGGCGCGGAGGACGTCGACGACCGTTTCCTCGTCGTCGGCGACCGCGACGCGGATCGGGGAATTCTGGTCCGGGCTCTCCGTCTTCGCTCCGCTCACGTCCGGCTCCCTTTCTTTCCGTGGCCATCCCGGCTCCGCGAGGGTTGATGGCGTGCTACCTGAAATCGGGTATCGGCATCCACTTGACCTGGGACGATGGTTCCTTCTCATCAATCCGAGATGACCCCGGCTGACCAGTGTGGCCGCCGGTTCGACCGTCGCTCGCCCGGCCGACGATCGCGCATCGGACCGAGACCGAACGGTCCTTTCAGAGGCGGAGGTACGCTCTCTCCTTGATCACGAAAGCGCCCTTCGGCAGCAGCGGACACGAGAGCACACGCACGATCTTCGGCGCAGCGGCGCTCATCGACGTGTCGCACGGGGATGCCGAAGCGACGTTGGAGCTGCTCCTCGAGCACGGCGTGAATCACATCGACACCGCCTCCTCCTACGGCGACTCCGAGCTTCGGATCGCTTCATGGCTCAAGCGGTATCCGAAGGAGTTCTTCGTCGCCACCAAGACGGACAAGCGCGACTACGGGGGCGCGAAGGAAGAGTTCCACCGCTCACTTGAGCGCCTGGGTGTCGACCACGTCGACCTCCTGCAGCTCCACAACCTCGTCGACGTCATCGAGTGGGAGTTCGCTCTGCGCGAAGGGGGCGCGCTCGAGGCCGCGGTCGAGGCCCGCGAGGAGGGGCTCGTCCGCTTCATCGGTGTCACCGGCCACGGTGTCTCCATCGCCGCGATGCACCGTCGCTCGCTCGAGCGCTTCCCGTTCGACTCGGTGCTGCTCCCGTACAACTTCCGGCAGATGCAGGACGAGCGTTACGCGGCGGAGTTCGAGGCGCTGGCTGCGACCTGTGCGAAGGACGGGGTCGCGATGCAGACGATCAAGTCGATCGCGCTCGCACCCTGGGACGGTCGTCCGCAGACGGCATCCACCTGGTACGAGCCGCTCGTCGAGCAGGAGGACATCGACCTCGCGGTGCACTGGGTGCTCGGTCGCGAGGGCGTGTTCCTCAACACGGCCGGTGACGTTCGCGTCTTGCCGAACGTGCTGTCGGCCGCGGAGGGGTTCTCCGGAGAACGCCCGAGCGACGAGCGCATGCAGGACCTCGTCCAACGCCACTCCTTGAAGCCGCTGTTCGTCTGAGAGGTTGGACGCCGCGGTCGAAGGTGCATCGCACGCCAGGGACGAGTTCCCGGGCGAGCAACGAGCGCGGATCGTTCACGCACTCGCGGAGGGTGGTTGCGTCGCTCCCGAGGCGGAGGCCGACGCCCTGCTCGAGGCATCGAGCGAGGGCGCCGGACCCATCGAGCAGTTGCTCGATCGTCGGCTGCGCGGGGAGCCGCTGGCCTGGATGACCGGGTCGGTGCGCTTCTGCGGCGTGCGTGTCCACGTCGACGCCGGCGTTTTCGTGCCGAGGCCACACACGCAGGCGCTCGCACGACGGGCCGTCGCACTCCTGCCCGCCAACGGGATCGCCGTCGACCTGTGCACCGGGAGCGGCGCGGTGGCCGCGGTCCTGGGCTCGGCACATCCGCACGCAACCGTCGTGGCCACCGACATCGATCCGGCGGCCGTCGCATGTGCGCGCCGGAACGGCGTCCACGCCCTCGTGGGTGACCTCGACGAGCCGTTGTCGACGGCGTTGCGCGGGCGCGTGGACGTGATGACCGCCGTGGTGCCCTACGTGCCCACCGAGGAGATGGTGTTCCTGCCGAGGGACGTGCTCGCCCACGAGCCTCGTCGGGCGCTCGACGGCGGAAGGCGCGGAACGACGGCCCTGGTCAGGGCCGCGGAAGCAGCCGCGGGCTGGCTCCGTCCCGGCGGAGGCGTGCTCTTGGAGCTCGGCGGTGACCAGGCGGACGAGGTGGCCACGGCTCTGGTGCGCGCCGGTCTCTCCGAGATCCGCATGCACCGGGACGGCGACGGACAGGACCGCGCGATCGAAGCCCGAAGCCCCGATCGCCCAGCGAGCGAGCGCTAATCCGCAGCGACGATCGCCAGGACCTCGTCCGCGTACCGCTCGAGCTTCGCGGGTCCGACGCCCGAAACGGCCGCCAGGTCCGCCCAGTCCTTGCACTGACGTTCCGCGATCTCCGCGAGCGTCCGGTCGTGGAACACCACGTAGGCGGGCACGCCGTCGGCCTGCGCACGCTTGCGGCGCCAATCCTTCAGCCGTTCGAAGAGCGGACCCCCGCGTGTCGCGGCGACGGCCGCGCGAGGAGCCGGCGACCGAGCCGGCGGTCCTTCGGGCGTGAGCTCCATCTCGTCGAGGAACGGGCTCGGTCGTGAGCGACCGTCGACCGGCCACGTGAGGAAGAGGTAGCGACGGGCTCGCGTGATCCCGACGTAGAGCAGCCGGCGCTCCTCTTGCGGGTCTGCCTTGGCTCGCCCCGAACGGAAGGGGAGCTCGCCGTCGATCAGTCGCGGGAGGAACACGGCGTCGAACTCCAGGCCCTTCGCGCGATGATAGGTGAGCAGGTTCACCCCACGGCCGCTGTGCGCGGTCGAGAACCGTTGGGCCAGCTCCGCCTGGAACGCCGCGAGGTCGCCGAGGGGATCGGCGCCCTCGAACTCCGCGGCGAGGGAGCGCATGCGCGCGAGGTCGGACTGCCGAGTGACCTCCTCGTCGGCGTCGGGCGAGGCCTCGGGGTCGTAGCCGAGCTGATCGGTGATGCTCACGACGGCCTCGAGCACGCCGGCGGCGGCGCTCGTTCGCTTCAGCCGTTGCAGGACCGCTCGTGGTCCCGGTCGACGCAGGAACGCTCCATCGCGCACCTGGTACGGGATGCCCGCGGCGGCGAAGGCTTCCTCGAACGGCTCCGACCGGGCGTTGATCCGGTACAGCACGGCGATCTCCTCCAGCGGCAACGTCTCCTCCAGGTGGAGCCGCCGGACGGCCTCGACGACGACCGCCACCTCGGCGACCTCGTCCGGTACGGCGCGCGCGATCGGGGAAGGGCCGGCGGGCATGTTCGAGTGAAGGGTCTTCCGGATCCCGCCCAGACGAGGAGTGAGCCGGTTCGCGAGCTCGAGCACCTCCGGGGTGGAGCGGTAGTTCTCCTCGAGGCGGACGACCGTCGCGTGCGGGAAACGCCGCGTGAAGTCCAGCAGGTGCTCGGGCGATGCGCCGGTGAACGCGTAGATCGTCTGGTAGTCGTCGCCCACGACGCAGAGGTCGTCACGCGTGCCCAGCCACCGCTCGAGCAGGCCGGCCTGCAATGGGTTCACGTCCTGGAACTCATCCACCGTGAAGGCGGAGAAGCGCGATCGGACGGTTTCGGCGGCGTCGGGGTGCTCGTCGAAGAGCTGCAAGGCGAGTCCGAGCATGTCCTCGAAGTCCAGCCGTCCCATCGCCCGCTTGCGGCGCTCGTACCCGTCGTAGATCCGGAGCATCAGCTCCGCCGGGATCGGCGGGTCATGGTCGCCGAGGTCAGCCAAGTACCGAGCCGGCGGGATCATCCGGTTCTTGGCCCATTCGATCTCCCCGGCGAGTTCCCTCCGGGGAAGGAACTTGTGTGGAGGCGGCAGCGCGTTCGCGAGCGAGGCGATGAGCGGCGCCTTGTGGTCCAGGACGTCGGGAAGCTGCTCGCCCGTGTGCGAGGACCAAAGGCGAGAGAGCTGTGACAGGGCGGCCGAGTGGAACGTCCGGGCCTCCACCCCTTCGACGTCGAGCGCCCGGAGTCGTCGCTTCAGCTCACCGGCGGCCTTGTCGGTGAAGGTGACGGCGAGGATCTGCGACGCGTCGAACGCACCGCTACGGACCTGGCACGCGATGCGATGCGTGATCGTGGTGGTCTTGCCCGTCCCCGCTCCCGCCAGGATGGCGACCGGCCCGCGGAGTGCGAGGGCGGCTTCACGTTGAGAATGGTTCAGTCCGGCGAGAACACCCTCGAGGTCGCGCACCGGGCCGACCATAACAGCGTGCCCCGACGGGACCGGAGCGGTCGCCGGGGGACCTACCGGCGCAACGACTGCAGGGAGATGAGCGCGAGGTTGTGGCTCCCGGAGCGGAAGCCCTCGAGGTCCAAGGTCACGTACCGGAACCCCGCTTCGTGCAGACGCTCGACGACCTCCGCGCGGAGCCCCAGCAGATTCTCGAACCTCGCCGGATCGACCTCGATCCGTGCCACGTCGGCTCCCTGGTCGCGGACCCGAACGTCTCCCCAGAGACCCAGCGACCGAAGCGCAGCCTCCGCTCGTTCGATACGCGCGAGGCCCTCGGCGGTGACGGGCACGCCGTACGCGATCCTCGATGCGAGACAGGCGGCGGCGGGCTTGTCCCAGGTCTCCAGCCCGAGTTCGCGGGACAGGGTTCGAACGTCCTCCTTCGAGAGCCCCGCCTCCGCGAGCGGGAATCGGGCGCCGCGGCTCCGGGCGACCGCTTGCCCCGGCCGGTGTTCGTGGAGGTCGTCCGTGTTCACGCCGAGGAGGAGGGTGCGCCCCGCCAGCAGGGGGTGATCGGCCAAACCGTCCAGGAGCGCGTCCTTGCAGAAGCCGCAGCGGTCGGCTGAGTTGCGCCGATACCGTGGATCGTCGAGCTCCCTCGTTCGGATCGTCTCGAGGGCGAAGGCGTGGCGTTCGGCGAACCGTCGTGCCTCGGTCAGCTCGTGTCTCGGCAGGGAGGGCGAGTCGGCGATCGCGGCAACCATCCGATCGCCCATGACCTGATGGGTAACGACCGAGAGCAGGGAGCTGTCGGCTCCTCCGGAGAACGCGACCACGGCCTCGGAGAGCTCACCCAGCAACCGACGGAGGTTGTCGAGCTTCGCCGGCTGATCCGCGCCCATCGTGGCCGAGAGCCTATCGGCACAGGCGCGGGATACTGCGCTCATGGACCAAGACCAGATCCGGAAGATCTTCGCCGACGTCGCGTCGGGAGCGCTCGCACCTGACGACGCGCTCGCGCGACTCGAGGGGATGACGTTCGTCGATCTCGACGATGCGAAGGTGGACGTCCACCGGGAGGCGAGGACCGGCCAGCCCGAGGTCGTCTACGGACCCGGCAAGTCGCCGGAGCAGGTCGCCGCGATCGTCACGGAGCTGGTCCGATCGGGCGTTCGCCCCGTCTTGGTGTCTCGTGCGACGCCCGCGCAGTTCTGGGCCGTCGCCGAGGTCGAGCCCGATGCCGTCCATCACCCTCGCGCCGATCTGATCGTGCTCGGCCCGTCGTCCGGCCGGCTCGGAACACTCTCGGTGGTCGCCGCGGGCACCTCCGATCTGCGCGTGGCGGAGGAGGCGTCGATCGTGGCGGAGGCGTTCGGACTCACGGTCGACCGGATCGTCGACGTGGGCGTGGCGGGGATCCATCGACTTCTTGCCCAACGTCCTGCCCTCGAGGCGGCCGGGTGTGTGGTGGTCGTTGCCGGCATGGAGGGCGCTCTTCCATCGGTCGTCGCGGGTCTCGTCTCGACACCGGTGATCGCGGTGCCGACGAGCGTCGGCTACGGAGCGTCGTTCGGCGGTCTGGCGGCGCTGCTCGGCATGCTCTCCGGCTGCGTCCCGGGCGTGGTCGTCGTCAACGTGGACAACGGCGTCGGCGCCGCGATGGCCGCGCTTCGGATCCTCGATACGTGAGGATCCTCTATCTCGACTGTCTTCGAGGTATCAACGCCGTGGCCTCGCTGGCTGCGCTGATCGACGCCGGCGCCGACGCATCGCAGATCACTCAGCGCCTCCAGTTCCTCCCGGGAGGTTGCACGATCCGCTCCTCGAAGGCGGATATCGGCGGACAGCGCGTGACTCGGATCGAGGTGCGCGTTCCCAACGTGTCCCACTTCACGCGACTCGACGACGTGAGGGCCGTGATCGATCCTTCCGAGCTCTCGTCGGACGTGAAGGATCTGGTGCTCGGGGTGTATCGGCGTCTGGCGAGCGCGGAGGCACAGGTCCATGGATCGACACCAGAGACCGTCACCTTCCACGAGGTCGGTGCGCCGCGTTCGGTGATGTCGATCGTCGGGTCGGCGCTCGCCGTCGAGATCCTCGGGCCAGAGCTGGTGGTGGTATCGCCCCTGCCCACGGGGGGTGGCACGGTGCAGACCCATCACGGAGTCCTTCCGGTCCCCGCTCCGGCTACCGCCGAGCTGCTCCGCGGTCTGCCCGTGCAGGACACGGGGCAGATGGGAGAACTCGTCACGCCCACGGGGGCGGCGCTGGTTTCGCAGATCGCGTCCTCGTTCGGACCGATGCCGTCGATGACCGTCGATCGCATCGGACATGGGGTCGACGATCGGCGGTCGCCGGTTCTCCTCACCCGCGTGATCGCCGGCCAAACTTGACCACCCGACTACCGTTGCTGGAGCGCGAGCCGGCCACCGAGCAACAGGAGCACACCGCCCGTCACCGTCTCGATGACCCTCCTGACAGGCGGTCGATCGACGAATCCGCTCACGGCGTGCAGCGCGAGCGTGTACACGGTGAGCCAGACCAACCCCATCACGATGAAGAGTCCGGAGAGCACCAAGAGGCGCCACGTGAATCCTGGACCCGGGTCCACGAACTGCGGCAAGAGCGACAGGAAGAAGATCGCCACCTTCGGATTGAGGACGTTGGTCAGTACCCCTTGGCGATAGGCAGCCCACGGATCGGTCGCCTTGTCTCCTTCGCGAACGGACGTATCTCGCCCGGCACCGATGATCGTTCGGATCCCGAGGAAGATCAGATACGCGGCGCCGGCGATCTTCACGACGGTGAACGCTTGCGACGACGCGAGGAGCACCGCGGAGAGGCCCAGGGCCGCGGCCGTGGCATGCACGAGCAAGCCGGAACAGGTCCCCGCCGAGGTGGCGAGCCCGGCGACGCGACCGCCCGCGAACGTGTTCCGGGCGACGAGGGTCATGTCGGGGCCGGGTGTCACGACCACCAGGGCCGCGACCGCGAGGAACCCGAGAACGTCCACGACCCGAGGGTAGCGTGACTCGGGCGAGGACGCCGGTCTCTGACTCGAGAGACGGCTTGATCGGCGTGTGGAGAGACCCGAGGCGTCGATCAGACGCTCAGTATCGAGGGGAGCTCGGGGTCGGGACCATGTCGAGAGCAGCGAGGTCGTCCTCGGAGAGCACGAGCGACGCTGCCGCGACGTTCTCCTCCAGGTAGCGCAGCCGTTTCGTGCCGGGGATCGGGAGCACTCCTTCGCCTTGGGCGAGTGTCCAGGCGATCGCGACCTGCGCCGGCGTGGCGTCGTGACGCTCGGCCACTCGGCGCACGACCGTCACGATCTCCTGGTTGGTCTCGATGGCCTTGTCGGTGAACCTCGGGTTGGACGAACGGAAATCGCGCGTGTCGAATCCCCCGCTCGTGATGGTGCCGGTCAGGAAACCTCGTCCGAGGGGAGAGAAGGGCACGAACACGGAGCCGTGATCGGCGCACCACGGCATCACCTCGTCGAGGGGGTCTCGCGTCCACAGACTCAGCTCGGACTGCACGGCGGCGACCGGATGGATCGCATGGGCTCGCTCGAGCTCGGCGATGCTGACCTCCGAGAGACCGAGCGCTCGCACGAGCCCCGCCTCGACGAGCGAGGCCATCGCGCCCCACGAGTCCTCGATCGACACGTCGTCGTCGATGCGATGCAGGTAGTAGAGGTCGATCACATCGGTGCGCAGTCGTCGAAGCGATCCCCGAACCTCCTCGGCGATGCGTTCGGGTCGGGCGTCGCGCGAGAGCGGGTAGCCGCCGTTCGGTCCCACCAGAAGCCCGACCTTCGTGGCGATCGTCGCCTCCGCACGTCGGCCCTCGAGCGCCCGGCCGAGCAACTCCTCGTTCGTGAAGGGCCCGTACACGTCGGCCGTATCGAACATCGTGACGCCGAGATCGAGCGCTCGGCCGATCACGCCTACGGGATCGTCATCGCTCGCCGAGTCGACGTACGCGAAGCTCATCGGCATACAGCCGAGTCCGATCCGCGAGCCGGGCCGAAGGAGGTCGATGCCGTTCATCCTCCCACGGGCTTGCTGCGTGGATCACGGCCTTCCAGACCATTGGATCCCGTCAAGGATCACCGGTCGGCTCTGGTCCTGTCGGAACCCGTGCGCCAGCAGACTCAAGAACGTTGGGCGTGTGAGAGGGGACCTGGGCTGGGCGGAGCAGATAGGCGGCGGTGTATACGGCGGCGACGACCACGATCAACCCCCTATATCCGAGCACAACGCTGCTGTACTCGAGAACGCCGCCGAGGATGGCTCCCAAGAGGTTGATCCCGAAGGCCGTCGTTGACGAGCTCACAGACCTGAACCGCTCCGCGAAGATGAGGTTCCCGAAGAAGATCGGGGCGAACGTGATGGTCGTGGCCGCCACGAATCTCGTGACAGGCGAGAGACCCAGAAGTTGCTCGGGTCTGACCAACCATGCCACTCCGAGGGACACGAGCAGCGCTGAGTAGAGGAGCCCGGGCCGGAGCCGCTTCACCCTCTCCGCGATCTCGATGGCGAGAAGGACGGACAGGAGGATCCCGGCGAAGACGAGTGAGTTGACGAGCCACGTCGTCCCGAAGAGGAGAGCGAACTGCACGATGCTCTTCGTTTCCAGCAGGAGGAACGCGGCGCCCATCAAGAAGAGGTCCAGGTATCGGCGGGCGTCGGCCACCTCCACATGTCCGAAGCGTCGGATCGCGAGTGCCGATCCAAGGAGCAGAGATGCCAGTGACACGATGTAGAAGGTCGACAATCCCCAGCCCTGGGCATAAGGGAAGGGATAGTTGTCGGTCGCGGGGCGTGGGACAAGCCGAGGAGGAGCCCAAAACGTCGAGCACCGTAAGACATCCGGTTGGGCCGAGATGGTCAGTACCGCTTGATAGTTGGCCCCTGCCCCCGGTTCCCCCACATCCAGGCAGGGGCGCGAGCCGAAGACCTCCGTCAGGGTCGCAGCGTACCGAGCGAAGACGTCTGGACGGTAGTAGTTGTACATGGAGAATGCGCCTTCGGGTTTGAGGTGGGACCGCACGGCTTCGAAGGCTTCTCTCGTGAACAGGAAGCTCTCGAGCCTGAGCGACCCCTGCCCCGCGACGAGGACGAGCGAGTCCGGAAGAGCGAAGAGGATGAGGTCATATCTCCGATCGCTCCGCTCGAGGAACGCACGGCCATCCTCCACGTGACGACGGACCCGTGCGTCCTGATATGGCCGTTGCGGATGGCGCTCTCGACCTAACTCCATGAGGACCGGGTCGATCTCGACCGCGTCGACATGCCCAGCGCCGCGGGCGAGACTAAGGGCAACATCGTTGCCGGAGCCGGCCCCGACGATGAGCACCTCATCAAGCGGGTTCTCAGGGATGTGACGATACGGGTAGCCGTAGAAGGGCTGTTCCTTCACCAGATCCTCCAAGGTCCAGATGGATTGGTGTGGGATCCCGTTCACGAAGATCGGCGTTCTTCCATCGGCTCGACGTTCTTCGACACCGACCCGATAGTACGGAGACCAGAGATCGCCGGAGATCAGCCCTTGCCCACCCAGCAGAGCGGTCGCCAACCCGAGGGCGGCCCAATGGCGTGGTGTTGCGCGCCGGCCCATCGCCGCTCCGAAGAGAAGGGCGACGGCGAGTACCCAGGCGACCGGGGGCAGTCGGAGGATCGAGGCGATCGTGAAGAGGATGATCCCAAGAACGCTCCCGATGATGTCGAGTCGGTAGGCATGTAGCGGACGGAAGGTGGCGAATGCGCGGGCGACGCCGGCCGCCGAGGCCATCATGACGAGCGTGACGAGGATGAATATCACCGGCAGGGAGAGCCACACCGGGAGCGATGGAGTCCCGAATGGGCCGTGGGTGGCGCCACTCCGCTGCCCCACAGGGAAGAGCATCACGAAGGCGATGGCGAGGAACAGGAAGAAGGGCAATGACAGGAAGGGATCTCGCTTCGAGTTCGCGCGCAAGAACCCAAGCCCGATGCCGAGGAAGCTGGCGAGGAGAACGAAGTTCGTGAAATAGCGCACATAGACGATGTGCGCCGCGATCAAGCGGATCAGCGAAAGCTCCAAGAAGAGCATCAGGCAACTCAGAAGAACTAACTGTTGCCATCCGCCCTGCGTCGTCCGAGTGATCCGCGGACCCCTGGGTCATCCGGCGATGCTACCGGCGGACGGTGCCGCAGATCGGTAGCTCGTCACGCGAGAACGGAGAATCGGAGGTGGGTCGCCCTCGGGCGTATCGATCGACCTCGTCTTCCTCAGTTCGATCCTCGCGGTGCTCAGGTCCTGGAACAAGCGCACGCCGTTCCCCAGCAAGATCGGGATCACATGGACCTGAAGCTCGTCCAAGAGTCTGGCCTGGAGGTACTGCGTGACGGTGTTCGCTCCTCCCCAGATGCCGACGTTCTTGTCGCCCGCCGCGACGCGGGCGTCGGTCAGCGCAGCCTCCAGCCCGCCGGTCACGAAGTGGTAGCACTGAGGTAACCAAGCTCTGGAGGAGCTTCCAGCCATGTGTCGCGATGAATGTCACGAATGCCAAGAGGAGGCAGCTAGTTCGGCATCAGGTCGACAAACCGAAGTGCCGTACCATCCCGCGACCCACCCACGATGCCGACCCAGTCCCGGCCGCGCGTACGTGTACCCAACAGGGGATCGGTACCCGGTGGTAGAACGCAAGCCTTCCACGAAAGGTTTGCGGCGAATCGGTGATGTCTAGAGATCACCCTAAGGGGGGCTGCATGAGAACCTTTCGACGCTGCTGTCCACAAGGCACGTATCGGTGCCGGCCTCGCCTTCAGCAAAGTCAGCCGAGTCCCCATCCTGCACGTCGATCCAATCGTTGCCGTCAGCTCCCTCGAGAAGATCCGTGTCCAACGGCCCGCCCGTGGCCGGCCCCTGTTCGTCTCGCATCACATCGTTGTTCGATCCGCCATCCAAGAGATCCGATCCCTGGCCTCCGTAGAGGTCATCGGCTCCCTGTTCGCCTGCGATGTAGTCGCTACCACTTCCCCCGCCGAGGTCGTCAGCCCCCACGTCGCCGATCACTTCATCGTCATTGCATGCGAGCGATCGGCCGAAGTCGTTCCCGTCCAAGAAGAACCAATGATTGTTCTCGTCCACACCATCGCCGTCGTCGTATCTCACGTTGGCGGCCGAGGACCCGGTCCAGAACTCGGTGGAACAGGCGGCCATGGCACTCTGAGACAGCATCCCGAGAGTCGCTCCCACGAGGAGTCCTACTCCAGAGATCCACCCCAAGCGCCGCCGCACAGTCGTCTCGCTCATCCCGTGTAGGCCTCACACGTCGTACTCATCGAAGCGATTTCCCCGGCATTCACCGAGGGGACGCGCACCGGGAACACCGTTCCGTCGGGCGCATCCAGCGTGAATTCCTGTCGGATGGAAGAGCCGTCACGCAGGAGCAGGACCGCCTCGCACATCCGTGTGCCGGGATACTGCCCGACCCAGTCCGCCTTCATGTCGATCTCAGCCCCTGAGCCCGGGCCGGCATGCGCAGACCTCGCCACAGAGACCCGGTATCCCTGCCCCGGGGCATAACTACCAGCCTCGCATTGAATATCGGCCCGCTCCGGCTGCTCTTCCACGGGAACGGGCAGATTGGCTGATCCTACTGATCGAGGCTGGAGAGAGTCGACGTTGACGAGCGTCTGACCGATGACTTCATCCGCGACATTCGTCAGCGTGATACGACATTGAACCTCTCCCGGATACGTGGCCGAGGTCCACACTGCCGTGAAGGAGAGTCCTGCCTGTTGGGGATCTGACCCTCCCTCCCCGTTCGGGACGAACGGGTACTCGATGCCGATACCCTCGATCTCGTAAGAGTTCTCCCCGTCTTGGGCCGGAGAGAACGAAGATCCAGCGGCCATCAGAGCCGAAGACGCGATGAGCCCGAGTGCTCCGGAGATCGAGAAGAAGACGACCCCGGCTACAATCGGGGAGAAGTGCTTCAGTCCCACGCTCGACGCCACGACCAGCCTTCCGACGTGCTTCATTTACGGAGAGCTACATGAGGATCTTTCGCTAGTGTGATCTACGAGGCACGTGTCGCTACCTGCTTCGCCCAGGGCACTGTCTCCCGTATCGCCATCTTGCACATCGATCGAGTCGTCGCCATCTCCCCCCCAGAGGAAGTCCACGTCACTCGGGGCGCCCGTGGCGGGCCCCTGCTCGTCTCGCATCACATCGTAGTTCGATCCGCCTTCTAACCAGTCCGATCCCGTGCCACCGTAGAGGTGGTCGTTTCCTTGTTCTGCCTCGACCCGATCGCTACCACTTCCCCCGCCCAGGTCGTCAGCCCCCAACGTCCCCGATCACTTCATCGTCATTGCATGCGAGCGATCGGCCGAAGTCGTTCCCGTCCAAGAAGAACCAATGATTGTTCTCGTCCACACCATCGCCGTCGTCGTATCTCACGTTGGCGGCCGAGGACCCGGTCCAGAACTCGGTGGAACAGGCGGCCATGGCACTCTGAGACAGCATCCCGAGAGTCGCTCCCACGAGGAGTCCTACTCCAGAGATCCACCCCAAGCGCCGCCGCACAGTCGTCTCGCTCATCCCGTGTAGGCCTCACACGTCGTACTCATCGAAGCGATTTCCCCGGCATTCACCGAGGGGACGCGCACCGGGAACACCGTTCCGTCGGGCGCATCCAGCGTGAATTCCTGTCGGATGGAAGAGCCGTCACGCAGGAGCAGGACCGCCTCGCACATCCGTGTGCCGGGATACTGCCCGACCCAGTCCGCCTTCATGTCGATCTCAGCCCCTGAGCCCGGGCCGGCATGCGCAGACCTCGCCACAGAGACCCGGTATCCCTGCCCCGGGGCATAACTACCAGCCTCGCATTGAATATCGGCCCGCTCCGGCTGCTCTTCCACGGGAACGGGCAGATTGGCTGATCCTACTGATCGAGGCTGGAGAGAGTCGACGTTGACGAGCGTCTGACCGATGACTTCATCCGCGACATTCGTCAGCGTGATCCGACATTGAACCTCTCCCGGATACGTGGCCGAGGTCCACACTGCCGTGAAGGAGAGTCCTGCCTGTTGGGGATCTGACCCTCCCTCCCCGTTCGGGACGAACGGGTACTCGATGCCGATACCCTCGATCTCGTAAGAGTTCTCCCCGTCTTGGGCCGGAGAGAACGAAGATCCAGCGGCCATCAGAGCCGAAGACGCGATGAGCCCGAGTGCTCCGGAGATCGAGAAGGTGGCAACAGTCACGACGAGTAAGGTTGCTTTCCGACCCATTTCCGTGTCCTCATTCAATCATCTCTGACGATTTGAGGTTCGTGAAAGCTATCCTCCCGGATATTTCCTGTCAAATCCGCAAGTCCCGCCGGCTCAAATTCTGTTCATTCTGACGAATCGACTAGACGTTCTGGTCACCGTGACAAGTGATCTCGTCGAATTCACGCGCCGTCTGAATCCAGAGGCGTCTCCCATCATCCATCACCGTTAGGGCAATGCTGAGATCGATACCGGAATCGAGCGCCTCGACAGCACGTCGTGTCGAATCAGACGTCACCATTGCTGCCTCATGAGCTGAACGGATGGCTGCACGGACATTCGCGGTACGCCCGGCAAACGAATGAGGGAAATGGTTCGGCTCTCCAGGAACTCCATCGTGCCGATCATTCGGGCCAGAAGGGACTCCTGCTCGCGGAGAGACAGGGCGGACATACCGCTCAGGCTCTTCATCCGCGTCTCCGCTCGAGACAGGAGTGCGAGCAAAGCTGCCCGCGATTCCTCGCATGAGCTCCTTGTTTCTTCGTGGCCAGCTTGTCGAACCGCGAGACCAACCGCGACTGCGATGGTGAGGGAGAGAACGACGGCGACGAGGCGTCGCGGGGTCACGGGCCTCCTTCTTTAGCTTGACAGTCGAGCATGTGCAGGATGGCTCCGTCCAGCGCTTCATCCAGGATCAGGATGGTTCGTGACCGCCCCTCACCCGAAGACAGCGTGAATTCTATCGCGAGGGTCTCTCCGCGAGACTCAAATATGGCGGTACACCGTTGATCGAAGGGGGGCATCTCGCCCGTCCAATCGATGTCACCAACCAGGTGCGGTGTCGGGGTCGAAACCACGTGCAGGTTCTCGAAGCGATAGCCTCCACTCGGCGGGGTGGCGGGCCCGCAGTCTGCTGTAGCCGAAACGGGGCCGGAGCTGTCGACAACATGTACTGGCACGGGGTGAGCCAACGTGGAGCGGCCCGTCGGCTCAAGCGTCGAATACCCTATCTCTCGACTACCGACCTCAGTCCCCCCCGAGTCGAAGACACGGAGGATGCATTTCGCTTCCCCGGGGTACGTAGGCCTGCTCCACTCCGAAACGAAGCTCACGCCGACTCTAGTTGCGTCTTCCACGGACGACCCACCCGAGAGATGTCGGTACGGATACTCGATCTCGATCTCCGAGAGGATGTACGTATCTGACGATGTGCCAGCCGACGGAGGGGATTGCCTCGGCGTCAGGGGCAGTAACGCTGCGATCGGAACGATCACGCCAGCAGCCAAGAGCCCGGCCGCGCCAATCCCTGCGACGAAAGCAACGCCGCGACGACGGCGAGCGCGACGACGAACACGGTCCGAGGAGGGCAACGGCAGCTCGATCTGGTCCACGGACCCCTTCATGCGTTCTATCAGCGAAGCAGTGGAGTCATCCATCTCGTAGCTCCTTCTGAAGAATCGCGCGGAGGCGCGAGAGACCTTGATGAGTCAAAGCCCGGATCGTTCCTGGCCGTTTTCCGAGGGCGGTCGCGACGTCGTCCACCGACCAATCAAGATAGAAGCGAAGGGAGACGACAGCCCGCTGAGCAGGCGTTAGGTGACGAAGGGCCAAGATGATTTCGTCATCTGGTGGCTCTGGTGGCGGAACGGTCTGCCACACAAGTTCAGGACGGCGCATCCTCTGCCTCAGCCCCTTCCTTAGGTGAGAGATCGCCAGATTCGTCGCCACTCTGTGGACCCACGCCTCGGGACGCTGGAGAGTCGACACCTTCCGCCAGTGCTGGAGGGCTCGGGCGAATGCTTCCTGGGCGATGTCCTGAGCTTCCTGCAAGTCTCCGACCACGATGTAGGCAGCCCTGGTTACCGCTTGGTAATGGGACCGCCACAGATCCTCGAAGGGGTCGCTTGACATCTTCACTCACCTCTTAACACGCCCTGCTGGGGTTGCGCGCTTAGATGGACAATCGTCGACTCAGTCTGCTGGGTTAACCAGTCCCGTTGAAGTTCCTGAACCAAGCGGGCCTCGCATCGTGCTCGGCAGCGCGTCGAAGGGTTCGCCACTCAGTGGCAGGCCGAGGAAGCGACAAAGTCGGCTTCAGACGACACGCCCCGGCCGAGCCGTAGTCCAGGAGGGAGAGGCGTTCCCGCCTTAGCCCAATGATTCTTATCAAGGGCATATCCGCGTCCTACAAGGGAGGATGCTGTGGACGGAAGAAGCAAGCGCATCGCGGCGAGCGATCGATGGAACTCAACGCATCAGAAGGGCGTCGGAATCCTCGTAACCACCGCGCGTTCCGAGCAACACTCACGAGAACCGGATTGACGCCCGAGGGAAACAGGAGAATAGTTTCGCTTGGGCCCAACCTCTTCCGCTCCGGCGGGAAGGGAGTGTTTCGTATGAGAGGTCAGCCTCAGGTCGGGGGCGCCACCCGGGTTGCATCGCGATCGGTTGTGGCCTTGATGGTCCTCAGTCTCGTAGCTGGCGCTTGTGCAGATCCGCCTCGAAAGCAAGCACAACCGCAGCAAGGATCATCGCCAGCTGGCTGTGCTGCACTTTGGACATCGGTTCGAGAGTCGGCGGTCGAGTCGGGTGTCGCGGATGGAGAAGCGCGACGCCTCGCCGACCAGGCTCGCGTCGAGTGTGAATCCGCTAGTGGAGGCGTGACCGGTGCAGCCGAGTTCGAAGACGCCCCCTGCGGGCAGGACGGGAGCGCTCGGAACGCCGAGCCGTCGACAGGCGATCCTAAGATGGTCGGTATTTATCTATCCTGTGAGGCTGATTTTGGCCTCGTGGGGACTCCCGCGCAGCCCGTCTATCTCGCTATGCGCGAGATTCCATCCGCGCTCACGAGCTCGCCTGCAGCCCGGCTGGAGGGTGCGGTTCGCGCCTACATAGCAGGGCCGACGCCGGAGGAGGAGAAGGACGGGTATTTCTCTGCCGCCCCGACATCGCTCGCAGCTGCTATCCGGGATGTCAGCATCAACGGTAGCGGCGCCACGATCGACTTCTCCGCAGACGTCTCCGCTCGGATGGGCAACCTGGGGACCTCGACGGCGACCGATGTCTTCATGATTGAACTCGCTGCTACAGCCTTCCAGTTCGAAGGGGTCGATCAACTCACCCTTCAGGTGGATGGGGACTGCGAGAGTTTCTGGAGGCTCGTGGAGCGGACCTGCACCACCATCACGCGGCCGTAGACCGGGGTGATGTCAACGCGGCCTCTAGGGATGTCTGACCGAGAGAGGGGAAGTTCGTGAGAGCACGACTGGCGATTGTCACGGTTGTTATGGCTATAGCTTCGGTGCCCTCACCGACGTTCGCGCATGATTCGGACAACCATCCCGCGGATGACATCTACCAGCCGATGACTTGGAACGGTTGGAGGATCTACTTGTCCCCCGCGCATCACTGGACCGGGCCGAAGTACGGGTGCGGCGACTACGTCGAGGACGACAACATGCCGCGGGTGGCCCAGCACGCTGCTCATATCGCGTCGCTTGGCGCTGGCAGCCTCCAGGACCGTGGCTATCGGGTGCGGGTGGGAAAAGGGGACCCGGACGACAACGTGGATCGATCGAATGCCTGGAACGCTGACAGGCATATCGCCATGCACTCGAACGCGAGTGGCAACGCCCAGTGTGGCGGGTCAGGACGAGGCACCAGGGTCTTTTACTACTCGGGCAGCACGCAGGGCCAGGATCTTGCCGGCAGGCTGAGAACCCATGTGGGAGCTTCGAGCCCCGGGGAGCCGGATAGCATCTCCACGCACACGTTCTACGAGCTCTCGGAAACGACCGCCAAGGCCGCATATCTAGAGGCCGAGTTTCATGACTGGACGGGAGGCGCGAACTGGCTTGAGGACTACCAATCCTGGTCGTGGAAGGTCGGATATGCGGTGGACGTCCACCTGAACTATCCATAGCTGAGGAGATACGCCCGTCCACATCTTCCGGTCCAGGATCGGAGGGTGAAGCGAGAGCCGATAACCCTGGCGTCCACCCCGGGATCGCTCCCGGAGGTGAGCGGGCCAGCTGCGTCTTCCTCTGGTTGGATGAGTGGAATCGATGGAGCGCCGTATCGGAGTCGCCCTGCCCGGCGGCGGCTACTGGACGTCCCAAAGTCCTCCCAGAGAAGTCTGCAGTGACATAGGCGCTCGCACAATCGCGGAATTCGAGCCGTGCTCCTCCCCTGCAGCGATTGCGGTGATCTCAGGCACCGAGCCGCCTGTCGCGGTGCGATCCTTCTTCGTCCACGTCGGAGGCGACGGCGCGGAAGCCGAACCCGCGGATGGATTCGATCGCCAATCTCGCCTCGGTTACTTGGAGCTTCACTCGGAGCCGCTGCACCAGCGCCCGTACCGAGTAGATGTCCGCCGGGATCTCCGGCGAATCGCCCCAACCCAGGGAACGAAGTTCTCGGAACGAGATCGCCCGGCCCGGGGGCGAGAGCAGCGCACTCAAGACCCGGTATTCGAGGTTGCTCAATGGCAGGGTGATCCCATCGGAGATGATCCGACGTCCGGCCAGATCCACGACCGTTCCGGGCTCGGGGTCGTCCTGGGCTGCCGATGAACCGTCGTCAACCTGTTCCCAGACCCAACGGCGGAGGGTGTCCTGATCAGGTGCCACCACCACGACCGATCCGAGGTTCAAGTATTCCGGAACGAGGGGGAGTCGCTCCACTCCCACCATGAACACCGTCGGAATCGTCACGACTAGCTCTTTCCACAGAGGGTCGAGACGGTTCACCCTCCGCCGTTCCGAATCGGTGAGGAGTCGTAGCGGTCCCGTCATCGAGCCCTGAGCCATGCCGCCATAGCGTCCGGATGGTTGATGGTCATCTATCTGGGGGTGGGTCAGCGGTGAAGAGACTGGGTCGGATGCTTGTTGTCTTCGGGATGCTCGTAGGTGTCGCTCAGCCCGCGCGGGCCGATACCGGCGGACACTGCGTGTACCACCTGGTCCCCATCGAGAGGGTAGGCATCGTCGTGAGCGCCATGCCGGAGCTTATGGGCTGCTTCGAAACCTACGAGTTGGCACTGGAGGCCGGACTCGGCCACCCGGTGGATGCGGAGCCGGGACTGAGCCCTGGCAGTCTTACCGACGAGGCCATGGACTCTCTCGGAACGACCGCGAGTGTTGTGATCGGTACCGAATGGGATGGCAACGGTTTCACCGGGGAAACGAGAAGCTACACCGCTGCGACCACGTGCTCCGCGGGCACCACCTGGCAGGTGGCCAATGTAGGGGCAGAGTGGAACGACCGGTTCCAGTCGGGCAAGGGTTTCGGCGGCTGCAACACGAACAGGAAGTTCCAGCACGAGAACTTCGGCGGAACGGTGAGGGTCTGTACACCGAACTGTAGTGACTACGGAGCGCTCTCCAACCAGGTGACCTCCCTTCGCTGGAGGGTCTAGCAACTGGCGCGTTCCGCGAGGGGTCGCTAGCGTCGTGGCGTGAGCACGGACGGCGAGATCATCCAGCGGTCGATACGTGATCCGGATGCGTTCCGGGAGATATTCGAACGGCACGCACCGATCCTGCTCGCCTATACGAGGAAGCGGCTCGGCGCGAATGCCGGTGATGAGATCCTCGCCCAGACGTTCCTCGTTGCCTTCGAGCGGCGAGCCCGGTTCGATCCGACGTACACCTCTGCTCGACCGTGGTTATTCGGGATCGCGTCGAACATCATCCGCCACCACCTGCGCGACGAACGTGAGCATCTCACGGCGCTGGGGAAGCTCGGTCCGGAAGTGTCGACGGAATCCGCCGAGAATGTGGCGCGCCTCGACGCCCAGCGGATGCGGCCTCAGCTGGTCGCCGCGCTCCTTTCTCTCTCCAGCACCGACCGCGAGACCTTCCTGCTCGTCTCGCTCGGACAACTCACGTACGAAGAGACTGCGGCGGCACTCGGCATCCCCGTCGGCACTGTGCGCTCGCGCATGCATCGCTCACGTGCGCGCCTCCGCGAACAGGTTCGGCCTCGAACGGCAATACATGGTGAAACAGGAGGAACGAAGCAAGGGAATCTATGGACGAATCCGAACTGATCAAGCAGATATTCGGCGAGCCTGACGGCGATGCCGAGGCGATAGACCATGCCCGTGCGCGACTCCTTCGCGCGATCCGATCCGAGGAGCGGGCGCGGCGACGAAGACGCCTATTCCTCCTGCCCGCTGCCGCCGCAGCGATCGCCACGAGCGTCGCAGTCGTGGTTGCGCTGATCGGGCCCATGGGCAGATCAACCGCGGGTGCCACCGAACTGCGCCGGCTGGCAAGGATCGCTTCCTCGACCCATGCGCCTGATGTCGGGCCGGGTGAATACTTGCTCGTTGTTACCGATGAGCTTCGCCTAGGATCGACCGCACCTGTCGGCACAGGTCCGGAGTACGCGGTTGTCTCTCGGCTCCATCTGCGAACGTGGATCGCGAGTGACGGTTCAACGTCACGGGTCACCAAGGTCATCTCGTCTCGGTTCGTGTCCGAGGCCGATCGTCGAGCATGGGTGGCGGCGGGCCGGCCTGACGTACCTGATGCAGGCGAGGAAACGGAAGAGACCTTCCGGCCAGGCGAGGGCTACTGGGTGGATCTGAGCACGGTTCCCCGTGAGCCATCTGAGCTCCTGATGGCCCTCCGAAATGGTCAGATCGTCCCGCGGCCCCCGGATGATGAGCAGGTCTTCCTTCTGATCGGGGAGCTGCTGGCTCAAGGCGACGCCCCCCCCGGGCTTCGGGCCTCTCTCCTGGAGGCCGCGACGGGCCTCGGAGAGATCCAGCAGGTGGGCCACGTTACGGACCCGTTGGGGCGCGGCGGGAGAGCCTTAGCTGTGGATGGATCATCGCTGCGAACACAGCTCATCTTCGATCCAGCGACCGCCGAGCTGTTGGCGATCGAGCTGTACGAGCTCGATGGTTCAGTCGATGGCCCGAGGTCGTGGATGGCGTTCCAACGAGCGACGATCGTCGGATCCGCACCCCACTTCTAGCGCCCCCATGGTCCGCCGCATCGAAGAGCGCCCTCGGAATCTCGAGATGCTTCGCCTAGCCCTAGCCGCGCGTCTTCGTGGTCTTCTTCCTCGGCGAGCGCTTCTTGGCACCCTTCGATCGGCTCGCCGCGCGCCCACCACGGCGTTGAGCAGCTGGAGGCTTATCACGGCCTTTCCTGGTGGGTCCCGAAGCTCGAGGTCGGCCCCGACGCGGTGCCCGAGTGTCCTTGAGCAGCGTGGCCAGATGCTGGCCGCACAGATCCTTCACGTAGTTGCGCTCTCCGACGCGGATGGTGACGCTCGTCGCGTCCGGTTTCCCGCATTCGTCACACACCACCACAACGGCTTCGGCCACGGCACCCTCCTTACCCGATCGTCTCGCGATTGTAGTTGTCCCAGCCATGATGGGCCGCCTACCGAGCACGGTGATCGGTCGACGAGACCACGTGATCGGTCCCCGTGAACCGCATCGGCCGCTCCCGGAAAGTCATGGTTACGGGAGGAGGTATCTGCCAATGGGGTCTGCCCTTGGCTGCGCGAGGTGTGGGCATGCCTCCACCATCGCGGTGATCGAGTTCTCTGCCACCCAGGCGTACATCGATCTGTGCGAGGAGCACATGCAGGAGCTCCTCGAGGGAGCTCGCCCTCTCGGCGACCGTCGGGTTCGTGAGCCTGCCACGGGAGTGATGTCGGGCCTGGCTCACGGGGAGGACGCGACCGGATGACTCCGATGGCGAGCTTCTTGGCTGTCGGGGGGAACCCCGTATCGACTCGTTATCAGGCGTCGCAGGAGGTTGAAAGGCGATGACAGCACCGGCTCAGCAGCTGACGGAGGATCATGCGATCAAGACCTACCGCTATCTGCGGATCGGGATGATCGGGGCCGTCGTGCTCATGGTGGTCTCGATCGTGATCGAACGCAGCAAGGTCGACTGTTGGCAGACGTCGATCAGTGCCTATTACTACACGCCCGTGCGAGCGATCTTCGTGGGGGCGATGATGGTCGTGGGCTTCTCGCTCATCGTGTACAAGGGAAGGCCCAACGGGGAGGACATGTGCCTGAACTTCGCGGGCATGCTCGCCCCAGTGGTCGCCGTCGCGCCGACCACCGACGTCGGGGACTGCTGGTCAGTCGAGCCGGATCTGCTCCCTGTCAGGCCTGACGGAACGCTGGCCAACTGGGTCGTGGACAACATCGACAACAATTTCAACGCCCTCCTGATCGCCGGGGCGGTCGGGCTGGGCATCGCCCTCTTCCTCGCCTTCGCGGTGAACAAGGGCAACGTCGGGAAGACGGTCTCCACGGTCAAGGATCAAGGGGACACGAGCGTGTCGCTCGGCCTCACCGCTCTTGTGTTGCTCTTCGGCTGGTGGCTGAGCGAGAACTGGAGCGACTTCAACACGCGGGCCCACGGCTACGCCGCCGTGCTCATGTTCGTCTTCCTGATCGGCGCGATCGCCGTCAAGGTATACGAGTACAGGGGCATGCGTGAGAGGTGGCGCGCGATCTACGCGGCGGTAGCTGTCGGCATGGTCCTCGGCGGCGGCATCATCGTGACAACCCGGCCCTTCGGTAGACATACCGTCTTCGCCCTGGAGGCGTGGGAGATCGTGCTCTTCGCCATCTACTGGATCGTCCAGACCGTGGAGAAGTGGGACGAGAAGGTCGTCGACGCCGGAGGAACGTAGCCACGCATGGCACGTGTCGGAACGCTCGACTGGGCGAACGAGACCGCGGGTCGGCTGAGGCTGCGGGAAAAGCTTGAACTTCTCGCCCAGGGCGGTCTCCTCTCGGTCGAGGAGGTCGGAGGACGTCTGCTCGCGCGGCTTCCCCGTGGATCGCGGAATGACCACCATCAGTCACACGAGCGTGCTCCGTTCGAAGTGGAGTTCCCTACAACGAGGCTGGCGCAGGCCGCGGCTGACCTGTGTTGCGCGATATCAGAGCCCTGGCTTCAGGCCCACTGCTTCCGCACCTACGCGATCGGGAAGGCACTGGCTCGCGGCTGCTCGTTCGACCCCGAGATCCTGTTCGTGGCGGCGATGCTCCACGATGTTGGGCTCACGGACGCGTACGCGCGAGGATCTGACCCTGATCTGGTGCCAGGCTACGAGTGGAAGGAAGCACCATGTTTCGCCGTTCGGGGCGCACAGGTCGCGCGATGCCTTGCTGCCCTCCACGGCGGTTGTGCCGCGTCGAGCGATGTCCTCGGTGAAGCGATTTCTCTCCACCTCAATGTCCGCATTCCGCGGTCGATCGGAGTCGAGGCTTACCTCCTCAACGCAGCCTCAGCGCTTGACGCGATCCGACTGGGGTCACACAAGCTGGGTCGGAGCTGGATCTGGGCGTTGGAAAGCCGATGGGCTCGTGGGGACGACTTCTGCGCCGGACTCCGGAGGGCTTGGGAACGTGAGTCCGAACACTCCGATTGTCGCGCGGCTCTTCTCAACACATCCGAGGTGTTCGATCGTTTGATCCGCAGAACGTGCGGAGCTCTGTCGTGGCAACGACGGTAAGGGGTGTGGCTCTCGGCCGTGGATGACATGCTTCTTCCGATCGGCATATCCGCGGCGGCATGGATGTCGACGATCACGTGGATCTTCACAGCCGGACGTCATGACGATCGAACCTGGGACGACTTCATCAAGGATATCCGCGCGATGAACCAATACAACTCGTACATCCTGGCAGCCATCGTGATTTTCCTCGGCTTCACTGAGCGTCCAACGGGAAGTCGTGTGCCTTCCGCTGCGGTCGCGATGTTGCTCAGTGCATTCACATTCGGGGCGCTATCCATGTTCTTCTTCCCGATCAGGAAGCGATCGTGTGGTGAAGGCACACCTCTCCGACCAGCGCTCCCGGTGCGGATCTACTGGGTCGTTGACGTTCTGGCCAGTCAGGCGACGGTTGTGTTTGCGGTATTCGGACTGTGGACACTTCAGAGACGCGGGTAGGTGTGAACCGAGGGGGCCTCATGAGGCAAGAGGCTTGTGAGGGGAAGGGGAGGATCTGGCATGCGGCGTCGGGTTGAGAGCGGGGGCCTCGTCGTGCAAGCGATCGCGGGCACCCACGCGGTCTTCCTTGCGTTCGATGTGACCTCGGAGCTCCGCCAGGATCTCCTCGGCTTTTCGATCTTCCGCGAGGACCATCGGGAGGACGAGCGCTACTGGCTGTCGGGCTTCAAGACCTTCCGGTCCGTCGTCCCTTTCCCCGATCCGGACACGAAGTACAGCTCGCGGGACCACCCGTTCCAGACGTTCCACTGGGGGGACTACTCCGCGAAGCCCGGGTACGACTACACCTACCGGGTGGTGCCCCGGTTCGGCACACCGAAGAACCTCGAGGACCGCGCGAACGCCGACGTCTCGGTGGACGTGACGACCATCGACCCGGAGCGCGGGAAACACGGTGTGTACTTCAACCGCGGCGTCGCTGCCAGCCAGGCGTACTCGAGCCGGTTCGGCGAGCAACCTGACGATCTGTCTGCCGGCCGCAAAGCCGAGGCACTCGAGTGGCTCTCACGAGGCCTGAAGGAGCGGATCCTCGCGTTCATCGGCCAGGCCGACTCCGGCTCGTTCGCGCTCCGAGCCGCGGTCTACGAGTTCACGCAGTCCGACGTCCTGGCTGCCTTCGGCAGCGCGGATGCAGCCGGCGCGGACGTCAAGATCCTGTTCGACGCGGACGGTGACCAGGCGCCGAACACCCGGAAAGCGATCGCCGCCGCCGGGATAGACGGCCTGATGCTCGAACGCCATACCGGGGCGATCGCGCACAACAAGTTCATCGTGCTCTGCGAGAAGAACGCGGGCGGTCTGGTCCCGAAAGCGGTCTGGACGGGCTCGACCAACTTCACTCAGGGCGCGATCTTCGGTCACTCGAACGTCGGTCACGAGGTTCGGGACCCCGACGTTGCGGCGCGCTATCTGATGCTCTGGGACCAGCTCGCGCGCAACCCGACATCGAGTGAGCTACGCGACTGGGTGAGCGACAACGACCCCTTCCCTCCGCCCGCTGCGAACGGCACCTCTACCGCCTTCAGTCCGAGGCACGGCCTGGACGCCCTCCGCTGGTACGCCCAGGGCTTCCACGATGTCGATTCCGTGGCAGCCATCACGTGCGCATTCGGTCTCTCCGCCGAGTTCGAGGAAGCGCTCGTGAACGCGCCTCCGGCCGTTCGATACGTCCTTCTCGAGAGAGCCGACAACAACCAGGACGAGTGGAGCGTAGATCGTTCGATCTTCGTCGCCGTCGGCTCGAAAGGGGGTCCCGACGCTCTCACACGCTGGGCCGAGGAGGAGCTGACCGGCTACAACCCGATGGTGAAGTTCATCCATACGAAGTTCCTGCTGCTCGACCCGCTGAGCGACGATCCGACGGTGATCACGGGGTCGGCGAACTTCTCCTCGGCATCTACCTCAAGCAACGACGAGAACATGCTCGTGATCCGGGGTGATCAGCGTGTCGCGGACATCTACCTCACCGAGTTCGCGAGGATGTTCAACCACATGTACGCACGGTATTGGGCTCGCCGCCTGAACGAAACCCATCCTGACTCGGATGTTCACAGCTTCCTCAAGGAGACCGTCGATTGGCAGGACCCCTACTTCAAGGAAGGAAACCCGAAGCAGCTCCAGCGGATCCTGTTCGCCACCAAGGTCGAAGGCAACTCCTAGCCGCGCAGCAACGGTCTCGCAAACCATGTGTCGGCCGACATTGGTTCGCGTCGATTGCTGCCTCGGATCCGGAACTTGGTGCGCTCACGGCTGGTATGTGAATCGTGCAGCCGAGTTCGGCTCGGAGCTTCCCCGCGCCGTCGTCACGATCACATCGACCTGTCCAACAGGATGTGCCGGAGCGTCGGCGGTGACCTGGGTGGGGGAGACCACTACGACGTTCGCCGCTTCCGTATCCCCGAACATCACTGTGATCGGGGAGTCGAACCCCGTCCCGGTGAGGGTGACGGGTGTCCCACCCGCGGTTGGACCTTGCGGCGGGGCGACGCCGGTGACGACGGGTCGCGCGCTCGGGGCCTGCACGGTCGAGAGCGCGGCGCTCGGGACGAGGACACCGATCAGGCCGCCGACGATTGTCGAGACCAGCGTGAGGAGCGCACCCGGTACTTCCCGCGCGGAGAGCGCCGCCATCAGCAGCACCCCGATGAGGCCCACGAACAGTGCAACGCCGAGAACCGCGACGATGCGCAGTCGCAGACGGTCCGTCGCCACGAGGTTGCCTTCCGGTTCGCGTCCGATCACCGAATACACGCCGCTCGCGACCGCGAGGAGGAGCACGATCCCGACGAACGGCAATGCCATCACCCAGAGCGCGTCGACGACCGGCCTGTCCTTGACGATCATCCAGATCCCGGCGGCGAATCCGCCGACGAGGAGCGCGAACCCGATCAGTGCAGCGCTGATGGCGAGGCCCGCTTTCTGACTGGGCGTCATCCCTCCTCCTCCCGAGGTGAAGAAGCCGCCACCAGTGCATCGCGGAGTTTCCTCGGCTCCGGTGTCGGCGGAACCTTGACGCTGGCGGCCATGCCCCGCAGCCGGAGCGCCGCCGTCGACGCACCTGAGGTCCACCGATCCACCGTCTCCGCCAGCTGCAGGTACCCGTCCAGGGTCCTCGGCTCCGGGCAGGGTCGGCACCCACCGAGCTTCACCGTGCCGGGCAGATCGAGGTTGACGCAGAGGTCACAGTCCCGGCCGACCGCGTCGATCGTCCGGACGCACACCTGGCCGACGACGTCCGTCCCGATCGGCGACGTCAAGACGAGGCGGGGGCTGGTCTCGTCGTGATCCACGGTGACGCCCTGCACGGCGGTGCGGCCACTTCCGGAGAGCGACGTCCCGAAGACTGTCCAGCGGAACGTGATCGGCGCGGCGAGGAGGGTCGGAACGGCTCGAACGACGACTTCTTGTGCGCGCTCCACCGCCACGTAGAACGCGAGTTCCTCGGCGTGCACCGTGGCGTCGCCCCCGCAGCTGTGCCCAGACGTCGGGTCGACGTCGATCGGACCGACGACGGGTACGTCCTGCCGCCCGAGGCGTCGCGGAGCCTGCGCGGCGATTGAGCCGGAGCCAGCACTCGACCGCCGCGTCACACCGCCGCTCATGAGTTCCAGGGCGTCGGTGCCGAGCACCGGATTGACGATCACGTCCAGGCACCGCTCCTCGCCGCGGTCGACGATCTTGTGCTTGACGGTGTGAACGAAGGCCTCGAGGGAGAGCGAGACGACCGGCGAGGCGTACGTCTCGAACGAGACGAACAGCGCGTTGTCCGTGACCCGTCGCCAGAGTCCGAGCTTCGCGTAGCGGCCTTCACTCGTACGTGCGGCGACGACCAGCGGCGGCCCGGCGAAGAGCAGCGGCGGCAGGTCCGGGAAGGGCCAGGGCAGGTCGGGCGGCGGGGTGAACGTCGGGATCTGGGCGGCGGAGATCGCAGCTGTCCCATAGCTCAGGGCCTGGAGGTCGCTGAGGCTCAGGCGATCGAGGGGGACCGAGACGACGTGGAGCTCGCACCCGTTCATCCTCTGGAGTTCGGTGCCGATCCAGGCGAGATCGACCCCGGCGCCTACCAACGAGCCCGTAGTCCCGGTGTCCAGGTCGAATCCGATGTTGACCGGACCATTCAGCAGGCCGCTGGCGTGGCGGGGCGAGAGATCGACGTAGACCGGTGCTCCCCTGACGGCGAGGTCGTCGAACGAGCACGTCTCGATCAGCAGGCCGGCGGCGCCGATCGGCAACGGCAACGGGATGCCGCCGAAGGCGTTGAACAGACCGGGGATCGTGCTGATCGGCAAGTTGGGCAAGCCGATGTCCATCGTCTTGAGGATGATCGCGGTCACCAAACCGATGACGATCCCGACGATCCAGTGCGTCAACGCTCCAGCGATGATTCCGATGATGGCGGCGCCGACGATCACGCACAGCCACGAGATGCTCGTGTCTGCGTTGACCTCAGGCTCCGTGGCCGTGGCCGTGAGCGCACCGGTCACGGGATCGCAGGCGAAGTTGAGGACGAGGTTGAAGTCGAAGTCCGCCGACCAGCAGAAGCCGGACATCTCCCCTCCGCCGCTGATCCGTACGCCCCCTCCATCCGCGAGTTCCACGGTCATGCGCTTCAATCTGAACGCGTCTCCATCTGGGGGGTCGACGTGCACCGAGCCGGAGAAGGTCGCGTTGGGGACGTTCGGATCCACGACGAGGTCGACCCCGAGGAACCCCGGGCTCTGCTCGAGCGTCTCCGCGACCAGCTGGATCAGCCAGGCGTTCGCGACGTGCACGGCTCCGCCCAGCAGATCCTGGATCGGATTCAGCGTGCCGATGTTGCCGGCGAGCTCGAAGATCACGGCTGGCTTCGGTGAGGACCCCGAGGCCCAGCGAGGGGCGCCCTCCCGCCACGGCCGGCAGGATCTGCGCCTCGAGACCGCTGAGCCGTCGGACCGGCGTCGGACCGGCGCCAAGGGGGATCGGGGTCGTGAGCGGCAGGTCGTCTACCCTCGCGGCCAGCCCGGCGAAGGCGTTCTGGAGCGCCGTCTGCAACGAGTCAGCAGCGACGGGAATCACGTTCCCGCCCGCTGCGGTTCCGACCGTGACGGAAGACACGGTGAACCCCGTAACGGCCGTCATATCTGTGAGCTTCGCCACGACGGCCCGGCCCGTGAACGGCTCCTCCGGTCCCGGAACGACGGCCCACTCGGTGTTCGTCGGACAGGTGAACTCGACGAACCCACTCAGCGGGACCTGCTGGAGGAGCGAGACCCCGGCGACGGTCGGCGGCGCTGAGAGCTCCGAGCTCGGTCCAAGCTCGCACCGCACGATCACCCGGTCGTTGGCGGCATCGAACCGCACCGACGGCCGCTCGAGCTCCAGGAGCGTGTCGTACGGCACCGCGGTCCCCAGGACCGTGAGCGTGACCTGCCTCCTCGTGGCCAGCGGGAACCTCCCCGGGGCGGGAAGCATCTCGAGCCCGTCGGAGATCGCCTTTTCCGTAAGCCGTACGACCATGTCGAAGCCGCTCGTGACGGCGCCGCTCATCGCTTGGTCCCCCCGTGATCCTCACCGTCCTGGTGCCGAGGGGAACCCTTCCCCTTGGGGGGCACATCGACCGAGAGCGAGGCGAGGTCCACCCCCGCCGGGAGCGCCTCCTCGAGGCGCCGTCGAGGATGCGATCGGCGGAGCGCCGCACGCTCACCGGCGCCGAGCTCGACGCCTGCCTTCTCCAGCGCCTCGAGTGGATCGGTGAGGAAGGTGGCTTGGTTCTCTCGACTGGCCCTGACCCATTCGAGCAGCTTCTCCCGCTGAGCCAGCAGTACGTCAGCGACCTCTTTCGGCACGAGCCGTTCCACCTCGGGGGCGTGCTCAGCTGTGATTGCGAGCTTCAGGTTCAGCCGGACGGTCGGCCGCCCGCCGGCCAGCACAGATGCGGTGTCGACCCCTGGGGGACGATCGGACCGGTCTTCCGCCATGGCGGTCCCTCCCTATGCGAAGACGTGATTACGGCACAGCGCGGAATGGTCTCCCGCCTCTTCCGTGGGAGCTGACCGCCGCCGGACAGTCGTCGTCGTCCTGATCCACATCCTGGTCGGTCGGGTTCGTAGCGTGGCACGGAGCCACTGGGCGAATTCGGCGGCCTCCCTCCGACAACCCCACACTCTCTATTGCCGCTATCCCAAAGGTCGGTTCCCGGCCGTCGCTAGCCCGACAAGCGGGTCACCCCGCCTTCCGGTTTGCCCCTCGGCCGCTCCCGATCAATGAAGCTCGGGAAGGACAAGCGCTGCGAGGATTCTACGTCTGGCGAGCGAGCGCCATGAACACGGAATCGCTCCTGGCCTCGTCCCAATACAGGTCCTTCGGACGCCGCACGGGCGCCGTCAGCGACCCCGCCGTCGAGGCATCATCGCTGGTAGAGGTGCCCCCGGCAGGAATCGAACCTGCGACACACGGTTTAGGAAACCGATGCTCTATCCACTGAGCTACGAGGGCGAGGGCCGAAGTCTCGGTTGATTCTAGTCGCCGGTCAATTCAGCTCGAGCGGCCGATCGCCAAAGTCGCTGCGCTGAACCGAAGCGGTTCTGTCAGTCGTAACTTCGGATCGAGCGGACGCTCAGCGCGACCATCGCGACGCCGGCGAGGGCGACGACCGCGAACCCCTTGCCGATCACCGACCAGTTGAAGTCCTCGAGCACGAGTGAGCGCATCGTCTCCATGATGTAGGTGACGGGGTTGAACGTCGCCGCGATCTCCATGGGCCTGGTCAGCAGATCGCGGGGGACGAAGCTCGGGGTCAGGAAGAGCAGTGGGAAGAAGATGAGTCCGGCCGAGTTGGTCGCGGCTGCGCTTCTCGTCTTCAGCGCGATCAGCTGCATGAAGCCGGAGAACACGACGGCCCAGGTCGCGGTGATCAGGATCAGCAGCACGAAGCCGAGCGGCCCACTCGCGATCGTGATGCCGAAGGGCAACGCCACGATCACCATGGCCGATGCGATCGCCGCGCTCTTGAACGCCTCGGCGAAGAGGCGACCGAACACGATGGCCGTCCGCGGGATGGGAGCGGCCCGCAGCTTGTCGAAGTAGCCGCCCTCGATGTCCTCGACGAGGTACAGCGCCGCCGTACCGAAGGACGCGGCGAGCAGCAGCGAGCTCGGCAGCTGGAACGCCGCGTAGTTCTGACCCTCGAGGAAGGGAGTCGATCCGGTGGGGAAGATCCTGGCGGCCTGCCCGACGTTGACGACGAGGAAGAACAGCGGGATGAACAACGTGGGGAGCAGCGCCTCCGGTGTTCGGAGCGCCTCGCGCACGGAGCGCTGCACGAGCACCAGGTACTTCGTCATGCCTGCACCTCCTGCACCTCGCCGGCGACGCGTTCACGCGTGCGACCCGTCGCGTCGAGGAACACCTCGTCGAGCGTCGGGTCGTGGTCCAGGTTGCGCCGCCGCCGCAGGTCCGCCTTCAGTTCTGCCGGCGTGCCCTCTCCGACGATCAGTCCGTCGTCGATGATCGCCAGCCGGTCGCACAGCTGGTCGGCCTCTTCCAGGTACTGGGTGGTCAGGAAGATCGTCGTGCCGCGCTCGTTGATCCGCCGCAGCTCGTCCCACACGGTCAGCCGGCTCGCGGGGTCCAGCCCCGTCGTCGGCTCGTCCAGGAAGAGGACCTCCGGCTCGTGCACGAGCGCCGACGCGAGGTCGAGCCTCCGCCTCATGCCGCCGGAGTACCCCTTGATGCGTCGGTCGGCATCCTCGACGAGGTCGACGAGCTCGAGCAGTACCTGTGCCCGGTCGGCTGCCTCCGCCCGTGAGGCGCCGAACAGGCGGGCCTGCAGGATCACCAGCTCGCGGCCGGTCTGGCGGATGTCGAGCCCGACCTCCTGCAAGGCGACGCCGATCTTCCTGCGGACGGCGTCGGGATCGGCGGTCACGTCGACCCCGGCCACGCGTGCGGTCCCGGATGTGAGCGTCATGAGTGTCGTCAGCATCCGGACGGTCGTCGACTTGCCGGCACCGTTCGGCCCGAGGAAGCCGAAGACCTCGCCGCCCTGGACGTGCAGGTCGACGCCGCGCACGGCTTCGACCGCACCACCGCGGCCGCTGTAGTGCTTGACGAGTTGCTCCGCTTCCACCGCCAAGGTCATGAGCCCGAGACCCTATCGTGCGGCGCGGACGAACGCCGGCCGCCGTGACTCTTCGAGGGACGCCGCACGCTCCGAACCCTATGCTTGGCCCCTGACGCGGTGGTCCAAGGGCAGCGGTCGCGGCGAGGAGGTTGCCCATGAAGAAAGGGCTCTACTTCCCGCTCGAGGAGTACGAGGCTCGTTGGGATCTCGTCTCCGAGGAGATGGCTCGTCAGGGCTTCGAGGCGGCATTGGTCTGGAGCCGGAGCGCCGGCGGTCACGAGAAATTCGGTGACGTTTTCTACCTGACTCATTACTACTCGAACCAGTCGGGGCAGGCGGACGAAGACGCATGGGTCGGTGTCGGATTCGCGGCCGTGATCTTCGAGGTGGGGCAGGCTCCCGAACTCATCGCTGATCTCCCGGAGTTCCCGCGTCAGCAGGTCGCCACCGATCGGATCGTGCACTCTGACGAACCGGATCGCGTTCGACTGGTCACCCAGGCGATGAAGGCACGTGGGCTCGAGGAGGGCCGAGTTGCACTCGTCGGGGACGGATTCCTTCCGTGGAGATACGCCCGGATCCTCCAGGCGGAGCTCCCGGGGGTCGAGTGGGTGCCGGCCGACGAGCTCGTGGAAGCTGTGCGCCGCAAGAAGTCTCCCCGCGAGCTGGATTGCTTCCGCGAGGGCGGGAAGATCGCGTCGGCGGCGCTCACCAAGCAGCTCGAGGCAGCCGTCCGGGGGGGAACGCAAGCCGACATCGCGGCGGCCGGCGCGCACGAGCTGATCCGTCGCGGCGGCACCTTCCACATGATCCCGGTCGCGAGCGGCACCGGTTCGGACCTGGAAGCGTTCACGAACGAGCCGCTGACCGGATCAGACGTCGATATCCAGGTGCGACCCGGAGATCTGGTTCGTACATGGATCTACGGGCCCGTCTGGCAGGGGTATTGGCTCGATCCGGGACGCACGGTGGTCGCCGGTGGGAAGCCGAACGATCTGCAGCGGCGGTGGATCGACGCTGCGAACGACCTCGTGATGACGCTGATCGACGAGATCCACCCGGGGCGAAGCGTGCGCGAGATCGCCGAGCGCGGTGCCACCCTCCGGAAGGAAACGGGGACCGTTGACGACGCGACGACGGAGACGTTCCCCCTCCTCGGTCACGGCAACGGGCTGTTCTGGGAGCGGCCGACGATCTGGCTCGACGTCGAGCAGAACGACCCTCGGTGGACGTTCTGGGAAGGGCAGACGATGGGCGTCGAGGCGTTCCTCTCCCATCCCGATGTCGGGACCGTCGGCGTGGAACAGAACATCATCGTGCACGACGGGCCGAACGAGCTCCTCACGCCGGTTCCGCTCGAGTGGTGGTGAGGCCTACAGGAAGGGATCGGTCTCCTGGGCCGTGCGGAGGCCGGCGTAGATCGCGTCCTCGGTCGCCGGCGCTCCCTCGGTGTCCTGGGCTCCCATGCTGACCCGGCCGATCTGCTGACGACCGATGGTGCGGGGACCATCCGTCCGCATCACCTGGCCGGCCGGCCCCATGGTGGGCACGCCGAACGTCCACCCGACGTAGGGCACGTTCAGCGCGTGGCCCCACCGATACAGGTAGACGGCATCGACGTCTTGATCGAAATCGAATCCGGACGGGCCGAACACCCTCTCGAGATCGGCGCGCAGCGCGTCTTCGTAGTGACTGAACGGCTCCGTCAGCTGCGCGATGCGCTCCGCCTGGCGATCGGTCTCCGGATCCCCGTAGAAGCCGTCGTAGACGGTGAGCACGTTCGGGCGTGCGCCGTTGTTCAGCTGCGCCGGGTCGTTCATCACCTTCACGTAGTCCGCCATGACGGTGTCCTGCCACACGCCGCCCGAGTAGAAGTAGTAGTCGTACGTGGGGCCGGCGTTCACGAGGAACTGGCTGTTGTTGACGACGACGTTCGCGACCGTGGCCGGCGTCGTCTGGTATCGGGAGGCTGCCTGGAGCTGCGAGGAGCTCATGAGGTGCTCGATGATGCGGTGCGCCGACATCATCTGGCTCGCCAGGACGACCGCCTTCGTGGTGGCCCGGAAGAACGTCCCTCCCGAGTGGTAGAAGACCGTCGCGTTCTGAGAACCCGAGTTCACTCGAAGGCCCGAGGCGCCCATCCGGTACCGCACCTGGTTCGTCGGCTTGTCGAGCTCGGACGTGATGATCGGATTGTTCGTGATGTCCTGCTGGGAGTTCCCCGCGATCGAGGCTGGAATCAGGTGCTTCAACGCACGTCGCGTGACGTAGGAGTTTCCCCCTGGGAACCCACAGAGCGCGTTGTACTCCGACCCGAGGAAGCTGATCGACGAGTACGCGTTGGCGAAGGTGCCGGTCCCGCTCAGGCAGTCGGCCGCGTAGGCGTCGTAGAAGTCCCCGACCGCCGGATGGAACCCCTTCTGGACAAGGAGGTAGTCCCGCAGCGACTTGTGGGCCAGGTAGTCGTACTTCGGGTCGGAGAAATCCGGTGGGTCCGTCGGTGAGCCGTTCGTGTTGTACCAGCCACGGAAGTCCTGCCGAGCCGCGTGGAAGTCCTGACGGACGTCCGTCGGGAACGGCATATTCGCGATGCCCTGGTCGTTGAACGTGTCGATCACCCACCCGGTCGACCCGTTCCAAACCGACTGTGAGGTCGCCGGCATGAACGAGTCGAAGAACATCGAGCGGGTTGGTCCGGTGAGTATGTTGTCGGCGTACTCGACCCCGACGCCATCGTAGAAGTCGAAGAGGAACGTGTCGTACGGGTACACGATGTAGGCGGTCGCGGCCGACGCCTGCGTCGGGAGCCCCGGCGATTCGTCGCGGGACGCGTTCCCGCCGACGTGGAAGTTCGCCTCGAGGATCAATATCTTCGCGTTCGGGTTGTTCTCAAGCGTGAAGAACGCGGTCGAGAGTCCCGAGAGGCCGCCGCCGACGATGATCAGATCGTAGACACCCGTGTCGTCCACGAGCGGGAAGGTGCCGCTCACGGTGTCGACGTTGCTGGCGGCGACCTTGACGGTATTGGGCTTCCACGTCAGGCGTTGGTCACGGAGCCAGTGGGAGGGCAGGAACGCATCGCGGAGGTTCCCACCGCGGAGCACGCGCGGATCGATCCCGATCGGCCCATCCGGCGGGAAGGTCGTCCCCGGCGGGTAGTGGGCGAAGGCTCTCATCGGTGACATCGATGCGACCGCGAGGCCGCCGGCGGCGATCAACACCCCTTCGAGGAAATCCCTGCGGGTGATCCCGTCTTCCCTGGCGCGCGTCATCGGCTTCCCCTTCCTCAAGACGGACCGGAAATTGGCTAGATTTCTAGCCCCTTCCTGTCATCGTTGCAAATCCGTTCCTCCGCAATGCAGCCGCAGGGGCACCGTGGGCTCAGCTCGCATCACCGCTATCATCCCGACGGCATGGCACCGGCGAGTGAGGAACTCTCTCGCGATCCGGAGTTGCAGAGGAAAGGGGGAGCCGTGTACTTCCCGATCGAGGAGTACGAGGACCGTTGGAACCGGGTCTACGAAGAGCTCGGCAGCCTCGGCTTCGACGCCGCACTGATCTGGAGCAGAAGTGGCGGCACGCACGAGCGGTGCGGAGATGTCCTGTATCTCACGAACTATTACTCCAGCCGATCGGGACACGTGCCAGACCTCATGGAGATGGACTGGATGGGAGCGTCCTTCGCGGCGGTCATCATGGCCGGCGGGCAGCCTCCGGAGCTCGTCCCGGATTCTCCCGAGTACCCCAGGGAGCTCCTCGCGACCGACCGTGTCACGCTTCCGAAGACCAGGAACATCATCCGGGAGGCCGCCCGCGCGGTGCGCCACCGAGGGATCGGGGGCAAGGTCGCCTTCGTCGGAGACGGACTTCTCCCGTATCGCTACGTTCGCATCCTCCAGGACGAGCTGCCGGGGATCGAGCTGGTTCCCACGGACGATCTCGTGGAGAACGTCAGGCTCTTCAAGAGCCCGCGAGAGCTCGACTGCTACCGGGAGGGCGGCGAGATCGTGTCCGCGGCGCTCGACGTGCAGATGGCGACGGCCGTGCGAGGCGGCACGCAGGCGGAGGCCGCCGCCGCGGGTGCCGCCGAGCTCATGCGACGTGGTGGCGCGTTCCACATGATCCCGGTCGGCAGCGGGCACCGTCAGGATCTCGACTACTTCGTGGCCGAGCCGATCACGGGCTACTCACCGACCATCGTCATGCAGCCCGGGGACATCGTCCGCACCTGGATGTACGGGCCGATCTGGCAAGGGTATTGGCTCGATCCGGGGAGGACCGCGGTCGTCGGAGGGTCGCCGACACCCCGGCAGCGTGACCTGATCAGGGCGGCCAACGACATCACCCAGGGGATGATCGACGCGATCCGGCCGGGGACGACGGTTTCGGAGGTGACGCAGCTCGGGGACCGGCTTCGGAAGGAGGCGGGGACGGAGGAGGACGCGACGAGCGCGATGTTCCCGATCTACGGACACGGTGTCGGGCTCTTCTGGGAGAAGCCCAGGATGGTCAGTGGGGCAGATCAACAGGAGCGGTTCCACGAGGGTCACACCCTCGGGATCGAGGTCTTCCTCTCCTGGCCGGACGTCGGCAGCGTCGGTGTGGAGCAGAACATCATCGTGGGCGCCGAGAAGAACGAGCTCCTCACGACCACCGCGCTGGAATGGTGGTGATTTGACACTGGAGTGCGCGCGACGGTGACCTCTGTCATACTTCGGCGCACGAGCCGGTTGGCTGTTCGAACGGACCGGCTGAAGGGAGGGGGTCCCATGAGCGGGTGGCGGAAATCCCTATCCATTCTCGCCGTCTTCGCACTCGTCGCGGTGGCGTGCGGCGGAGGAGACGACGACGTTGATGGAGGTACCGGCGACGGAGAAGAGGTCACGTTGACCTTCGTCAGCTTCGGCGGTGCCTACCAGGAGGCGCAGACCACCGCGTGGCTGGAGCCTTTCATGGACGCCAATCCGAACGTCACGATCGTCCAGGAGGAAC
Organism: uncultured Actinomycetota bacterium; assembly: GCA_963762015.1. GTDB lineage: Bacteria > Actinomycetota > UBA4738 > UBA4738 > HRBIN12 > JAJNBA01. The sequence continues at coordinate 205,825 of CAVXJL010000002.1, forward strand.
CCGTCGACTACGCGAAGATCCAGGCGATGGTGGAGTCCGGCAACGTCACGTGGGACGTCGTCGATGTGGGCAACGACTTCGGCCTGGGGAGGCATGAAGAGATCCTCGAGCCCATCGACTGTGAGGTCGTTCCGTGCGACGAGCTCCGACCTGAGCTGTTCCCGACCACCGGCTACCGTGTGCCGGACATCGTGTACTCCGTCGTGCTCGGGTATCGGACCGACGAGTTCGGCGGGAGTGCGCCGACCACCTTCGCGGACTATTTCGACCTCACGGCATTCCCGGGGAAGCGCGGTGCCTTCAACTACGCGTCATGGGGCCTGCTCGAGATCGCGCTCCTGGCGGACGGCGTCGCGCCGGATCAGTTGTACCCGCTGGATCTCGACCGCGCGTTCGCCAAGCTCGATACGATCAAGGACGAGATCGTCTTCTACGACTCCGGCGCCCAGTCGGCGCAGCTCCTCGCCGACGGTGAGGTGACGATGGGCATGAGCTGGAACGGGCGCATCTACGACGTCCAGCAGGAGGAGGCGCCCGTCGGGATCATGTGGGATGAGCACATCCTCACCGCGGACTATCTCGTGGTCCCGAAGGGATCGGCCAACGTCGACGCAGCGATGGAGCTGATCGCGTGGATCGTCTCGGCCGAGCACAACGCCGATCTCAGCAGCCACATCACGTACGCGCCGCCGAACGAGAAGGCCGTCGACAAGGTCGATCCGGCGCTGGCACCGGACATGCCGACCTCGTACCTCGATGCCGGGATCGGTTTCGACGACGACTGGTGGGACGCGAACTTCGATGCGGTCGACGAGCGCTGGCAGGAGTGGCTCCAGAGCTGATTGACTAACGGGTTCGAGTGGCGGCCGAACTGACCGAGGTGCCCGAGGGATCGGGGTCCCGGGTCCAGCGCCGAGTACCGATCGACGGCTGGGCTGTACTCGCCGTCCCCGGGATCGTGTTCCTTGTCCTCTTCTTCCTGCTCCCGCTCGTGCGGATGGGACTGCGGAGCGTCACGGACCCGGGGCCTGAGAACTATCGGGTGTTCGTGGAGTCGTCTCTTTACGCGAAGGTGCTCTGGACGACGATCCGCACGTCCCTGATCGTGACCGCGGTCTGCCTCCTCCTCGGCTATCCGTACGCGTACGTGATGCACCACTCCGGCAAGCAGGTCCGAGCGGTGCTTGCGGCCTTGGTGCTGGTCCCGTTCTGGTCGAGTCTGCTCGTTCGCACCTACGCCTGGACCGTCCTCCTGCGCGACAGCGGAGTCGTCAACTCGCTGTTGACGCAGTTCGGCTTCATCGATGAGCCGGTGACGCTCATGCGGAACACCCTCGGGGTCACGATCGGCATGAGCCACATCCTGCTGCCGTTCATGGTGCTGCCGATCTACGCGACGATGCGGGGGATCGATCCGGATCTGGTGCCGGCGGCCGAGATCCTCGGAGCACGGCCGGTGAAGGCTTTCCGCCGCGTGTTCCTGCCGCTGAGCGCGCCGGGGATCCTGGCGGGCTCCCTGCTCGTGTTCGTGCTTGCCCTCGGCTTCTACATCACGCCGGCGCTCCTCGGCAGCCCGCGGAACGCGATGTTCAGCGAGCTCGTCGTGAACATGGTGAGCGAGCGGCTGGAGTTCGGCACCGGGAGCGCGCTCGCCATGACCCTGCTGGCGGTCACGCTCGTCATGCTGTTGATCGGGAGTCGCTTCGTACGTATCTCCAAGGTGCTCGGCTACCAGGAGGAACGATGAAAGGTGATCGAGGGGTCCGGCGAAGCCGTGTGCTGCAGGGCTCCGTGTGGTTGATCGCGTTCTTCCTGATCGCTCCCACGTTGATCGTGGTTCCCATGTCGTTCTCGGAGGGAGGGTTGCTGACCTTCCCGCCCAAGGGATTCAGCACGAGGTGGTACGCGAACTTCATCGACCAGGACACGTGGACGGCGGGGGCGATGACCAGTCTCAAGGTCGGCCTGATGACGGCGATCCTCGCGACGGTGCTCGGAACGCTCATCGCGCTCGGACTCGTCCGAGGCCGGTATCCGGGCCGCCCGCTGGTGACCGCGCTCGTACTCTCGCCGCTGATCGTGCCGGTCGTGGTCGTTGCGATCGGGATGTACTTCGTCTACTCGGAATGGCACATCATCGGCACCCTGCACGGGTTGATCCTCGCCCACACCGCGATCGCGATCCCGTTCGTGGTGGTGGTGGTGGGCTCGAGCCTCCGGACATTCGACCGCACGCTCGAGCTGGCCGCCCAGAGCCTCGGGGCAGGGCCCGTACGCACGTTCTTCCGGATCACGCTGCCGCTCATCTTCCCGAGCGTCGCCGCCGCGGCGCTCTTCGCATTCATCGCCTCGTGGGACGAGGTGGTCGTCTCCATCTTCCTGTCGAGTCCCGCCGTGCGGACGCTCCCGGTGGTGATCTGGGGGCAGGTCCGGAGCGTCATCGATCCGACGATCGCTGCCGTGGCGACGGCCCTCACCGGGGTCACCCTGACGCTCCTGACGTTCGCGCTCGTCGCCCAGCGGCGCGCTCGAGCGACGCGCTGAGATGGGACGGGACCCCGGCGGAACAGGCGCGCTCTCCGTGCGCGGCATCACGAAGACGTATGCGGACGTGCGTGCGGTCGACGACGTGTCGCTCGACTTCCTGCCGGGCGAGTTCCTGACGCTCCTCGGTCCGTCGGGTTCGGGGAAGACGACGACGCTCCGGATCATCGCCGGCTTCATCAGGCCCGACGCGGGCACGGTGGTGCTCGACGGCCGCGACCTCACGAGCGTGCCACCCTACAAACGCGATATCGGGATGGTGTTCCAGAACTACGCGTTGTTCCCGCACATGCGGGCCGCCCGGAACCTCGCGTTCCCGCTCGAGATGCGCCGGACACCAAAAGACGCGATCCGCCGGATGGTCGACGATGCCCTGCGACTCGTGCGCCTGGAGGGACTGGGCGAGCGGTACCCTCGTCAGCTGTCCGGCGGGCAGCAACAACGCGTCGCCCTCGCCCGAGCGATCATCTTCCGACCCGAGGTTCTGCTCATGGACGAGCCGCTCGGAGCGCTCGACAAGAAGCTCCGGGAGGCGCTCCAGCTCGAGATCATCCAGCTCAGTCGTCGACTCGGCGTGACGTCGGTCTACGTCACGCACGACCAGGAGGAGGCATTGGCGCTGAGCGACCGGATCGCCATCTACAACCAGGGACGGATCGAGCAGCTCGGCACGGGCGAAGAGCTGTACGAACGGCCCGCCTCGCTGTTCGTCGCGGACTTCGTCGGGGAGTCGAACATCTTCAAGGGGACGCTCCACGCGAACGACGGGATCCTGGTCACGCCATCGGGCGTGCGCATCCGCGTATCGGATGAGGAGCTCCGCCGGAGGGCCTTCACGTCGGAGCATGCAGCTATCGTGGTGCGTCCGGAGCGGATGTGGATCCGAGCTTCCACGGACAGCGGGACGCCGGGATCCAAGGAAGCGGCCGCGCTGGACGGACGTATCAAGGAGGTCATCTATCTCGGCGCCAGTCGGAAGTACATCGTCGAGGTCGACGGCGGCGAGGTCGTCACGATCCGCGTCCGTGGAGAACGGCAAGCATCGGCCCCGACCGGCCCGGAGGTCGTGGTGGGCTGGCCCGTCGACGACGGCGTGATCGTGCCCGTCGACGACGGCGTGATCGTGCCCGTCGACGTAGGTCAGCCCGGGTCCGAGGCGGACTCGGCTCCTGCCGCGCCTCGGTAGACGACCTCGCCTCCGAGGATCGTCATGCGTACCGGCATCTCGCGGATGCGGTCCGGGGCGCACGTGAACAGGTCTCCTTCGAGCACCACGAGATCGGCCAGCTTCCCCGGCGTGAGCGAGCCGATCCGGTCCTCGGCCCAGATCGCGCGTGCGGCCTCGATCGTGTGCGCGCGCACCGCTTCCTCAACGGTGAGGGCCTGCTCGACTCCGATCGCGTCGCCGTTGCGCGTCTGCCGCGACACGGCTTCTGCGATCGCGTCGAGTGGCCGGAACGAAGCCACGAACGCGTCGCTCGAGAGCACCACGGGCACGCCGGCATCGAGGAACTCACGGAGCGGCTGCAGCCGGTGAGCCCGCGGTCCGAGCCGCGTCAGGAACTCGTCGCCCGAGTCGAAGAGGTACATGGGTTGGCAGATGGCCGCGATGCCCAGATCGGCCATCCGGCGGATCTGCTCGGGGGTGGGGTGGCCCGCATGTTCGATCCGATGCCGGGCGTCTCGTGGGACCTGAAGAAGAGCCTCGTCGATGGCATCGACCACCATGCCGATGGCTCGGTCACCCTGCGCGTGCACACCCACCTGCCAGCCCCCGCCGTGGGCGCGGCGGACCATGTCGGAGAGCTCCTCCTGCGACCAGTACAGCGAGCCGGTGAACTCCCCGTGCTCGCCGTAGGGCTCGGAGAATGCGGCGGTCCCTCCGATCAAGGAGCCGTCCGCATAGAACTTGATCCCCGTCAGCCGGAGCAGGTCGTCCCCGAACGGTCCGGCGAGGCCGATCCTGAGGAGATCGTCCAAGGAATGGGACAGCGGCATGCACGCGGTCCGCAGGCGGAGCAGTCCTCGCAGGTGGGCTTCCCGGTAGGCGACGAGCTCCCTGGCTGTGACCTGGGGGTCGCACACCGTCGTCAGGCCGGCTTCGTGGAAGGCACCGGTGGCCAGGTCGAGACCGTCGAGGAGCTCATCGAGTCCACGGGAGACATGGAAATCCGGCCCGTGGTGGCCGATGTCGACCGCGCTCGTCATGACGAGTCGCGTTGCCGCTTCGAGGAACAAGCCGGTCGGTCGTCCCGCCTCGTCACGGACGACCGTGCCGCCCGGGGGATCGGCGACGTGGTCGCTCACGCCCCTGCTCGCCAGCACCCGGCTGTTGACCAGCACGTAGTGCCCCGAGATGTGGTGCACGAGCACCTCGTGGTCGGGCGCAGCCGCGTCCAGGTCCCAGCGCGTGGGCGCCCGGCCATCGGGGAACTTCGCGTGATCCATCCCGACGGCCGTGATGACGAGACCGGGCGGTGTCCGCTCGGCCGCCTCGGTGATCGCCCGAGCGAGGTCGTGGCTCGACGCGACACCCGGATAGCGGACGTCGACGGACCGGAGATCCTCGCCGGTCGCCAGGAAGTGGTTGTGGGCGTCGACGAACCCGGGGAGGACGGTGCAGCCGGAACAGTCGATCGTGTCAGCGTCGGATCGGACCCCCGATCTGACGCGGCCGATGGGACCGACGTCGACGATCCGATCCCCATCTATCGCCAGCGAGTCCACGCGAGGGGAAACGCCCGGTTCGGCGGTGAAGACCGTTCCGCCCTCGAGGAGCAGAGCGCGTCCATCGGCCGCCATCGGTCCGGTCTCTATGGTGCGGGCGAGAGATGCTCGTGGACCGCGAGCCAGCTGCCGTCCGGTTGGCGCCAGAAGACGATGGTCTCGCGCTCCCGCTGCTCGGTCTCGTTCCCCTCCATCCTCACGTTCGTGAGGACGTCGTGCGTGAACACGCCGACGTCGTCACCGAGCATCTGGACGTGCTGTTCGGTCGAAACGCACTTCAGGACGTGATATCCGAGGTCTCTCTCCCACGTGGCGAACTCGTCCTTGAAGGCAGACAGCGACGGCAGCAATCGCGGCGTCGTATAGAACAGCAGCGTCGCGTCGTCGGCGAAGCAGGAGAAATAGCGATCCTTCTCGTGGGCGCCGAACGCCTCGACGAGCGCGTTCGCCGCGGCCAGCACCTCGTCGCGGCTCATGCGGAGACCTCTCGCACCTCGACGTCTGCTTCGCGCGTCCTTACCACTCGGCGCGACATGAGCCAGTAGGACAGAGCCGCGACGAGGGGAGGTGCGATCCACGAGAGGTCGCCGTCGAAGAGCACCTTGCTGATCGGGACCTTGTAGGTCGGGCGCGTTGACCGTCAGTAGCCCCACGGTCACCCCGAGCCCAAGACTGATCAGGCCGCGGGGATTGACGCCGCCTGAGTACCAGTAGGGGCTCAACCGCGTGAACGTGTGCGCCGCCACGGGGTCGTACCGGAAGTGACGGAGGACGGCATCGGTGATGAGGATCGCTCCGAAAGGGCCGATCCAGCAGTTCAGGATCGGAAGGAAGTTGGACGTGGTGGTATAGAAGTCCTCGTTGATCAGCAGGATGTAGAGCACGACCAGCGTCGACAGGACGCAGTCGATCGCGGTCGCGACCCAACGCTTCACGGGGACTCCGATCGATTGGATCGTGAGACCCGAGCTATAGAACGTGATGGCGTTGTTCGCGATCGCCCCTCCTGCCGCCGCGATCGCGTAGACGATGAACAGCCAGGCGGGGATCATGGGCTCCAGCGCTGCGACCGGATCGGACATATCGACGTTGGTTGCGAGGGCCGCCCCGAGGAACGTGAGGGGGAGGATGATGACGGCCGCCCCGGCGAACGTGTACCAGGTGATCCCTCGCGCGGGCGTATCGCTCGGAAGGTATCGGGGGTAGTCGGCGCAGGTGGCGAAGTACGACAGCGGCGCGGCGACGACGACGGCCATCGCGACGAGGAACAGCCCGAACGCAGACGACCCGGAGACGCTCGCGCTGTGGGACCAGTTGACTTCGTCCAGCGTCAGCACGGCGACGACGGCCAACACCGACGTCAGGGAGATGGCGAAGACCTTCTGCGACAGGAAGAGGAGCTTGTGTCCGTAGATCGCCACGAGGGCTGAGGCTCCGATCACGAGGAGCGTGGCCAGGACGGTGCCCAGGTCACCAGGGTTCGTCCACCCGATCTTCGCGAAGAGCGCGAGTGTGGCGAACACGCCGAAGACGGCGTTCAGCGCCTCGAACGCGATGAGCTCCAGCCATGCGAGGAAACTGTTGATCGAGTTCCCTCGGACCCCGAATGCCGCGCGTGTCAGCGTGAGCGTCGGGAGTCCCGAACGCGCACCCGCGACCGATGCGTATCCGACGAAGATGAAACCGGCGATTCCCAGCACGATCGCCAGCGTCGCCTGCCAGAGGGAGAGGCCGAAGAAAACCAACAGCCCTCCGATGAAGACGTAGTACAGGTAGGAATTCGCACCCACCCAGAACGAGAAGAGTTCCTTGGGACGCAAGTAGCGTTCCGTTTCCGGGATGTAGTCGAAACCGTGGGTTTCGATCCGCAAGGCGTCCTCGACGACCGGATCAGTACGCATTTCCGCGCGTTCGCTCATGACCCCCCCTTTTGTCGGCGGGCGATGCCCTTGGCGACCCGCGTAGTCTGCTCTTGCGCCAAGGCGGGTGCAACTCCAACTGGGCCATGGAGCCCCAGGAAAGGGGACGTGCTCGAAGCCGGCTTCGGAGCGAACCCTACCGCTCGCAACCGAGGATGCCGGGCCACAGGTACCGGACCTCACGCCTGCAGACCGGGATCTTCGTCCAGACGTCGGACGCGAGATCGGTCGCGCGTTCCCCCTGGAACGCGCACGGGTCGTCGACGGCTCGCAGGCGAAGCGATCGTCCATCCAACCGCCACGTGTAGGTCCCGCGGACGCGGGAGCAGTTGGGGTCGTTGAACAGGGTGAGGCTGTTCCCCGTCGACCTCGTAGTGGCCCGTCGCGTGGAAGCCCGACATCTGGTGGTCCACGAAGTACGCGCCCTGGAAGAAGATCAGGGTCATGACGCCCGGGTCGCGCGCATAGGGAAGGCAGCGCCGGCAGGGGAACGGGAGCGCGGCGTTCGGACCTCCCAGATCCTCGAGCGTGAGGATCAGCATGTAGGTTCCGTCGATCTCGGTCGGGACAGGCGTGGGGGCGGGCTCCGTGTACGGATAGGGCCGGATCGTGGTCGGAAGGTCGTCGAGCGACTCGGCGACCAGGGTCGTCGCGCTCGGGCTGAGTTCGGGCGACGCGGACGCCGGAGAGGAGGCGGAAGGCGTCCCGAGGTTCGAGACGACGACGATCACCGCGACGAGCAGCGATGCGGCGGCCACCGCGTACGGCGCGAGATTGCGCGACGACCATCGATCCCTCGTGGACACCCGCGGTCGATGATAGGGGCCGCTCGGCCCGTAGCATCTCGCGCGTGATGTCGGAGGCGCGACCGATCGAAGCCGTGGTGTTCGACATGGACGGCGTGCTGGTGGACTCGGAGCCGATCTGGCGCGCGGTCGAGCAAGAGGTGTTCGCGGGCGTGGGCATCGAGGTCACCGAACAAGACCTGCTGGAGACGATGGGTGTGCGGGTCGCCGACGTCGTGGAGCGTTGGTATCGCCGTCACCCCTGGGACGAGCCGAGCCGTCAGGAGATCGCAGAGACGATCGTCGAGCGGGTGGCCGAAGCGATCGAGCAGGGCGGCGCGCTGAACGAGGATGCGGTGAGAGCGGTCGATCATGTCCACGGGCTCGGCCTCCGGCTCGCGCTGGCGTCCTCGTCGCCGATGCGGTTGATCCGCGCGGTGCTGTCGCTCGGCGGGCTCTCCGACCGGTTCGAGGTCGTGCTCACCGCGGAGGACGAGGAGCAGGGTAAGCCCGACCCCGCCGTGTACGTCTCCGCCGCCCGGGAGCTGCGGGTGCCCGCCGAGCGCTGTCTCGCGGTGGAGGACTCCGTGAACGGCGTTCGGTCGGCGAAGGCAGCCGGGATGCTCTGCGTCGCGATCCCTGTCTCCGGCGTGACCGAAGGCTTCGAGGGAGCGGATCTCGTGCTCGGCTCCATCGAGGAACTCGACGACCGCATCTGGGCGGCCATGGGGACGGTTCCGGCAGCGGTTCCGTCGGACCGATGAACGCGAGCTAGCATCGGAGTCATGCGCCGAGGGGCGAGTCGAGGGGCGAGATGAACGAGGTTCCCACCGTCAAGCTCGCGAACGGAATCACCATGCCCGCCCTCGGTCTCGGGACGTCGCCGATGGGCGACGACGAGACCGAGGCGACCGTCATCGCCGCGCTCGGCGCCGGCTACCGGCTGATCGATACGGCCGAGAACTACGGGAACGAGCGCGGCGTCGGTCGCGGGATCCGGGCGAGCGGCGTCGACCGTGACGAGATCTTCGTCACGACGAAGTTCAACGAACGGTGGCACGGCTTCGAGGAGGCGCAGCAGGCGTTCGCGAACAGCGCCGAGCGCCTCGGTCTCGATCGCATCGATCTGCTGCTGATCCACTGGCCCAACCCGAGGAAGGATCGCTACGTCGACGCGTGGCGAGGGCTCATCAAGCTGCTCGAGGACGGCAAGGTCCGCGCGATCGGGGTCTCGAACTTCAAGCCTGCCCACCTCGACCGGCTGCTCGAGGAGACCGGAGTTGCTCCGCACGTGAACCAGATCGAGCTCGACCCGAGGATCTCCAGGCCCGAGGAACGGCGCTACCACATCGATCACGGCATCGTGACGGAGAGCTGGTCGCCGATCGGCGCGGGCGGCGACCTGCTCGCCGACGCGACGCTCGGCGACGTCGCGCGGGCGCACGGCAAGACGCCGGCTCAGGTGGTGCTCCGGTGGCATGTCCAGCTCGGGCTCATCCCGATCCCCAAGACCTCGAAGCCGGAGCGTCTTGCAGAGAACCTGGACGTGTTCGGATTCGAGCTCAGCGCGGAGGACATGGATCGGATCGCGAGCCTCGATCGCCACGGCGAGGGCGTCACGGACTCCGACCGCTTCGGCCACTGAGCCCGAGAGGCATCGCGAGCCGTCCGCTCGCTACGATGCGACCGATGCCTCGTTCGGTCTGGAAGGGAACGCTCAGCTTCGGGCTCGTCGCGATCCCGGTCTCTCTGTATCCGGCGACCGAGGCGAAGGACGTGCGGTTCCATCTGTTCGACCGCGAGGGAAGGCGCGTCCGCTACCGACGGGTCGTGGAGAGCGGCCCTTCTCTCGGGGAGCCCGGCGATGACGATCTCGAGCCCGCTCACGCGGGTACGGATCCGGATGAAGAGGAGGGTCCCGAGGAGACGGAGGTCGCGTACGAGGACCTCGTCAGGGGTTACGAGGTCGAACCGGAGAGCTACGTCTTCCTGGAGACCGCCGAGATCGAACGCGCGCGGCCGTCGCCGAGCAGAGTGATCGACCTCGAACACTTCGTACGGCTGGAGGAGATCGATCCGGTCTACTTCGAGAAGGCCTACTACGTGGTCCCTGGACCGGGGGCGGAGAAGTCCTACGACCTGCTCCTGCGGACGCTGCGAGAGACCAACCGGGTCGGCATCGGCCGGTTCGTCCTCAGAACGAAGCCTCATCTCGTCGCGCTCCGGCCGATGGAAGGGGTTCTCGCGCTCGAGACGCTGTACTTCGGCGACGAGGTGCGTGACGCCACCCGGCTGGTAAGCGGCCTCGGACCAGGCGCCGTCACACAGCGGGAGATCGACATCTCCAAGCAGCTCGTCGAGGCTCTCGCCACCGATTGGGACCCGTCGCAGTTCGCCGACGAGTACCGAGAAGAGCTCATGCGCATGATCTCCGAGCGGACGCCGGAGCGGATCGAGGAGTCAGTCGAGGAACCTTCCGCGGACGCCGGTTCACGGATGGGAGATCTGATGGACGCGCTCCGGAGGAGCGTCGAGCAGGCGAAGGCAGGCAAGAAGGGGAAGGGGAGCCGCCGCGCCGGCTAGCTGGGGCGAACCGCGACTCCACCCCACTCGTAGACCTCTCGAACGGAAACCGAGGGAGGTCGCATGAGAAGGATCGAAGTGGTGGCGGTGGCCGCGCTCTTCGCGCTGGCGATGGCGGGGTGCTCGGACGATGGGGAGACCGACGGCGGGACCGAGCCGCAGCCCGAGGAGACTGCCGACGCGACCGTGGCCGTCGAGGACTCCGACCTGGGCGAGATCGTCGTCGACGCCGAGGGGAAGACGCTCTACGTGTTCCTCGCCGACGAGGGGAGCGACAGCACCTGCTATGACGACTGCGAGGCCGCCTGGCCGCCGCTCACCGTCGACGGCGATCCCGCCGCAGGCGAGGGCATCGACGCCTCGCTCCTCGGAACGACGGAACGCGAGGACGGCTCCACCCAGGTGACGCTCGACGGTCACCCGCTCTACTACTTCGCGTCCGACGCGACCGCGGACGACATCAACGGCCAGGGCGTGGGCGACGTCTGGTACGTCGTGTCGCCGGAGGGCGAGGCGATCCAGGCGTAACCGCGCTCGCGCGTTCGACGATCAGCTCGCCACCGGCGAACGGTGGTACTCGAAGTGGTTGCCGTCGGGCACGACGAAGTCACCGCCCCACAGGAACCCCCATCGCTCCAGCGTGGCGACGAGCCGCCGGTCCTGGTGCGGCCGGTCGCCGTAGTAGTTGCCGACGAGGTTCATGTCGATCGCGACGCCCCAGGTGTGGTGGGAGAGCATCGCCGTGGGGTCCCTGCTGATGAAGCGGGGTACGAAGCATCCGTTGAACGAGCGGATCAGGTGACCGAGGCCGGCCGAGCGGAGCTCTTTCATCGCGCCTCGGAGCTGCGGCACGACCCCGCGATGGCACACCACCTGGCCGAGCAGCGGGACCCGTGTCGTGAGGAGATGCGTCCGCCTCCACGCCGGGTCGACCTCGATGTAGCCCGGCTGGCCCTTCAGGGTCCGCGCGGCGAACTCGCCGAAGAGCGCCTTCAGCAACACGGGAGGAAGGACCGCGTCGCCTGCACGGAAGTACGGGGTCTCGCCGGGCGCGCGAACCTGCACGCGCCCGAAGACCCCCAGATCCCCCGGCAGCAGCGGCTGGATCGCTCGCTTGAGCGACCGCGAGGTGAGGCGATGGCCCTCCGCGGGCTGGACGAGCAGATAGCGGTCGCGCGTGGCCCCGATCCGGCGGCCGGTCTCCTCGGACACGAGGAGCTCGGCCGCGCCCACCAGCTCGTCGGGGAGCACGGCCGCGATGCGCACGTGCTCCCCGCCGCCGAAGTCGAGGATCGCGCCGGGACCCAGGCCGCGCACGGACGCGGAGGTCGACCCGAGGATCCCCTCCCCGTTCTCGATCGCAGCGAGGGTGGCGCGATCCGCCGGCGGCAGGAACGGTGCGAACGACGCGGTGTCGACCGCGGCCGCGTCCAACGGGATCCGGTACGGCCGTGTCGGGTGATCCACGAGCTCGCCCGCTGCGCTCCATGATCGGGCGAGCCACACGTTGTCCTCGGCGACGACCGTCATACGTCCGACGATCGGGAGCCGCTCCACTCGCTCGGCGAAACCGTCGGGGATGCCTCGTGGCACCCAGGCGAGGAACGTCTGCGGCGCCGAAGGCCGCGTGAGCGGGAGGGGCGTCCGGGTCCGGGTCCCGGGCGGCGCCGGCAGCGTCCATGCCTGGATCCCGAGGGTGAGCACCGCGCCGAGCACGACCCCGGTGATCGCGCCGGCACCGAAGGTCAGCCCCCGTCTCATAGGTCCGTCCCCGAGATGGCGTCCGCGAACGCGACCAGGTCACTCAGGCCGAGCTCTCCCTGAAGCGAGTGGTACGCGTCCGCGCTGACCCATTCGAGCTGTGAGCGGCTCGGCGTCCAACGACCGTCCACGTCCGCGAAACGGACCCGCTCCGCCGCAGAAGACGGCGGTGGCAGTCCCGTCCCGCGTTCGACGTGCAGGATCAGGGGTTCGCCCGTCGCGTCCGTGTCGAGCTGCCGGAGGTACAGCGTCACCCCTTCGACCGCGGTTCCGATCTTGGAGAGCTCTGCGCTCGCGACGACGTAGCCCTCCGGCAGTCGTTCGGGGAGCGAAGACGGCAGGCCCGCCGTCGTGATCGCCTCGGCCACGCCGATCCGTTCCACGTCGACACCGGTCGAGTCCTGGTGTCGCCAGGCAGGCGGCAGCGGCTGCCCGAGAACAGGCAACGACGCGGCGATCGTCAGCAACCGATCCCGGCTGAGGTTCGTCTCCAGGAACAGGTCGGCGGTCTCCGTGTGGACCGCGAGCCGCCTCCCGTAGCCCTCGCCGGCGGGCTCGTAGTACGCGATACCGCCGCCCGTGAGGGGGATCTGCTGCGCCACGCTGTCGACGGGGCCGAACGGTCCAGGTCCCGTCCAGTCTCGGCGCTCCGCGATCTTCAGGTAGTCGAGACCTTCGGCGTAGACGAGCAGTGAGCTCGGTGTGACGTTGGCAGACGCCGTCGGCAGGACGATCGCGACGAGCTCGAGGTCGCCCGCGTCGCCGGGAGTCGCCGGGGCGTACCCGATGCGGGCGGGCAGGTCGTTCAGCCGGGGCGGGGCCGACGGCGAGTCGCCGGGGATCCGGAACATCGACACGTCCGGCTGCTCGTCGTCGATCGACACCATCCGCACGTCGAGGATCGGCTCGTCGGGAGACTCGACGACTCGGCCGTACCGGAGCTCCCACTCGTCCCGCTCCTGGTCGCGAGAGGGATACACCACGGTCCTCAGCGGGAGCCACGACTCCGCGTCCAGCCAGAGCAGCACCCGGTCTCGTTCGAAGAACGGCCGCCAGGTGCCGCCGATCCGCAGGAACGGGAACATCGGCGCTGCGCGCTCGAACGAGAGGCGGAGGCGCACGGCGTCACGGCCGTCGATCCGATCCCGGCCGACCACCTCGAACCCGCGGGCCGAACCGAATGTGGCCAGCGGGAGCACGAGGTCGGCGGGCAGCGGGGCCGCCGCGGAGTATTCGGAGCGGCGAGTCACCGTCGCCCGAGTCCGCGGGCAGACGTCCACGGGGAGGTCGCCGGGGCATCCCGAGGGGCCCGATACGAACGCGGCCGTCACGTCCTCGATGTAGAGGAGATCGGTCCGCGTCCAGGACCGAGACGGATAGTCGGTGCGGTCGTCGATCTCCAGACGGAACCGCCCGGGTGAGAGGAACGCGACGTCCATGTCCAGGAGCCGCTCGGGCACTTCCTCGGAGAGCCCGAACTCGTGGATCGTGTAGGTGCCGTGGAACGCGTGCAGGGTCGGCGCGGCGCTCCGAACGCTGCGGACGACCGTGGCCGCCGCGATCGGCCGGTTCGCCGGCCGCTGCCACGGGCCACCGACCACCATGCTCCCGACGACGACACCGGCGATCGCGGCGGCGATCCCCGGCGCAAGAGCCATCGGGCGACGGTGCCGCGGGCGGCTGCGCCGGGAGTGGCGCGCCACGGTGGCGCCGGGAGTTGATCCGTCGTCATCGTGGGCGCCACGGTCGGCCGGGTCCGTTCCTGGGCCACCGCCGCCATGATCGGCTCGACCAGGTCGGGCACCGTCTCGGCGGCGCGGATCCGCACGGAGCTGCGGATCCGCGCCGACCGCCGGACGAAGGTCTGGCATCGGGCGCAGTGCTCGGCGTGGGACGCGGCGGCCTCCGCCTGCCACGCCCCGACGCGCTCGCCGTCCATCCGGGAGGAAAGGACGAGCTGCGTGCCCTCGCAGTTCACGTCGCCTCCTCCTCGTCCGCGATCGCAGAGCAGAGCGCCTGACGGGCTCGGAACATCCGGCTCTTCACCGTGCCCACCGCGACCCCGAGGACATCGGCCGTCTCTTGATACGAGAGGCCGAACACCTCCACGAGGAGGAATGCCTCACGATGCTCGGTCGACACCGATCGGAGCGCGGCCTCCAACTCGGCGCGAGCGCTCGGATCCGCGACGCTCCGTGGGAGGAAACGCTCGTCCCACGGCTCGTCGGCGCGGCGCTGCCGCCGCAGCGCGTCCATCGCGCAATTCCGTACGATGCTGAAGAGCCACGACCCGAACTTGCGGTCGCCGCGGAACCCCTTGAGGAATCGGAACGCTCGGAGGAACGCTTCCTGTGTGACGTCCTCGGCGAGCTGGCGATCGCGCGTGAGATGCCACGCGAAGCGGAACGCGTCGGCCTGGTAGTCGCGAACCAGGTCCTCGAACGCGAGGAGGTCACCTCGGCGCGCGCGTTGCACCGTTCGCGGATCCGGATCCCGCACCCGCTTCCTCTCAGCTCTGCCCGGCACGGCGGCGTGGGAGCCGGGGGCTTCCCGCACGCCCGGCCGGGGATCCGGCGCTCACGATGCGCCTCTGTCCGCCCATCGGCAAGGAGACCGCCTCCGGGGGCCACGGGTTCCACGCGCTCTCTGGGCCTCTCCTCTTCTAAGGGGTCGCCACGTGCAGGATCGACTCGGTGCGTCCGAACGAGAACGTCGACAGGGCGTCGCCCGTTCGCGCGTTCACGACCGCCACGTCCTCGCCGAGCGCGGCGTAGAGGCGTGCGCCGTCCTCCGACAGCGCCAGCCCGGTGACGTTGCCGGACACCGGCCATGGCTCGAGGATCTCGAGCGAGTCGATGTCGATCCGCGTGATGGCTGAGCCGCCGGCGCCGACATACAGCGTGTTCCCGTCCGCGCTCAGGATGGCGGAGGTCCGGCCGCGCTCGAGCGGCGGCAGGTCGATGCGTCGTGTTTCGGTGATCTCCAACGATCTCGTGTCCATCACCGCGACCATCTCCCGCATCGAGTCCACGATGTAGAGGAGGCGGCCGTCGGGTGACGGCGCCATCGCCTGGGCGGTCGCCGGCTGACCCCAGAGCTGGCGGGGAAGTCCGGCGCAGTAGGCCCATCCACGCCGAAGGTTCAGGACGTGCACGAAGCTCACTTCCTTCTCGCCGTAGGAAGCGTTCTGCCACTGGTCGTCGTAGGAGGAGGTCGATCGGTTCGTGTACAGGGTGTAGAGCTGCTCGGACGTCGGGTCGTAGACCTGTTCGAGGCGCACGCCGGGCATGCGTGCCGGCGGGGTCTTGAACCTGCCGAACACCTGACGCACCTTGCCGTCCTCGAGGCGGAGGAAGGTGACCCGATACGAAGACGGCGCCTCCGCGGGGAGGTACTGGATGAGGAACAGGCGAGTGTCGTCGACGGAGAAGGCCTCGGGCTCGAAGTTCCCCATGAGCTCGTATCTGCGCGTGTCGCGCTCGCCCATCGGATCGGTCACCACGATGGTGGTTCGCGCACGCGGGAGCGCGAACGTGGGGTCGACCCCTTGGGGGAGCGGACGCATCAACGCGACGGCTCGGCCGGTGAGCGATGCCGCCCGAACGTCCAGCCGACCCTCGAGCTTCGTGGTGGAGAGCACGTCACTGCTCGAAGAATCCCGCGCCTCGAGGATCGTCGATCCCCCGCTCCGCGTGGTCCCGTAGAGGCGAGACCCGTCGGGGGAAGCCACCTGGTCACGTCCGGACGAGAGCACGACCCCCGACGACGATCCGACGATCACGGATCCGTCCGGCGTGCCGAAGACGAGGACGTCCTCGAGCGGGGAAGCCGCGGGTCGTTCGCGTTCACCCAGGTCCGCGCTGCCGGTGCACGCAGCGGTTGCCACCAGGAGCGACGTGAGGATCATCGAGCGGGCGCGCATCGCAGCCTCCTTCGAGCTTCGCGGCAGCATCTCGGTGGACGCCTCACCCCATGTACCTCGCTCGCTCGCTCCGGGTTCCCTGGAGCCGGACGGAACCTTCGGAGTCTTGGTCCGGTCTAGCGCGTGGAAGGCCGACATCTGACCCGGATCGGAGACCCAGGGGTCATCGCGAGAAGAGGAGGACTCGGATGCGCGGAAGGCGGACGTTCCTCGCGACGGCGCTGGCCGTCGGACTACTGCTCGCGACGCCGACGGGCGCCGCCGCCAACGGCGGGTCGTACATCGAGTTCGATCAGACGCACTACGTGCCGGGCGACGCCGGCGTGGCAAGCACCTACGTGTCGGTGCCACGGAGGAAGGCAGGGCTCTTCGATCGCGGGCCCTTCTACCTCTTCGCGGTGCCCGAAGGGCGGCTCCGGGAAGGTCGCCCGATCCCCGACTCCGCGATCCGGCTCGCCACGTTCACGATCGAGAAGGAGAAGGGCAGGACCTACGAGCTCCGCGCGGAGTTCACGGCTCCTCAGCTCGGAAACGGTTTCTACTTCCTGGGGCTCTGCAACGACCCCTGCACGGTCGCGGGGTTCGGGGATGCCCTGTACGGGTCGATATCGATCGTCACGACGCGGCTCGAGGGGAAGCTGCTGTCGAAGAACGACACCCTGCATGCGAGGCTCTCTGGCATGCGGTACGAAGCACGAAAGGTGGAGCGACGGCTCGAGAGGGTGCGGAGCGAGCTCGACACGCAGCTCGCGTTCGGTGACTCCGAACGCGAGCGGACGACGGCCGAGATCGAACGGCTCGAGAACCAGCTCGCTGCGGCTCGCGAACGAGCCGCACTGCCCTCGGCTCGTGTGCCGTTCGACCCGTGGCTCGTGGGCGCGGTCCTGCTGGTCACCCTCGTCGCAGCGGTGCTTGCCTTCCGGCGCCGGAGGATGATGCCGGCTATCACGGATCTCTAGCTCCGCTCCTCGGCCCCCCCTTCTCATCCGCTCCTCATCTCTATGCGGGATGCTTGGCGAACCCATGCGCGCGCTCGTGATCGAGGACGGGTCGAAGATGGCCGCCCTCCTGCGGAGAGGATTGCAAGAGGAGGGGTTCGCCGTCGACGTGGCCGCGACGGGCCAGGACGGCTCGTGGCTCGGCACCGAGAACGACTACGACGTGATCCTGCTCGACGTGATGCTCCCCGACGTAGACGGGTTCGAGGTCTGCCGGCGCTTGCGCGCGGCAGACCGGTGGGCGCCGATCCTCATGCTCACGGCGCGGGACGGCGTCCAGGACCGCGTTGCGGGCCTGGATGCCGGTGCCGACGACTACCTCACGAAGCCCTTCTCCTTCGACGAGCTCTTCGCGCGCGTGCGGGCGCTCCTCCGGCGAGGGTCGTCGGAGCGTCCGCCCGTGCTCGCGGTCGGTGACCTCGTCCTGGATCCTGCGACCCGCCGTGTGTCGCGCGGGGATCGGGAGATCGACCTCACGCCGAAGGAGTTCGGGCTCCTCGAGCTCTTCCTCCGCCATCCCGACGAGGCGCTCTCGCGGACCCGGATCCTCGAACACGTCTGGGACTTCGCGTACGACGGCGACTCCAACGTGGTGGACGTGTACGTGCGCTACCTGCGCGAGAAGGTCGACCGGCCGTTCGGCCGGCGGTCGATCGAAACGGTGCGAGGCGTCGGGTATCGCCTCCGGGAGGAGTCGTAGGTGCGGCTGCCGATCCGAACGAGGCTGACCCTCGTCTTCGCGGGCGTGACGCTGCTCGTTCTCGCCGTGGCTGCCGCGGCGCTCTTCCTCGGCTTCCGCGCCGAGATGAGGAGTTCGGTCGACGAGCGGCTCCGCTCCCTGTTCGCCGTTGGAGGACGATCCGCGTTCCGCGGGGACGGTGGCGACGACGGAGGAGGAGTTCCTGCAGTACGTCGACGCCACGCGGCTCGTTGGTCACCAGCCGTGGACCGACGGAGCCCTTGCTGCCTGCGTCGCTCACCGACGGCCTCGGCGGCCGTCGCTTCTTCGATCGCGACGTGCGGACCTCGAGGAGACTCGTGCCCGGCCGAGGTTCTGGCGGGTCCTCGTTGCGCAGGGCGGCGTCCTGATGGTGGCCGTGGACGTCGAGGACCAACGAGAGGCGGTCATCCGCTTGACGACGCTGGTGGCGGTCGGATGTCCCGTCCTGCTCCTCGCGCTCTCGGTCGCTGGGCTGGATCCTGGCGGGCGCCGCGCTCCGACCCGGTCGAGGAACTCCGGTCCGAAGCCTCGGCGATCTCCACGAGCGAGCCCGACCGGCGCCTGCCCGTGCCCGAGACCGGCGACGAGCTCCAGCGTCTCGCCGAGACCCTGAACGGCATGCTGGACCGGCTGCACCACGCCCTCGACCGTGAGCGGCGGTTCGTCGACGAGGCGAGCCACGAGCTGAGGACTCCGCTCGGGGTCCTCAAGGCCGAGGTGGATCTCGCGCTGAAGGAACCGAGGAGCCGTGACGAGCTCGAGGCGGCGCTCAGGAGCATCGCCCAGGAGACGGAGCGGCTCCGCCGGCTGACGCAAGACCTCCTCGTGCTCGCTCGCTCCGACCGCGGGCGCCTGCCCGTCCACCGCGCCGAGGTGGACGTCTCGAGGATCGTCGAACGTGTGGCGGCGGAGTTCGAGGACCGCGCTCGTGCGGGAGCCGTTCGCGTTCATGTCTCGGGCACGAACGTGCGGGCACGGGTCGACGGCGACCGGGTCCGGCAAGCGGTCGAGAACCTCGTCGACAACGCGATCCGTCACGCGGGCCGGGGAGGAACCGTCGAGGTCAGGGCGTCGATGGACGGCGACCGGCTCCGCGTCGACGTCAGCGACTCCGGGCCGGGATTCCCCGGAGATCTGCTCGACAGGGTCTTCGAACCGTTCGCGCGCGCGGACGACGATCGGGAAGTCGACGGCGCGGGCTTGGGACTCGCGATCGTGAGGGCCGTCGCCGAGGCGCACGGCGGCTCGGCGACCGCACGGAACGAGATGGGCGGAGGCGCGTCCGTCTCGCTCGACCTCCCGACCTGAGACCTCACCTTCCTCTCACGCTCCTCTCACCGAGCGGTTGCCACGATGGTTCCGAACCGAGAGAGTCGAAGAGAGGAAGGAGCTACCCGGTGGACAAGAAGCGGAAGTTGATCGTCGGCGGCGCGCTCGCGCTCGTCGTCCTGGCAGGCGGCACCACGCTCGCGATCGCGTCTGCGGGCGATGACGACCAGCCGCTCACGGGGTCGGCGCTCGAGCAGGCCACCGCGGCGGCGCTCGAACACACGGGCGGAGGCAACGTTCTCGAGAGCGAGGCGGGCGACGACGGCGCCGCCTTCGGCATCGAGATCCAACTGGACGACGGCAGCGTCGTCGAGGTCGCGCTCGACGCGAACTTCCACGTGATCGGCGACTCGGCCGACGACGACGGCGCCGGCGAGGGTGCGGGGGACGAAGGGGCCACGGAGACCGGTACCGACGACTAGCCCTTACATGACCTCGACGAGGATCATGTGGTGGCCGGTCGCGCCGTCGGGGAACGGAGGGGCGAGACCGGATGTCTGCGTCTCGCCCGCGCCGTCGGTCGCACGGACCGCAAGCGCGTGCGAGCCCGGCGTGGCGTCCCACCGATAGACCCACTGCCGCCAGGTATCGACCGTGTCGGAGGCTCCGAGCTCCGCCTCGTCCCAGTCGCCGTCGTCGACCCGCACCTCGACGCGTTCGATGCCTCGATGCTGCGCCCATGCGACGCCCGCCACCGGCACGGGCCCCGGTCCGAGTCGCGCGCGAGCGGTGGGCGTGTCGATCCTCGATTGCGTCTTGACCGGCGCCTCCTTCGCCCATCCGCGCCGGATCCAGTAGGCGTCATAGGCCTCGAGCGTCGTCAGCTCGAGCTCGACGAGCCACTTCGTCGCCGACACGTAACCGTAGAGGCCGGGGACGACCATCCGGACCGGGAAGCCGTGCTCGAGCGGGAGCGGCTCGCCGTTCATCGAGACGGCGAGCATCGCGTCCCTGCCGTCCATCGTGATCGCGGTCGGAGTACCGATCGTGAATCCGTCGGCGGAGCGAGAGACGATCTGTGACGCCTCTGGACGTACGCCTGCCTCGCGGAGGAGGTCGGCGAGCGGTGCTCCGATCCAGCGCGCGTTCCCCACATAGGGCCCGCCGACCTCGTTCGACACGCACGCGAGGGTGATGTCTCGTTCGATCATCGGGCGCTTCAAGAGCTGGTCGTAGTCGAGGGTGATCTCGCGATCGACCTTCCCGTGCACCCGGAGCGTCCACGTGGCCGCGTCGATCGCGGGCACGAACAGCGCCGTGTCGACCCGATAGAAGTCGGGGTTCGGCGTGAGGAACGGAGCGACTCCGGGCACGTCGAGATCGGCTCCGTCCGGGGGCGGCGGAAGGGCGTCGGCGGGTGGGGGGATCGTCGCGGCCGCCCGCGACGCCGAGGCGTCCGCGCGGCTGGTGAGCAGCCGGCCCAGACCCCCGGAGACCGCGGCGATGCCGACCGCCGCGGCGCCGGCCCGGAGGAACCGCCGGCGGTCGTAGCCGCGGATCGCCGGCGAGGGCGGCCCGGGATCCAAGGATGTGGCATCCGGAAGTCCGGAGACGTGCCGGAGCCATCGGATCGTCACGACGCCGGCCGCGGCACCCACGATCGACGGGATCGCGTCCGCGAGGTCGTTCGCCGGCCGCGTGACGGCGGCGGCCGCGCCGATCGCCCCCATGACCACGGACCCGACGATGCCGAGGCCCGGCCGCCGCACCGAGGCGGCGCCCAGGACGGCGACGACGATCGTGAGCACGACCCCGATCCCGATCAGGAGGACAACCTTGTCCTGTTCGCCGAAGGTCCGGATCGCGAACGACTTCAGCCACTCCGGGCTCGCGTCGACCGCCGCCCCTCCCACGGCGACGATCGGGGAGGAGCCGGGTCCGAACAGGGCAGCGAGCAGCTCCGCCGTCCCGAGCGCGACCCCGGCAGCGAGCATCCCGATCGCCGCGCCCACAGCTCGCCGGTCAGGCGCCGTGGTCCCCGCGCGCTCCTCGCCCACGTCGATCGGTGTCCCCATAGGTGGACGTTACGACTCTCGGTGAGGCCTCATGGGGGCCTTGTCGCGGGTCGATCGTCTGACGCCGGTATCGCTTGCGGTCGCTGCGGGATAGGCTTCGCCGAACGATCACCCCCCACAGGAGGTTCGGATGTCGCGACGCCTCATCGCCCTCGTCGGCGCTCTCGGCCTGGCTCTCGTGCTGCTCCCGTCCCCGGCCTCCGCGAGCCCCGTCACCGTGAAGGTGATGACGCTCAACATCTTCTACGGGGGCGACGAGTGGAACCTGGACACCGGACAGTGGTGCGTCGACAAGGCGGGCTGTCCGGAGACGATGCAGCACGTCATCTCGACGATCGAGGCCGCCGACCCCGACATCATCGGCCTCCAGGAAGCCACCGCGAATGAGTGCGTGCTGGCCGACATGCTGGGCTGGTACTGCGAGCCTCGCCTCCAGCTGATCTCTCGATTCCCATTGATCGACCCTCCGGGTGCGGACGGCGTCTACATCCTCGCCGAGGTGACGTCCGGTCGCTTCGTCGCCATCTCCAACGTCCACCTGCCTTCCGACCCGTACGGTCCGTACTGGGTGCGCGACGGCGAGCCGAGATCGGCCGTGCTCGACCTCGAGCGTTCGACGCGACTGCCCGCCATCCAGCGGCAGCTCGATGTCCTGCCCGAGCTGGCCGCGAGCGGGATGCCGGTCTTCCTGACGGGCGACTTCAACTCGCCGTCGCACCTCGACTGGACCCCCGCGGTCGATGCCGTGAGGGAACAGGTTCGATACCCGGTGGTCTGGCCCGTCTCGAAGGCGCTGGCCGATGCCGGCTTCCGCGACTCCTATCGTGAGGTGCATCCGGATCCCGTCGCCGTGCCCGGGTTCACATGGACTCCTCCGGGGACGCTCGAGTCGGTTCCCGACGAGGTTCACGACCGGATCGACTGGGTCCTCGTCCAGGGTGCCGCCGAGACCCTCGGGACGAAGTTGGTAGGCGAGGCCGGCGGCCCTGACGTGGATGTGGAGCGGGATCCGTACCCCACCGATCACCGAGGCGTCGTGTCGACCTTCCGTGTCGAGCCCGCGAACCCCGCTCCGTTCGCGGCGGTGGCGGTACGCCGTGTCTTCGTCGGGGAGGATCTGACCGTTCGGTTCCACGGGCCCGGCGCCCACGTCGTCCTCGTGCGCGCCGGGAACGGACCGAGCGCCGCACTGGCATCGCGACCGACCGATGGGGCGGCCGACGGCGCTCTCACATTCCCGACGGGCGGTCTCGCGCCAGGGGTGCACGAAGCGCTCCTGGTGAGCTCGGGCGGCACCGTCCTGTCCCGAAGTCCGTTCTGGCTCTACGCGGCCGGGACGCGCCCCAGCCTGCGGACTACGAAGGATGTCTACGCGGTGGGGGAGCCCATCCGCGTGCGGTGGCGGGCGGCACCCGGGTACCGATGGGACTGGATGGGGGTGTTCGCGCCAGGGCGCGGCCCCGCGCAGAATGCCGAGGACTGCAACGCGGGAGCCTGCGGGAACGGGCACTACCTCCTCTACGACTACACGGACACGCTGATCCAGGGCTCCACGCTGATCGGACCGTCATCCTTCGCGGGCTATCGAACCTGGCCCTTGAAGGTCGGGACGTACGAGATCCGTCTCCTGATGGACGACGGGTATCGACTCCTCGCGATCTCCAACTCGTTCAAGGTCGTGCACGCGTCCGCGTAGCCCGAGCGTACGGCCGGCACCGCCGTCGGCGCCCCCGCGCCGCATGGTTCACCCGCAGGTGGTGACTGGCGCGCTACGGTTGTCGCAGACATGTCTCCCGTCCTGATCATCGTGCTGGTGGTAGTGGTGCTGATCGTCGTCACCTACCTCTTCGGTCTCAGCCCCGACCCCGCCCGGGGTCGCCGGCCGACGCCCGGGATCCTTCGGCGCCGCTCCAAGTGGCGGAAGGTCCTGCCGCTCATCCCGCTGGTGGCAGCGGTCGGGTGCCTGGTCCTCGCGTTCACCGGCTTCCGACTCGACTTCACGGAGACGTCGCCGACGATCCTCCTCGTGATGGACGTCTCGGATTCGATGAACGAGACCGACGTCGCGCCGAACCGACTGGCCGCCGCCGAAGCCGCTGCGAACGCGTTCCTCGAAGAGCTTCCGCCCGACTTCCGTGTCGGCCTCGCCACGTTCGCGGGCGACGCCCAACTCGTCGTGCCCCCGACCCAGGAACATCAACAGGTCGTACAGGCTCTCGGGGCGCTCACGACGTCGCGGGGAACGCATATCGGCGACGGCCTCATCGTCGCCCTCGAGGCGATCGAGGAGATCCGCCGGGACGCGCAAGAGACTCCGGCCGCAGCGTTGCTGCTCTCGGATGGCCGTGACACGGGAAGTGAGACCCCTCCCGAGGAGGCGGCGGAACGGGCGCGCTCCCTCGTCGTGCCGGTGTACACGGTGGTGGTGGGACAGGTGGAAGAAGGAACCGACGGCCCGGGAGCCAACCTCGAGGCCCTCGAAGTGATCGCCGGTACGAGCGGCGGCGAGACCTTCACCGCCGAGACGGCGGACGAGCTCACCACGCTGTACGAGACCCTCGGATCGGAGCTGTCTCTGAACCTCGACGTCGAGCCGTCCACCAGACCCCTGGTGATAGCGGCCATCGCTCTCGCCCTGGTGGCCGGATTCATGCTCGTGCTCATGCCGCGGTAGCGGCCGTTCGTCTCCGGAGCTCTCCTCCCCGTTTCCCATCGTGGGGTCATGGGAATGGGACCTCCATCGGGCGGAACGCTCGTCGTCCAGCATGAGGAGGAGTCATGGGTCAGCAGGTCAAGGAGGTCATGACGGCCGGGCCGATCACGCTCGACCGGGATGCCTCGCTCGCGGAGGCAGCTCGCTTGATGCGTGATCGGGGTATCGGAGACGTGATCGTCGTCGAGGGCGACGATGCCGAAGGGATCGTGACAGATCGAGACATCGTGATCCGTGGGGTCGCAGAAGGTGCAGACCCGAACACGACACGGCTGGGACAGGTGGTGAGCGGCGACCTGACGTCGGTCGCCCCCGACGATCCCGTGGAAAGAGCGCTCGAGCTGATGCGCGAGAAGGCCGTACGCCGTCTTCCCGTCCTCGAAGGTGGCAAGCCCGTCGGAGTCGTCTCCCTCGGCGATCTCGCCGTCCAGCGAGATGCCGGTTCCGTGCTCGCCGACATCAGCAACGAACCCGACGATCGATAGGTCCGCCCCGACGTTCGATCGACTCAGGAGCCACGCCGGCTCGGTCCGAGTAGGACGGGCCCCACTCGGGTATCTCGGAGGCACATGCGCGATCTGACGCTCGATCGGTCGAGGACGGGGGATGCCGAGGCGCTGCCCTCTGCCCGCGGCCCGTTCAGCGAGGAGATGCTCGGTCTCCTCGCGGGAGGTGAGGTCCGTTCCGGACGGCCGTCACCACCGGATGACCCGTTGGGCGACGACGACCTGCACCTGGCGCTCTACCTCGCCTACGAGCTGCACTACCGAGGGCTGCCGGGTGTTCCCGACGACCTCGAGTGGGACGCTTCGATCCTCGCGGTTCGTGGTGGACTCGAGTCGATGTTCGAGGCGTGCCTCCGTCGCACGATCGGACGCCTGGAGGTGGAGCCCGGCGAGGTGGCCGATGTCCTCCGCGCGATCGCGTCGCCGCCGGGCGATGACTCGCTCTCCGCGTTCGTGGAACGCGAGGCCACCCTCGAGCAGGCGCGCGAGTTCCTGATCCACCGGTCGGCCTATCAGCTGAAGGAGGCCGATCCGCATTCGTGGGTGATCCCGCGGCTCGAGGGCGCTGCGAAGACGATGGTGATGGAGATCCAGTACGACGAGTACGGGAGCGGGGACCCCGCCTGGATGCACGCCGAGTTGTTCCGTTCGACGATGCTGGCTGCCGGACTCGACGGCGCGTACGGGGCCTACGTCGACCGGTTGCCCGGTACGACGCTCGCGACCGTGAACCTGATCTCCCTCTTCGGACTCCATCGCCGCTGGCGAGGGGCGCTGGTCGGCCATCTCGCGGCGTTCGAGATGACGTCGAGCGCGCCGAATCGAGGCTACGGCAACGGTTTCCGCCGGCTCGGATTCGATGCGGAGGTGCGGCGCTTCTTCGACGAGCATGTCGTCGCCGATTCGGTGCACGAGGTGCTCGCCTGTGACCTCGCGGTCGAGGTCGCGTCCAGGGAGCCTGCCCTCGCCGGCGACATCATCTTCGGGGCGCAGGCTCTCGACGTCCTCGAAGGCCGATCCTCGGCCGCTCTCCTGCGAGCGTGGCACGCAGGGATGTCCACGTTGCTCGAGGGCCCGGCCTTCGCACCGTGAACGGTCCCCTCTCCTACATCCTGCCGTTCCGGTCCCGGCCCGGTGACGGGGCGACGGAGGAGCTGACCGGATACCTGAGTTGGCTGTCGGAGCGCGTCGAGCTCGTCATCGTGGATGGTTCCGATCCGACGGCGTTCACCAGCCATAGGGATGCGTGGGGTTCGTTCGCCACTCACGTTCCGCCGGCGGACGACATCCGTTGCGCGAACGGCAAGGTGCGGGGCGTGCTGACCGGCCTCCGGCTGGCGACGCGCGAGGGCGTTGTCATCGCGGACGACGACGTCCGCTACGACGACGAGGGCCTCGTGCGCATGGCCGCGCTCTTGGCCGATGCTGATCTCGTCCGACCTCAGAACTACTTCGATCCGCTCCCGTGGCACGCGCGCTGGGACACCGCCCGCATCTTGTTGAACCGGGCATCGGGAAGCGACTTCCCGGGCACCCTCGGCGTTCGACGCTCGTTCCTCGCCTCGGTGGGTGGCTACGACGGAGACGTCTTGTTCGAGAACCTCGAGCTGATACGAACCGTGAGGGCCGCCGGAGGCCGCGTCGCCGATGAGCCGACGCTGTTCGTCCGCCGTCGACCGCCGACCCTCGCTCGATTCCTCGAGCAGCGCCCGCGGCAGGCGTACGACGATTGGGCACAGCCGCTTCGCCTCGGTACCTTCCTGGCCGCGGCGCCGACCCTCGTGGTGGTCGCACGGCGTCGCCCCGGAGGGCTCGTCATCGCGGCCGGAGCCATGATCCTCGCCGCGGCGATCGGCCGTGCGAGGAACGGCGGTCGGCGAGTCTTCGACCCGATATCCCCGCTGTTCGCGCCGCTGTGGGTCGGCGAACGGGCGACCCTCGCGTGGGTGGCTCTGGCCCGGAGGCTGCTCGGCCGAGGATGCCCCTACGCGGGAACGATCATCGGTCGGGCAGCGAACCCGGCTCGCGTGCTGAGGCGGAGGCTCCGCGCACCGATCTCGGGCTGAAGGGAACGAGCTTGTGGGTCCCGTCGCAGAACGGCTGCACCGCGGACCGCCCGCAACGGCACAGCGCATTGACCTTCCGCCGTGTCGACACCTCGTTTCCCCGCTCGTCCAGCAAGCGAAGCGGACCCCGTACGAGCAGGGGCCCTTCCTGGATCACCCGAACGATGGTGATGTCGTCTTGTCTCTTGTTCATCCGATCTGGACCTCGCGTTCGGCTCCGTGCTGGTCCTCGATGCAGAATCGGGTTGCCGGTCGAGCCGCCAGCCGCGTCGCGCCGATCGGTTCGCCGCAAGCCTCGCAGGTGCCGTAGCTACCGTTCGCCAAGCGTGCCTTGGCGTGCTCGATGTCGGCGAGCTGGGCCTCGAGGTCCCGGACGATCGAGAGGTCCCTGGATCGCTCGAACATCTCCGACCCCGCGTCGGCGAGATGGCCTCCCGCGCTGGGGTCTCCGATCGGCTCGCGTTCGACGTCCTCGGTCGCCTCCGTCAGGCTCTCCTTCAGTCCCAAGAGGCGCGACCGTTCCTTATCGAGGAGCTCTCGATCCCGGTTCCTATCGGTCATCCCTTCCTCCGATCAGTTCGCCGTTCGGCGTGTCCTTGCTCCTTTCCCCGGCGGAGGCGCCTCCATGCATCGTCTGCTTGATCTCGAGATGAGCTTTCGCCCGGAACGGTGCGAGTCGCGACCCTCGGCCGTTCGGGTGACGGGTCCGAGGCGGCGGGGGTCACCCTTCGTCTGATTGACGGGAGGGAACACGGCGCGCACGCTCTTCTTCTCCCGGGAAGGAGGGTTCCCCGAAGATGCGTCGTGTCGTTGTCGCCTGCACGCTGGCGTTGTCGCTGGTGGTTCCATCGACCGCCGTCTGGGCCGCTCCGCGCCAGGACGAAGCCGGTTCCGGTCATGCGCGACTCTCCGACGCGGATGGGGATCGCCTCGACGACGTGCTCGAGCGTCGCTTGCGCAGGGACGAACGTGGCCGTCGGCATGCGGTGGTGGTGGCGACCGACGGTTCCCTCACGCTCGCCGGCGTGCGGCGGAGCGTCGGACCCTTCTCCGTCTCGCGCAGGCTCGGGATCGTCAACGGCTTCTCAGCCCACTTGACCGACGGGCAGATCCGCCGGCTCGCATCGACGCGGGGCGTCCTTCGGATCGATCACGACGCGAAGGTCGCGATCACCATGGATGCTGCGCGGTCGGACTACGGTGTAGAGGCCGCTCATGCGGAACTCGGGCTGACCGGCGCCGGGCGTGAACGTGTGCATCCTCGACACCGGCGTCGACGCGGCACACGAGCAGCTGGATTCCAAGTCGATCGTCTGGTCCGACTTCGTCGCCGACGAGGCGACGCCGTACGACGATCACGGGCACGGGACCCATGTCGCCTCGATCGCCGTCGGCGACGGCGTGGGGGGCTCCCAGGCCGCGCGGTTCGCGGGTGTGGCTCCGTCTGCAGGGCTGTGGGCCGGCAAGGTGTTGGACGGCCAGGGCTCCGGTGACGAGAGCGGGATCATCGCGGGGATCGAGTGGTGTGCGGGGGCGGCCGACGTCGATGTCATCTCGATGAGCCTCGGGACGTTGCTGCCCTCCGACGGCTCGGACGTTCTCAGCCTTGCCGTCAACGCCGCCGTCGCCGACGGGAAGGTCGTCGTCGCGGCGGCCGGGAACTCCGGCGACGGGCCTGACACCATCGCGGCGCCGGGCGCCGCCGCCGACGCGATCACCGTCGGAGCGGCTTCGGAGTGGTCGGCGGCGCCGGGAGCTGCGAACCATTCCGAAGGGATCTACCTCGCGCACTTCTCGAGCCGCGGCGGGGACACGTTCGCGGACGACACGAAGCCGGACATCGTGGCGCCGGGCGTCACGATCCAGGCCGCGGATGCGAACACCGGGAACGGGTACATCGTGCACAGTGGGACGTCGATGGCGACGCCCTTCGCAGCGGGCTCGATCGCGCTTACGCTGCAAGCCGCTCCGGTGTTGTCGCCGGAGGAGGTCCAGGCAGCGATGGAGGCGACGGCCGAGGACGTCGGGACTCCCGGGAAGGATGCAGAGTGGGGAGCGGGCCTGATCGATGTGCTCGCGCTCACCGCCCAGGCAGCGGGACAGACGGGCGAAACCTCCTTCCCAGCGCACGCGCACGTCTCGGGTCTCGTGCCCGACGGTGGCGACTGGACCCACCAGTTCGACGTCTCGGCCGCCGATCTGGGCGTGCCGATCGGTGCCTCCATCGTGATCGACGGCGAATGCCAGTTCTTCTTCCCCGACTTCGGGTGTCTCGACAGCCAGTGGTCGCCAGACCTCGACGCCGAGCTCTTCGACCCCAACGGCGTGCGGATCGCGTTCAGCCAGTGCATGGACGGCGACGAGTGTGGCTTCGGTCGCCAGGAGACGCTCCACGCGATGCCGACGGTGGCCGGCACCTACGAGATCCACGTCTTCGCCTTCCTGGGCGCACCCAACGACGGGACCGGAGGAAGCTTCGAGCTCGACCTCTCCACCGGTCCCGCCGGCGACGGATCGCCGCCCCCACCACCGCCACCGCCGAACTCGATGCACGTGGGCGACCTGGACCGAAGCTCGGTGAACCTCACCTCGACCCGTTGGCGGGCACGCGCGACGATACGGGTGCATGAAGGAGACCACGGCCTCCTCCCCGGTGTCGTGGTCCGAGGAAGGTTCGGTCCCAAGGGCGCGGTGCTCACCTGCACGACCGGCGCGAACGGCGCATGCACCTTGAGGCGAGACCTCAGGCGGTCGCGCGCGAGCATCGTCTTCGTGGTGCTCCGGCTCACGAAGACGTCGTACGTCTATGCCGCCGGCAGCAACCACGACCCCGACGGCGACAGCGATGGCACCAGGATCACCGTGACCCGGCCCTAAGCGGCCGGGTCACGGTCCCTCCACCTGCGACGTCCTGCCTACCTACCTACGTGACGTCGACGTGGGTTTCGGTCAGTCGTCGTCGGCGTGGTGATCGTCGGCGTGGTGATCGTCGTCGTCACGGTGGGAATGGGTCGTCGTCTCATCGTGGTCGGTGTCGTTCACGGCGGTTGCGGCGGCAACGACACGCGTCGTGGGGAAGAAACCACCGACGAGCGCCAAGATGCCTCCGGCGAGCACCAACCACAGGCCGATGCCCACGTTCTCGAGCGAATCCAGCGAACCGGAACGCCCGAGCTGGATCACCACGAGCGTGAACGCCACCAGGGCGACCGCTCCGGCGAATCGCGTGAGCCAACCGCCCTTGAACGCAAGGCCCAGGATGATGACGGCTCCACAGATCGCCGTGACCAGTCCCGCAGAGGAGAGGAACCCGGCGGTGCCGGCGTCCGTCTCCCACAACCCTTGGACGGCAAGCGCTGAACCGTCGGTTCCGTCGAACCATTCGAGGAAGCTGCCGACCAACAGGAGCACGGCGGCCCCCACGGAAAGGATCACGCGGACCGCGAGCCAGGGCGACGGCGCCTCGCTCACTGCCCTCGTCTCCGTCGTGGTCGCGTCCGCGTCGTGGTGCTGATCGATCGCACGCATATCTCGGCCTCCTTGTCGGCCTCGTCTGGGGGGGCCTATACCCACGGGGTGGGGGCTCCAATCACGCCCCAGGAGCGCTGCTTCCGAGCGCTCCTCAGGCGGGAACGGGGATGCGGATCCGCACCGAGCTGCCGAGCTCCGCCTCGGGGAAGAGTGCTCGGATCAGGTCGAAACGTCCGGTCCAGCCCTCTGCGTCGAGCTGAGCCGCGTCGTCGGGAAGCACACCGTCCGCTCGAAGCTCGATCTGCGAGTCGTCGGAGGCGAGCTCGAACGTCACGGGGTCTCCCTCTCCGGCCTCCACGGCGCCGGAGAAGAGCTCCGAGGCGGCCAGGCGGAGGTCCTCGCGAGCGGGTTCGGAGACCTCCCAACGCTCCATCACGGAACCGACGAAGACGCGAACGATGAGCGCGAGCGCGGGGTCCCTCGCGACCCTGAGTCGGGAGCTCGTCATGGCTGTGCGCTTCAGTCTTGCGGGATCTCTTCGGTGCTCGTGTAGAGCGTGAGCACTCGATCGAGACCGGTGAGGTCGAGAAGCCGTCGGAGTCCCGATCCCTCGGGAGCGGCGAGCGCGAGGTCTCCACCACGCTCTCGGAGGTGCTTCAGGCAGGCGACGATGGCCCCGAGCCCCGATGAGTCGATGAAGCCGAGGCCACGGAAGTCCACGATCACCTTGGGAGTGTCGTTGTCGCCGGCCGCCTCGAGCACTGACTCGCGGAAACTTGGAGCGGTGTAGAGGTCGAGCTCCCCCGTAACATCGATCACGGCCCAGGTCCCATGCGTCCGCCTGTCGAGGGACAAGTCCAAGGTGTGATCCTCCTCCCGAGTCGGTTGCTCGAAAACTCGCCGCTAGTATAAGTCGTCACCGTGACCGATCTCCCCACCGCCGTCTTCGTCGAGGTTCCCGCGACGCCTGGTTCCGTCCAGGTGTTGCGCAACGTCGTCGCGGGCGTTGCCGCCCGCCTCGACATGCCCATCGACCAGATCGAGGAGGTCCGTCTCGCCGTCACGGAAGCGGCCTCCCTTCTTCTGGACGAGGCGAAAGCGACTGTGCTGCGGATGACGATCGGCAGCGACGCCGAGGCCTTGGAGGTCACGCTCAGCTCCGACGGGGACACGGAGCCATGGCCGTCGGAGCGCGCGCTGGCCTCGTGGCCATGGCTCGTCGTGAAGGGGCTGACAGATGAGATCCGAGCAGAGCGACTCGACGGCGAAGACCCGTCGATCCGTTTCACCAAGCGTCACGAACGTGTGGATCGGTGAGAGATCGCACCAGACCCTCCCGGCCGGAAGAGGAGATCGCAGAGCTCTTCCGGCGACTTCCTGACCCGTCCGCCCGCGAGGAGCTCGCGAAGGAGTTCTTGCCTCTCGCCGAGTATTTCGCTCGCCGCTTCGCGGGCAGAGGAGAGCCCGTCGACGACCTCACGCAGACGGCGTCGCTGGGCATGCTGAACGCGATCGATCGATTCGACCCGGAGCGCGGTGTGCCGTTCTCGACCTACGCCGCCGCCACCATCGTCGGCGAGTTGAAGCGGCATTTCCGTGATCGAGGGTGGGCCCTTCGGGTGCCGCGGAACGTTCAGGAGACCGCGATCTTGGTGAACCGAACCGTGTCGAGCATGTGGCAGGACCTGGGAAGAGCACCGACGGTGACCGAGATCGCCTCGGCTGCCGACATCGGCGAGGACGACGTCCTGCAAGCGCTCGACGCGCTGCAGGCGTACACGACCGACTCGCTGGATGCGCCGACCGGCGACGCCACGTCCACCGCGGCCGAGTCGATCGGGAGCGTGGACCGGAGCTACGAGGTTTCCGAGGAATGGTTGAGCGTCGCACCGGCGCTCCGTGACCTCCCGGAGCGAGAGCGCACGATCCTGTATCTCCGCTTCTTCGAAGGCAAGACCCAGACCGAGATCGCGGACGAGCTCGGGATCTCGCAGATGCACGTCTCCCGGCTCGTGTCGCAGTCGCTGGAGAAGCTCCGGAAGCAGACGGGGACGTGAGCTACGGGCGACGGGGCCCCGTGATGCGATTCCCTAAGGTCGCTGCGGGGTAAGCGAGGGGCCGTGACCAACGAACAGGCTGAGGATCCCACCAGCCGGGAGGCGACCTCGGGGCCGGAGCCCGACGAATCACCCAAGGAGCGCGTCGACAGAGAGCTCATCGAGCTGCTCAACGGCCTCCGCGTGATCCTGCCGGGAGTCCAGGTCCTCCTCGCCTTCCTGCTCACCGTCCCGTTCTCGGCGCGCTTCGCTGAGGCCACATCCGTGGACAAGGGCCTGTACTTCGTGACGGTCCTTCTCACGGTGGCGGCGATCGGTGCGCTCACGATGCCCGCCGCGTACCATCGCATCCGGTTCCGGCAAGGGGACAAGGAGCGGATGCTTCGCGTCTCCAACGTCTTCGCGATCGCCGGGCTGGTGCTTCTCACCTTCGCGATGGCGTGTGTGGTGTTCCTCATCACGAACGTCATCTACGGGCTCGCCGCCGCCCTGCCGGTCGCTCTGCTGGCCCTCGCCCTCCTGGGGTTCTCCTGGTTCGCCGTCCCGTTGATCTGGAGGGGCGACGAGGACGACTGAGGCGGCGGGACCCGGACGCGCGGTCCACACGCAACCGTGTTCCTACGGCGCGCCGGTCCCTTCGCGTCGTTCGGTGAGGTCGGTTTCATCCTCCTCGTCGACCGCAGGCTCCGAGAGCGGGTGTGGCGTTTCGGAGGGTTCCCGTCCCGGGTCGGGGGACTCGAGGCTCGCAAAGGACCCGACGAGGGCTCCGTAGAGCAGTCCGGCGATGACGCCGCCCAACCCGCATGCGACGATCGCGGGCGCGCGGCCGTCGAACGCGACGAACCCCACGACCACCCCCAGGATCCCTCCGACAAACACACCGAGAAGCAGGCCGGCGGACAGCCGTCCCTTCAGACGTCGTTCGAACCGCTCGTCGGTGTGTTGACGTTCAGGCATCGGTGAGGTTGGGAAGAGCCGGGCCCGCCCGCACGGGGGAGCGGGCGGGCCCGGACGGGTCAGAAGATGCTGACGCCACCGGGGCCGACGAGCAGCCCGACGATGATCAGCACGATCCCGGCGAGAACCCCACCGCGCACGATGCTGACGATCCCCATGATCACCAGCACGACAGCGAGGATCCAGAGCAGGGTGGCGGCGCCACCCTGAAGCGCGAGGATGCCTGCCATGACTTGCTCCTTTCTCAGGTGAGCTTCGGGACCACGACCCAGGCGAGGAACGCCAAGATCGCGAGTGTGTCCAACGCGAGCATCGCGCCGAACCACCATCGGTGGTGCGTCGAACGCGCGTACTCGTCGCGAAGGTCGAGATCCGGCGAGAGCCGACCGCGGCGGGATGTCGTGTCTTCGAGTATCTCCATCATGCTTCACACCCTTCCCGGTGGACCTTCGGTGCAAACTCGTGAAGCAGGAAGGGGTTGAAGACCGAGGGAGAGAAGGATGACGCGGGTGCCGCTCCGCGGCACCCGCGTCATTCCGAGCTCGAGCGAGGATCAGGCCTTGCCCGTCGTGCCTTTCGTACCCGTGGTGTCCGTGCCGGTGGTTCCCGTGGTGATGTCCGTTGCGGTGCCGTTCCCGTTCTGCTGGGTCACCGAACGGGCCCAGCCCCTGATCTGCTCGTAGCGGGCACGTCCGGCCTTCGCGCCGAGGACGTAGGCGCCGCCTGCGAGCACCAGCCACTTCATGCGGCCGGGTCGCCGGGTCTTGGAAAGGGCCTTCAGGGTGTCCTGAGAGCGCCCTTGCGCGTCATCGAGGTCCTCACGGAGCTCCTCGACGGCCTCACGGAGTTGGTCGTTCTCCTTGGCGAGCTTCTCCACGCGATGGTCGAGCCACCGTTCCTTGACCATCGACTTTGCCTCTTTCACCGTTGTCGGCTGCTTCACTGCAGATCCCTCCTCGGGGTCGAGCGTCATCCGCTCCTTACCCAAGACCGTGGGAAGCTACCCTCGGCGAGAGGCATTCCAGGCGCGACGTCTACAGCCGCTTCGCCACGATGAGTGCCGCGTCATCCCGCAGCTCGCCGCGCGGATCGAGGAGGGTGCGCTCGACCGTCTTGACGATGCCCGCGGCGTCGTCCGAGGCAGCCGCGACGAGCGCCGACCGGAGCATCGACTCACCCTCGTCGGGACGCTCGACCGAGAGCTCCGTGACCCCGTCCGTGAACAGTGCGATGGAGTCGCCTCGATGGAAGTCCGCGCGCGCCTCGTGGAGCGAGACATCCTCGAACAGCCCGAGGAGAGAGCCGGGGGTGCCCACCGTGTCCAGGGAACCATCGGCCCGCACCAGCAGCGGCGGCGGATGGCCCCCGAGACAGGTGGTCACCGTTCCTTCTGCGTCGGAGATCTCCAGCCTGGCCACACACACCGTGCAGAAGCGATCGCCCATCAGCTCGCTGTCCAGGAGGAAGCTGTTCAGGAGCTGCAGAACCTCCGGGAGGGGACGCCCGTCGTCTTCGCGTGCGAGGCTCCGAAGGGCGATCCGGGTCATCCCCATGATCGCGGCCGCATCGGGCCCCTTGCCACAGACGTCGCCGATCGCGAGGTACCAGACGTCTCCGTCGCCGAACACGTCGTAGAAGTCGCCGCCGACCTCGTCACCGAATCGCGAAGGGCGATACATCGTCGCGATCTCGAATCCGGGGACGTGCGGCAGCGACATCGGGAGGAGCGCCCGCTCCAGTGCGGTTGCCATCCGGTCGCGCTGATCGAACGAACGCGTTCGATCGATCGTGACGGCCAGTGAGTCCGCGATGCTCTGCAGGAAGTCGGCGTCGTCCTCCTCGAACGCCCCCGGCTCCCGAGAGGACGCGTGAAGGACGCCGACCACTCTCCCGCCGACCCGAACGGGAACGCCGACGTAGGACCGCCGCTCCCTCAGTGCCCGGCTGATCACGTCGTCGGGTGTCAACTGGTCGATCACGAGTGGCCGCCCGGTCGCCGCGATACGCCCTGATGCGCCGGCGCCGATCGGGATCGCGGTGTCGTCCCCCTCTTCTTCGACGCCCACCTTCCCTTTGACCCTGAGCTCCTTCCCATCCTCGGAAAGCAGGAGGAACGAGGCACCGTGGGCCAACACCGCGTCGCGCACGACCGGCAGGACCTTCTCGACGAGCTCGTCGAGCCCGGTGGAAGCGTTCGCCGCGTCGCTCACAGCCTGGAGCTTCCGCAGGCGATCCTCGGCATGCTCGGCGGTCGCTCTCGCGCGACGCTCGTCCTCACCCGAACGGATGCGACGGAGCGCGATCGCCGCCTGATGCGCGATCGACACGAGAAGGCCTCGTTCTTCCGGAGGCACCATGTGGTCGCGATGGAACCCCAGACTGAGCGCGCCGAGCACCTCCGATCCCAGGGGCACCGGCACGCCCGCGAACCCGCCGAAACGCTGGTCCTTCTCGATCTTCGTCACGATCGGGAAGCGAGCGAGCAGCTCTCGGCGCGTCTCGATGAAGATCGATCGTCCCGTGCGGACGATCTCGGGCCCGGGGGCGGGCGCGTCGATGGGATGACGACGCCACCCTGCGAGTGCGCCGTCGTCCCACGTCGATGCGGCGAGGACCTGCAGGGTGTCGGGATCGTCATCCGTGCGCACCGTGAGCCCCCCGGCGTCGGCTCTCAGCGCGGACATCGCGGCGCCGACCGTTGCCTGCGCGACCTCCTCGGGGGTCGTCGCGCCGGCGAGGACCTCCGTGATCGCCTGCAGTCGATGCAGCCGGTTCCCCGCGAGACGCTCGCGCGCGACCGCCTCGGAGCGGCCCGCGTCCGACTGACGGAGCCTCCCTGAGATCACCCCCGCGCCGACGGAGGCGATCAGCCACAGGAAGATCGAGAAATGGGTGCCACGCCCGAAATCGGTGACGAGCGGCACGAAGACCAGGCCGCCGACGAGGCTGACCAGCGCTCCCGCGATGGGTCCGCACATGATCGCCGCGGTCACCGAGATGAGAGCTCCCAGGCCCCCGGGGACACCTTCGTAGTTGCCAGGAGCCTTCTCGGCGAAGAGGAGCAGGACCGCGACCTGGGTGAGGATGAAGCCCGGGATCCAGCGCTGGTTCCAGATCCACGGCGCGAGCGGTCCGGGGGAACGCGGCCGGCGGAGCGGCGTTCGCTCCGGCACGAGGCTCCTGTCGTCCGTCACCCTTCGCCATCCACATCGATCTCGAACCAGACCTCGTTCCGATCCTTCGAGATGACCCCCCACCGATCCGCGATCCGGTCCACCAGGTACAGGCCCCAACCGGAGCTCTCGGAGGCGGTCGGGAGCCGGGGTGTTGCCACGAACCCCGCCCCGGCGTCGGAGACGACGACCCGGACCCGTTCCGGATCCAGTTTGACACGAAGCTCCACCTCCGGCTCCGGCGGCCCCTCCTTCGGAGCGTGACGGATCGCGTTCGTGACGAGCTCACTCACCAACAGCGTGGCATCCTCCAGGACCTTGACCGAGACCGCGCGGCCGAGCTCGTCGTTGAGGACCGCCCGCGCCTGGGAGGCCGCCTCGGGGACCAGTCCGAAGGTCACTCGATGTTCCATGTCGGACATCGTCGCCCGCGAGCACGGTCCCGACAACCCTTTCCGCCGATCGTGGGAACGATCGACCGTCGGACCGTGATCCGATCCACTTCTCCACGGCTCATGTTCGCGTCGAGAACGACCGATAGCAGTGACGGTCCGATCCGTACTGGGAGGTACGTGATGCAGGTCGAACAGAAGCGGGCGTGTGCGTCCTGCGGCTCCGGCAACGCCCCGGACGCCAGCTTCTGCTGGCGATGTCTCGTCCCGTTCACGCAGATCCCTCCGCCACCGGGGTCCGTTCCCGGTCTCTCGAGACCGAGCGTGCCTCCCGCACCCCCCGCGTGGTCACCGCCGACCCATGAGCAAGTGAAGCCGAGATCCTCCCGAGTGACCGGCGTCATCGTCTCGATCGTCGCCGCCGTCGTGGGTTACCTGGGCGTCGGATACCTGATGGGTCCGAGCCTGTCCCTGCCCGACTCGATGGCGGGTGCAGAGCGCCTGACCGATCCGGAATCCCAGCGGTTCGAGCGGTACACGGCCGACGAAGGGGATCGTTACGGCATCGACGCCGAAGCCGGGGTCTACGGAGCCCCGCTCGCTCCTGAGTTCTTCGTGATATTGGTCGAAGCGGCCGCGGTGGAGACCACGGATCAGCTGTTCGATGCCCTCGTCGCCGGGTTCTCACAGACCGGAGCAGTGGTCGACGACACGCAGGCGAAGAGCGGCACGCGTCGCGGCAGCGACTACCGATGCGTGAGCGCAGTGGCCGACGCGCAGGCGGCCGTCGCCTGCATGTGGCGCGACGACGACAACGTCGGGATCGTCTTCGAGATGTCCGGAGATCTACGAGGGACGCGGCAGTTGCTCTGGACGGTGCACGACGCGGTCCTTCGTTGAACGGCGTGGAACCGTGTGCTCCTCGGATGGTTCCTGCTACCGCCGGTGATTCCGGAGTGGCGTGACCCGCTCCATCGGGCGATGCGCCCAACAACACGAGCCGTCGTTGTACACGGACAGGACCGTTTGGCAACTGGGCTCGTCGCAGGTACGTCCTTCATCGAAGCGGCTGACGGGGGGGCCGTCCTGGACGGTCTCGGTTCGCACAGCGGCAGGTTCCACTTCGACGGACAATTGCATCGGACCTCCTCGTGGGTTCCCGTCCTGATCTGGTCCCGATCTGGCTGGCCGGCAGATACCCGAGACCCACCCCCGCCAAACGCATCTGGGGGGAGGTGTGTCGCCGGCGCGACCGGGGTACGACGAGACGGGGATATCGGGGAGGGATGGACATGCCGCAGCAGGCGTGGAGCGAGAAACGGGAACGCCAGTACGAGCACATCAAGGAAGGTCTGCTCGACCAGGGACGACCCGAGGACAAGGCGGAGGAGATCGCCGCGAGGACGGTGAACAAGGAACGGGCGCGTTCGGGTGAGGCACGGACCGCGAGCCGCACGTCGATCGACGACATCTCGTCGGGGCGCCGAGGCGGTCTGCGATCGCACCGAGGACCCGGCGGGCGAACCTACCGGCAGCTCTACGAGGAAGCGAAGGACCGTGGGATCGACGGTCGTTCCAAGATGTCGAAGGCGCAGCTCGAGAGAGCGATCGCGCGCCGAGCTTGACGGATCGACACTATGGATGTGGCCTGAGGACCGGCCACCCGAGACATGGAGGTGATCTCGTTGACCGCGACGATGATCCGGAACGTACGACGTGAGCCCGAGCCCGAGCCGCAACCCCCCCAGCCGCCGGAGCCCGCCCCGCCGGGACCACCTTCGCCGGTCCCTCCGCCCCAGCCAGATCCACTGCCGCAACCGGTGCCGCCGCCGCAACCGGACCCTTCCCCCGCGCCCCCCACCGGGCGCGGGTAGGGGCCGGAAAGGAGGGGTTTGCCGCCTGAGACGTCTTGGGTACCGCATCTCTGTGCTCCTCGACATCGATATCCGCCTGAGGCCGGACGAACGTGCACCGGCCGAAGCACGCAGGAGCCTCGAAGCCCTGAGGCCTTGCGTGGACGACCACCTGGTGGACGACGCGGTGCTCCTCGTGAGCGAGATCGTGTCCAACAGCGTTCGTCACGCGAAGCTCGACGCGAGCGACGCGATCCAGGTGCGGATCCGGGGATCCAACTCGACGCTTCAAGTCGACGTGGTCGATCCCGGTCCGGGCTTCGATCCGGATCGCCTTCCGGTTCCCAGGACGAATGGTGGGTGGGGGCTCCGGCTGCTCGACCGGCTCTCGAGCAGGTGGGGTGTCGAGCGGAACGACGTGACGCGGGTCTGGTTCGAGCTCGCGTCGTCGGTTTCCACCTCCACCGCATCGGGTACGTGAACGACAACCGAGTGCAGGAGGTGTCCCATGGGTGAGAACACGGACAAGGCCAAGGGCCACGTGAAGGAAACCGTCGGTGACCTGACCGACAACGAGCGTCTCGAACGCGAAGGGAAGCTCGATCAGGCCAGTGGTGACGTGAAGGGCGCCGCAGAAGACGCCAAGGATAAGGTCGGCGAAGGCGTCGACGCGGTCCGCGACAGGTTGCGGGACGACAGCTAATCACGTTCGATCCTCTATCGAGGCGCGCCCCCGGTGATCACCGGGGGCGCGCCGATTTGCGTATCGGTCCCTCGGGCGGCAGAGTGGGCGACGCCAGGGGGTGAGGGATGTCCGATCAAGAAGCCCATATCGACGCGTATACGTTCATCGACCATGTGGAGCCGGGGAAGCGGATCGATGAGGTGCTGCGAGACGTCTTCGAGCAGAATCAACACACCGTTCGCTTCACCGCCCAGTTCTCGGGAACATTCATCGGGTTCGTCGCCATGCTGCTCCCCGGTTTGGCTGAGGCGCATGAACTCGCGAGGGGGGCGTTCTGGGAGGCGGGGATGCGATGCGAGACCGCGCACATCGTGAAGGCGTCCCGCATCATGATCCCGAAGCGCGGAAGCCCCGCCGTCTGCGCCCTCGTCCGGGCGAGAGCCCAGGATCCGTTCGCAGTCCTTGACGCGCTCGACGATCGATTCGGTGAGCGGCAAGAAGCGGAACAGCTGAAGCCGTATGAGGAGCGGGCGTTCAACTACGGCGCGGCCGTCGTGAGCGGGACCTACGATCTGCTGATCGACATCGGGAGCACCAAGCACAGCAAGACGATCAAGCTCGTCAACGAAGAGGTCAGGACGATCCCCGGCATCGACAGGACGGTCACCTCCTTCGCGCACCTGCCCGGCAACGCTCGACGTCGCGATCTCTGACGGCGCGGCACGGTGGGGACGCCCGTTGCAGCACGGGGCGAACGCAAGCTGGTTTCCGTGCTGTTCGCCGATCTCACGGGATACACCGCCCTCTCCGCGTCCCTCGATCCGGAAGAGGTCTACGGGTTCCTCCGGCCGACGCTGGCCTCTCTCGAACGGATCGTTGAGGACTTCGGGGGAACCGTCGTCTTCGTGGCCGGCGACGGGTTCATGGCCGTGTTCGGCGTTCCGGTCGCGCACGAAGACGATGCGGAGCGGGCGGTGCGCGCTGCGCTCGCCTCTCGGGATCACGTTCGGGAGTTGAACGTCGGCCGCGGCGGGTTCCGGTTCCCAGAGGTGCATGCCGGCATCAACTCGGGCGAAGTGATCGTCGCGCCGAGCGAGGAAGCACTCGGTTTCAAGGTGATCGGCGACACCGTGAACACGGCCTCGCGCATGGCGGATCTCGCGCCCGCGGGGCGGGTGGTCGTGGACGCTGACACCCGGGCGCGCACGGCACAGGTCATCCGGTATGGGCCACGACGCCTTCGGAAGGCGAAGGGGAAGAAGCATCCGCTCCAAACTTACGAGGCGCTCGGGTCACGGGCGGGGTCGGCGGAAGATCGACGGATCGGCGTCTTCGTGGACAGGGAAGACGCACGTGCCGAGCTGGACCGCGAACTCGACGGAGCGGTCAGCGAGGGTCGTTCGCGTCTCCTGATCGTGTCCGGCGATCCGGGGATCGGCAAGAGCCGCCTCGCGGCGGAGTTCTGTCGGGAACGCTCGGCTCGGGCCGTCCTGACGGGCCGTTGTCTCCCGTTCGGCCAGCGACTGCCGCTGCAGGCGCTGGCCGAAGCCATCGCCGGAGCCGCGGGCACGGCGGTGGACGCCTCACCGGATGAAGCGAACTCAGCGGTCGAGCGACTCGCCCGACGCGTTCGCACGGGTCCGCGAGCTCGATCGCTGGCGGCGGATCTTCGGACGCTCATCGGGCTCCCCGAGGGGCGGATCGCGCCACACGCGTCGATCGGCGACGCGATACGGGCCGTGCGAGCGGTGATGGAATGGCTCGCCGCCAAGGGCCCGCTCGTCGTGGTGCTCGATGATCTGCATTGGGCCGACCCCGATCTTCGGGCGGTGATGGAGGATCTGCGCCGGTCACCCTGGGAAGGTCCGATCCTGTTCCTCGGACTGGCGCGACCGGTCGCGTGGCTCCGTCCGTTCCCTGCCTCTGGGCTCGCCGGTCTGGACCAAGGATCGATGCGGGAGCTCCTGCACGCTTCACTCGGCGGGGAGATCCCAGGGCAAGCGATCCAGACGTCCATCTCCCGCGCGGATGGCAACCCGCTGTTCCTCGAAGAAAGCATCGGGATGCTGCTCGAAGCCGGTGTGCTCGTTCGGGACGGCGACGACTGGCAACTCACCGATCGCAAGCGCCTGGACGCCGTTCCGTCGACGATCCGCTTGCTGATCGCAGCCCGGATCGACGGGCTCCTCCCGGAAGAGAAGCATGTTCTGCAGGACGCTTCTGTCTGCGGCGCCGCCACGTGGGATCGGCTGATCCGCGACCTGTCCGACGTGCCCGATCACGATCAGGCTCTTCGATCGCTCGTCGCGCGCGACCTCCTCCGATCGGGCGACGAGACCACTTTCCCGGGGACCCGCGAGTACGCGTTCAAGCACATCTTGATCCGGGACGTCGCATACGATTCGCTGCCTCGCTCCGAACGGGCTCGCCGTCATCTCGCGGTCGCGGGGTGGCTCCGCAAAGAGGGGCGGAGACGTCCGGATCTCATCGCGTCGCTCGCCCATCACTACGAGCAGTCCTGGCGTCTCAGCCTCTCCAAGACCGGCCCCGGTCCGGATCCGACCGTCGCACGGTCGGCTGTTCGCTACCTGACCAGATGGGCCGAGCAGACGAAAAGGACCCAGGCCCGAGCAGCGGAAGAGATCTACGCGCGCGCGCTCGATGTGGCGGGCGGGTCGGGCGATGCCATCGACCCGCTCATCACGGCTCGGTTGCTCGTCGGTCGCGCGGAGTGTCTGATCGAGATGGGCCGTCACGGGGAAGCGGTCATGGATGCCGGCCGTGGACGGGAGCTGGCGGAGAAGCATGGCGATCGTACGCTTCTCGCGCACGCGCTCCTTGCGCTGGGCCGTTCCGAAAGCGACTTGGGCCGCATGACCCCCGCCAGGCGTGTGCTCCAGCACGCGCGATCGTTGTTCGAGGCGGAGGGAGATCTCAAGGGTCAGGGGTGGGCGATGCACCGACTCTCGGAAACCTGGGGCCGGGTCGATTACCAACGCATGATCGAGGATCTACGTGAAGCGCACCGCCTTTTCACCATGGCCCGTGACAGGTCTGGACGGTCGACGGTTGCCCAGGACCTCGCCTATCTCCTGAGCCCGATGGGAGGGAAAGAGTTCCGGCGGTGGTATGAGGCCGCTCGCCGGCTCGTCGAGGACGAGGGCGACCTCCGATCACGCGCCGGTCTGCTCCGCACGTGGGGCGTGTTCAGCTATTACCGCGGTGACCACGTCGAGGCGCTGCGACTGATGGAGGAGGCGCGACCCTTGGCGGCTGATGCCGGTGATCGTTACGCGGAGGCCGATGCCCTCGTGATCGCGGCGACGGCGGCAGCCATCGCGGGGAACCCTCACAAGGCCGAGAGCCTGTCCTCAGAAGCGCTGGCACTGAGTGGGGAACTCGAGTCTGCCAGGGTCCGGGCCACCGCCCTCCTTGCAGGTGCCCTCGCGGCGCTTCGGCGGGCGGATCCCAGTGCGGCTTCGAACCGCTTGCGTCGAGCGAAGTCCGCCGTCGAGAACCATCGGATCCGTCTCCTGGTGGGGGAGACAGCGCTCATGGAGTCGTCGCTCTCTTTGGACCGAGGTGCGTGGGACCTCGTCGAGAAACCCGCCCGAGTGCTCCGCCGGGAGGTTCGCGCCCACGGATGGACACTCTTGGAGCCGCTCCCCGCTCTGCTGATCGGTCGTGCGCGCCTCGGTGCCGGTCGGCAGAAGGAGGCGATCTCCCTCCTGGGTCGCGCCGTCGAGGAGGCGCAGCCGATCGACGTCGGAGGCACGCTCGCGCTCGCTGAGGCTCTCCGCGAACAGGCGGTGCTCCTGGCGGGGCGAGAGCCGTTCACCGCCCCACGGCTCCAGAGCCAGGAGCCCGAAGTGCAGGCCGTCGAGATGCAGAATCAAGGGATCGCCTCGCACTTGAGGGGTGACGCCGGCGCGGCAGCCGCGGCATTTGGCGAGGCCGCTGCTTCCTGGGGCGCCCGCGGGATCTCCTCCTGGCTCGCGCGAGCCCTCGCGATGCAGGCCGCAGCCTCGCGGTCCGCCGGCGATGCGAGGATGGCCAAGGACCTCGACCGCCGGGCGAAGCAGGTGCTCGACAGTCTGCGATGTCCGGCGCGCCATCGCGCTTCGATCCTCGATCCCTTCGGCCCTCTCGCGGTCGAACGCTAGCGCTGGAGGAGGCTTCGCCACCGGTTGAACGGCGGTCACCTCCGCGAACTGCGCGCGACGAGCCCGCTCCGTAGAGTCCCCAGCGAAGGTCAGACCGAGCAGTCGAAAAGAGGTGGATGGAGACCTACGACGCGATCGTGATCGGCGGCGGCCACAATGGGCTGACCGCCGCCTATTACCTTGCGAACGCGGGTGTGCGGACACTCGTGCTGGAGCGACGGGAGATCGTCGGTGGTGCGTGCGTCACGGAGGAGATCGCGCCGGGATGTCGCGCCTCGACCACCTCGTACATCGCCTCGATGCTCCGGCCTGAGGTGATCCGCGACCTCCGTCTCGAGCGACACGGCCTGCGCATGATCCCGTGCGAGCCCGGACTCCAAGCAGCGTTCGAAGATGGCACGGTTATCCCGTGGTGGTCAGATCACGATCGCGCGGTGAAGGAGTTCGCATCGAGCATCTCGGAGAAGGATGCGATCTCGTTCGATCGGGCCCATCGCCGGCTCCACGGCCTCGCCCGCTACCTCCAGCCCTTCTTCCTCGAAGAGCCACCCAACCTGTATGCGCGTGGCTGGGCGAAGGTGCGGGAAGGGAGTCGTGCGTGGCGACGGTTCCGGAAGATCTCCGGTGATGAGCTCGCGGATCTCGTTCGGTTCACGACGGGATCGCTCGGGGAGTTCGTGGAACGACACTTCGAGACCGACCGCATGCGGAGGATGTACCTCGCGAACAACGTGTACGGGATGCACGCACCGCCGTACATGCCCGGCACCGCGATCGGCCTGCTGTTCCATCTCCTGTCCGGCGGTGCCGAAGGCGTCCAGGGGTTCTACGGCCACGTGCTGGGCGGGATGGGGTCGGTGACCCAGGCGATGGCTGCGGCGGTCACAGAGGCCGGAGGCGCGATCCGCGTCTCGTCGCCGGTGGCGAGCGTGCAGG
This sequence comes from uncultured Actinomycetota bacterium, assembly GCA_963762015.1. Lineage (GTDB taxonomy): Bacteria > Actinomycetota > UBA4738 > UBA4738 > HRBIN12 > JAJNBA01. The sequence goes on from CAVXJL010000002.1 coordinate 250,101, forward strand.
TGCGAGCGGGTCATGCGACCGGCGTGGTGCTCGAGTCCGGAGATGAGCTCGAGGCGAAGGTCGTGCTGTCCAACGCCGATCCCAAGCGGACGTTCCTCGGGATGATCGAGCCCGGCGCGCTGCCGGACGACTTCCGCGACGACGTCGCCGCGATCAAGATGGCCGGGCCGTGCGCGAAAGTGAACTTCGTGCTGTCCGCGGAACCGTCGTGGACGGGGATGCCCTCGGACGCGGACGCCAACCGCCGTTCCCTGGCCACGCTGGTCCCTACGCTGGAGGAAGCTCAGCGGATCTACGACCGTCATCGCGAGGGCGAGATCCCCGACCGGCCGTGGGTCGACTGCGTGACGGCTTCCAACGTCGACGACTCGCTCGCACCCCCGGGCGTTCACGTGATGACGGCGTTCGTGCAGTACGTGCCCTACGAGCTCAAGCGGGGAACGTGGGACGAGCGGCGGGACGAGCTGCTGCGGAAGGTCGTGGCGAGGATCGAGGAGCACGCGCCCGGCTTCTCCGGCACGATCGAGGCCGCGCAGGTGCTGACGCCGCTGGACCTCGAGCGGATCTACGGGCTGACCGAGGGGAACATCTTCCACGGCGACCTCAACATCGGACAGCTCTTCTCGATGCGTCCGCTGCCGGCATGGTCTCGCTACCGGACGCCCGTCGAGGGCCTTTACCTGTGCGGAGCGGGCGCGCATCCTGGTGGCGGCGTGACCGGTGCGCCCGGTTACGGAGCCTCGCACGCCGCGTTGCGTGACCTCCGGGGTGGACGTGGACGGCGGCGTTCGTGGCGCTGAAGGTGCCGTGTCCGAACTGCGGATGGAGGCCGTCCACCGAGTTCGCCTGGGGTGGTGAGCTCCGGCCCGTCGAAGCGCCGGACGTGGAGTCCGACTTCGAGCGTGTCTTCCTGCCGGAGAACGCCGCGGGCGCGCAGGCCGAGCGCTGGTTCCACCTCCTCGGGTGCCGCCGCTGGATCACGGTGACCCGCGACACGGCGACGAACGAGGTCCGGTAGGTGGGGGGAAGGCTGCGGCTCGGCCGGAAACGTGTCCCGGTCGAGGACGGCGACACGATCGCGTCGGCGATGTACCGAGCGGGGATCCGCACGTTCTCGAGGTCCCTCAAGTACCACCGACGGCGAGGGCTGTACTGCGGGACGGGCGAGTGTCCGAACTGCCTCGTCACGGTCGAGGGCGTGCCCGGCGTCCGCTCATGCGTGACGCCGGCTCGAGACGGGATGCGCGTGCGCCGAGAAGGTGGTTGGCCGTCGGTCGAGCGCGATGTCCTCTCGGTGCTCGACCGGCTGCACGTGGTGTTGCCGGTGGGCTTCTACTACAAGACGTTCATCCGGCCGCGGTGGTTGTGGGCGATCGCGGATCGCGCGATCCGGCGGTCGGTCGGTCTCGGCCGCCTGCCGGCCGTTCCGGTCGGGGTCGGCACGTCGCGGCATCTCCATTGCGACGTGCTGGTGGTGGGCGGGGGCGAGTCGGGCCGGGCGGCCGCCGTGTCGGCGGCCGCCCGGGGGGAGCGAACGGTCCTGTGCGACGAGGGCGAGGTGCCGGATCCGCCGGAAGGGATCGAGGTCCTCGCTCGGCACGCGGCGATCGGGACGTACGAGGGCCCGATGGTGTCGCTCGCCTCGGCGGAGAGCCTCGTGGAGGTCCATCCGGAGCGGGTGGTGATCGCGACCGGGGCGACGGAGCTGCACCCCGTGTTCCCCGGGAACGATCTACCGGGCGTGATGCTCGGCCGGGCGGCGGCCGGCCTCGTCCGCCGGGGCGTGAAGCCGGGCGCACGGGCGGTCGTCGTCGTGGAGCACGACGAGGGGTTCGAGCACCTGGAAGCGCTCCGGTCCGCAGGGGTCCGCATCGCGGCGGTGGTCGTACCTGTGCCTCTGGAGAGCGCCGTCCCCGACGGCCTCCGGACGTTGGCGGGGGCCGCCGTGCTCCGCGCGGAGGGGAAGGAGCGCGTCCGATTCGCCGTGCTCCGGGACGCCGAAGGTGTGACCCGTGGGATCGGATGCGACGTGTTCGTCCTCTCGACGGGGCGCTCGCCACGGGACGACCTGCTCCGGATGTCCGCTCCGGGTGAGCCGGTCGAGGTCGTCGGCGACGCCGCGGCAGCGGCGTCGCCGACGGGCACACCCGCGGCGGGCTACGTGTGCTTGTGCGAGGACGTCTCCGTCGCCGACCTGGAACGAGCGTGGGACGAGGGCTACCGCTCCTCGGAGCTCTTGAAGCGCTACACGACCGTCACCATGGGTCCGTGCCAGGGTGCGATGTGCGGCCGCCACCTGGCGGCGTTCGCGGCGGCGCGTGGCGCCGCCGCGAACGCCGCCGGCCGGACGACGGCGCGGCCGCTCGCGCGGCCGACGCCGCTCGAGATCCTCGCCGCCCCGGTCCACGAGGTGATCGACAAGCGGACCTCGCTGCACGACCTGCACGTCGCGGCGGGAGCGAGGATGGGGTGGTCGGGTTCGTGGCTCCGTCCGTTCGCCTACGGCGACCCGGAGGAGGAGTACCGAGCCGTCCGGGAACGTGTCTCTGCGATGGACGTGGGCACGTTCGCCAAGTTCCTCGTCACCGGACCGGATGCGTCGGATCTCATCGACGAGGCGTTCCCGACTCGGATCGACGATCTCGCGCCCGGACACGCTCGGTACCTGCTCGCGCTCGACGAGGCAGCGTATGTCTTCGACGACGGATTGCTCTGCTCGCTCGGGGCCGAAGGTTGGTACCTCACCTCGACGTCGGGCGGCGCCGATCGGATGGAGGCGTGGCTCCGCGACCGGGCCGACCGGCGGGGGTTCGGTGCTCACGTCGTCGACCTCACGGCGGATCGGGGCGCCATCCTCATCGCCGGTCCGCTCGCTCGCGAGCTCCTCGCCGATCTGACCGAGGATCCGATCGATCGCGAGGCGTTCCCGCACATGGGCGCGCGGGAGGTGACGGTGGCCGGCGTTGCGTGTAGCGCGATCCGCGCAGGGTTCGTCGGGGAGGTGGCGTTCGAGCTCCATCATCCGCGGTCACGCGGGCCGGAGCTCTGGCGTGCGATCGCGGAGGCCGGCGCTCCTCTCGGCCTCGCGCCGCACGGTCTGGACGCGCTCGAGGTGCTTCGCCTCGAGAAGGGTCACCTGTACGTGGGGCAGGACACGCTGCCGGACGACACCCCGGCGAAGCTCGGGCTCGAGTGGGCCGTTCACCCGGGGAAGCGGTTCGCCGCCTCGCGCGCGCTCGAGCGCCTGGGCGAACGCACGCCAGAACGGAAGCTGGTCGGCCTCGAGTTCGATCGCGGGGGCGCGGAGCTCCGGGGTGTCCCGCTCCGGGTCGGCGCGCGGATCGTCGGCCGCGTGACTTCGGCGGCCCGGAGCCCGGTCCTCGACCGCTCGATCGGCCTCGGCTGGATCCGGCGCGAACTGGAGGACCCGTTCCCCGAGGAGCTCCGTGCGGACCGCGTCGGCGCCCGCGTGGTTCCGACTCCCTTCTACGATCCCGCGGGGGACAGGCTCCGTGGCTGAGCTCTGGAGCGTCCACGCGAGCGAGGAGGCATGCGACCTCGCGATGCGGGCACCCCACGCCGGGCGGGTGGCGCCGGACGAGGTCATGGTCCGAGGGACGATCGCCGAGGATCTCCGCAGGGCGGTCCACACGGTCGATCCGGAGTCGCTGATCCGCGAGGCCGGGGAGGGGTGGGCGGAGGTCACGCTGGAAGGGATCGACGCGCGCGACGTCTTCGCGCGGGTCTCGGCGCTCAGGCTCCCGGACGGGCCGGGCTACGTACAAGGGGATGTCGCGCGCGTCGCCGCCCGTGTGTTCGTCGGCGAGGAGGCGATCCGCGTACTCGTCCCGGCGTACTGGGAGTTCCATCTGCGGCGGAGGCTCCACGCGGAGCCGGGCGCATGACCGGTCTCCTCCGCCGACGGACGTACCTACCCGACCGCGAGCGGAAGCGCGCCTACGACGTCGTCATCATCGGTGGGGGCGTGAGCGGACTGTCGCTCGCCTATCACCTCGCGGCGAAGCACCGGATCCGCGACGTCGCGGTGATCGAGCGCTCGTACATCGGGAGCGGAGGCAGCGGCAGGAACACCCAGGTGCTCCGTGCCAACTACAACACGCCCGAAACCGTGCCTCTGTACGCCGCGAGCCTCGCGATGTACGGGAGGCTGTCCCAGGAGCTCGACTTCAACGTGATGTTCACGAACCAGGGCGAGCTCGACCTGTGCCACACGGAGGACTCGCTGCAGGTCGAGCGCGAGAAGTCGGCGCTGAACCGCGCGCTGGGCGTGCGGACGGACATCCTCGGGCCCGACGAGATCCTCGAGGTGTGTCCGCAGGTGGATCTCAGCGGCGGCGGCGAGCTGCCCGTGCTGGGCGCGTCCTATCACCCGCCGGGCTCGTTCGCGCGACACGACGCCGTCGTCTGGGGGTACGCGCAGGCCGCCGCCCGGCGCGGCGTCGACGTGCACCAGGGGATCGAGGTGACCGGTATGCGGATCGACGGCGACCGCTGTGTCGGCGTCGAAACGTCCCGAGGTCCGATCGGGGCGGGACACGTCGTGAGCGCCGTCGCGGGGTCGTCCTCATCGGTCGCCGCCATGGCGGGCGTCCGGCTGCCGATCGTGACGCACATGCTCCAGGCATTCGTCACCGAGCCCTATCGGCCGGTGTTGCGCGGGCTGGTTTCCTCGATGGACCTCACGATCTACGTGTCGCAGACGGCGCGCGGGGAGCTGCTGGCGGGCGCCGAGATCGTTCCCTACAGCACGTACTCGACCCGTTCGACCTTCGAGTTCCTTTCCGAGGCCGCCCGACGATCGGTCATGATCCTGCCGTTCATGGGTAAAGCGCGGGCGATGCGCCAGTGGGGAGGGCTCTGCGACATGACGCCGGATTCCTCTCCGATCCTCGGTCCCACGGGAGTGGACGGGTTCGGTGTGATCGCGGGCATGGGGACGTGGGGGTTCAAGGGGGCGCCGATCTTCGGCGCGACGATGGCCGAGTACGTCGCGACCGGCAGCGTCCCGTGGCTGATCGAACCGTTCGGCCTCAGTAGGTTCCGGGAGGACCGGATGGTTCCGGACGCGGCCTCTGCGGGTACGCACTAGCCGGGCGCCGCGGAGCAACACGAAGGGGATGGACCGGTGCGACAGATCGAGCTCAGGCGTCATGCGAAGCGCGATCCGAACCGCGACGCCCTCTCGCCTGCGGGGCGTGCGCAAGCGGAAGACGTGGGACGGGAGTCGGCGCGGGGCTACGACGCCGTGTTCGTCTCGCCCGCGGAACGCGCTGCGGAGACGGCGGCATGGATCGTCAGAGGCTCGGGCCGGCAACTGCCCGAGCACGGCGTCATCCCCGGCCTGGCCGGGAAGGACGAGACGGGCGGCAGCGCGGAGGGGATGGCCGCGGGAGTCCGGGCTCTTCTCGCATCGGTGCCCGAAGGGGCGGTCGGGCTGGCGGTGAGCCACACGCCGTTCGTCGAGCGGGCGATGACGGGCTTGACCGGCCGCGATCCGAAGCCGTTCGCCGAGTGCGAGGGGATCCGCGTGTCGATGCAGGACGACGGGACCCTCGACGTGGAGGAGATCAGGCTCTAGTCGGCACCACGGGTGACGTCGGCCACATCGGCGCGCAGTAGCCGCACCAGATCCGTGGGATCGAGGTGCATGTTGACCCCGTGGGCGCCGGCGCCGATCGCGACCGGTTCCGGTCCGGTGAGGGTCGAATCTGCGACGACCGGCCAGGTCGTGCTCGAGGCGAACGGCGTGATCGCGCCTCGCTCGTAGCCGGTGGCCTCCTTTGCCTCTTCCTGATCGGGCAACGGCAGCCTGCTGACGCCGAGGTGGGCCCGGAGCAGCGGCCAGTCGATCTGCCGGCCGCCGGGTACGAGAACGAAGACGTAGTCGCCGGCGCCGCGCCTCACCACGATCGTGCGGATCAGCCGCCCGATCTCGATGCCCTGCAGAGCGGCGCTCTCCTCGGCGCTGCCGGCCCGCTCGGTGCGCACGACCCGGAACGTCACGCCCGAGGAGGCGACCTCACCGATCGCGGGCGTGTCCTCGCTCATGCGCCACGCAGCTCCGCGTAAGCGGGCCAGATGACCCGTTCCAGCAGCTCCAGCCGCTCGTCGAAAGGGATGAACGCGGACTTCATCGCGTTGGTCGTGAGCCGCCCGATCTGGCTCCAACCGATCCCGAAGGCATCCACCAACTGCACGAACTCCTTCGAGAGCGACGTGGCCGACATCAGCCGATTGTCCGTGTTGACGGTCACTCGGAACCGTAGATCCATCAACGACCCGATGGGGTGCTCCTCGATCGACGTCGCGGCGCCGGAGTGCACGTTGGACGTCGGACAGAGCTCCAGCGGGACGCGGCGATCGCGAACGAGGTGAGCGACGCGGCCGAGCCGGGCTTCGCCGTCGGACCCGACCTCGATGTCGTCCACGATCCGCACCCCGTGTCCGAGCCGTTCGGCGCCGCAGAGCTGGAGCGCTTCCCAGATCGAGGGCACGCCGAACGCCTCGCCCGCGTGGATCGTGAGATGGAAGTTCTCCCGGCGGACGTGCTCGAATGCGTCGAGGTGGCGCGTGGGCGGGAAACCCGCCTCCGCGCCGGCGATGTCGAACCCCACGACGCCTCGGTCACGCCATCGGACGGCGAGATCCGCGATCTCGAGGGAGCGAGCCGCCGTCCGCATCGCCGTCAACAGGGTGCCGATGCGGATGCCGGTGCCCTTGGCGCCCTCACGGAAGCCCTCCTGCACGGCCTCGACGACCTCGTCGAGGCCGAACCCGCCCTCCAGGTGCTGCTCGGGAGCGAAGCGGACCTCGGCGTAGACGACACCGTCGGCCGCGAGGTCCTCGGCGCACTCGCGCGCGACGCGCGCGAGTGCCCCGCGAGTCTGCATCACGCCGACGGTGTGCGCGAACGTCTCGAGGTAGAGCAGGAGATCCTTGCGGTCGGCGCCTTGCGTCATCCATGCGCCGAGCTCACCGGGGTCGCTCGTGGGGAGATCCGTGTAGCCGGTCTCCTCCGCGAGCTCCACGATCGTCTCGGCGCGGAGCCCGCCGTCCAGGTGGTCGTGGAGCAGGACCTTCGGGGCTCGGCGGATCTCCTCAGGCGTCGGTGTCACGGCCGGCCATCTTAGGGCGACCGGTCTCTCGCAGGGACCGGGACGGCTAGGACTGGACCGGGCGGCTGTACGTGATCTTCGCTTTGTCCACCCGGCAGCGGAACTGGCCGACGCCACCGACCCTGAGAGTGGAGTCGGTGTTCGTATGACCCTTCCTGCCGTTGCAGATCTCGCCGGAGACGTTCACGTACACGAACGAAGCGCGCTCGATGCGGCCGCCCGACGGGAGGTTCCAACGCCAGTAGACGGTGAAGCTCGCACTCAAGCACGTGATCCACAGGTCCTTGTCCGTTTCGTCCTTGGTGACGAAGCAGTTCCCACCACGCCGGTACGACGTGACCGGACCCGTGTGGTGCATCAGGATGCCGTTCTTCTGGAGCGTCGCGTTCTGTCGGTACGTACGAGCGATCGTCACCTTGTGCTGCTTCGACAGCTTGGTGACGGCGTCCACATCCGTTGCGGCGATCTTGACGAAGTAGCTCCCCTTCGGCAGGTTCCCGGCGAAGGCGCCTTCTCCCTGTCCGTCCCAATTCCACGAGTGGGCTCCTGCCGAGAGACCGCTCATCCCCGTGTCGTCGTCGAGCACGAGCGCCCCGCAGCACTTCCCGTCGGCCCTCGGCCGGTAGACACGGGCTTCCGCGTCGGCGTCCGCGGCCAGCTCGAAGTGCACGTTCGTCGTGTCCTTGTAGCCGTCATCGATCCACGGCAGGAAGGGGTTGGGAGACGCTCCTGTGATCCTCACCAGCCGAGGCAGGAGCTGGAAGCTCTCGGCGTCGACGAGGCTTCCGCTCCGATACACGGCCACCTCGTACGTCCTCGGGCTGTTGACCGACAGTGCGGGCCAGTTGAACGTCTTCGTCTGGAAGCCGTCTGGGTCGTCGGCATCGACCAGGACGTCCTGGGTGTGAACGGCGGTGTTCCCCGCCGGTCGGATGCGGAGGCTGTACGTCGCGTCGGCTTCGGTGCCGTCGAACGTGAACGTGATGGTGGCCGGGCCGGAGAACGGCGAATAGAACTCGCTGAGGCTATCCGGGAACGTGATGCTTTCCACGGCGATGGTTGCGGCGGCCGGGGCGGCCGTCAGGAGGCTGACGGCGAGCACCACCACCGTGGCCAGGGAAAAGAGCCGTAGCTTCATACGTGCATCATCGGCAGCTGCGGCCCTGATATCCAGCGACGGATGACCTAGGCCGTCCCGAGCGCTCCTAGGACTCCTGGATGTACGTGTACGTGATCCGGGCCCTGTCCACGCGGCAGCGGCGCTGGCCGATCGCACCGACCCGGATGAACGAGTCGTTCTCGACGTGGCCCATCGTCGCGCCGCACGTGTAACCCGGGACCCGGATGAGCGCGAAGGAGGCATCGGGTGATCTCGGCCTCGGTGATCGTGGGACCGGATGGCAGGTTCCAGCGCCAGTAGACCCGGACCCTGGCGTGGCGGCACCGGATCCGGATGTCCGAGCTGGCCGTGAGCCTGTCCAGGGCGCAGGTCCCGCCGCTCCGAAGGACGATGGTGGGATCCCGGTGGTGATAGGCGATGCCGTTCTTGGACGCCGTGTTCCTCACGCGGTAGAAGCGATCGAGCGACACGTGGACCGCGACGGAGGTCCCCTGGATCCCGTTGAACGCGGTCGCGGTGATGCGGACCCAGTAATCCCCCTGAGGGAGTACGACCCCGCCGTCGTCCCTGCCGTTCCAGGTATAGCCGTATGTGCCGGCGACCCGGTTCGGGTACTGCAGGAAGTCCCGGACAACGTTGCCGCAGCATCCCCCGCCGCCGGCCGCCTCGAGGACCTGGACCCTGACGTCGGTGGAGGCCGCCAGGAGCTGGTACGTGATCCTCGTCGTGTCCAGATGGCCGTCGTTGATCGTGGGGAAGAAGGGATCGGGCGTGATCGACGTGATCGTGAGCAGCCGCGGCCTGAGGGTGAAGCGCCGCTCCCTGAGCTGAGTGCCGTTGGTTCTGTGGACGGCGACCTCATAGTTCGTGTTCGAGGTGACATTGAGGGCGGGCCAGCTGAACTGGACGGTATCGGGCGACGACCCGACCTGTGGTGTGATCGTGAAGTTCTGCGAGTGGATCGTCGCGCCGTTCTCGTACCGCAGACGAACGTTGAACGTCGTGGGCGGGTCGATGCCGCCGGTTGCGTCGTCGTCGAAGTTGAAGGTGATCTCGGCGGGACCGGAGAAGGGCGAGAAGAACGTGGTCGCCCCGTTCGGGGAAGAGGATAGACGCGCTGTAAGTGGCGAGCGCCGGCGTCGCCATCAGCACACCGATAGTGAGGGTGAGGACGGCAACGGCGGCGACTGATCGTTTCTTCATGAGGCTACGGGAGCATCCTTACGGGTTCCTGTCAAGGCCACCTCCGGGCATCGGGCGCAGGACGGATCCGAGCCTCGGGGACGCCGTGGGACGCTTCGCTCGTCCGCGGCTCCGTTATCCCCGCCTGATCGTGACGGGCATCGGGCGGGACATCCGGGTGACGTCCTCCGGGAAAGATTGCTTCTTGGCGATGATCCGCACGAAGTACTTGCCCCTCCCGGCCTTGGTCCCGTCCCCTTTCCGGCCGTTCCACTCATAGGTGCGGTCGCCGATGGCCTGGTCCTGGAGGTTCTTCCTTCGGACCCGGACGCCACAGCATCCACCACGGTCGTTCGCTCGATAGATCTGCACGATCGTCGGATCCGAGCTCGCCTCGAGGTGGAAGCGAACCGTCGTCCGGTCTCGGTAGCCGTCCCGGACCAGTGGGAAGAACGGATCGGGTCTGATCGAGGTGATCGTGACGAGCGGCGGAATGCAGCGTGAAGGTTCGCGACCTCAGCTGGCTGGAGCCTCGATGGACGGTGATCCGATAGTCCGTCGGCTCGTTCACCGATTCGGCGGGCCACGTGAACCCCACGACCTTGCTCCCGAAGCCGGGCGTTTCGAGGTCGTACGTCGCGGTGTGGAGCACGGTCGTGGCCCGGTGGAGGCGAAACGTCAGCTCCACGTCCGGGTCGCTCGACCCCCAGGACAGGTTGATCCGAGCAGGCCCCGGGAACGGCGAGAATAGATGGAAGTTGTAGTGGCGGAAGGAGATCGACGCGCGGATCGTCGCCGAGGCTGGAGCGGGCGTCAGCAGGCTCCACAGGAGGGCGAGCAACAGGACGGGGGGCAGGAACCGAGACCTCATCTGACGCGCCATCCTACCCGCGCGGTGGCTGGTGTCTCAGAAACTGAGACACCACCACGCGGTGGCTGGCCGCAGCGGCCCCCTGGTCCGATCAACCGGCGTTCACGAACTCGGCTCGTACACCGAGGAGGCGGATGGGCCGAAGTGGTTCCTCGAAGCGGGCGATCGCCGCGGCGGCAGCCGCGGCGATCGCCCCGGGATCCTTGGTGGGGCGCTCGAGCGCAACGCTGCGAGTCCTCGTCGTGAAGGGCGCGAAGCGCACCTTCACGACGACCCGGGCGGCGTCCCGCCCGTCCTTCGCGACGTCGCCCGCGGTGTCCCGGGCGATCCGTTCCAGCTCCCGGGCGACCTCGTCGCGGTCGGTCAGATCCTGCTGGAACGTGTGCTCCCGGCTGACCCCTCTGGGTATCCACGGGGCGTCGCTCACCCGGCTCGTGTCCTCACCTCGCGCGAGCCGCGCGAGCCAGGGTCCCGTGCTCGGGCCGAAGGTGTCCGCCATGCGATCGAGGTCGGCGCTGGCGAGCTCCTCAACCGTGCCGATGCCGATCGCCGCCAGCTTGCCGGCGGTCTTCGTGCCGATGCCCCAGAGGGCGTCCGTGGCTCGTGGGCCCATCAAGGCGGGCCATCGTTCGGAGGTCAGCACGAAGACCCCGGCCGGCTTCCCTTCCTCCGTCGCGATCTTGGCTTGGAGCTTGTTGTCCCCGATGCCGATCGAGCACCAGAGCTCCGTGCGTTCCAGGACGCGCCGCTGGATCTCGCGCGCGAGGTCCTCCGGCCGATCCGTGTCGACCGCGATGAACGCCTCGTCCCATCCCATCTCCTGGACGACGAAGCCGAACGAGCGGAGCGCATCCATCACGCGACGGGACGCCTCGAGGTAGGTGGGTGCGTCCACGGGGAGGAACACGGCGTCGGGACATCGCTTCAGCGCGGTGCGGAGCGGCATCCCCGATCGCACGCCGAACGCCCGCGCCTCGTAGGAGCAGGTGGAGACGACGCCCCGCTTGGTGGGGTCGCCGTCGCCGCCGACGATCACCGGCCGGCCGCGGAGCTCCGGGCGGCGGAGCATCTCGACGGCGGCGAGGAACTGGTCGAGGTCGACGTGGAAGACGAACGGTGCCACGGCGGATCCCTCAGGCCGCGTGCGCGCTGTCGAGTGCGGCCTGCAGCCGCTGGATGGGTCCCTTCAAGCCGTGCTCTTCCGCGAACGTCTTGAGCGCCTCGTCGTCACGCGCGCCCGACCACACGGTCAGCGGCGCCACCGCGTTGACGGGAACGAGCCGCCGCATCGCGTCGAGGTACTCGGCAGACTCCAGGATCCTCGCGCGGAGCGCGGGCTTGCCCTTCAGCGGGCCGGGTCGCGGATGGACCTGCGCGGCGTCGGCGAGCAGGTCATCGAGGGACTCGTAGGTGTCGATCAACGCCCGTGCGGTCTTCTCGCCGACGCCGCGCACCCCGGGGAGCGCGTCCGAAGGATCTCCGCGCAGGATCGCGAACTCGGCGTAGCGCGATGCGGGCACGCCGTACTTCTCGAGGACACCTGCTTCGTCGTACTCGCCCAGCTCGGAGACACCGCGCAAGGTGAACAGCAGCTTCACGACCGGATCGCGGACCAGCTGGATCAGGTCGCGATCGCCCGAGACGATCTCGATCCGGTCGGTCTCGTCCGCCTCGACGCAGAACGCACCGATGGCGTCCTCGGCCTCCCAGCCCTCGGTCTCTGCCTGCAGCAACCCCGTGAGGTCGATCGCGGCACGCAACAGCTCGAACTGCTGCGTGATCGCCTCGGGCTCCGGGGGGCGATTGGCCTTGTAGCCCGGGTAGATGTCCGTGCGCTCGACCGGCCGCCAGTCGTGGTCGTAGACGTGGACGACCTCGTCCGGCCGTCTGCTCACGACGAGACGCGTGACCATGTCGAGGTAACCATGGACGGCGTTGACCGGCCGCCCGTCGGGCGCCTTCACCGAGTCGGGCATCGCGAAGAACGCCCGGTAGGTCAGACTCGAGACGTCCAAGAGGATCCTATGAGTCACCTGATGCCATCCGCGAAGACCGATCCATCCCGATTCAGCGACCTCCCGCGGTGCGGAGATACACGACGTTGCCGTCCGGATCAGCGACGGCACCATCTCGATCGCCCCACTCACGGTGCGACGGTTCATCGACGACCGGAACGTCCTGAAGCCCCAGAACATCGATGGCATCGTCGGCGTCGTCGACATCGAAGGTCAGCTCGAGGTGCTGCGCCGGCTGACCCTGTCGCGCGTGCAGAAACAGACCGACATCTCCCTTGCGCACGACGATTCCCCAGTCGCCCTCCTCCACGACATCGAGACCGAGGAGTTCCGCATAGAACCGACGACTTGCGGAGAGGTCGCTCACGTAGATCGATAGATAGGCGAGACGGTTCACGTTCACGCGAGCGCCCGACATCCGGTCAGTATGGCCGCCATCAAGGCGCTGTGTGGTTCACGCCGCTGCTGGACGCTGCGCTCGCTGCTCGGTACATCAGCGCCACCTCGACACGTCCAAGAGGAGCCGGTGGGTCACGAGGGGTGGATCCTCATCGCCATCCCGGCACGTCACCCGCTTGCTTGATCCACGCGCGCATCTCGGGTGTCTGCGCTTCCTCCAGGGAGTTCACCTTGATGTAGCGGGACCGGTCGGTGTCGCCGAGCGGCGGCGGCGAGTCGAAGTCCTCGCCGCCGAAGAAGACGACGTTCACCGACACGTCGTAGGCCACCATCTCGATGACCCACCCAAGCTCCGGCAGCCCGTAGTACGCCTTCTTCCACTTGACGGCGAACTGCAGCCCCGGGATCGCTTCGCGGATCGTCCCGTCCAGCCACGCGACGACCGGATGGAGGTCGGGCATGACGCGCCGGATCCAATCGTCGATGTCGGCGTGGGTGTCCGCCGGGACCGGCGGCGTCCGGGTGGACATGGGCTTGCGTGCCTTCCCCATCCGCACGTTCTCCTTTCCTGCGTTGCTGAGGCCCGAGCAGGGCTCGACGGTCGGGACGCAGGTTATCCGCAGGATCAGCCTCCGTGCCGTGCCGGCGCCGGCGAACGATGAGGATGATCGCGATCACCACGGGATCTGGAGCTCTTGGTGACGGCGAACCACGGCGGGGTGGTCATCGGAGTGAGCTCGTTACCTGTTCGCTGCTCGAGACGTCCAAGAGCAAGCGCGTGGTCACGGCAGCAGGCTGGCCGGCCACTCGCGCAGACATCGGTATTCCCACGTTCGAGGGGAGCCTGAGCGACGGGTAGATTGCTTTGGTGGCGATCACCTACACGTGGCGCGGAAGCGTGGAGAACGAGGAGCTGAACAGGCTGCACGCGGAAGCCTTCGATACTCGGATCTACTCCGACGACGAGTGGAACTGGGTCGAACTCCTCAGCCGGCACAGCCTCGGGTGGGTTGTGGCGCGCGACGGCGACATCCTCGTGGGCTTCGTGAACGTGCTTTGGGATGGCTCGGTCCACGCGTGGCTGCAAGACACGATGGTTGCTTCAAGTGCGCGACACCGCAGGGTCGGAACCGAGGTGGTGAGGGTCGCAACGAGCGAGACAAAGGCCGCCGGATGCGAGTGGCTGCACGTCGACTTCGACGAGTACCTCCGTCCCTTCTATCTGGATGCGTGCGGTTTCTCGCCAACAGATGCTGGTGTGATCGCTCTCTAGGGCGGAGGTGCGCGCGGTACATCAGGACATCCTCGACACGTCGAGGTCATCATCCTGCCTGGCCACGGCTTCAAGTCTGGATGACGGAATCGGGAGTCCGGGCTGTCGTGATCGGGTCGGCGTGACGGTGGATCAACTTCCACTCGTCATCCTCGTTGCGGAAGATGCTCGTCACTCGAAGGGAGACCGGGGTCTGGTCCTCGCTACCGCCGACCTTCGAGCTGACTCGTTCCACCTCGACAGTGAACGCGAGGTCAGGCGTGACTTCCTTGGCGATGAGGTCGAAGCCGATCGCTCTGCCGTCGCGGTAGTACGACGCGGCACGCTCCATCGTCGTGGCAACCTGGTCGAAGCCGCGCACGAAGGGACCGAAAGGGTTGCCGAGAGTGACGTCGTCGCGCCGTGAGTACAGCTGCTCGAGTGGCTTGCTGTTGCCCCGAACGAATTCATCGACAGCGGCATGAGTCTGCTCGACGACCTGATCGAAGTCCCTCATGGTCTCTTGCCTCCTCGTCGTGGGTTCCTTGGTCCGCCAACTCGAGACGTCCAGAAGGAGGCGGCTCGTAACGTCCTCGAGCCTACGCTCGGCGGCATCGGATGTGGCAGGCTGCCCTCACCCGGACGGGAGAGGATGGCGACCGTGGAATCTTGGTACCTGCCGCTCAAGCTCGTGCACGTGCTCTCGGCGATCGTCGGGGTGGGCACGAACGTGACCTACTTCGTGTGGCTCGCCGCCATGAAAGGACGAGCGCAGCCCGAGCAGTCGTTCGCTCTCCAGAACATCAGGGTGCTGGACTCGCGCCTCGCGAACCCGGCGTACGGGATCCTCCCGCTGACGGGCGTGATCATGATCATCGTCTCGGACGGCGTCGAGCTCACGACGTTCTGGATCATCGCGGCGATCGTCCTGTACGCCCTCGTCGGCGTGCTCGCCGGTGCGTTCTTCGCGCCGTCACTGCGGCGTCAGACGGCCCTCGTGGCGACGGGCGACGTGGCATCGGACGCCTACGAGGCTGCGTCCCGGCGCACCCGAACGACGGGGCTCCTCACGATGGTCCCCATCGCGGGGATCCTCTACCTGATGGTGATGAAGCCGACCCCTTGATCGAGGCTAGATCCGGTCGCGCTTCTTCGGCGTGAGGCTCTTGCCGACGAGTCCGATCCCGGCCGCGGCCAGCGTCACGAGGCCGCCCACCAGCAGCACGACGATGAGGAGCACCGCGGTCGGGCTGGGCCGGCCGTCCCCGATCATCTCGACGAGCGCGTAGATCGAGAGCGCGATCCACAGCAGGAACGCGATCACCCACGCGAGCATCGAGAACACCGTCGCCGAGGCCATCGCGACCACCAGGCTCGTGCCGGTGCCCTCGCGGAATCGCGCCATGACCTGCAGCCTAGCGGCGAGCCGGTGCTAGCGTCGGCGGCGAGATGCAGGCATCCCGCCCGCGAATGGCTTGGCCCGCCGTCGCGGCGGCCGCGGCCGGGTTCCTGGTCGAGGCCGTCGTCGCGGCGGTCCCCGGGTCGCCGCTGCAACCGATCCTGGCGCCGGGCGCCGAGCCCGGGGGACCGTTCGTCTGGATCGCCGAGACGATCGGGCTCGATCGGCTCGGCGACGCCCTCCCGGTCGCTTCGGTGCTGGGCGTGGCCGCCGGCATGGCAGGGTTCTTGGTCCTGCTTCTCGCCGCCTGGCGCGGAGAGATCACGATGCGTCTCGCGATCGGGCTCTCGGTCGCGTGCCACCTCGTGGTCGTGCTGCTGCCGCTGCTGATCTCGCGCGACGTCTACTCCTACATCGCGCACGGGCAGATCGTGTCGATCCACCACGCGAACCCGTACGTAGAGACGCCGGCGGACTTCCCGAGCTTCCTGACGCGAGAGCTCGTCGGGCCCAAGTGGGTGGACACCCCGTCCGTGTACGGCCCCCTGTTCTCGCACCTGTCGGGGCTCGTGACGCGCACGTCCAGCCGCCTGGACGTCCTGGTCGACGTCTTCCGGCTGATCGCGATCGCGGCGAGCCTCGCCACGACGTTCGTGATCGCCGCCGTGGCTCGACGCGTCCGACCCTCCCGCGCCGCCTTCGCCGTCGCGGCGTTCGGCCTGAACCCCGTCGTGCTCTTCCAGAGCGCCGGGAGCGGCCACAACGACCTCCTCGTGGCGCTCGCGATCGCGATCTCGGCGTGGCTCATCGTCCGAGATCGGACGATCTGGGCGGCCGGGGTCCTCACGTGCGGAGCGCTGATCAAGGCGACGTTGTTCCTGCCGGTCCTGCTGCTCGTCGTTTGGGTGGTGTGGCGACGCTCTTCGACGGAGCGCCTGTCCGCCGGTGCGGCGCACGGGGGCGTGGCTCTCGCGATCGTCGCGATCGTCGCGGCGCCGTTCTTCCAGCTGCACGATCCGACGCTCGGGATGCTCGAGCTCTCCTCGCACGAGGGGTGGCTCGCCCCGTCGAGGTTCTTCCGTCGGATCCTCGATGCGATCAGCGGCGACACGTTGGGCGTGGTCGTGCGGGTGGCGTTCATGCTCGCGCTGGTGGTTGCGGTCGTCTGGTTGGTAAGGGCGGTGGCGCGCGCCGCGGCGTCGGGCCGTCCGTCGACGGAGCTCCTCGGAGGCTGGGGCTGGTCGCTGCTGGCGCTGACGCTGCTCGGTCCCGTGCTCCTTCCTTGGTACCTGGCATGGTCGCTCCCGCTGCTCTGGCTCCTCCCACGCGTCCCACGCATGTCGCTCATCGTGCTGTCCGGTGTGCTCGCGCTCTCGCAATGGACGGCAGAGCCGCTCCGCTTCCCCGACGCCTACGACCTCAACGTCCTGATCGGGCACTACGTGCTGACCCCGGTGGTGATCGGACTCCTTGTATGGCTGGCGCTCGACCTACGCCGGCGTCTGGCGGTCCCGCTTGCGCTTCATGACGAGGAGGGCGAGGCCGCCGAGGCCCGCCAGGGCCGAGGCGGCGAACGGCGACGGCGACTCACTCCAGGCGTAAGCCGAGCCGGTCCAGCACGACCGCCGCGAGGGTGAGCGAGGCGGCGCCGAAGGCGGGTGCCGTGGCGACGACGGTCACCGTGTCCTCGAACGAAGTGCGCGCGTAGCCGAGCCCGAGCAGCGTGAGCAGGGCGAGCACCACGATCGTTGCCCAAGCCATCCCTGCGGGAGTCGGCCGGCTGAGATCCGACGGCTCGCCCGTCATCTCGCCGGGGGTGCAACAGCGATCGACATTCGAGCAAGATCCCGCCTCCGTAGTCGACCAGTCCGAGGATCCGAAGCGGCGTCGTGCGGACGGTAGAAGTCCGATACGACGATCACCTGGGCCTCGGACCGCTTCGGGATCATCTCGAGCGTCGTGTCGGAGAGGGAATCGAACGCTGGATCGCCCATGTGGGTCGGTCGGCCTGCGAAGAAGTCCGTCAGGGTGCCGACGAAGACGTATACGTCGCGACGCTCGGTCGGGTGAGATCGCCGCTCGGGCCAGGTTCGCCACCCGGGCCGCAAGGAAGGTCGATGTCGGATCGCCATCGTGGACCGGGAAAACGATCGGGGTGCCCGCAGGTACGTCGAGGATGTTCGCGGCAGCGTCATCCGAGCGAGCCTCCTTGAGCTGAGACGAACGGTTCCTGACGACCCCACACGAGCAGCGCGCCCACGATCATCCAACCGGCGAGCGCGACGACGGCGATACGCGCGATCCACGTACGTGCACCGAGCCGCCTGTGCACCCATGCGAGCCCGAGGGCGGCGCCGATCGGCACCGCGAACCCGAACGTCACGAGACGATCTGGAGGAAGCCATCCCGTGACGTAGCCGACCGGGATACCGATCGCCATGACCGCGAGCCACGAGATGAGGAACCGCTGGAGGAACCCGTCGGCGGTCGTCGTGCCCGCCACCGCGAGGGGCACCGAGATCCATTGCACGTACCGCGCGGCCCGCAGGCGGAAGCGCTCCCGATAGGCGTCGATCAGCTCCGCGTCGAGCCCCGCTCGGCGGAGGTACCCGTCCTTCGAGGTCTCGACGTCGATCGGGCCGGGACCCGCGAGCGTGGCGAGCACGCCCGCGCCCGCGACGAGGCCGCCCGCCGCGACGGACAGGGCGATGTCGCGGGCCTCGTCGCGGGCGCTCACCCGCCAGGCGAGCGCGGCGGCGCCCAGCAGCACGATGATCGCGTGCACCAGGAACGGTGGGTGGGCGAGCCCTCCCCCCGCGAGCAGCAGCCCGGCGGCCCACCACGTTCGCCGGGATCCCGCGAGGCACGCGGCTGCGGCCAGGAATGTCGCTGCGAGCACCAGGTTCGCGAGATACCCGGCGACCAGATGCACGGAGAAGACGCCCGCGAGGAGCCCGGCGAGCGGCCAGGACCTGCCGATGAGGCCGCCGGCGGCGCGAACGAGCGCCGCGGCGGCCATCCCGACCGCAACGCCGAGTGCCGATGCCAGACCGGCCGTGACGGCGGCCGCACTCAACGAGAGTGTCCCGGCGAGCGCCGCCGCGAGCGCCGGGGCGCCGGGCCGGCTCCCCACCATCGACAGACCCTCGCTCGCCCCCACCCGCGTCCACCACAGATAGACGGGCACGTCCGGGCCCACACCGAACCGGTACCCGTCTACTACGTAGGGCCACAGCAGCACGACGAGGAGGACGAAGCCGAGACCCGCGAGCCAGGCGAGATCCCGGCGGGTTCCCATGCCCACCCGCTAACCGATGGCGGAGAAGACGCCCCGAGCGTCGACGGTGGTGGCGCCTTCGACATCGGTGAGGAGGCTGCACGTGAAGAGGCCGCCCATGTTGTCCGGCAGTGCGGGCGTGATCGTGACGGCGCACTCCCCGGCGGTCGAGGTGAACACCACCGGCCCGTCCGGCCCGGTGACGGTGAACGAGAGCGCGCGATCGGCGCTCGTCGCCCCCCGGCTCACGAACGAGGTCCCGGAGAGACGAAGCTCTTGCGTGGACGGGCCGGCCCACGTGATGTCCATCGGAGCGGGCGGCGGCGCCCAGACGGCCGGCGTCGCGATCGACGCGAACGGCACGTCCATCCTGAGGTCTCCGGACAAGGAGAGGGTCGCGGTACCTGTTGCCAAAAGGCTTGCGGGCCCCGGCGATGCCGTCGAGGTCGGCGACACCGGTGAAGCGGTGGGGGTGGGCGATGCACCTGGCGGCGGGGGGGAGACGCTGATCCCGTGACCGACACCGCTCGTGCTGCACGCGGCCGCGAGCACCACCAGGAGGACTCCGAGCAGCCGGGACCGCCGGGTCGTGACCATCCCGCGGAGCGTACCCCACGCTTATCGGTCGGCCCGGACGTACGATCGGCGCATGCCCGCATCTGCCGGTGCTCGTTCCCCGGGAGTCGTTCCCGCCTCGATCGCCGCCGGCATCACGTTCGCCACCGTCGGGCTCTACATCTCCCTCATCGTCTCGCAGGGTGAGGGGGACGTCGCAGGCGTGGTCGCGATCGCGATCTACCTCGCCGGCCTGGGCGGATGCGCCCTCGCCGGGGCCGTGCGAACAGGTCCGGATCGTGTGATCCCCCTCGGGTTCGCGACCGGCGGGCTCGTCGGTGCCGCGGTCGTCTCCCTCCTCTCGATCGGACTCCTGCTCCTGGTGGCCGGGGTCTTCGCTCTCGTGGCGTGGATACGAGCGGGCGTGGGAGCTTCACGCCGCGATCAGCTCGTCGCTGGGATCGCTGGCGTGGTGGCGGCGTTCGGGTTCCTGGCGGTCGCGCTCGTCTTCTGAAAGGCGTTCGGATGCCCGCTGTTAGCATCGCGACCATGCTGCCCCGCGAGCTGGTCGAGGAGGTCTTGAAGGTCGCTCGCCGTCGGGGTGGCTCCTTCTCCGAGCTCTTCGTGGAGGAGCGAACCTCCACCAACATCCGGCTGGACGACGGCAAGGTCGAAGAGCTCTCGAGCGGCATGGACCGAGGAGCGGGGGTCCGCGTGGCCCTCGGCACATCCTACGGATACGCCTACTCGAACCGCCTCGACCGAGACTCGCTCCTGCAGGCGGCCGAGGCGGCGAGCGCCGCACTCCAGGAGGGCGAACCCGGCACCGTCGTCGACCTCACCGTACGCGAGGGCATGGGCGTGAACCGAACGGACCGGCCCGCCGCCGAGTACCCCGCCGTCGACAAGGTGGCCTGGCTTCGCGAGCTCGACGAGGCGGCGCGCGGCCTCAGCCCCGAGGTCGTCCAGGTGGTCGGGATGTACGGCGATTCCCTCCAGAAGCGGCTGATCGTGACCTCCGACGGCCGTTGGGTCGAGGAGGAACGTCCCCGCATCCGGATGGTCACCCAGGTCGTGGCCGCTCGGGACGGAACCATCCAGACAGGGTTCTTCGGTCCGGCGGCGTGTGCAGGCGTCGAGCTCTTCGACCGATTCACCGCGAAGGCGATCGGGGAGAAGGCAGCGCAGCGTGCCGTCACGATGCTCGACTCGATCCCGGCGCCGGCCGGCGAGATGGCCGTCGTGCTCGCGCCGGGTATGGGCGGCGTCCTCTTCCACGAGGCCGTGGGCCATCCGCTCGAGGCGGATGCCGTGGACAAGGAGGCGAGCGTCTACCGAGGCTTCGTCGGCACGAAGTGCGCAAGCGAGGTCGTCAATGGGGTTGACGATGCGACGATCCCGAACGGGTGGGGCTCGTTCGACTTCGACGATGAAGGTGAGCCCGGTCAGCGGACCGTGCTGTTCGAAGAGGGCGTGCTCCACGGCTTCCTGTACGACCGGCTCCGGGCCGACAAGGACGGCGTCGAGTCCACGGGCAACGGTCGGCGTGAGTCCTACGCCGACCCGCCGATCCCCAGGATGACGAACACGAACATCCTCGACGGTGCGGAGCGAGCAGACGCGATCATCGAGGGCACCGACAAGGGAGTGTTCGTCACGTCGCTCGGTGGCGGCCAGGTCAATCCCGCGAGCGGCGACTTCGTGTTCGGATGCTCCGAGGCCTTCCTGATCGAGGGAGGCAAGGTCACGACGCCGGTGCGAGGTGCCAACCTGATCGGGCGCGCGATCCAGGTGATGTCCGCGGTCGATGCCGTCGCCGACGACTTCGACACATGGGAGGGCGTCTGCGGCAAGGACGGACAGCAGGCGCCCGTCGGCAGCGGCTCGCCCACGTTGCGGATCTCGCGGATCACGGTGGGGGGAACCGGTGCCTGACCTGGGCGATCTCTGCAGAGCGGCGGTCGAGGCGGCCGAGTCGGACGAGGCCGTCGAGGCGTACGCCGAAGAGTCCCGTCGCACGGAAGCGAGCGCGCTGCGCGGCGAGGTCGAGGGCCTGGCGTTCGCCGAGTCCCGAGGCGTCGGCGTCCGGGTCATCCGCGAGGCCCGACTGGGCTACGCGTGGGCCGCTGACCCGGACGCCGACGACGTGCGCGAGCTGGTGCAGCGCGCGCGGGAGAACGCGACGCTCGCCGCACCCGACGAACACAACGTCCTGCCGGAGCCGGCGCCGTGGGAGCCGATCCCCGATCTCTTCCGAGAGAGCTCCGCCGACGTCCCGACCGAGGACAAGACACGGCTCGCGCTCGACCTCGAGGCCCGCGCGATCTCACTCGATCCACGGGTCACGAAGATCGACGAAGCGCAGGTCGGCGACGCGGTCACGCGGGTCGCGATCACGTCGACGACCGGCGTGGAGGCCGAGTACCGCCGGACGGATGCGTGGTGTCTGGCCGTGACCCTCGCGGTCGAAGGCGACGAGACCCAGACCGGCTTCTCCTACCGGATCGCGCGGGGGTTGGATGAGCTGGACTGGGAGGCGGTCGCGGACGAGGCGGTGGAACGCGGGGCGCGGATGCTCGGCGCCACCAAGCCGGCGACGGCTCGCGTCTCCGTCGTTCTCGACCAGTTCGCGGCGATGTCGTTCCTGGGCGTGCTCGCCGGAGCGGTCTCCGCCGATGCCGTGCAGAAGGGTCGGTCGCTCTTCGCCGACCTCGTGGGCGAGCGAGTCGGCTCGGAGCTGTTCACGCTCGTCGACGACGGAACGAACGTCGAAGGGCCGGGCGCGGCACCGTTCGACGACGAGGGCGTGCCGAGCGGCCGGACGGAGCTGTTCACGAAGGGCACGCTCAACGGGTTCCTGTACAACGCCTACACCGCACACAAGGGCGGGACGACCTCGACCGGGAACGGCAAGCGCGGGTACCGGGCACCGCCCGGCGTCGGGACGTCGAACTTCTACCTCGACGCGGGCGTGACCCCGCGCGACGAGTTGCTGCGGCTGGCAGACGGCGGCGTCCTGATCCAGGACGTGAGCGGCGTGCACTCCGGCGCGAACCCCATCAGCGGCGAGTTCAGCGTCGGGGCGACGGGCCTGCGGATCGCCGGCGGAGCGCTCGGTGAGCCGCTCCGGGAGATGACGATCGCATCGACGTTGCCGGAGATGCTGCAGGCCATCACCGGCGTCGGCGACGACCTCCGGTTCTTCTCCTCGGTGGGGACGCCGTCGGTGCTGATCGGCGAGATGACGCTCGCCGGCGTCTGACGGGTTGCGCTTCCGCTCAGCTAGACAGGTCACCGTTGAGGTGCAAGGATTCCCGCCGGTCGATCACCGGGTGGGAGCGCTCCTCCGAGGGATCAGCGGCGCCGCCCTTGAGCAGAGGGAGGGTGCTATGGCTGACAGAGCCGACGAACAGATGATCTCCGAGAAGGTCGCGCCGGTCCTCGTCGCGAGGACTCTCGGACCGTTCGACCTCGTCGTGATCTTCGTTGCGATCGTGTTGTTCATCAACAACGCGGCCGGACTGCAGTTCGCCGGCCCATCGGTGTTCATCTTCTGGATCGTCGCGTTCCTGACGTTCCTGATCACCGGGGCGTTCGTGACGGCCCAGCTCGGGCGGATGTTCCCCGAGGAGGGCTCGCTCTACGTCTGGACGCACAAGGTGCTCGGTCCCTTCTGGGGATTCTTCGCCGGCTTCGTGGCGTGGTGGCCAGGCCCGATCTCGCTGGTGTTCATCGGGATCCTGTTCGCGAATTTCCTGCAGCAGTTCGCCGTGTTCGTCGACCCGGACTGCGAGTTCCCCTGCATCTTCACCGAGAACTGGCAGATCGGCGTCGTCGTCCTTTTCGTGATCTGGTTCAGCGCGCTGATGTCCTACCTGAAGATGCGCGTCACGCAGAACTACGTGAACGTGCTGTTCTGGTTCTACGCGGCGGCGATCTTCCTGATCGGTTTCGCCGGGGTGTGGTGGCTGCTCCAGGGCAACTCGGCCTCGACCGACTTCGGGACCGGATGGGACCCCTTCCAGGGTGACGCGCTCGCGCTCGGCCTCCCCGCGAACCTCACGTTCTTCTCGTTCGCGATCCTTGCGCTCCTTGGGATCGAGACGCCGCTGAACATGGGCGCCGAGGTGACCGGCGGCGAGAAGGCGATCCGCACGTTCTTGCTCTGGGGCTGCGCTGATCGTGATGGCCGCGTACCTCTGGGCGACGTGGGGGAACATGGTCGTGATCGAGGCCGGCGGCGCGAACGGGACCACCGGAGGGGCCGAGACGGTCGGGCTCTCGCTCGGGAGGTGGGCCGGCGCCGCCGTCTCGTTGGTGATGGCGTGGGTCATATTGACCGTCGCCGTCGTCTACAACTTCTCGTTCGGTCGGCTGCTGTTCGTGTCGGGGATGGAGAAGCGCCTTCCGCACCAGATCGGCAAGGTCAACAGGAACAAGGTGCCGGCGAACGCGATCACCCTGCAGAGCGCGATCTCGACGATCCTCGCGGTCATGATCTTCTTCGTGCTCGGAGGGGGCGAGAGCGACCCGTACAAGTACTTCTACGCGCTCTACGCCGGCGTCACGATCGTGTGGTGCATCTCGACCGCGCTACTGTTCCTCGACATCTTCTTCGCGAAGCGTGCCGAGCCGGAGCGGTTCGAGCGCGAGCGGCGGGTCCCGATCGGCTTCCTGTATCTCTGCGGTGCGGTCGGGTTCGTGATCAACATCGCTCGCGGTGCTCTTCATCTTCGTGGGCTCGTGGTACCCGACCGGGTTCCCGACGCTGCGCGAGTGGAACGTGTGGATGGTCGGTATCACGGCCGTCTCGGTGATCTCGGGCATCGTGATCTGGTTCGTGTCGCAATCGGCCAGACGCGGGAAGTCGGACGATCAGCTGATCGCCGAGGGCCTCGCCGATCGCGAGATCGCCGAGAGCGGCTCGGCCTGATCGTCGAAAGGAGTGCGAGGACCGCCGCCCCTGCCGGGGCGGCGGTCCTCCTCGTTATCCGTCGATGCCGTGCAGTCGTCGACAGGCGTCGGCAAGCACCAGCTTGCCGAGCCGCTCCGCTTCGTCGGCGGAGACGTAGTCACGGTCGACGAACCGCCCGAGGACCCGCTGGAGCGCGGATCGCGCGAGGAGCGCTGACGCCCAGAACGCCTCCGGCTCTCCCGCCTCGTCCGAGCCATAGAGGAGCTTCGCCGCCGGGACCGTCCCGACCAGCATCTCGAGCGCCCACTCGACCTGCCCCCATCCCCACGGGATCAGCTCGGAGAGCTCGAGGTACACGTTCGGGAGCACCGAGGCGACGTACGCGGCCTCGCGGACCCAGGGGTACCCCGAGTGGACGAGCACGACCGGTTGGTGCTGGACATCGACGAGGAACGGGAACATGGAAACCGGGTCGGCGTGCGTGAGGTTGATGTCCGGGTCGCCGCCGCCGCAATGGAAATGGAACGGCCGGTCGTGTCGACTTCGCGACGGCGAGCGCTCGGTGGATCAGGAAGTCGCGAACGGGTTTGGCGTGCTCCCTCGTCTCCGCCCACTCGTCCTCTCGCCATCGCGTGAATGCCGCCTCTGCGTCCGAAGAGCTCGGGTTTCCCACGTCGAGACCCGTCCGGTAGGCCACGATCGACTTGTAGGCCACGCAGTTCGGGTCGGCGGCCGCTTGGGTCGCCTCCGCCTCCACGCCGGAGACGAGATCGTCGAAGGACCCACCTCGATGCTGGAGGATCCATGGTTCGAGGCGGGTCACGCGGTGCACCGAGACGCCGATCGTCTCGGCGAACTCCTCGGCGGGGATCGGCGG
This sequence comes from uncultured Actinomycetota bacterium, assembly GCA_963762015.1. Taxonomy (GTDB): domain Bacteria; phylum Actinomycetota; class UBA4738; order UBA4738; family HRBIN12; genus JAJNBA01. The sequence continues at coordinate 275,099 of CAVXJL010000002.1, forward strand.
CTGGGGGTACCCCTCGTCGGACAGGACGGCGACGACGCCGGCTGCCTCCATCAGTCCTTTCGTGTAGGCGACCGCATCCGCCCGGAGGGCGGCCTCCCTCGCGGCTGTCACCGCGTCGCGCGTCGGCTCGCAACCGAGATGCGCCGCCAGCCACCGCCGGAGTGCGAGGGCGTACACCGTGGAGTCGGTGAACCGATCCGCGACCGGCCAGAGGGCGGCATCCACGCGCGAAGACGAGAGGAACGTTTCCCCGAGGAACATCGCCCGGGTGTCGAACCCCTCGGACCCTTTGCCGACGAGATCCGCGAGCCGGTACGGGTGGGTGTGCGCGTCGACGATCTCAACGCCGGACAGATCCACTTCGGTCATCCCTAACCTCCCACCACTCAGTAGCGCCACCGATGTGCGCGGACGACGTCTTCGGAGTCCTGGCCCTCGAAGACGTCGCGTTCCGCGCGCCTGGTCGCGAGGAACGAGTCGAACAGCACGTCGCCCATCGCTTCGCGAAGCATCGAGGACTTCTCGAGCTCACCGATCGCTTCGCTGAGCGATGCCGGCAGCTGACGGATCCCCAGCGAACGACGCTTCCGCGCCGGGATCGACGCCGGATCGTCAAGCACCGGCTCGGGCAGCGACAGCTCGCGCCCGAGACCGTCGATCCCGGCGGCCACGATCGCGCCGAGGGCGAGATAGGGGTTCGCGGCCGGATCCATGGACTTGACCTCGAGGTTCGCCGCGTCCGGTCGGCTCCCGACCATCCCGCTCACGAACCGGAGGGCCGCTTCGCGATTCTCCCGCCCCCAGCACGCCCACGGTCCGCTCCACCGGTGGGGCTGCAGCCGTTGATAGCTCGGGACCGACGGAGCGGTGATCGCGGTGAGCGCCGGGAGCGCCGCGAGCACTCCCGCCGTGAACGCCTCGGCCTCGCGTGTCATGCCTTCCGGTCCGCGACCTCCCTGGAACAGGTTCCGGCCGCTCCGGTTCCAGAGGCTCAGGTGCAGGTGGTTCCCGTTGCCCACCCGCTCGGCGAAGACGCACCGGCGCGAACGACACGGCGTACCCGTGGTTCCGCGCGACCGCCCTGATCGTGTGGCGTACGACGAGGTCCGTGTCCGCCGCCGCGATCCCGACGCTGTGCGGCACGGACAGTTCGAGCTGGCCGGTCGAGTACTCCGGGTGGAACTGCATCACACCGGTGCCCTGCTCCTCGAAGGCCCGGATCAGCGCGGTCGCGAACGGCTCGACGTCGGCGAGCGCGATCGCGCCGTACGCGGGCCCCGTGTGGGCCGGCGTCGGGTCCGCCTCGTCCGGACCCGGTGCGGCGCGATGGCCCAGGAAGAACTCGATCTCGTAGCAGCCGCGAAGCTCGAGACCGTGGCCGGCGAGGCGCTCGAGCATCCGACGGGCGAACGTGCGGGGGCAGCCCGGGTACGGCTCGCCCTCCTGGTCGAGCTGATCGACCGGTGCGAGAGCCCATCCCGGGCTCGCGGCGAGCCCGACCGTCTGGGCGGGATCGGGCATCAGCCGCGTGTCGCCCGTCGGTCCGGCGATGTGCGGCGAGGAGGTGATCTGATCGTCGACCTGGAAGACCGTGAAGACCGGAGACAGGCCGATCCCGAACTTGACCGCGTCCTCGAACCGGCGGAGCGGGACCGTCTTCACGAGGGTGACTCCGGAGTTGATCACCAGCGCGAGCGCGACCGCCTCGACGCCGGAGGCGGCGAGGCGGCGCGTGGTCTCCGCCGCGCCAGTGCCGCGCGCCTTGGCTCGCCCCCGCGCAGCAGCGGTGGGACTCAGAACAGCTCCAGGTACTCGGTTCGCTCCCAGTCCGAGACCGCGTCCTTGGAGCGGGAGAGCTCGTACCGGCGCATCGTCGAGTAGGCCGTGACGAAGTCCTCGCCGAAGAACTCCTTCGTGGCCGGATCCTGTTCGAGTGCGTCGAGCGAACCCTCGAGCTCGAGCGGGAGCTTCTCGAAGGAGTCGTCCTCCTCGGCCGGCACGCCGGGTTTCGACGGTTCGGGAACGGGAAGCTCGTCCTCGATCCCGCGGAGACCGGCCTGCAAGAGCGCTGCCCCGACGAGGTACGGGTTGGAGAGCGCCGACGGCGCGCGGTACTCGACGTGCTTGTTGGCGGGGCTGCCGCCCTTCACGCGGACGAGTGCGGACCGGTCCTCGAGACCCCAGGAGATGTTCGACGGGCTGAACGTGTGGGGCCGCCGCCGCCGCAGGCAGTTCACGGTCGGAGCGATCACGGCGTCGATCGCGCGGGCGTATCGCAGCTGGCCCGCGATGAACGAACGGCAGGCGTCGGTCATCCCCTGCGGGTCGTCCGCGTCGCCGAACGCGTTCTCGCCGGAGTCGGCGTGCAGGAGCGAGAGGTGCGTGTGGCACCCGCTGCCGGCCTGCCCGGTGAACGGCTTGGTCATGAACGTCGCGAGGTAACCGTCCTGTTGCGCGATCTCCTTGACGCCGTTCTTGAACGTGAACGCGTTGTCCGGGCCGGCGAGGCCTTGGCCGGGCGCGAAGTTGATCTCCCATTGCGATCCGGCGTATTCGCAGTTCGCCGTGATGATGTCCACACCCGCTTGCGGCATCTCGTCCAGGATCCGGCGGATGGTCGGGACGTAGTCGTTCCGCAGCGTGTTGAAGATGTGATACCCGCTGAAGAGCGGTTCGTGGGTGTCGCCCGTGAGGAGATAGAACTCGAACTCCGACCCCATGAGCGGCTCGAATCCCATCGAGCGCGCCTTCTCCAGCGCCTGGCGGAAGACGTGCCGGGGCGTCGCGGCGAGTGGCGTCCCGTCTTGCCACTGCGCGTCGCAGATGAGCCGCGCCGTTCGGTCGGCCCAGGGGAGCACCGCCGCCGAGTCGGGATCGGGGAACAGGAGCTGGTCCCCGTACCCGACCTCCTCGTGGTAGAGGGTGCCCCCGACGACGTCGGAGCGAGTGTCGAGGACGCTCGCCCCTCCGTACATGTTGAGGCCACGCTCCGCGTAGTCGGCGGCATGGCCGATCGGGATCGTCTTCGAGCGCGAGATGCCGTGCATATCGGGGAGCTCGAAGCGCACGAACGCGACGCCCTGCTTCTCCCAGCCCTCGAGGACGTCCTTCACATCAGCCATCGGCCCTCCTTCGTCAGGGCGCAGACCCCGCTCTTGGCCCCTCGACGAGGGGATGCCTCGGGTGCTGCGTTATACCGTGGCGGCACGCTGGCCCGCAACGGATGGACGGGTTCGGGTAGTGGGTCAGTTTGAGGGCGCACCACGACGCGACAGCCACCTGACCGTCACGATGAGCAAGCCCAGCACGAGCCCGACCCCCAAACCCCAGAGGCCGAGGTTCACGATGTAGTAGGTCCGGTCCGAGAAGTAGCGCCCGAAGTACTGGTAGCAGGTACCGCCCTCCGGAACGAAGTCAACCTCACAAACGCCTGAGACGTTGAGCCCCCAGATGACACCTAGGACGAGGCCGATGAGGCCCACGATCACTACCACCGCGCCTGGCCGTTTGATCAGCTTGAACTGCTGCCTGGTCCGGAGGCTCCCGGTGAGGTTCGGTCTCGTGTCGCCTCATCCACAACCCGCTTGGCCAGCTCGTTCACGTCGCGGGGTCGCTTGGCGGGGCTCATGACCCTCTCGGCTCGACGGGAACGGGGGGCGGCGGGACGTTGCGGAGCCTACGTAGCCGATTCGCCCACATGCTGAGGCCATAGGTCATCGCCGCGAAGCCCCCGATGTACAGCACGTCTTCGATCTCGCCGGTGAATTCGTTGAAGAGCCCCACGATCGCCGAGGCGGCTCCAACCACGGCCAAGACGATGTCCGAGCGAACCTTGCTCACCGAGCCAGCATCCCAGGGAGGCCAAGGGTGTCAAGACCCAGGCTCAGTCAAACTGACCCACTACCGCGGGTACGGGACCGCGCTTTCCGGGCGGCGCGACGCATCGCGGTGGCGTACCCTGGTGCGCCGAGGCGCGTCCCGGCGGATCCGGCCGGCGCGCGAACCGCGGGATCGGAAGGAGAGCTGGTTGTCTCAGAGCTCCATCGAGAGTCAGCGCACTCACGTCTTTCCGCTGGAGTTCGCGCGACCCATGCCGGTCGTCGCCCGCGGCGAGGGCGTCTGGATCGAGGACACCTCCGGCCGTCGGTACCTGGATGCCATGAGCGGGGGCTCGATGGCAGCCACTCTCGGGCACGGTCGGCGAGATATCGTCGCCGCGGCCCGGGCCCAAGCGGAGAAGCTAGCCTTCGTCCACAACGAGCGCCTGACGAACCCGATCCAGGAGCGGCTCGCCGAGGAGCTGATCGCCGTCGCGCCGGAGGGGTTCACTCGCGTCCGTTTCACGGTGAGCGGCGCCGACGCCAACGAGATGGCGGTCCAGATCGCTCGCAGCTACCACGTCGAGCGCGGGGAGAACGACCGATGGCAGGTGATCTCGCCGGCGCAGGCGTACCACGGCCCGACGCTGCAGACCCTCGCGCTCACCGGCCGTCCCGGGATGCACGGCCCGTTCGGGCCGTACCTCCCTCGGCACCTGCACATCCCCCCGAGCACCTGGCGTTTCGACCCCTCCGGCGACGCTGCCCTCGCCGCGCTCGACGACGCGCTCGAGGAAGCGGGCCCCGGGAACGTCTCCGCGTTCTTCTGCGAGCCCATCAGCGCTGCCGCTCTCCCCGGGTACACGCCGCCCCGCCGCTTCTGGGAAGGACTGGCCGAGCGGCGCGAACGACACGGCTTCCTCGTGTGCTTCGACGAGGTGGTGACGGGGGTCGGGCGGACGGGCGAGTGGTTCGCCGGCGCGGTGACGGCGTGCACCCCCGACATCATCGCGACGGCGAAAGGTCTCGGCGCGGGATACGCCGCGATCGGCGCGGTGCTCGTCCGTGAGCACGTCTACGAGGCGTTCGCCCAAGGGTCGCGTCGCTTCACGCTCGGCCACACGTGGGACGGCGCGCCGCTTGCCTGCGCCGTGGGCCTCGCGGTCCTCGAGGCCGTGCGATCGGAAGGGCTGATCGACCACGTCCGAGAACGTGGAGCGAAGCTCCGGCAGGAGCTCGCCGATGCGCTCTCCGGCGTTCCGCTCGTCCGCGAGGTCAGAGGTCACGGCTACCTGCTCGGGATCTCGTTCGTGGATCCACGCGACGGCGAGTCGTTCCTGCCGCCGGAGCTTCGTGTCGGCGGCAGGATCGATGCGGAGGCGTTCGACCGCGGCCTCATCGTGCTCTCCACGCAGCCGACTCGCGACGGCTACGCCGGCGACCAGACGTTGTTCGCTCCCGCCTTCACCGCGACCGACGACGAGCTCGGCGAGATGGTCTCCCGCTTCCTCGACGTGGTGCACCACGTGGCCACCGGAGTCGAGCCCGACCTGATGGGGTCCGAGCCCGTCACGTCCACACCCGGAAGAGGTCCTGGATGAGCAGGACGGAGCAGGAGTCGGCCCGACTGCGAGCGCTGATCCTCCAGCACGAGGACCCGACCCCTCCCGGGCACGTCACCGGATGGCTCGCGAGCCATGACGCGAACGTGGAGACGTTCCGGATCGACCTCGAGGACCGCGATGTCGATCCCACGGACTACGACCTGATCGTCTCGCTCGGCTCCGAGTTCGCCGCGTTCGACGACTCGAAGCCGTTCGTGCCCCGGGAGGCTCGGCTCATGAGCGCCGCGGTCGAGAACGACGTGCCCGTGCTCGGCCTGTGCTTCGGCGGACAGATGCTCGCCCGGGTGCTCGGTGGAGAAGTGTTCCGCGGGACCGTGTCGGAGATCGGCTGGCTGCCGGTCAGGAGCAAGGATCCCGACCTGGTGCCCGAAGGTCCGTGGTTCCAGTGGCATTTCGATTCGTTCACGGTGCCGCCGGGCGCCACGGCGATCGCCGAGTCGGACGTGGGGCCGCAGGCATTCGTCGCGGGCCGGAGCCTCGGCCTCCAGTTCCATCCGGAGGTGACGACGGACATCATGGACGACTGGGTCAGGGAGTACCGGCACGAGCTCGACGGCGACGGTGTCGACCCGGATTCGCTCCTCGAGGAGACGAACCGGCGCGCCACCGAGAGCCGGCGGATGGCATTGCAGCTGTTCGAGCGCTTCCTGAACGATGTGGCGGGCCTGCGTGGCGGGAACGCGGAGCAAGGCGCGGCCACGGCGTCCGATCGGCCGGCGGGTTGACGAGTACTGCGGAGGGCGCGGACATGGCGACGACCGCGATCGCATCGGAAGCGACGAAGGTGTTCCCGCGGTTCCTCGACCTCGACTATCCGAGCATCGAGCGCGGCGAGGGGATCTGGCTCACGACGACCGATGGACGCAGGATCCTCGACGCGAGCTCGGGTGGCGCGATGGTGGCATGCCTCGGCTACGGGGTGCCGGAGATCGTCGACGCATTCGTCGAACAAGCGAACAAGATCTCGTACTTCTACAACCACCACTTCACGAGCGAACCCCAGGAACGCTTGGCGGACCGACTCCTCGAGGTCGTCGCGCCAGGGATGGCTCGGGTGCGATTGGTCTCCGGCGGCTCGGAGGCGAACGAGACGGCGCTGCAGCTCGCTCGGCTCTATCACGTGGAACGCGGGGAGACCGAGCGCTGGCGCGTGATCTCCCAGGCGCAGTCGTACCACGGCTCGACCATGGGATCGCTGGCCCTGAACGGCCGGCGCGCCTTGCAGGAGCCCTACACGCCGTACCTCGCGTCCCACCTCCACATCCCGCCCTCGACTTGGCGGTTCGACCCGACGGGAGAGGCGGCACTGCAGGAGCTCGACCGGCGGCTCGAGGAGGCGGGGCCCGAGACGGTGGCGGCGTTCTTCTGCGAGCCGGTGAGCGCCGCCGCGCTGCCGGCCGCCTCGCCCCCGGATCGGTTCTGGAAGGGCCTCGAGGAGCGCCGGGACGAGCACGGTTTCCTGGTCTGCTTCGACGAGGTCGTGAGCGGGATCGGTCGCGTGGGGAGCTGGTTGGCCGCGGATCAGCTGCCGATCGAGCCCGACATCGTGGCCATCGGCAAGGGTCTCGGCGCGGGCTACGCGCCTCTGGGCGCGGTGCTCTGCCGCCAGCACGTCTACGACGCGATCGATCGAGGTTCGCGTGAGTTCGACCTGGGACACACGTGGGACGGGGCGCCGTTGACGGCGGCCGTGGGACTGGCCGTCCTGGATCTCCTCGTCGAACGCGGTCTCGTCGAGCGCGTCCGCGAACGGGGACCCGGCTTGCGGGACGAGCTCGAGGCAGCGCTCCAGGGATCCGAGATCGTGCGGGAGGTGCGGGGCAGGGGCTTCCTCCTCGGCGTGGAGCTGGTGGATCCCCGGGACGGGGAGTCGTTCCTGCCGGTCGAGCTCGACGTGGCGTCCCTCATCGACGACACGGCGTTCGAGCACGAACTCCTCGTGACGTCGACCCACCCACAGGCGGACGGCTTCGCGGGGGATCAGACGCTCCTCGCGCCCGCTTACGTCAGCACCGACGAGGAGCTCGCGCAGATCGTCGATCGCTTGCGCGCGACGATGGATTCGGTCGAGCGGTCGATCAAGAACACCTTGCCGGCTCAGAGCAGAGGATGAGCGCCCGGGACACCGGCGAGGAGTTCATCCTCCTCGCGATCCCCGACGTCAACGGTTCGCTCAGAGGGAAGGCCTTGCGGCCCGCCGCGTTCGAGGCCGCCGTGCAGCACGGGACGGTGATGACCGACCTGATCATCGGGCTTGACCCGGTCGACACGCCGATCACCGACTACGAGCGGTTCGGGATCCGCACCGGCGCGGCCGACCTGCTCCTGACCCCCGAAGTGGACACGGTCCGCGATCTCACGTGGCGGCCCGGCTGGCGCATCTGCCTGGCGACGCCCAGTTGGCCCGACGGGAGCCCCTGTGACTTCGCCTCCCGGGAGGTCTTCCGCACCGTCGTGGGCGACATGTCGTCGCTCGGCTACGACGTGATGGCGGCGATCGAGTACGAGGTTCGGATCTGGGACGAGCACGGCGAGCCGCTCTCGAGCGGCATCAGCTACAGCCTGAACGAGATCGTCCGCTACGACGCGCTCGTCGACGCGCTCGTCGACGCCCTCCAGGCGTTGGGCGTGGAACTCTCCGCGGTGCATACGGAGGCCGGGCCGGGGCTCCTCGAGCTCAACCTGGTGCCCGGGCGCGGACTCGCCGCGGCCGACGGCGCCGTGCTCGCGAAGTTCGCGACGAAGCAGGTCGCGGCGTCGATGGGCCTGCGCGCGAGCTTCCTTGCGAAGACCGTGCCGGGTGAGGAGGGCTCGAGCGGACACGTCCACCTGTCGTGTTGGGACGGCGACACGAACGTCTTCGCGGGCGCGGCGCCCGACGATCCGCTCCCGGCGCCGCTCGCCGGCGCGATCGCCGGGATCCTCGAGCACCTTCCTGCTGCTTCGCTGTTCCTGAATCCGAACATCAACTCGTACAAGCGTCTGGTGCCCGGATGGTTCGCCCCGATCAACGCCAGCTGGGGCTACGAGAACCGGTCGTGCGCCGTTCGCGCGATCCGGTCAGCTCGCCCGGAGCTCTGGCGGCTCGAGTGCCGGCGCCCAGGCGCCGACGCCAATCCGTATCTCGCCCTCGCTGCGATCGGCGCCTCGGCGGCGGACGGCATGCGCCGGAATGCGACACCGCCGGACCCGGTAGAAGGGGACGCCTATTCGCTCCCGAAGCTCCCCGCGCTCCCCGGGTCTCTGGAGGCCGCGATCGCGGCGTTCGGGGAGGACGAAACCTTGCAGCGCGCATTGGGCGTCGGGTTCTGTGACTACTACGCGACGTCTCGTGGCTGGGAGCTCAAGGCGTGGCGAGAGACGGTCACCGATTGGGAACGGGAACGGTACGACCGATCGGTGTGAGCGCGGCCCTTACTCCTCGCTGAAGTAGATGTTCTTCACTTCGGTGTAGAGGGCGGCTGCGTGCATCCCCATCTCGCGTCCGATCCCGCTCTGCTTGTAGCCTCCGAACGGCGCCTCGGTGAACACGCTGCTCGAGGAGTTCACGCTCAGGACGCCGGTGCGGATCGCCTTGGCGACGCGGATCGCGCGCCCGACATCGCGGGTCCAGATCGAGCCGGACAGACCGTACGGCGTGTCGTTCGCGAGGCGGACGGCCTCCTCCTCGGTATCGAAGGGCAGGATCGACGCGACCGGGCCGAAGATCTCCTCCCGAGCCACGCGCCACGAGTTGTCCACATCGGCCAACACAGCCGGCCGCATGTAGAAGCCGTCGCCGTCGGGCACCTCGCCTCCGGTCACCAGACGCGCGCCCTCCTCCTGCCCGATCGCCAGGTAGTCGAGCGAGGTTTGTCGCTGACCTTGGCTGATCAGGGGACCCATCTCGGTCGATTCATCGAGAGGCTCGCCGACGTTGATCGCCTCGGTCGCCTTCGAGAACCGCTCGACGTACTCGTCGTAGATCCGACGTTGCACGAATTGACGGGATCGCGCGCAGCAGTCCTGCCCCGCGTTGTCGAACACCGACCAGATGGACTTGGGGATCGCGACGTCGAGGTCCGCATCCTCGAACACGACGCTTGCGGACTTGCCGCCGAGCTCCAGCGAAACGCGTGTGATGTTCGCCGCGGCCGCTTCCATCACCTTCTTCCCCACCTCGGTGGAGCCGGTGAACCCGATCTTCGCGACGCGCGGATCCGTGATCAGCGCGGTCGCCGTGGTCGCGCCGGGGCCGGGAAGCACGCTCAGGGTCCCCTCGGGCAGGCCCGCCTCCATCAGGATGTCCGCGATCGCGAGGGCCGTCAGCGGTGTCTGCGACGCGGGCTTGAGCACCGCGGTGTTCCCGCACGCGAGCGCGGGAGCGGTCTTCCAGTTCGCGATCACGGCGGGGAAGTTCCACGGGCTGATCAGGACACAGGGCCCGACCGGTTCCCGGAGCGTCACGTCGAGTCCCGGCGGCACGACCGGGATGGTCTCGCCGAAGATCTTGTTCGCCGCGCCGCCCCAGTACTCGTAGGTGTTCGCGACGATGTCGATCTCGGCGCGGGCTCCGCCGATCGGCTTCCCGCCGTTGCGCGCCTCGAGCGTCGCGAGCTCCTCGGCTCTTTCACGGATCAAGAACGAGGCCTTCGTGAGGATGTGCCCCCGCTCCCGGGCGCTCATCCGACGCCACGGACCCGTTTCGAACGCCTCCACCGCGACGTCGAGCGCTCGACGAGCGTCCTCCGCCGAAGCTTGTGCCACTTCCCACGCCGGGGTTCCGGTCGACGGCTCGATCACGCCGACGGTCGCGCCTTCGGCCGCGGCCACTCGTTCCCCACCCAGCACCAACAACTCGGTCATCTCAACCTCCGTGGAAGCGCGCGCCACACAGTATCGGAAGCGTCGTCAACCCGTGTCGCCTGTCACTATCGGGCGGACGCGGGCTCAACCGCTCGCGTCGCGGACGTTCGTCAGGATCAGCACGACGACCACGGCCGCGAGCGCCACGCGGTACCAGAGGAAGACCGTGAAGTCGTGACGCTTCAGGTACTTGAGGAGACCCCAGATCACCACGAAGCCACTGATCGCGGAAGCAACGATACCGGCGACGAACTCACCGGCGTGACCCTGTAGGCCGGTCTGCGCCAGATCGACCGCCTTGTACGCGCCGGCGCCCGCGATGATCGGGAGCGACAACAGGAAGGAGAATCGTGCGGCGGACTCCCGGTCGAGTCCCATCGCTCGTGCGGCGGTCATCGTCACGCCGGAGCGCGACACGCCAGGCTGGAGAGCCAACGCCTGCGCGGTGCCGAGGAGCAGACCTTCCTTCGGACCGATCGAATCGAACGGTCGATCGCTGCGGGCGCGCCGATCTACGAACACGAGCAGGAGCCCGAACGCGACCAGCATGACGGCGATCAACCAGGGTGCGCCGAGCTCCTCTTGGATCACGTTCTCGAAGAGGGCGCCGGCGATCGCGCCGGGGATCGTTCCGACCACGAGCGCCCATGCGATCCGCTCGTCGGGCGTGGACATCCGACGTGCGCCGACGGATCGGAACCAGGCGGCCGCATACCGGACGACGTCCTCACGGAAGTAGATGAGGGCGCCGATCAACGTCCCCACGTGGAGTGCCACGTCGAAGGACTTGTTGACATCGGCGTCGCCGATGAGCATCCATCCGAAGATCCACGGGACCAAGATCAGGTGACCCGAGCTGGAGACCGGCGCGAACTCCGTCGCCCCCTGCACGAGGCCGAGGATGATCGCCTGGAGGATGCTCACACGGTCCTTCCGTCGGAGAGCGGTGGGCCAATGCTAGCCGTCGGTCGTCACCGGAACGGTGAACGAGTCGCCGGGCACGAGGTCGTCTGGTCCGCGGACCGCGATCGAGAGCGTCGCGAACGCGGAGGCGAACGCCAGACGTTCCGCGTCGGTCGGGGAGACCAGGAGCACGAGTCCCCCGCCCTCCGACGTGGGGGCGGCGGCGGCTCCGAAGGAGCCGCCGCCACCGTCCCGGTCGACGGCGAGCACCTCGAGCGCTTCGCCTGCCACCTCCGTGTGGGCGCCGCCTCCCCCGAAGGTGGCGATCACGTCGACCAGGTCACCGGGCTTGACGCCCACCGCGTCCGCCACCGGTACCTCGGACGGCTCGCATCCCCGGTGGGACGAGCGAGGCCGTAGGCCCGGACTCCGCTCCGGCGAGGCGGAGCGTGGTGACGACCTCGCCGGCCGCGATGTCGGCGATCGCGATCCTTCCCGCCGCGCGGGCGACGTCGCGCATCGCGCCCGGGGGCGCGAAGCGCGACGGCAGCGTCACCAACTCGAGCATCTCCTCGGTGAGCACGTCACCCCTCGCCACGTCCTCGACCGCCGCGACGAGGGAGGCGGGAGGGCCGCCGTCGGGTCGGACGACGTCGAGCCGGCGTGCGTACGCACGCATCACCACGACCGCGGCAAGCGCGCAGACCAGGGAGATCGCGAGGAGGACGAACGACGACCGCGGCAGCTTCCGACGGAACAGCATGCGCGCGACCGTAGCCTCACCGCCGGGCGTCTACCGTGACGCCCGTCACTCCACCGGGCGGAGACCACCCTTCCCGTCCTTCGGGCCTCCGAGCGGCACCGACTTCACCCGGAACTCCTCGAGCGCGTCCTTCCCGACGATCGTCGCGACCGACTCCCGGATGCGATCGGCGAGCTGTCCGGGATCCTCGTCGGTCACGAAGCGGATCTCGACGGTGACGAGGGTCTGGCCGGCCATCATCCGTTCCCGGTGCCCGCGAGTGCGGTCGCGCACGGACACGTCCTTGCCACCGGCACCTCCGGGATCGTCGCGAAGAGCAGATCGCGGACCTTGTCGATGTTCTCGCCGAACACCTTGAGGACCTCCTCGTGCGTCACCGGCGGGATGTCGTCCACGCCCACGTCGTAGTCCGTCACGAGCGCCACGTTCCCGTAGCAGAGCTCGAGCTCTCGCGCGAGGATCGCTTCGGGGAACTGGGTCATCCCGATCACGTCCGCGCCGAGCTGCGCGTACATCTTCGACTCGGCCTTCGTCGAGAACCTCGGGCCTTCGATCACCACCATCGTGCCGCCGTCGCGATGCTCGATCCCGAGGGACGCGGCGGTCTTCACGAGGGTCTCGCGGAGGGTCGGACAGTACGGATCCGCGAAGGAGACGTGGGTGGTCTGCGGGCCGTCGTAGAACGTGTTCGCTCTCGACTTCGTGAAGTCGATCGCCTGGTCGCTGATGACGAGCGTGCGCGGAGGGATCTCCTTGCGGAGCGATCCCGCCGCGCAGGGCCCGAACACCCGGGTCACGCCGAGATCCTTCAGCGCCCACATGTTGGCCCGGTAGGGAACCTCGTGCGGGGGGTAGCGATGGTCCGTGCCGTGACGAGGGAGGAACGCGACCCTCCGGCCCCCTGCGGCGCCGATCGTGATCGGCGCGGCGGGCGCTCCGAACGGCGTCTCCATCTCCACCGTCTCGGTGTCCTCGAGGAACTCGTAGAAGCCCGAGCCCCCGATGACTCCGATCTCCGCCCTCGCCTCCGTCACGATGCCGCCGGCTCCTTCTTCGAGGGCTTCGACGTGGTCTCCGAGGAGCCGCCCTTGGAGGAGTCCTTCGATCCCGTGGACTCGCCGCTCTTCCTCGCCGTCTTGTCTCCGGTTTCGCCGGACTTCTCTCCGGGCTTCTCCCCGGACTTCTCGCCGGTGCCCTTGGACTCGCCCTGCGTGCTCGACTTCTTCCCGTGGTCGGTGGCGTAGAAACCGGATCCCTTGAAAGAGATCGCGGGCGCTGCGAACACCTTCCGCAGGCTCCCACCGCACTCGGGGCACATCGTCAGCGTCTCGTCCAGCATCGACTGCACGATCTCGAACGTGTGGCCGCAGTCGCGGCACGTGTACTCGTAGGTAGGCATCCTCAGCAGGCAGTGTACCCAGGCCCCTGTTCCCGACTGGCATCGAGTCCACGCCGCGAGTACCGTGGCCCGCGTGAAGGTGCAGAACGCCGTCATCCCCGTCGCGGGTCTCGGGACGCGGTTCCTCCCCGCCACGAAGGCGACGCCGAAAGAGATGCTTCCGGTGGTCGACACGCCGGCCATCCAGCTCGTGGTCGAGGAGGCCGTACGCGCCGGCATCACCGACATCTTGATGGTCACGGCTCGCGGGAAGCGGTCGATCGAGGATCACTTCGACCGGTCCGCCGAGCTCGAGCACTTCCTCGAGGCGAAGGGCAAGTTCGACGAGCTGAAGCAGGTCCGCGCGATCGCCGAGCTCGCGAACATCTTCTACACGCGCCAACGGGATCCGCTCGGCCTGGGCCACGCCGTCGCCTGCGCGGAGGCGCACATCGGCGACAAGCCGTTCGTCGTGATGCTTCCCGACGACCTCGTCCGTCCGAAGACGCCGTTGCTCGATCGGATGATGAAGATCCACGAGCGATACGGACGGAGCGTCCTGGCGGCGATCGAGGTCGCTCGCGAGGATGCGTCGCTCTACGGGATGATCGAACCCGAGCCCGTCGAGGACGACCTGGTGAGGATCGTCTCCATCGTCGAGAAGCCGGCGCCCGAGAAGTCCCCCTCGAACCTCGCGGCGATCGGGCGGTACGTCTTCACGCCGGAGATCTTCGACGCGCTCCGCGAGACGCCCCCGGGGCACGGAGGCGAGATCCAGCTCACCGATGCGATCAACCTCTTGGCGCAGGACCAGGCCGTCTACGCCCTGACCTTCGAGGGCCGGTTCGACGTCGGGAACAAGCTCGACTACCTCCGTGCCACGGTCGAGCTCGCGCTGGAACGCGAGGACGTCGGCGCGGAGTTCAAGGCGTACCTCGCCGAGCTCGCTCGACGCGAGAAGCTCAGCTGAGGGTCGTCCGGCAGGGCCCCGCCTAGACTGGCCCGGATGTCCGCGCAGCCGCACGTCCACGATCACGACGCTCCCGAAGGACTTCGCTCCGTCGAGGATGCCCGGGAAGGCGTGCTCTCGCAGGTGGAGCCGCTCTCGCCGCTCCGTCTGGCGCTGACCGACGCGTACGGCTCCGTGGTCGCCGAAGACATCCTCGCGTCGGACGATCTCCCGGAGTTCGCTTCCTCGGCGATGGACGGGTTCGCCGTCCGCGCGTCCGACGTCGCCGGAGCGACACCGTCGCAGCCCCGCGAACTGAAGATCGTCGGACGCGCGCTGATCGGCCACAAGCCCGAGGGGACCGTCGGCGCCGGTGAGACGATGCGCATCGCGACGGGTGCACCGATCCCCGGCGGCGCCGACGCCGTCGTGCCGATCGAGAACGCCGTCGTCGATGGGGACGAGCTCGTCCGGTTGCTGGACGGGCCGGCGCCCGGGACGCACATCCGTCCTCGCGGTGAGGACGTGCACGAGGGCGACGTCCTGATCCCGGGCGGAAGGCGCCTCGGCGCTCCCGAGCTCGGGCTCCTCGCCGGCTCCGGGCACCCGACGCCACTCGTGCATCCGCGGCCGCGTGTGGTGGTGCTCTCGACGGGGGACGAGCTCGTGCCACCGACCGAAACGCCGTCGTTCGGTCAGGTCCGGGACGCCAACTCCTTCATGATCTTCGGCGCGCTCAGGGAGATGGGTGCGATGCCGGTGATGGCCGGGATCGTGCGCGACGACGTGGAGTCCTTGCGGGAGACGATCTTCAGCTTCGAGATCCAAGCGGACGCGTTCATCTCCTCCGGGGGTGTGTCCGTGGGAGAGCGCGATGTCGTGAAGGCCGCGTTCTTCCGGCGCGGGGACGTGGACTTCTACAAGGTGGCCATGCAACCGGGGATGCCACAGGGATTCGGACACGTCGAGGGGAAGCCGTACTTCGGGCTGCCCGGCAATCCCGTGAGCGTCTTCGTGAGTCTGGAGGTGTTCGTCCGTCCTGCGATGCTGAAGATGATGGGGCGCCGTCACCTGTTCCGGCCCGAAGTCACCGCCAAGCTGACCGAGGATGTCCGTGGCCCTCGCGGGAAGCTCCAGTTCGCTCGCGTCGAAGTCAAGCGTGAGAAGGGTGGCTGGTCGGCCACGCCGACCGGAGCGCGAGGCTCGAACCTCATCTCGACCGTCGCGCGGGCGAACGGATTGGCGATGATCCAGGTCGGCACCGAGGTCGCCCCGGCCGGTGAAGACGTGCA
Organism: uncultured Actinomycetota bacterium; assembly: GCA_963762015.1. Lineage (GTDB taxonomy): Bacteria > Actinomycetota > UBA4738 > UBA4738 > HRBIN12 > JAJNBA01. Next base: position 290,672 of record CAVXJL010000002.1, read on the forward strand.
GGTCATGCTGTTCCGGTCCTCGGAGGACTGAGTGATCGGCGGGGAGGGCTCCGAGCGTGCCCGACTCCATGCGGAGCTCTCAGCCCGCATGGTGGAGGTGGGCACGAAGGACGTCACCGAGCGGGAGGCGCAGGCCGAGTGCGTGGTGACGATGACGCCCGAGGCGTGCGCGCAGCTCGTGGCCGGAACGCCCAAAGGCGATCCGATCGAAGCGGCCCGGGTCGCGGGATTGCTGGGTGTGAAGCGAACGCCCGATCTTCTGCCGTTCTGCCACCCGATCGCCTTGACCGGCGCGGAGGTGCGCGTCGAGCCAGATGAAGCGAGCGGTCTGATCCGGGTGTGGACGCGCGTGCGGGCGAGGGATCGGACGGGCGTCGAGATGGAGGCGCTGACCGGCGCGGCCGTCGCCGCGCTCAGTCTGTACGACACCGCGAAGGCCTATGACCGCGCCGCAAGGATCGACGGCCTGCGGTTGCTGTCGAAGTCCGGTGGGAAGTCGGGCGACTACCTCGCTCCCGGTTGACCTCTGAACCTCTTGACGCGCTCCGCCCGGGCGGCTCGCGGACCCGCCGCCGACCGTCCATCGACGATCCCGTGAGGCCCCTCGCCTCACGCCGCTTGTGAAAAAGTTCTTCGGATCACATCGATGTGATTGAGCACCCCTACATGTGGTGCTACGGTCCCGTCCCAGCCTAGATGTTGTGTCGCACCGGGACCGACAGAACGGAGGCTGGGCGCGTTGGAATGGCTGCTCCTCGCGGCTCTCGGCATCATGTGGGCCGCATTCTTGATACCACTCGGGGTGCGACGGCGCTCGCTCGCGGGCTCTGTCGACGATTTCGAACGTAGGATGGAGTTCTTGGCGCACGCGGAAGTGAACGGCACCCCAGGTCGTTGGATCGTGACTCCCCGCAAGGGGGCTCGCTTCATCGGCGACGCCGAGAGGCGCCGTGCGCGCGTCCGTGATCGCCGCCGCCGCGTCCTCGTCTTCCTGCTCGAAGCCATCGGCGTGACGGTCCTCATGGGACTGGTGCCTCCGCTCCGCGTGTTCTGGAACGTGGCCGTCGCGCTGGCCGTCCTGCTCGGCATCTACGTGTGGATGCTGATCTCGATCAAGCACCGCACCATGGCCGACCCGCGCGACGTCGCGAGGAACGCTCGCGCTCCGCGCGACCATGCAGCGGCGTTCGCCGCCCGGTACGTGATCGAGGGTCAGAACGGACACGCGCGCGAGATGTTCAACGGGCTCCAGGGCCTCGGGGAGAGCGACAGGGTGCACGTGGTCGTCCGACCCGCCTCCGATCTCGCCGGCTGAGCTCCTCGGTGGATCTGTCCGAACTCGCCCGCTCCATCCAGTCCCGCCTCGATGCGAAGAACGCAGCCCGCGAACAAGCGCTGCCGGCGGCTCGCCGCTCCATCCGGGCGAGCGCGAACGCCATCCGCGCGATCCATCGGCTTGAGCTCGATGCGGCCACGTCGCTGATCGCCGACTCCCGCGCAGCCCTGGACGAGGGACTCGCCGCGGTCGAGGGGCAGGCGGACATCCGCCATGCCGGCTACCTGCAGGACGCCCAGAAGGAGTACGCGGAAGCCAACCTCACGCTGGCGCTGGTCACCGGCACCGACCTTCCCGGGCCCACGGAGCTCGACGTGGAGGACGCCGCCTACCTGGGCGGGATGTCCGACGCGATCGGCGAGGGGCGGCGCCGGCTCCTGGATCTGCTTCGCACCGGCGACGTGGAACAGGCCGAGCAGCTCCTGGGCGCGATGGAGGAGATGTACGGGGTCCTGGTGACGATGGACTATCCGGACGCGATCACGATGAACCTGCGGCGCGCGACCGACGTGTCACGATCGCTGATCGAGAAGACCCGCGGTGACCTGTCGATCTCGGTGGTCCAGAAGGACCTCCGAGACGCGCTCGACCGTCATGCAGACGAACTGCGCGGGAGCTCCTGACAGGTTCCAGGGTGCCGGAAACCCTCTGTTACGCTGCCCGACGTCCCGGGGGTGTAGCTCAGCCCGGTAGAGCGCTGCCTTCGCACGGCAGAGGCCAGGGGTTCAAATCCCCTCACCTCCACCACATCGTCGCAGGCGAACACGCCTGCGGCGGGCGGCCAACCGGTCCAGGGTCGTTGAACCAGGGGTTCAGGCGGTCAAGAATCGGCACAACTTGCGCCGATAGCCCATGCATCGGAAAGAGGAGGGTTCTCCATGCGTTCTGCGCGCATCAGCTTCTTAGCTGTTGTGACCGCCGGTGCCGGCCTTGTCGGCTTCATCGGTGTGTTCGCTGATTGGTTCAGCCTCGCGTACGAGGTATCCGGGACGAAGGTGGTCCTCGACTTCTACGGGACCGCCGACGGGACCGGGGCGATAGCCGTCGCGGCGAGCCTCGGCGCGCTGATGTTCGGATGCGCCTACATGTTGCTCGAGGACCCGCAGATACGGCGCATCACCGCGCTCCTGATGGTCCTGTCCGGCGTCACCCTGCTGGTCGTTTCGGTGATCGGGTTCACGCGGGTCGACGAGGCGATCGGGGCGCCGAACCCGTTCTTGCCCGGCGTCGAGGGCGAGGCGAGGTACACGGCCACGGTCGCGATCGGCCTCGGCATCTCGTTCCTGGCGGGGGTCATCGCCACCGTTGCCTCGATCCTGCTGGTGAGCAGGCGCGAGGCGGGGGTCGAAGAGGATCCGACGGTCGACCCAGTCTGAGTCGTCCCATGTGCTCCTCCGGCGGGTAGCCTCCCGCCCGCATGGCGCGAGCGGCATCCCAACTGACGTGGTGGGGCCGGCCCGGACTGGAAGTCCGGGCCGGCCGCCTCTCGATCGCCGGACGCGACGCGGAGTCGATCGCTCGTGAACACGGGACCCCGCTGTACGTCTACGACCTCGTCCGAGCCGAAGAGCAGGTCCGAGCGCTCCAGGGAGCGCTCGGACACGCCGGGCTCCGGCACAGGGTCCGGCTCGCGCTGAAGGCGCAGCGCGAGCCGGCGTTCCTCGCATCCCTCCGAGCCCTCGGAGCTCCTGGGACGTCGGAGAGCATCGGGATGGACGTGTGCTCGCCCGGGCGAGATCCGGTGGGCGATCGATCACGGGTGGACGGCCGAGGAGATCAGCTACACGGGGACCAACATGTCGGCGCGCGACCTGGACGCCGTCCTCGAGTCGGGCGTGCACCTCAACGTGGATCTGCTGAGCCAGCTCGACCGTGTCGGCAGGCGAGCTCCCGGGTCTTCGGTCGGCGTCCGCATCAACCCACGGATCGGCGCTGCGTTCCCCGGCGGAGGTCAGACCTACGCCGGAGACCGACCGACGAAGTTCGGGATCTACCCGGAGCGGCTCGGCGAGGCCCTGGACATCGCGCGCACGCACGACCTCACGATCGACACGGTGCACGTGCACGCGGGCTACCTCTATCTGAGCGATGCCCTTCCCGTCGTGGACGAGACGATGCGCCGCGTGGCCGCCGCCGCCCGCGAGCTCGATGGACGCGGGCTGCCCGATCGTCGAGGTCAACACCGGGGGCGGTCTCGGCGTGCGGTTCCGGCCGACGGATCATCCGCTGGACCTCGATGCGTGGGCGGGCGTCCTCGCGCAGCATCTGGGGCCGCTCGACGTCGTCGTGGGCACCGAGCCCGGGGAGTTCCTCGCGAAGGAGTGCGCGGTCCATCTCGCCGAGGTGGTGAGCGTGGAGGATCGTGACGGGACGACGTTCGTCGGTCTGGACACCGGCTGGAACGTGATGAACGAGCACTTCGTCTACAAGATCCCGTTCCATCCGATCCTGTGCCGCGCCGCGGATGCCGAGCCGGTCGCGAACGTGACCGTGTCCGGTCATATCAACGAGGGCAACGACCTCTTCGCCGAGGACCATCCGATGCCGCAGGTCGAGGAGGGCGACATCGTGGCGATCCCGAACGTCGGCTCGTACAACGCCTCGATGGTGTCGGTCCACTGCCTGCGCCCCGAGCCCTCGTCCGTGTTCTTCACCGACCGACTGTGAGCGAGCTGCCGGTCGCCCAGGAGTGGTTCCGAACGCAGCGCGTCACCGAGGACGTCGTGCTGCTCGTGGAAGACCATCTCGACACGTTCTTCGAGTCGAACGTGTGGCACGTTCGGGGCCGGGATCGCGACCTCGTCGTGGACACGGGCAACGGGATCGGCGACCTGCGAGCGGCGCTGGCGCCGTTCGCGGGCGATCGGCCGCTCGTGGCCGTCGTCACGCACGATCATTTCGACCACATCGGCGGACTCCACGCCTTCGACGAGCGCTGGTGCCACGAGGCCGACGCCGCCGGGATACGCGAACCCGAGGGGCTCGCGTTGCGGCGGGAGGACTTCCGGCCGGGCCTCGAGGACGAGATCCGGTGGTACGGCTACGAGCCCCCCGAGCTCGTGATCACGGCATCGCCGCGAGCGTCCTTCGACGTCGCCGGATGGCGGACAGCCCCCACGGAGCCGACGCGTCTCCTCGTCGACGGGGACGTCGTGGATCTCGGGGATCGAGCCTTCGAGGTCCTGCACGTCCCGGGGCACACGGCCGGGTCGATCGCGCTCTGGGACGGGGCTGGCGGGATGCTGTTCACCGGGGACACCGCGGCGCTGGACGACCCTCTGTACGCGGAGGACGAGAAGGCCTTCGTCGCATCGCTCGAGCGGCTCGGGGAGCTTCCCGGCGAGCTGGTCTGTGCCGGCCATTCCCGGCCGTTCGGTCGCGACGAGCTCAGGTCGTTGATCGACGAGCAGCTCGAGAAGCGCGGGTAGCCGGGTCAGGCGAAGCGGACCGTGAACTCGGCGTCGGCGGTCGACCAGCCGTTGAAGCCGAGCCGGACCACGAGCGATCGACACGAGCCGCCCCAGCCGGCGGCTGTCCGCCACTGAAGGAGCAGTCGTCCGTTGGTGACGTTCGCCTGCACGTTGGCGGGCCGGTCGGCTCCGACCGTCTCGCCGGTCGCGCAGTCGACGGCGCGTACCAGCGGGTATCCGTTCGCGAAGACGGGACCCCGGGGCCGCCCGCCCAGCTTCAGGTTGATCGGGATCACGCGTCCGGCCGAGAACGAGGTCTGGTTCGTGATCGGGCCGCCGATGTCGTCGAAGACGACGTACCCGTGGGTCGCGGTCCCGACGTTGCCTTCGGCGTCCGTGCCGCTGACCGTGAACCGATGCGAGCCGAGACCGTTGGGCACGACCGCGCCATCCGAGACGGGTCCTACGCAGGTGCCCACGCCCGAGCCGCCCGACTCGTCGGTGCAGAAGTAGTCGGCGATCATGCCCTCGCCCTCGGTCAAGATCGAGCCGTCTGGCGGGGAAACGATGGTGACGACGGGCGCGGTCTCGTCCGGAGCGGCTACGGCGGCGAACGTGCCCACGCGGTTCGTGCCCGGTGCGCTGAACCAGATCGCTCCGTCGGCTCCGACCGCGATACCCGTCGGCGTTGCCCCCTCACCGAGGGGGATCTCCACGATGTTGCCACCGAGGCTCATCCGGCCCACGGCGTCGGCCGAGCTCTCGGTGAACCACAGCGCGCCGTCGGAGCCCCACCGTGATGCCGTTCAGGCCGGCACCGGGAGTCGGGACGGGGTACTCGACGAACCCGCCACCGCCCGTCATGCGGACGATCGTGTTCGTGGCCGGGCGGTGAACCACAGCGCGCCGTCGGGTCCGAGCGTGATCCATTGCGGACCGTGGGCCGGGGCGGGGAGCGGGAACTCGGTCATGACGCCGTCCATCGGTGATCCGACCGATCGCGTTCGCCGTCGTCAAGGTGAACCAGACCGCGCCGTCGGGGCCGGTCGTGATGCCCAGCGGTGCCGCTTGCGGCGTGAGGGTCGGCCACTCGGTGAGCTCCCCGTCGAGGGTGATCCGACCGATCGCGCTGACCCCCCGCTGCGTGAACCACAGGGCACCGTCGGGACCGACCGTGATGCCGGTCGGCGTCGGCCCGGTCGCTGAGGAAGAACTCGGTGAGGTCGCCCGCGGCGGTGAGCCGCCCGATGCGATTCCCGTTGTGCTCGGTGAACCACATCGCGCCGTCGGGACCCTTCACGATCTCGTAGGGGTCCGCGCCCGAATCCAATCCGATGGGGGCGTGCAGACCTTCTGGGTCGACGCGCTCGATCTCGGACGCGAACCGGTTCGCGACCCATGTCATGCCGTCCGGCCCGGCCGCGAGCCCCTGCGGGAACGAGTCCGCGGGGAGGTCGAACCAGGTGGGCGTGGTCGCCGCCGACGGCTGGGGCGACCGCGACCAGCGACGCCAGGATCACCAAGGTCGCCGCGGCCACGAGAGAGACAGGGTGCTTGCGCCGTATCACCTTTGAGGTATCGGTCGCATGGCCCCATTCGCGTACCGGGCGAAGGTCGGTAGCATCCGCCAGAAGGGGGAGGCCGAGAGTATGCTCCGCCGATGCCTTCGGCCGAGCCGCTCGTGGTGATCGCCGGCCGCCTCGTGGACGTGGCGGCCGGCGACGTGCTCAGGGATCGGGCGCTCGTGCTGGACGGCGACCGGGTCGCGGCGCGTGCTCCCTGCCTCGGAGGCGCCCTCCGGGGTCCGCACGATCGACCTGTCGGACCGGACCGTCCTGCCCGGTCTGATCGACAGCCACGCGCACCTCATCGGGGAGCTGGACGAGGGGCAGGGCTACGCCTACCTCGTGAACCGCTCCGTCGGCGCAGGAGGCCCTCACCGGCGTGACGAACGCGCTCGCGACCCTGCTCGGAGGCGTGACCACCGTGCGCGACGTCGGGACGTTCCATGCGTTCGTCGACCTCGCGCTCCGAGAGGCGATCGAGGACGGCAGGATCCTCGGTCCACGGATGATGTGCGCCGGCGCCTACGTGACCTGCCCGGGCGGCGGCGGCGACATCACGGGTCTGCCCCCCGACGTCCCGGTGCCGGACGAGCTCCGCGTGGGTGTCTCCACCGGCGCCGATCAGGTGCGCGCGAACGTCCGGCGCATCTTCGACGCCGGCGCCGACTTCATCAAGGTCCTCGCCACCGGAGCCGTCCTCACGTCCGGGACCGACCCCGGCAAGCCCGAGCTGACCGAGGAAGAGATGCGGGCGGCGGTCGAGGAAGCGGAGGCAAGAGGGACGCACGTCGCCGCGCATGCGCACGGCGCGGAGGGCGCGAAGCGCGCCATCCGCGCCGGCGTTCGCTCGATCGAGCACGGGTGCTTGATCGACGACGAGACGATCGACCTCATGGTCGAGCGAGGCACCTATCTGGTCGCCGACATGTTCGACGGCGACTGGATGATCCAGGAAGGTCCGCGGCTCGGCTACTCGGACGAGGTGCTCCAGAAGACGGAGATGACCAACGACGCGCAGCGGGAGAACTTCGCCAAAGCCGTGAAGGCGGGCGTGAAGATCGCGTTCGGGACCGACTCCGGGATCTATCCCCACGGGATGAACGCGAAGAACCTCGCCTTCCACGTGCGGTTCGGCCAGACGCCGATGGAGGCGATCCAGAGTGCGACGCTGGTCTCCGCCGAGCTCCTTGGGTGGGAGGACCGTGTCGGGTCGCTCCGGCCCGGTCGATTCGCCGACCTGATCGCGGTCGAGGGCGACCCGCTCGACGATGTCACCGTGCTCGAGGACATCCCCTTCGTGATGAAGGGCGGCAGGTCGTCAAGGGCTGATCAGCGATACCACCCTGCATCGGGCGCGCGATCCGTGAGCTCCGTGAGATCGGCGCCCCCGAACGCCTTGATCCTCCAACGGATCCGCTTGTCCCGGTCCAGGTCGCCGCGAGCAACGCCCCACCATGCCTGGAACGGGTCGGCGTCGCAGTTCGCGGCGATCTGAGGCCCCGCGCGGTGATGGACGTCGCAGTCGACCAGCGCCAGGTCGCGGACGGTCGCCACCATCACGAAGTCGGCTGCCGGTCCGTCGCGCGTGTCCAACAGGACCCGTAGCCGGTAGTCGGGACCGAGCTCGCCGCGGACGTCGATCCTCAGGCGCCAGCCCGGCTCGCCCGTTCGGAAGACGCGCTTCGTCGTGGAGTGGACGTCCGGCGCGATCTCGAAATCGTCCTGATCCCGGTGGGTCACCGACCATCCGAGCGCCGGTTGCCCGGTCGCGATCAACGCGATCGCGACGACGACGATGGCGCACGCTCGACCCCGCACGGTTCGGACGCCTCCCCTCGCTCGCCGGCGTCAAAGTGTGAGGGTCCCATGACGGTGGAGGTCGGTCAACGGGCCACCGGTCGCCCTCGATCGTCTGCGATGATGGCGTCGAGCCGGAGCGAGGAGCGGAACGATGCCCGAAGACCGCCCGATGTCAGCCGCGGAGATCGTCGAGAAGTCGAAGCTCTACACCCTCTACGACTGGCAGGCGCAGTCGAAGGCGTCGCCGATCGCCGTCGATCGAGCCGAGGGCGTGTACTTCTGGGACGTCGACGGCAAGCGGTACCTCGATTTCAACTCCCAGCTCATGGGCGTGAACATCGGTCACGGCGACAAGCGCGTGGCGGAGGCGATCGGTCGCCAGGCGGAGAAGCTCCCGTACATCTCTCCGTTCATGGCGTACGAGACGCAGGGCCCGACTCGGCGAGAAGCTGGCCACGCTCTGGCCGGGTGAGCTCGAGAAGACGTTCTTCACGCTCGGCGGGGCGGAGGCGAACGAGAACGCGATCCGGATCGCGAAGGCGTTCACCGGCCGCCAGAAGATCCTGCGCGCGGTATCGCTCGTACCACGGCGCGACCTACGCCACGATCAACCTGACCGGCGACCCCCGCCGCTGGGCGAACGAGAACCCGCCGATGCCCGGGATCGTCCACGTCCTGGATCCTTATCGCGGGACGGCGCGCGGCACGGAGGACGCGGCGACGGCGCTCGCCACGCTCGAGGAGACGATCGAGCTCGAGGGGCCGCAGACGATCGCGGCGTTCATCCTGGAGACGGTCACGGGGACGAACGGCATCCTGATCCCGCCGGACGGCTACCTCAAGGGCGTCCGCGAGCTGTGTGAACGCTACGGGATCGTGTTGATCGCCGACGAGATCATGTGCGGGTTCGGGCGCACCGGCGAGTGGTTCGCGGTGAACCACTGGGGTGTCGTCCCCGACCTGATGACGGCCGCGAAAGGGCTCACGTCCTCGTACCTGCCGCTCGGCGCCGTGGCGATCAAGCCCGAGATCGCGGCACACTTCGAGGAGCAACGTGTTCTACGGGGGGCTCACGTACAACTCGCATCCACTCTCGTGCGCGGCGGCGATCGCGGCGATCGACGTGCTGGAGGAGGACGACCTGGTCGGGAACGCGAAGCGGCTCGACCCGGTGATGCGTCGACATCACGAGGAACTGATGACGAAGCACCCGAGCGTCGGCCGCGTCCGCAACATCGGGCTGTTCGGGATCCTCGAGCTGGTGAAGAGCCGCGACACGATGGAGCCGCTCTCGCCCTACAACGTGGTGAACGAGACGATGCAGGCCGTCAACAAGGCGCTGCTCGAACGAGGGTTGTTCACGATGATCCGCTTCAACGGGATCATGACGAACCCGCCGCTCTGCGTCACCGAAGAGCAGCTCGAGGAAGGGTTCGCGATCGTCGACGAGGCACTCGAGATCGCGGACGGGCCGTGACCGGCTGATCGATGGTCAGGCGCCGACGGCGGCCCAGCGTTCGGCCCAGGTCGAGAGGCCGTCCATCACGACGGCGAGCTCGCGGCCTCGCTCACTGAGGCTGTACTCGATCAGCACCGGAGTCGAGGGCGTGACGGTCCGCGTGACGACGCCCGCCTCCTCGAGCTCGCGCAGAGCGCTCCGAGAGCGAGGGTGTCCGAGATCTCGGGGATCGCGTCCCGGACGGCGGAGTAGCGGCGGCGACCGTCGAGGAGCACCCACACGATCTGGGGCGTCCAGCGCTTCGCGACCAGCTGCGCCGCTCGCTGGAAGCTCTCGCACACCGTTCGTCTTCGTCCATCCCCGCCATCCTATCCGGAGTTCCCCAACTATCCCTAGCAACATCGGAATACTGAGTATCCATTCCCCCGTTGCGAGGGAGTCGAGAACCGTGAGAGGGGAGATGCCGAGATGGCAGAAGCGGTGAAGGAGATCGGGGGCATCCAGCTGCCGCCCGCAGGGAAGTACGAGCTGGATATCGCGCACACGGCGGTGGAGTTCGTCGCCCGGCACATCCTGACCAAGGTCCGTGGTCGTTTCACGGACTTCTCCGGCTGGATCGAGATCGCGGACAACCCGGAGGAGTCGAGCGCCGAGGTCGAGATCAAGACCGCGAGCATCCAGACCAACACGGAGCAGCGGGACGAGCACCTGAAGAGCGACGACTTCCTCAACGTCGAGAAGTGGCCCGTGATGACGTTCCGGAGCACCGCGGTCCGTCACACGGGCGGAGCGAGCTTCGAGCTGGACGGCGACCTCACGATCCGCGACGTCACCCGGCCGGTCACGCTCACGGAGTGAGTACCTCGGCACGGAGACGAACCCTTACGGGGTCACCGTGCTCGCGGCGACGGCCAAGACCGAGCCTCGAGCGCGAGGACTGGAACGTGAACTGGAACATGATCCTCGAGACCGGCGGGTTCCTGGTCAGCAAGAAGATCGACCTCGAGATCGAGGTCGAAGCCCTCAAGATCGGCTAGCTCCGATCACGGGGTGGGGCGGGGCGGCGGCGCGGATGCGCCGCTGCCCCGCCTTTTCACGACGGGACCGGGACCGGTCCCGTCGCCCCCGGTTCGTATCCGATGAGCTCGAAGGCGCGGTCGTAGCGCACGACGACGTCGCCGGCGACCCAGAGATCGCTCGTCCAGCCGCTCGCCAGCGCCGTGTACCGCCACCGGTCACTCGCGAACGTGCCCACCGGCGTCTCGACCTCCTCCGAGCCGAGGAGCTCGTACCGCTGCCGGACGAGCGTCGGTTCGACGGTCAACGGCTCGAGGTAGACCACATCGATCTCGGTCGTCCCCACGAGTCGCTGCGCGGTGATCGCGTTCATCGCGGGAGTCAGGTAGTCGAGATGCATGTCCGGCCCCCAGCCGACCTGCACCGGCTCCCCGTCACGCATCCCCGCCAGTGACCGACCGCGGGGCTCGAGCATGATCGAATGCTCACCGGTGTCGATCCGGGCACGAACGACCCGCCACTCGGCGTCGACCGCGACGTCCACGATCTCGCCGTGCGGGGTCGGCTCATCCCGACGGATCTCGGAGAAATAGCGCCAGCCCATCGGGCCGGGAGCGCTTCGGAAATCCTCCGTGCCCACGACGTCGCCGCGTCGCCCTCGCACCGCGTAGCGACCGCTCGGCACGCTCAGACCTGCGGCTGGAGACCGAGATCTCGAGCGATCACGAGTCGCAGGATCTCGCTGGTGCCCTCGCCGATCTCCAGCACCTTCGCGTCGCGGTACGCGCGGGCGACCGGGAACTCCTCCGTGAAGCCGTAGCCGCCGTGGACCTGGATGGCCTCACGAGCGACGTCGACCGCGATCTCGCTCGCCCGGAGCTTCGCGATCGCGGCCTCGGTCGTGTAGGGGCGACCTTGATCCTTCAACCACGCGGCGCGGTAGGTGAGCAGGCGCGCCGAGTCGATGGTCGCTCGCATGTCGGCGAGCTTGAACGCGACGGCCTCGTAGGCGCCGATCGGGCGGCCGAACGCTTCGCGCTCCATCGCATAGGAGACACTCGCATCGAGACATCCCTGCGCGAGCCCCACCGAAAGCGCCGCGATCGAGATCCTCCCGTCGTCGAGCGCGGCGAGGCACTGCGCCAGGCCCTTGCCCGCCTCGCCCAAGAGGTTCTCCTCCGGCACCCGGCAGTTCTCGAACGCCAGCTCATGCGTGTCGCTCGATCGCCACCCGAGCTTCCGGTAGGGAGGCCCGACGGTGAACCCGGGAGCTTCGGCCGGCACGAGGATCGTGGACACACCGTTGGCCGAACCCTCGTCGGTGCGGCACGCCACGACCACGAAACCGGTGATCGGCGTCCCGCTGTTCGTGATGAACGACTTCGAGCCGTCGATCGCCCACTCGCCGCCGTCCAGTCGCGCCTTCGTCCGGAGCGCGGCCGCGTCGGATCCGCTGCCGGGCTCCGTGAGCCCGAACCCCGCCAGCATCTCCCCGGCAGCGATCGGCGGGAGCCACCGCTGTCGCTGCTCATGAGTCCCGTACCGGCTGACCATCCCGCCGGCTAAGCCGGAGGCGACCGAGACGGTGACCGCCACGCTCGAGTCCGCCCGGCCGAGCTCCTCGATGACGAGGGCCCAGGTGATGGCGTCGGCGCCCAGCCCGCCGTACTCCTCGGGGAGCGGAACGCCGCAGATCCCCAGTTCGCCGAGCTTCTTCACGATGTCGAGGGGGAGCTCCTCGTGCTCGTCGCGCTCGCCCGCACCCGGCGCGATCTCCTGGCTTGCGAACTCCCGGACCAGGTCCCTGACCTGCCGTTGTTCGGTGCTGAGCTCGAAGTCCATGCGACCGAGATTACCCCGTCCCGAGCTGCCTTCCCGTGCGAGGATGGGCGCGTGAGCGAAGTGAGTGAAGCCGATCGTCTCGAGGTCGCGCGCGCGGCCTACGCTCGGAACGCGTGGTCCGAGGCCTACGGCCTCCTGCGGGACGCAGACAGCGCGGGCGAGCTCAACGCAAGAGACCTGGAGGCGCTGGCGAAGTCGGCCTGGTGGTTGGGACACGCCGAGGAGTCGATCGCGACCAGGGAGCGCGCGTACGCGATGTACGTCGAGGGAGGCGATCGCGCTCGCGCCGCGTTGATGGCGCTCACCCTCAGGCGGGAGTACGGGGCGAAGCTTTCGGGATCGGTTGCACAGGGCTGGTTGCACCGGGCGGAGCAACTCCTCGAGGGACAGCCGGAGTCGCTCGCCCACGGCTACCTCGCGCTCGCGCACGGGGAGCTCGCGCACTCGCGCGGGGAACTGGACCACGCGCTCACCCATTTCGACCGCGCGGTCGAGATCGCCTCTCGACTCGATGATCCGGATCTGCCGGTCTGGGCGGCGATGCGACGGGGGGAGACGTTGGCCAACTCGGGGCGTCTCGAGGAAGCGTTCGGCCTGATGGAGGGGGCGGCTGCCGCGGCGGTCGGCGGCGAGCTCGGACCGTTCACGACCGGGGCCGTCTTCTGCGGGGTGATGTCCGTGTGTCGGGAGGCGGCCGACTACCGGCGTGGCACCGAATGGGCGGAGGTCTCGAAGCGTTGGTGCGAGCGGCAAGAGATCACCGGCTTCCCCGGGGTCTGTCGCGTCCACCGGGCGGAGTTCATGCGGCTCACCGGGGCGTGGGCCGAGGCCGCCGCAGAGGCGGAGCGCGCGTCGGACGAGCTGCGATTCTTCCTCCCGGCGGCGGCCGGCGGGGCATTCCACGAGCTGGGAGAGGTTCGTCTCCGGACCGGCGATCTCGCCGGGGCGGGCGATGCGTTCGAGCAGGCGGAAGCGCTGGGCGAGGAACCGCAACCGGGCCGGGCGCTGCTCCTGCTGGAGCAGGGCCACGCCGACGCCGCGGCCGCGTCGATCCGCGGCAGTCTGGAGGAGCTGACCTGGAACCGGTTGGCTCGCTCTCGGATGTTGCCGGCGCAGGCGGAGATCGCGAAGGTGCGCGGCGATGCCCCGACGGCCGCGGCCGCCGCCACCGAGCTCGGCGAGATCGCCAAGGAGTTCGACACGCCCGCGATCCGGGCCGCGGCCGCGCATGCAGCCGGCGTCGCCGCGCTGCTCGACGACGAGTTCGACGTGGCTGAGCGCATGTTCCGCGGAGCTCGACGACTCTGGCGCGAGATCGATGCGCCCTTCGAAGCCTCGATCGCGTCGGCGCGTCTCGCGGAGACCCACATCGCTCGTGGGGATACGGAAGCCGCCAAGCTCGAGCTCGCCTCCGCCCGGTCGACGTTCGAGCGTCTCGGCGCGGCACCCGAACTGACCAGGGCCGACGCGGTGCTGGCAGCGGTCTCCGGGCCGTCTTCCTCCCGCCAGGTCCGCACCTTCATGTTCACCGACATCGTGGGGTCGACCGCGCTGGTGGAGGCGATCGGGGACGAGGCCTGGCACGACCTGTTGCGTTGGCACGACGAGGCCTTGCGCCGCTGCTTCGAAGGGAGCGAAGGAGAGGAGGTGCATCGGACAGGCGACGGCTTCTTCGTCGCCTTCCCGGATGCGCCGTCGGCGGTCGTGTGTGCCGCGGGGATCCAGCGGGCACTCGCGGAACATCGCCGTGATCACGGCTTCGCCCCGCAGGTCCGTATCGGGCTCCACGCGGCCGAGGCGACGCGTGTCGCAGGGGACTACGAAGGCGCAGGGGTTCACGCGGCAGCGAGGATCGGAGCGCTCGCCGGCGGAGGCGAGGTCTTGGCCAGCTTGGAGACCGTCGAGGGGATCGATGATGTGCGCTTCGGAGAAGCTCGCGACGTCACGCTGAAGGGCCTTGCGAAGCCGGTGCCTGTCGTCGCGATCGACTGGCGGCGGTTGCACTAGCCGCCGGCGGGAGCGAACCCTTCGACGTCGAAGATCGATCCGGTGCGATCCTCTGCCAAGACCGCGCGGAGACGTCCCCCGATCTTCGGTGGATCGTCCATGTCGATGAGGCGGTGGAGGAAGACCGTGTCTGCCCCGTCGAGTCGAACCAACCCGTACGTGACCGGTTCGTCCAGCGGTCGATCATCCACGTCCACGCGCGCGACCGTCCACGAGACGAGCTCGCCCTCGGGTCCGCATCCCTCGCCCGGCTCGAGCTCGGCGAGGCAGCGCTCGCAGAAGATGCGGGCGGGCACGTATGTCACGGCACAGTCCCCGCACCGGGAGCCCAGGAACACGCCACGGTCGCGCAGCGCCTCGAAGAACGCCGTGTTCCCGACGCCGGGGGTGTAGCGGAACGAGACCGAGAGCTCGCCAGGGATCTTCGTCGGACTCATACGGCGGATCCCAGGGGTTTCTCGACGGCGGCCGTGGCGACGAGCTCATGACGGACCTCGGGGTCCAACGGACGGAAGTACGCGATGTCGAGGATCGAACCCGCACGCTCACCCGCCGGCTTCCAGACCGCCTCGACCTCCATCCCGGCGCGGACGTCTTCGGGCGCCACCTCGCCGAGGAGATGGAGGAAGCCGCCTTCGCTCGTGCCGTCCAGCCGGATCACGGCCGGGATCTGCGGTACTTCCAGCGGTTGCATGTCCCAGGTGACGTGGCAGATCGAGAACGTCTCCACGCTGCCGGTCTGCGGGACCTCGGTCCAGCCGTCGGTCGGCCGGAAGCAGCGCTCGCAGAACTTGCGCGGCGGGACGAGCGTTCTCCCGCACGAGACACAGGTCGTGGCGAGGATGCGCTGCTCGCGGAGTCCGTCGAGGAACGCACCGATCGCCTCGCCCGCGTCCCAGTCGTAGAGCGTGTCCAGCCGCTGTTCCACCGCGCCGGTCGCCGAACGGAACTCCTTGTCGGAGAGCGCGGTGGCCCGCGGGTCGGGTGGCGGCGACTGCGGCGGCGATGATCGCGTGGCCGTGGTGAGCGGCCCGCCCTCGTTCCCCATCACGACGACGGTCCCGACCTGCATCAGGTCGCCCCAAGCCTGCGCGACGCCGCGTTCGGGAGTGCCCGGAACCTGCCGGGCGCCGGCCTCGCCCCGGAGCTGCCAGAAGAGCTCCGCGATCTTCATCAGGCCCGCCGCCGCGATCGGGTTCCCGACGCCGAGCAGCCCACCGGACGGGCAACAGGGGAGGTCCCCGTCACGAGCGGTGACGCCCGCCGCCGCCGCCTCGGGAGCCTTCCCGCGGTCGAACAGCAGGAGTCCCTCGAGGTGATGAAGCTCCTTGTAGTCGAAGGGATCGTAGGGCTCGACGACATGGATCTCCTTGCGGGGTTCGTTCACTCCGGCCATCCCGTAGGCCATCCGCGCCGCGTTCTCGACGTACTCGGGGTAGGCGAGGTCGCGGTTCGTCCAGTACGTGGTGTCGAGGTTCCAGCCGACGCCTTGCACCCACACGGGGCGATCGGTGAGTCTCTTCGCGGCCTCCTCCGAGGCCATCACGATGGCAACCGCGCCGTCGGAGATCGGAGAGACGTCGAGGCGCTGCACCGGCCAGGCGAGCGTCTCGCTCGCGAGGACGTCTTCCACCGTGATGTCCGTCTGGCCGAGGAGGGCGGCCGGGTGGTCTGCGGCGTTGCGCTTGTTCTTCACGGCGACCTGCGCGATGTCTCGCTTGTCGAGGCCGTAGGCCTGCATGTACCGCTGCATCTCCAGCGCGAAGATCCAGAGCAGGTTGGGGCCGAGCGGCCGCTCGAGGATGTTGTCGAAGATCGTGAGGAACGCGCCCTGCGGATGCGGCTGGCAGGAGGACATCTTCTCCTCGGCCACACACACGACCACGTCCGCCAAGCCGGAGGCCACCGTGTACCACCCTTGGATCGCGGTGAACACGCCGCTCCCGCCTCCCACGTACGTGCGCATGTAGGGCTTGGCCCACGCGCCGGCGCCGTCCGCGAGGTAGTCGCCCTTGCGATGGACCCCGTCGAACGCGTCCGGCGCGCTCGTCAGACAGACCGCGTCGACGTCGGTGAGCTTCAGCTCGCACGACGCGAGCGCTTCGCGGGTCGCGATCCACGACAGCTCCTTGCCGGTCTCCTGCGCGCGCCGGACGAACCGGGACATGCCGGCACCGACCACGGCGACACGCGGGCTCATCGCCGCATCACGGCGACCGCCGCCGAGGTGGAAGGAACCCCTCGCCACGATTGGGCCAGACCCACACGGGCGTCGCCCGCGCGGAGCCGTTCGATGCACGCGAGGGCGCGTGCGAGTCCGTTCGCCTCTCGGAGGTGACCCTCACCGAGCGCTCCGCCGCTCATGTTGACCCGCTCTGGGTCGAGTCCGTCCAACCCGAGCGCGTCCAGGTGCTGCAGCTGCTTGTACGCATACGTGTCGTCGACCTCCGCGACCTCGACGTCGGATGGATCGATCCCCGCTCGTTCGTACGCCGACCGTGCGGCTCGCTCGGCAGCCGCCGCGCGATCCCACTCCCGACTCTCGACCGAGGGTGCGTCCTGGCTCCACCCGATGCCGTCGATGAACACGGCGCTCGCCGGCGCCTTCTCCTCGCTCGCGAGCACCAGCACGACGCATCCGTCCGCCGGCTCCGCGGCTTGCTCACGCGTGAGCGGGTCGAAGACGGGCGTCGGATCACGCGTGTCGGCGTAGGACGCGCGTGGATTGTTCCTCGCGTGATCGCGGTTGCGAGCGGCTACCTCCGCGCATTCGGCCTCCGATCGACCGGACACATGCAGCCAGCGGCGCATCTCGAGCCCGGCGAGCGCGGTCGCGGATACGCCGAGCGGTCGGTTGAGCACCGGATCCATCGCGAACCGATCGACCCGCCCCGTGGAGACGATGTCGCTCGCCTTGGAGTGGGATTCGATCGCCACGGTGGAGGCGACGCCGCTGCGGATCAGCATCACGGCCGTCGCCACTCCGAACAGCCCGTCGGATGCCACCGTCTGCACGGGGCGCTGCACCGCCCCCAACTGGTCGGGGACGTACTCGTCGAAGATGCTCGTCCCCTCCTCGAGATCCTCGGAGCAGCAGACGAACGAGTCGATCTCGCTGCGGGGATCGCGTCCGGCGTCGGCATAGGCCTGGCGAGCGGCCTCGAACATCAGCTCCTTGTAGGAGATGCCACCGGTCGTCGGAGAGAAGCCGGACCAGCCGACGCCGGCCACCCCCACTCGGAGCCCCATGGGCACCATGTATATCGAAGGCGCACGGTCTCCGCATCCGTCCCTCGCGACGGTGCGGCGAACGGCGGCGCGTATCGTGTGCGGCGTGACCGACATCATCTGGTCGCCGACTCCCGAATACGTCGAGCGGGCCAACGTCACGCGGTTCATGCGGGCGCACGGGATCGAGACCTACGAGGCGCTGGTGCGGCGTTCGATCGCGGACGCGGAATGGTTCTGGGACGCCGTGGTCCGCGATCTCGACATCGAGTTCTTCGAGCCGTATCGGCAGGTCCGCGACATCTCACGGGGCGTCGAGTGGGCGACGTGGTTCGGGGGCGGGCGCGTGAACCTCGCCCATCAGTGCGTCGATCGGTGGGCCGTGAGCACCCCCGATGCGCCCGCGGTGGTCTGGGAGGGGGAGGCCGGCGATACGCGCACGTGGACCTACGGAGAGCTCCGACGGGAGACGGATCGCCTGGCACGGGCTCTCCAGCGGCTGGGCATCGGGCCCGGCGACGCCGTCGCGATCTTCATGCCGATGACGCCGGAGACCGTGGCGGCCGTCATGGCGTGCTCCAAGATCGGGGCGATCTGGGCGCCGATCTTCAGCGGCTTCGGCGTGGACGCCGTCGCGGTCAGGCTGAACGACGCGAAGGCGAAGGTTGTCCTCACCGCGGACGCGTTCCTGCGGAAGGGGCGCGCCGTTCCGATGTCGGCGACAGCGCGGCTCGCCCGCGAGCGCGCCTCGACGGTCGAGGCGACCGTCGTGCTCGCGCTCGCGGGAGAGGGCGCCACCGACGACGAGCACGACTGGGCGGAGTTGATCCAGTCGGAGTCGGATGAGCCACTCGAGTCCGAGCGGCTCGACCCGGAACACCCGCTCTTCATCGGGTACACGAGCGGCACCACCGGGAAGCCGAAAGGCGTGCTGCACGTTCACGGGGGGTTCCTCGTGAAGATCGCGGCCGAGGTCGCCTACCAGGTGGACATCCGGCCCGGCGACGTCCTGCATTGGGTCACCGATCTGGGCTGGATCATGGGGCCATGGGAGATCGTCGGTGCGCTCGCCTCCGGTTCGACCGTGCTGCTCTATGACGGCGCCCCGACCCATCCCGGTCCCGATCGGCTGTGGGCGATGGTGGAGCGGCACCGCATCACGACCCTCGGCGTCTCGCCCACGCTGATTCGCGCACTGATCCCGGCGGGTACCGACCGGATCCGCCGGCACGATCTCTCCTCGCTCCGGATCTTGGCGTCGACGGGTGAGCCGTGGAACCCCGACGCCTACCTGTGGCTGCATCGGGAGGTGGGGGGCTCACGACTCCCGATCATCAATCTCTCCGGCGGGACCGAGGTCGGGGCCTGCTTCCTCTCTCCGTCGCCGATCTCGGAGCTGAAGGCGTGCACCCTCGGAGGCCCCGCCCTCGGCATGGATATCGACGTCGTCGACGCAGCCGGCTCGCCCGTCGGTCCCGGAGAGGTGGGGGAGCTCGTGTGCCGCCAGCCCTGGCCGTCGATGACACGAGGCATCTGGGGCGACCCCGATCGCTACCTCGAGACGTATTGGCGGCGCTTCCCCGGTGTGTGGGTCCACGGCGACTGGGCGACGAGGGACGAGGACGGCTTCTGGTTCCTGCACGGGCGTTCGGACGACACGCTCTCGGTGGCGGGGAAGCGTCTCGGTCCCGCCGAGGTGGAGAGCGCGCTCGCGTCCGATCCGGCGGTGGCGGAGTCTGCGGCGATCGGCGTGCCACATCCCCTCAAGGGGGAGACGATCTGGTGTTTCGTCGTCGTGAAACCGGGAGTGGAGCCGGCGCCCGTCCTCGCCATCCGGCTTCGCAACGTGGTCGCCGAGCATCTCGGGCGCTCGTTCCTGCCGTCGAAGGTGGTGTTCGTTCCCGAACTTCCCAAGACCCGGAGTGCGAAGATCGTCCGGCGGGTGATCCGTGCGGTCGCCTTGGCCGAGGATACGGGTGACCTCTCGAGCCTCGAGGACCCGGGGTCCCTCGACGGGATACGCCGGGCGCTCGAGACTCCCTCATAGTTGCCTTTCGGTGCTCCCAGGCCTGAAGTGTCTCCCAACATGATGATTGACTAAGAACTGTTACTGCTCAAGGCTTTTCCCACCGTGGGTTCCCTCTCTGGTTCGATAGGCTTATGCTCCTCCGGGAAACACCCGTAGATGCTTATACGGGAAACACCGTAGGCGGGATATCTGAGCGCGACGCAGTTCCGAGGGGGCGGACGATGGACCAGCGATCGGAGGCCGACGTCGTCGTGCCCGACGGGATGATCGCTGACTCGGAACTCCTCTATCGGCGGATCGTCGAACAGAGCCCGCTCGTCGTGTACACGCATGACGGAAGCCGGCCACCGGCGATGACCTACGTCAGCCCACAGGTGGAGCGCATGCTCGGTGTCTCTCCCGCCCGATGGCTGGAGCAGCCTTTCCTCTGGGTCACCAGGATCCACCCCGACGACCGCGAGGACGTGCTGGGTCTGATCGACGACGCATGCCTCGAAGAGCGCCGGTTCACCGCCGAGTACCGATACCGGACGCACGACGACGGCGTCGTGTGGGTTCCGTGATGAGGCCGACCCCATCCGCGACGCCGACGGACGGGTCCTCTATTGGCAGGGAGCGCTCTCCGACATCAGCGACCGCAAGGCGAGCGAGACGGCGTACAAGCAGAGCGAGCATCGGAGCCGTCTGATGATCGAGAGCGTGACGGACCATGCCATGGTGATGCTCGAGCCGGACGGCACGATCGTCTCGTGGAACCCGGGCGCTGAAAGGCTCTACGGCTACACGGACTCGGAGGCCCTCGGGCAGAACATCTCGATGTTCACCCCCGAAGAGCTGCACCGCGAGGAAGACGAGCTCGCCGACCTCCGCTTCGCGATCGAACACGGCCCGGCCGAAGGGGAAGGCTGGCGCATGCGGAAGGACGGAAGTCGGTTCTGGGGCCACCTGGTGACGACGCCCGTGCGTGACGAACAGGGTCAACTCGTGGGTCTCGCCCGGGTGACGAGGGACCTTACCGAACGGCGTGAGGCAGCCAGGCTGGTGGCCCAGCGTGCGCGCCAGCAGGCCGCGGTGGCGGAGCTCGGCATGCGGGCGCTCGCCCACGCAGAGCCCGAGCCCTTGATGGATGAGGCGGCCCACATCGTCGCGCGGACGCTCGACCTGTCGCTGTCGGCGCTGTTCCTCGTGCTGGATGAGAGCGTCCCTCTCGAATCGGCGTCGATGCGCCTGGCGTACGGGACCGGATGGACACCGGGTCTCGTCGGCACGCTCGAAGTGCTACCCGAGCCCGGCAGCATGCTCTGGTACTCCCTCGTGGAAGGCGGTCCGATGGTCGTCATGCCGGAGGCATCGGGCCAGGTTCGTGAGTCGCTGCCTCCACTGTTGACCGAGCACGGCGTGGTGGCCTGCGCATCCCTCGCGCTTCGCGTCGGCTCGCGGCCTATCGGCATCCTGTTGGCCGCGTCACAGCGCGCGATGCCGTTCGAGGACGGCGAGATCTTCTTCCTCCAGGCGATCACGACGATCGTCGGCTCCTTCCTCGAACGCACCCGAGCGGAGGAGATGCTGAAGGCGCTCGATGCCGATCGTTCGCGATTGCTGGGGCGGATCCTCACGAGCCAGGAGGAGGAGCGAGCACACGTTTCGCGCGAGCTGCACGACGATCTCGCCCAGACCCTCGCCGGGATCACGCTGTTCGCCGCCTCCCTCGAGGCCACGACGAAAGGGAAAACGAAAGAGACGTCGGAGCGGATCGGCCAGATGGCGCAGGAGTCCGCGGAGGCCGTTCGCCGCCTGATCGGCAACCTTCGCCCTCTCGAGTTGGCGGATGGATTGGCACACGCGACGGAACGACTCGCCGACATCGCAGGCTCCAGACGCGGCGTCCCCATCGAGGTCCGCTTCCATGGCTCGCCGACGCGGCTGCCCCACCACGTGGAGGTGGCCGTCTACCGGATCGTGCAGGAGGGCCTCAACAACATCGGCAAGCATGCCGCACAGGCCCCGGCTGCGGTCGACCTTCGCTTCCGCGGCAAGTACGTCGATATCGAGATCCACGACGAGGGCCCCGGATTCGAATCGCAGGAGATCTCGTACACGGGGGGAGACCACGTGGGGCTCCTCGGGATGAGCGAACGAGCCACGCTGATCGGTGCCGACCTGGAGTTGGACTCCGCTCCCGGCAAAGGCACGACCGTGCGGCTGCGTATCCCGGTCGGCGCAGAGTTGGCGACGCGAGAGAGCGCATGACGGTCCGAAGCGCGACCGCGATGCTGGTGGACGACCACGCCGTGGTCCGCGCAGGCATCCGCTTGCTGCTCGAGTCGCAGCCGGGTGTTGCGGTGGTGGCCGAAGCGTCCTCCGCCGAGGAGGCGCTCGAGATCGCGTTCGATCGAGATCCTGACGTGATCGTCACGGATCTGTCGATGCAAGGCATGCGGGGCGCGGCCGTCGTCGGGGCGTTCGCGGAGCGCTTCCCGAAGGCGCGCATCCTCGTGCTGTCGATGGTGGACAGCCCGACCGACATCCGTCGAGCGATCGAAGCGGGTGCCAGTGGCTACATGCTGAAGGGCGCCGCTGCCGCGGAGCTCCTCGACGCGATCGCTCGGATCCTGAACGGTGAGCGCTATGTGCAGCCCGCTCTGGGGGCGATGCTCGCGGCGGGGTCGGCCGACGTCTCGCCCCACGCGGACCCTGTGGCGGAGCTCACGCAGCGGGAACGGGGAGTCCTCGATCTCCTGGTGCTCGGACACACGAACGTGGAGATCGCTTCGCTCCTGTTCCTCTCACCGAGGACGGTCGAGACGCACCGGGCGAGCATCCTGCGCAAACTCGGTGTCAAGAGCCGGGCAGACCTGGTGCGCTTCGCTTCCGGCAGGACCGATCTCGACGAGACCGACCCTCGGCCCGATGAAAGCTCTGCTTCGCGGTCGGGTCCGTGATCGGGAAGGATGTTCGGGCCGAGCGTCTCGATCGGCTGCTCGCCGGGGCGGGGCACTCGCTCCGGACACCCCTGAACTCGGTGCTCGGCTTCACCGAGGTCCTCCTCATGGAGCTTCCGGGATCGCTGAACGAGGAGCAGCGTCGCCAGCTCCACACCGTTCGGTCGGGCGCACTCCAGATGGACCTGACGATCGACAATCTCCTGGACCTGGTGCGGATCGAAACGGGCCTGATGGATCTGCCTCTCGAGTCGGTCGACATCCGAGCTGTCGTCGACGATGTCCGCTCGGAGCTCCAGCGATCCGCCGACGAGAAGGGGCTGAGCCTCGAGGTGGAGATCCCTTCGGGGATGAGCTGTTCCACGAACGGACGTGCGATCTCCCGCATCCTGGTGAATCTGATCGGCAACGCGATCTCCTTCACCGACGCCGGAGGCGTGCAGATCCTCGGTGTGGTCAGCGACGGGGTCGGCGCGGCCCGCGTCGACATCATCGATACGGGGATCGGCTTCCCCGAGTCCGAGCATGCCCGACTGTTCGAACCCTTCGAGCGTGGGCCTGCTCCGGAAGGTGATACACGGGGTGGAGCGGGGCTCGGGCTCCAGGTCAGTTGCCGACTCGCGGACCTCCTCGGAGCGGAGATCGTGGTGCAGGGCCGGTCGGGACGAGGGAGCAGGTTCAGCCTGATCCTTCCGAGGAGGGAGTGAACATGGCAGACGTGCTTGTCGTCGACGACACGGAGGCAGCGCTGGATCTCCTCGGGTATCTCCTCCGCGCCCGTGGGCACGTGGCGATGCTGGCCCGCAACGGCGAGGAGGCGGTCGCCGCGGCCTTGGGATCGCCCCCCGATCTCATCCTCATGGACCTGCACATGCCGGTGATGGACGGCTACGAAGCGCTCGCCGCGATCCGGGGTTCGGACGAGGCCGGCGCGTGCCCCATCCTCGCCCTCACGGCGTTCGGAGAGGTCGGCGAGCGCGAGAAGGCCGTCGCCGCCGGGTTCGACGGCTTCTTCTCCAAGCCGATCACGCCCGAAACCTTCATGGATCAGCTGGAGGCGTTCCTCGACGGCGAGGACCGGCGAGGCGCGTCCACGCCGGCTCCCTCGGTGCGTCCCGCCGGCGGCTGACGCTTTCGCCGCCCCTGCCGGACCGCATCCGGCCCCTAGACTTCGTCCGTGCGTGCAGCCGTCTGCCAGATGCGATCGGGGGAGGATCTTCCCTCGAACCTCGCTGCGGCGAAGGGGCTCCTGGAGGAGGCCGCCGACGGGGGAGCCGACATCGCGGTGCTGCCGGAGTTCTTCTCCTACCTCGGGCCGGACTCTCGCATCGCCGAGGTGGCGGAGACGCTCCCGGGTGGGTCGGCATCGACGATGCTTTCCAAGGTGGCCAACGACCGGCAGATGTGGATCCTCGGCGGCAGCATCCACGAACGAGACGGCGACCGGCTCTACAACACCGCCCCGCTCTTCGACCGCACCGGAGAGCTCGTGGCGACGTATCGGAAGATCCATCTCTTCGACGTCGATCTCGAAGGCCAGCCGCCGTTCCGCGAGTCGGCGACCTTCACTCCGGGAACCGAGCTCGTCACCCATCCGCTCGAGGATCTGCGGATCGGCTTGACCATCTGCTACGACCTCCGGTTCCCCGAGCTCTTCCGTGGGCTCATGGCGCTCGGCTCGGAGCTGTTCGTGCTCCCCGCACAGTTCCAGCATCAGACTGGGGTCGCGCACTGGGAGGCGCTGCTGCGCGCGCGCGCGATCGAGAACCAGTGCTTCGTGGCGGCGTCGGCGCAGTGGGGCGAGTTCGGATCACCCGAGGAGCACCGCCGCTCCCACGGCCACTCGATGATCGTGGGTCCGTGGGGCGACGTCCTGGTCGAGGCGCCGCAAGACGGCTCCGGCGTGTGGTTCGCCGACCTCGACATGGCCGAGCTCCGGCGGGTCCGGAGGGTGCTCCCCGCGTTGGAGCATCGGCGGCTCGGTCTCGTCTGCTGATGCGTCGCGAGCTTGCCGGCGGCTACGAGCTGGACGACGATCGCGGCCGCGTGGACGTCGACATGGTTCACCGATACCTGTCCGAGGAGGCGTACTGGGTCCGCGGGCGCGATCGGAACACGATCGAGCGTCTCGTTCGGGAGTCCACGAGGGTGATCGGCGCCTACCGCGGCAACGAGCAGGTCGGGTTCGCTCGCGTGATCTCGGACGGCACGAGCATGGCCTGGCTCGGTGACGTGTTCGTGCTCCAGGGCCATCGAGGCCACGGCCTCGGAGTGGAGCTGGTGCGGGAGGCCGTCGAGCATCCTGAGCATCGAGACCTGGTCTGGTTCCTCAACACCCGCGACGCGCATCCCCTCTACGCCCGGTTCGGCTTCGAAGCGCCCAGCGACCGCACGATGGTCCGTCCTCGGCGGGAGTGATCACATCGACGGCAGATCCACCGGCCGGTCAACGTCCGGAGGCGCTCGGAAGGGGACGGCGACCTCTTCGACCCAGTCGGGATGTGACGCGATGAGTGTTCGGGCGCCGGTATCGCCGTGCAGATGTCCGGCCTCCGCGTGGACCTCGCGCGAGAGCAGCGCGGGGCCGGGCCCGTCCTCGTAGGCGATCCGCACGATCCGGCTCCGGGAACGTTCGAACGCATCGATCAAGGCGCGAACCTCCGCATCGGTGACGCCGGGCTGGTCGGCGAGCAGGACCACGGCGGCTTCGGTGTCGTCGGCCAGCCCGTGCAGGCCGGCGGCCAACGAAGAGGACTGGCCCGTGGCGTGATCGGGATTGCGGACGAAGCGGCCCTGCGGGGGGAGCCTGAGCGCTCCCTCGACCGCGTCCGCGTCGTGGCCGGTGACCACGACGAGCTCGTCGACGCCGGCGGAGGCGAGCGCGTCGACGGCGTGCTGGGCGAGCGGCTTCCCCTGGTACGACGCGAGCTGTTTCGTCCCGCCGAATCGTGTGCCCGAGCCGGCCGCCAGGACGATCCCGGAGATCACGACCCGGCGCGCCGTCCGAACAACCGGGAGAGGAACCGCGCGATCGTGCCCCACAGAGCGCGGAGGCCCAAACCGAGTCCGCCGACCGGCTTCGCGGCTGCTCTCGGCGGCGGGTCGGCCACTCGAGTGTCGCTCGTCTCGCTCCGGGCGGCACCGGCTATGGGCGCCCGCGGCGTCTCCTCGTTCAGCTTCGACTCCAGACACTCGGCGAACTGCTTCGTGAGGAGCTTCGAGACCTCCGGCAGCAGGCCACGCGACATCTGCGCGGCGGCCCCGGTGATCGTGATGTCCGAGCGGATGTGCACCGTCGTGCCGTCGTCGCCGGCAGGCTCGAGCCAGGATTCCACCTTGGCGTTCGCGACCCCTTTCCCACGCTGTTCGGCGCCCTTGGCGGAGAGCTTCGC
Organism: uncultured Actinomycetota bacterium; assembly: GCA_963762015.1. GTDB lineage: Bacteria > Actinomycetota > UBA4738 > UBA4738 > HRBIN12 > JAJNBA01. The sequence continues at coordinate 316,699 of CAVXJL010000002.1, forward strand.
CCGATGCGCGACGTCGTCCCTCTCCTCCATGACGACCGTTCCGCTGAAAGACATCTGCACCGGGCCGAACTTGACGAGGACCTTGCCCTTCCAGGTTCGATCGTCGACGACCTCCGTGAGTTCCGCACCGGGCATACACGGGGCGATCCGTTCGACGTCCTGTATGAACGCCCACAGGCGATCGACAGGCGTCCGGACCGTGAAGCTGTCTTCGATCAGCACGGCCGGAAGCGTACGCGACCGGTCTAAGCTCGGCCCGTGGACACCTCTGACCCCGGCCCTTCCGGCGGTCGCTTCGAGACGTTCGATGTGAACCAGCGCTTCGTCGTGGTCCGCGACGACGAGGGATACGGCGTCTGGCGGCTCGAGGAGCTCGACGAGGGGGAGCCGATCGAGCGGTTCTCCGACGACGAACGCGGCTACGAAGCGGCGACGTCCCGGTGGCGGGAGCTCTCCGGCGACGCCGGCCGCGCCGTTTGGCTCGGTCGGCTGAAATGGGTCGTCCTGGTCTCAGCCGTCGTATGGACCATGTCGGGCGTGGCGACGAGCCTCCTGTACTTCGAGGTCACCTCGTTCAACCGGGGAGGTCTGTTCCAAGAGCTCTTCAAGTGGGGTCAGATCGCCAACTCCACGGCACAGCCGCTCACGCTTGGCGGGTTCGCCCTGTACGTGATCCTGTGGCTGGAGGGTCGCCGGGCCCGAGTCGTCTAGTTTCCCGCGCAAGGCGTTTGGGTATCAGGGCCCCGTGGACTTCCGGAAAGGGGCGAAGCTCGACCCCACGCAGGTCGAAGACCGCCGCGGCATGCGCGGCGGTCGCGGCGGTCGCGGAGTAGCTGTCGGTGGCGGTGCAGGGATCGTCGGGATCATCGTCGTCCTGCTGATCACCGTTCTCGGCGGGGGGGACATCGATCTGAGCGCCCTCGAGTCGCTCGACGGCGTGACGGCTGGTGGACAACAGCAGCAGGGCGAAGTCATCGATGAGTGCAAGACCGGCGAGGACGCCGAGAAGAGCCGGGACTGCCGTCTGATCGGGACCGTGAACAGCATCCAGGCGTACTGGACCGGGGCTCTGAACGGATATCGCCCCGCCGTGACGGTGTTCTTCTCCGACTCGACGAGCACCGGCTGCGGTGCGGCGACCTCCGACGTCGGTCCCTTCTACTGCCCGGCGGACCAGAAGGTCTACGTCGACCTCGGGTTCTTCCAAGAGCTCCAGGCACGGTTCGGGGCCGAGGGTGGTCCGTTCGCAGAGGCCTACGTCCTCGCGCACGAGTACGGGCACCACGTGCAGAACCTCCTCGGAACGCTGGACCAGATCGGCGGCGACCGGGAGGGTCCTGAGAGCGCCGCCGTGCGGGCGGAGCTCCAGGCCGACTGCTACGCCGGCGTGTGGGCGGCGAACGCGGTCGAGACCAGGTTCCTGGCTTCGCTCGGCGAGGACGAGATCGCCCAGGCGCTCGATGCGGCCGCCGCCGTCGGCGACGACCGCATCCAGAAGGAGACCCAGGGGCAGGTCGAACCGGGAGGCCTGGACGCACGGCTCCTCGGCGCAACGCCAGAAGTGGTTCCGCACCGGATACCGCGGCGGCAACCCGAACGACTGCGACACCTTCTCCGGCGGGATCTAGCCCGCGGGAGAGTTATCCGGGCCGCGCCTCCGTGCCAGGCCGGGGCCGATCGTGGATCGGCCCACGCCGGTCCCGCAGGAACCCGCCCGCCCTTCGCCGCTTCACCGCCACGATCTCCGCGACGATCGCCTGGGCGATCTCCTCGGGCCCTTCACCGCCGAGGTCGAGCCCCGCCGGGCCGTGGATCCGCGAACGGTCTTCGTCGCTCGATCTCGACGCCCTCGTCTCGCAGCTCCATCAAGAGCCGCTCCGTCCGGGCGCCGGGGCCCAGCAGCCCGATATACGCGGCGGGGGAGCCGAGCAAGGAGCGCGCGTACTCCTTGTCCCGGAGGAAGTTGTGGGTCATCACAACCGCGAACGTACGCTCGTCGATGTCCGCTCTCTTCGCCGCGTCTCCCGGCTCGTCCAGCGGTACGAAACCGGCCGCACCGGGGAATCGCTCGGGCGTCAGGAACGTCGGTCGGTCGTCGACCACGGTCACGTTCCATCCGAGCACCGAGGCGACCCGGACGAGCGGGATCGCGTCGTGGCCGGCTCCGCACACGACGAGGCGAAGGGGCGGGTCCAGCACCTCGACGAACGCCCGGACGCCCTCGACCAGCGTGCGGACCTCGGATCGCTCTTCTCGCAGGCGGGCGATCGCGGCCTCCACCGCGGCGGCATCGACCGTGGCGTGGCCGAGCGACCCGTCGCTGGTGCCGTCCGGCTTCACGACGAGACGCGAGCCGGCCTCGACCCGGGCTTCCGAGGACTCGACCACCGTCACGACGCTGATCGGCCGTTCCTCCTCGAGCGCCGTCCGCAGCACTCCCGCGACCTCGGCAGCCTTCTCGGCCGGTTCGATGAACACTTCGATCGCCCCGTTGCACCCGAGGCCCAGACCCCAGACGGCATCGTCGTCCGCGGTGAGGTCCCAGCCGGCCAGGCGTGCCCGGCCCTCGTCCATCACCACCCGAGCCATGTCGGCCACATCGCCCTCGAGGCAGCCGCCGGAGATGTTCCCCACCGGCGCGCCCTCTTCCGGCACCAGGAGCCGAGCTCCGGGGCGCCGGTAGGTCGAGCCCCGCACAGCGACGATCGTCGCGAGCGCCATCCGCTCGCCTTTCGCCGACAGCGCCTCGATCGCGGCGAGGACCTCACCGATCTCGCTCACGCGTGGATGGTACGCCCACGCCTGGCTCCTCACGTCGGGCCGGGAAGGGCCGATACTTGGGGCATGAGCGATGAGTTCAACTTCGGCGAGCCTGCCAAGCATCCCGCGCGTCTCGGCCAACGAACGCCGGAACACGCCGGTGGTTCGTTCGACCCGAGGCTCGTCTGGATCGTGGCCGGCCTCGTCGTCGCGGGGGTTCTCGCGTTCGTGTTCCTCCGCGGCGCCGAAGAGGCCGGCAAGCAGATCGCCGACTCCCAGACGGGCGCCGTTTCCCAGATCGACCGGGCCTACGACGCCGCCGCGCAGGGAACGATGGGCCGCGCGGTCGTCGTCGCCCTCAGCCTCCACGCCGAACGGGGCAGCTTCACCACGGATCTCGCGACCCTTTCGGCCTACGATCCCGGACTTCGGTTCACATCCGGTCCCTCGAAGGATCCGATGACCATCTCGTACGCGGTGGACGCGGCCGGGTTCGGAGCGGCTGTGCGATCGGAGTCCGGCACCTGCTGGTGGGCCAAGATCGCCGCGAACAGCGTGACCACCTACGGGAGCGGGAAGCCCTGCACCGGGACGGCCGCCATGACGGCCTCCGCTGCGTCCTGGTAGCACCCTCACGGACTCAGCCTCACGGCGGGACCGGCCGATAGGGGGTGATGGACGACTCCTTCGCGTTCAGGACCACCGTGCCGCTGCGCAGCCGACTCGATCCGGGAGTGGCGAAGGCGGCGGTCTTGAGCACGGTCCTCGTGCTGGCGATCGGGCTGTTCGCCCGCTGGGTGGTGGTCAGCGAACGCGACAGCTTCTCGCGAGCGGTCCGTAGAGAGACGCCTACAGAGGCCACGACCGGCTCGGTCGACGGCCTGACGAGCGCCTCGACGGACTCGGGAGCCGAAGAGGCGATCGGGCTCGCGCTTGCCGCGGCGGAGGTCGCGTTCTCCAAGCATGGGAGCTTCCTCGACGCGACTCCCGCCCGGCTAACCTCCCTGCAGCCCGGCTACATCTTCGTGGACGGACCCTCCACGACCCCCGAGATCGTCTCGGTCGCCGCCACGGCGGACACGTGGGCGGCGGCGGTCCAGGGGTACGGTGGTGCCTGCTTCTGGGTCCGCGCCGCGACGTCGGGAGACGTCACCCACGGCATCGGGTCGGAGTGCACGGGAGCGGCCGCACTCAGTCCTCATCCTCCTCGATAGCCCTCCTCGACAGGCGCTCGCCTCGATTCGACCGCTCCTGCACTCGGGTCTACACTCCGGCTTGCCCGTCCCAGGAATGCAGCAGGACTGCAGAAGGAGGCCCCCATGACGCACGTCTCCGTCACCGTCAACGGGGCGATGCGAGCGGCCGACGTCGAGCCCCGCACGCTCCTCGTGTACTTCCTCCGCGAGACCCTCGGGCTCACCGGCACGAACGTCGGATGCGACACGTCCAGCTGTGGCGCCTGCACGGTGCTGCTGGACGGAGAGTCCGTCAAGTCGTGCACCCTGCTTGCCGCGCAAGCGGACGGCCGTGAGCTCACGACCATCGAGGGACTGGCGGAAGGCGATGAGCTCCACCCGCTCCAGGAGTCGTTCCGACGCAATCACGGACTCCAGTGCGGCTACTGCACACCGGGGATGCTGATGGCGGCGGCGAGCTATCTGAAGGAGAACCCGAGCCCCAGTGAGGACGACGTCCGGCTGTCGCTCGAGGGGAACCTGTGTCGCTGCACCGGCTACCAGAACATCGTGAAGTCGATACTCGACGCGGCCGGGTCCATGTCCGGCGCCGGGGCTGGAGGGGGCGCGTGATGGCGGCCACCGAGACGTTCATCGGTCAGCCGGTCCTGCGCAAGGAGGACCCCCAGCTGATCACCGGCCAGGCGAACTTCATCGACAACTGGACGATGCCGGGGATGCTGTGGATGGCGCTGGCTCGTCCGCCGTATGTCCACGCGACGATCGACGGCATCGACACGACCGAGGCGGCGTCGATGCCGGGAGTCGTCGGCGTCTTCACGGCCGGGGATCTGGAGCTCGGGGCACTGCCCTTCGTCTGGCCGATCACCGAGGACATCAAGGTGCCCGTGCACTACGCCCTGGCGTCGGACAAGGTCCGGTTCAACGGCGACGCCGTGGCGGTGGTGGTCGCGGAGTCACGCGAGCAGGCGATCGATGCCGCGGAGGCGGTGGCCGTCACCGCGACCGAGCTCCCCGCGGTCATCGACCTGGAGGAGGCGGCGAAGGACGAGGTGCTGATCCACGACGACCTGGAGACGAACTCGGTCGTGCACTGGAGCCACGGGGGTGCCGGCGATCAAGCGGTCTTCGACTCGGCACCGGTGGTCGTGCAGGAGCGGTACGTGCAGCCGCGGCTGATCCCCAACGCGATCGAGCCGCGCGGGTGTCTCGCGTATGGCGCCCCGGCCATGGACGAGTGGACCCTCGTGTCGGCAACGCAGATCCCGCACATCGCGAAGGTCACGCTGTCCGGCGTCACCGGGATCGACGAGCAGAAGCTCCGGGTGATCGCCCCGGACGTCGGGGGCGGCTTCGGCTCGAAGCTCAACGTCTACGCTGAGGAGGCGCTCGCGCTCGGCCTCGCGCGGAAGCTCGGCCGCCCCGTGAAATGGATCGAGGGTCGCCGGGAGAACTATGTGGCGACGACCCATGGGCGAGGCGTGATCCACGATTGCACGATCGCCGGAACCGAGGACGGGAAGATCATCGGGATGAAGTTCGTCGAGCTGGCGGACATGGGCGCCTACTACCAGCTGCTCACACCGGGCATCCCCGAGCTCGGCGGCTGGGTGTACATGGGCCCCTACGATCCGTCGACGTATTGGTTCGAGTTCACCGGGATCGTGACGAACACGACGCCGACCGATGCCTACCGCGGTGCCGGCCGGCCGGAGGCGACGTACGTGATCGAGCGGATCGTCGATACGTTCGCCCGGCGGATCGGCAAGGATCCCGTCGAGGTCCGGCGGATGAACCTGAAGCCGGCGTTCTCGGAAGCGACGGCGGCGATCTCCGGGTTGAGCGTCGACTCGGCGAACTATCAAGCGACGCTCGACACGGCGCTGGGACTGGTCGAGTACGACAAGCTCCGCGCGCAGCAACGCGACGGGCGGGAGCGGGGCGACACGAAGCAGCTCGGGATCGGCCTGTCGACCTACATCGAGATGTGTGGCCTGGCTCCGTCGAACATCTTGGGCGCGCTCCGGTACGCCGCCGGGGGCTGGGACGGCGCGACGATCGAGTGCCTGCCGACCGGAAAGGTGCTGGTCAAGACCGGCACCTCGCCCCACGGGCAGGGGCACGAGACCACCTGGGCCCAGATCGTTGCCGACGGGCTCGGGGTCACGCCCGACGACATCGAGGTGCTCCACGGCGACACGCTGATCACACCGCTCGGGATGGACACCTACGGATCGCGGTCGGTCTCCGTCGGGGGCGCGGCGTTGCACTTCGCGGTCGAGAAGGTGAAAGCGAAGGCGCGAACGATCGCGGCGCACGAACTCGAGGTCTCCGAGGACGACCTCGAGTGGGGCGAGGGGTCGTGGCACGTGGCCGGTGCTCCCGACAAGGCGAAGACGATCCCCGAGATCGCGTTCTCGGCGTGGCACGCGCACTCGCTCCCCGAGGGCACGGAGCCCCATCTGAACGCCACCGCGGTCTACGACCCGCCCAACTTCACGTGGCCGGGCGGGGCGCACATCTGCGTCGTCGAGGTGGACACGGAGACGGGCGCGACCGAGATCGTGAAGTACGTCGCGGTGGACGACTGCGGCATCGTGATCAATCCGATGATCGTCGACGGACAGATCCACGGCGGCGTCGCCCAAGGGGTCGCCGAGGCGCTGTACGAGGAAGCGATCTACGACGAATCCGGGAACCTCACGACGTCGACGATGACGCAGTACCTCGTACCGACGGCCGTCGAGGTGCCGACGATCACGACCGACGGCTCCCATCAGACACCGTCGACCACCAACCCGCTGGGCGTGAAGGGGATCGGGGAGGCGGGCACCATCGCGGCGCCCCCCGCGGTGATCAACGCGGTCATCGACGCCGTCTCGCACCTCGGCGTCACGGCGATCGAGAAGCCGGCGTCGCCGGAACGCGTCTGGCGTGCGATCCGGGACGCCCGAAGCACGAACGGGCAAGGGGGTGCGGCATGATCCCGGCGGCGTTCGAGTACGAACGAGCGGATTCGGTCGAAGGTGCGATCGCAGCGCTGCAGGCCGACGACGGCGCGAAGCTCCTGGCGGGCGGGCATTCCCTCCTGCCGCAGATGAAGCTCCGGTTCGCGATGCCGACGAAGCTCGTCGACATCGGACGGCTCCAGGACCTGTCCTACGTCCGGGCGGATGGCGACGGCGTGGCGATCGGAGCGCTCACCCGCTACCACGACCTGGAGGCCTCGGACGAGCTCCGACAGCTCGCCCCGATCGTGTCCTCCGTCGCCGGGCAGGTGGGTGACCCGCAGGTCCGGCACATGGGGACGATCGGCGGGTCGGTGGCGCACGCCGACCCGGCCGGTGACATGCCCTCGGTGCTGCTGGCTCTCGGCGCGACGTTCGTCGCCTCCGGACCGGCCGGGACCCGGGAGATCGCGGCCGCCGACATGTTCCCGGGGCTGTTCCAGTCGGCGCTCGCCAATGACGAGGTCTTGACGGAGATCCGCGTGCCGAAGACGTCGGGCGGGTGGAGCTATCAGAAGTTCACGCGGCGGGCCCAGGACTGGGCGGTCGTCGGGGTCGCCGCGGTCCGCATGAACGGCAGCGCGAACGTCTCGCTGACCAACATGGGACTCACGCCCCTGCGAGCCGCCGGCGTGGAGGAGGCGCTCGCGGGCGGGGCCGACCCGGCGACGGCCGCGGAGCGCGCCGACGAAGGGTCGGCCCCGCCCGCGGACTCGTTCGGCTCGGAGGAGTATCGCCGAGCCCTCTCCAAGGTCCTGGTCCGCAGAGCGCTGGAGGAGGCTCTGGCCTAGCGCGCGATCACTGCGGCAGTCGCCCTTCGTTTGAAGGCGACTGCTGCGCGGGTATCCCCCAGCGCGTGGAAGCGGTTCAGGGCGTGGTTCGACGCGCCGACGACGTGCAGCGTAGGAAGCCGTTCCTGGCGTACCCGCTCGCGGTCCTCAAGAAGTTCGGGGAGGACCGGGCCGGACAACTCGCCGCGCTGATCGCGTACTACGGGTTCTTCTCGCTGTTCCCCTTGCTCCTCGCGTTCGTGACGCTGTCGGGGATCATCTTCAAGGAAACCGACACGCAGGAACGCCTCGTCGACGCAGCCCTCTCGCAGTTCCCCGTGATCGGCGACCAACTGCGAGCGAACCTTCAGTCCCTCCCGGACAAGGGAGTGGGTCTCGCGCTCGGTGTCGGCGGAGCACTGTGGGCGGGGCTCGCGGGCATCAAGGCGGCGCAGAACGCGATGGATCACGTGTGGGACGTGCCGTTGAAGCGCCAGCCCAGCTTCCCGATCGCCCTGGTTCGCGCGCTGCTGATGCTCGTCACGCTCGGCGTCTTCGTGATGTTTGCGACCTTCCTCGGCGGTGTCGCCGCGGGCACCGAGGACGCACCGGTCATGATCCGCCTCGGCGGCATCGCGGGCACCGTCGTCCTGAACGTCCTGATCTTCCTGGTGGCCTACCGCGTGCTGACCGTGGAGGACGTCACGTGGCGCGATGTCTTCGTCGGCGCCGTCTTCGCGGGTATCGTCTGGACCGTGCTCCAAGCCCTCGGTGGGTACTTCATCGGGCATCGGCTGGAGTCCGCGAAGGAGACCTACGGGTTCTTCGCGGTCGTGATCGGACTCCTGACCTGGATCTACCTCGGTGCCCAGGTGACCTTGCTCGGCGCCGAGATGAACGTGGTGCGAGCACGGCGCCTCTGGCCTCGCGCGCTCGACCCGGCCAGAATGACCGAAGCAGACGAACGCGCGCTCCGCGACCACGCACGCGTGGAGGAGCGCAGGGAGGAGGAGACCGTGGCGGTGCAGTTCGGAGACGAGGGAGGGGCGGGTGCCCCACATGCAAGTGGTCCGTCATCGGGGGCGGCGCCTCCAGTGACGCCACCATCCACCAACGGCGCCAGGGGGACGGGTCCGCTGCTCCGATCCATCGCCTCGGACATCTCCACGCTGGTGAGCAAGCAGATCGAGCTCGCGAAGCAGGAGATCGGCGAGATGGTCGGCACGAGGGCCAAGGCCGTGGGGGTCTTCGGGGCCGCGGCCGTACTGGGATTGTTCGTGATCGGCTTCCTGGGGATGGCCGGTGCCGAGGCGCTCGACCTGGTCCTGCCACGCTGGGCCGCGATGCTGATCATGGCCGGGGTGTTCGCACTCCTCGCTGCCGTCGCGATCGTCGCCGCCCGCGGATGGCTTCGCTCGAGCGCATCCAAGCCCGAGCTCACCCAAGAGTCTCTGAAGGAGGACGTCCGATGGGCGAAACAGCAGCTGAAACGATGAAGGAGATCGACGCGACCAGGAACCGACTGGATGGGGAGCTCCGGCAGCTCGAGGGCCGGCTACCGGCGGCGGCCAAGTTGGCCAAGCGGGCGGGTGCCGCGCTCGCGGGTGTGGGCTTCCTGGGGATGGCCTTGAGGTTCGCGCTCCGAAGGAGAGGCAAGAAGGAGGGCGACCGCCACATCCGGGATCTGGAGAAGCGGCTTTCCAAGCTGGAGCACCGGCTGGAAGACTGAAGCGCTGACCGCAGGCCGGCGGGCGCATCGGAGAAACGACGGCCTCATGTTCCTATCTTCCGCCTGTGAGAGCCGCATATGCCAGGAGAACGGATATCGCCGTCGCCGCGGTGCACAACGCGGCAACGTTCGGGCCGATCCGCTGCATCAAACCTCGCCAATCCGACGACCATCCGAAAGCATGGATCGCTGGACCGACTGCTCGACCGATTCCGAAGCCCATCGCGATCGGGAAAGCGATAACCCACGCCGCGTTGCCCAGCATGACTATGAGAACGGCTAGGAGGTAGGGGGCAGACGCCGACATGTACGTCCGCACTCCAGTGCCGAGCTCGAAACCGAATCGAGCGGTCCCGGCTACAACGCCAGAGCCAAACACCTCTCGCGGGATCTGACGTCGATTCTCAGGAAGTCGAAATCGAACCCAACCAAGATCGCGTGCGACGGCTAGCGTCCCAACGGCCGCGAGAGAGCCGACACGAACTTGTTCAGGCAGCGTCGACGATGCCCAGACGAGAGCTGAAGAGATCACCGCCAGAACGGCAGCGCTCGCGGCCGCCCCGACTATCCCACCCGCAGCCAGGCGGACTGTGGCGCGCCATCCATCGTGCCGAGACCGTTTCGCTCGTGAGCTAACTAGCCCACCCACGTTGCATGCTCAGACCGACCCCGAGAGGGAACATCCGGCGAGCAGCCCCGCGGCGGCCGATGACGCGATCGCAACGAGGACCGATCGATGGTGGGTTGACAGAAGGGCTGCCATGACGACGGGCATGAGCACCAACGGGCCGAAGTGCAGGGCGGACTGTCCCCGGCCAGTCGCAGTCTCAGGGCCCCGGTCGCTCAAGCGCACTGAAGCTTCCAGCGACAGATGGTCTTCGACCACGTGCCACCGATCGCTTCCCACCCATCGTGACACCGGAAGTTGGAGAAGTGTGCGCATGAACCACAGGCACCGTCATACTCCCATTCCCATCCGTCGTATCCCGTGTCCTGGATGCACTCGTTCGGGCGCAATCCGAAGGCGTCATATCCGTGGTACTGGCTTTTCATGTACTTGTAATGCGGTAGGGAGGATGAAGAGACGCAGCAGATCTGGCTGTCACACGGCACGCGGTTACACCCCGTGCAGTTGTCGTTCTCGGCATAACCACCACCGCACGGACCCGTGTCTCCGTTCGTGAAGATTAAGTATCCGGCCGTATCAGCCCAGGCCTCTCGCGCCGCCGGGAAGATGCGCATCGCCCACAACCCAACAACCGATCCACCTACTACGACCGATCGCATGAAGGCCCGCCGCTTCATCGGTTGAGGCGGTCGCGTGCTCGTGGGCTCGCTGGAGGGTGGGGTGGGGGCTGACGCTTTTCCCCTGAGCGGCGCGATGATCATCTCCATGGTCATGTGATTCCTCCTCAATCCCGCGTGGAGTGAATGTTGCCTACGGGTCGATTGAAACGACTCATATGGGTTAGTAGGAAGTCGCTCAGAGTTGCCGGGCTCCCCACGACGGCGGCCTCGATAACTGCCCCACTCGGATCTATGGCGACCGCCACTGGCGTTACCTCGATGTTCCATTCATCCAGGAGATGCTTATCTGCGATGACAACAGCGTCGCTGACGTCACGAGCTGAGGCTGGCGTTCCCCGAACCTCCGCGAGCACGACAGACGATCCGGCCAGATGCTGCATCCAGTCAGCACGATGCTCGGTCGAGAACAACCGTGCACAGCGAGCACAGTTGGCATCCACGAAGAGCACGAGAGCCGGCGTTCCACGTGGGAGCGCCTCCGCAAGCGCGGACTCCCCGGGTATCTGAGTGCCGGGGCCCGGACCGATCCGCCGGAAGACGCGACTCTCGCCCTGCGCAAGCAGGCTGACCTGACGCATCACCCCAGAAAGTGCCAGACCGATCAGCGCGATTGCCACCCATGCCCCAAGGAGTGCTGCGGACTCGAAGCTGATGCGGCCCTCCTTTCCGGGTAGCGATGGCGCAGGGGCGAGATGGCCGATGATGCGACCATCGCCTGCGGGAGCAGATACATCGCGGCTGTGAATGAGGCGGCGCTCAGGATGACCGTCAGCCGTTCAGGCGTACTCAGCAATGACCAAACGAGCGGTGGCTGAAAGAACGACACGCCAGCGGCAGAGAGTAGAAGACCATTCCGGACCAAGTGCCACGATGAGACGTCGGCGGTGCCGATCCCGCAGCCGCATGGAACACCGGGCCGGCGTCTCAACAAGGTGATTAGATAGAGGGAGAAGATGCACAGCAGTGTGACTGCACCGGCGAACATCAAGATCTGCCAGAGGTTCGTTGGATCAGATACAAGTCTGGCCGCGAATGCTGCGCCGAGGAGAAGCTCGGCGGCAGTGACTCCCACCGCGGTAGCAGATTCGACACGTCGCGGAAGGAGCTGGTGTGTGTGCAATTCCTCGCGGAAGAGGCCGAGAAACCCTGCATGGCGCAGACCTGACAGCAAGAGCGTCATGGCGATCGTGGCTGTGCCGAGCGCGCCGAAGTAGGTCACGGTACCCCAGCGGTCCATGCAGACTCGACCGGGCTCAGGTCCAATTCAAGATGGTCGAACGCCTGAAGGACGGCGCGATCATCCACGCCCTTGAACGGTGAAAGCGACCCTGTCAGCTGCTCGTTCAAGACGACGTAATAGAATTCGCCCGGATGGTCTGGGCCGGCGTCGTGGAAACTGTCGCGGTAGATCTCGCTGTTGCCGACCGGAGTTCCTCGCCAGTTCGGAAGATCTTTCCTCCTCGTCGGCAGGTTTCTAGTGACGCTGAGGATTCCGACGCCGACGAGCTCTTTGATCACGGCTGGGGGCTGGGAAGCAACGAGGCTGACGTTGCTTCCTGGCTTCGCTCTCAGGGAGAGGCCACCAGCATCCGCATGGATCGCGAACGCGGACAGCATTTCCAACATCGCGTTAAGCCCAACCATCGTCGGGTCGAGTAGAGACCCTGTCGGCGAACAGGGAGCCAGAGGTCCCTTCCCACGCTAGGTACCCGGTAGTGCTCAACGACATCGTCAGGATCGACCGACACAACCTTGCGATGGAGCACCGTTCTGCCCTGGTAGGTCGCACGTGAGTCGATGCCTGGAGACTTCGCGGTTATCCTTGCGGACGCCCCGCCAGACGGAAAACTGCAGAGAAATTGCATTCGGCCACCGACAACAAACCCCGCATCCGCGCTGGCCGGCGAACTGAGTATCGTGCGATCCGGGCCGCTGATGCGAAGGTGCTCGCCGGTCAGTCCAACATGTTTGACCGTGTAGGGACTCATTCATACCTCCGCTCGCAGAGTCGCTGCGACGACCCAACGGCATCGCGCCCGCCATGCGCACGAGCTAGTGGAGCCTCTTAGGCGACCAATCTTGAACGTGTGGGCGGCAGCCGCTGGGAGCAAAGGGACAGGTCGTCTCCGAGGCCGGGAAGAGCGACCTAGGCAACCTTCGACACCGATCACCCCCTCTCATGACTGGCGAATCTGATTCTGCGCGTGTCGTATCCTCCTGGCAAATCGCTCAAGCTGGATCATTGGGAAACTGCTGCCGTTAGCGAGCCCTTCTCAGGTTTTGGGTGAAAGCCACTCAGGAGAATCCATCTGAAGATGCGTTTGCGGGACCACATCGAAGGCCGCTGCGTTCGCCGCCCCCTTCCAGGCGGAACACCCGTCCGTCAGGTTCGAGGCACGTGGCCGTCGCTTGGCCACTTCGCTCAGATGGGCCCACGCTCTCCAAGGCGACGCTGTTTCGGGCGGGACGATAAGGACTGACTAGCTCTGCCTCGGGTGTCAGTCATCGCGCGGAACTGGCTGCAGTGCCATCGAGGAGCGGCATGCTAGCCACTTGTGCCCGCGCTCCTCGCGGAGGGGCATCGTTTACCTGAACGAAACACGTCGGTCGTCGCTTCGCCCACGCGGCTGGCGGATAACCTCAGTACACGTACACTGCGACGGGGGGTGGGATGGGGATCGACACCGGCGACACCGCGTGGGTGCTGGGGTCCGCGGCACTGGTGCTGTTCATGACGCCGGGGCTCGCCCTGTTCTACGGAGGGCTGGTCCGCTCGAAGAACGTCCTCGGCACGATGATGCAGTCGGTCGCCGCCATCGCGATCGTCTCGGTCGTCTGGGTGTTGGCCGGCTACACGCTCGCGTTCGGTCCCGATATGGGTGGCTGTCATCGGCGGGCTCGCGCACTCGGGTTGCGAGGGGTGGGCGAGGCGCCGCACGCGCTGGCGCCCACCGTCCCGCACTCCGCCTTCGCGTCGTTCCAGATGATGTTCGCGGTCATCACCCCGGCGCTGATCGCGGGGGCGTTCGCGGAGCGGGTGCGCTTCGGCGGCTACCTCGCGTTCGTCGCGTTGTGGTCGCTGATCGTCTACGCGCCGTTGGCGCATTGGGTCTGGGGTGGCGGGTTCCTCGGTGTCGAGGGGATCGGCGCGCTGGACTTCGCGGGTGGGACCGTCGTCCACATCAGCGCGGGCGCGGCGGCGCTGGCCGCAGCTCTGTACGTCGGGAAAACGCTCGCGGCTACCCGCGCGGCAATTCGCGCCGCACAACGTCCCGATGGTGGTGCTGGGCGCCGGGATCCTGTGGTTCGGGTGGTTCGGCTTCAACGCGGGGAGCGCGCTCGGCGCGAACGGGCTCGCCTCGTCGGCGCTCCTCGCCACGCATCTCGGCGCCGCGGGCGCGATGATCGGCTGGCTCGTGCCCGAGCGGCTGCGGCACGGGAAGGCGACCGCGGTGGGCGGAGCGACGGGCGCCGTGGCCGGACTCGTCGCGATCACGCCGGCGGCCGGGTTCGTGGGGCCGTTGCCCGCGCTCGCGATAGGGCTGCTCGCGGGGAGCGGTGTGCTTCGCCGCCGTTGAGATGAAGTCGCGCCTCGGGTACGACGACTCGCTCGATGCGGTCGGCGTCCACATGGTGGGCGGGTTGGTCGGTGCGCTGCTGACCGGCGTGTTCGCGAGCCTCGCGGTCAACCCGGCCGGCGCCGACGGAGGGTGGGCGCAGCTCGGTCGTCAGGGAGCGGCCGCCGGGATCACGTTGGTGTTCTCATTCGCCGCGACCTGGATGATCCTGAAGCTCGTCGATGGTCTCGTCGGGTTCCGGAGCCCGCGGAGGCGGAGGAGTCGGGTGTCGACATCGCCGAACACGGCGAGGCCGCCTATGCGTTCCGGGAGCACGGCCGGCAGGCGATCCCGGCGCTCGAAGCGATGACCGGGGAGGAGCTGGCCGAGCTGCGCGAGCGCCTCGTGCTGGAGGCGACCGCCCGAGTGCTCGAGGCGATCGACTCCGAAACCGCTCGTCGAGCGTCGAACGAAGAGCCGATCGAGTCGTCAGGAAGCTGACGCCGCGCGAACACACCGAGGCCAGCCCGCGTCAGGAAGCTGACGCGTCTCAGGCACTCGAGCCGACCACCTACGTTCAGGCGTCGGCGAGACCGAGGATCTCCCAGGCTTCGACCGGCCTCAGCGCGCCCTTCACCGACAGCGCGCCGCGTTCCTCCGCCCGAACGCGGTCCTTGACCAGCGCGTACGTCCGGAACCCGCAGAGGATCGACCCGGGATCGGCGGCGGTCTGCAGGCGAGCCGCGACGTTGACCGCGAAGCCGACGGCCTTGTAGGCGCGCATGACCTCGCTGCCGAAGACCCCCACCGTGCAATGCGCCGTGTTCAGGCCCACGCGGATGTCCGGATCGGCGGGGATGCCGCGTTCGCGGAGCGAGGACGCCAGCTGGCGGCATCGCGCGCGCATCTCCATCGCGGCCTGGACGGCCGCCCAGGCCTGTTCGGCTTCCGGTCGCTCCTGCGGAGCGCCGAACACGGCCATCACGCCGTCCCCGATGAAGTTGTCCAACGAGCCTCCGTGGGCCAGCACCGCCGCCGTCATCTCCCGCAGGTAGCCGTTCAATACTTCGGCCAGCTCCTCCGGTTCCAGGCTCTCCGAGAGATCGGTGAACCCAACCATGTCGGCGAACAACACCGTGATCCTCCGGCGCTGGAACGGTTCCTCCGCTTGGAGGTGCCCTCCGAGCAGACCCTCGGCGACCTGGTTCGGGAGGAACCGGGCAAGCTCGCCCGTGCGAACGAGTTCGGCCATCTGCTCGTCGATCCGCGCCTCGAGACGCCGGCGCGTCTGCTCCAGTTCGGTGATGTCGTGATAGATGATGTAGAAGCCGATCGGCTCGCCCTCGAGCCGTACGGTGACGGCCACGATCTCGACGTCGACGAGCGATCCGTCTTTCCGCGTCCGACGGCCGATCCGGTGGAAGGAATCGCCCGCCATCCCTTCTGCGCTCCAGGCGGTCGCTTCGGCGTGGAGCTCGGGGTTGTTCGCGATCAGATCGTCGAGGTTGTGACCGATCGCCTCAGCCGCCGAGTACGCGAAGAGCTGCTCCGCCCCCGGGTTCCAGAGCGTCACGTTGATCTGCTCATCGATCATCACGATCGCGGTTGGGCTCTGTTCGACCAGCGACTCGAAGAACCGGCGCTGGCGAACCAGCTCGCCGACGTCCTCGAACATCGCGAACGCGCCGACGAGCTCGCCGTCGATCACGATCGGAACGGATCGGATCACGACGTCGACGAGTGAACCATCCTTCCTCGTCCGGCGCGTGACGAGCTGGGTCGGTTCGGCGAACAGCCGCTCGTTGACCGCCTCGGCTTCCGCACGGATGGACTCGTGAGCGGCCACGAGCTCGTCGACGTGCCTTCCGATCGCCTCCTCTTGCCGATAACCGAACAAGCGCTCCGCGGCCGGATTCCACGACGTCACGATCAGCGCCGGGTCGCAGGCCACGATCGCCGTGGGGTTCGCCTCGACCAGCGTCTCGTAGTACTGACCATGGTCGGTCGGTTCTCGCGACCCCTCAGGTGTGGACATCGACGCGAAGCGTAGAGCCTCGGGCCGCCCACCCGCCAGACGCCGAACATGAACCGCGTCGTTGACGCGGGGCGGCTCGCCCGGTTGCATGGGGCTCATGAACGTGCTCGCGCAGGTCACGACGGAAGCGGAGACCGACTGGTTCGGCGAGCCCTGGGTGCGGATCGTCATCATCTTGGCTGCAGCGGTTCTGGTGACCTCTGGTCTCACGCCTCGTGGTGAATCGGTTCCGCAAGAAGCTCGAGGGCACGTCCAGCGTCACGCAGGAGCTGAACCTCCAGCGCGCGACGACCTTGACCGGGGCGTTGTCCACCGCGCTGATCGTCGTGATCTGGGCGCTCGCGATCCTGATGGCGCTCGGGGAGCTCGGGCAGAACATCGCCCCGCTCCTCGCGAGCGCAGGCGTCGCGGGAGTGGCACTCGGCTTCGGCGCGCAGAGCCTGGTCAGGGACACCCTGTCCGGTTTCTTCATCCTCCTCGAGAACCAGTTCGGCGTGGGCGACAACCTCGAGGTCCAGACCCCCTCCAACAAGGTCGCGGGCCGCGTCGAGAGCCTGACGCTCCGGGTGACCAGCATCCGGGCCTTCGACGGCTCTCTCCACTTCGTCCCCAACGGGAACATCATCGTGGCAAGCAACCGGTCGAAGGGTTGGGCGCGCGCGATCATCGATGTCCGGACCGCGTACGACGAGGACGTCGAACACTTGCGCAGCGTCCTTGAGGAGCTGTTCGAAGAGCTGAAGGGGGACCGGTCCCTCTCCGAATGGATCCACGAAGCGCCCAGTGTGTTGGGCGTGGAGCGGATGGGCCACGACGCCATCGTGATGCGAGTGATCGCGGACACTCGGCCCTCGAAGGTGATGGACGTGGAGCGCTTGCTCCGCGAGCGGATCACTCGCCGGCTCGTCGAGCGAGGGATCAGGGTCCCGGTCACCCCCGTCACACCTCCCGGACCCTGACCTCGAGCGCCGCTAGTCGTCGGCCGCGATCAGGACCGCTTCCCAGGGGTCGAGGCGAACAGCACCGTCCACGCGTTCGCCGTCCCGGCTCCGCTCCGTGCCGATGAGGATCTTGCCGCTGCCGATCGGAAGCGTCGACGGATGCGTCACCGTGGTTCACGGCCACCACGGTCCCTTCGCCTCGCCGCCATGCCCACACACCTTCGGGTCCCTCGAGCGCCTCGTAGGCGCCGGCGTGCAGGTCCTTTCGTTCGCGACGTAGCCCGATCAGGTCGCGGCAGAGATGGAGCATCGAGCCGCGGTCCTCGCGTTGGTCCGCGACATTACGTGTTTCCGCAGCGCCCATCGGCAACCACGGCTCCACACCGGCTCGGGTGAACCCACCTGCGCGCGTCCACTGCATCGGGGTCCGCCCGCCGTCTCGCCCTCGGTTCTCCGGCCAGTGTCGGATACCGACCGGGTCCTTCAAGCGATCTCGAGGGATCTCCACGTCCGGTAGGCCGATCTCGTCCCCGTAGTACAGCAACGGCGCGCCACGGAGGGTAAGAAGGATCACGAGAGCGGCTCGGCTGCGGCGCTCGTCGCCGTCGCACCACCGTGTGGGGAACCTGCCGGCATCGTGGTTCGACCCGTTCCACAACGGCCACGCGTGCGACGGCAACACGCCTTCGGTCGCCTCCACGATCCCGCGCATGTCCGGCCCCGGCGTCGAGTGCTCGAACGGGATGTTGAGTCCGAGGTGGAGCTCGTCGTCGCTGGTCCCGTAGAAGCGCGCGAGCGCCTCGAGGTCCCACACCCAGGTCTCACCCAGTAGGACCCGCGCGGGCTCGTCGTAGGAGTCCACGATCGTTCGCCATCGGCGGAGCACGTCGTGCGCCTCGGGTCGGTTCATGCTGAAGTCGGATCGCGTGCCGTGGGCTCGCATGCGCTCGTGATCCGTCTCGAGCGCGAGGGTGTCGTCCCGGAGCGAGCGGTCCTTCACCAACGCGTGCGCGACGTCGATCCGGAATCCGGCGACGCCGCGATCCAACCAGAACCGGATGATGCTCTCGAATGCGCTGCTCACGTCCGGGTTCCACCAGTTCAGGTCGGGCTGTTCCGCCAGGAAGTTGTGCAGGTAGTACTGACCGGTCGCCTCGTCCCACGTCCAGGCCGGACCGCCGAACGAGGACCGCCAGTTGTTGGGAGGGGAGCCGTCGGGCTTGGCGTCGGCCCACACGTACCAGTCACGGTGCTCGGCGGTGCGGCTCGACCGCGCATCGACGAACCACGCATGGCGATCGCTCGTGTGGTTCGGCACGAGGTCCATGAGGACGCGGATCCCTCGGGCGCCGGCTTCGGCAACGAGACGATCGAGGTCTTCGAGTCTGCCGAAGTCGGGCTCGATCCCCTCGTAGTCCGCGACGTCGTATCCCCAGTCCGCCTGCGGGGAGGTGTTGATCGGGCTCAGCCAGATCCCGTCGATCCCCAGCCACTCGAGATGGTCGAGGTGCTCGATCACGCCTTCGAGGTCGCCGTGGCCGTCGCCGTTGGAGTCGGCGAAGGATCGCGGATAGATCTGATACAGGACGCCGGCGCGCCACCACGGTGGTGCGCCGACGTCCGGATCGGACGGCGGCATCCGAGCAGCCTAGCGAACGGCCGGTGGGCCATGTGCCGGGCATGGCTCGCGTCGAACAGACTCTCTCGATGGCGACCGCCGGCGAGGACCAGCACGCGATGGGCCGGGCGCGGATCGGAGTCACGACCGCGTTCGCGGCACACGCGGTGCTGTCCGGCCTCCTCGGGCCGTGGATCCCTCGTATCAAGGCTCAGGCCGGATTGGACGCGTCGGGACTGGGGATCGCCCTGACGGGCTTCGCGATTGGGCTGCTGGCCGGGACCCGCGTGGCGGACACGGCGGTTCGCCGCTGGGGTGGCCGGCGGGTCGTCCGCGGCGGCATCCCGGCGATGGGCGTGGGATTCGCGCTCCTGCCGGTGGCAGGGAGCCTCGCGTCGCTCACCCTGCTCTTCCTCGGCATCGGCGTGCTCGCGGGTCTGATCGACGTCGCGATGAACATCGAAGCGGTCGCCGTCGAGCGTCGGTTCGAACGCCGGGTGATGTCGGCGATCCACGGCACGTGGAGCGTGGCGCTGTTCGTGGGCGCCGCCCTCGCCTCCGCGGGCATCGCCGTCGGACTCTCGATCGGGGTTCACCTCCCGATCTCGGCCGCGCTGGTCGTCGTGGTGAGCGGCGTGTTCCTTCGATGGCTGCCGAACGCGGAGGAAGCCGTGGAGGGATCGCCAGAGGAAGCGATGGCCGGGAGTCAGGACGATCCGCACGTCGGCCGGCGGCCCGAACCCGGTCCTCCTTCTCTGTCTGGTCGCGGCGGGTTCCTTCCTGGTGGAGGGGATCGCGGTCGAATGGAGCGCCGTCTTCCTGCGCGAGTCGGTGGGCGCCGCCCCGAGCGCCGCCGGTCTCGGCGTCGTGGCGTTCTCGGCCGGGATGGCGACGTCGCGCTTCGTAGGAGACCGGCTCGTCGCACGGTTCGGGCAAACGGCCGTTGTCCGGGTCGGCGCATCGAGCGCGTTCGTGGCCCTCGCCGCGATGCTGATCGTCCATCGCATGGTGCCGTCCATCGCCGCACTCGGGATCGTCGGCCTGGGCCTCGGCCCAGTGGTTCCCCTCGCGTTCCGGGCAGCCGGCTGGACCCACCGCCCAGGTCACGCGAGCGCACTGCCGCTCGTGGCCACCGCCGGCTACATGGGCTCGATCGTCGGGCCCCTGCTCGTTGGCTTCATCGCCGACCTGGCCACCCTGCGGATCGCGTTCCTCGTGCCGGTCTTCGCCTCGCTGGTATCGGCGTTGGCCGCGGGAGCGACCCGGGATCGATGATGCGCGACCGGATCAGGCGACCGTGCCCTCGACCGTCACGTCCGCCCCCAAGGGAGCGGGCGCGACGACGTTCCCGTCGACCTGCCGGCCGTCGACCAGCAGCGAGGTGATCCGCCCGGTGACGCCGACGGGCTTGCCGATCGCGATCCGATAGGTCGCGCCCCGGAACCGGCGGACGGCCTCATAGCCCTCCCAGTCCGCCGGCAGGCAGGGATCGATCCGCAGGCCGTCGTGCTCCGGCCGGATCCCGAGGATCCATTGGGTGATCGCGACGAAGTTCCACGCAGCCGAGCCGGTCAGCCACGAGTTCTTCGCCTCGCCGGGAGTCGCGGCCGCCTTGCCGGCGATCATCTGCGCGTAGACGTAGGGCTCGCACCGGTGCACGTCGGAGAGCTCCTCCCGTGCAGATGGGTTGATCCGCAGGTAGGTGTCGAAGGCACGATCGGCGTTGCCGACGACCGTCTCGGCGATCGCGATCCACGGGTTCGTATGACTGAAGACGCCTCCGTTCTCCTTGTAACCCGGCGGATACGAGCTGATCTCGCCAAGCTCCACGTAGTAGCGCGAGTACGCGGGATCGAGGAGCACCAAGCCGTGCGACGTCGCCAGCCGGAGGGCGACCGAGTCGAGGGCTCGCTCGGCGGTGCCGTCGTCGAGCCCGATCCCGCCCATCACGCAGATGCCTTGCGGCTCGATCCAGATCTGGCCTTCCTCGTTCTCGGCCGAGCCGACCACGTCACCGACGAAGTCGTAGGCGCGGCGGAACCATTCGCCGTCCCAGCCGTGCTCGCGCACGGCCTCGATCATCCGAGCACGTTGCGCCCGATCGTGGACCGCGTCCTCCTGAGCCCCGCGCAGCTCTGCGAGCTGCGCGAGCTCCTCCGCCGCGAGCGCGAACTGCCCGGCGATGAACACAGACTCCGCCACGCCTCCCTCACGCTGGGGTGCCGTCTGGAACGACTCTCCCGGCTCGTCCAAGAAGGCGTTGAGGTTGAGACAGTCGTTCCAATCCGCTCGGCCGATCAGCGGCAGCCCGTGCGGCCCGAGCCGATCCAGGGTGTAGCCGAGTGCCCGGCGGAGGTGTTCGTACAGCGGCGTCTCCGAGCCGACCTCGTTCTCGTAGGGGACCGGCTCGTCGAGGATCGCGCGGTCGCCGGTCTCCTTCGCGTACGCCCCGACCGCGATGATCAGCCAGAGCGGGTCGTCGTTGAAGCCGGAGCCGATCGCATCGTTCCCCCGCTTCGTGAGCGGTTGGTACTGGTGGTAGGCACCGCCGGTCGGGAGCTGCGTCGCGGCGAGGTCGAGGATCCGTTCCCGGGCCCGCTCGGGGACCATGTGCACGAACCCGAGCAGGTCCTGGCTCGAATCGCGGAACCCCATCCCGCGTCCGACCCCGGTGTCGAAGTACGACGCCGACCGAGAGAGGTTGAACGTCACCATGCACTGGTAGGCGTTCCAGATGTTCACCATGCGGTCCGTGTGCTCGCTCGGTGTGTGGATCTGCACGCCCTCGAGGAGATCAGACCACCGCTCCCGGAGCCGGCCGAAGGCAGCATCGACCTCGTCCGTCCGCAGATACTTCCCGATCACGGGAGCCACGCGGCCCGTGCGGATCGTCCCTGCGCCGGGTGGATCGAACTTCGCATCGGGCGGATTCTCCCCGTACCCGAGCACGAAGACGACCTCCCGGGTCTCGCCGGGGGAGAGCGCCAGTTCGATGTGGTGTGAGCCGATCGGTGCCCACCCGTGCGCGATCGAGTCCTCCGACCGACCCTGTTCGACCACCAGCGGCCGATCCCACCCGCGGTAGGGGCCCAGGAAGCTCTCGCGCTGCGTGTCGAAACCGACGAGGTCCTCCGAGCACGCGAAGTAGGCGAAGTGGTTCCGTCGCTCTCGGTACTCGGTCGTGTGGTAGATCACGCCGCCGGCTACCTCGACCTCGCCGGTCGAGTAGTTCCGCTGGTAGTTCGTCTGGTCGTCCCACGCGTCCCAGAGACAGAACTCGACCACGCTGAACAGGGAAAGAGCGGCGTCCTCCTCCCGGTGGTTCGTGATCCGCGTTCGCCAGATCTCGAGCGTCTCGCCGAGCGGCACGAAGTAGAGCGTCTCTGTCTCGATCCCGCTGCGCCGCGACTCGATGACCGTGTACCCGAGTCCGTGCCGACATCGATAGTCGTCGAGGTCGGTTCGGACCGGCGCCCAGGACGAGGACCAATAGTCGCCGTTCGCTCGATCACGGAGGTAGAGGTAGCGCCCGCCGGTGTCGGTCGGTGCGTTGTTGTACCGGTAGCGGGTCAGCCTTCTGAGCCGGGCGTCGCGGTAGAAGGAGTACCCACCGGCGGTGTTCGAGATGATCCCGAAGTACTCCTCGCTGCCTAGATAGTTGATCCACGGCAGCGGAGTGTCCGGGCGCACGATGACGTACTCGCGGGCCGAGTCATCGAACCTACCGAACCGAGTCAAGGATGCTCGGTCCCTGATCGTTCCTTCCTCCGCTCGACGACGTGGTCGGCCAAGCCGATGCTCGTGAACGGCAGCGCAGGTGCCAGCACCAACGCAACGTCGGAGACCATCACGAGGAGGAACACGAACAGCGTCACGGCGGCGACGGCTGCCGCTCTGGCCTTCCAGCTGTGGATGGGGTCAGCTCGCAGCGCGGCGATCCCCCCCGCGCCGAGGCCCGCCACGAACCCAGTCACGGCATCGGGAGACACGGCCGAGATCGGGATCCCCACGAGCAGCGACAGCACCATCGCGCGGACGACCGCACCGGGCGCGCGGGGATGCTCGGAGAGGAACGCCAGGACGATGAACACGAACGGCACCAGCGCGAGGCCGAAGGCGATGAGCGGCCCGGGCGCCGGGGCCCGAGGATCTTCCGAGCCGACCGCCACCACGCCTGCCAGGATCGACCAGAACGCGGGCGCCAGCACCAGCGTGGCCAGCGTGATCGCCCGCCACTTCTTGCGCGGCGAGAGGGGCTCGGCACCCGCGAGCCCGGACCCTCGGGCCCGACGCACCATCCCTCAGCCCTTGACGGCGCCCGCCGTGAGCCCGCGGACGAAGTACTTCTGAAGGGAGAAGAACACGACGAGCGGGAGCGACATCGAGATGAACGCCGCGGCCGTCAGGAGCTGCCAGTTCTCGCCGGTCGAGCCCACGAGGTTCCGAAGAGCGACGGGGAGCACGATGTTCTCCCCCGCCCCGCCGAGGAACACGTACGCGACGAGCAGATCGTTCCAGACCCACATGAACTGGAAGATCGCGAACGCCGCGATGGCCGGGATCGACAGCGGGATGATCAGGCGCCAGAAGATCGTGAAGTGGTCGGCGCCGTCGATCCGCGCAGACTCGATGATCGAGGAGGGCAGCGAGCGGATGTAGTTCGCCAGCAGATACACGGCGAGCGGGAGGCCGAACCCCGTATGTGCGAGCCAGATGCCGAGGAAGGACTGATTCAGGTCCAGGTCCGGGAAGATGATGTAGTCGCCGAGCATCAGCCCCTGCGTGAAGAGCTTCAAGATCGGGATCAGCGCCATCTGGAGAGGCACCACGAGGAGCCCCACCACGACGACGAACATCACGTACCGTCCCCGGAACTCCATCCAGGAGAACGCGTACGCCGCGAATGTCGCGATCGTGATCGGGATCACCGTGGCGGGGATCGCCATGGCGATGCTGTTCATGAAGGCGCTTCCGAACTGCTGGCCTTCGATCGCCGCCCGGTAGTTCTCGAGCGTCCATTGGGCCGCCTCGAACGGATGCCCGAGCGCCGTCCACCATCCCGACGTGTTCACGAACTCCTCGGCGCGGAAGGAGGTGACGAGCACGCCGAGTGTCGGAATCGACCACAGGAGCACGATCACGATGATCGTGATCCGGATGAGCCAGCCGCCCTCGCGGACGTCTCCCACGTTGCCGCCGCGCTCGGGCTCCATCGGCGCCGGGATCGGTGTGGCGCTCATCGGATCGCCTCCTCCTCCCGGAACCGTCGCATGTTCCAGATCATGACCGGGATCACGGCGAGGAACAGGACGACCGCGACCGCGGCCCCGCGGCCGTTGTGATTGAGCTGGAAGAACCATCGGATCATCCGCTCGGCCATCACGACCGTGCCGTTGTTCTCCGCGCTCGCGGCCTGGACGAACACGATGTCGAAGACCTTCATCGCGTTGATCACCATGTAGGTCGTCACGACGACGATCGTCGGGATGATCGTGGGCACCATGATCCGCCAGAAGACCTGGAGCTCGGACGCGCCGTCGATCCGTGCGGCCTCGATGATCTCGTCGGGGATCGCCTTGATCGCCGCGGACAGCACGACCATGGCGAAGCCCGTCTGCATCCAGACCATGATCACCATCAGGAAGAGGTTGTTCCACGGCTGGAGCTCCAGCCATTTCACGGGCTCCTGACCCAGCCCGAGCATGATGCCGTTGAGCAGGCCGATGTTGCTCCCGAAGCCCTGTGAGCGGTAGCTGTAGATCAGCTGCCACGTGATCGAGGCGCCCGCGAACGAGATCGCCATCGGCAGGAAGATCAACGACTTCGCCACCGCCTCGCCGCGCCGGAGCCGATCGGCCAGGGTCGCGAACGCCAGCCCGATGCTGACCGCAGCGATCGGGACCAGGATCAGCCAGCCTGCCGTGTTGCGGATCGACCGCAGCATGGTCCTGTCGGTGAAGACGAACTTGTAGTTCTCGAGACCCACGAACTCCGTCGAGTTGGAGTTCTGGAAGCTGATGAAGATCGTGTTGAACACCGGGTACACGAGGAACACGGCCAGGATGACGATCGCCGGCCCGACGAACACGTAGGGCCTGATCGTCTCGCGGAACCGCTCGGAGAGCAGGTCGACCACCCTATTCATCACCCAGAACAGCAGGAAGACGCCGCCGGCGCCTACCACGATCGCCAAGGTGACGACCGCGGCCCGGTTCGCGTTCGGCTCTCGCAGGTAATCGAATGCGAAGAGGAACAGGATCACGGCGACTGCCGCTGCCGCGAGGACGGACACGATCCGAAGCAGAGAGGCGCCGGTCCGCTCCGTCGGGCGCGGTCCGTCGCCGGGATCCGCCGGCTCAGGACCCGTCGATCGTTCCTCGGTCCTCTCCACGAGGCACCATCCTCCCTTGCGATGCGACCCTCACGCAAACCGGGGGAGCGGCCGCTGTCGCGGCCGCTCCCCCGTACGTGCAGCGGACCCCGCGGAGGGATCCTGCGAGCCGCCCGTCACGCCGCCGGCCAGCTCGCCTCGATCTCGTCCAGCACGCCCTGGAGGGAGCCTTGACCCTCCTGCATGTATCGGACCATCCCGGTCCAGAAGCTGCCGGCGCCGACCTCACCCGGCATCAGGTCCGATGCGTCGAACCGTCCCGTGCCGGAGGACAAGGCCTCCGTCAGCACCGCCGCAGAGTCGGCCAGGATCTCGTTCGCGTAGCAGTCCGGGCCGACGTTGATGTTCGGCGAGACCCGCGAGGACAGTGGTTCGGCGCCCTGCGCGCACTGGACTTCCTCGCTCAGGAACTTCTCGAGGAAGTCAGCCACCTCCGGCCGGTTCCCGCTGGTGCCGACGACCGCGAACTCGCCGGCCAGGAGTGTGCCCTCCTGGTCGATCGGCGGGAATGGGAACCAGTCGTAGTCCACGCCCGACTCCGCGTCCTCCGGGAAGGGCGCGGCGCCGATGATGAAGCTCGCCTGGCGGTGGAGCCAGCACTTCGGCGGGTCGTCGAACATCGGCAGCGGGGCGGCCCCGAACGCGATCGACGGCGTGTCACCTGCGCCACCGAGCACATAGCCCTCGTTGAACATCACTTCGCCGAACGTCTCGCCCGCGGTCACGACCGCCGGGTCGTTGAACGGGATCTCGTGGGTGACCCACTGGTCGTAGACATCGGGCCCCGCTGTGCGGAGCATGATGTCTTCCATCCAGTCGGTCGCCGGCCATCCGGTGGCGCTGCCGGACTCGAACCCGACGCACCACGGCGTGTTGCCGTCGGCCACCATCTCGTCGGACAGAGCCATCAGCTCGTCGAAGGTCGTCGGCACGGTGTACCCGGCGGCGTCGAAGTCGTCCTTCGGATACCAGATCATCGACTTCAGGTTGACGTTGGTCGGCAGCCCCCAGTGCTCGCCTTCGAACTCGACCAACGACATCAGGTACTCGCCGACCGTCTCCTCGAGCTGGGCGACATCGAGCCCCAGGTCCTCGAGCGAGACGAGCGTCCCTGCCGCGGCCTCCGTGGCCACGGTTCCCGGCTGCGGCACCAGTGCGACGTCCAGCGTGCCGCTCTCGGCCCTGATGGGGAATTGCTCCTCGAAGTCGGGTGACGCCTCGATCTCGACCGTGTAGTCGACCTCGCCGATGTTGTCGTCGACGGCGGCCTGAACCGCCTCACCCTCGTGCGGCTCCATCGCGTTCAGGACGTTGACGGTGCCGGTGTTCTCGGCCTGCTCTCCGCCGCCTCCTCCGTCGCCGTTCCCTTCGCTCCTACACGCCGCCGCGATCATCACGATCACCACGGTCAGTGCGAGCATCCGAAGCTTCCGCATGCGACCCCTCCCTCTTTCCTTTCCTCTGGCCTGTCCTGTCGTCGATCGCGTTCCCATCAGGTCCTACGATGAACCGGCCGCGCCTGGCTCTTTCCCGTCCTCGTAGATCCCCTGGCCTGTCTGCGGGTCGAAGAAGTGCAGCCGAGTGACGTCGATGACGAGCTCGATCGGCTCCCCCATCGTCGCGGTGGTTCGTGGGTTCAGGCGAGCGAGGAACTCCGACTCCCCGGCGACCGCGCTCCTCTCTGCGGCCTCGAGGGCCTCCTGGCCCACGTCTCCAGCGAGCTCCTTCGTATCCTCCGTGATCACCACGGGCGCTTTGATCATGAAGTGGACGAGCACGTCGGCACCGAGCGCCTCCCGGAGGATCACTCCCGACGTGATCCGGCGGTCCGAAGGCGCGTCGGGTGCGAGCGCCGCGTCTTCCATGTCCTCCGGGCGGATGCCCACGACGACCTGCTTGTTCTCGTACGCCTTCAGCGCCGGACGCGAACCGAACACCTCGTCGGGAACGCCGAGGCGATAGCCGCCGAACTCGATCGTGGAGGACCCGTTCGATCGCGCGAGCGTCGCCTCGACCATGTTCATCGCCGGTGAGCCGATGAAGCCCGCGACGAACAGGTTCTCTGGGTGGTCGTAGAGGAACTGGGGGGAATCGGCCTGCTGCAGTACTCCCTTGCGGATCACCGCGACGCGGTCGCCCATCGTCATCGCCTCGACCTGGTCGTGGGTGACGTACAGGGTGGTCGTGGAGAGCTCGTGCTGGATCCGCGCGATCTCCGAGCGCATCTGCACGCGGAGCTTCGCGTCCAGGTTGGAGAGCGGTTCGTCCATCAGGAACGCCTTGGGCTCTCGGACGATCGCGCGACCCATCGCTACGCGCTGCCGCTGCCCGCCGGAGAGCGCCTTCGGCTTCCGGTCCAGGAACTCCTCGAGCCCGAGGATCTTCGCCGCCTCCTGGACGCGCTTGTCGATCTGCTGCTTGTCCAACTTCCGCAGCTTGAGCCCGAAGGCCATGTTGTCGTAGACGGTCATGTGCGGATAGAGCGCGTAGTTCTGGAACACCATCGCGATGTCGCGCTCCTTGGGAGGAACCGAGTTCACGACGCGATCGCCGATCGAGATCGTTCCGTCCGTGATGGATTCGAGGCCGGCGACCATCCGGAGTGCCGTCGTCTTGCCACAGCCCGATGGCCCCACCAGGACGATGAATTCGCCGTCCTTGACGTCGAGGTTCAGGTCCTTCACGGCGCTCGGTCCGCCCTCGCCGTAGACCTTGGACACGTGGTCCAGCACGATCTCTGCCATCCGGCCTCCGCTGGTGCTTGGGGCGAACATTCAACCGCACGAGGCGGGGTTCCGTCGAACCGGGTGCTCCTGCCGACGCCGTAGGGTGCCCGTACCATGAGCCCCATGGATGGTCGGTTCGCCTCGGTGGAGGAGCTCCAGGCCCAGCTGGGCTCGCATGCCTATCTGGCCGACCGAGGCCTCGCCACGGCGATCCATCTCGCCCTCTCGCTCGACAAGCCGTTGCTGCTGGAAGGCGAGGCAGGGGTCGGCAAGACGGAGGTGGCGAAGGTCCTGGCCGAGCTGCTGGGACGCCGGCTGATCCGTCTCCAGTGTTACGAGGGGATCGACGCCTCCCAGGCGCTGTACGAGTGGAACTACGCCCGTCAGCTGCTGGCCGTTCGGGCGATGGACGCGTCGGACGCTGAGCGCCACGTCGACGACCTCTTCGGTCCCGAGTTCCTGGTGGAGCGGCCGCTGCTCGCGGCGATCCGGGCCGGGTCGGGAGCCGTCCTGCTCGTGGACGAGCTCGATCGCGCCGACGACGAGTTCGAGGCGTTCCTGCTCGAGATCCTCTCGGAGTTCGCGGTCACCATCCCGGAAGTGGGCCAGGTCGCGGCGGAGTCACCGCCGGCGGTCGTGGTGACGTCGAACCGGACGCGGGAGCTCCACGACGCGCTGAAGCGGCGCTGCCTCTATCACTGGATCGACCACCCAGGGCTGGATCGAGAGGTGGAGATCGTGCGCACACGCGCCCCGCACGTCGGCGAGGCGCTCGCCCGCGACGTCGCGGCGGCGGTGGCCAGGCTGCGCTCGCTCGATCTGGCCAAGCTCCCGGGCGTCGCGGAAACGATCGACTGGGCGAACGCGCTCGCGTTCCTCGGGGCGGATCGGCTCAGCCCCGAGACGGCGCGCGACACGCTGGGTGCGGTGGTGAAGGATCACGAGGACCAGGAGCTGGTGGCGCCGCGACTCGCCGAGGTCGTCGGCGAGCGAGATGGCTGAGCCTCCGCTCGCCGAGCCGCTCCCACCGCTCGTCGCCTTCGGACGAGGATTGCGGGCCCGAGGCCTGCCGGTGGGCACCGGTCGCATCCTGACGTTCGTCCGCTCGGTCGCGGCGCTCGGCCTGACCGACCGCCTCTCGCTCTACTGGGCGGGCCGTGTCTCGATGATCGGCCGGAAAGAGGACCTGGCCGCGTACGACCTCGCCTTCGAGGATTGGTATCGGTCGCTCCGCTCGACGGAAGATCTCAGGATCGAGCTCGATCTTCCCTCGCTCGCTCGGCCGGGTGTCGAGTGGGGAGACCAACCTGACGCCCCAGAGGTCCGAGCAGGCAAGACCGCCGCCGAGTGGCACGGCTTGACCGAGGAGGACGAAGCGCCCGAGGCCGGCGACGAGGCTGCGCTCCGGATCGTCGCGAGCGCCGTCGAGGTCTTGCGCTCGAAGTCGTTCGCGGACCTCTCCGAGGAGGAACGCGACGAGGTCGGCAGGATGATCCGCGCGCTGGCGGTCGCCCTGCCGGAACAGCGGATGCGCCGGACCCGCCCGTCGGCGAAGGGCGCCAGGTTCGACGTTCGTCGCACGCTGCGGCGGTCGCTGCGGACGCGTGGGGAGCCGTTCGAACGGGCATGGCGCGACCGCCGCGTCCGCGGTCGGCCGCTCGTGTTGATCCTGGACGTGAGTGGCTCGATGTCGCCGTACGCCCGGGCGCTCGTGCAGTTCGGCTACGCGGCGATGGCGGCCGGCCGCCGTGTGGAGGTGTTCTGCTTCGGCACGCGCCTCACGCGCGTCACGCGGATGCTGCGAACGAAGGACCCGGACCGCGCGATGCACGAGATCGGCCGGACGGTGGCCGATTGGGAGGGAGGGACGCGGATCGGCGAGTCGCTGAAGGTGCTGCTGGACGGGTGGAGCCAGCGAGCAGCTCTGCGTGGCGCGGTCGTGGTGCTGTGTAGCGACGGGCTGGAGCGTGGCGATCCAGAGCTGCTGCGGGCGCAGATGGCACGGCTGGCGCGACTCGCGCACAAGGTCGTGTGGGTGAACCCGCTGAAGGGGTCACCGAGGTACGAACCCCTTGCGCGCGGCATGGCGGCCGCGTTGCCTTCGTTGGACGTGTTCCTTTCCGGTCACAACCTCGAGAGCCTGTCGGAGCTCTCCCGAACCCTCGCCGGCTAGCGGTTCCTCGGCTCTTCGACGCCCTTGTAGTTGGCGATGCCGTGGAGCTCGTGCTCGATCTCGACGAGGTCGGCCTGGTCGCGCATGACGACGTCGATCGGCTTGTACGCCGAGGGTGCTCGTCGAGCAAGGCTTGCGCGCTCGCGTGCTGCCAGGCACTTACGCCCATCACTTCAGCGAAGCTCTCGAGCGTCAGTTGCTTCCTCGCCTGGCGGCGTGACATCCGACGGCCGGCGCCGTGCGCGCACGACTCGTAGGACGCCTGGTTCCCCAGGCCGCGGACCACATAGGAGCGCTGGCCCATCGCGCCCGGTATCAAGTCCGCGGTCGCCGACCCGCGCGCGGATCGCGCCCTTCCGCGTGACCCAGACCTCGCGCCCCGTGTTCGCTCTCGCGCCGTGAAGTTGTGGTGGCAGTTGACCTCGTCGGCGGTGCGCACCTCGCGTCCGAGGACGCGCTCGAGCGCGCGATGGCTCGAGTCCGAACATCAGCCGCCGGTTCTCGCGCGCGAACGCTTGCGACCAGCGGAGGTCGCGGATGTAGGCATCGAACTCCGGCGTGCTCTCCTGGAGCCACGCGAGCTCGGGGTCTTCGAGCCGCGTGTCCGAGGCCTTCGTGAAGCTACCTCGCCGTCTTCGTGTGCATCGTCGCGAGCTTGTTGCCGCCGCCACGCGAACCCGAGTGCAGGAGGATCCAGACCCGATCGTCCTCGTCCGTGGCGAGTTCGATGAAGTGGTTGCCGGACCCGAGGGTGCCGAGCTGCGCCACTGCCCGCTCCGGGTCGTCGAGTGTCGGGGGCGGCGCGTGCTCCGCGAACCAGGCTCGCGCGTCGTCGGACGGTTCGCCATGCCAACGGCCGAGCCCGGCGGGGACGGTGCCTCCATCGCGGAGATCCATGTGTCCAACCCGTCCGGAAGACCCTCCTTCGTGAGATCCAATCGCCGAGCCGCCATCCCGCAGCCGATGTCGACGCCGACCGCGGACGGGATCACCGCGCTCTCGGTCGGGATCACCGAGCCGATCGTGGCGCCCTTGCCGAGATGGGCGTCGGGCATCAGCGCCAGGTGCCCGGCGAAGATCGGCAGGCGGGCAGTCAACGCCGCCTGCTCGCGCGTTAGGTCGTCGAGCTCGCTCGCCCACGACAGCACGTTCGGCGCGATCTCCTCGGGCATGCGTTCGAACGTATCGGATCGGCGGTTTCGTACCCTGCTGGGGATGGCCACCGACGACGACCTCATCCGCGCGTACGACGACGAGCTGGGACCCGAGCCGCACCACTCGAATCGGGGATTCTGGGTCATCGCGGGGACGCTGCTGGTAGGCGGACTCTTCCTGCTCGTGGAGATCTTCGCGAACCGGCCGCTGGCGAACTCGATCGGCCACGCCCAGGACACGCTCCGGCGGGCGCAGGCGGCCGCGGAGATCGTGTACGACCGGGCGAGGTTCGTTCGAGGAAGCCGACGCCGAGGCGCTCGACGACGATGTCCCCGACCTGGCGTTCCGTGCCGCGAGACGAGGCGTCGTTCGGTCTGGATGTCGTGAGCGTCTCGTCGTCGGACACGGTGTGGGCGGCGGCGGTGCAGGCTCGGCCGGGCGCGTGCTTCTACATCCGGCTGGGTGTCGGTGCGGACCCGCGCTACGGAGCCGGGACCGATTGCACGGGCGAGGCTGCGCTCCTCGCGGCCGACCCTCGCTGGTAGCTCAGGGTACGCCGCCGGCGGCGTCGAGCAGTTCGATCGGATGGACCACGTCCATCCGAACGTCCCTCGCATAGAGGCCGGCGATGAGCTGCATCGTGCAGCCGGGGTTGCCGGAGGCAACCACGGCTGCCCCGTCGAGACGACCGCTTCGGCCTTCTCACGCATCAGCCGGCCGGACATCTCCGGCTCGGTGACGTTGTAGATCCCGGCGGCGCCGCAACAGCGGTCGCCGTTCGGGATGTCGACGAGCTCGAGGTTGCCGATCGTGCCGAGCAGCTCGCGCGGCTGATCGTGGATCTTCTGGGCCCGCAGCGCGTGACAGGCATCGTGGTAGGCGATCCGGGTGGGCCGGGGGAGCGAGCCTGCACCGCCGGCGAGACCCTCGGCGTGCAGGAACTCCATCACGTCGCGCACGGGGAGATCGGCGCCTTCGACCAGCTCGCCGTACGACTGCATGTGCGCGCCACAACCTGCGGCGTTCACGACGACGTGATCCACGGAGGCGAACGCCGCCGCGTTCTTCCTCGCGAGCCTCCGCGCCGTCCCGAGGTGTCCGTTGTGTGCGGCAAGTGCTCCGCAGCACGTCTGCGCGCGCGGCACGACGACGCGCCAGCCGTTCCTCGCGAGCACCCGGATCGTGGCTCGGTTCACGCGCCGGAACCAGCGGTCCTGTACGCAGCCGGAGAGCAGTGCGACGGTTCCACGTGAGTCGCCTTCCGGCGATGTGAGGCGAGTGAGTCGCGTGAACGGCTCGCCGCCGCCTCGAGGGATCATCGCCCGGACGCGAGACGGGAGGAACGGGCGGGCGAGCGGAGCGAGCGCGCCCGCGACCCACGTGAGCTTCCTCGAGGGAAGCACGACATCCAGCCCGAGCCAACGAAGGAACCTCGCGCGTCGCGAACGCAGCGGCTCGATCTGCGTGCGCGCCGCCTCCATCATCCGACCGAAAGGCACGTGCGAGGGGCACACCTCCTCGCACGCGCGGCACACGAGGCACAGGTCCATGAATCGGGTGAACGTCTCATCCGTCACCGCGCGCCCCTCGTGGACCGCACGCATCGCGGTGATCCGGCCGCGCGGCGATGCCGACTCCTCCCCGGTCAGGCGATACGTGGGGCAGTGGGGCAGGCACAGACCACATGCAACGCAGGCGTTCAGGTCTGCGGTGGTCGGCGCGTCACCCGTGGCCCACCCTGGCTCCCAGTCAACCTCCGGCCCGATGAACCGGACGCCGTCGGGAAGGTCCGTGCCGAGTGGCCTCGTATCCATCTCGGACCATCATCTCGCGACGGGTTCGACGTCGGGCAGACCGCGCTCACGGTCGAAGGGCAGCGCGACGGAGGGATCGACGCCGTCGATCTCACGCGCCAGCCGGTGGCCGTCGAAGACAGCCTCCGAGATCATCCGCGGCGCCACGCAGTCGCCGATCCGGTAGACGGCTTCGATCCCCGACGCTTCGAGCGCAACAGGATCCTCGATCAATCCCCGATACAGCGCGTCGTCGGAGACCTGTTGTGTCACCAGCACGATCCCGTCGGCTTCGATCGACCACGGCTCCTCGAACTCGTCTTCACCCGAGACCCGGCCGGGCTCGACCGAGAGGACGGTGATGCCGCGATGCGCGATCACGCCGCGCTCGTGGAGTTGTTGTCTGAGCATCGGTCCTTCCAGGGTCAGGTCGGAGATCGGCGACACCACATCCAGGGACGTGACGAGGTGGGTCTCGAGACCCTCGTCCGCAAGGAGCTCCGCGACCCCCGGTCCGACGAAATACCCCTCGGCGTCGTAGACGACCACGCGGCGACCGGGTGGTCGCTTCCCATCCATCACCTGTTCCGGCGTGAGCACGTGCGGGAGCGACGCCGAGGCGCCGTCGATGGGCTCATGGGTGGATGACTGGAGTCCTTCGCCCGACCAGCGCGAGCCGGTTGCCACGACGACGATCTGCGCGCCGTAGTCGCGCACGTCCTCGGCCGTCAGCCGGCGCCCGGTCACCACCTCGACGTTGCGGAGCTTCGACAGCATCACCTTCCGGTGGTCGACGATCCGTCCCCAGTCCCCGAGGGTGGGGAGCCGTCGCACCCACCGCATCCGTCCCCCGATCTCGGGCTCCGCCTCCACCAGGTGGACGGCCTCGAACCCGCGCCGTCCGAGCGTGATCGCGCACTCCATGCCGGCCGGGCCGGCGCCGACCACCAGGACGCCCTTCTCGGCGTTGGATGCACGCTCGAACCGTTCGGGGTGCCAGCCGCGCCGGTGTTCCTCGCCCGCGGTCGCGTTCTGGATGCAGCCGAGGTGCCCGAACCCGTCCACCTTCATGATGCAGACGTTCGAACCGGTGCACTCACGGATCTCGTCCGTGCGGCCTTCGGAGATCTTCTGCGGCAGGAACGGGTCCGCGATCGAGGGCCGCGCGGCGCCGATCAGGTCCCAGACGCCACTGCGCACGATCGACGCCATCTTGTCGGGGCTCGTGAGCCGCCCGACCCCGACGATCGGCTTGGCCGTCGCCTGGCGGATCCCGCCGGTCCACTCGAGCTGGTAGCCCTCCTCGAAGTAGCGCGACGTTCCCGAGTCCTTGCTCCAGTACGCGATCGAGCCGACGTTCACGTCCCAGAGGTCGACGAGGTCGTCAGCTAGGTTGACGAACTCCAACGCCTCCTCGACGTGGATACCCGCCGGCCCGAGCGCGTCCACCGCGATGCGGGTCACCACCGCGCACTCCGCGCCGATCGCATCGCGCACCCCTTCGAGCGTCTCGAGCCAGAAGCGCGCGCGATCCTTCAGCGTTCCGCCGTAGGTGTCGGTGCGCTTGTTGTAGAAGGGCGAGAGGAACTGCATCGGCAGGTACGAGTGCGCTCCGTAGACGTAGACGATGTCGAACCCGCAGTCGCGCGCGCGGACGGCCGCCTGCGCCCAGCCGTCCACCACCCGACGGATGTCTGCCGTCTCCATCTCCTTCGGGACGACGTGCGGTTCCAGGTCGGAGGCGAGCTGGCTCGGCGCGATCGAGGGGAGCCGCGTCTGGGTGTTCGGCGCGTGCGCACCCGTGTGGTGGAGCTCGAGCCCGGCGAGGGCGCCGTGCTCGTGCGCGGCATCCGTCATGAGTCGCAGCGCCCGCATGTCGTCCTCGTCCCAGAACCGCGCGGCGATCAGGGGTGCCTCGTCTGAGTCGGGGGAGAAGGGTGCGTATTCCGTGCAGACCGCGGCCCATCCACCCTCGGCCTTCACGCCGCGATGTGCCGCCTGCGTCCACGGCTTGTCGGTGCCGAATCCCGAGCAATGGGGCACCTGATAGAAGCGATTCCTGAGCGTCTTCGGGCCGATCGTGACCGGCTCGAACAAGATCTCGTGGTTCGGGTCCACCCGTGCTCCCTTCGTTCCGCCGGACGGTAGCAACCTGGGCGGTGCTCCGTGCCCGCGATCTCGACTCCGAGTACGGTCGGACGTCGATGGCACCCGTGATCGAGATCGAGGGACTCCGCAAGGAGTACCGACGATTCCGTCGTCCTCCGACGGTCGCCCTCGACGGGTTGGACCTCGAGGTCACCGAGGGAGGGGTGTTCGGGTTCCTGGGCCCGAACGGAGCCGGCAAGACGACGACGATCCGGTGTCTCCTCGGGCTCGTCGCCGCATCCGCCGGGAGTGCTCGTCTCCTCGGCAACGACGTCCCTCGAGGGCTCCCGGGCGTGATCCGCCGGGTCGGGTCGATCGTAGAGGCGCCGGCCATGTTCCCGCGCTTCACGGGCCGGCGGAACCTGCAGATCCTCGCGAGGATCGACGGCATCACACAGGATGCCGTCGATGCGGCGCTCGATCGTGTCGGGCTCACCACTCGCGCGAACGACATGGTGCGGACCTACTCCCTGGGGATGAAGCAACGCCTCGGCATCGCCGCGGCGTTGCTGAAGGATCCGTCGCTGCTGATCCTCGACGAGCCCGCGAACGGACTCGATCCCGCGGGGATCGTCGAGGTGCGCGACCTCCTGCGGAGTCTCGGTGCGGAAGGCCGGACGGTGTTCGTCTCGAGTCACATCCTCTCGGAAGTCCAGCAGGTCGCCGATCGGGTCGCGATCCTCGCACGCGGTCGTCTCGTCGCCACCGGCTCGGTGCACGACGTGCTCGCGTCAGGCCGCGGAGCGCGCATCGCGGTCCGCGTCTCCGACCTACAGGCTGGCCACCTCGCGCTCACCGACGCCGGCATCGCCGCGAGCATCGAGGGTGACCTGCTCAAGGCGTCGGTCCCGCCGGAGGAAGGGGAGCGCGTCGCGAGGGCGCTCGCAGCGAAGGGGATCTATCCGTCCCTCCTCCAGCCGGACGAGGGCAACCTGGAGCAGGCGTTCCTTGAGCTCACCGGCGACGATCACCAGGTGGGCGCATGAGGCGCCTTCTGGCATCCGAGCTCCTCCGGTTCCGGTCGCGGCGCCTGGTGGTGGTTGTGCTGGCCGGAGCCCTCCTGGCGACGGGCATCGGGCTCGTGATCGCGGCCGTGGACTCGACACCTCCGACGACCGCCGTGATCGCGGCGGCGCGAACGCAGGCACGGGAGGAGGTCGCGAAGTGTCTGGTCGCGGACTTCGGCG
The DNA here is from genome assembly GCA_963762015.1 of uncultured Actinomycetota bacterium. GTDB lineage: Bacteria > Actinomycetota > UBA4738 > UBA4738 > HRBIN12 > JAJNBA01. The sequence goes on from CAVXJL010000002.1 coordinate 353,194, forward strand.
ACGGGAACCTCGGGATGCCCATCGATGACTTCTGCCGCGAGAACTTCAGCGACCCCAACCAGTACATGCCGTCGCACCTCGCGCTGGTGGATCTCCCGCAGATCCTCGAGGGCGTCTCCTCCATCACGAGCATCCTCGGGCTTGTGATCGGGGCCTCGTCTGTGGCCGCGTCCTGGCAGACAGGAACCATCAGCACGATCTTCACCTGGGAGCCTCGGCGTCTCCGTTGGTTCGCGTCGAGGATCGTGGTCCTTACCGCCGGCGTCTTCGTGATGACCGCCTTGATCGTGGCGTTCCTGTCCGCGGGGCTCGCCCTCGCGGCGATGGTTCGTGGTTCCACGATCGGAGTCGACGGCGCCTGGTGGACCGACCTGCTGACGACGGCGCTCAGGGTGTCGCTCGCCGCCGCGATCTCGGCTGTCATCGGGGGAGCGGTCGCCGCGATCGGCCGGCACACGGCCGCGGCGCTCGGCGTGGTCTTCGTGTGGACGGCGGTGATCGAAGGGCTGATCCGCGGCTTCCGGCCGCTCTGGTCGCCCTGGCTCCTCGGCGACAATCTGGTCTCGTTCCTGGGTTGGCAGACCACGGATTTCCAGGTCTCCACGTTCGAGTCCTACACGATCACCCCCGGTCGGGCGCTGTTCGTGATCCTCGGCTATACGGCGATCACGCTCGCGCTCGGGTTCACGTTCACCCGCATCCGCGACGTCCAGTAGATCTCCCGGCGGATAGGTTGACCCCTTCCCACGAGCGAGGGAGGTCTCGGATGCAGTTCCTGGTGGTCGCGAAGGACGGCATGGATGGAGATGCGATCGAGCGGCGCCGGCGAACCCGACCGACCCATCTTCAGTCGATCCAGCCGCTCGTCGACGGTGGGAACGTGTTGGTCGGCGGCGCGATCCTAAACGACGTCGGCGACATGATCGGGTCGATGCTGCTCGTCGAGTTCGCCGACGGGGAGGGCGTGGACGCCTGGCTCTCAGGGGACCCGTACGTCACGGACGGGGTTTGGCAGAACATCGAGGTGCACCCATTCCGCACCGCGGTCGGCGCCTGGCAGCCGTAGCCGCGGTCAGCCTGTCGCCTTGACCGCGAGGATCGCGATGTCGTCCCTCGGCTCACCCGAGCCGTGAGCGAGCACCGCCTCCTCGATGCGTCCCACGATCTCCGAGGCGGTGGCACCCACCGCCGGTCGCAGGACGGCCGCCAGCCCTTCTTCACCGAACGGACGATCCCCTCCGCCCTCTTCGGTCACGCCGTCCGTGTACAACACCAGCGTGTCTCCGAGAGCCAGCCGAAGCTCGTCCTCGGCCAGCTCCGCGTCGTCGAAGACGCCCAAGAGGGCTCCCGACCCGCGGATCCAGTGCAAGGATCCGTCGCTGCGGAGGACCACGGGAGGCGGATGACCTGCCACGCAGATCCACGCGATCACTCGGTCTCCCTGGGGACGGAGCCGGGCGGCGACGGCGGTGCAGAACTGCTCCTCGGAGGTCTGCCGACCGACCGCGGCGTTCACCGTGGCGAGGACCCGGGCGGGCGCGCGTTCGCGGATCGCTGCGGCCCTGATGGTGTGTCGCACCATCCCCATCAGCGCCGCGGCGTCCGGACCCTTCCCGCACACGTCGCCCAGGGCGATCGTCCACTCGCCTTCACCGATGTCGAACGCGTCGTAGAAGTCACCGCCCACTTCGATGCCCTCTCCGGCCGGCCGGTACCGGGCCGCCAGATCGATGCCTTCGATCGTCGGGGGTTCCGGCGGGAGCAGGCTCTGCTGCAGCGTCCTGGCGATGTGGTCGCGTTCACGGTACAGGCGCGCGTTGTCGATCACGAGCGCGACGCGCGCGGCAAGCGTTTGGGCGAGGGCGAGATCGGCCGCCGTGTAGGTCCGTCCCGACTCAGCCCACACGAACGTCATCGCCCCGAGGGTTCTCCCCCGGGCCGAGAGTGGCACGGTCATGGCCGAGTGGAGCTGCAGCTCGCGCACCAGTTCTCGCACTTCGGGGTCGTCGATGGCAGCGATCATCTCCTCCGTGATCTCGGGGACGACCTCCGGTTGACCGGTCGTGATCACATGCCCGACGCCGGTCGGAGCCGACAGGTCCGGCGGTCGTCGCTTCCGGAACTCCGTGGCGAACGCCACCTTTTCCGGGTCTACGTGTCCCATCGCCAGAGGCTGGATGGACCCGTCCGGTTCCAGGATCTCGACCGATGCCCAGTCGGCAAGCTGAGGTACGACGAGGTCGACCACCGCGCCGAGGGTCTTCCGGTAGTCGAGTGACTCGGCGAGGAGCCCTCCGGCCCGGGCGAGGAGCGAGAGACGAGCCTCGGCGAGACGCCGGATCTCCTCCGAGTGGGCCCGCTCCAACGCCTGTGCTCCCTGGCGGGCGGCGCCCAGCATGAACCCGACATCTTCTTCGCTGAACGCTCGAGCCTCATCGAAGCTGAGCGTGAGCCCGCCGATCGCTCGGTCGCCGATGTCGAGAGGGATCGAAGCCGACGCGGCCGGTATCTCTCCCCGACCCAACTCCGGATATCGGGTGAGCCACTCGTCCCGACTCGTGATGACCACCGGTTCGTTCCTGAGGATGGCATCGCCGATCGGCGTCGCCGCGTCCAGAGGGAGTCGGCGCCAGCTTTCGAATACCGAGGGTTCGTGTCCCCGCCAAGCGACCGTCTCCAATGCGGCCCCGTCCTGAGAGAGAAGCACGACCGCCCCTCGAGAGGCCTCGAACGCCGTCAGGGTTTGCTCAGCCAGGGCCTCGGCGATCACCGCGATGTCCGTCGTCTGCGAGAGAGCCGCCGTGATCGCATAGAGATGGGACATCTGGGTCGCCTTCCGTTGGGCGCTCCGCTCCGTCTCCTTCTGACCGGTGATGTCACGGAAGAGGTTGATCGCGTGCCGCACCCGGCCCTGTGCGTCGAAGGTGGCGGTCGCCTTGACGAGCGACCAGAACTCGTGTCCGTCCCTTCGGTCACGGACGCGGAGCACGGCCTCGGCCTCGGGCTCACCCGCGAGAACACGGCGGCCCGGGAGCTCGTCGATGGGGAATGCCTCGCCGTCCTCGTTCAATATCTCCCAGTGCGCGAGCCGCTCGCGTGGTTCCGCGGCCAGGAACTCGTCGACCGATCCGTAGCCCGAGATGTGCGCGGCGGCGAGGTTCGCGTACACCAATCGTCCCTCGGCATCCTGGATCGTGATCCCGTCGGCCGCGCCGAGCGTCACGAGCTGCAGGGTGTTCCGCGCTTCCTCCAGTGCTCGCGCCAGCGCCTCTGCACCCGCTTCGTCGACTTCGCGGAGGACCGAGATGCCCCACCGACCCTCGGGGGTCTGGAGCACGCTCGCCCGAGCGTCGACGCGCACGGACGAGCCGTCCTTGCAACGGAGGTCCACCATCCCTCGCCAGTAGCCGTCCTTGGAGAAGCGGACGTACTCGGACTGGGACCACCCGGGCGGACCGACCGTCACGTCGGCGACCCCCATCGACAAGAGCTCCGCCCGCGAGTAGCCGAGCAGGGTGGCGGCCGCGAGGTTCGCCTCGACGTAGTGACCCTCCGTATCGGCGACCAGGACGGCGTCCGCGAGCTGATCCGACAGCTCGGCGCTGAGCGCTGCGGGCCACGCGCGAGCCGTGCGCCCTTCGCGCTTCCCGATCGGTTCGATGTCGGCCACGGGGTGCCTCCCTCCGGTGAGGCAACCACAGGATATGGCCTCGGCGAGTTGCACGGATAGCTGGGATCACTGCGGTGCGCCTTCGCTAGGCTTCGGTGATGGAGGAGGGGAGACAACGGCGGTTCGGTCGGACCAGCGAGACCGACGTAGACCTCCTCACCTACGGCGACTACTTGAAGCTCTCGGAGCTGACCTCGCTCCAGCAGCTCCTGTCCGATCCTCCCGTGCACGACGAACTCCTGTTCATCGTGGTCCACCAGGCGTACGAGCTGTGGTTCAAGCAGATCCTGTTCGAGCTCGAGTCGGTGCGCGATCGCCTCTTCGATGGGGATACCGAGCGCGCCCGTCACTATCTCAAGCGCGTGCACGCGATCGAGCGGGTCTTGATCGAACACATCGAGGTGCTCGAGACGATGTCGCCGCAGGACTTCCTCGCGTTCCGTGACCACCTGGCCCCGGCGTCCGGATTCCAGTCCGCGCAGTTCCGGGAGCTCGAATGCATCAGCGGGCTGAAGGACGAACGGCTCCTCCAGGATCTCGCCGCCTCGCCCGAGGAGCGCGATCGCCTCCAGCGCCGGCTCGCCGAGCCGACACTCTGGGACGGCTTCTGTGCGCTCCTGGAGTCCAGTGGCCTGCCGATGCCGGCGGACGACGACGAGCAGCGGTCTGCCTCTCTCGTCGCGATGGCTCGCGAGCAGCAGGAGCTGTTCGCCGTCTCGGAGGCTTTGCTCGATCACGACGAGAACGTCGCTCGATGGCGTTCCGTCCACGTCTTGATGGTGGAACGCGAGATCGGAGCGAAGCGGGGGACGGGTGGCTCTTCGGGCGTCGGATATCTCCGCACCACGCTCGACAAGCGCTTCTTCCCCGAGCTGTGGGGGCTCCGCGGCGATCTCTGATCGGTCCCTCGCCCCGAGGTCGGTCTCGGTGTACCGTCCGAGACCGACCATGCGATGGACCCGGTTCGTGCTCGCGGCGGCGCTCTTCGCCGGCGCGTGCACGCAGCCGACGGCCGACGACGAGACCCCGACGCCGTCGCCGGGCGCGACGGAGTCCCCGTCCGTCGTGGTCACCGGCGCTCGGATGCCGGACGGGACTCCGCTGCCCGCGGGATGCACCGGCGGAGCCGGTGCAACCCATACCGTCGCCTTCGTCGCCGACGGCCGGGCGTGGGCGCTCGACCCCGACGAGGAAGATCTCGCATGCCTGTTCCCGGTGGAGGACGCCGGTCCGTTCGCCTGGGGCCCGCAGGGTGATCGCGTGCTGCTTGACCGGTTCGAGATCCGTGGCGTCGGTGGCGACGCCCCGGATCTCCCGGCGGTCGACACCTCGTTGCGTGCCTTCGACTGGGGGCATCCACTCGGCCTCGCGGTGGTGTTCGCCGATGCGAAGGGCATCCCGAGGAAGCGCTTCGTCGACGACGGCCGCCTGATCCGGCTCGTGTCGCTCCCTCCGGGGAAGTACCTCCAGGTCGCCTACCACCCGAGCGGTCTCGCGCTGTCGTTCGTGGTGGAGACGACCGGAGGGACAGGAGATCTGGCTGTCGACGAACGAGGGGGAGGATCCGCAGCGGTTGATCTTCTCCGAGCGCGGGACCGAGTTCACCTCGCTCGCGTTCTCGCCGAACGGGCGAACCTTATGGTGGACGGCCCAACACGAGGAGGGCTACCCGGAGCTTCATTTCATGAAGCTCGAGACTCGGACCGGATTCGGAACCGCGTGGCGCGGCACGGAGGGGAGTGTCGCGGACGGTCTCCGGCTCGCCCCGTCGGGGACCCTCCAGGCGGTCACCGAAGGCACCGCCTGCGAGGGGCGCACGGCCCTGGTCCTGAACCGAGGGGAGACGAGGACCGCCGTCCCGGACGAGACGCGACCTACCGAGGCGCTGGGGTGGCTCGACCGAACGACCCTCCTGGTCGCTGCCGGGGGCTGCGGCGAAGCCATCGATCTGTTCGCGGTCGACGGGCTCGGTGTCGACGCGCCGGCCGCGTTGATCCTCGACGTCGAGATCGGGGCGCCGCGAACCCAGGTGGAGAACCCGCCCCGGGAGGTCCCCGCTCCCAGCCCCGACGAGGAGCCGCCGCCGGAAGGGGTCGGCTGATAGCGCTCGCGGGGCGGCCGGTCGGCCGCCGGAGATTTGACGGGTTGGCGCTCGGGGCGTAGACCGAGAGTTGCGAACGGAAGGGGGAAACCGATGCCGATCGATCTTGGTGTCACCGTCGAGGATCGTCCCGGAGGGCTGGCGGACATCGGCGAGGCGCTGGGCAACGCGGGCATCAACATCGAAGGGCTCTGTGGTGTCGGACTGGGTGATCGAGGCGTGATCCATCTCCTGGTCGAGGACGGCGCTGCCGCGCGGGCCGCGCTCGAAGGCGCCGGCCTGACCGTCGAGAGCGAGTCCCTGGCGATCGTGAGCGAGATATCGGAGGGCGCGGGAACGCCGGGCACGATGGGCAAGATGGCGCGCGCGGTGGCAGACGCCGGGGTCAACATGCAGGCCGTGTACCTCGCGACGAACAACCGAGCCGTCGCCGTGACCGATGACAACGACAAAGCGCTGGCCGCGCTCGGGATGTAGGAGAGGGTGATCAGATGGCCACGGATCTGACGGTGGTGCTCGACGACCGCGCGGGCCAGCTCGCTCACATGGGCGAGGCGTTGGGCGACGCAGGGGTCAACATCGAGGGGTTCTGCGCGACGACCGACGACGGCGTCGGCGTCGTGCACGTCCTGGTGGAGAACGCGATGATCGCGCAGAACGCGTTGATCCTCGCCGACATCAAGGTGGAGGGTGAGGCCGACGCCGTCGTCATCGACCTCACCGGTCAAGATGCCGACAAGCCGGGCGCGCTCGGACGAGTGGCCGGCAGGGTGGCGACCGCCGGGATCAACGTCTCGATCGCGTACCTCGCGACCGGTGATCGAGCGGTGCTCGTGACGAGCGACAACGAGAAGGCCCGAGAGGCGCTGCAGGGGTAGGAGCGGATCCGTGGCGGTGCCTGAGCCGTTCGGCTCAGGAGCCGCCCCCGGAGCGCTCGGACGAGCGCTCCGCGCCCTCGAACCGCAGCAGCATCAGCGAGTGCGCGATGAGGTTCAGCGCCTCGCGGCGCACCACCCGCGCGTGACCCGGCCGGGCGGTGTTGAGGACCTCGTGCCAGAGGCCGCTCCCCTCGAGGCGCGGCAGGGTGATCTTCCTCGAGCGGGAGCCGCCGTTCAGGAGCAGCAGCACCGTGTCACCCCGGATCAGACGCCCGCGTTCGTCACGTTCGTCCGTCGCCCGCCCGGGGATCAGCATCCCCAAGACACGGTTCTCCGGATCCGACCAATCCGCGTCGGTCATCTCCGCGCCGTCCGCGCGAACCCACATCACGTCCTTCTGGCGACCGCCGTCGAGCATCCCGCTGAAGAACGAACGCCGTCGCAACACGGGATTCGACCGGAAGATCTTCAGCGTTTCTCGAGCGAACCTCAGCATGTCCAGGTCTCGGCGCTCCCAGTCGAACCAGCTCAGCTCGTTGTCCTGGCAGTACGCGTTGTTGTTCCCGCCCTGGGAGCGGCCGATCTCGTCACCGCCGAGGAGCATCCGCACACCCTGGGAGAAGACGAGCGTGGCCATCAGGTTTCGCTTCATCCGCTGGCGGATCTCGACGACCTCAGGCTGGTCGGACGGACCCTCGACGCCCCAGTTGGATGAGTAGTTCTCGTTCGTCCCGTCCTTGTTGCCGTCACCGTTCGGCTCGTTGTGCTTGTCCGCGTACATCACGAGGTCCTGCTGCGTGAACCCGTCGTGCGCCGTCACGAAGTTCACCGAGGCGTAGGTGTTGCGGCCGCTCGCCTCGTACAGGTCGCTGGAGCCCGACAGCCGGAACGCGAGCTCCGGAAGCTGTCCCGGATCGCCTCGCCAGAACCTCCGCACGCAGTCGCGGTACTTCCCGTTCCACTCGGCCCAGCCCACCGGGAAGTTGCCCACCTGGTACCCGCCGGGTCCGACGTCCCACGGCTCGGCGATCAGCTTCACCTGCGAGAGCACCGGGTCCTGCTGGATGATGTCGAAGAACGTCCCGAGGCGATTCATCTCGTACAGCTCTCGGGCCAGGACCGGCGCCAGGTCGAACCGGAAGCCGTCGACGTGCATCTCGAGCACCCAGTGCCGGAGGCTGTCCATGATCAGCTGGATCGCGCGCGGGTGCAGCATGTTGAGGCTGTTCCCGGTGCCTGAGAAGTCGGTGTAGTAGCGGGCATCCTCGGGTGACAGCCGATAGAAGGCCTTGTTGTCGATGCCTCGGAGGGATAGGGTCGGCCCGAGGTGGTTCCCTTCGGCCGTGTGGTTGTAGACCACATCGAGGATCACCTCGATGCCGGCGCGGTGCAAGGTCTTCACCATCGACTTGAACTCGTAGACCTGCTGGCCGACCGTGTGCGTCGCGTAGCCGTGATGCGGGGCGAAGAACCCGATGGAGTTGTATCCCCAGTAGTTGGACAGCCCGCGATCGACGAGGACCCGGTCGTCGACGAACTGGTGCACGGGCATGAGCTCCACCGCGGTGACTCCGAGCGATCGCAGATGTTCGAGGACCGGATCGTGCGCGAGCGCGAGGTACGTGCCCCTGATCTCGGGCGGGATCGAGGGGTGGAGCTTCGTGAATCCCTTCACGTGCGTCTCGTAGACCACCGTGCGGTTCCACGGCGTCTCGGGGCGCCGATCCTCTCCCCAGGTGAAGGCCGGATCGATCACGATGCTCTTCGGCATCGCGCCGGCGCTGTCCCGCTCGTCGAACGAGAGGTCCTCATCCGGATGGCCGATCTCGTATCCGTACACGGAGTCGTTCCATCGGACCGGCCCGCTCATCGCCCTCGCGTACGGATCCAGGAGCAACTTGTGGGGGTTGAACCGGTGACCCTCTCGCGGCTCCCACGGGCCGTGGACGCGGTAGCCGTAGAGGCGCCCCGGCCGCACGTCGGGCAGGTAGGCGTGCCAGAGCAGGTCGGTTCGGTTGGTGAGCGGGATCCGCTCGGCCTCCACCGCGTCGTCCGGCCGATCGTAGAGACAGAGGTCGACGCCCGTGGCGTGCTCGGAGAAGAGCGAGAAGTTCACGCCCTCGCCGTCCCACGTCGCGCCCTGCGGGTACGGGGTTCCCGGCCACACCCGGATCGTCACGAGGTCGGAACCCCTCCATGCCGGTCGGTTCCGGGCCGGAAGAACGAGCAGGAAAGTGGGGGAAGCACGATCTGCGTGCTGTGTGGTCGGCCGTGCCACGGCGTCGGCTCCGCCATCACGCGGCCGAGGTTCCCCATGCCCGAGCCCCCGTAGATCTCGGCATCGCTGTTCAACGCCTCGTGCCACGTGCCTCCGTCCGGCAGCCCGATGCGGAACCGCTCGTGCGGCATCGGAGTGAGGTTCAGTGCGACCACGATCACGTCGCGCACGGACGGACCGCGTCGGAGGAAGCACAGCGTGCCCCCTTCGGCGTCCGAGGCGTCGATCCACTCGGATCCGCGGGGTTCCGCGTCGAACGTGTGCAGCGCAGGCTCGGCACGATGCAACGCGTTGAGGTCGCTCACCCAGCGGGCGATCCCGGCGTGCGGGGGATCGTCGAGGAGGTGCCATTCGACGCTCGCGTCGTGGTCCCATTCGCTCGGCTGACCGAGCTCATCGCCCATGAAGAGGAGCTTCTTGCCGGTCTGCGCCCACTGGTAGCCGAACAACAGCCGCAGGTTGGCGAACCGCTGCCAGTCATCGCCCGGCATCTTGCCGAGGAGGGAGCCCTTCCCGTGGACGACCTCGTCGTGAGACAGCGGCAGCACGAAGTTCTCGGAGTACGCGTACACCTGTCGGAAGGTGAGCTCGTTGTGGTGGTAGCGCCGGTGGATCGGCTCGCGGCGCAGGTGCTGCAGCGTGTCGTGCATCCAGCCCATGTCCCATTTGAAACCGAAGCCGAGCCCGCCCACGTCGGTCGGACGCGACACCATCGGCCAGGCGGTGGATTCCTCCGCGAAGGTCTGGATGCCGGGATGCTCCCGGTACACGTCCTCGTTCAGCCGGCGGAGGAAGGAGACCGCCTCGAGGTTCTCGCGACCGCCGTGGATGTTCGGCAGCCACTCACCTTCCTTCCGCGAGTAGTCGAGGTAGAGCATCGAGGCGACGGCATCCACGCGCAGCCCGTCCGCGTGATACGCGCGGAGCCAGTGGTCGGCGCTGGAGAGCAGGAAGCTCCTGACCTCGTTGCGCCCGTAGTTGAAGATCAGCGTGTGCCAGTCCGGGTGGTACCCGCGGCGGGGGTCCGCATGCTCATACAGGTGTGTCCCGTCGAAGTACGCCAGGCCGTGCTCGTCCGCGGGGAAATGGGATGGCACCCAGTCGAGGATCACGCCCAGACCTCGCTGGTGCAGATGGTCGATCAGGAACATCAGGTCTTGCGGCGTGCCGAACCTGCCCGTGGGCGCGAAGTAGCCGGTCGTCTGGTATCCCCACGAGCCGTAGAACGGATGCTCCATGATCGGCAGCAGCTCGACGTGTGTGAAGCCGAGGTCGAGCGCGTGCTCGGCGAGCGGGGGCGCGACGTCCCGATAGTCGAGCCAGCCACCGTCCTTCCCGCGGCGCCACGAGCCGAGGTGCACCTCGTAGATCGACATCGGTGCCGACAGCTCGCTCCGCTTGGCGCGGCCGGCGAGCCATCCGTCGTCGTCCCAGTCGTAGGAGAGATCCCAGACGACGGAGCCCGTCTTCGGCGGTGTCTCCGAGCGGAACGCGAACGGGTCGGCCTTGTCGACGCGGTAGCCGGCGTGGAGCGAGCGGATGTGGAACTTGTAGGTCTGCCCGGTGAGCGCTCCTTCGACGAGCCCGGACCAGATGCCGGAGGAGCGAACCGGCTCGAGTGGATGCGACTCCGCGTTCCAGCCGTTGAAGTCGCCGATCACCGAGACCTCTTGCGCGTTCGGCGCCCAGACGGAGAACGACGTGCCGTCGGGACCGACGTGGGCTCCCAGCTTGTCGGCGAGGCGGCCGTGCGTTCCCTCCGCGAAGAGGTACAGGTCATCCGCGGTCAGATCCGGGTTCATCGCGACCTCGTTCACGACTCCCCGGCATCTCCAGGCGCGCCGGTTCCTCCGCTTCGTCGTGCCCGGTGGATGCGTTCGAGCGTCGAGACGATCTCCGGACGACGTCGGATGTCCTCGAGCGTCCACGGATACCGGCGACGCCAGTTCAGCCGTTCCGGTCCGGTGCCCGGCACGTTCTGCGGGTCGGCCTCGAGCAAGCAGGTCGCCGAGCGAGGCCATCACGATCGCGGCGCGGCTCGAGGCGAGCTGTTCGAGCGATGCCTCCAACGACGCGCGAGGGTCCTCGCCGTCGGGGTCGGCGAGGAGCCCGGGGAGCGACGCGGGGAGCGCTCCGCGTACCTCGCGTCGGGCCTCCAGGATCAGCTCCGCCTGCGAGTGATCGATCAGGCCGAGCTCCTCCCGGAGCGGGACGTCGGTCCCGCGCCAGAAGCCCGCCCACGTGGGCATGTCATGGGTGTTCAGGGCGGCGACGGACTCGGCCGGTGGCTCGGGGAGGCCGGCGCCGCCGGCCTCCCGCTGCGCGACGTAGGTCCGCAGGAGCCCGTGTGCCTTCATCGCCGGACGGACGTAGCCGGGGACGGTTCCGAGGTCCTCGCCCACGACGACCGCGCCGGCTCTCGTTCGCGGCGATCGAGAGCAGCGCGTACCACTCCTGCGCCCGATAGCGGACGTAGACGCCGTCTTTGGCCGAGGCGCCTCGCGGCACCCAGTAGAGCCGGTGCAGCCCGATCACGTGATCGATGCGGGCGACCGCCGCGTACCGGAACAGCGTGCGGAACACCTCGTCGTGGTAGCGGTAGCCGGCCTCACGGGCGCCGTGCGGATGTGGCGGCGGCGCTCCCCAGTCCTGGCCCTGGGACCAGAACGCGTCCGGAGGGGCGCCGGCCGCGACGTCGGGCACGAACGAGTCACGTTCGCGCCAGACGTCGTAGCCGGCGCCGTTCACCCCGATCGGGAGGTCGAGCATCAGGCCGCCGTCCGCGCCCGCGCGCCCGGCGGCCTCCGACAGCTGCTGGGAAGCCACCCACTGGACGAACAGGTGGTAGCGCGCCCGGTCGTCGTCGAGGGCCGATCCGGCGAGCGCGCCTTCGCGTTCGATCCGCGGCCACGCGCCCCACCAGGCGCCGCGCCGCTCGACCTCCGCGCGGAACCGCGCGTAGTCCGCGGCGCGCGGGTTCGCGGCGAACTCGGTCAGGCCCTCCGGGGGGTTCCCCTGGAAGGCCTGCTGTGCCAGAGGGTCGAGCACCCGCCGCTTCGCGGCGGCGACGGCCGGGTGATCCGTGAGCTCGTTCTTGCGGAGCCTGGCGATCTGCTCGCGGAACGACGGGTCATCCAGCGCCTCGCGGGCCTCCTCGCTCGCGTCCAGACCGGGCGCCCGGGCGACGTCGATGTACGTCTCGTTCCAGAAGAGACGGCTGGCCGGCGAGTACGGACTCGGCTCGACCATCGGCTCGTCGAGGAACTGTGCGAACAGGGGGAGCGTCGCCGTCACCGACCCGCCCAGCTCGTCGATCCACCCTCGGAACGCCGCCAGCTCGGAGAAGCTCCCGACCCCCCAGTCGTCCTCCGCGCGGAGCGCGTAGAGAGGCGCGAACACACCCCACCATCGCCCGCCGGGCTGCGGGCACGTGCGTGGCGCCGAAAGGACGAGGGCTCGGACCGGATCGCGCCCCGGCGCGTCGACCCAGAGTTGGTGTCTCCCCGCCGGGAGCCGGTGGCGGATCGGCAGCCGCACCGGTTCGAACCCCGCCTCCGACAGGCCCGCCTCGAGGGGCGTGCCCGTTTCCCACCCGCTCGGCGCCTCGCCTTCTGAGGTGAGTGCGAACCGTGCCTCCCGGCCGCGTTCGGTTGTGGGCGCCCGCATCTCGACGCCGGACAGCCGCCCATCCCACGCGACGATGACGGGCTCGAGGCGACGTCGGGCAAGCTCCTCCTTGCGAGCCCGCAACGCCTCGGCCGCGTCGCCGAGCGACGTGATCGGCGCATCCATCGCGCGGAGCACGGCGATCGTGCTGTCGATGCCCGCCGGCACGCGCTTGCCGAAGACGTTCTTGTAGCTCTCCTGCACGCCGTACAGGCGGGCAAGCTCTCGAAGCGCTCGCCGGTCGTCGCTCACGGGCCCTCGTCCAGAAGGTCCAGGACGCCGCGGACAGGGACCGGGAGCCAGTCCGGCCGGTTGTCGAGCTCATACGCGATCTCGTACACGGCCTTGTCGAGCAACAGCGCGTGCAGGATCCGGCGCGTCTCCTCCTCCGTCTCCGGCAGCAGGGGGCTGTCGCCCACGACCTCGAAGTAGTGATCCAGGAACGTCGCCGAGACCCAATGGCTCCAGGATTGCGCCCAGTCCGCCAGTGATTCCCGTTCCTCGGGAGAGAGGTCCTCGACCCAAGGCGACCGCATCGCGGTCTTGGTGGCGTAGTCGAACGATCTGAGCATCCCGGCGACGTCCCGGAGCGGTGAGCGCTTGATCCTCCGCTCGCTGAGCGGCCTCGAAGGTTCGCCTTCGAAGTCGATGATGATGAAGTCGCGCCCGGTCCACAGGACCTGGCCGAGGTGGTAGTCGCCGTGGACGCGGATCCGCTGCCCGCTGATCCGGTCGCCGGTGAGGATGGAGTAGCGAGCGAAGAGCTCGTCCTGTCGAGCGAGGAGCTCCTCGACCTCGGGCCCGACCTCGTGCACGCCCAGCCGTCGAAGGGTCGTCACCGCCTGCGAGCGCATCGATTGGTACAGCGAGCGCTGGTACATGCGCGTGATCGGTTCGGGCGCGAACACCCGATCGTCGGGGCGTGATCCGAGCGCGAGGTGGAGCTGCGCCGTGCGACGCCCGAGCAGCCAAGCCGAGCCGAGGAACGGCCCGATCAGGTCGTAGGTGAGGAGCGACGGGAGCTCGCCGACCATGTCCATCACCGGGCGCTCCACGCGCGGGGATCGGCTGGTCGGCGGGCCGTGCCAGCGCCCGTCTCGAAGGACTCCTGGATCGCGTCGAGGGAGTACGCCCAGGCGTCGCCTTCGTTCTGCACGTATCCCTGGAGGATCGCGACCGTCGATCCGCCTCCTCCGTCGGGGACCTCGATCGCCCCGGCGGTGGGCGCGGAATGGCGGAAGACCGTCCGATCGGTCAGGAAGCGACCCACCTCCAGCTCCGGGTTGATCCCCTCCTCGAGGCGACGGAAGAGCTTCAGGATGAGCCGGTCGCCGAAGGTCACCGAGGTGTTGCTCTGATCGCCCCAGCTGAACTGTGGCTCGAGCGGTTCATGTCCGCGGAGCCGCGCGAACCCCTCGGCCCGGGTACCGACGAGGCGGCGGCGCTGGCCGCGTGCGACCCGTCTGCGTTCGATCATCTCCTGGAGCGCGCCGGCCAGCGTGGAGTCTCGCAGGCCGTCCACGAGTATCCATGCCCCGTCGGGCGTCTCGACCCTCGCCACGACGAACTCGGGACCGATGTCTTCGCCTTCTCGCTTGCCTGCGAGCGGGAGCGCGTAGGTCGCCGGTTCGCCCTCGGTGAACGTCACGTCGACGAGTGCGATCAGACCGCGCAGGCCGTCACGGTCGGTGCCCTGGACGCGGATGGTGTCCGCGATCGCGACGGTCGAGATCTTCCTGCCCTTCGCGCCGAACCATCGCTGCCGGACGAGGAAGCGAGGCAGCGATCGCTCCAGGGCGCTCCGCTCGGGTCCCTCCAGTACGGAGTCCCACGAGCCCATCGAACTGAGCGTGGGTACGGGCGATGACGCGATCTCTTCCTCCCGTTCGTCGGCCTGGAGCCGGAACCAGAAGTAGCCGTACGGCCCGAGCGTGATGAAGTACGGGAACTGCCCGATCCGGGGGAAGTGGGTCGGCCCGAACAGCTCGACGGGGATCTGGCCGTCGAAGCGCGAGAGGTCCAGCTCCACGAACTGCGCGCTCCGCGAGAGGTTGGCGACCACCAGCGTGCGGTCCTCGCCGAACGTGCGGAGGAACGCGACGACCTTGCGGTTCTCGGGGTAGAGGAACTCGATGTCGCCGCGTGAGAGCGACGGCGACCGTCGGGCCGCCCCGATGAGTCGCCGCATCCACCAGAGCAACGACGACGGGTTGTTCTGCTGGGCCTCCACGTTCACCGCCGAGGGGTGGTGCTCGGGGTCGGCGACGAGGGGCAGGTAGAGACGCTGGGGGTTGGCCGCCGAGAACCCGCGTTGCGGTCCTGGTTCCATTGCATCGGCGTCCGTACGCCGTTCCGATCACCCAGGTAGATGTTGTCGCCCATGCCGATCTCGTCGCCGTAGTAGATGACGGGCGTGCCGGGGAGGGAGAACAGGAGGGCATTCATCAGCTCGATCCGGCGACGGTCGTTGCCGAGCAGCGGAGCCAGGCGTCGCCGGATCCCGAGGTTGACCCGCGCCTGCGGGTCCTCGGCGTAGACGCGATACATGTAGTCCCGCTCCTCGTCGGTGACCATCTCGAGGGTCAGCTCGTCGTGGTTGCGCAGGAACGTTGCCCATTGCCCGCTCTCGGGGATCGGGGGCGTCTGGTTCAGGATGTCGATGAGCGGGAAGCGATCCTCCATCCGGTTCGCCATGAACATCCGCGGCATCAACGGGAAGTGGAACGCCATGTGGCACCGGTCGCCGTTCCCGAAGTAGGCGACCGCGTCCTCCGGCCACTGGTTGGCTTCGGCCAGGAGCATCCGGTTCTCGAACTTCGCGTCGATGTGATGACGCAGATCGGTCAGGAACTCGAGCGTCTCCGGGAGGTTCTCGCAGTTCGTTCCCTCTCGTTCGAACAGGTACGGCACGGCATCCAGTCGAAGCCCGTCGACGCCGAGGGCGAGCCAGAAGTCGACGACGTCGAACATCGCGGCTCGTACGCGGGCCTGCTCGAAGTTGAGGTCCGGCTGGTGGGAGTAGAAGCGGTGCCAGTAGTACTGCCCCGCCACGGGATCCCACGCCCAGTTCGACGACTCGAAATCGCCGAAGATGACGCGGGCGTCGGGATAGCCGTCCGGCGTGTCCGCCCACACGTAGAAGTCGCGCTGCCACGAGCCGGGTTTGGCCGCGCGGGCACGCTGGAACCAGGGGTGCTCTTCCGAGGTGTGGTTCATGACCACTTCCGTGATCACCCGTAGATCCCGCCTGTGTGCCTCGCGCAAGAGGGTCCGGAAATCTCGCATCGTCCCGTAGGCCGGATGGATCGCCTTGTACGCAGCGATGTCGTAGCCGTCGTCCCGGAGGGGCGACGGGTAGAAGGGGAGCAGCCAGACGGCCGTCGCGCCGAGGTCTCGGATGTGGTCCAGGCGTTTCACGAGACCGGCCAGGTCGCCGACACCGTCGGCGTTGCTGTCCTGGTACGCCCGTACGTGGAGCTCGTAGATCACGGCGTCCTGGTACCAGCGGGAGGCGGGCGCTCCGAGCGCCGCCACGCTCAGGGCCTGCGGCGTCTCGGCGGGCGCCGTCTCCGCGCGGGTCCGCGTACGAGCCGTCACGGAGCGGGACTCCCGGCCTCGATCGCGAGCACGTGCCCCGGCTGATGCCCGGGATGCAGTTCCACGAAGTTCCGAGCGCCCGACCACGCGAAGGACTCACCCGTCAGGAGGTCCCGCGCCACGAAGGGCGCGTCCCAGGCCATCCCGAGCTCGGGCATGCGCAGATCCACCCACCCCGACCGAGGTTGCTCCGGATCGAGGTTGACGATGACGACGATGGGGTCGCTCCTGTCGGGCAGCGTCTTGCTGTAGGCGATCATCCGATCGTTCTCGACCGGATGGAAGCGCAGCGTTCGATCGTGCTGGAGTGCCGGGTGCTCCCTGCGGATCAGGTTCACGCGGGCGATCAACTCCCGCATGCCGGTGGCCGCGACGTTCCGGAAGCGGCGCTGATACTTCTCGGAATCGCGATACTCCTCCGAGCCGGGCTCCCTCGGCGCGTGCTCCATGTGTTCGAACGCCGGCCCGTAGATCCCGTAGTTCGCGCCGAGCGTCGCCGCCAGCAGATAGCGCAGCCGGAATGCCGGAGGGCCACCCTCCTGGAGCTGGTCGGTGAGGATGTCGGGCGTGTTCGGCCAGAGGTTGGGCCGGAGGAAGTCACGAACGGGTGGCTGCGTGAGCTCGGTCAGGTACTCCGCGAGCTCGTCCTTCGATCGTCGCCACGTGAAGTATGTGTAGGACTGGTCGAAGCCGATCTTGGCCAGCCGTTCCATGACGCGGGGGCGCGTGAACGCCTCCGACAGGAACAGGACGTCGGGATGGTCGCGCTTCACATCGGCGAGCAGCCACTCCCAGAAGGAGAACGGCTTCGTATGTGGGTTGTCCACGCGGAAGATCGGCACTCCCTTCTCGACCCAGAACAGGACCACGTCCCGCAGGGCTCCCCAGAGCCCGTCGCGGTCCTTCGTTTCGAAATCGAAAGGGTAGATGTCCTCGTACTTCTTCGGCGGGTTCTCGGCGGATCGGATCGTGCCGTCGGCGCGGTGCAGGAACCACTCGGGATGCTCTTTCACCCAGGGATGGTCGGGCGAGCATTGGAACGCGAGGTCGAGGGCGAGCTCCATGTCCTGGCGCTTCAGCTCGGCCAGCAGGTGTTCCAGATCGTCGAAGGTGCCGAGGTCCGGATGGATCGCGGTGTGGCCTCCCGCCTCCGACCCGATCGCCCAGGGGCTGCCGGGGTCGTCCGGGCCGGCGGTCGTCGTGTTGTTCGAGCCCTTGCGGCTGGTCCGGCCGATCGGATGGATGGGCGGGAGGTAGAGGACGTCGAAGCCGAGCTCCGCGATGTCCGGCACGAGTGCCGCGACGTCGCGGAGCGTCCCGTGTCGCTCGGGGTCGGGGGAGGCCGAGCGGGGGAACAGCTCGTACCAGGCGCCGTGACGCGCCCGCTTCCTGGCGGCGGCGAGAAGGTACTCACCGGAGGCCGCGGCGCCTCGGCGCCTATCCGGGTGCGTGGCCATCAGGGCGTTGAGCTCGGAGGACGTGGCGAGCGCGCCCGCGCGCGCCCCGCCACGGCGCAGCTGGGCGGCCGCTCGCTTCAACGCCTCGGCATCGTCGGCGGCTCCGGCGGCGCGTGCGCGCCGCGCGGCGCCGCCGACGAGCCCCGCCCCTTCCTTCAGGTCCACGGCGACGTCCTGTCCGGCCGACACTCGCTTCTCGAGATCGGAGCGCCATGTCGCCCACGAGTCGATCCAGCCTTCGACGTGGAACCGATACGTTCCCTGCTCCTCGATCGCCACGTCGCAACGCCAGTGGTCGTTCCCGAGGGGAACCATCGGCATGACCCCTCGGTCCGCATCTTCGTGACGGATCAGCACGCGAGCCCCCGGCAGGTCATGGCCGTCGGTGAACACATCGGCCTCGATCAGCACGATGTCCCCGACCGAAGTCTTCGCGGGGAAGAGTCCACCGTCGACGGCGGGCGACACATGCTCGATCACGACCCTCGTCAGCTGGGTACCCGTCGTCCGCTCCTCGTCCGCCCCGTGGGCAACACGTATACAGCTTCCGAGCCCGTCGCGGGTGGGAGGATAGAGCCATGCCTGGGTTCGTGACGGTCTCACTGTGCCTCGTGCTGGCCCTGGTCGCTTGCGGCGGCGCTGCCACAGAACCTGCAGCGGTGATGCCGGGCTCCCCCAGTGCGGAGCACTCGAGCCCGTCACCCTCCGTCTCCATGCCTGCCTCGCCCGTTCCCGCCGCGGATCCGGTGTTCGAGGGTGGGGTGACGTTGATCGGTCCGCGGCTGCGCGAGACCCTGATCGGCCGGAACTGGACGCCGGGATGCCCCGTGCCGTTGGAGGACCTCAGGCTGGTCAAGGTCAGCTACTGGAACTTCCACGGGGAGGTTCGCACGGGTCCGTTCGTCCTCCACAAGCGCGTGGCGGAGGACGTCCTGTGGGTGTTCAAGCGGTTGTTCCGTGCGAAGTTCCCGATCAAGGCGATCAAGCTCGCGGCCAAAGATCGCCCGAGAAGGCCTGAGGACTACTGGAACATGAGCCGGTGGAGCACGTCCGCCTCCTTCAACTGCCGTCCGGCGACCGACAGCTCGTCGCTGTCCCAGCACTCCTACGGATGGGCGCTCGACATCAATCCGCTTCAGAACCCGTACGTGCGTGGCGACGGCACGGTGCTCCGGCACATCGCGATCCCATTCAAGAACAGGTCGCTCCACCGGAAAGGGATGATCCACGACGGTGACATCGTGGTGCGGTCCTTCGCCCGGATCGGGTGGGAGTGGGGCGGCCACTGGCACACGCTGAAGGACTACATGCACTTCTCTTTGACGGGCAGGTAAAGAGGCAGTTGGGCGGACGGCGGCTCCGCGATCACGATGCGTTATCAGCAGCGATGGAGCACGAATCGTGCTTCCTTGGATCATAGGGATGACACGACCGATACGGACCATCGGCGACGGCTCGGAGGATCAGTATCGCGAGCGCGACCAGGACGATCGAGGCGAGGATGAACAACCACCGCCCAGTTGCATCGCGCACCTCTGAAGTATCGACACTTCGGGCCGACAGCTCAACGGAGGCTCCGAAGACGAGGCGCGATATCGGTCCGTAGCGCGAAGGGTCCGTACCATCGTGGGGTGGCCCGCCGACGCAGGAACAGTGGACGCTGCATCGTCGTGATGGTCGTGACCACCCTCTCCCTCGCGGGATGCGGGAGCGCCGCCGCACCTCCGGACTCGACGAGCCCTGCTTCAAGCGCTCCGTCGACGACGGCTTCGCCGACCCCCACGTCCACGCTCGCCGGTGTGCGGATCCGTCTGGTGCAGGTGGCGACGCTCGAGCAGCCGCTCGCCATGGCCGTCCGACGCGGAGATCCCGCGCTCTACGTCGCGGAGAAGACCGGAAAGGTGGTGGCGATCCGCGAGGGGAACGTGGATCCCGCCTCCGTGCTGGATCTCACTGGACAGGTCTCGCTCGGCGGCGAGCAGGGGCTCCTGGGCATCGCCTTCCCGCCGAGCGGTCGGTTCCTCTATGTGAACTACACCGACACCAACGGCGACACGCACGTCACGGAGTACGCGATGGGGGACGAGCGTGTGGATCCGGCGTCACGGCGCGACGTCCTGTTCGTGGACCAGCCCTACGAGAACCACAACGGAGGCAACCTCGCGTTCGGGCCGGACGGGTACCTGTACATCGGGCTCGGGGACGGAGGGAGCGGGGGCGATCCCCACGGCAACGGCCAGTCGCTGTCCGCGCTGCTCGGCAAGATGCTTCGGATCGATCCCCGGGCTTCGGGCGGTCGCCCGTACGCGATCCCAACGGACAACCCATTCATCGATCGACCAGGCGCATCACCGGAGATCTGGGCCTACGGCCTGCGCAATCCGTGGCGCTACTCCTTCGACCGCGAGACCGGGGACCTGTGGATCGGAGATGTCGGTCAGGGCGAGTGGGAGGAGGTCGACTTCCAGCCGTCCGGATCCTCGGGAGGAGAGAACTACGGCTGGAACCGGATGGAGGGGAATCACTCCTACGACGGCGCGGATCCGCCGGCGGACGCGGTCCCTCCGGTCTTCGAGTACTCGCACGACGAGGGAGGGTGCACGGTGGCGGGAGGCTACGTCTACCGGGGCGAGTCCATCCCCGACCTGTACGGCGCGTACGTCTTCGCCGACTACTGCCTCGGCAGGATCGAGGCGCTCCGTCTGCGGAACGGCAGGGTGACCGGTCATCGCGCCCTCGGCCCGGTCGTCCCCGGCCTGAGCTCGTTCGGAGAGGACGCGCAGGGCGAGCTCTACGCGATGTCCCTCGACGGAGGCGTGTACCGGCTGGCGCCTCGATCCTGACGCCCCGGGTGCTCGCAGCCCCGCGTGTACGCTCCGGTCCGATGTCCGAAGGGATCCGGCCCTCGCAGAAAGCCATCTCGTTCACGGAGTCCGTGATCCGGGAGATGACGCGGCTCGCGATGCTCCACGACGCGATCAACCTCTCGCAGGGCTTCCCCGACTTCGCGGCGCCCGAGGAGGTCAAGGAGGCAGCCCGGAAGGCGATCGCCGACGACATCAACCAGTACCCGATCACGTGGGGTGCGGAGGGGTTCCGCGAGGCCCTCGCGAAGAACTACCGCGAGCGGTACGGGATGACCTGGGTCGAAGCCGGCCGCGACATCACGGTCACGTGTGGCTCGACCGAAGCGATGATCGCCGCGATGCTCGGCGTCCTCGATCCCGGAGACGAGGTCGTCGTCTTCGAGCCCTTCTACGAGAACTACGGTCCCGACACGATCATCTCCGGCGCCGTGCCCCGGATGGTCACGCTGCACGCGCCGGACTGGACGTTCGACGAGGCGGAGCTCGCGGCCGCGTTCAACGAGCGCACGCGCGGGATCGTGATCAACACGCCGAACAACCCGACGGGCAAGGTGTTCTCCCCGGCCGAGCTCGACGTCATCGCGGCGCTCTGCCAGAAGTGGGACACGATCGTGTTCACCGACGAGATCTACGAGCACATCCTGTACGACGGCGCGGTGCACGTGCCGCCCGGCGCCGTGCCGGGGCTCGAGGACCGAACGGTCACGATCAGCGCGTTGTCGAAGACCTACGCGGTGACCGGTTGGCGCGTGGGGTGGGTGGTGGCGCCGGCGCCGCTCTCCCGGGGCATCCGTTCCGTCCACGACTTCCTGACCGTCGCGGCGCCGGCGCCGCTCCAGGAGGCGGGCGAGACCGCGCTCGGGCTCCCAGAGGAGTACTACCGGCGGACCGCCGATGAGTACCGGGAACGCCGGGATCTCTGGATCGGGACGCTGCGCGAGGCAGGGTTCGGCGTGGAGCCGCCGGCGGGCGCGTACTACGTGATGGCCGACACGTCGGCCTTCGGGTTCCCCGACGACGTGCGGTTCGCCAGGCACATGGTCGAGGACGTCGGCGTCGCGGTCGTGCCCGGCTCGTCGTTCTTCTCGCGTCCGGAGCTCGGGGCCCACCTCGTTCGCTTCGCGTTCTGCAAGAAGCTCGAGACCTTGAAGGAGGCAGGGGAGCGCCTCCGCACGCTCCGACCCCGCGAGGTTAGGGACGACCGCGGACGCTGAGGATCGGATCGGAGTACGTCGAGGACATCGGGACTGGAGCCGCCTACGGCCGGAGGCGCTGGAACTCGCCCGGCGCGAGGCCCACCCTTCGTTTGAAGATCCGACGGAAGTAGCGCTCGTCGCGGAACCCGACCTCGGCCGCCACGCGCTGGATCGGCCGGTCGGTGGAGCGGAAGAGCATGCGCGCTCGCTCGACCCGCAGCCGATGGATGCGGTCCGTGGGCGTCTCGTCGAAGGCCGCTCGAAACGCGCGACCGAGGTAGTCGGCGTTGAACGCGAACGCGCGCGCGATCCCGGCGGTGCTCAGGTCGGGGTCCGTCAGGTTGATCGGCGATGAAGTCCGCCGCTCGTCGCGCCAGTCGATCCGCGGCGGTCCCGCCGGTGGCCGCAGGTCGTTCCATGAGGATCTCGGCGAGCAGGAGCTGCAGGTATCCGCCGGCCGCAGGCGGCGTGAGGATCGTCGCCTCCTGATCCTCGAGCAGGTGCTCGAAGAGCGACCTGACCCTGTCGACACGCGCGATCGAACCCGTCCGGCGGTCTCGGAACACGGCGGTCTCCGACCCGTCGGCATCCGGCGAGCCACCGCCGAAGCAGACCCAGTAGAACCACGTGTCGTCGTCCACGTCGTCGTAGCCATAGTGACGATGTCCGGCCCGAAGCAGCACCCATCCGCCGCGGCGCACCGCGAAACGTCGGCGATCCTCCGCGATCGGCAGCACTCCGGACTGCACGACGATCAACTCATGCACCGGCAGCACGCGGTCCGCGTGCCGGCGGAGCAGACCGGGAGTATGGACGCCGGCCTCTACGACCTGCTCGGCCAGCGACCGCTCTCCCGTCTGCTCGCCCATCCGTCCCGCTTTCGAGCTTGAGTCGGAATCGTACCCATGCTCGTCGGAAGCCGCCCTCTCCTGGGGGTCAGCGCCGCGGCAGGCTTGCCCCGCAAGGTCGGAATCACTTCAGCGAGGAGGGATCGATGCTCAGCGGCGACCAGATCGCTCAGTTCCACCGCGACGGCCTGCTCGCGGTCCGAGGCGTCTTCGGGGAGCAGGAGGTCCGGTCGCTCCAGGGCGCGGCCGACGACGTCACGGAGGAAGCCGTCGCCGGCGCCGGCACCGGCCATGGTTATCGAGAGATCGACGGGCGGAAGCAGTACTACCGGACCGACGGCGTGTTGTGGGAGCGCCACGCCGCCTTCCGGATCGCCACGGTCAACCCCGGGCTGCTGGCGGCGGTCGGCCAGTGCCTCGGGTACCCGTTCATGCCGATCAACGACTCCCTTGTCGTGAAGCTGCCCCACTCGGGGGTGGCCATCCGCTGGCACCAGGATCCCCCCGTACGAGGGGCCGGACGGACGCGCCGGGACCTTCGGGATCCCCAACTTCGACTGCGACATCTATCTCGACACCGCCACCGTCGACAACGGCTGTCTCTACGGCCTGGCCGGCTCTCACCTCGTGGGTCACGTGGAGGTGGAACGCTTCGCCGATGAGGAGGAACTGTTCGGTCGTCCCGACGTCGTGCCCCTCGAGATGGCACCCGGCGACGTGCTGCTGCACGCCATCAGCGCGCCGCACGGATCGAGGGCGAACGACTCCGACACGCTCCGTCGCGTCTTCTACGTGCACTACATGGCGAAGGAAGTTCGGGATGCCCTCCACCCGGATTGGGCAGCGACCAAGCGCGGCTTCGGCCCGGCCGACGTCGAGGCGGCCGAGCTCATGATCCAGGAGCGCGACCGAGCCGGCCTCGACGGACCGAGCACCGCGAAGGTCGACCTGACCCCCGACGGGTTCGTCTTCGCCGGGGAGCCGATCACGGCGCCGCGACACTGGCAGACCCTCATCGACGACTTGACCACGGAACAGATGACAGCGACGAAGACGCTGGCTTCGTGACGACGACCGCGCGGTAGCTCGGCCCGTATGGGGCTACGAACCACCCCAGAAGCGACCGGGGGAGAGGATCCCCGCCGGGTCGAACGCGGCCTTCAGTCTTCGATGGACCTCGAGTGCGGCGACCGGCGCGTCGCCGAGGCCGCCCTGACCGCGGATCACCGGCGCGATGCCCCCGGCGTCCGCGGCGCGCTTCCTGAGTGCCGTGAGTTGCTCTCCTGCGTCCGACAAGCCGACCCACGCGATCCCGACGCCCATCAGGGCGCGCCAATCGGTCTCGTCACCCAGGACCGCTTCGAACGACGACGGCGGCACCGCGACCTCGACCACGACCGGCGCCGTGATCGCCTCCGGGCCATGAACGACCTCGTCGTCCGCGACGGAGACGTCGCCGACCGCCCCCCGAACATCCGCCGTCTGCTCCTCGACCTCCTCGGGCCAGCCTTCGAGCGCGACCTCGACGCCGAGGGGCGTGGCCACGACGGAGGAGGGAAGCGGGACCGCCGCCAGCATCCTGCGTCCTGCGTTCAGGCCGCCCTCCCAAGAGATCAGCACCCGCCGGGTTCTCGGGAGCGGCCGAACCTTGACGGCGACCTGGACGATCGCGCCGAGCGTTCCGAGGGATCCGGTCGCCAGGCGGTGGACGTCGTAGCCGGCGACGCTCTTCACCGTCCGCGCCCCGCTCCGCACGAGACGTCCGTCGCCGGTCACGAGCTCCATCTCCACGACGGTGTCGCGGAGCGGGCCCATCCGGAGACGGCGAGGTGAAGAGGGAGCGGTCGCGATCGTCCCGCCGACGGTCGCGTCGTCGTCTGCGCCGGCGGGCCACTCCTGCCCTCCCTCGGCGAGGAGACGGCGGAGGTCGCCGATCCGCATCCCCGCTTCGACGACCGCGAGCATCTCCGCCGGGTCGTAGGCGATCACGCGATCGAGCCCGCTCGTCGCGAGCTCGAGCTCGACCTCGGTCGCGTTGCCCTTGTCGAGGTGGGTTCTGCCGCCGACGATCGAGACCCGCTTCCCGCGTTCGCTCGCCTCACGAAGTGCCTCGCGTACTTCTTCCCTGGAGCCCGGCTCGATCAGATCCACGTGCCCTCCGGAATCGCGGGTGCCGCGCGACGGGCGTCACCGATCCCGGCCGCATCCGTCCCGGCTGCGGCGACGGCGAAGTCACCGCAGCGCGCACCGTCGGGAAGGACCTTCTGCGGGTTCATCCGCCCCGAGGGATCGAAGGCGCTCCGGACGCACGCTTGGGCCGCGAGGTCGTCGTCGGTGAACACGAGCGGCATGAAGTCGCGCTTCTCGAGCCCGATCCCGTGTTCGCCGCTCAACGAGCCTCCGGCTTCGACGCAGAGCCGGACGATCTCCTCCGACGATCGGAGCACGCGTTCCAGCACGCCCGGCTCGCTCCGGTCGAAGGACAGCAAGGGGTGCAGGTTGCCGTCGCCCGCATGGAAGACGTTGGTGACGGTGATGCTCTCGCGGCGGCAGATCGCGTAGACGCCGGTGAGGACCTCGACCAACTTCGTCCGAGGGACCACGCAGTCATGGAGGTGGTAGTGGGGCGCGATCTGGGCGATCGCGCCGAACGCGGACTTCCGCCCCTTCCAGAGCAACGCCCGCTCGGCGGGCGACTCGGCCTCGCGGATCGAACCGACCGCGTGCGCGCGTGCGGCTTCCTCGACCTCGCGGGTTTCCGCATCGACGCCCGCCTTGATCCCGTCCACCTCGACCAGCAGCACGGCGGCGGCGTCGGTGGGATAGCCGGCGTGCGCGAATGCCTCGACCGCGCGGACGATCCCCTGATCCATCATCTCGAGCGCCGCGGGGACGACGCCCCCCGCGATGATCGCGGAGACGGTGGCCGCGCAGTCCTCGACCGTGGCGAAGTCGATCAGCATCGTCCTGATCGCCGGCGGTTCGGGCGTGAGCCGAACGCAGGCGGCGGTGACGATCCCCACGGTCCCCTCGGAGCCCACGACCACGCCCCGGAGGTCGTATCCGGCCGCCTCCGGGCCCTCGGCGCCCACCCGGGTCGCCGTCCCGTCGGAGAGCACGATGTCGAGAGCCAACACGTGCGCGGACGTGACGCCGTACGCGAGGCAGTGCGGCCCGCCCGCGTTCGTGGCGACGTTTCCGCCGATCGAGGAGACCTGCTGCGAAGACGGATCGGGCATGTAAGTGAAGCCGGTCCCTCGAAGCGCAGCACCGAGGTCGAGGTTGAACAGCCCCGGCTCCACCCAGGCGAGGCGATCCTCCGGCCGGATCTCCAGGATCCGGGTCATCTTCGAGGTCACGACGACGAGGGCATCGCCGATCGGCGTGGAGGCGCCCGCGAGTCCCGTGCCGCTCCCTCGGGGCACGAGGCTCAGGTCGTGGTCGGCAGCGGCGCGGACGCACGCCACCACGTCGTCGGTCGAGCGTGGGATGACCACGAGCCCGGCGGACCCCTCGACCATCGACGCGTCGCGGGCATAGAGGCGAAGCGCGAGCGGATCGGACAGGACGGCGTCGGCGCCCAGCGATCCCTGCAGCTCGCGTCTGGCCGCGTCCAGGTCCGACATCGAAGGCTAGGGTAGGCCGCGATGGCCACGTGGGCCGAGTTCGAGCGCGCCGCCCCCGAGCTCGCGGCGTTCGGTCGCGAGCGGTTGGACGGGACGGTGTGCTTCCAGGCCACGCTCCGGCTCGACGGCTCGCCTCGGGTCCATCCCGTCGAGCCCTGGATCGCGACCGGCCTCCTCCTCGTCCGCTTCCGGGCACGGAGCCCGAAGGTCCGCGAGGTGGCGCGCGACGCTCGGTATGCGTTGCACTCGCCCATGGACAACCCGGAGGGGATCGGCGGAGAGTTCCTCGTCAACGGCTGGATGGAGCAGGTCTCGCCGGAGCTCCCCGCAACCCGTCGATTCACAGAAGAGGCGCCCTACCCGCTCGCGTTCTACGCGATGTGGGTCGAGGAGGCCGTGGGCAGAACCTATGAGGAGGATGAGCCGATCTACCGTCGCTGGCGCGCGAGCGATCAGGCCACGCGGCCCGGCGACCCGTCGGGGGCGGAGAACTCGTAGCCGGCTGAGGCCCACGCCTCCATGCCGCCCTCGACGTTGGTGGCGTCGTACCCGCGCGCTTGCAGCATCGTCGCAGCGAGCTCGCTTCGGTTCCCGCTTCGGCAGATCACGGCGACCGGCTTCGCGAGGTCGAGGACGTCGGTACCCACCCCCGCCATGACATCGTTCAGCGGGATGTGGAGGGCGCCCTGGATGCGCCCCGCATCCCACTCGTACTGCTCGCGGCAGTCGACGAGCTGCACGTCGTCGCGTGACTCGTGCAGGCCTTCGACGGAACTGAGATCTGCCATCACGCCGATGCTAGCAGCGGTCGTGTGAACGCTTCATCCACCGAAGGCTCGCTCGAACGCCACCAACGCGTCCCGACCGAACAGCACGAATCGCACCTCCTGCACGGCGGTGTCCGCGGTCCTGACCGCTTCGATCGCGACCGGCGCCGCCTCGTTCAGGGGATAGCCATAGACCCCGGTGGAGATCGCCGGGAACGCGACGGTCGCGGCACCCATCTCGTCGGCAACGCGAAGTGACTCGGTATGGCAACCGGCGAGCAGTGTCGACGGATCCTGTTCGTTCGCGTAGACCGGGCCGACGGTGTGGATCACCCAGCGAGCGGGGAGGTCGCCGGCCGTCGTCGCCACCGCTCGTCCGGTCGGGAGACCCTCCGGCCAGTCGGTCGAGCGGATCCGCCGGCACTCCTCGAGGATCTGGGGACCGCCACGACGATGGATCGCACCGTCCACGCCGCCGCCGCCGAGCAGCGTCGAGTTCGCCGCGTTCACGATGGCGTCGACGTGCTGCTCGGTGATGTCGCCCTGCATTAGAACGATCCGAGGCACGTGGCTATCGTAGGTCGATGGTCGTGGAGCAGCTCGGTGAAGACGACTGGGCCCTGTTCCGCGAGCTCCGCCTCCGCTCGCTGTTGGACAGCCCGGAAGCGTTCGGCTCCACGCACGGGGCGGAATCGTCGCAAACGGAGCGCGCCTGGCGCGACTGGGCGGCCGGCCGGTGGCGAGGCGGGACGGCCGCCGTCTTCGTGGGCCGCGCCGACGACGGAACGCCCGTCGGCACCGCCACCGGCGCCGTGTACGAGGCCGAACGGGGGGTGACACACGTGTACGCGATGTGGGTGGCGCCCGACGCCCGCGGAGCGGGCGTCGGGCGCGCGCTGCTCGACGCCGTCGCTGTGTGGGCGCGCGACCGCGGGTGCGATCGCCTCGTCCTGTCCGTCTCCGAGTCGAACGAAAGCGCTCGGCGGTTCTACGCCACCGACGGGTTCGACGATACGGGCGAGCGACACCCGTTGCGCGAGGGATCGGAGGTGCAGACGCTGATCCTCTCGAAGAGGCTCTGACGGACGAGGTCGCGGTCGCCGGAAGGCGACCTCGACCTCGACCTCAACCTCGAGCGGCTAGGCGCTCGCCGCCTCGAGGTTCCGCATGACGACCTCCACCGTTTTCGCCAGCTCCGTCGTCGGGCTGAACTCGACGATCTCGGTCCCCGCGGTGAAGACCGGCAGGTGTCCGGGCCCCACGTAGTACGCCTCCCCTTCGCCGATCTCGGTGCGGGAGCCGTCGGTCTCGTCGTAGATCAGGCTCCCCTTGAGCACGACACCCCAGTGGGGGCACTGGCATCGGTCGTCCGGGAGGCCGCGGAACAGCTCGGCGGGGTCGCCGTCCTGGTCATACCGCTCGAAGCCGATCGTGTACCCGTCGACGTCCGCGTAGTCCCCCCGGAAGCCCTCCATCTCCTGGTGCTCCGTCGTCGAGCCCCGTGACACCTTTCCCATCGAGACCACCTCCTGCGTCTTGGTCGGCGGCTGCCGATCACCAGGACGACGGTACGTGGGGTGCCTCACCCGCACATCGGTGCCAGCACGCAATCGGACACGTAGATCTCAGGCAAGACCGAGGCGATGCGCATGCTCCGCGGCGATCACCCGGGCCGTCTTTCCCGAGACACCGAGCTTCGCGTAGATGTTCGAGACGTGGCGCTCCACGGTGCGGACGGACAGGAAGAGCGCCGTCGAGATCTCCACGTTGGATGCTCCCGTCGCGACGAGGGTGAGGACCTCGCGCTCCCGCCGAGAGAGTCCGGCAGTGTCTCGCGGCGCGACCGGCGGCCCCGCATGGATCAAGGCCGCTGCTCGTGCCGCGTTCTCGGTCGCACCGAGTCTCGCGAACGTTCGCCCTGCAGCCTCCGCCTCCACCGCCGACCGGGACTCGTCTCCCAAGTCTGCGAGGACGGAGGCGAGTGCAGCTCGCGCCTCCGCCTCCTCGAACGGCGTGCCGGCACGGAGGAAGAGATCCACCGCATCCTCGAGTGCTGCCTTCGCACGTTCCACGTCGCCGCGCGTGCCGTAGACGGTGCCCTCGGCGAAGCTCGCCGATCCTCGCAGCGGGAGGGTACCGACCGAGGATGCTGCTTCCCGAAGCTCTTCGAGAGCATCGTCCGTCGTATCGTCGATCGTTCCCGAGGCGACCGCGGCTCGCACCTCGAGCTCGAGGCCGGGGACCCGCAGCGCGTGATCGTCTGGGTCGACCGCCCGCAGGTATCGTTTGGCGAGCGTCGATGCCTCGGCCGGTAAGCCACGGTCGAGGGCGAGTCCTCCCCGTAGGAGCAGCACCCTCGGATATGCCTGGGCGCGATGGGTGTGAGAGTCGGCCTGGCTGCTGAGCGAGTCCGCCTCGTCGATGCGGCCCTGCCGCCGGCGGAGCTCGCCGAGCCGCACGATCGCGTCGGCCGCCATCCCCGGCCGTTCGGCCCCGAGGGACGCAGCCGCCGTCTCCAGCTCCACCTCGGCTTCGTCCCACGTGCCGCGGGAGAACAGGACGCTCGCGTACTGGGTTCGGCAGGACGCCACCATCGAGTCGATCGACCACCGCACGCACATGTCCGTCATCGCACGGCACCAGGTGTCCGCCCGCTCGAAGTCACGCGTTCGATCGCAGGCGGCGACGACGTAGCAGAGGATGAGTGAGCCGAGGAGCGGATCTTCGACCTCCCCCGACATCACAGACGCGCATGCCTCGTCCAGGAGCGCCGTGCCGGCGTCGACCTGTCCTATGGACGAGCGAGCGAGTCCTTGCAGGGCTACCGCAGCCATCTCCATGTCGATGTCGCCGAGGCTGCGGGCGATGTCGGCGGCCTGCTCCGCGCGGGCGAGCGCGTGCGCCGGCCGCTGCTCGCGGAAGATCGCGAGGTGGCCGTCGAACCCGTAGACGAACGCAAGCTCGCGGCTCGGCTCGGCCCCCTCGAGCCAGCGGAGTGCTCGGCCGATCCACCCCCGGGCCACGGGCATGTCACCCGTGAAGTCGTAGCTCGCATTCGCGATCAAGATCGCCACGCGGGCCGACCCGAGGTCGTTCCCGAGCTCTCGGTAACGGCGGTACGCGCGTTCGCCTGCTTCGAAGGTAGCCGCGCGGTCCCCGCTGAAGAACGCTGCCTCACCCCACGCTTCCAGGATCTCCGGATCCTCCGGCTCGAGCGCGGCGGCGCGCTCGGCGATCAGCCGCGCCTCGTCCCACCGGGTCAGGGCCATCGCGGCCCGGCTCTCGCGCAGAAGGTCCTGTGGGTGGTCGACGTGGGTCGCCATGAGTCCATCGTCACGGGACGAGGCCGTCGCGTCCAGACCCCTCGCTACACTCGGCCGCATGAGGAAACCGGCGTCCGCGGGCATCTCGCCCGCCTCCGCCGTCCTCGGCCTGTTCCTCACGTTCGGCCTGATCGTCGCGTCGTTCTTCCCGTTCCTCTCCATCTACTTCGCGGGGCGAGGCTTCGATCCGAGCCAGATCGGGTTCCTTCTGGGAGCGATGGCGGCCGTGAGGATCGTCGCGATGCCGATCTGGGGCCACGTCGCCGACACGAGGATCGGGCGAAAGCGGGCGCTGCAGCTGGGACTCATCGGGATGGTCGTGTTCGCGATCGTCGCGTCGGTGCTCGACTCGCTCGTCGGCGTCGCGTTCGGCGCCGTGGGGATCGCCCTCGCGATGGCGGCGTCGGGCCCGAACATCGACGCGCTGGCTCTCGTGCAGCTCGGCGAAGAGCGGATGGCGGACTACGGCCGTATCCGTGGATGGGAGAGCCTCTCGTACGCGGCGGGGTGCCTCGCGTTCGGTTGGTTGCTCGACCTCTTCGGTGTGCCGCTCGCTCTTCCGCTGTATGCGGCCGCGGGCGCGATCATGCTCGTCTGGACCACGATCGCCGTGCGTCCCGATCGTCCGAAGGAGCCGGTGAGGCACGGGCGGATGGGCGCGGTCGGCGCGGTGTTCCGCACGGCGCCACGGATGTGGGGCTTCCTCGTCGCGACGCTGCTCGTCTGGACAGGTTTCAACGGCGCCTGGAACTTCGTCGGCCTGAAGATCGAGGAGCCCCTGCTGATCGGCGTGGGCACCGCGTTGGGCGGATTGACGGAGGTCGGCGTCATGCGGCTCTCCTCGCGCCTGCATCGGCGACTCGGTCTTCGAAAGGTGTACGCCCTCGGCTGCCTGGTCTACGCGATCGGGTTCCTGCTGTGGGGGCTCGTCGAGAGCCGCACCATCGTGTCGCTGCTCGCCGTTTTCGAGGGAGCCGGCTTCTCGTTGCTGTTCACGACCTCGATCCTGGTCGTCGGCAAGCTGCTCCCCTCATCGCTCTACTCGACGGGCAACTCGATCGGCGCCATGGTCGGCTTCGGGATCGGTCCGATCATCGGAGCGGGGCTGGGCGGCGTGGTCTACGGACGGCTCGGTTCCACGACGCTGTTCATCGGCTCCGCGGTCCTCGCGGTCCTCGGAGGTCTCGCGGCGATGGTCGCGCTCCGGACCCCCGAGCTGGATACGCCTCTGCAGGAGCAGCTTCCGGCGGGCGATCGGGTCGCTCCCGAGCCCGGCCGGCTCTGACACGCCCTGACCTGCGCGCTTTGCGGCGGGGTGCTCGACCGTGACACGATGAACGTTCGCCGGCCCCACCGGGAGGTACGAGGCATGACGGAGAAGAAGGACACGATGGATCCAGGTTCCAGCGACGAGCCGGTCTCCGCGTTCGTCGACAAGGCCAAAGAAGTCGCGGGCGCGGTCGCCGAGAAGGCGGAGCCGGTCGTGGAGAAGGCCAAGGAGGTGGCCGGTACCGTCGCCGAGAAGGCCGGCCCCGTGGTCGAGAAGGCGAAGGAAGTCGCGGGCACCGTCGCCGAGAAGGCGGGACCCGCCGTGGAGAAGGCGAAGGAGTCCGCCGGCGAGCTCGTCGACAAGGCGAAGGAGTTCCTCGCGAACAAGGACGACGACGGGAAGTGAGGGGGAACTGATGGTCAGCGCATACATCCTCATCCAGACGGAGGTCGGGAAAGCGGCGCAGGTGACGCAACAGGTCGGGGGCATCAACGGCATCGTCGCCGTCGATCCGGTAACCGGCCCCTACGACGTTGTCGCGCGAGCGGAGGCCGACGACCTCGACGGGCTGGCCAAAGGGACCGTGATGCCCATGCAGGAGCTCGACGGCATCACGCGAACGCTCACCTGTCCGGTCATCCAGTTGTGACGCGCGGGCGGTTGCCCGCCACGCGATGACGATCAAGATCCGGCGCGATGCCGACATCTCCGATGTCGACGGCGGCTGGTTCCGAGCGCGCTGGCACTTCTCGTTCGACACCTACCACGACCCGGAGTACCTGCAGTTCGGCACGCTCCGCGTCTTCAACGACGACCGGCTCGTCCCCGGCGCGATCTGGCCGATGCATCCGCACAAGGACATCGAGGGCCTCACCTACGTGGTCGAGGGCATGTTCCGTCACGAAGACGACGTCGGCGGGCCACCGGGGCCGCTGCCCGCCGGATCCGTGCAGCGGATGACGCTCGGTCGCGGGGCGTGGCATTCGGAGCAGAACGCGAGCGAGACCGAGCCGATGCGGTTCATCCAGATGTGGATCATGCCGGCCGAGCGCGGGCTCGATCCCGGCGTGGAGCAGAGGGTCTTCACGGAGGAGGATCGCACCGACCGGCTCTTGAAGGCGATCAGCGGCGACGAGGGCGAGGCCGTGCTCGTGCATCAAGACGCGCACGTGTTCGTCTCTCGCCTGAACCCGGGCGTCGAGGTCGCGCACGAGCTCGGTCCAGGGCGGGGCGTGTACCTCTACGTGATCGATGGGGATGCGAACGTCGTCGGCGAAGCCATGACGACGGGTGACGCCGCGGAGATCTGGGACGTGTCGTCGATCCCGATCCACGCCGATTCGCTGACCGAGCTCATCGCGGTCGACGTGGCTCTCACCTGATCAATCGGCGTCGGCCTTGACGGGGAACGGCAGGGCGATCGGGTCGTAGGAGGCCGACCGCCCTTCCTCGTCGAACCGGTCCATACCCCAGCCGGAGACGTCGGTGACACTCGTTGCACCTTCGAGCGCCAGGTCGGCGCCGATCTTCGCCACGCCCGGTCCCCACATCATGCCGTGGCCCACCGCGGTCGCGACGGTCACGCCGGGCAGCGGCGTGCCGTCCGAGGTGGAGACCGGTCCGATGACCGGGAGGTGGTCGGGGCAGTACTCGATGGTCGCCGCCCATGCCTTGCGGATCCCGAGGTCCTTCGCGATCGGCACGTAGCCGTGCATCCGCTTCTCCATCTTGCGTAGGTACGGCCAGTCGACCTCCCGCGCCGGCCCGGGCGCCTCGTCGGGGTTCGACATGCCGAACAGGAGCCCGCCCTCCTCGAGGCGCCAGTAGAGGCCGATCGCGTTCTCGAAGACCATCGGCTGGCGTTCGACGTCGAACGCCTCGTGGGGCTCGGTCACGGCGACCTGATGCCGCACCGCGCCGACGAAGAAGCGCGCTCCGACGAGCTTCCCGACGGCCTGGAGGGTCGGACCGCCCGTGAGGAGCAGGCGCTCGGTCGCGATGGTGCCGTCCGGCGTCTTCACCCCGATCACGGTGCCGTCCTCCCCGGCGCGGATGCCGAGGAACGGCGTGCGCTCGCGGAGCTCGACCCCGGCGCGCTGCATCGCGAGCGAGTACGCGCGGACGTTCCGCGGCGGATCGACGTATCCGTCACCGGGTGCGTACGTCGCGCCCCGGAACGTGGCCGGATCGAGCGTGGGGTTCAACTGGGCCGCACCGGCCGGATCGACGTACCGGACGTCGGTGAGTCCGGCCGCGCGCTGCATGTCGACGCGCGCGGTCGCCTCCTGCTCCTGCGAGTCATCCGTCGCGAGGATCAGGTAGCCGAGCTCGCGGAAGCCGCTGTCGGTCCCGTAGCGCTCGCGCTGCGACCGGTAGAAGTCGATCGACCACATCCCGAGGGCGACGGTCTCGGGTGTCCCACCTTGCGCGCGGACGATGCCGGCCGCGCGCGAGGACGCGCCCTGGCCGGCCTCGCCCTTCTCGAGGACCACGACGCGTCCCGCGCCGTGCTCCTTCGCGAAGACCGAGGCCCACCCACCGATCGTGCCCGCGCCGACGACGACGAGATCGGCGGTGTCGCGGTTCGGCATGCGGTCCTTCCGTTCGAAGAGGCCGAAGTCTAGGCGATGCGTACAGTGGTTCCGATGCAGCCGGACACCGAGGCTCCCCGGATCGATACGCCGGTGCCCCCGTCGCCCCTCGATCGCAAGATGCTCCGCGAGGAGATCCTCGTCGTGCTGTCGCTCTCGGTCCTGCGACCCGCGGCGTTCGCGATCCTGTCGCTGATCGAGGCGCCGCTCGCGGGCGTCGTCGTCGCGGCCGCGGACCAATCGAGTCAGCTCGCGCGTCAGGTGATCGGCATCGCCTTCGCGCTGGCGCCGGTGCTCTTGGTCGTGCATCTCGTCCGACGGAGCGGCGAGGGCGTCGATGTCATCGGCCTCTCGTCGGATCGGCCGAGCCGGGACCTCGCCTGGGGCGCCGCCCTCTTCGCCGTCGTGGGTCTCGCTGGGATCGGTGTCTACCTCGGGGCGGTCGAGCTCGGCGTGAACCGGTTCGTCGTGCCGACGCCTCCGCTCGGGCACTGGTGGACGGTCCCGGCGCTCGTTCTCGGCGCGGTGGAATCGGGTCTCCTCGAGGAGTTCGTCGTCCTCGGGTACCTCGTGACGAGGCTGCGGCAGCTCGCGTGGTCACCCGCCCAGGCCATCGTCGCGAGCGCGCTCCTCCGAGGCTCGTACCACCTGTATCAGGGCTGGGGCGGGTTCGTGGGCAACCTCGCGATGGGGCTGCTCTTCGGGCTCCTGTTCCTGCGCTGGGGGAGACGGACCTGGCCGTTCGTGGTCGCCCACACGCTCCTCGACATCGGCGCCGGAGTGGGGTTCATCCTCTTCCGAGATCGCCTGCCGGGCTTCTAGTCACGATCGCCTGCCCAGATCGCCCGGGAATCAGGTATCATTGGTGCTTCGGATATCCGAATCAAGACCGATCCCCCGGCCAGCGCGCCGGGGTTTCGCGTTTCCGGGCTCGTCTACGAAAGCGCTCCTACTGCCAGCCGGGGAACCAGACGATGAGCTTGAAGCGCTCGTCGGAGATCAGCTGCCAGGTCAGCACCGGCCAGAACCAGAAGAACAGGCCAACGGCCGCCGCCACCACCGCCCACGCGATCGGTCGGTAGGGGTGCCAGACGGAGACCGCGGGTCGGCCCGTCTCGGGATCGGTCGCCACCACCCCGCCCGGTTCGCGGACGATGAGCCTCGCGTCCGACAGGTCCCGGAGCATGTACACGAGCCCGAGTACCAGGAACGGCGTGAACGGCGCCACGTAGAAGAAGAACTGCGGACGCGCCACTAGGAGCCACGGCAGGTACTGGAGCATGACGGCCGTTAGGAAGAACCCCGCAACCCAATCGCGCTTCCTCCACCAGGCGAACGCGAGATAGGGCAGCGACCAGAAGCTCCCCCAGAACACGACCGGATTGCCGATCGCCAGGAGGTACCGGATCGCAGGCCCCTCGTCCTGCCACGTCAGAGTGAGCGGTCGCTCCATCCACAGCCACGTCCAGGGGCGCGAGTAGCCGTAGTGCGTCGGTGTGAGCGCGCCGGTCTCGGGATCGACGGCCAGGGTCTTCAGGTCGAACAGGTGGTACCTCGCGACCCGGACCTGCTGCTCGATGAACTCGCTGAGCTTCCAGTCGAAGTGATGCAGCCACGGGAGGTAGGTCACGACATAGACGATCACCGGGATCATCACGAACGCGACGAGGAGGGAGAAGCTTTCCTGCAGGAGCGCCCGCCCGAACGCACGCCCCCTGGTTCCATCCACGCCGAGGCGGCGAGACGTCTCCCACGCGAGCGAGATGACGATCGCGGCGATCATCCCGAGTCCGCCCGACCACTTGACGGAGACGGCTGCACCGAACGCGAGCCCGGCCGCGTATCGCCACGGACGCCACAGGGGAGAGGGCACGGTGGCCTCCGAGTCCTCCTCGCCGCCGGGGGGCGGCCCGCGCCGCGTGCGTCGGTCGATCCATCGACGATCGAGCACGAGGCAGAGGAGGCCGACAACGATCCAGAGCTGGAGGTGGATGTCCAGCAACGCTTGTCGGGAGAGGACGACGCTCAGGTGCTCGAAAGCGAGCAGCAGTCCCGCGAGGAACGTCCAGAGCGGTCGCCCGAAGAGCAGGTGCGCGATCAGGGCCACCCCCGTGACCGCGAGGGTGCCTGCGACCGCTGAGCCGATGCGCCAGCCGAACGGATCCATCCCGAACGCTTTGATCCCGAGTGCGATCGTCCATTTGCCGAGCGGTGGGTGCACGAAGGAGCCGACGTCCCACTCCTGCTGGCGGAACAACCGTTCGTTGGGCGAGTCGATCTTGCAGACCTTGTCCGAGCCGCCGACGAAGATGCAGGCCGCCTTCGCGTAGTAGTTCTCGTCGAACACGAGCGTCGGCGGGCTCGACAGGCCCCACATGCGGACGACGGCCGCGATCGCCGTGACGGCGAGGATCGCCACCCAGGGACGGTTCAGCCGATGCAGGACCGGTGACTCGGCGCGATGGGCCACGCGGCCCAGCGTACCGATAGCACTTCGTTCGGCAGCCCTCAGCGCGGACGGTCCTTGAGTCGGTAGACGAACTGCAGACCTTGGAACTCCTCGGTGATCGACGCGCTCTTGTTGTCGACGAGCCCCGCGTCGAGACCGATCCGCTGCACCGTGTCGAAGTCGAGGTCGCTCGGGACCGACGAAGCCTTCTTCGGCCACGCGACCCAGAACCGGCCCGCGGGGTCCAGCCCGGCCGCGAGCTTCGAGAAGCGCGACCGCAGATCCCGCTCCTCGGTCACGAACACCAGCACGACGTCCATCGCGGTGCCGGCGCGCCCGAGGCGCTGCACGCCCGTCGGCAGGGCACCGAAGGCATCGTCGAAGTCCTCGGGCGCGCCCGCGACGAGCACCCGCGCGCCCTCCCGGATCCCGAGCTTCTTCGGGAGCGGGGTGCCGGAGTAGTCCTTGTGCGCCTGGGCCATCCTGCCCATGGTAGGCGGAGGCGAACGTGGGACCATCGGCCCGTGAGCGGCGTCCTCTACCTCGTCGGCACGCCGATCGGGAACCTGGGTGACCTCTCGGAACGAGCGCGCGAGACGCTGGCGTCGGTCGCGCTCGTGGCCGCGGAGGACACGCGGCGCAGCGGCCGACTGCTCCGTGGCCTCGACATCCGGAAGCCGCTGGTGTCCATGTTCGAGGGGAACGAGGAGGAACGCGCGGCCCAGCTCGTCGGACGTCTCGAGGCCGGCGAGGACGTCGCCGTAGTCACGGACGGGGGGATGCCGAGCATCTCGGATCCGGGGTACCGGGTCGTGCAGCTCTCGGTGGAGCACGGCATCGACGTGCGCGTCGTCCCGGGTCCGTCCGCCGCGATCGCCGCCCTCGTCCTCTCCGGACTCCCGACCGATCGATTCGTGTTCGAGGGCTTCTTGCCGCGGCGTCCCGGCGATCGCGGTCGGCGGCTGCAGGCACTCCGACAGGAGCCGCGGACGATCGTGTTCTTCGAGTCGCCGCGGAGGCTGCCCACGCTCCTCCGCGAGATCGTCGCCACGTTGGGGGACCGGCGGGTCGCGGTCTGCCGCGAGCTGACGAAGCTGCACGAGGAGGTCCTCCGTGGCCTCGCCGGAGAGGTCCTCGATGCCATCGCTGACCGACCGCTGAAGGGTGAGGTGGCCGTCGTCGTGGAGGGCGAGCGCGATCCGGACCCACCGGATCCCGCCGCTCTTCTCGCCGAGGTTCGTTCGCTCGTCGAGCAGGGGATGCGGACGCGTGACGCCGCTCGCGACGTGGCGGAACGCCACGGCGCGAGCGCCAACGAGCTCTACCGGGCGGCGCTCTCCGAGGACTGACCTCACCGGGCCTCTCGCCGGGTGTGGTGCCTCCCTACACTCCCGATCATGTCGGAGACGTCCCCACCCGTCGTCCCGCCGACGCAGCTCCCCCCTCGGCCGAACGAGCCCGAGCCCTCCCGCTCGCCGCTCTTCGCGGCCTTCGTCTTCATCTTCCTCCTGGCGATCGTTCTCGGCGTGCTCGCCGTGGTCTCGCTCCTCCAAGACCCGGACGACACCGCCGATCTCGCCGAAGGCCCCATCCCGTCATCGAGCCTGACCCCGACCGATACGCGTTCGCCCGCCACATCCCTCTCGCCCACACCGACGCCGAGCCCCCGGCCGAAGGTCGACGGTGCGTTCCGGTTCTGGAAACGGGTTGCAGGCGACCCGGTCCGCTGGAACCCGTGCGAGACGATCACGTACGCGCTGAACACGGCCGGGGCGAGCTCGCCGGTGCGATCGGACCTGAGGGAAGTCCTGCGCCGGGTGACCCGGGCGACCGGCGTCCACTTCCGGTCCGTGGGGACGACGAGGGAGACGTTCGTCCGCGCGTACCAGCGGATGCGCTTCCGCGGGGTGATCAAGAAGGCCGCGCTCATCCTGATCTGGGTCGATCACGACGACTTCCAGGAGATCCTCCGTCTGCTCGGCGACCCTCGACCTCTGATCGCGTTCGCCAAGACGATGGCGGGTCTCTACGCGGACCGAGATCAGTACTTCGGCGGGATCGTCGTGATGGATGGGGACGCGACCGCGAAGCGGGGGTTCGGCGACTTCTACGCCCACGGCTCGGTGCTCCTCCATGAGCTCGGACACATCATGGGGCTCGACCACGTGAAGGATCCCGACCAGCTCATGTACTCGGGACGCCACCCGAACCACCGCGTCCGGGACTTCGGCGCGGGCGACCTCGAGGGGCTTCGGCGCCTCGGTGTGGACGCCGGCTGCATCGATTGACCCCGGTACGATGACCGGCCATGGGCCGGGACATCTTCTACATCACCACGCCGATCTACTACCCCAACGACGTGCCCCACATCGGACACGCCTACGACGCCGTGGCCGCCGACGTGATCGCTCGTCACCACCGTCTCCGCGGGGAGGAGGTCTTCCACCTCACCGGCACGGACGAGCACGGCCTGAACATCCAGCGGAAGGCAACCGCGGCCGGAGTCGAGCCACAGACGTGGGTCGACGACATGGAACCGAAGTGGCGTGAGGTGTGGCAGCGGCTGGACATCGCCTACGACGACTACATCCGGACGACGGAACTCCGCCACAAGGAGTCGGTAGTCAAGTTACTTGACCAAGTCCGTCGAAACGGCCGGGACGACATCTACCTGGACACGTACGAGGGCCTCTACTGCGTCTCCTGCGAGCTCTACTACGCGGAGGGGGACCTCCTGGAGGGTGGTCTCTGCCCCATCCACGAGCGCCCGGTCGAGCTGATGAAGGAGCAGAACTACTTCTTCCGGCTCTCCGCCTACCGGGACCGACTGCTCGAGCACTACGAGCAGCGCCCATCCGCCGTGGAGCCCGAGGTGAGGAGGAACGAGGTCCTCTCCCTCATCCGGGGCGGTCTCCAGGACTTCTCGATCAGCCGCACGAACTTCGACTGGGGCATCCCCCTACCCTGGGATGCCGACCACGTGACCTACGTCTGGTTCGACGCCCTCACCAACTACGTCACCGCGGCGGGATACGGGTCCGACGAGGAGCGGTTCCGGCGGATCTGGCCCGCGAACATCCACATGATCGGCAAGGACATCCTGCGCCAGCACGCGATCTACTGGCCGGCGATGCTGATGGCGGCAGACGTCGAGCCGGCCGATCAGGTGTGGGCGCACGGCTACCTCACGGTCGGGGGTAGGAAGATGTCGAAGACGAACGCCACCGGCATCCACCCGTTCGAGCTCCTCGACCGGTTCGGAGTCGACTCGTACCGCTGGTACTTCCTGCGCGAGGTCCAGTTCGGCCAAGACGGGTCGTTCTCGCTCGAGTCGATGGTGGACCGCCACAACGCCGAGCTCGCGAACGGGATCGGAAACCTGGCCTCTCGGGTCCTCGCGATGCTCCGCTCCTACTTCGACGGGGTCGTTCCCGAGGCCACGGTCGAGGGCGCCGAGTCCGATCTCCCGCAGGTGATCGCCGAGGCTACGCGTCGCTATGACGAGGAGATGGTGCTCGTGCGCCCCACAGCCGCGCTCGCCGCCGTCTACGACGTGGTCGTGCGGGCCAACCGCTACATGGTCGAGCGATCGCCCTGGACCCTCGCGAAGGATCCGGCGAGGCGGGAGGAGGTCGGCTCGATCCTCTACGCCTCCGCCGAGACCCTTCGCGCGCTCACGATCCTGATCTCCTGCGTGATGCCGAGCGCGGCCGCGCGTCTCTGGGAGCAGCTCGGCATCGAGGAAACCCTCGAGTCCCAGCGACTCGAGGACGCGGGAACGTGGGGTCGGATGGCGGCGGGGACGAAGACCACCAAGGGCGAGAGCCTTTTCCCGCGCGTCGACGCGGACGACTAGGCCGGCTCGACTCGCGTCCGCGAGCCGGCCGATGTTTCACGTGAATCTCCTGGGATGCACCGGAAGTTGAGACCGCTTATCATCGCGCGCCGATGGCCGGACCGAACCCTGAACTCCCGGTGCAGAGGGGGGTGGTGGACACCCACTGCCACCTGTTCCTGTCAGACCGGGAACCTTCACTCGTGGTCGAGGCTGCCAGGGAGGCCGGCGTGGATCGCCTTCTCTGCGTCGGCGTGGACCCCGCGACCTCGGCCCGCTCGCTCGAGATCGCCGATTCGATCCCCGGTGTCTTCGCCACAGCGGGGATGCATCCCCACGACGCGGATCTCTTCGACGCGGCGGCGGGGGCGAGGATCGAAGAGCTCCTCCACGACCCCCGAGTGGTGGCGGTCGGGGAGTGCGGCCTCGACTTCTACAGGATGCGATCGCCCGCAGAAGACCAGATCCGAGCACTGAAGGTCCATATCGCCCTGTCCAACGAGACGGGCAAGCCGATGGTCGTACACGTCCGCGACGCGTGGCCCGATGTCCTTCGAGTCCTGGATGAGGGTTCGGCCGAGCGCGTGGTGATCCACTGCTTCAGCGGCGACGCGGCTATCGCGAGAGAGTGCGCCGAGCGCGGGTACTGGATCAGCTTCGCGGGGAACGTGACCTATCCGAAGAACGAGCACCTGCGCCAGGCGGCCCGCGCGGTGGATATCGATCGACTCCTCGTCGAGACCGACTCCCCGTTCCTCGCTCCACAGAAGCTCCGCGGAACCGAGAACGAGCCGGCGAATGTGTTGTTGACCATCGCCGAGGTGGCTCGCGTCCGCGACGAAGAGGCGCGAACGATCGCGCAGGCCACCGCACACAACGCGACCGACGCGTTCCCCGGACTTTCCTAGACGACTTTCCTCGCGTTTCCACCATCGAACGGATGTTCGGTGCTCAAGGTTGCAGTGAGAGTTGAGGGTTTGCTAGCGTGCGTTTTCCACAACGGCTTTCGAAGCCCGGAACGGCTCGACCGATCCGGCGCTTCGAGGGAGCGAGGCGACGGATGGGTGACGATCGGATCATGGCTCGGAGGAACCCTCGGGTTCCGCGTGTGATGTCGTCGCCGAACGGTCGTCTCGTCGGTGTGGGGGTCTGGATGGTGGACGGAGCGGAGAGGCTCGGTCGGAAGCGCTCGAGCCTCGCCGCCGGAACTTCGGTTTCCGTCGGAGGCGTCGGGACATCCTCGGCCAAGTCCGTGCGGGCTCTCGCGTTCGGGGAAGGTGCGCGAGGACTCGATTCACGCGGATCGGGTCGGGGAGCTCCTCTCGGCCATGGGGATCGTGCCCGAGGCTGACGGCGTCCGCACACCATCCAGCGCCCCCCTTCACGTTCGGTCCCGGGCCTTTGGCCCGGGACCGAATCGTTTCGCTCCTGACTACGCTCCCGCCGTGAACAGCGATGAGCGAGCCTCGTTCGGCGCGCGCGCCTTGCGGGCGCTCGCCGACCGGCACGAGATCCGGCCCAAGCGCTCGCTCGGGCAGCACTTCCTGATCGATCCGAATCTCGCGCGTGCGATCGCGACCGATGCGGGTGTGGGACCCGGCGACCGGGTGGTGGAGATCGGCGCCGGCCTCGGCTCGCTCACGCGAGCGCTCGCCGAGGCCGGCGCCGACGTGCTCGCGGTCGAGGTGGACCCCTCGCTCATCCCCGCGCTCCAGGAATCGACCGCCGGACTGGATCGCGTCCGCGTGCTGCACGCGGACGCGACAGATCCCGAGTGGCAGGACGAGCTCGGCGACGGCGACTGGGTGCTCGCGGCCAACCTCCCGTACAACGTCGCGACTCACCTGGTGCTGGACACCCTCAAGAACGTGGCGCAGGTGCATCGGCTGGTCGTGATGGTGCAGCGCGAGGTGGGGGAGCGCCTCATCGCCGGCCCCGGCGAGGATCCGTACGGGATCCCCAGCGTCCGGGTCGCCTATCGGGCCGAAGGATCGCTCGTTCGCCGCGTCCCGCCTTCGGTGTTCTGGCCCCGCCCCAAGGTCGAGTCGGTGGTGGTCCGGCTCGTGCGCAGGGACGAGGCGCCGGTCGCCGTCGACGAGGAGCGCCTCTGGACCGTCGTGGACGCCGGGTTCGCGGAGCGGAGGAAGACGATGCGGAACGCCCTCCGGCGACTCGGCATCGACAGCGACGATGCCGACGCACTCCTGGCGGGCGCCGCCGTCGACCCCTCGGCGCGGGCGGAGACCCTGTCGCTGGAGGACTTCGCTCGCATCGCAGAGGCACTCCCACTCACTTCGCTCCCCTCTGAGGCACTCCCGACAT
This sequence comes from uncultured Actinomycetota bacterium, assembly GCA_963762015.1. Taxonomy (GTDB): domain Bacteria; phylum Actinomycetota; class UBA4738; order UBA4738; family HRBIN12; genus JAJNBA01. Next base: position 395,935 of record CAVXJL010000002.1, read on the forward strand.
GACGGCGCTCGGTGCACCTGCCTACGCGAAGCTGAACGTGTTCCTGCGCGTCCTCGGGAGCCGCGACGACGGCTACCACGACATCGAGACGCTCCTCCTCCCGATCTCCCTCGCCGACCACGTGACCGTGGAGCCCGCGGACGAGTTGACCTTGTCCCTCGACGGCTCTGCCGCCGCAGACGTCCCGCAGGACGAAACGAACCTCGCGCTCCGCGCGGCTCGCGTGTTGGCGGCCGAGGCCGGCGGAGGGAGTCCCCTGGGCGCACGGATCAGGATCGGGAAGCGGATCCCCACCGCCGCCGGCCTCGGCGGCGGTTCGGCCGATGCGGCCGCGACCTTCCTGCTGCTCGACGCGCTCTGGGGAACGGGACTGGGTCGCGACGCGCTCGTCCGGTTGGCGGCCCAGATCGGTTCGGACGTGCCGGCGTTGCTCCTGGGGGAGCCTGCCTACTGCCGTGGTCGTGGCGAGGTCGTTGAGCCGGTGCTCCTACAGACGACGACATGGGTCGTGAAGCCCTTCGTCTTCGGCGTGTCCTCCGCGGACGCCTACGGGTGGTGGGACGACGCTGCGGGGACGGGGCCCGATCCGGGAGCACTGATCGCCGCGGCGGAGGCGGGCAATGACGAGCTCCTCGGAAGCGCCCTGTTCAACGACCTCCAGGGCCCCGTCGCCGCACACCATCCGGAGATCTCGGAGACGATCGCGGCGTTCACCGAAGCCGGTGCCCGCGGTGCCGTGATGAGTGGCTCGGGCCCGACGGTGGTCGCCCTGTGCTCGTTCGCGTCGGCGCAGGATGTCGCGGACGCGGTCCCCGGTTCGTTCGTCGTCGACGCGCCGCCGAGACCCCCCATGCCTGCCAGAATCGACGATGAACCCTCCGGGGTGGTCTAACGGCAAGACACGGGCCTTTGGAGCCTGGTATGGAGGTTCGACTCCTCCCCCCGGAACCTGGGAACCGCGCTCGCTGAGCGCATAGTCGCAGGTCAGAGGATATTTCCCTTCCTCCGCGTGTCGGGCAACCCGACGAATGAAAGAGTCTTCACCGTATGTCACCGAAGGGATGGTCAACGGCCCGACGACGTCTACGTGGAGCGAGAGGGGCGGGCTGGGATGGTGAGGACGTCACGCTTCCATAGACATCTTCCCGCGCACCCGATCCCAACAGAGGCGCCAGCGGGTCAGTGTGGGTCCCGGGCAAGCGTGTCGAGACGGTCGCACATCAGCCTTTCGAGCTCGACGGGGTAGGTCACTCCGTACGCCGACGCCACGACGGGGGCACGCTTCCGAAAGAAGCTCACGATCTTGACGGCCGCTCGAAACATCGCGCGTCTCTCCATCGGAGAGAAGCTCGTCTGCAGAGCCGAGAGTCGCGTCGTCGAGATCACTTGATCCAGCTTCTCGTACGCCTCCTCCTGAGTCTCGACGTTCTCTTCGATCCGGATGAGGTTCACGCAGTACGCACGCAGCGCTTCCAGTTGGCCGTGGGCCCACCATAGTTGCCCGCGTCCGAGCGCTGCGATGAGGTGCGAGAGATCGTGCCAGAACCAGTGCACGAGGCGGCTGAGCGCTTCGACCTGTTCGGCGCGATCGGGTTCGCGCACGGGGAACTCTGCGCCCGCGAGGACCCCTTCCTTGTCCAGGAGGGTTCGGTATGGGCCCACATCCCGGATCTCATCGAGTGCGCTCGCGCGACGGAAGAAGAGCTCGGCTTCGGTGCCATCGGCAAGGATGAAGAACACGATGCCTTCCAGGCCGAAGTCCTCCAGGAAGAGCGGCCCGCCCAGCTGCTCGATGATCGCTCGTCGCCCGGACACGACCTCCTCGTACGCCTCATCCGTCGTGATGAGGCAGAGATCGAGATCCGAGAACTCGTCGGCCTCCGCTCTGGCGTGGGAGCCCCCGAGGAAGGCAGCGACGATCCGCTCGTCCGCCGAACACAGTTCCACGAATCTCTCGATTACGGCATCGTGATCCCGAGGCGCTCGCTCGACCAGGCCCACACCAGAAGTCTTGCAGGTCAGCGGGGCCTGGACTTGCGAGGATTCGAGGGCGCCGCTTTCCTGAAGAAGGACCTTTTTCCTCGCCTGACTGAGGTTGCTGACGTCGGCCAGATGCGCCTCGAGGGGAAGTTGCCGCAGTTGGCGGTTGATCGGACCGCACCGATGTGGACTCGTCACGAGTTCGGCGTCGCTGGCTGCCATGCCATCACTACGATGGTGTCGTCGTCGACCCAGTCGGAGCCGAAGGCTACGTACAGGCGCCGGCGCTCACCGGTGGACACGTCGATGAATCCAACGGCATCGGTAGCGGCATCGACCGAGTCCCCAACCATGATGCGTGTTCCGTCGGGAGACCATCGCGGATTCTCCCCTCCCCCGTGTGTGAGGAAGCGCGGGTTGGCGCCGTCCGCATCCGCGAGCCACAACTCCGAGTGGTGCTCGTTCTGTGCACGCGGTGAGAGCCCGCCTGGGGTCTCATAGGAGACGGGGAACGCGAGCGTCTCCCCGTCAGGCGAGTACGAGGCCCCTGCCCGATGCTCGAGGAGGAGTGTCGTCTCCCCAGTCGAGACAGACACCGACCAGAGATCGGGTTGCGCTGACAGCTTCTCGGCATCGGTCGGATCGGCCGGAAGAAGCTCAAGCTGGCCTGTGTATCTGTAGAAGAGGATCGTGTTACCGTCCGGCCCGAAGTGAGGAGCCATCAGCTCAGGGACGGGCGCGGTCGTGACTATGGTCGTGGCGCCCGATCCCACATCCATCACGACCAGGTCAACCTGCAGAGCCTCGTTCGCGAGGCCCGGCCCAGCGGTGTACGCGATCAGCGTGCCATCCGGCGACCAACCTGCCGGAGCAGCGCCGACTGGATCACTCGACACCCGTCGCACCTCGGTGCCGTTGATGTTCGCGATGAAGACCTGGCTCCCGCCCCCGAACAGCAGCTTGGTCCCATCAGGCGAGACGTCGTAATCGCTGGCGCCTGGGATCGAGGTGATGCTCGAAGGAAGCGGCGTGACTCGACCGGTGTCGACGTCGACGAACGAATCCTCCCAGATCACACCGACGCCTCCGATAACGCTCGGCGTCGGTGACGGGGTCGGGGTCGGCGTCGGCGTCGGCGTGACGGTCAGGCTCGGGGTCGGGGTTGGCCCGTGCCCCAGGCGGTCGCGGTCGCGGCCGATGACGCTCGCGACCGCGACGACGAGGACCGCCATGATCGCGATGCCGAGTGCTCCTGCCGCGATCCGCTGGTTGCGATGTTTCCGGGCGTGACGCCGGAGCATCCGCCCGTACCCGTCCGGTGGCGGTGAGGCACCGCCGGCGCCTCGTTCGAGGATCGACCGCGCGTTACTCATCCGTCTCCCCCAACAGCTCGCGCAAGGTCACCCTCGCTCGGCGGATACGGCCCCTGACCGATGACGCGTCGATGCCCAAGACGCGACCGGCTTCCTCTGAACCCAGACCGAGCCAGTCGACCAGGACCAGGGCTTCCCTCTGACCCGAGGGGATCGAGGCGAGCGCCCGTCGGACGTCCTCCCCTGCCGCCACCGTCCAGCCGATGTCCTCCGCGGCGATGGCCCCGAACGTGCGTCGAGCACGGACCGCCAACTTGCGCAATCGACTGCGATACAGGTTGAGGCTCGTTCGGTACACGTAGCCGATGGGAGACTCCATCGACCGAACACGGTCCCACCGTTCGTACGCTCGGAGCAGTGCTTCCTGCGCTAGGTCTTCGGCCTCGTGAGCATCGCCGGTGAGGAGTAGGAGCGCCCGGTACAGGCGGACGTGTTCATGGCGGAAGAACTCCTCAAAGTCCGCCGCTTCGTTCGCGGTGGGTGGTTGCAGCTTCGTGGGCTCGAGCATGACAGTTCATCAACGCGCCGGAGCGGTGTTTCGTGTGACTCGAACTACATATTCCTCCTTCGAGCGAAGGATGCGGGCGATCCGCTCGTCGGCTACAGCGTGATCTCTACGTTCGTCGTCGTTAGCCATGAAGTGGCCCTCCGATAGGGCTGATCTAGATGGTCCGGTAGAGGGCGAAGTTTGTCGTTGCGGGAGGATTTCCCGAGGAGCTTCCACCGCAGGGTAGGGACGCAGTAGTTACGGACGATCGCCCCTACATCCAGGTCAACGACCGCGAGCGAGAGCGCCTCCGGGAGTTCATCAATAGGCTGGATGACGATGCCCTCGCAGCGCCGGCCAACGAGTGCTGGACGGTCGCGGGCGTGCTGGGTCACCTGGCGTACTGGGACAACCGGTGCTCGTCTTCGCCGACGAAATCGATCGTGGCGACCCGTGGGTCCCATCGGACGCCGAACCGGAGAGTGACTGGCTCACCGATTCGACCCGCCCGATCATCCATGCCATCGCACCGAAGGCTGCAGCCGAACTCGCGCTGCGGATCGCGGAGGAGGCGGATGCACGCGTAGCCGAGCTGCCCCTGGACCGGATGGCTCCGCTCGACCCGGATAGTCCCGTCTATCCAGCCCGCGGCGAGCGCCGAGGTGAGCACCTCGACGAGTTGGAGCGAGCTCTCCGGGACCGCGGCTGATCGACGCTCGCTCAGGATCGCCCCCTAGACCGAGGTCTACGCAGACGGACTTTTCCGCAGATGAGCGTTGGACCCGTTGGCCCTTCGGGTCGACGGGTCTTCCCCTCGAAGCGGAGGCGCGACTCCAAGTTGGTGGGTCCGGACGGAAGGGGTGGCGGTTTGAGCGGTAAGCGCCGGTAAGCATTCCTGACCCTGGATCGGAGCGACACACGGTCCGAGGGCTTGTCAAGCTAGCGTGTGCACGGAGGGATCGAACTTGACAACCAGGAGGGCGTGTGTCGCCTGCTTCGACCTTCCTCCCCCCGGAACAAGACAGGGCAGTCCGGAAGGGAACCCTGCTCGGAGAGCGGACACCAACACATCGATGGTCACGTCTTCGGACTGGGAGCTGTGGTCGCGGATCCAGCTCGACGACGCGGCTGCGTTCAGCGACTTCGTCGATCGGTACGCCCGCGACGTCTACAACTTCGTCTTCAGGCGCACCGGGAGCTGGGACGTTGCCGAGGAGATGACCGCTTCCGTCTTCCTGGAGGCGTGGCGTCGCCGCTCCGAGGTCGTGCCTGAGCATCCAACGCTGCGGCCTTGGCTGTTCGGAGTTGCGGTGAACCTTCTGAGGAATAGATCGCGCTCGCTCAGGCGCCGCGGCGCGGCGGAAGCGCGGCTCCATCCCGTTCCGGAGCCCGATTTCGCCGACGACCTTGTGAGCCGGCTTGACGACGAGGCGCTGATGCGACGAACGCTCGAAGTGTTCGAGCGTCTTCCCCCGGCCGACCAGGATGTGTTGGGCCTGACGGCGTGGGAGGGCCTGTCGTATGAGGAGATCGCCGTCGCTCTCAGCATCCCACTAGGGACCGTGCGTTCACGGATCCATCGAGCCAGAGGGCACCTGATGGAACTCCTCGTCCAGGTCGGACATCAACCGGATGAGGACACAGCGTCTTCGTACCGATCCAGAAGGGATCACCGATGAACGACTTGCTTCCCGCCCCGCCCCCCCGCGATCTCGCGCCGTCGACACGAGCCGCGATCAATCGAGCGGTCATGGCAGAGATCACCGCCCGCCCGGCCCAGCCGAGTACGACTACTCGACGAATATCACAGCACGCGCGTCTGAGGTGGCTTCGCAGGACGGCATCCGCCGCAGCTGCGATCCTTGCCCTCCTGCTGGTCCTGCCCGTCGTCTTCGCCGACCGTGACAACGGGTCTGCATCCGCCCGCGAGGTCCTGACCAGAACCGCTGCCGCAGCTGCCGCTCAACCATCGATGATGCTTCACGAGGGGCAGTACCTGTTGAGCAAGAGTCTGATCATGAACCGCGTCGAACAGGGCGCGCACACCCTGTTCGTGACGACCTCGCGAGCGATCTGGACCGCATCCAACGGGACGGGGATGATCGTGAATAGGGCCATCGATATCGATTTCGAGTCTCCCGCCCATAGGCCTGCATGGGAGCAGTCGGGGGAGCGGTTTATCTGGGGCAATTTCTCGGACATGGGACTCCATGGGGAACCGTACGTGTGCGAATACACACGACCAGGGTCGCTCTACTTCCAAGACTTGGACTCGTTCCCGTCGGACCCTGACGCACTCGAGCAGGTTCTCCGAGATGAAGTCATCCACGGTGACATCGCTGCTGCATCGGAAGCGAAACAGACTTCAACGATGTTCGACGAGATCGGCTTCAAGCTGTCGAACCTGCCAGGATCGTCGCAGCAGCGGGCTGCCCTCTTCGAGGTCCTCGCGCGTCAACCGGGTATCGAGGTATTGGGTACGAGAACCGATCACGTGGGGCGCGTCGGGACCGCCATCGGAGCCACGTGGTACGGGGTTCGCTCCGAGATGATCGTGGACTCCTCTACCGGGCGGGTGCTCGAGTTCCGCAGTTACCAGGTGGATCCGCCCGAGAGCCTTGGTTCGGGTCTCCAGGGAACCCCGTCCCCGGGGTTGGGCATGAACCAGGACGATGTGGACGAACCCGGCACGCTCCTCACCTCGTCCACGGTTATTCGGATGGAGGTGGTCAACTCCTTGCCTTCCCTCGTACGCGATTGTGACCCGTAGCTCGCTGCACGCTTCCCAGGAGCCACCTGCCAAGGAGAGGCTGACCTCATCCTCGGAGCCATGATCGTCCGCGGGATCAGTCCGGGGCGAACGATCCGGTGACGATCTCGCCTGCCGGCTCGTACACGCCGATCACGACTCCGGTGGTGGAGACCTTGGTGTCGACCAGCTTCAGCCCGGCGGGGATCGTGCCGTCCGCGAACAGTCGCTTGCCCGATCCGATGACGAGTGGGAAGACCCAGAGGCGATACTCGTCGACGAGGCTGTGGCGCATCAGCGTCTGGATCAGGTTCCCGCTGCCGTGCACCTGCAGCTCCGGCCCGTCCGACTCCTTGAGCTTCGCGATCCTTTCGGCCGCGTCTCCTTCGACGAGGACGGACTCCTTCCAATCCAGCGTCGGACGGCCGCGCGACACGACGTACTTCGTGGCGTCGTTCAACGGTTTGGAGCCGGCCTCTTCCGGCGCGTTCGGCCAGTACGCCGAGAAGATCTCGTAGGTCTTGCGTCCGAGGAGCAGGTCGAAAGGCACGTTGAACGCCTCGGTCATGACCTCGCCCATCAGGTCGTCCCAGTAGGTCACCGACCAGCCACCGAGCGCGAACCCGTCGCTGTCGTCCTCTTCAGGACCACCCGGGGCCTGCATGACCCCGTCGAGGGTCAAGAAGGTGCTCACGATCAGTTTCCTCATCTGTCGGGTCCCTTCGGGTCAGTTGCCTCTTTCGTTGTAACAACTACCTGAAACAAGTGGTCCGGCGGGCGCCGCCGGTCCGCTCGGTCCACGCGAGATATCGTGAGGTCGTGCGGATCGAGGGGGTGCGACGTGCGACGGACATGAATCCGTGAAGCTGTCGCGCCCGGTCGGGCGCGGATCAGTCGCGTCGGGATCGCTCGGTGAGCTCGTAGTTCAAGGCCTCCGGTCGGCCCGACCCGGACATCGACTGGAGGCGATCCACACATGACGTTCGAAGAACAGTTGGCTCCTGCCCTCGAGCTGGCCGCCACGAACGCGGCCGAGGTCGACTGGGACGGCCGGTTCCCCGAGGAGTCCGTCGGGGCGCTCCGAGAGTCGGGGATGCTCGGACTCACGCTCCCGAAGGGAGTGGGTGGGCTCGAGGGCACGCCCGCGGACTTCCTCTCGGTCACGAGGGCACTCGCTTCGCAGTGCGCCTCGACGGCGATGATCCACCTGATGCACGTCTGCGCCGCGCAGGTGACGCTCGCCGGCACCGCGGGCGGCGAGTCGACGGAGCTCAAAGCGATGGCCGACGGCTCGAACCTCTCGACACTCGCGTTCAGCGAGCGAGGCTCGCGGAGCCACTTCTGGGCGCCGATCAGCCAGCTGGCCGGCTCGAGGCTTTCCGCGACGAAGTCGTTCGTGACCTTCGCCGGTCGCGCCGACAGCTACGTCGTGTCCACCCGGTCCGCCGATGCCGAGACCCCCACCGACTCGAGCCTCTACCTCGTCCCGGCATCTGCCGAAGGGATCGAGACGAGCGGCCCGTGGCACGGCCTCGGGCTCCGGGGGAACGCCAGTGCGCCGATGACCTTCGATGTCGCGGTGTCCGACGAGATGCTCCTCGGCGAGGCGGGGAAGGGCTTCGACCTGATGCTCGGCGTCGTTCTCCCCTGGTTCTCGCTGGGATCGGGCGCGGTGTCGCTCGGCATCGCGGAAGGTGCGATGGGCGCCGCGGTGGCGCACGTCACGGGCGCCCGGCTCGAGCACCTCGACCAGACGCTGGCCGACCTGCCCACGGTCCGCGCGCGGATCGGACGGGCGCAGACCGAGGTTGACACGGTCGCGGGGTTCCTCGCGGACGTCGCGCGCCGGATGGCGGAAGGCGATCCTTTGGTTCCGATCCTTTCCGCGAAGGCAAGCGCGAACGAGATGGCGATCCGTGTCACGTCCGAAGCGATGCAGGCATGCGGCGGCGCGGCCATGAGCACCTCGCTGCCGATCGAGCGGTTCTTCCGCGACGCGCGAGCCGGCGCCGTGATGGCCCCCACGACCGACGTGCTCTACGAACTGACGGGGCGTGCCCTCGCGGGCATGCCGCTGATGTGAGAGGGGTGCCGGCCATGGAGATGCATCCGTTGATCGTCGGTGCGGTCGCGTACGACGCGAAGGTCGTGCCGATCTGGGAGGGGATCCGCGAATACTTCCGCGGCGCGCCCGTCGAGATGGACGTGGTCTGGTTCTCGAACTACGAGGCGCAGGTCCAGGCGCTGCTCGCCGGCTTCGTCGACGTGGCGTGGAACACGAACCTGGCGTACGCCCGGACGCACCACGCGACGGCGGGCCGGTGCCGGGTGCTCGCGATGCGCGACACTGACATCGGCTTCACGTCGTTGTTGGTCGGGGCCGCCGGCGAGCTCGCGTCGGTCGCGGATCTGAAGGGCAGGACGCTCGCGGTCGGGAGCGCCGATTCCGCGCAGGCCGCGATCATGCCGCTGCACTACCTCGCCGGCGCGGGACTCCACGCAAGCGAGGACTTCGCGCTCGTGCGATTCGACACCGATGTCGGCAAGCACGGGGACACGGGCACGAGCGAACGGGAGGCGCTCGCGGCAGTGCTGGATGGCAGCGCCGACGCAGCGGCGGTCGGCGCCGCATCGTGGGACATCCTCGTTCGCGGAGGCGATGTGCCTCCGCAACGGTTGGCGCCGTTCTGGACCTCGCCCGCCTACAACCACTGCAACTTCACGGTGCTCCCCACGCTCGACGAGATCCGCGCCGGCGCATGGACGACGCACCTGATGGCGATGGATTGGGCGAACCCCGACCACCGACGGATCCTCGAGCTCGAGGGGCTGCACGAGTGGGTCGCGCCCGACCTCGACGGCTACCGTGACGTGTTCGACGCCATCAAGGAACAGGGGATCGACGCCGGATGGTGACGCAACAGGACGAGCCAGCTGCGAGGTTCGACGCCGAGGACCTCGATCTGGCCTCGGGGCTGATCTTCGCGCTGGACGTCTGCCTCTCGGACATCGAGGTCGGCCAGGTGCTCGAGCTCACCAGCACCAACCCTGCCGTCGGACACGAGCTGCCGGCCTGGTGCCGGGGGACCGGGCACCGGCTCGTCGCGACCGAGCCGGATGGGTCGGACCGGACGATCTTCCGGATCGAGCGCGGGCCGTTCGGATCTCTGATGTTCAAGGACCGCCCGGACTGGGGCGTGACGCCGACGTTCCGCCACGACGGGTTCGACACCCGCGATTGGCTCGTGGGCAAAGCGGGCGAGATCCCGGAGCGAGCGGATCCCACGACGGGGTTCGCGCCGCGTGGTTCGGTCGTCGAGTCGGGGGGGCCGGCGTTCCCGTACACCGAGACCGAGCGCGACCGGGTCTGGGCGCACAACGTCGCATCCCTCTACGAGCAGGCAACCGCCAGCCAGTGGGACGCCTCCACCGATATCCGTTGGCGCGACCTCGAGCCTCTTCCGATCCATCTCGAGCGGGCGGTGTGCCAGATCATGACCCACCTCGCCGAGAACGAGTACGCGGCGCTGTACGTGCCGGCCCGGTTCATCCCCCGGATCCATCCCCACTTCACGGAGGTCGCGCTGTTCCTCGCGACGCAGGTGAACGACGAGGCGCGCCACATCGAGGCCTTCACGAAGCGAGCCCTGGCCAACGGCGGCGGGCTGCAGGTGTCCAGCGCGATGACGCAGACCTCCCTGCGATCGCTCCTGGAGCAGGAGGACTTCTCGCAGGCGTCGTTCCTGCTCTCGGTGCTCGGCGAGGGGACGTTCCTCGAGTACCTGGCGTTCGTGGAGCGGTTCGCACCGGAGCCCGTCACGGCGGAGATCGCCCGCCGGGCGAGGATCGACGAGGCCCGGCACGTGGCGTTCGGGGTCGAGCACGCTCGCCACTTCCTCGGCGCCGATCCCGATCGAGCCGAGGAGCTGCTCGAGGCCGTGCGTCGCCGGGCCTCGTTCCTCGCGGACGCGAGCGGTGCCGCGCCGCACGTCGAGGAGGCGCTCGTGGTGCTGGCCGCCGGCGGCGTGACACCGAGCCGGATCCGCCAAGGCGTGAAGGAAGTGCGGGCGCTCCACGACACCATGCACCGGCGTCGCGTGGTGCGGCTCTCGCAGCTCGGATTCCCGGCCCGGGTCGCCGAGGAGATCTCGGAGATGCACACGCCCAACTTCATGTAGCGGCCGCCTGGGAGCCCCGCGAGCCATGCGTCGCGGCCATATGGGACGATGGCCTCGCCTTCCCCGATGCCCCGACGATCGACGAGGACTGAAGGACAGACGTGGGGACGACACCCAAGCGCAGCCGGTCGCTCGCCGCCGTGGTGCTCGCCGCGGGCAAAGGCGAACGCCTGAAGTCGGGCACCCCCAAGGTCCTCCATCAGGTATGCGGCCGACCCATCCTGTGGCACACCCTCCAGGTCGTGCGCGCTGCGAAGCCTGAACGCATCGTCGTGGTCGTCGGTCACGGCGCGGACGATGTTCGCGAGGCGGTCGAGTCCTGGGGGCTCAAGCCCGCCCCAGAGTTCGTCGAACAAGCCGAGCAGCTCGGGACCGGCCACGCCGTGCAGCTCGCGGAGAAAGCGGTCGGCAAGGTAGACGATGTGCTGGTTGCCAATGGGGACTTCGACCCGATCACCATCACCGACCTCCGTAAGGTTCTGGCGACTCACCGCCGGACCCAGGCAGCCGTTACCCTCGGATCCACCGTGTTGGACCAACCGGGTGGCTACGGCCGCGTCGTCCGCGAGGGCTCCCGAGTCGTGGATGTCATCGAGGGCCGGGATGCCCCACCCGCGGTTCGCAAGATCCATGAGGTCGCGACGAACTGGATCGCGTTCCGGCGGGACCTCCTGTACGCAACGCTGCCGCTCCTGGATCGGGAGAATCGCCAGCGCGAGTACTACCTGAACCGCGCGATCTCGATCCTCCTCGACAAAGGCGAGCGGGTCGACGCCGTCGTCTGCGACACCGGCGGGATCCTCGGCGCGAACACACGAGCCGGCCTCGCCGCGTTGGAGGCGCTGGTTCGGCGCCGCGTCAACGAAGCACACATGACCGCGGGCGTGAGGTTGATCGACCCCGACGCGACCTACATCGACGTCGAGGTGAAGATCGGGCGCGACTCCGTGATCTACCCGAACACGTTCGTGGAAGCGGGCTCGGGGATCGGCGCCGGGTGCACCATCGGCCCTTCGGCCGCGATCGCCTCGTCACGCGTCGGCGACGGGTCCGTGGTGTGGTTCTCCGTGCTCGAGGGCGCGAAGGTCGGCAAGGGATGTGAGGTCGGTCCGTTCGCGAGGCTCCGTCCTGGCGCGGTGCTCGAGGACGGCGCCCAGGTCGGGAACTTCGTCGAGGTCAAGGGCTCTCGGATCGGCAAGGGGACGAAGGCGAAGCACCTGACCTACATCGGGAACGCGGAGGTCGGGGCCGACGTGAACATCGGCGCCGGGACCGTCTTCGTGAACTACGACGGCTACGAGAAGCACCCCACGGTGGTCGGCGACGGGGCGAGGATCGGGTCGGATACGATGCTGGTGGCGCCGGTCAAAGTCGGCAAGGGCGCCGTGACGGGGGCGGGCTCGGTGATCACGAAGGACGTGCCGGCCGGCGCGCTCGCGGTCGAGCGGGCCGACCAGAAGACGGTGAAGGGCTACCGGAAGCGGGCCGACGAGAAGCACGGCTCGAAGGGGAAGCGGTAGGGGGCGACCGTGGAGATCATCACCAAGAAGCGGATGATGCTGTTCTCCGGCACGATCCATCCGGCGCTCGGCAGCGAGATCGCCGACAACCTCGGCATCCCGGTGAGCCATAGCGAGCTCAGGAGGTTCGCGTCGGGCGAGATCTACTTCCGATCAGAAGAGAGCGTGCGCGGCGCGGACGTGTTCGTGGTGCAGTCGCACTACGAACCCGTGAACGAGGCACTGATGGAACAGCTCATCATCATCGACGCGATGAAACGCGCGTCCGCGAAACGGATCAACGCCGTGATCCCGTACTACGGGTACTCGCGGCAGGACCACAAGGCGCTGTCCCGGGAGCCGATCAGCGCGAAGCTCGTGGCCGACTTGCTCTCGACGGCCGGCGCCGACCGGGTGATCTCGGTCGACCTCCACTCAGGGCAGATCCAGGGCTACTTCGACTTCCCCTTCGACCATCTGACCGCATTGCCGATCCTGTCCGACTACTTCAAGGACGAGCTGGGTCTGCACGGTGACCACCTCGTCGTGGTGGCGCCGGATGCGGGTCGGATCAAGACTTCGGAGAAGCTGCGTGAGTATCTCCACGCCGACCTGGCTTTCCTGTACAAGCGGCGGTCGCGGAAGGAAGCCCACAAGATCGAGGAGATGGCCGTGGTCGGCGAGGTCGAAGGCCGCCCGTGCGTGATCGTCGACGACATGATCGACACGGCCGCGACGATCTCGAAGGGCGTCCAGGTCCTCGCCGAGATGGGAGCGGGGCCGATCTTCGTGGGCGCGACCCACGGCCTGTTCAGCGGCAAGGCCCGTCAGCTGCTGGAGGAAGCGCCGATCGAGCAGGTGGTCGTCACGAACACCGTGCCGATCACGGAGGAACGCACGTTCGCGAAGCTGAAGGTGCTGTCGATCGCGCCGCTGATCGCGAACGGTCTGCGCGCGGTGTTCGAAGACTCGTCGGTCTCCGAGATCTTCGGCGGCGACAACCAGGTCTAGCCGACCGGGAGCCCGAGCGCTCGGAGCTCGTCGGGCGTCCGCGGCGAGAAGAGCCAGTCACGGAACGCGGGATGAGGCACGATCCGCGGCGCCTCCTCGAGCCGGCTCCCCGTCACGAGGTACCGACGCAGACCCGCTACGGCGAGCAGTCCCTCGAGCTGCGCGCCGTCGGCGTCCAAGAGCACCTCGCAGAGGATGTCGGGACGGAACGTGCCGAGGAATCGCTGTCCCTCGCCGAAGACGGCATCCTCCGTCCCCTCGACGTCCACCTTCATGACCACTCGCGCGCCGGCCGGCAGGAGCGCACCCACGGAATCGAGCGACCGGAACCCGACGTCCACGCCCTGCTCGAAGCGCATCCTCGAGGAGTAGAAGGAGGGCAGCGCCGAGCCTCCCTCGCCCGAGGGCACGCGCATGGTCGCGTCGCGATCGCCCAGGCCCTCGCGGTGGAGGGCGACCCGATCGGCGACGCCGTTCCGGCGCAGGTTCGCCTCCAGGGCGTCCGCCACCGAGGGCACGATCTCGAACGCGTGGGCGTGGAGACCGAACGCGATGGACGTGGTGGCGAGCGTGAAGAGGCCGGTGTAGGCGCCGACGTCGAGGAACTCGTCGGCCTCGCGGGCGAGCGCCGCAACCGTGTCGAGCGCGAGGCGGTCGTGCGCCTTCGTCCGTCGGCCTTGGCCCCAGAAGAGCTCCTTCGCGTTCTCGCACCGCGCCGGGTCGAGCATCACGAAAGTGGAGCCGGCGATCCGACCCTCGACCTCACGCAGGTTCGCCGGCGCCGGGAGGCGTCCCGAACGAAGCGACGGCACGAAGCGCGAGACGAGCCGAAGGAACGCGTTGGGAACGCTGAGCGCGAGGAAGCCCTTGACGTAGCGCTTCAGGCCGAACCAGCTCTGCCGGCTGCGGCGATCCATCCACCCATCCTGTCACCGCGTGCGGCGGCCGGTCAGTCGAGGCAGTACGTCGTCACCTGGGCGATCACGGGGTCCGCCTCGTGTCCGAGGAGTCCGGCCTGATCCGCGAACGCGTTCGCTTCGTCCTCTGTTTCGAAGTACACGGCGATGCCCTGCGGAGCGTCCGTGCCGAGCGTTTCCGCGGCCCCGTCGTCGCACGAGAGATCGCCGGGGAAGGTCTCGATCCCGAACTCCGCAAGGAGTTGGGCGCTCACGTCGTCCGCCTCGGGGGAACCGGCGTCTCCGACCCACGGATAGACGGCCCAGTACGTGCCGCCGTGCACCGGTTCGACCGGCGAAGGCGCTTCAGCCGTGGGACCGGCCCACCCGTTCCCTTCCTCGAACAGCACGGCCCCGTCGGTGTCGACGTATTCGAAGGTTCCCGAGCCCTCCGGCGGCAGCGCGATAGCGCACACTTTCTTGTCCGGGTCGGTCCACCCGGCCGGGCCCCCGGTGCACTGGAGCTCCATCGGTCGGATCGTTCCGTCGTCGCTCGTGAAGCGGATGTCGACGACCTGCCATGGGACAGACCCGGCGAACAGCGCCAGCTCGTCCGTGACCCAGAGATGCATCGAGGGCTGGGTCCCGGCGAGCGAGGTCTCGAGCTGCTCGATGCACAAGGGCTCGTTGGGCTCGTCGATCGTCACGCGGATGCAGGCGGACTCGTCGGCGAAGGCGCCTGTGAAGCGGGCACCCCAGTTCTGTCCGAGCAGTGCGCCGTTGAGTCGCACCTCTCCCGCCCGGTCCGTCGCGACCGGAGGCTCGTCGCTCGGCACATCGAGACCGAGCGCGATCACACGACCCCCGAGCTCGTTCCCGGCCGGTGGCGCGATGAAGAAGAGGTCGAAGGCGAACGAGCCGAGGTTCGGGGGCACGGGGACAATCGTGCCCCGAACGGGTGACCATCCCAGGTCGAAGTCCACGTTCTCCATGCCTGGTCGGAACTCGACGCCGGTCGCCGCCTTCGCGATCGCGCCGAAGATCGGGTCCGTGCCCGTCCACTCGACCGGCACCGCCGGCACGGTGAACGCTCCGATGCTGTGTGGTCGAGTTCCCCCGACGAGGGAGAGGTCGACGTTCGTGTCGCCCGACCGGAGCTCGAGGCGCCAGTCCTCGCCCGCGTCCGCGGAGCCGGCGATGACGTAAGCGGGCGTCGTCTCCGTGGGCGGCGCGAGTTCCCAATCCGGGATCGCCGACATCATCTCGTAGGAGTTCTCGACGGTTTCCCGGTCTTCATCGCTCACGCCGGATCCGATCCCGATCCATGCGAAGAGAGGCTCGCCGTTGACCTTGAAGTGGGCGTATCGTCCGGGACCGCAGGCTCCGTCGCCCTCCGGGGGGAGGCCGTTCCCGGGCGGGAACTCCTGGATCGGTGGTGCATCACCTCCGACTTGAGGATGGGCGTCGAGGGCGACGTAGAGGGCGGCGGCGCCCGCGGGAAGACCGTCGGCACACGCGTTCGTCGTCAAGCCGAGGTCGACGTTCGAGAGCTGGAGCATGGGCAGGCCGTGAGGGACGGGGATCGGTGAGGACGTCTGGTCATCCGACGTCTGGCACGTGTCAGTGAGATCAGCGGGGCACGGCGAAGAAACCCCGCTGCTCCCCTCGACGGCGATCAGCATCGAGAGCGGCCACTGGTTCACGAGATACCAGTCCGAGGGACTGGTGACCGTGAACGCCTCGATCGTCGCGGTCCGCTCGAACACCTCGTACCGCCCGGTCTGGAACGGATCCGTGTCGCTCCGCAGGAGCGAACGGAGCCCCGCGAACGATGCCACCGCCAGGGTGATCGCCACCATCGCCGACCCGAGCACGGTGGCCACCTGACGGCGGCGGCCGCGCCGCAGCACCCGCGGCGGCGGGCCCCCCGACGTGCCGAGGGTCGAGGCGGGCGCTTCGCCGGCCTTGTCGCGGAACAGCTCGCGGAGCTCGCGTTCGATGTCCGTGGTCATGCGTCCTCACCCCTGATCCCTTCGCGGAGCGCGGCGGTTGCCCGCACCGTCAGCGACTTCACCGCGGCGACCGAGCACCGCAACGCGTCCGCCGTCTCTCGTTCCGATAGGTCCTCGTAGTAGCGGAGGACCAGGACCGCCCGTTGCCGAGGCGGCAATGTGGCGAGCCGGCGCCACATGTCCTCGCGTCCCGCGACGTCGGGCAAGCCCGACGTCGCGGCCCGCTCGACCCTCCCGGTCTCCTTCGAAAGCCACTCCCTCTCGACCCGCACGCGCCGGATCCGTGACGTGTGGAGATTCACGATGGTCCGACGCAGGTACGCGTTGAACGCCTCGTGAGCCCGGAGATGGCCGAACCGGCCGACGCAGCGCACGAACGCGTCATGGACGAGATCCTCCGCCTGCGCGCGGTCCTGTGTGAGCAGGAACGCCAGCCGGTTCGCCGCGGGGACGTGCCGGACGTACAGGTCCGCCAGCTCGCCCTTCGGCTCGGTCACGGCCGTCCCTTCCTGCCACTCGACGAGGATCCGCGTCATACCTCCAAGACGCACGAGCAGTCCCGAAGGTATCGCCGGATCTCCGTCAGTCTGCGTCCGCGGTGTCGAGCTTGTGGAGCCTCGGCCCCACGCAGTCCTCGCGCAAGGGGAGCTCGAACGGCTCCAGGGGATCCTGCTCGAAATCGAAGAGGTAGCTCAGGTTGAACGCGTCCCGGTCTCGATGCGTGAGCTGGGAGAGCCCCCAGTTGTCCTCGATGAAGCGCAGGACGCTCGAGAACTCACCGAGCTGCGAGTCGATGTACCCGGGCTTCGCGAACGGGCTGATCGTGAGCAACGGGACGCGGAAGCCGAAGCCGAATCGGTCGACCTGCGGCGGCGGCACGTGATCGTAGAAGCCCCCGTAGTCGTCCCACGTGATGAAGATCGCGGTGTCCTTCCAGAACGGGCTCCGCATGACCGCGTTCACGATCTCCGTGGTCCAGTTCTCCCCGTGGCAGAAACTCCACTCGGGGTGCTCGCTCAGCTCGTAGCGCGGAGTGACCCACGTGACGGGGGCGAGCCGCCCGTCCTCGACGTCGGCCACGAAGTTGTCGACCGGGAAGATGTGGCGTTGCCAGATCTCGGGGTTCATCCGGACACGCTCGATCGCGGAGAACGCGGACCAGACGTAGCCACGCTGGTCGTTCCACGCCGCGTAGTAGCCCCACGGGATCCCCGCGCCGTCCAGGAGGTCGGCTTCGGTCTTGAAGTCGAAGCACGGCGGCACCCGCTCCACCTGCCCCTCGCTGTCGACCACCTCCACGTAGACCTCCTCGAGGGTGTCGCATCCCCACGACTTCGCGAGGCCGGTCTCCTGCGTGAAGATCGTCGCTCGGGCTTGGTCCTGGAAGGGGTTGTGGTGCGAACCGCCCGACTGCGCGGCGATCGTGTAGAGGTGGTTCGGGAACGACGGACCCTGGGCGGATGAGAAGAAGTTGTCCGACAGGGCGAACTCCTCGGCCCATCGCCAGTAGTTGGGAAGATCCTCGGGCCCCCGCATCTGCGTGTACGCGAAGCGATCGCTGACGTCGTTCCGCGCGAACCTGTTCATCCGCCCTTCGTTCCAGGACTCGATCCCGCAGTCGTAGCAATGGGGGATGTCGTCCGGCAGGCGGTCGGGTGGCGGCGTGAGCGGACGCAGCTCGTCGCCGTCGTACCCCTCCGTGACGCCGTCCACACCGGGGAACCGCCCGAACAGGTGATCCGTCGTCCGGTTCTCCTTGATGACGTACACGACGTGTTTGATCGGCCATCGCGTCTCGAACGCCGAGCCGTCGGTGCGCTCGGGCCGGCCCGGCGGGAGCAGGTCGGGAGTCTCCCGGGCGCGCGGCGGCCCCTGACACGTCGCCGTGAGCAGGACCGTGCCCAGCAACGCGGAGGCGGCGCGAGCGAGTCGCATCGGCTCGGGATGCTACGGGAAGGCCTGATCGGGGTTCCTCAGGCATGCCGGTCGGTACACGACCGCTGGTACGATGACCGGCCGCATCGCCTTCGAAAAGGACCTCTGACCTGCCATGGAAGCCATCCTTCACGCCGAACCTCGCACCGAGAAGGGCAAAGGCCCCGCACGACGCCTGCGGGCCAGCGGACGAGTCCCCGCGACCCTCTACGGAGCCGGTGTGGAGGCCACGTCGATCCACGTGAGCGCCCTCGACCTCCTTCACGTATTCCACGCGATGGGCCAGGCGAGCGTCCTGGTCGACCTGAAGCTCGACGGCCACGAGTACCTCACGATCGCCCGTGAGATCCAGCGCGATCTGATCCACAACCGATTCATCCACATCGACTTCATGGCGGTGCGGCGCGACGAGAAGATCACCGTGAACATCGAGCTCCACGAGATCGGCGATTCGGTCGGCGTGCACGCTGGCGGCGTCATCGAGCACCACCTCCGCGAGGTGGAGATCGAGAGCCTGCCGGCCAACGTCCCCCAGCGGATCGAATTCGACATCACGTCGTTGAAGATCGGTGAGTCGCTCCGCGTGGGCGACCTCACGCCGCCCGAGGGCGTCGAGTTCCTGACCGACCCCGACACGATGGTGCTCGCCGTCGTGGAGCCCGCGATGATGGACACGGAGCTCGACCTTGCCGTGGCAGGCGAGGAGGCCCCGGAGGCGGCGCCGGAGGAGGCTGCCGCCGAGGGCGAGGTCCCCGAGGGCGAAGAGGGCGAGGAAGGCGAGTCCGCCGAGGGCGAGGGTGGCGAGGGCGCCGGATCCGAGGGTGGAGCCGAAGGCGAGTCCAAGGCCCCCGAGGGGGACGGCGAGAGCTAGCCGATGGCCTGGCTCGTCGCCGGCCTCGGCAATCCCGGCGATCGATTCGCGAGGACCCGGCACAACGTCGGCCGGATGGTCGCCGAGGACCTCGCCAACCAGGCCGGCGAGCGGTTCCGGAAGGTGCGCTTCCTCCCCGTAGAGACCGCCGAGGTACGGATCGGCGACGAGCGGCTCCTGCTCGCCCGCTCGACCCGGTTCATGAACGAGTCGGGTCCGTCGTACGCCTCCCTGGCGAAGAAGCAGGGGATTGAGCCGTCGCAGCTCATCGCCGTCCACGACGAGCTGGACATCGCTGCCGGCACGATCCGGGTCAAGCTCGGCGGTGGCAACAGCGGTCACAACGGACTGCGCTCGCTCGATCAGGCCCTTCGAACCCCGGAATACCTGCGGATCCGGGTCGGCATCGGCCGCCCCCCGGGGCGGCAGGATCCGGCGGATTTCGTGCTCCAGCCCGTGGGCTCGCGTGATGAAGCGGACCTCGCGCTCCTCGTGAGCCACGCGGCCGATGCCGTGCGATCGCTGCTCACCGAGGGCCTCGAACGGACGCAGGATCGCTTCAATCGATCCGCCCCCAGCCCCTAGCAACCCGTAGGGCGGATGGGGGACTTCCCCCTTCAGGTCCATCGAGCCGGGCCGATATCTCAATCATGGTGCAACGGCCCTGTCCCGTGAGGCGTGGCCTTCTTCGAGGTCGCCTCTGTCTGACTTCTCATAGTCCGCGCACACCCCGGCGCCGGGGGGTGGTCCGTGACCACCGCTTCTGACACACCACTCGCCTCCGTCGTTGCCACCAACGCCCACGGACGGCTCGTCGTGTGGGCCTACGAACTCTTGGTCGCGATCCCATTGATCGCGTATCTGGGCTGGGAATCGTGGCGAACGCCCACCGACTTCCTCGACTGGAGGATCCTCGTGTGGGCGGGCGCGATCGCCCTCGTCCACCTCATGCCCATACCGCGGAGGATGCCCTTCCCGTTCAGTCTGAGCTTCCCGCTGCAGCTTTCGGTCGCGCTCCTGTACCCGCCACCGGTTGCGGCGGTCATCGTGTTCGCGGCTTCGATCGATCAGGAGGAGCTCGGCGGTGAGCATCCCCCTCTGACGATCGTCTTCCGCCACGCGCAGGTCGCCCTGTTCGTGCTGGCGCAAGGGACGATCTTCCACAACTTGACGGATCTCCACGACCGATGGTTCATCGTCGGTTCCGTGGTCGTCCTGACGGCGCTCATCGGTTATGCGATCAGCACGATGGTGACCGCAGAATGGCAGACCCTTCGATACCGCCATCGTCTCGATCACGTGCTCCGCGCGATGCACCAAGGGGTGATGGCGGAGTTCTTGCTGTCCTACCTGGGCCTTGCGCTGTTCAGCATGCTGGTGGCGATCACGACGCTCAAGATCGGTCTGTGGGCGATCGTGGTGTTCATCGCGCCGCTCGCGTTCGCCTGGCAGATGTTGCACCGGACGCATTCCCTGGAGCTCGCGACCGAAGAGCTCGCCCGGAAGCAGGCCGAGAACGAGTATCAGGCGTTGCACGATCACCTCACCGACCTTCCCAACCGCCTGCTCTTCCTGCGGAGCCTCGCGACGGCGATCGAGGAAGCCGAGGACGCCGGCGGGAAGATCGGCGTGATGTTGATGGACCTCGATCACTTCAAAGAGGTCAACGACGCGCTCGGGCACCATTTCGGCGACAAGCTCCTCGCGGCGATCGGGCCGCGGATCGCCCAGTCGCTCCGAGAGGGTGATCTCATGGCCAGGCTCGGAGGCGACGAGTTCGGGGTGCTGCTGACGAACCTCCCGGACGAAGAGGCGGCCTCGATCGTCGCGGAACAGATCGTCGAAGGTCTCCGCCGACCGATCCGTGTCGAGGAGCTCGACCTCGATGTCTCCGGCAGCGTGGGAGTGGCGTTGTATCCGGCGCATTCGGAGGATCCCGACATGTTGCTCCGCCACGCGGACGTCGCGATGTACGCGGCCAAGGAATCGGGTCTCGGCTTCGAGGTCTACGACGAGATCATCGACCGGTACAGACCCGAGCTCCTGACCCTCGTGACGCAGGTGCGCCCCGCGATCGAGGACAACCAGTTCCGGATGTACCTGCAGCCGAAGATCCGGCTCTCGGACGGACGCGTCGCCGGCGCCGAGGCCTTGATCCGCTGGGAGCACCCGACGCTCGGGCGGCTGTCTCCCGCCGACTTCATCCCGATGGTTGAGAAGACCGTCCTCCTGAAGCCGCTGACGTACTGGGCGATCGAAGATGTGGTGCGCACGCTGCGGTCGTGGGCGGACTACGACGTCCGGCTTCCGGTGGCGGTCAACCTCTCACCGCGGAGCTTGCTCGACCAGGGTCTCCCCGACCTGGTGGGGGGTCTCCTCGAGCGGTTCGATGTCCCGGCGGCGCTCCTGAAGCTCGAGCTCACCGAGAGCTTCCTCGTCGCCGACTCGGGCCGATCCGACACCGTCTTGAATGAGCTGGCTCGGCTGGGTGTGGGGTTGTCGATCGACGACTTCGGGACAGGGTTCTCCTCGCTGTCCTACCTGAAGAGGCTGCCGATCGAGGAACTCAAGATCGACCGCTCGTTCGTGTCGCACATGCTCGTGCGCGCCGACGACTTCACGATCGTCCGCGCCACCGTCGAGCTGGGTCGCAACCTCGGGCTCCGTGTCGTCGCGGAGGGTGTCCAGGACCGGGAGACGTTCGACCGGCTCGGCGACTTCGGATGCGACGAGGCGCAGGGCTTCTACATCGCGAAGCCCCTCGACCCCGAGGCGTTCTGGCAGTGGTTGTCCGCGCGCGAGGCGGAGTTCCACGTCGAGGACGAGTCTGGCGCCGCGCCCACAACCACAGAGCCCCCTCTCGAGGGCCGCGCCACGAAGGGCCGCGCCACGAAGGGGCGTGCCGTGAAAGACCGGACCGGCGGAAGGCTCCGCGCCGTCTAGAATCCCCCCTT
This sequence comes from uncultured Actinomycetota bacterium, assembly GCA_963762015.1. Taxonomy (GTDB): domain Bacteria; phylum Actinomycetota; class UBA4738; order UBA4738; family HRBIN12; genus JAJNBA01. The sequence goes on from CAVXJL010000002.1 coordinate 417,880, forward strand.
CGAGACCCCGTCGCGACCGCGACGGGGCTGTTCGCGTTGCCGCGTCGGGATCCGGGGAGGTGGGATGTCGCTCAGGGAGGTGCTCCAGGCCCTCGTGACGTCGGAGCCGTTCGAGCGGCTCCTCCTCGAACGCGCCCGCCCGATCGTGGCAAGGGCCGATGCGGGACAGGACTTCCTCCTGGCGGGACTGGCGGTGGCGCTGGACGCCCCGCTGATGGTGGTCACGCCCGGTCCCCGAGAGGCGGAGGAGCTCGCGTCGGAGATCGGGGCCTACCTCGGACCGGAGGCCGTGGCGCTCCTGCCGGCCTGGGACGCGCTTCCTTACGAGGGGATGGACCCGGCGCCCGAGGTGGCGGCCCGAAGGGCCGACGCCCTCGGGCGACTCCGTGCCTTCGAGGGCCCGTTCGTCCTCGTCGCCCCGTATCTCGCGGCGATGCAGCGGGTGCCGCCGACCCTCGGGACGGTGGCGCCGCTGCAGCTTGCGGCGGGGGTGGAATCGGCGCCGGACATGCTGGCCGAGCGGCTCTCCGATCTCGGCTACGTCCGGGTCGACGTGGTCGAGCACCGAGGGGAGTTCGCCGTTCGGGGAGGTGTCGTCGACGTGTTCCCGGGCATCGCTCGTCGCCCGGCACGGCTGGAGTACTGGGGCGACGAGATCGAGCGGCTCCGAGAGTTCTCACCCTCGACGCAGCTCTCGACGAAGGAGATGGGCGCGATCGACGTCTCGCCGGTGAGAGAGCTCCTGCCCGACGACGAGCTCCGGTCGGTCGCTGCACGCCGTGCCTCCGGGATGCCCGATCGGTTCCGCGACGGCCTCCAACGGCTGGCCGATGGGCTGCACTTCGAGGGTGCCGACACGCTGGCCCCGTTCCTCTTCGAACACATGCCGACACCCGGGGAGCTCCTGCCGGCCGGCTCCTGGGTCGTGTTGACCCAGGCCCAGCGCACCCTCCAGCGAGCCGCACAGACGCACGCGGAGGCGGAGGCGCTCGCCGCGGCGATCGACTGGCCGGGCCCGACGATGCTCGCGCCGCTCGAGGCCGCGATCGAGGGCCACATACAGCTCCGACTGAGCGAGTTCACCGAGGGGATCGATCTCGCGATCTCGGGCTGGGGGACCGCCGAGGGGAACCCCGACGAGCTCGCGAACCGTCTCGGCCGCGCCGCGGCCGCGGGCACGAGGATCGTGCTTATCGGCCGCGGTCACGGTTCGCTGCAACGGGCCGCCGAGGTCGTCGGCGATCTTCCCGCCGAGCGGATCGAAGCGCCGCTCGCGTCCGGCTTCCTCTTCGAGCCGGGCCGTCTGGCCGTCGTCACCGAGGAGGACCTGTTCGGCTCCCGGCGCCACACGAGGAGCGCGCCGAGGTTCGCCGGCCGAGCCACCGCCTCGGTCGCCGATGAGCTGGAACCCGGCGACTTCGCGGTCCACCGGATCCATGGGGTCGGCAGATACGGCGGGGTCGTTCACCGTGAGCTGGCGGGCGCGGAGCGCGACTACCTGATCCTGGAGTACGCCAGCAACGACAAGCTGTACGTCCCGTCGGAGCAGGTCGGCATGGTGGCGAAGTATCTGGGCGGGGACGCTCCCCGGCTCCATCGCCTCGGAGGGTCGGACTGGGCGCGAGCGACGGCGAAGGTCAAGCGCGCCGTCAAGGACATGGCCGGGGAGTTGGTGCGCCTCTACAGCGCCCGGATGGCCGTCCCGGGGCACGCGTTCGGTCCGGACACGCCGTGGCAGCTCGAACTGGAGGACGCGTTCCCGTACGAGGAAACGCGTGACCAGGTGACCGCGATCGACGAGGTCAAGGCGGACATGCAGCAACCGATCCCGATGGACCGACTGATCTGCGGCGACGTCGGATTCGGGAAGACCGAGATCGCGGTTCGCGCCGCCTTCAAGGCCGTGATGGACGGCAAGCAGGTCGCGGTCCTGGTGCCGACGACGTTGCTCGCGGAACAGCACTTCGTGACGTTCGGTGAACGGTTCGCCCCCTATCCCGTGAAGGTGGCGATGCTCTCCCGATTCCTGTCGCCGGCGCAGCAGAAGGATGTCGTCGCGGACGTGGCGGCCGGTCGCGTGGACGTGGTGATCGGAACCCACCGGCTGCTCGGCGCCGACGTGTCCTTCCGGGATCTCGGTTTGTTGATCGTCGACGAGGAGCAGCGGTTCGGCGTCGCGCACAAGGAACGCCTGAAGCGGTTCCGGGCGCATGTCGACGTCCTCACGATGACGGCGACGCCGATCCCGCGCACGCTCGAGATGGCGCTCACGGGGATCCGACAGATGTCGACGGTCGACACGCCGCCGGAGGACCGGCAACCGGTGCTCACCTACGTCGGCGGCTACGACGAGGGGCTCGCCCTCGGCGCCGTTCGCAGAGAGCTCCTGCGCGAAGGCCAGGCGTTCTGGGTCCACAACCGCGTCGCGACGATCGATCGGCAGGCCGCCTGGCTGCAGCAGCAGCTGCCCGAGGCTCGGATCGTGATGGCACACGGGCAGATGGACGAGGACACGCTGGAACGACAGATGGTCCGATTCTGGGACCGCGACGCCGACGTCCTCGTCTGCACGACCATCATCGAGTCCGGACTCGACGTGCCGAACGCGAACACGCTGATCGTCGACCGCGCCGACAAGCTCGGGCTCGCGCAGCTGTACCAGCTGCGCGGACGTGTCGGGAGGAGCGGCGAGCGCGCGTTCGCGTACTTCTTCTTCCCACCGGTCCGGGAGCTCACCGAGGAGGCGCACGAGCGCCTGGCGACGATCTCGCGTCACCAGGCGCTCGGGTCCGGGTTCCGGATCGCGCTCCGGGACCTCGAGATCCGTGGGGCCGGCAACCTCCTCGGCGCCGAGCAGCACGGGCACATCGCTGCGGTCGGCTTCGATGCCTACTGCCGGATCCTCCAGCAGTCGGTCGCCGAGCTGCAAGGTGAGCCCATCATGGAAGAGAAGGAGCTGCGGATCGATCTGCCGGTGCGGGCGTACGTGCCCCTGGGCTGGGTGGCGCAGGAATCCCTGCGGCTCGAGCTGTACCGCCGGATCTCGCTCGCCGGGGATCACGACGCGCTGGAGCGGATCCGCGAGGAGACCGTCGATCGCTACGGAGCCCTTCCCACGGAGGTGGAGACCCTGTTCGCGGTGGCGTCCCTCCGGGTCACGAGCCGGTTGCTCGGGGTCGAGGAGGTGTCCACCTATCGTGAGCAGGTGCGCATCCGTCCGGTGGAGCTCCCGGAAGCCTTGCGGCTTGACCTCGCGGAGCGGGTGCCGGGTGCGACCTTCCACGAGGCGAAACGAACGCTCAACCTGGCGCCGGAACGGATCGCGAGCACCGAGCTCCCCGCATGGGTGGAGGCCCGGCTGCGAGAGGCGATCGGGGACGCCGTCTCCATCGCTCACGAGGCTCGCCGGTAGACTCGTCTCCTCTGATGGTTGCTCCCCGTTCCGCTCGCGTGCTCCTGGTCGTCCTTGCATTGAGTGCCTGCGGCCTGAGCAAGCCCGAGGTCGCACGTGTGGGCGATCAGGACATCCAGGATGCGGACCTTCGAGAGGCCGTGGGCTTGCAGGAGGCGCTGGCGGACCTGCAGGGGACCGTGTGCGGAGGCGAGGCCCCCGCGGGCGGAGAGGGTGAGGGCGCCGCGTGCGACCGGATCGCGCTCTCCGGCGAGCTGCTGTGGCTGGCGGTCGCCGGATACGCGGCCACCAACGACATCACCGCCGCCGACGACGAGGTCGAGGGGGCCATCTCCCAGCTCGAAGGGCAGTTCGGCCCCGACGTGCTGACACAGGCGCTCGACGCGCACGACGTGACGCGCGACGATCTCTTCGAGCTCGGTCGGAGGATCCTGACGATCCGTGCCGTGCGTGCGGCGATCGCCGAAGAACGAGTCGGGGACGAAGAGCTCCGCTCTCAGTACGAGGAGCGCGCGCTCGAGTTCACGACCGTGGACGCGAACCACATCCTCGTCGAGACGGAGGCGGAGGCGCGGAGCGTCTTCCGACGTGTCCACGACGCCACGGAGACCCAGTTCAAGGCGCTCGCCCGCAAGGTCTCGACCGAGCCCGGCGCGAAAGACAGCGGCGGGAGCCTCGGGAGCGCTCCCGCGACGCAGTACGTGCCCGAGTTCGCCGACGCGACGGTCGCCCTCGAACCGGGGGAGGTCTCGCAGCCGGTGCACACGCAGTTCGGCTGGCACGTGATCTACCTGGTCGACAAGCAGGTCACGTCGTACTCCGAAGCGAAGGCGGGGCTTCTCGAGCCGCTCGCCGATCGCGAGTTCCAGGGATGGCTGTCGGATCGAGCCGAGGAGCTGGGCGTCGAGGTCAACCCGAAATACGGGCGCTTCGAGCCCGAGACCTTCTCGCTGGCCGCCGTCCGGAGCACCGACCCGGAAGGTGAACCCGCCTCACCCTCGCCGTGAGCGGCGATCGTTCGGATCCGACGTCGCACGTTCCGGCAGGTCCCGTTCCCTCGTCCGAGGAGGGTCGCCGTGTGCTCGACCTCGTGAGGGTGATGGCGCGACTGCGCGGGCCGGGCGGGTGTCCCTGGGATCGGGAGCAGACGCACGAAACCCTCGCGAGGCACTTGCTCGAGGAGACGCACGAGCTGATCGAGGCGATCGACGTGGGCGACTCCGAGGCCATCCGCGACGAGCTCGGCGATCTCTTGCTGCAGGTCGTGTTCCACGCCGAGATCGCCTCGGTCGACGGGCGCTGGGACGTCGACGACGTCGCTCGGCGGCTCATCGAGAAGCTCGTGCATCGCCACCCTCACGTCTTCGGCGAGGTCGAGGTCTCCGGCGCCGAAGAGGTCCTGACCAACTGGGAGAAGCTCAAGGCGGAGGAAGGGACGGGTCCACGGCCGGGCGTGGAGGAAGAGATCCCGGCCACGCTGCCTGCCCTCGCCAGGGCGGCCAAGGTGCAGCGCCGAGCGGCCGGCTGGGGCGTCGAGTGGGGGAGCCCTGAGGCCGCGGTGGCGGTGCTCCGCGAAGAGGTCGGCGAGCTCTCGGGCGCATCGGACGATGCGGAGCGAGAGATCGGCGAGGTCCTGTTCGCCGCGGTCGCGGCTGCCCGGAAGCTCGGGGTGGACGCTGAGAGCGCACTCCGGCGGACCACCCGCGGCTTCGCCGAGCGCTACGAGCGCTACCGGGCGCTCGCCGAGGAACGCGGCCTCGACCCCGAGCTCGTCTCCGACGACGAGGTTCGCAACCTGTTCCGCGAAGCCCGAGACCCGTAACCGGTCAGGGGCGTGTGAACACGGCGACCTGCCACACGCGGCGGTGCGCCGCGTGTGTCTTCCGGAAGCCCGCGTCCGCGATCCGTCGATCGACCGCGTCGAGGTCGTGGACGAAGGCGCGGAACCCCCGGAACTTCCGCTCTCGCAGTCGGAACCACCTGTTCGAGATGCCGACGGACACTCGGTTGAAGCGTCCCATGAGCCCCGAGTGGATCGGGGCCGTGTACGCGAAGACGTCGCCCGCCGCGCCCAGCGAGTTCTCCAGTAGCTGGTCCACGCTCGGGTAGCAGCACAGCACCCGATTCAACGCGATCACGTCGTGTCGCACGAGCGGTTCGACGGCGCCGTTGCCCACCGAGAAGGTCGCTCGGTCCGCCAGTCCGCGCTCCGCGGCGAGCGATCGGGCCTCCTCGATGGCCCCTTCGCCGAGGTCGATGCCGTCGGCGCTCGCGGCGCCCCGAGCGAGCGTCGCGAGCGCCAGGTCGCCGACGCCGCAACCGAGATCGAGCACCGTCCTTCCGTCGAGTCCCTGATCCTCCAGAGCGGCGAGCAGTGATCGCGTGATGTCGGCGGCTGTGCCCCGCTTGCGAGCTCGCGCGGCGTTGTGGGACGCCCACTCGTCGAAGCAGCAGGCCGGCGGTCGTTCGCCCGGATCCACGAGGGCAGTGTGCGGCGCCGTGCGGGCATCCGCAACCGATATCGTCGGCCGATGTGAGCGAGGACCGCGACAGGATCGAGGCGTATCTGCGGTGGCGGGAGGAAGCCACCAGCACCCGCATCGAGCGATCGCGGTTCGGCACCGCCCTGTTCAACGACGACTTCCCGTCCTACATCGACGGCAACCTCCTCCGCGTCGAGCATCCGGCCGATGCGACCGCGGGGCAGCTGGTCGCCGAGACGGACCGCCTGTACGAGACCTTCGCGCACCGCGCGATCGTGGTGCCCGACGAGGCGGCGGGGTCGCGACTGGCGGCGACGTTCGGGGGGGATGGGTGGGAGGTCGACCGGCTCGTGTACATGGTGTGGCGGCGAGACGTCGACCGGAAGTCGGACGTCCGGGTGGAGGAGTGCACTTTGGACGAGGTCTATCCGTTGTTGCTCGAGACCAACATCCATAGCCATGGCGGCATCACACGGACGGCCGCCGAAGCCAACGTGGCCGTCCGGCGTGCCTTCGTCGACCTGACGGGAGCGCGGTTCTTCGTCGCCCGGATCGACGGGGCCCTCGCCGGCTTCTGCGAGCTGTACGTGCACGACGACGTCGCCGAGATCGACGACGTCCACACGCTCGAGCGGTTCCGCCGTCGCGGGATCGCCAGGGGCGTCGTCGGTCACGCGGCTCGGCACGGGCGAGACGCGGGAGTGGACCTCGTCTTCCTCATCGCGGACGATGCCGACTGGCCGAAGGAGCTCTACGTGAAACTCGGGTTCGATCCTCTGGGTAGGTTCTGGCAGTTCACGAAGCCGCCCCCAGGCGAGTCCCTTCGGTAGCTGCTCGAAATCCCGGGCGGCGGCTCAGCGTCGACTACGATTCGGAGCCCGATGTCACTGATCGAGTCTGTTCGCGCGCGCGAGATCCTCGACTCCCGTGGGGATCCCACGATCGAGGTGGACGTGTGGCTGGACGACGGCGCATCCGGCCGTGCCTCGGTCCCGTCGGGTGCCTCGACCGGAGCGCACGAGGCGCTCGAGCTTCGCGATGGTGAACCGAGCCGGTTCGGTGGCAAGGGTGTGTTGAAAGCGGTGGCGAACGTCCACGATGCGATCGCGCCGGCCCTCACGGGGATGGACGCGTACGAGCAGCGGTCGGTCGACCGCGCGCTGTTAGACCTCGACGGTTCGGACGACAAGTCGAACCTCGGCGCCAACGCGGTCCTCGGCGCCTCTCTCGCCGCCGCCAAGGCGGCCGCCGACTCGCAAGGGCTGCCGCTCTGGCGCTCTCTCGGCGGGCCGAACGCGCACGTCCTGCCCACGCCGATGTTGAACGTGATCAACGGCGGCGCGCACGCGGACAACGAGCTCGAGCTGCAGGAGTTCATGGTGATGCCCGTCGGCGCCTCGTCGTTCTCCGAGGCGCTCCGATGGGGGGCCGAGTGCTTCCACGCGCTGAAGAGGATCCTCCACGACAAGGGCCTGTCGACGGCGGTCGGCGACGAAGGCGGGTTCGCGCCGCAGATCGCGACCGGCGCCGAGGCGCTCGAGCTGCTCCTCCAAGCGATCGAGTCGGCCGGTTTCGAGCCCGGCGGCGAGGTCGCTCTGGCGATGGATCCCGCGACGTCCGAGCTCGCGACCGGCGACGGTCGCTACCACCTGGAGGGCGCCGACCGGACGGCGGACGACATGATCGCCTTCTGGTCCGGACTCCTCGATCGCTTCCCCATCGTCTCGATCGAGGACCCGCTGGGAGAGGACGACTGGGAGGGATGGGCCAAGCTCGTCGCGACCGCCGGCGGCCGCACCCAGATCGTCGGAGACGACCTGTTCGTGACGAACGTGGAACGACTGGAGCGCGGTATCCGCGAACGCGGCGCCAACGCGATCCTGGTCAAAGTGAATCAGATCGGCACGCTCACGGAGACCTTGGACGCGATCGCGTTGGCGCAGCGGAGCCGCTTCGGCGTGGTCGTGTCCCATCGCAGCGGTGAGACCGAGGACACGACGATCGCCGATCTTGCGGTCGCGACGAACGCCGGGCAGATCAAGGCGGGCGCTCCCTCGCGAGGCGAACGCACGGCGAAGTTCAACCAGCTCCTGCGGATCGAAGAGCATCTCGGCGATGACGCCCGCTACGCGGGCGCCGAACTGCTCGGTGGAGGCGGCGGATAACACGTGCGCATGACGGCCCCTTCCCCAGCCGTCTCTGCCGGCGCCATCCGGACACGAGACGCATCGCCGCGCCGGCGCCGTCGCGCGCGCCTGACGGCGCGCGCGACCGTCCTGCTGACGCTCATCATCGGCGTGCTCGCACTTTCGGTCGCGCCCGCGCAGATGTACTTCGAGCAGAAGGCGGAGCTCGCTCGGTTCGAGGTGCAGGCCGCGGCGCTGGAGCAGAAGAACGACGCGCTCGCCGCTCGTGCCGACCAACTGCGCGACCGTGCATTCCTCGAGCGGCTCGCGCGCCAGTGCCTGGGGATGGTGAAACGCGGCGAGATCGCGTTCGTGGTGGTTCCGAAGGAAGGCGTGCCGGCCCCTCCCCCGGAGTGCTAGCGCGCGTGCGAGCGGACTTGAGACGAGTTTCTGTGCGCTAGGCCGCGTCCCGCGGATCGAACCTGACCTCGCCCGCTTCGGCGATCATGCGGTATCCGATCCGACGGTACACGGCGTTCGATGTCGCGTTGTCGAGGTCCGCGTACAGGAAGCAGAGGCTGCGACCGGTCCCGAGCAGCCAGCGACTCTGCTCCGCAACGAGCGTCGTCGCGTAGCCGCGCCCTCGCAACTCGGGTGGCGTGTACACGGGGCCGATCCGCATCCCGTTCGGTGTCGCCCCGCCGTAGCCGGAGATCGACACGGGTCGGCCGCCGTCCTCCCAGAACCACAGGCCCGCATGGTCGGTGGCCGCGAGCCGCGACTCCACGAAGCGGATCTGCCGCTCCGCCTCGTTGTCCTCCGGGAGCGCCTCCTCCGCGAAGGCGACGATCCAGGGGATCACCTGATCCCGATCCCCGGGAGTCACCGGGCGCGCCTTTCCCGGGGCCGCCGGGAGGGGCAGGACCTCTCGCAGCTCGTAGACCCCGTGACGAAGCACCATCGTGGCGTCCAGAGCGTTCTCCGACATCCATGCGCCGACGAACGCCTCGAGCTCGGGGATCGCGGCGATCACGCCGGGAAGCGCCTGTCTCTCCTGGAGCAGGCGATCCACGAGCGCGTCGAGCGCCGCGTCGTCGGAGGGCTGCGCGAGCACGAGATTGAACGGATGCGTCCGGAGCGCGACGCCGGTCACGTCGTCCCCCTCTGAGACCACCCACAGATCGAACGCCTCGTAGAGATCGGGCCGCTGGATCAGCGTGGTCGAGATCCCGAGGAGCAGGTTGTGTCGGGCCTCGTCACGCACGAGGAACGGGGTCGCCGCCTCCTGGAAGGCCACGGGGTGATCGAAGCGCCGAACGAGCATGTACCGACGGTAGCGCAGCGAGCCCTGGGCGAGAGTCACGGGGGGTGACCTGCGGGTTCGCTCTCGGAGTCCATTGACGGCCCGCTCCGCTTCGCGCACACTGGCGCCTGTCGCGCGGGTTGGCCGCGCCTCGGATGGTCGCGCCTCGCGGCGCGCTGGATGGAAGGGAAAGCTCTCATCGCAGAGATCGAAGTCGGCGCGGTGATCGACGGCACCGTGGCCCGCATCACCCCGTACGGGGCGTTCCTCCAGCTCGAAGACGGACGGCTGGGCCTCGTCCACATCTCGGAGGTCGATCGGAACTACGTCAAGGACGTGCACGATCACCTCCGCGAGGGAGACGTCGTCCAGGCGAAGGTCGTCGCCATCAAGGAGGACGGCAAGATCGATCTCTCGATCAAGGCGCTGCAGGATCCGGCACCACCACGCGCTCGGCGCGGGTCCGATCCCGAATTCGAGCAGATGCTGAAGAAGTTCATGCGCCAGTCCGAGGAGCGGTTGGTCGACTACAAGCGCGCGGTCGAGCACAAGCGCAAGTAGTTCGTGAGCGACGAGCTCCGGGCAGCGGACCTCGAGGCGGTCCGTCAGCAACTGGGCCGCGAGCCCACCACTCCATTCTCGGTGGTCGCTCGCTGCACCGGCGGCCATCCGCTCGTGATCCGGAACCGGCCGCTCGACGCGGATGGCCGCCCGTTCCCCACCATCTACTGGCTGACCTGTCCCGCCGCGGTGAAAGCCGTCTCGCGGCTCGAGTCCGAAGGGTGGATCGCTCGTCTCGGCGAGGATCCGGCGATCACGGTAGGTCTGGACGAGGCCCATCGCGCCTACGCGGCCGAGCGCGGGGAGATGGTGCCTGGCGCGGAGGACTGGGGCGGGGTCGGCGGCACGCGTCGAGGCATCAAGTGCCTGCACGCCCACTACGCGTATCACCTCGCGGGCGGAGACGATCCGGTGGGGCGGTGGACCGCCGAGCGGGCGGAGCCGATCCACGGGATGGGGCCGGTCGGCCGGGTGGCGGTGATCGATCAGGGCACGAACTCGACCCGGCTCCTGGTGCTCGAACCCCGGGGTGCGGGCGAGGACCCGGTGGAGATCACGCGAGACATGCGCATCACGCGTCTGGGGAAAGACGTGGATCGCACCGGCAGACTCGCGCCCGAGTCGATCGAACGGACGCTGAGCGTCGTCGCCCGGTTCGTCCGCCGAGCTCGCGCGCTGCACGCGGAGCGTATCCGCCTCGGGGCCACCAGCGCCGTTCGTGACGCCGCCAACAAGGGAGAGCTCTTCGAGCCTCTCCGAACGCTGATCGACACCGACCCCGAGGTGATCGACGGGGAGCGAGAAGCCGCGCTCTCGTTCCTCGGAGGGACCCGAGGACTCGATCCCTCCGACGGACCATTCCTCCTGATCGACATCGGCGGCGGGTCCACGGAGTTCGTGTTCGGTCGGGCGCCGGAGATCGTGGACCACGCGATCTCCACGCAGATGGGGAGCGTCCGGCTCACCGAGCGGGTTCGACCCTCCGACCCCTCTTCGGAAGACGACCTCCGGGCGCTCGGAGCCTTGATCGAGCCGCACCTCGACGAGGTCGAGCGAACGGTGCCCGCGCGGGACGCGCGCACGCTGGTAGCCGTGGCGGGCACGGCGACCACCCTCCAGGCCTGTGCGCTCGGGCTGGAGCGCTACGACCCGGACCTGATCCACCGATCCACCCTCACGATCGCGGACGCCGAGCGGACCCTGCGGGAGCTGGCCGCGATGACCAACGCGGAGCGGGCCGCGATCCCCGTGATGCCCACGGGACGGGGCGACGTGATCGTGGCCGGCGCGATCATCCTGGTGAACGCGATGCGGCGCTTCGGATCGGAGCGGGCGCTCGTCAGCGAGACCGACATCTTGGACGGTTTGGCCCTGGAACTGCTGGACGTCCGGTAACCTCGACCGCCGATGTCCAAACGCAGTCGAGATCGCCAGCTCGCCAAGCTCGCCGCCCGACGTCAGGCGGAGCGCGACGCGGCGATGCGCCGGCGCAACCTCATCGTCGGCATCGTGGTGGGACTGCTCGCGGTCGTGGTGGTCGTCGTCGGTCTCGGCGTGCTGCTCGGCGATGACACCGACGCCGCGGCGCCATCATCGACCCCATCGACCAGCCCTTCGCCGAGCGCGTCGCCCTCCGCGGCACCGGGCACGAAGACCGGGACGCTCACACCCACCGCCGCCAACGACTCCGGCGAGGTGGCGTGCGGCGCGGAGGTGCCGGCCAAGGCCGGGATGCCGAAGCCGCAGTTCGCGGGTCCCCCGCCGTTGACGATCGAAAGGAAGGCGACCTACACGGCCACGATGGTGACGTCGTGCGGCACGATCGTGATCGAGCTCGATGCGAAGCGCGCCCCGCAGACCGTGAACTCGTTCGTCTTCCTGGCGAACGAGGGCTACTTCGACGGCCAGTATTTCCATCGACTGGACACCTCGATCGACGTGATCCAGGGCGGGGATCCTTCCGGGACCGGGCGAGACGGTCCCGGCTACGCGATCCCCGACGAGCTCACGGGGAGCGAGTCCTACACACCGGGCACGCTCGCGATGGCCAACGCGGGCGCCAACACCGGCGGAAGCCAATTCTTCATCATCACCGGTCCGAGCGGCACCAATCTGGATGGGAACCCCAACTACACGATCTTCGGGAAGATCGTCGAGGGGCTCCGAGTCGCCCAGGACATCCAGGCCCTGCCGATCCTGGACCCGAACGCGACCGATCTCTCCGGCCAGCGACCCCAGATGGCCGTTTACATCGAGAAGGTGACGATCGACGAGACCGGCGGAGGCGCGTAGCCGCGTCCGCTCAGTTCCCACCTGGCTCAGTGAGCCAGGTATCGATGCCCTCGAGGATCTCCGATCTGAGCTCGTCGTCGGCGAAGGAAGCCCGAACGCCGGTGCGAGCGATGTCCGCCAGCGAGCCGTCGTCGTAGTCCCAGGTCTCCGCGGCCGACCGGTAGACGTCGGCGAGCCATGCTCCGAACATCGGGGGGTCATCGGAGTTGAGGGTCACCGTGACGCCGGCGTCACGGAGCACCCGGAAGGGGTGCTCCGCGAGCGACGCGTATACACCCGTGGCCACGTTGGACACGGGAGAGACCTCGAGCGGGATCCCCTTCTCCGCGAGATGTGCGACGAGGCTCGGATCCTCGACCGATCGCACTCCGTGCCCGATGCGATCGGGCACGCAATGCTCGAGCGTCTCCCAGACGTTGCGTGGTCCGGCCCACTCACCCGCGTGTGGTACCGATCGGAGGCCCGCGTCCTTCGCCCGACGGAAGAGGGGGCCGAAGGGGGCGACCGGGGACCGTTCGCTGCCCGCGGCGTTCAACGCCACCACGCCGCGTCCGGCGTACTTCAGAGCGACCTCCAGGGATCGTTCGGCCACCTCGAGGCCCGCGTCGCGCACGAGATCGGGCGCGACGCGGGCCGTGACCCCGGATTCGCGCCGGCCGGCCTCGAGCCCGTCCAGCACGGCCTCGATCGGCCCGAACCAGTCGTCCCCGAGGCGCGGGGCGTGGTTGCTGGGGGAGAACACGACCTCTGCGTACCGAACGCCGTTGCGCGCCTCGTCTTCGCAGAACTCGTACGCGATCCGCCGGAAGTCCTCCAGCTCGGTCAGGAGGGCACAGGTCGCGGTGTACTGGACGATGAAGTCGTCGAAGTTCGCGAAGCGCCAGCCCCCGCCGACGAGACCGGAAGGCGTCGGGACTCCCTCGCGGTCCGCGAGCTCCCGAACGGTGGCGATCCGCATCGCCCCCTCGAGGTGGACGTGCAACTCGGCCTTGGGAAGGGTGGCGAGGTCTCGCATCCGAGGATGGTAGCGACCGCGGGTCGACCGTGATGGGTTCGTCGGAGGGCTGCGGTACCGCCCGGTTACCAGGAGCTCCCGTAGGCCTGGATGTCGGTCACGCCGCACGCGGGATCCGTCGCGAACCGGACGCCGCCACCATCGATCTCACGGAGGTAGAAGCAGGTCCCGGACACGCTCATCCCCGACACGAAGATCTCGTTGGGGAGGGGGTGGAGATGAAGGTACGCCACGCCGGTGACGAGTGGCGTATCTCCGTCCACATAGGCGATGGCAGCCTCGATCGCGGTCATCTCTGCGGGGTCGGTCGTATAGGTGAGCGTGTCCGTGTAGTAGGCCTTCTCGGCAGCGAACGCGTTCCGGATGTCGGACTGCACCGCGCGGTCATAGGCCCGCGTCCGCGCGCCCAGGAAGGCGGGAAGCGCGATCACGACGAGCACGCCGATGATCATCACGACGATCATCAGCTCGATGATGGTGAATCCACGTTCGTCTCTCACGCCGCTTGTATCGGTCACCCGAAGGACCAACATGAGTACCGGATGTCCTACGGAGCGCTAGCATCGAACCCAGCCCGGGTGTCGGAACAGGCAGACGACGGCGCCTTAAAAGCGCCTGCCCTGGAAGGGGCGTGTGGGTTCGAATCCCACCCCGGGCACCCCAGAGCGTGCCGTCCGGGGCCGGATCGCCGGGCGCGCGAGTCCTGGCCGAGCTGGGGCGGCATGCGTCGTAGGATGCCCTCGCATGGACGGTCAACCGCCGCCACCTCCACCGTTCCCACCGGGACAGCCCCTGCCCCCGCCGCCACCGGGGATCCCGACCACCTCGGGGGTCCGGCCGCTCGCCCTCCGACCCATGGGCGTCGGCGAGATCCTGGACGCCGCGATCAGGCTGTACCGCGCGGAGTGGAAGAGCCTGATGGCGATCGTCGCCATCGCGCTCGTGCCGATCACGTTCCTGCAGGCGTTCTTGACGCGAAGCATGGGAAGCCCCTTCTCCACCGAGGCCGCCGTCTCCGCGAACGTCGACGCCACGCTGATCACATCGATCGTCTTGGGGATCATCCAGGTCCTGGTGATCCAGCCGTTCCTCACGGCGGCGGTCGCGAGAGCGTCCGCCGATGTCTACCTCGGCCATGAGGTCCTGGTGGGACCGACCTTCCGCTATGCCGTATCGCGGATCCACTCGATCCTGTGGATCACGATCCTGATGATCCTCCTGGTGTTCGTCCCCGGGCTGGTGCTCGTGATCTTCGGGGCACTGGGGGCGGAAGAGGTCGCCATCGTGTTCGGGATCGTCATGGTCGTCTTCCTGGTCATCGTGTTCGTACGGTTCGTGTTCGGGTCGACCGTGCTCGTCGTGGAGGGGAAGAAGGGGTCCAAGGCGCTCCGGCGGTCGTGGGAGCTCGCGAAGGGCTTCTTCTGGAAGATCGTAGGGACACTCCTGCTCGCGGGGATCATGGCGAGCGTCGTCGAGGGTGTTCTGTCGATCCCGGGCGCCGTCGCGTTCGCGGCGGTGGGTCCGGCCGGGTGGCCGTTCCTCGCGATCGGAGGATCGCTGGCGGCGATCATCACGACTCCCTTCACGACCCTGATCACCGTGCTGCTGTATTTCGACCTCCGGATACGCAAGGAAGCTTTCGACCTCGAAGTGATGGCCCAGGAGATGTCCTCACCACGGTGAGGAGGGTCGCCCCCCTTCCCCTCGTGCTCGGTGTCGTCTTCGGGATCGCCGTCGGCGCTTCGGCGCAGACGGCGATCACCGTCGAGGAGCTGCGGGCGCGCCTGGCGAGCGCCGAGGCGCTCGCCGAGGCAGGCGAGGCGGATCCAACCCGCGCCCGGATGTCCGAGATCCGTGACACGCTCGGCCTCCCGGTGACCGTTCGGATCGGTGGTTGGGCGGCGTCGGTCCAGGATCCGACGATCCAACGCCTCGGCGGAGACGATCCGGCAGACTTCCGTCAAGCCGAGGTTCGTATCGGCGCTCTGCGTGGAGCTCTCGAGCGGGCAAGCGAGGCCCGCCGGGTCGACCCGGACGACGTGGACACCGCGCTCGAGGAGGCCTACCAGGGTGCGATCCAGGTGGAGCCCGGTCTCGTCGAACGGATCCGCCGAGCAGTCATCGAGTTCATCCAGGGTTTCCTCTCGCGCGTCTTCGCGTTCCGGGGAGCCGGCACGCTCGTCGCGTGGGCGGCGATCGCCGCCCTCGGACTGCTTGCGTTCTGGCTGCTGCGTCGGCTGCGGCTCGTTCCCGAGACGTCCATGGAGGTAGTGGGTTCCTCCACGAGGGGCCAGCGAGTCGACTGGATCGCGCGCGCCGAGGAGGCATTCCGAACCGGCGACCTGCACGGAGCGATCCACGCCTTCTATCGGGGCTTGCTCACCTCGCTGTCGGGACGTGGGCTCTTGATGGACGTGCCGGGACTCACGGCCGGGGAATGCCGATCGACGGTGCGGGTCGTTCGTCCCGATCTCTTCGAGGCGGTTGCGGACGCCACGGGGACCTTCGAGCGGGTGGCCTACGGGGGCGCCTCGCCTGGACCCGACGAGGTCGACACGATGCGACGAGCCGTCACGCTCGCGAGGTCCGCGTGAGCCGGCGGATGATCACCGTCTGGCTGTCGATCATGGTGCTCCTCGGTGTGCTTGTCCTGTTGATGCCTCGCGCGGAGTCCGGCGAGTCGACGCTCGCCCTCCGGCGTTTCCTCGCGGGCTCGGGCTTCCACGTGTCCGAAGGAGGACCGCCGCCCTCGCCCGACGGCACCTACGTCTTGCTCCACGATCTCCGCACGCCGGACGAGGCTCGGTCGCTCTTGGACTGGGCGGAGGGAGGAGGCCGGCTCGTCGTCGCCGATCCGGCATCCGCGGTCGTCGGGCTCGCCGGCGCCGAGGCAGGGGAGCCGCTCGGTCTGGTCGGTGCACAGACCTTGGAGCCGGCGTGCGTGGCGGAAGAAGTGGTCGGCGTCAGACGGGTCGTCGCCCGGGCGTCGGAGCGGACGCTCCGCGGCGATCCGTTCGCGTCGTGCTTGGGGGGTCTCGTGCTCGTGCGCGCGCACGGGAGTGGCAGCGTCGTGTTGCTCGGCGGCTTCACCGCGTTCACCAACGAGTATCTGCGCTCGGCCGACAACGCCCTCTTCGCCCTCCGGACGCTCGGTCGCGGGTCGGCGGTGTCGTTCGGCACGCCGACCGCTCCCCGAGGAGGGGCGGCGCCGATGACCGTGTGGGCCGCCCTGCCAGGTCGAGCGAGAGCGATGATCGGCGCGATCGTGCTGGCGGCGGTTGCGTTCGCGGCGGTGCGCGGTCGGAGGTTGGGCAAGCCGGTGATGGAGGAGCCCATCACGCCGATCCCGGCAAGCGAGCTGGTTCGGGCGACATCGCGCCTCTACCGCCGTGGCCGGAGTCTCGGCTACGCAGCCCGGATGATGCGGGCGTCGACCAGGGCTCGGATGGGTCGGCGCTTCGGCGTCGGGTCGAGTCACGAAGCCCTGCCGGCGGTCGCCGCGAATGCGACCGGGATGCCGCCGGATCGTGTGATGGAAGCGCTCGCCGGTCCCGAGCCGAGGAGCGACGAGGAGCTCATCCGCCTGGGTAGCCTCCTGGCGGAGATCGAGACGCGAGCAAGGGGAGGGCCATCGTGACGGAGCCGAGAGAAGCGCTCGAGGCGGTTCGCGAGCAGGTCGGCAAGGCCGTGATCGGCCAGGATGCGGTGGTGTCGGGACTTCTCGCGGCGCTGCTCGTGCGTGGTCACGTCATCCTGGAAGGGGTCCCCGGCGTCGCGAAGACGCTCACCGTCAAGGCGCTCGCCCGTTCCCTCGACCTGGACTTCTCGAGGGTCCAGCTCGCGCCGGACCTGATGCCCTCCGACGTGACCGGCAACGTGATCTACGAGGGGAGCACCGGGGAGTTCCGGTTCCGGCCCGGTCCGGTGTTCACCAATCTCCTGCTCGCCGACGAGATCAACCGCACACCGCCGAAGACGCAATCCGCGCTCCTGGAGGCGATGGAGGAGCGCCAGGTCACCACCGAGGGTGAGAGCCGCAAGCTCCCCGACCCGTTCCTCGTCGCCGCCACGCAGAACCCGATCGAGTTCGAGGGAACATATCCGCTCCCCGAGGCGCAGCTGGATCGGTTCCTGTTCAAATTGTCCGTCGGCTATCCCGGTCGGGATGCGGAGCGGGCCGTCTTGGAGATGCATCACCAGGGGAAGGACCCGCACGACCTCGAGTCGCTCGGCGTCCGTGCGGTCGCCGGCGCAGAGGACCTCCGCGCCGGAGCGGATGCGGTCAAGGAGGTCCGGGTCGACGACGAGATCGTGAGCTACGTCCTCGACCTCACGGAGGAGACGCGCCGAACGCCCGCGCTCTCCCTCGGCGTGAGCCCACGCGGGGAGGCCATGTTGCTCACGGCCTCCAAGGCGTGGGCCTACCTCGCGCGCCGGGACTTCGTCACCCCTGACGACGTGAAGGGTCTGGTCAAGCCCGCGTGGAGGCACCGCGTCGTGCTGCGACCGGAGATCGAGCTGGAAGGTGCCACGGCGGATTCGGTCCTCGACGGCGTCGGGGAGCGGGTCGCCGTGCCGCGCTAGCCCATGCATCTGCGCCGGCGGCTCGTGGGGGCGGTCCTCGTCGCCGGGGCGGTCGCCGTGGTGGCGCCGGGCGATCCGGCTCCCGCGCTCGCGGTGGTGACGGCACTCCTCGTGGTCGCCGTGGTCTCGGACATCCTCCGTGCTCCCCGTCCCACGACGCTGCGTCCCGGTCGTACGGTCGCGGCGGTGCTCCGGATGGACCGTCCGGCACCGGTCGTCCTGGAACTCCACAACCCGACCGGGAGGACGCTCGCGGTCGACGCCCATGACGCCACGCTGCCCTCGATGCGCCGGGAGCCTCGCCGCCACCACGTCTCGATCCAGCCGGGCGCGTGGACCGAGCTGCATGCCGAGATCCGTCCGGCCCGACGGGGTCGCGCCCGCATCGGCCCACTGACCATCCGAACCGGCGGTCCACTCGGGCTCGCGGGCCGGCAATCCACGATCGCGCTGATCGACGACCTGAAGGTCTACCCGGCGCTGCGTGGGCGGGCGGAGGTCGAGCTCCGCTTCCGGCACGCGCAGCTGCTGCAGTCCGGACTGCGTGCCTCCGCGTATCGGGGCGGGAGCGATGAGTTCGACTCGCTCCGCGAGTACCGCCCGGACGACGAGTTCCGGCGCATCAACTGGAAGGCCACCGCTCGTTCGCCGCGGCCGATCGCCAACGAGTACCGAGAGGAGCACAACCAGCAGGTCGTGATGCTCCTGGATGCGAGCCGAGCCACCGCGGGTCAGGTCGACGGCGTGTCACGCCTGGAGCACTCGCTGGACGCGGCGATCGCCGTCGCGGACCTCGCGGCCCGCGTCGGCGATCACGTGGGTGCGCTCGCGTTCGGCCGAGATGTCCAGGCCTTCGTCGATCCTCGGGGCGGGCCGTCGCAGCCGCCCCGCATCCTCAACCTGCTGTTCGACCTCGAGCCGGGACTCCACGCGGCGAACTATCCGCGCGCGTTCGCCACACTGCTGGCGCGGCACCGCCGACGGGCGTGGCTGGTCTTGTTCACGGATCTCTCCGAGGTGTCCGTCCTCGAACCGTTGCTGCGCGCGATCCCGGTGCTCGTCTCGAGACATCTCGTGGTGGTGGCGAGCGTTCGCGACCCCGAGGTCGAGGCGCTCGCCACCTCGATCCCCTGGACCTCGGAGGATGCCTACGACAAGGCGTCGGCGGCGGAGTTCGTGACGTGGCGCGATGACGCCGCCGCGCGCATCCGATCGTTCGGTGCCACCGTGATCGACGCCCAGCCGGGCACGCTCGCGGCGGCGGTCGCCGACGAGTATCTGCGGATCAAGTCGATGGGCCGACTCTGACGGCCCGGCTGATGGGCCCGCCCGGGGTCTTCGGCGGTGGAACGGGACGAAGGAGCAAGCCCACGTAGGCTACGGCCACGACGGCACCGAGCGCGATCTCGACCGCCGGGGCGCCGGTGCGGCCAGTGACGAACCCCTCGATCAGCGCGGCCACCAAGAAGGCAGGGATCACGCCGAGGATCACGAGCACGGCGTCGCGAGCCTCTTCCCCGAGCGCCGCCCCGCGCGGCCGATCGCCCGGTTCGATGAGCGCCCATCCCATCCGCAGGCCGGCGCCACCGGCGATACAGATGGCGATCAGCTCGAGGAACCCGTGGGGAAGCACGAGCGACCAGAATCGCCATCCCTCGCCGGCGGCCTGGAAGCCACCGGCGAGGAGCCCGATGAAGATCGCGTTCGACACGATCACGTAGATCGTCCCGATCCCGAACGTGATGCCGAGCGCGAAGGCGAGGAACGCCACCTGCACGTTGTTCTGGAAGATCAGGGCGGACAGCGCGCCGGAGCCGACCTCGCTGGGGCTCGTTCCCCGTCCCGCCCCCCTGATCGCCTCGCGGGCAGACGACGGCAACAGCCCGGCCTGCGCTTCCCGAGAGCCCGCCACCCACAGGTCGGTCGCCAGCATCACGACGGCCATGAGCACACCGACGACGACGATGAAGGGCAACGTCCGGCGGAACACCTCGCGATAGCGCGTCCCGAAGAACCGGGCGAACGATCGAGCCGACGCAGGCGCCACACCGTAGATCGCCCCGTGGGCTCGACCGACCAACCCGTTCAGATACTGCTCCAGCGAGGGATCGTGGTAGCGGGTCTGTACCTCGGCGAGATGGGACGACGCGCGCAGGTACATGACCACCGCCTCGGAGATGTCCTCGCCGGACCGGCCCCCGAGCGCCCGGTTCCCCCCGGCGGCCCGTTCCTCCAGCTGCGCCCACTCCTGCCGATGCGCTTGGATGTAGGAGTCGAGGTCCATCGGAACGAGTCTAGGTGGGAGAGTGAGCCAGGTTGAGCAGGCCCGACCGAACGGTCACTCCCGAAGCCGTGAGCATCACCGTCGACGTGGCGGGCCTCGGTTCACGGATGATCGCGTGGCTCGTCGACTCGCTGATCCAGGCAGCGATCGTGATCCCGATCCTGATCGGGGTCGGCACCGGCGACATCGCCAGCATGGTCGAGATCGTCGTGATCTATGCGGTGCTCTTCCTGATCGTCTGGGGGTATTACCCCTTGTTCGAGTTCTTCGGACAGGGACGTACTCCCGGCAAGCGCGCGCAGCGCCTGCGCGTGGTGCGCACCGACGGCCAGCCGGCGGGGGGAGCGGCGATCCTCGTTCGCAACCTGATCCGGATCGTCGACGTGATGCTTCTCCCGTTCCTCGCGGTGATCTCCATGCTCGTCACCGCACGGGCGCAGCGCCTCGGCGACCTCGCTGCCGGCACGATGGTGATCCGAGAAGGCCGGCTCGTCGCGCCGGAGGCGATCGCCCTCCCCGGGGGTTCGAACCTTCCCACCGTCGACGCCACCGGGTTGTCGGAGCGCGAGTACGACGTGATCCGGTCCTTCCTTTCGCGACGGGTTTCGCTCGAGCCCTCCGCGAGGCATCGGATCGGCGGACAACTGGCGGCGTCCGTCCGCGGACGGGTGGGTTCGGTGCCCGATGGGTTGGATGACGAGGCGATGCTCGAGGCAGTGTCCCAGTCCTACCGAGGGCGATTCGGCGGTACCGGGCCGCCCACGTAACCCAGGGCATTCAGCACGGAGCGTCGCGATCCGATACCTCGTGCTATGAGCGTGGCGGATCTCGCGGTGCCCTTTCCACGATCCGGCACCTTCCGGTCGGAGGGTGCGTGGCGGTGGGTCGTCCTCGGGTTCGTGTTCGCTCTGAGCGCCACCCTCTGGGCGTTCACGCGGATCCCCATGGCCGGGAGCATGCACGCCTGGAGCGCGCAGCAGTGCGTTCGCCTGGAGATGCTGCCGCGTGACGCGCCCTGCCAGGTCACGCTGGGGAGGACGCTGGGCGTCTACCTCGCCGCCTCCGCGCTGGTGAGCCTCGCCGCGCTCGTCCCGGCCGGCGTGCTCGCGCTCAGAGGCCGGCGGCTCCTCGCCTTCGTACCGATGCTCGCGCCGTTCGCGATCACGTTCCTCGCACATCTCAGCTCGTGGGCCTGGTCGTCATTCTGGGCTCCGTTCGAGCACACATCGACGCCGCAGCTCTTCCTCGGCCCGTGGGCTCCCTGGACCGCGGGAGGAACCCCGTCGTCCGTGTGGCGCCCCGATCACCTGCCGGCCATCGCGGCGGATGTCGTGCTCCTGTCAGTGCCCGTCATCGTGATGATCGCGCTGTTCCGGCCCGCGGAGACGGCGCGTGTGGGGTTCTCGGTCCGGGCGGTGCTCCTGGCGTGTGCGATCGCCGCGGGAGCCTCCGCCATCATCGAGTGGGGAGCCCACACCGTCCTGGGTGCCAGCCTGTACCTGGAAGGCGGATGGTTCATCCAGGGGCTCGTGATGGTGAGCTTCGGTCTCCTGTTGCCGGTCGGCCGGCGCCGGTCGCTCTGGACGATCGCCCCCGTCGCATGCCTCGTCTCCTTGGGAGGGGCCACGGCGATCGTCGGAACGCTGTACGACTACACCGCGTTCACCTACTTCCGCACGGCCGTTCCACTCGCGCTGATGGGGTTCGCCGGCGCCGCGGCTTCGTCGTTCGTCGCGCGTCAGCGGGGCGTCCATGTGGCGGACGGCCCCGAGCGATCGCGCCGGTTTCGACCGATCTCGATCGCCTACGGCATCGGCTTCGGGGCGCTCGCGGTGAGCATGGTGATGTTCGCCTTCGACCCGCTCCCGATCCAGATCTCCACTCCTCTCCCCACGTACCTGGGCGCGAGGGATCGCGTCGTGGATCTGCGATCACGGATGACGTTGGACGAAGCGCGGGAGGTCGTCATCCGCTATCGGATCGCGCACGGGTCCTTCGAGGGATTCGATGCGGCCGCCGCGCGCCAGCTCGGCTCGCCGCTCCTGTGGGAGGACGGCGTCCCGAGCTCGGACGCGACGTTCGGATCAGAGCTCGTGGTCCGGGTCGCGACCACGAGCGAGGAACGTGTCGAGCTGGTGCTGGTGCAGCCTTCGACGACGTACTGCGTGAGGGCCAGCGCAGGCGCACATCCAACGTACGGCACGGCCGTGACAGGCCGCCCTCGTCAGCGAGCCCTGACCGCGATCGGGACGTGCGGAGTCCGGTCGTGGACGTCGGAACTCCTCCGACCGTTCCCCATCGATGGATTCTGCGACGACGCTCCGGACATCGTGCTCTGTCGCATGGCGCAGAAGAACTTGCGGGACATCATCGCGTCGCCGACCGGTCCCTTCTGACCCGGGTCAGCCGGAGCGACCCACCTCTTCGATAAGGTCGGCTGCCCGCTTCACGCCCTTCTGATCCCGGATCCGGTCGCCGAGCTCGTCCAGGTTCGAGCGCAGTGTCTCGTCGACGAGCAGACCATCGACCGCGCCGATGAGCTCGTCGTCGGAGAAGTCGTAGGTCGCGAGGCGCAGTCCGTAGCCGAGCTCATGCATCCGCTGCGCGTTGTCGTACTGATCCCAGAACAGGGGGAGCACGACCATCGGCTTCCCGAAGTGGAGCGACTCGGTGATCGTGTTGTTGCCCCCGTGCGTGATCACCAGGTCGACCTCGGGGATGATGCTCGTCTGAGGCACGCGGGACTCCCCCCACATGTTGTCGGGGAGCTCGAACTCATCCGCGCGAGGGCCCTTGGACACGACGTAACGGTGGGGGGTGCGTCCGAGGACGTCCACGAGCCGGCGCATCAGGTCCACGTCCGCCGATCCAAGCGAGCCGAGGGACAGGTAGACGAGGGAGCCGTCGCCCTCTTCGTCGAGCAGTGTTCCGGGCAAGGACCACGGCTCCTCGGTGTCACGGACAGATGATTCGAGTCCGTGCCAGGTCGGCGCGAGCGGGTTCGTGCGGAGGTAGTCGGCCGCGTCCGGATAGATGGAGAGATTCAGGTGCGGCGACTCGTGGATGAACTCGAGGTCGGGTAGCGGCGGCGCTCCCTGCTCGATCATCCACTCGTTGAAGCCGGCCCAGAGCTCCCGATGCGTTCGGTCGTACTCGGATCGGAACTCCTCCCAGCTCGCCGGGTCGTCGACCGGGTAGCCGCTGAAGGTCGGAGGCAGGTCCGGATCCTTCATCTCCAGCGGGTTACAGCTCATGACGCGCACCCACGGCGCGCCGTGCGTGAGCAGGGCCGGGAACCCGCTCACGTTGTCCTCGACGATCACGTCGGGCTGCGCGCGGGCCAGGATCTCTCGGAGCTGGGGCTCGCAGTACTTCGCGCCCTCGATCAAGGAGTCCCAGACCGGCCTGATGAACGTGTCGAGCTGCTCGATCGTCGGCTTGCGGAACTCGGGCGCGGTCTCGGTGATGAAGTCGGTCCAGAACTGGCCGGCGTCCTGGTCACCTTCGGCGGGCGGAGCGAGGTCGACGAGGTCCTCCTCGAAGCCGAGCGGTTCGAGCCGGCCCCTCCACGAAGCCTCGGCGGCGAACACGACGCGGTGACCTCGCTGCTCGAGGATCTTGCCGATCCCGATGCAGTTGTTCGTGGGCCCGTAGGCGCTCTCGGGCATGAAGACGATCGTGAGCGGGTCGGTCATGCGTTGTCCTCCGAGTCCGGGTGCGTATGCATACCACCCCCGGCGGAGGAGGATCGGCCGCTACTCCACCAATCGGACCGGCACCAGTCCGAAGTTCTCCCCGCCCTGAGGGTCGAGCCCGTCGGGCGTGTAGCCGATCCATCTCGCGACCATGCACCGCGCGTTCGCGTCCCTTGAGATGCCCGGCACGTGGGCGCACGCGGCGAGTGCCTCGTTCCGGTTGCCGCGATGGATCTCCACGATGAAGAGCCGCGCGAACCCGATGATGTCGTACTTGTCGACGGAGCAGTTCGTGGTCGCGAAGTCCTCCGGCGCGCACACGGCCCCGTTCGAATCGATCTGCGTCGATTGGCGGTTCACCGGGAAGTACAGGGGTTCGCCTGAGTCCGCGGCCGTCTGGATATCACGGTCGAGGGCGGCGCCGAAGTTCCCCTGCCCTCGGCAGACGTAGGTGTGTGTGTCGCCCTCGATCGCTCCGTAGAACGAGGAGTCGATGGGGAGGGGCAGTTGGAAACCTCGGAGCATCCATTCCTCGAACTGCGGCGGCGTCGAGTTGTTGCAGTGGGCCGGGGGCATGATGTCCCAGTTCAGGAGATCGAGCGTGCCCCATTCGGCGTTCGCGAGGTCCGGGTTGGATGAGCCGCCGCCCGAGTTGTTCCACCAGAAGGCGCATTCCGTCCCCTCCGGGAGGTCTTCGGGATTCTCGGGCGGGATATCACAGTCGCTCAATCGGTTGAAGGACAGCATGAGCGGCGCCACATGCTCGCCGACGCCCGCCCCGCCCCACGACGCGGTCGCCTCGGTGACGACCGCGGTGTCCGAGTCGAAGCCCAGCACCGGGGCGAAGAAGAGCGGCCGTTCGGTGGTTACGCGGACGGTCACGAGGCCGGCGGGCGAGTCACAGCTCGGGAAATAGTGAGGGAACCCGAAGGCGACGGAGGCGCCGCTCTGGTTCGCCACGGTGTATTGGTTGGCCTGAGCGTTGGCGGCTCCGATGCCCTCCTTCTGGCCACAGGACTGGGCCGCCGCGAGCGCAGCAGCATCGGCGGCGTTCACGAGAGCACGTCGTGTGAACAGGAGCGAGCCGACGTCCACCACCAGCACCATCATGCCGAACAGTGCGATCAGGCTGAGCGTGATGATGACGAGGACGGCGCCTTCCTCGTCCTCTGCGGCTCGTCTGAAGATCTTATGACGCACCTCGGTCGCGCCCTTTCGAACTGCGTATGGGGGATGTCGATAGTCGTACAGCGACATCACCCGCGCATCCCCCAAAAGAACTACTTGCCGTAGGGAAATGGGGGTAATCGTGCTTGCGTGGGGGGACCTACACTCGGCGACGTGCCTGCTCGACGACGGATGACCGGCCTGGAGGACAGGTTGTCGTCGACGGACCTGGCCGAGTTCCTGCCTGCCCGCCGGGTCGCGGGCAGGCAGGAACCTTTCGGATCCCTCACGATCTTGGACGCCCTCGATCTTGGTCGCGGTCGATGGCTCCTCGTACTCGAAGCCGGATCTCGTTTGCTGGCGTCGGCGGTGGTCGAGGACGGGAAGGGCTTCCGTCGGGGCGGGGCCGGAGACGGGGTCGCGGAGGAACTGCTCGCCCGAATCGCGGGGGAGGATGGATCAGGGAGGTTCTCCTTCCGTCGGCTGGGTGCCATCGAGCATCTGGTGGGAGAGCGAGCGATCGAGGTGGATCAGTCGAACGAGTCGATCGTCGTGGGCGGCATGGCCGTCGTGAAGCGATCAGTGTGGATGACCCCTGGCAACGAGCGACCCCGGGTGCTCCCGGCTCATCTCTTGGCGGCCGGCTTCGACGAGATGCCGGCGCCGCTCGGGAACGCCTCGTGGGAGCACCCGGACGGCCAGACGCCCCTTGCGTCGATCGCCGCGTACCTGCCCGAAGCGCGAGACGGCTGGGACTGGTACGTAGAACTCCTCGAGCGATCGCTCGAGGATGGCTCCGCCGACGCGGTCGAGCCCGCCGTCGCACTCGGCGCGATCACCGCCCGTCTCCACATCGCGCTCGCGACCCCGACCGACGTGCTGCAGGCGCCCACCGTGGCGGCGGACGAGCACGCGGTGGTCGAGGCGCGTCGCAACGCCGAAGCCGACCTCGAGGCCGCTCTCTCGTCGATCGTCGGGGACGAAGGCATGTGGCTCCGGGAGAGCGTGACGCGGATCCGCGAGGAGCTCGACGCCCTCGAGGTCCGGGAGACCGTCACGATCCCGATCCACGGCGATCTCCACGTCGGCCAGTTCCTCGAGTGGAAGGGTGGCCTCGCGGTCTCGGATCTGGACGGAGATCCGCTCGGTCCCGGCACCCTCGCCGGTCCTCCGGCCCGCGACGTCGCCTCTCTCGTGCAGTCTCTCGATCACGTGGGCAGGATCGTGGAACGACGGCGAAGGGGATCCGTGGCGAGCTGGATCCACGCCGCGTCCGATGCGTGTCTTCGAGCGTATCGGAGCGAGCTCGCGGATCGGGGAGCCTCCTCGCTGTTGGACGAAGGATTGTTGCGTCCGCTTCGCGTCGCTCAAGAGCTGCACGAGCTCGTCTACGCCGAGAGGTACCTTCCCGGCTGGCGCTACGTCCCCGATCAGGCACTCCCGGCGTTGCTCGCGGAGTCGAGGTGAGACGGCTCCCGCTCGCCGTCGGCCTCGCGGCCTGTGTGGTGGTGCCGTCCCTTCTGTTCCTCGCGCGATACGCCGTGTCCGGGACGGGTGTGGCACCGGCCGGCAGCGACACGTCGCAACACGTCTGGCGGTCCGAGGTGGTGGCAGTGCTCGGCCTCGAGGCCCTCCCGGCGTTCGAAGGCCGATCGCAGGCGTTGAACACGAACGCGGATCGTCCGGGGTTGCCGCTCGTGCTCTCCACCCTGTCGGCCGTCACCGGCGCCGATGCCCGGGATCTCGCGTACGTCCTCCCGGCCGTTGCCGCGGCCGCCATCGCGCTGGCGGCCGCCGCGCTCGTCGGTGCGATCCCCGGTGTGCCCGGATGGGGGATCGCCCTCGCCGGCGTGGCGACGGGTGCTTCCGTCCATGTGGCGCTCGCCGCGAACGGCTACCTGGACCAGCTCCTCGTCGAGCCCTTGTTGCTGATAGCCGCCGCCGGCGTGCTTCGCGCCGCCGGCGGCGGCCCGGGGCGGGCACTCGGAGCCGCGGCGCTCGTGGCGTCGTGGCTCGTGCACTGGCAGTTCGCGCTCCTGTTCACGGTGCTCCTGGGGATCCTGGCGCTCGGATCCCTGCCGGCGTCGCTCCGCGATCGCCGGCAGGGACGGTCGCTCGCCGAGACCGCGTCGGGACGGGTGGGGACGACCGTCGCCGCCGGCACCGGGCTCGGGATCGCCGCGCTCTTGCTCGGGACGCCGGGGATCCCGAGAGCACCGATCGGTCTCTCGCGCGGTTCCGTGGAGCGACACCTCTCGGCGCAACTCCCTGGATACCGTCTGCCGGCGCCCGCCGCCGCCGCGGTGGTCGGCGGCGCGTGGCTGGCGGCCGACGCGAAGGACCAGTCGCGTCGGCGCGCCGCCTGGCTCCTCGTCCCCTGGGCGCTCGTCCCGGCGGTGGTTGCGCTCGTCTCCCTCGCCGGTCGCACGGTGCCGTTGCCTCGCGCCCTCTCCTTCGCGCTGGCCGTCCCGCTCCTCGGCGCGCTCGGTCTCGTCGCTGCGGTGAAGTGGGTGCGCGGAAGGGTCGGGAGCGTGGCCTCGGTCGTGGTCGCCGTCGTCGCGATCGTGGCGTTGGTCTTCTCCGTGACGTTCGCCTGGGAGACCTGGCGTACGAGGAAGCCTTGGAGTGAGGTCCGAGCTCTGGCCGAGTTCCATTCGCTCGGCCGGTACCTCACCGACGCCGATCGTCCCGCGATCGTCGTGGTCGACGAGCCCAGGATGGAGGGCGACTTCGGGACCGTGCCCGTGATGCGGCGGATCCGAGCGGAGCTCCCGGCGCATCTCGCCCTCGGCACGACGATCTATCTCGGCGACGCCGAGCTCCTCCTCGAGGGGCGACCGACCCTCCGTCCTGAGGTGGTGGGTTTCGACGAGGTCGCTCGGGAGACCTGGCGGGTCGCGCGTTCCCTGTTGTCGAAGGATCCGACCATCGTGATCCTCCGATCCCATCTCACCGGGTTCGCCCGAGCGGTCGATGCGCACCCCGGATGGAGGACGAACGGGTGGATGGCCGTCGTCTCCGGTCCGCCGCCGCCGGCCGCGCGTCCCGTTGCTCCGGAACGACCGTCGGCCGCGTCTCTCGCGGCCTGGTGGGCGTCCTCGCTCGCGGTGATCGCGCTCGTAGGCGCCGGGTGGGCCGTCCGCTTCGGAGATGGATCCGTCGGCTTGCGCCTCGCTCTGGCACCGGCCGCGGGGCTGACGGCGCTCGTCCTTGCGGGGCTCCTGATCGAGCGGCTCGGTGTGAGGACCGGCGGTGTGGGTGGAGTCATGATGGTGATCGTCGTTGCCGCGGTGGGAGCGATCGCCGCCATCACGCGGCGGGCGCCTGAACCCTCGGGCTGACCCCTTGATGCGCTACCGTCCGGGCACGCAGACGCGCGGGGCATGAAGGAGGCGGCCGGACGGTGGCCACACGCCAGGAGGCGATCGACATCCTCGAACGCGGTCACGCGAGGATCCGTCGCCTCACGAAACAGATCCCACCCCATCGGATGGCAAGACCCGGTGTCGGAGGCGGGGAGTGGACGCCCAAGGACCTGCTCGGGCATCTCTGCTTCTGGGAAGAGAAGGTGCTGGAGGCGCTCGCCTCATGGGATTCGGGCGAGCGCGCGCCGATCGACCGCGAGATCTACGCCGGTTCGATCGGGGCGATCAACGCGGCGGGTGTGCGCGCGCGGTCGAGGCACACACTCGCTCGGGTGCTCCGGGATTGGGACAACGTGCACGGGGAGCTGATCCGGGCTCTCAGAGGGATGTCGGACGCCCGCTGGGAGAACCCGGCGACACCGCGTGGTCGCAAGTCGCTCGGGCATCGGATGGGACAGCTCCTCGTCGGACGGGGTCCGTTCGAGCATGACGAGGCGCACGTCAAGGATCTGGAGGAGTTCGTCGCGGCGATCCCGGCAGGAGAACGGTCGGAAGTCTCGCGCTAGGCGTGCACGATGACGGGCGTGCCGTACCGCAGGAGAGGGATCAGCCGGTCCAACGTGGACTCGGACACACGGACACAACCGGCGCTCGCGCTACGACCGATCGACGACGGGTTGTTGGTGCCGTGGATCGCGAGCTGGTTCCCGCCGGTCCAACCTGCGGGAAGTCGAGGCTGGATGCCGCTGATGCCGAATGCGAACGTCCCATACGAGCCGCCCGAGAAGGGCACGCGGTCGGTGACGAAGTACTCGCCGACCGGAGTCGGCGTGCTGGGCGCGCCGGTGGCGCCGGGGGCTCGGAACAGAACCTTGCCGAACTTCCGGACCGTGACCGAGTGCTGCGAGAGGTCGACGTGCACCTGCACGCGTGTCTCGTCTCGCTTCAGGCCTCGGAGACGGATCCAGCCCTCGCGCCGGGGCCACGTGTAGGGGAGCTCGACGAGCCCCCAGCGACCGTCGCCCGACACGGTCTCGACCCACGCGACGATCGGGATCCCGTAGTACTTGGAGCCCGCGGGGACGACACCGACCTGCGACGCGCCCGCACGAGGGCGAGCGTAGGCGGGCAGCGCGTGAGGCACGTGCACGAGGACGTTGACCCAACGGCCGAGGCGCTCGGCGGCACGCACGATCTGGACGGGGTCGGGGCGGATCCCGGTGGCCGGCAGCCCGAAACCACGTGGCCGGGGGGTTGCCGCGACGGTGACCGCAACGGAGGCGCGGATCGAAGCACGGGAGGCGCCCGCCTGCGCGCCGACCATGTTGGCCGCCATCGGCGTGAGCAGCCCGACAGCCAGGGTGAGGACGATCGCGAGCTTCGAAGCGTGAGCGTGACGCCGCATGCTTCCCTATCGGCGGGTCTCTCCGGGTACCTAAGTCGAGGTAGTCGATTGCCCGCCTCGCTCCACCCGCCGTAGGCTGGAAACGGTCCGAGACGAGAAGAGGAGCAGGCCGGATGGATGCGATGGATGCGATGCGCGAGACCGCCCGTGAGCTGGTCGCCCCGGGGAAGGGCATCCTGGCGGCGGATGAATCCAGCGGGACGATCAAGAAGCGATTCGACCAGATCGGTGTCGACTCCACCGAGCAGAACCGCCGCGACTATCGGCAGCTGCTGTTCACCACACCGGGGCTCGCCGAGCACATCTCCGGGGTCATCTTGTTCGACGAGACGATCCGCCAGTCCACCGACGACGGCACGCCGCTGACCGAGGTGCTGGAGAAGACGGGCGTCATCCCAGGGATCAAGGTCGACGCGGGAGCCAAACCGCTCGCCCTCTTCGACGGCGAGACGGTGACGGAGGGTCTCGACGGCTTGCGCGAACGGCTCACCGAGTACCGGGAGCTCGGCGCCCGGTTCGCGAAGTGGAGGGCGACGTACTTCATCGGCGACGACCTCCCCACCGATTTCGCGGTCCTCGCCAACGGGCACGCGATGGCGCGGTATGCCGCTCTCTGCGAGGAAGCCGGCGTCGTGCCCATCGTGGAGCCCGAGGTGCTGATGGACGGGGATCACGACCTCGCCGCGTGCGAGGCGGCGACCGGGCATGCGTTGCAGGTCCTCTACGCGCAGATGACCGATCACCGGGTCGATCTCTCGGCGACGCTGCTGAAGGTGAACATGGTGGTCCCGGGGAAGGGCGGCGCGACGCAGGTCGACGACGCCACCATCGCGGACGCCACGCTTCGGACGCTCCACGCTCATGTCCCCGAGGAGGTTCCCGGGATCGTCTTCCTGTCCGGCGGGATGACGGACGAAGAGGCAACGAGCCGGCTGAACGAGATCAACCGACAGGGTGGCGCTCCGTGGGCGATCTCGTTCTCCTACGGTCGGGCGCTCCAGCAGGGTCCGCTCAAGGCGTGGGGCGGAAGCGCAGCCAACGTCGAGGCGGCACAGGCTGCCCTCGCGCATCGTGCCCGGATGAACGGGGCGGCGCGGAACGGCGAGTGGTCACCCTCGATGGAGGAGTCGGCCGCCTGAACCCTTCTGGTCATATCGGGGATGGGATGGGATCCGCCTCATGAAGATCCTGACGATCGGCGGCACGCGGTTCTTCGGACGAGCGTTCGTGGAGGAAGCGATGCGCCGTGGCCACGAGGTCTCGGTGTTCCACCGCGGGGAGTCGGAGCCCGCGGATCTCTCGGACGTCGAACACCTCCACGGCGACCGGAAGGACGCGCTGGGGACCCTCGGCAGGAGATCGTGGGACGCCGTCCTCGACACCTGCGCCTTCGTCCCGCGGGAAGTCAGAGAGGTCGCGGAGGCGATCGGCGACCGCGTCGGCCACTACACGCTGGTTTCCTCGCTCTCGGTCCACCCCGACGACCTCCCGGTGGGTGCCGACGAGGACACGCCCACGCACCGGCCCCCGGATCCGGACACGGAGGAGGTGACGGACGAGACCTATGGGCCACTGAAGGTGGCGTGCGAGGTCGAGGCCGCAACCGCATTCGCGGAGCGACTCCTCGTGATCAGGCCGGGCTACATCGTGGGACCCCACGACTCGACCGATCGCTTCACCTACTGGGTACGACGGGCCGCGGCCGGCGGCGAGATGCTCGTCTCCGGCCCTCCCGAGGCGTCGATCCAGGGGATCGACGCGCGGGACCTCGGGACCTTCGTGCTGGATCGGATCGAGGCGTCCGACACGGACACCTACGGTGTCGTCGGGCCCTCGGAACCGGCGACGATGGCCGACGTCCTCGGATCGGCTCGTTCGGCGGCCCACGCGGACACGACGTTCGTCTGGGCCGAGCAAGAGTGGGTGCTCGCCCTCGGCGATCGGCACGAAACGTGGTTCCCGATGTGGCACCCGCACCTCCCGGGGTTCCACGCGTACGACGCGAAGAAGGCGACGACGGCCGGGCTGCGACCGCGACCTTTCGACGAGACGATCGCGGAGACCCTCGCGTGGGATCGCGAGCGAGGGTTGCCGTCGCTCGGCGCCGGGATGACGCCGGAGAAGGAGCGTGAGCTCCTCTCGAAATGGCGCACGCAGGTGGGATGAGCGCGGGCTACTGCAGATCCCGAGCGGTCGTTCGCTCCCATCGCCGCTCGGCGATCCGTTCGTCCCCGTCGTAGACCTCGAGCTCGATCGCCAGGTGCCACCGCTCCGGATCGGATCGGAGTGTCGCCCGCGACTCCGTTCGCACCGAAGCCTCGTCCCAGGAGAGGGCGAGCGAGGCACCCGCGCTCGCCCGGCTGTTGCCGGGCTCGTGCGAGCCGGCGGTGATCTCGCCCCAATAGTGGTCGGATCCATCGGCGAGCCCGTTCCTCCCGCGGACGCCGCCGTGGTCGATCGAGACGCTCCGCTCACGCGCGAGCACGTCTTCATGGATCTTCCACGTGACCTGCGCGGGCAGCGACGGTTGGGGCTCGCCCACTGCGAACGTCGGCGGCTCCAGGACCGGCCGCCCGTCCAGGACGGGCAGGACGAGGGTGGACACCGCGCGATCGATCTCGATCACGCCGGCGAAGGGTGGCGGCCACGAGGACGGGAAGTCGCTCCCGGCGAGGTCGAGCCGGATCGTGTGTCCCGGCTCGAACACGTACGCGGTCGCGTCCAGCTCGAGGGTTGCCGTCACGAATGCACCCGGTGTCATCGGCTCCGGCTGCTCGTCGGAGTCGCGATGCGTGAGGTTCAAGATCCCCCGCGTCACCATCGCCGACCGGCCGTCGGGCGACACGTCGCACAGCTTCGCCGACACGAATGCGACCGGCACGGATGAGGCGATCGAGAGTTCCGCTCGCGGGCGACCCATGATCTCGATCTCCTCCCGGACGGGCCAGTCGTAGACGAGCGAGAACACCTCGTCGGGCCGCTGGTCCCACGGCAGGCCGAAGGGCAAGGTCGCGGCGCACCAGATCGACGCGGTGACGCCGACGTCACCGCGGATGTCGAGGACGTCCTGCGTGCCCGTCTCGCCGGCAGCCGTTCCGGGAGAGGCCGCCGCCGAGCTGAGCCGACGGTGGTTCTCGGTCAGCCGTGCGGGCGGCCACGTCGGCTCGGCTCGCCACTCGCCGGCGTACGTGTCGACGTCCGGCTCCGGGTCGGTCCATCGCCGCACGAAGATCGAGATCGGCGGCTCGACGTCGATGCTCGTGTCACGAGCGAGCCACCGTTGCCACCAATCGATCATCACCGGGACGTGATCGATCCGCGGCCCCGGCATCGAGAGCCGGGGGCTCATGTGGCTCCAGGGTCCGAAGAGGATCTTCTTGGGTCCCTGGAGCTGCTCGAACGCGCGGAACGCCATGTTGCGGTAGCCGTCGGCGTGGCCGGCGATCACCAGGGTCGCCGCCTCGATCGCGCCGTAGTCGTAGAAGACGGATCCGTGCCGCCAGTAGTCGTCATCGTTCTGGTGCTCGAGCCATCCCAGCTCCCACGGATCGTTCGCCTCGATCCGTCGATGCCACTCTTCCCGCCACCCCTCGCCGTAGACGGAGGGGACCGGCGGCAGCGCGATCAATGCCACCATGTAGGCGGGATAGTCGAGGAAGTCGATCCCTCGCCGCACTCCGCCGCCGTAGTGGACGTCGTCGGTGTAGCGCCTGTCGGTCGCGTAGATCGGGATGATCGCCTTCAGGGCCGGCGGGCGGAGCGCGGCGACCTGGAGCGAGTTGAAACCCGAGTACGACGTGCCGTACATCCCTACGTTGCCGTTCGACCAGTCCTGTGCCGCCAGCCAGGCGATCGTTGCGACATGGTCCTGCAGCTCCCGCGCCGTGTACTCGTCTAACGCGTTCCCCTCGGAGGAGCCGGTACCGCGGACGTCGGCACGGCAGACCGCGAGGTTCCCCTCGTCGCAGAGGCGCCGATAGATCGCGGTCGCGTCCGAGAGGTCATCCTTGCGGTACGGACGGGCCTCGAACACGACCGGCCAGGGCGGAGCCGTCTCAGGGAAGTGGAGGGTGACGGCGATCCTCACCCCGTCGTCCATCTCGAGGAACTGTCGCTCGTCCATGGCGCCCGGCACGGTACCCGCTTCCGACCGGCCGCGCCGCCGAACGCATGACCCCCGACCAGCGCGTTTGACGCCCTGCGGCTCGCAGCGGGAGGGTGGCGGTCCCCCGACAAGGAGGTTGTACATGCGAGCACGCGTGTGGAGACGAGCCGTGTTGCTTCCGGTCGCCGGCCTGATCGCCCTCGCCGCGGCGCCGGCTGCGTCCGCCGACGAACCGTTCTTCACGGCGACGCCGCTGATGATCACCCTGACGGATCCCGCGACCTCGGGGGCCGTGCCGATCATCAGCAGCGGCGACGAGGTCGGTGACTTCTTCTTCGAGGGGATCCCCGACGGGATCGGGGCGATGCCCGGTACGGACGGCAACGTCGAGGTGTTCGTGAACCACGAGCAGTCCCGAGTACCGTTCGCCGGTTTCGCCGACTTCGACTGGTCATCGGTGTCCCATCTCACGCTGGATGAGACAGGCGGCGCGCTCAGCGGCTCGGTGGCGCTTCCCGACAGTGCGGCATTCCAGCGGTTCTGCTCTTCTACGATGGCCGGCCCGGACGAGGGCTTGTCTTCGTACCTGTATCTCACGGGCGAGGAAGCGCCCGAAGCCGTCGAGGTGCCGGAGGGGGCACCCTACGGGCCTGACCTCGCGTATGCGCCGGACAACCTCCGCCAGTCCGGTTACGCGGTCGTTCTCGACCCCGTCACCCACGAGTTCACGCAGGTCGCCGGGATGGGCCGGCATAACCACGAGAACGCGATGGTGCTTCCGGGCGACTGGGATCAGATCGCCGTCCTGTCCGGTGACGACACGTTCACCGCTCCGTCCTCGCAGCTGTACCTCTACCTCGCGGACGATGAGGACGCGATCTGGGCGGACCAGGGAACCCTCTGGGCGTTCCGCGTGACCCATGACGACGACGGGAAGGTCAGCGCCGCCAACCCGTTCAACGAGGCGAACGACTATGGCGACATCAGCGGGGACGAGCGGTTCCAGGGACGGTTCATCCGGGTGCCCACGAAGATCGCGAAGGGCCTGACGGCCGAAGAGCCGCAGCGGGCGCTCGAAGACTGGTCCAACGCCCACAACGTCTTCCAGTTCATCCGCGTCGAGGACACTGCCTACGATCCGAACGTCGGCGAAGGCGAGAACCCCATCATGTACTTCACCGACACGGGGAGCAGCGGCGCGGTGCCGAACACGGAGACCGGTCGCCTTATGGGCGGCGGAGTCGGGCCGTACGGACGAGGCCGCATCTTCCGCATGGAGTTCGCGGCGGACAATCCGAAGAAGGTCGTCGACCTCTCGATCGTCCTGGACGGGAACGCCGCGACGAACCCGATCACTCCCGCTCTGCGGAACCCGGACAATCTCGGGATCAGCGCCAACAGCCTGATGGTGCAGGAGGACACGAGCTCCGGGCACAACGCACGGGTGCTGCGCTACGACCTCGAGACCGGCGAATGGTCGGTCATCGCGGCGGTCAACACGCTGGGATGGGAGACGAGCGGCATCATCGACGCGTCGGCATTCTACGGCGACGGTACGTGGTTGCTCGATGTCCAGGCGCATTCGATCTTCATCGAGGGACCCACGTTGATCGACGGGGTCAACTACAAGACCGAGGGTGGGCAGCTGATCCTGCTCACGGTCGAAGGGAGCTGAACAGGGCGGGGCTCGCCGCGAAGCGGCGAGCCCCGCCCACCCCGTCGACGGGTAGGGTGCCCGCATGGCCAAAGTCGGGCACGGTCCGATGCTCGCGAAGCTCGAGCCCGAGATCCCGCGCGGGCCTGGCTGGACCTACGAACCGAAGTGGGACGGGTTCCGCACGATCGTCACGGTCGGTGACGAGATCCGGCTCGAGAGCCGTACGGAGCGGCCGATGGTGCGCTTCTTCCCTGAGCTCGTCTCGTTGCTCGAGGAGCGACGAGACGGACCGTTCGTCGCGGATGGGGAGATCGTCATGGTGCGCCCGGGGCGGCTCGCGTTCGACGAGCTGCAGCTCCGGTTGCACCCGGCCGCATCGCGCGTTCGCAAGCTCGCCGGGGAGATCCCCGCCAGCCTGATCCTCTTCGACCTGCTGGAGGAGGATGGGGAGAAGCTCGGGTCGAAACCGCTCGCCGATCGGCGCGACCGGCTCGCGGCGCTTTCGAAGCGTCTCCATGTGCCGCAGGCGGCAGAACGACTGGAGGACCTCGATCCCGGACCGGAGCTCCTGCTCACGCCGTGGACGGACGATCTCGGTGTCGCGGAGGGCTGGTTCGCCGACGAGGCGGGCCTCGGTCAGGACGGCATCGTGGCGAAGCGCGACGATCAGCCCTACCTCCCCGGAGCCCGTGGGTGGGTGAAGGTGAAGCATCGGAAGACCGCCGACTGCGTCGTGGGTGGCTACCGCGTCGCCAAGGATGGCGAAGGCGTCGGTTCACTGCTCCTCGGTTTGTATGACGACGAAGGCAGGCTCCACTACGTCGGACACACGTCGTCGTTCAAGGCGAAAGAGCGCCGCGAGATCCAGGAGCTCCTGCGACCGCTCGAGGAGGGAGCGGAGAGCTTCGCCGGCGCGCGAGAGCCCGGCGGGCAGAGCCGGTGGTCGGCCGGCAAGGACACGGCTTGGGTCACGGTGCAACCGGTCCTCGTCTGCGAGGTGGCGTTCGACCGGGTCCAGTACGGCCGGTTCCGGCACGCGGCGACGTTCCTTCGATGGCGTTCCGACCGCGCGCCGGAGACCTGCACGTGGGCTCAGATCGGGGAGTCGCCACCCTCCTGGGGCGAAGAAGGTTCCTGAGGCCACTCGACCCCTTCCCAGGGGTCGTAATCGACCTCGAGTGCCTCTTGTGACGGACGCTCCGCTTCCGGGACGTGGCGCAGATTCACTCGGATCCGGGTCCACGTCGTGCTCCGTCCGCGCATCGGATCGACCATGACGTCGGTCGGCTCGAGGTGCGGCACGACTTCCGGGTACTTCGCCTTCCACCGCTCCAGTCCCTCCATGGCCTCCCGCTCGCTCGCGGCCCGTGCGATCTCGATCAGCGGCATGCGGGTGCGCCGGCGACCGGTCGGACCGCTCGTCTTACCGGGCGCCGGAGGTGGTACGGAGCCCTTCTCGGCCGGGTCCTTCGCACCACTGCCCTTTCGACGCCGGGACGGTTGCGCGCGGACGGGCTCGCCTTCGGCTTTGGGGAAGTGTGGCGGGTACGGCGCCTCTCCCTGCCCCTCGCGCGCCTGACGCTCGGAGAGCTCGAGAGCGGGCTCGAGCGTGCCCACGTGGTCGTCGATCTCTGCGCCCGGGTCGCCGTGGCGCTGGAGCCGGTCGGGGACCGTCCGAAGCGTGAACACCTCGGGCTCCACGCCCGGGACCTCATCCCACTCGAGCGGCGTCGACACCCGCGCGTCGGGCACCGGCCGGACGCTGTACGCGGAGGCGACCGTCCGATCGCGAGCGTTCTGGTTGTAGTCGAGGAAGACACCGTGACGCTCTTCCTTCCACCACTTCGTCGTCGCGATGTCGGGAAGGCGGCGCTCGACCTCGCGAGCGAGCGCGAGCGCCGCCTTCCGGACGTCGGTGAAGTCCCACTCGGGGCGGATCCGCACGTTCACATGGATCCCCTTCTTGCCGCTCGTCTTGGGGAAGCCCACGAGACCGTGCTCCTCGAGCACGTCCTTCGCGGCCATCGCCACCTCGCGGACATGCTCGAACGGCACGCCCGGCATCGGGTCGAGATCCATGCGGAGCTCGTCCGGATGGTCGACGTCGTCCGATCGCACGGGCCAGGGATTGATCTCGAGGCATCCGAGCGTCGCCGCCCATGCGAGGTGGGCGGCGTCCGCCATCACCGGCATGTTCGCGGTACGGCCGCTCGGGAAGGTGATGATCGCGGTCTCGACCCAGGGCGGTGCACCCTTCGGCAGGCGCTTCTGATAGAAGCCCTCCCCGGTCGCCCCGTCGGGGAACCGGTGGAGGGTCGTCGGCCGGTCGTGGCAGCCGACGAGCGCGGCGTCCCCGACCTCGACCCAGTACCGCACGAGGTCGAGCTTCGTGATCGGACCATCGGGAGCGTCGGGGAAGTACGGCTTTTCGGGGTTGGTCACCCGGATGTCCCGGCCCGCTACGTCGAGGGTCTCGGCCTTCGTCGCCACCCGCCCACCGTACCCTGGTCCCCGTGACGGACGTCATCGAGACGGAACGACTGCGCCTCCGCCCGTTCGCGGACGATCTCTCCGATCTCGACGCGCTCCACGAGATCCAGTCCGACTCCGCGCACATGCGCTTCTACCCGCATGCGTTCAGTCGCGAGGAGTCCCGCGCGTGGATCGAGAAGTTCCTCGATCGGCAGGAACGGTACGGCTACAGCCTCTGGGCGATCGAGGACCGCGAGACGGGGGAGTTCCTCGGCAACTGCGGACCCGTGCCGCAGGTGGTCGACGGGGTCGAGGAGATCGAGCTCGGATGGTCGGTCACGCCACGCCGCGCCCGCCAGGGGATCGCGACCGAGGCGGCCGCGGCGTGGCGCGACCGGTGCCTCGGTCCGCTCGGCATGGATCATGTGATCGCGCTGATCCGCCCGGAGAACGTGCCGTCCCGCGGCGTCGCGGAGCACATCGGCATGACGGTGTGGAAGGAGACACGTCATGGGAGCCTCGGTTGGCTCCACCTCGTGTATCGGGTCGACGCGAAGAGCTCCTAGTCGCCGACCTCGATCCGGTCGATCACCACGTCGTCGACGGGACGATCCTGCGGGCCGGTCGCGACACCCGCGATGGCCTCCACCACCTCGTACCCCTCGGTCACCTCGCCGAAGATGGTGTGACGACCGTCGAGCCACGGCGTCGCCGCGACCGTGACGAAGAACTGCGACCCGTTGGTGCCGGGGCCCGAATTCGCCATGGCGAGGAGCCCGGGCTTGTCGAACGAAGGCCCGCCGGGCGGCACCTCGTCCTCGAACTGGTAGCCGGGCCCGCCCATCCCGGTACCGGTGGGATCGCCGCCCTGCAACATGAAGCCCGGGATCACGCGGTGGAAGATCGTGCCGGGGTACAGGGCCGTCGACTTCTTCTGCCCGTCACGCGGGTCGTCCCATTCCCGGGCTCCGGTCGCCAGCCCGACGAAGTTCTCGACGGTCTTCGGCGCGTGATCCGGCATCAGCTGGACGGTGAAAGAGCCCTTGTTCGTGTGGATCGTCGCGGTGGGCACAGGTTCGTCCTTTCGTCGTCGATGGCCTCGGTTTCGAGAAGCTGCCGAGTCTAGCGAGCTGTCTGGAGGAGCTGATCGGCGAGGTCCTCCGTCCGCGTCACCGGGAGGCGGCACGCGAATCGCTCGCAGACGTAGGCGGTCGGAGATCCGTTCACCTGGGGGCGATCGCGCAAGAGCGCGACCGCTTCGACCGCCTCTTCGTCATCGGGCGCTGCGACGGCGACCACGGTGTTCGGGAGGAACCGAACCGCGAGTACTTCGTCCGCCAGGGCCCGGGCCGCGGGATCATCCATCGATCCGACGATCGCCACCTCGCGGGTCGGCCCGAGCGAGAGATCCAGCGCCGAGAGCGCGTGTCCGAAGCCCGACGGCGCTCGTCCGAGAACATCTCGGATCAGCCGGATCCCCGACACACCGATCCGTTCGAGCTCCTGGTCTCCCGTCAGGAGCGCGATCCGCTGGATCACGTCGGCGGCCGCCGAGTTCCCCGAAGGCACGGCGTTGTCGTAGAGCTCCTTCGGCCGGATCACGAGGGCGTCGACGTCTGCGCCCGACTGGAAGAATCCCCCTCGCTCGTCGTCCGCGAAGAGCCGGACGAGGTCGTCGACCAACCGCTTCGCCTCGCGGAACCACCGCAGCTCACCGGTCCGGGAGAACAGCGCGAGCATGGCGGAGGCGAGCAGTGCGTGGTCGTCGGCATACCCAGGGCCGCCCGGTGTGCCCTCCCGCCAGGAGCGGAGGAGCCTGCCGTCGGGTCTCCGCAGGTTCGAGAGGACGAAGTTCGCGGCGGTGATCGCGGCGTGGGTGAAGGAGTCGTTCCCGAACGCCCGGCCCGCCTCCGCGAACGCCTGGATCGCCATCGCGTTCCAGGCGGTCAGCACCTTGTCGTCGGTCGCGGGTCGCACCCGACGCTCGCGCTCCACGAACAGGACACGTCGAGCCTCCTCGAGGTCTCCGCTGAGTGCCTCGGCGCCGTCCGGCCGCCACAGCACGTTCGTGCCCTCGCCATGCTCGCCGGCCCAGTTGCCGCCCGGAGAGGCACCGAACGCCTTCGCGGCCTTCTCGCCGACCAGGTTGAGGAGCTCGTCCCACGACCACGTGAAGAACTTGCCTTCGAGGTCTTCGGAGTCGGCGTCCTGGCTCGAGAGGAAGCCGCCTTCCGGATGCCGCATCTCGCGGAGCAGGTACTCGAGGGTCTCGGTCGCGATCCGCCGATAGCGACCCTCACCGGTCAGCTGCCAGGCGCGGGTGTACAGCTGGGCCAGCTGGGCGTTGTCGTAGAGCATCTTCTCGAAGTGGGGAACGAGCCAGGTCGAGTCCGTGGAGTATCGCGCGAAGCCACCTCCCAGCTGGTCGTAGATGCCGCCGGCCGCCATCCGATCGAGGGTCGTGGTCAGCATCACGAGGGCGTCGGGCGCGTCCCGCAGCGCCATCCGCAGCACGAACTCGAGCGTCATCGGCTGGGGGAACTTCGGCGCCGCGCCGAACCCGCCCCAGTTCTCGTCGAACGATCGCCGGAGCGCTCCAAGCGCCGACGACGTGATCTCGTCGGTGAGCGGTTCGGCGGACGCCGTCAGCGACACGGCGCGGGAGATCGCGTCGATGACCCGGCCACCCTGTCCTTCGATCTCTTCGCGCCGCTCGCCCCAGGCCTCGGCGATCCCCTCCAGTACCTGGCGGAACGACGGCCTGCCGTGGGCGGGCTCCTTCGGGAAGTAGGTCCCGGCGAAGAAGGGCTTGCCGGCGGGGGTGAGGAACGCCGACAGCGGCCATCCGCCCTGACCCGTCAGCGACTTGGACGGCATCCATATAGATCGCGTCGAGGTCCGGTCGCTCCTCACGGTCGACCTTGATCGGCACGAAGTTCGCATTGAGGAGGGCTGCCGTGTCCTCGTCTTCGAAGGATTCGCGCTCCATCACGTGGCACCAGTGACACGCGGCGTAGCCGATCGAGAGGAAGATCGGACGGTCCTGGGCAGCAGCCTTCGACAGCGCCTCCTCTCCCCACGGGAACCAATCCACGGGGTTGTCGGCGTGCTGTAGGAG
This sequence comes from uncultured Actinomycetota bacterium, assembly GCA_963762015.1. Lineage (GTDB taxonomy): Bacteria > Actinomycetota > UBA4738 > UBA4738 > HRBIN12 > JAJNBA01. Next base: position 458,924 of record CAVXJL010000002.1, read on the forward strand.
GTACGGGCTCGTGGCATCGGCCAGACGGTTCACCCTGACAGTGTCGCGCAAGGGACCGGTCGGCAGCTCAGTTCCGGGCGAAGAGGTGCCGATGTTCTCGTGAGATGGACGAGTTGCGGGTCCTCATCGTCGACGACAGCCTCGGGCTGGCACAGGGCCTGGTACTGGCGCTCCGCCGGCGGCCGGGGCTCGAGGTGCTGGGTCCGGTGGCCGACCAGGCGAGCGCGCTGCGCACGCTCGCGGAGACACCCGTCGATATCGTCGTGGTGGGCATCGACCGGGCCGACGAGCAGGGCGTCGCCCTGATCGCGGCCCTCCGCCATGCTTCCGACCTCCGCGTCATGGCTGCGACACGACACGTCGCGTCACCCTTGGTCGAGCTTGCGCTCGCCGCGGGAGCCTGCGGTGTGCTTCCGATCGAGCGGGAGCCCGCGCACCTGGTGGCGGCGTTCCGGCGCGCCATCGCCGGAGAGCTCGTCCTTCCCGTGACGGAGCTCCCGACCCTCGTCGATCGCCTGTGGCACGCACGCGCACGCCAGAGCGAGCACACCCTCCTCGCGACATTGACCGGACGAGAGCGCGAGATCCTCACGGCCCTCGCCGACGGCGCCACGACATCCGAGCTCGCGGAAGAGCTCGGCATCAGCCCGGCCACGGTGCAGACCCACGTGAAGAACGTCTTGAGCAAGCTCGGCGTGCACTCCAAGGTCGAGGCGGTCGGGACCGCGTGGCGGGCCGGCCTCACACTCACCTCGCGTTCCGCCTGAGCGGTAGCCTCGCCGGCATGGACGTGGTCCATGCGGTGGTGGCGGCAGGACATCCGGTCGTGCGAAGCGTCATCGACATCGCCTGCCGGGAGGCGGGCGTCACGGTGCTCGCGAAGGTAGAGACAGCCTCAGCCGCGATCGAAGCCTGCCGTTCACGGAGACCCGAGTTGCTCGTCCTCGACCTGGAGCTGCCGGATGCCGACGGGTTCCGAGTGCTCTCCGAGCTGGACGACGTCGACCGGCCGGCGGCCGTACTGGTGTTGTCCGATCACGCGGAAGGAGACCTGGTGCTCCGCGCCCTCCGGCTCGGCGCCCGCGGGTACGTGACGAAGGCGGAGGGACTCAGGGATCTCTCGAGCACGATCTCCCGAGTGATCGCAGGCGAACGCGTCATCGCCCCCGGCATGGAGCAGGACGCGGTCCTCGCGCTGGGGCGGTTCGCACGACGCGCCCGGGAGGGTGCGGAGGTGGCGGCCCATCTCACCTCTCGAGAACAACAGGTCCTCGAGCTCTTGAGCGACGGGCACACGATGCGGCAGATCGCCACCAGGCTCGGCATCTCCCCCCGGACGGTGGAGACCCATGTCGCGAAGGTGTATCGGAAGCTCGGTGTGCGCACGCGGGTGCAGGCCGTCGCGCGAGCGGCCACGCTCGGGCTCGTGGAGCTGTAGCCTCAGCCAAGTCACCGCCGATAGGGAAGATGGCGGCAGACCTGTCGCTCCGGAGAGCCGATGAGCGGATCGTCCGTGAACGAGATCAAGGCAACCCGCGCCATCCGGCGCCTGGGCGTCGTCGTCGTCGACCCGTTCCCGGTGGTCCGCGCGGGACTCGCATCGACGATCGAAGCGAGTCCCGGCCTCGAGGTTCTCGCACAGGCCTCGAGTGCGGAGGAGGCGATCGCCGTGGTCGGGGGCGTTCGCCGCACGCGTGTGGTCGTGCTCGTCGCGATGGGTCTTGCGGGCGACAAGGATTCGTATTGGCTGATCCGGACGCTCCGCGAGCGATTCCCCGGCTACGCGATCCTCGGCCTGGGGGCCAACGCCGATCCCCACGTGGTCTCGCGGGCACTGTTCGTCGGCGCCGACGGATTCGTCGACAAGAACATCGAGCTCGCCGAGTTCCTGGCGGCGATCAAGAGCGCGGGGGACGAGGAGATGGTGATCGCCGGTCCGGCCGCCGCCTCCGTCGGGAAGATCGCCGAGGGGATCGAACGTCGGAGGAGCGTCGGCCTGAGGCTCACGAGGCGCGAGCGGGAGGTCCTGGCGGTCGCGGCCGAGGGACTCACTGCTCGCGAGATCGCGGAGCGACTCGGCGTTCGCGAGCGAACGGTCACGACACATCTGGCCAGGATCTACGGCAAGCTCGGCGTGGGGAACCGGCTGGCCGCTCTCCGGATGGCGGCGCGCTCCGGCCTCGTCTCGATCGGCCCGGCCGAATAGCTCAGCGACGTACGAACACGGACCCGGCGGGTCCTTCCGCGCCGAGGCTCCACGCGGAGTCTTCCCGCAGCTCTCGACTAAGGACGGCGCCCGGAGGAAGGATCACACCGGAGATCTCGTGGCGCTCGAGGATCGCTTGCCACCCGTCCCCGGCGACGATCGCGGTGTCGTAGTCCCGCCAGATCTGGGCCGGGAACAGCTCGATGCGGGAGTCCACCATCACGGGGTAGCCGTCGAGCGAGTACTCGAACCAGGAAGCGAACGGCTGGAACACGAGGAGGCGCGACCCGGTGGGCAGCGCCCGCCGGGTCGCGCCAGCCAGAACCTCCGGTGCGTCGGCGGCGAGCCGTCTCGGCGCGCCGGTCACCGGGTCGGTGCCCGATCGTGAGAGGAAGGCCGCGACGAGCAGCGCGAGCGACAGGGCCGCCGTCGCCACCTTCGCGCCCGGCGCGGGGAGCGCGGGTCGCTCCACCCGTGGCTCTTGCCGCGTTTCTGGGACCGCGAGCCACCCGGCCACGACGGGGGGCGCCGCAAGCGCCCACCACACGGTGGATCGGAGCGCCGCCGCGCCGAGCGCGAAGAACACCAGCAGCCGGGCGATGTCCATCGCCTTGACCGCCGTGCGCCTCGTCAGCGCCACGACGACGACCGCGACCCCGGAGAGCCAGAAGAGCGACCCGGCACCCGAGAGCGGTGAGGGAGGCCGCCACTCGGCGACGGTGTTCCTGATCGTGTCGTTGGTCGAGACGTCCACGACGTAGGACCAGACGGTGAGCCCGAACGGATCGGCAGCGGTCGCCGCGATCGTCGCGACGACGACGAGTGCCGACCGGCGAGGGGATCGCCGGCTCACGAGGTCGTCCCCGAGCGCGAAGGTCGCGAGGATCGGCGCGAGGACGAAGCTTCCGTGGATGTTGGCCCACACGACCGCCACGACCGGCACCAGCCAGGTCCAGCCGTTTCGTCTCGAGAGGAGCAACCAGGTCAGGGTGAACAGGGGCACCGCCAGCGCCTGAGGCCTCGCGCCCAGCGAGCTCGCGCCGACCAGGAACCCGAGGATCGTGAGGATCGCCGCCGTACGTACGTCGCTCCCAGCGCGCCGACAGTTCCTGTACAGGAGGGAGAAACCGGTTCCGATCGCCGCGGCATAGGTTGCCGCCACGCCCGCCCAACCCCAGATCCGATGCGCCGAAGCGAACACGACTTGGGCGCCCCACTGCTGGTTCAACCAGGGCAACCCGGAGCGAGTGAACGTGAACGGGTCGGTGCGTACGAGCTCCCCTGTGCCGAGTGCGAGCTCCCCCGCTCGCACGTGGTAGGCGAGGTCGATCGCCCTCATCCTGGAGATGAGTGCGGCCGCGGCCGGCAGAACGCCGGCCGCGGCCGCCCATCCAGCCTCCGTCCTATGGCCCCCCGGAGAACTGTTGCGGCCTACCCGAAAATCGGCCCCTTTAGGGGTTCCCATCGGGGCATCCTACGGGGTACCATCCGGCTCCCTCAGGAACAAGGGGGGTGCGTACGTCGAAGTACGTAGACAACTCCAGTGGAATTCGGGATTCCCTGGGGCGGTGGGGTTCTTCTAACGTGATCACTGGCGGGATAGCATCCCGCCGGTGGGGCGCGAAGCGCCCCTGAGGACGGGATATCGGAGGAAGGGGGTGTACAGATGCTTCAGCTCTTCACCGGTTTCCAGACTTGGTGGGCAGAGCTCAAGGAGCGTGCCTCGGAGGAGCGCGGCGCGACCGCGGTGGAGTACGCGCTGATGGTTGCTTTGATCGCAGTTGTGATCATCGTCGCGGTGACGTTCCTGGGCGAGTCTGCGAGCGACAAGTTCCAGCAGGTCGGGGACGCAGTCGCCAGCACCTAAGTCCAACTACAGCTCTACAGCTAGAGCGGCCCCGTCGGCCGCTCGCGACGCCGCCCTCGAGGCGGCGGCGCGAGGGGCCGACGGCCCTGTTCAGGAGCGATGGGACATGAGGATGCGAGCCAAGCTTCGTCGTGAAGAGGGAGCGGCCGCGGTCGAGTTCGCGTTGATCGTCGGACTGCTGGCCATCCTGGTCTTCGGCCTGCTCGAATACGGGCTGGCCTTCTGGCAGGTGCAGAACCTCCGTGCCGCCGCCCGAGAGGGTGCGCGGGTCGCCGCCGTTCGCGGCGACAACAACGAGATCAGCGCGGCGATGGTCGCTTCATCGGCCGGCTCGCTCGGTCCCGGCTTCTCCGGATTCTCTGCATCGACCGTCTGCGACGGCGACCCCCCCGGAGCCCAGGTCACCGTGACGATCAACAACGGCTCCCTTTCCGGGGCCGTCAGGGAGGCATTCGACGTGTCGATCCCGTTCTTGCCGCCGATCCAATTGAATCCCACGCTGAGCGGGACGTTCCGATGCGAGTGACCAAGCGGATCTCGCGCGACGGTGGCAACGACGAGCGCGGCGCGACCGCCGTCATCGTCACCCTCAGCCTCATCGCACTCCTCGGCATGATCATCTTGACCGTCGACGTGGGCCAACTGCTCTACAAGCGGCGCGCGATGGTGAACGCCTCCGACGCTGCCGCTCTCGCCGCTGCGCAATCGTGCGCGGGCCTGAATGATTCCGACAGCCCAGGTGCGATGGCGAACACCTTCGCGGTACAGAACGTGAGCGTCGCCACAGGCGGGATCACCGACATGGTCGGATGCGACGGCCCGCCCTTCGGACACGTCACCGTCGAGTACGGCATGGAGCAGGGACTCTTCTTCGCGGGGGTGCTCGGTTTCGACGGCCCAGCCGCCGTCAGGACGGAGGCCACCGCCGGCTGGGGGCCGACGGGTGCCGCCAACCCGCTGCCGATCGTGGTCTACACGGGCAGCGGCCAGGGCAACTGCGACATCCACGAGGGCATCGGTCCGGACGTCGCCTGCTTCCTCTGGTACGACAACGACCTGTTCGACCAGTCATCCTTCGGGTTCCTGAACCTGTGCACGGCCACTGACCCGTGTCAACATGGATGGGACGTCGGCAGTGGCGACAACTGCCCGAACGTCGGCGCGAGCCTTCGGGGCGATTGGATCGACGGCAACTGGAGCGGTGGTCCGAACAGTCGTGAACTACCCCGCGCGCAACCTTCGTCTGTCGGGTGAGCGGTCTCACCTCTTCGAACTGGAGCAGCTTGGAACAGCGGATCGGAGACGACCTGATCTTCCCGGTGAACGATTGCGCCACCCAGGTGGATAGGAACGGCAGCCCGATCGGCTGCTCTCCGAGCGAAGCGCCGGACAAGTACAACATCATCGGATTCATCGTGCTGCGGCTCGATGAGGTTCTGGATACCAGGCAGGAGTGGGAGGGCAACTCCGGAAGTTGCCAAACCGCCGAGATGAACATGGTGCCCACGTCGCCAGACATAGACCTGGACGTGATCGCATCCGGCCTCGGGTGCAGCCCGTACGACGCCATCTCGGGCGTCGAGCTCTCGGCTTCGGGCCCGGGTGGGCCTTGCTGCACCCTCGGGACGCACTACACGTTCGATCCTTCGACCAACGTCGTTGATTGGATCGGCAATAACCGGAACCGAGTCACGATCTCCTGGGACTATGCGGAAGGCGGTCCCTGCGGCGTGCCCCCGAACAACTCGAGTGCGGTGTGCCTCCGGGTGCATACGGTCGAGGTGCAGTTCGGCGGGAGCCTTCCGGGTCAAGGCGCCAACTACAACCTCCGCGCAGTCCGGCTGTGCGACCTGACGTTCGGGAGTTGCCCGGAAGAATGAACTGAGCAGATGACTGAAGCCGGCGGGGGGTCTGGCCGATAGAAGAACTCTGAGGATGGGCTGAAAGGAGCAAGAGGATGAGGTCACGGGGTCTGGTGGTTGCGATCGCTGTCGTGCTCGCTGTTGCGGCGGCGGCGGCTGTGATCCTTTACACGCAAGGGGTCAAGGACGACCTGACGCAGGGTAGCAACCTTCAAACGGTCATCGTGTCATCGCAGGAGATCCGGGCGAACGAGCCGCTGAATCCGCTCGTCGCCCAGGACATCTTCAAGCAGATCCGAGTCCCGCAGGACGCACTGGTTTCGGGCGCCGTGACGGACATCAGGCAGCTCGAGGATGCGACCACGACCTCGACGATCCTCGCGAACGAGCAGATCCCGATCTCTCGCCTCTCGAGCGGCCCACGGCCGAACGAGCTCGGCATCACCGAGGGTCACATCGCTCTCGCGGTTGAGCTCGATGCCCCGCAGGGCGGTACCGGCAACGTGCAGCCCGGGGACAGCATCTCGGTCTTCGCCACGTACCAGAACGTCCAGGCGCTCGCCGGGCTCACGCGGCAGTCGATCAACAACCCCAACGCGGCCAACACGGGCCGCAAGGTGGATCTCCCCGACTTCACCGTGACATTGATCCCGACCGTCAAGGTCCTCCGGATCCAGAACCCCGAGGTCGACACAGAGACCGGACAGCAGAACGACAGCGACCGGATCCGGATCACGCTCGATCTCCTTCCGCAGGACGCGCAGAACCTCGTGTTCGCACAGGAGAACGGACTGGTGTGGCTCGGCCTGCTGCCGCCCGACGAAGAGGGCACGCAGCCGAACGCCTCCACCGTTCCGCTTGACCTGCTGATCGGAGCGAGATTGGGATGACAGACGCGAGCGTCGTCGCCGTCGGGACGCCGCAGTCGTTCCGTCAACAGCTCGCCAGGGCCATCGAGATGGGCCCGGACGAGGTGGGTTGGGTGCAGTCGGCCACGGCCGCCGAGGAGTTGTTGATCAACGCCTTCCAGCCCATCGACGTCCTGGTCCTCTCGCCCGAGGTCAAGGAGCCCGACGCACTCGGCCTTGCCGAGTTCGTCGGGCGCCAGGCCCCAGGCACGGCCATGGTGCTGGTCCGCGATCACACGTGGAACGGGCTGTTGCCGGCGGCCATGCGGGCGGGCATCCGCGACGTCGTCGACATGACCCAGGGGACGGAGGAGCTCCGCGACGCCGTGGAGCGCGCCATCGTCTGGGCTTCCAACTTGCGCTCGGTGAACGTCACCCAGTCCGACGGTCAGCCCCTCACGAGAGGACGGATCCTTTCGGTCTTCTCGTCCAAGGGTGGGACCGGGAAGACGTTCCTGACCTCGAACCTCGCGACATCGATCTCCGAGGTCACCGGCCAGGACACGGCGGTCGTCGACCTCGACATCGACATGGGCGACGTGTTCACATACTTCGGTCGGGAGCCCTCGGCCACCATCCAGGACCTGATGGAACTGGGTGAGGGGGCGGAGCGCTCCCGTATCAAGGCCGTGGGCGTTCAGCTCGCGGAGCACCTGTGGGGGTTCGGAGCGCCGCCGGATCCCGCCGCGGAAGCTCCCGCCGGTGAGGCGATCGGCAAGTTCCTCCGGGCGCTGCGGAACGAATTCACCTGGGTCGTCGTGGACGCCTCGGTCGACTACTCGGACTCCGCACTCGTGTGCTTCGATCTCTCCGACGCGATCTGCCTCGTCACCGGCCTCGACGTCGTCGGTGTGAAGCACCTCTCCAAGTCACTCGACACGCTGCTCACGATCGGGCTGCCGCGGGAGCGGTTCCGGGTCGTGCTCAACCGTGCGGACTCCAAAGTCGGCCTCGACGCATCCGACGTCGAGCGCGTCATGAAGATCAACGTCGACGCGATGATCCCCTCGAGCCGGCTCGTGCCGACGTCGCTGAACAAGGGTCGTCCGGTGGTGCTGGACGAGCCCAACTCCGAGGTCGCCCAGGCGGTTCGGCAACTCGCGATGCGGTTCGCCGGCCAGGCCGAGATGGTCGCGGCCGGCGAGGCAGGGATCGACACGTCCAACAAGAAGAAGAGGAAGCTGTTCGCCCGAAGCTGAGAATCCAAGATGAGAAGCCAAGAGAGAAGAAGGTAGAGGAGGCACCCCATGTCCCTGGCAGACAGGCTGCAGAAGGCCCAACAGAAGGACCGGATCGCCGAGGTCCGGACCCGGGTGCAAGAGCGCCTGGTCGAGAGCCTCGGGCCACGCCTGTACGACGCGACCCTCTCCGACACCGAGCTCGAAGGCATGGTGCACCAGCGCCTGCGCGAGCTCCTCGACGAAGAAGAGGGCCCGCTCGCCGCGCAGGAGAAGCTCCTCATCGTTCGCCAGATCGGCGACAGCGTCCTCGGTCTGGGGCCGCTCGAGCCCTACATCCGCGACCCGGAAGTCACCGAAGTCATGGTGAACAACTGGGACACGATCTACGTGGAGCGTTCGGGCAAGCTGTACTGGACCGGAACGAAGTTCCACGATGAAGGCCAGCTCCGTCGCACGATCGACAAGATCGTCGCGAAGGTCGGCCGGCGAGTCGACGAGGCGAGTCCGATGGTGGACGCGCGCCTCCCCGACGGATCACGTGTCAACGCGATCATCCCGCCGCTGGCGATCGACGGTCCCACGCTCACGATCCGAAAGTTCGCCGCCGACCCGTACCAGGCGGACGACCTGGTGGAGTTCGGCACGATGAGCTCGGCGACGTCGAAGTTCCTCGAAGCCTGCGTGCGCGGCCGGATCAACATCATGGTCGCGGGCGGAACGGGTGCCGGGAAGACGACGACGCTGAACGTCATCTCGTCGTTCATCCCCGACGATGAGCGGATCGTCACCATCGAGGACGCGGCGGAGCTGAAGCTCCAGCAGCCCCACGTCGTCCGTCTCGAGTCCCGGCCGCCGAACATCGAAGGGAAGGGCCAGGTCTCGATCCGCGATCTTGTGAGGAACTCGCTCCGTATGCGGCCCGACCGGATCGTGGTCGGAGAGGTCCGTGGGCCCGAGGCCCTGGACATGCTCCAGGCCATGAACACGGGTCACGACGGCTCGATCTCCACGATCCACTGCAACTCGCCTCGCGATGCGCTCTCCCGTCTCGAGACCATCACGATGATGGCCGGGATGGACCTCGGCTCTCGCGCGATCCGCGAGCAGATCTCTTCCGCGATCCAGCTGATCGTGTACCAACAGCGCCTGAAGGACGGAACGCGTCGGTTCACGCACGTGACCGAGGTCGCCGGGATGGAGGGTGAAGTGATCACCCTCCAGGACATCTTCCTGTTCGACTTCTCGGCCGGCATGGACGACGAGGGCCGGTTCCGGGGACGCCTCAAGTCCACCGGGCTCCGGCCGAAATTCCTCGACAAGCTCCAGGAGCGAGGCATCAGCATCGACGCGGAGCTCTTCGCGATGGAACAGAAGGGTCGGTAGATGCTGGCGGCAGACACCTTCTTCTCGAGCCAGGCCATGCTGGCCGTCGTCGTCGCCCTCGTGGCGCTGGCGGCCTTCGCGCTGGGCTGGCTCATGCTCGGGACCGCCGCGCGGGTGAAGGCGGATCGCGATATGGCCGCTCGGATGGCGGCGATCGGACGCCCGGTCCCGCAGTCGACGGGGTCGCCGGTCGGCAAGCCCGGCAGCGGGTGGATCCCCGAGAGCGTGTCGGCCTTCGGTGAGCGCTTCGCGCAGTCGCAGGGCTTCAGCGAGAAGCTCGATGCACGGCTCGAGGCCGCGGGTGTGAGCCTGCGGTCGGGCGAGTTCGTGATCGCCACGGTGGGTGCCGGGCTGCTCGGCGCCGTGCTGGGTGCGGCCGTCTTCGTGAACCCGATCCTCGCCGGCGTGTTCGGTCTCCTGGGTCTGGCGCTTCCCACGCTCGTCCTGCGGATGTCGCTCAATCGCAGGGGCGACAAGCTGCGGGAGCAGCTGCCGGACGTGCTCACGATCATGGCGTCCTCGCTGCGCGCGGGGCACTCGTTCCTCCAGGCGCTCGACACCACGGCGCGTGAGATCTCCGCGCCGGCAAACGTGGAGTTCCAGCGGCTCGTCTCGGAGGATCCGGCTCGGCCGCCCAGCCGAGGAGGCCCTCGAGGCGCTCGCCGACCGCGTCGGGAGCCCCGACTTCCGGTGGGCCGTCCTCGCGGTGAACATCCAACGCGAGGTCGGCGGTAACCTCGCCGAGATCCTGGACAACGTGTCCGACACGCTTCGCGAGCGTGCGACGATGCGCCGCCAGATCCGCGTCTTGACCGCCGAGGGCAGGCTGTCCGCCTGGGTCCTCGCGATCCTGCCGTTCGCGATCGCGATCTACATGTTCGCCGTGAACCCGAAGTACATCTCTTTGCTCTTCACGACGCAGATCGGTCTGTTCATGCTGGGCGTGGCTGGGGTCCTGATGGTGCTCGGGATCCTCTGGATGAGGAAGATCGTGGATATCGATGTCTGACATCTGGTTGGTCCTTGCCATCGGATGCGTCTTCGGCGCCATCCTCCTGCTCGGGATCTTCGTCGACCTGAGTCAGTCAGAGCGACGTCGCGCGGTCCGACTGCTCGAGTCCCAGGTCGCCGGCACCACGAGCGAGAACGTGAACCTTCGGGAGCAGCATCTCTCGGAGAGCTTCGGACGACGGATCGTCGTGCCCGTCGTCGCCGGCGCCGCGAAGGTCGCTCGACGCGTCACTCCCATCGATGCCCGCGACCGCGTCGCGCACAAACTCCTGCTCGCCGGGAGCCCGAGTGGATGGGACGCCGAGCGCTTGCTCGCGTTCAAGATCATCGGGCTGGGCGGCGGCATCGTGCTCGGCTTCTTCGTGACGACCCTGGTCGGCGACCTCGCTCCGTTCATCCGGATCGTGCTGATCGGGCTCTTGGCGTTCGTTGGCTTCATGGTTCCCGACTCGATGCTGAACCGCCGTGTCGAGGAGCGTCAGAAGGAGATCCTCCGGACGCTGTCGGACACCCTCGACCTCCTGACGATCAGCGTGGAGGCGGGCCTGTCGCTGAACGCCGCGATCGCGCAGGTGGTGCAGAACGTGCCGGGTGTCCTGTCCTCCGAGTTCGCTCGCATGCTGCAGGAGATCCAGCTGGGCGTGCCTCGGGCCGACGCCTTCCGGAACCTCGCCGAGCGGACCGACGTGGACGAGCTCAATGCCTTCGCCCTCGCGATGATCCAGGCCGATGTCTTCGGTGTCTCGATCGCCAGCGTGCTCCGAACCCAGGCGCAGCAGCTGCGGATCAAGCGTCGGCAGCGGGCCGAGGGGAAGGCGCAGCAGACCCCCGTCAAGATCGTCTTCCCCCTGATCCTGTGCATCCTGCCGGCCCTGTTCGTCGTCATCGTCGGGCCCGGCGCGATCCGGATCTTCGAGTCGTTCGTCACCACGTGATCGGGTCGCGCCCGCCGAAGGCGGGCGCGACCCGATAGCCTCCCGCGCCATGAAGGTCGCATATCAGGGTGAGCCAGGCGCCTACAGCGAGCGCGCCGTCCGGTCGCTCTTCATCGACGCCGAGCCGCTTCCCTGCGACACCGTCCGGCATGCGTTCTCCCGCGTGACGAGCGGCGAAGCCACCTTCGGCGTCGTGCCGCTTGAGAACTCGCAGGCGGGGTCCGTGAACGAGACGTACGAGCTGCTGTCCAACACCAGCCTGCTCCGCATCGTCGGCGAGTCGATCGTGCGCGTCGACCACGCTTTGCTGGGGGTTCCCGGCGCGCGTCTGGAAGACGTGCGGAGGGCCCACTCCCATTGGCAGGCCCTGGCGCAGTGCGAGGACTTCCTCTCCTCGATGCACATCGAGCCGGTCCCCGAGCACGACACGGCCGGCGCGGCTCGGAAGGTCGCCGAGGTGGGGGAGCCGGTGGAGGGAGCGATCGCGAGCGTCGACGCGGCGGGACTCGCCGGGCTCATCGTGCTCGCGGAGCGGATCCAGACCGAGAAGGAGAACTTCACGAAGTTCGCGATCGTCGGTGCGACCGACCCCGGCTTCGGTGCCGCGGACAAGACCTCGATCGTGATGGCCGTGCTGGATGAGCCCGGTTCGCTCCTGGGAGCGCTCGAGCCATTCGCCACCCGCGGCATCAACCTCCACAAGATCGAGTCCCGGCCGCGGCGGGGCGCGGCGTTCGAGTACCTGATGTACGTGGACTTCATGGCGTCGGCGGAAGCCCCGGGGGTCGAGGAGGCCCTCGAGGAGGTCCGGAAGCACACGTCGCTCTTGAAGATCCTGGGCTCGTACCGCTCCGCGGGAGACCCGGTCTGACCGCTTAGCATGGCTCGATGGCCCGTGCGAGACGCGTAGCACCCCGGGCGTCCGTGGCGCGGCGCTTCCCCGTCCTCCCCGTGATCTCGGGCGCACTCGTGATCGGGGCGGCCGTCCTCGTGATCGCGCTCATCCTCTCCCGGGTCGAGGACGAGCAACACCGTGGGGGCCCGCTCCGGAGCCAGAACCCACCCGAAGGCGCCGAACCCATCAACGCGGCGTTCGAGGGGGTTACGACCTTTCGCGGGAACGCCACTCGGACCTACTACGGGGAAGGCCCGGTGCCGCTGGATCCGGTGATCGGGTGGCGCGCGCCGACGGAACGCATGTGCTCTGTCTCCTACGTGGGTATCGAGGCGGACGAATGGTGCGGCACCGGGTGGACCGGGCAGCCCAACGTCGTGGTGGGCGAGGACGGGACGATCGAGGTCCGTGAGGGCGCGTACGACGGCATGTACCACTTCCTCGACGGCACGACGGGACTGCCGGTCCGGCCTCCGCTCCTGACACGTGACCTGGCGAAGGGGTCCGCGACATCCGATCCCGACGGGTTCCCGCTCTACTACGCCGGCTCGCGGGACGGCAGGTTCCGGATCGTCGCCACGGACCGACAGGAGCCGGTGGTGCTGTGGTCGATCCACGGTGCGACGAGCGTCGAGCGGCCGCTCCGCAACGACGACTGGGACGCTGCCGCGCTCGTGGTCGACGACGTCTTGTTCCAGGGTGGGGAGAACGGATGGCTTTATGTGATCAGGCTGCACCGGAGATACGACCCGCTCGGATTGGTCAAGGTCAGACCCAGGATCGTCGCGACGGTTCCTGGGTTCGACGACGAGTTGCTCCGTGTCCTCGGTGATACCGAGGTCTCGATCGAGAACTCGGTCGCGCTCCACGACGGGATCCTCTACTTCGCCAACTCCGGCGGCCTCGTGCAGGGCTGGGACGTATCGGACGTGTTGGCGGGTGGCACTCGCCTGGAGCGTGTGTTCCGGTTCTGGACTGGCGACGACACCGACGCCACGGTCGTGATCGATGGTGCCGGCGATCTCTACGTGGCCAGTGAGTACCAACGCTTCGGCGACCGGAGCCGCGAGGTGGGACAGCTCATGAAACTCGACCCCTCGCGACCGGACGACCCCTTGGTCTGGTCGATCGATGCCAGGGAGATCGGGTTCGAGGGCGCGGGCGGCAGTTGGTCGACGCCGGCGTTGTACGGCGATCTCGTCTTCTTCACCACCGCCGCGGGTCGTCTGCTGGCGGTCGAACGGGAGACCGGCGACATCCGTTGGGAGCGGCAGGTGGGGGCGCCCGCGATCGGGTCACCCGTGGTGGTGGACGGTGTCTTGATCCAGGGCGACTGCGCGGGCGACCTCTGGGCTTGGGACGTCTCGGATCCGGATGCCGATCCGCTGCTGCTCTGGAAGCTGCATTTCAACGACTGCATCGAATCGACGCCGGCGGTCTGGCGTGGGTGGATCTACCTCGGGACCCGCCAGGGGTACCTCTACGGGCTCACGGAACGACGGGAGCCGGCCCCCGCTTCGTAGCGGATCACCATCACCGCAACAGGGCCGCCGGGTCCTGGTTGATCTGGGCCGTTCGAAAGGCGACCAGCGCGATCGCCGCCACCAGGAGTGCCACGAGCCCGACGGCGGCGAACGCGCGCCGGGACGCCACAGGCCTCGAGGGATCGACGGCGAAGCCCGCGACCAGCCCCGCGACGAGCCCGCCGAGGTGCGCCCGCCAGTCGATCCCAGGGATCGAGAAGCCGATGATCAGGTTGATCACCAGCATGCTCAACGCGCCACGAAGTCGTGCTTGCGCCATCACATGGTGGCGCCGCAGGTAGTTGTACGCGATGAAGGCGCCGACCAGACCGAAGATCGCGCCGGAGGCTCCGACCGCGATGGTGAATCCGGGTGCGAACGCGAAGGAGGTCGCGCCGGCGAACACGCCGGTGACGAGGAACACCGCGAGGGTCTCGACCCGACCGATCTGACGCTCGATCTCGTTCCCGAAGATCCATAGGACGTACGCGTTCAGCCCCAGATGGATCAGCCCGGCGTGCAGGAACATCGAACTGAGCAGGCGCCACCACTGGCCGCCGACGATCCCCCCGGTCAGGTGGAGCTCGGTCCCTCCCGTGAAGGGGACGAGGGCTCCCGCGTCGATGAGGGCCTGGTAGCCCGGACCGTCGAAGAGCGAGCCGGGTCCACCCGCCACGACGAGCTCCCACAGGTACCCGATGCCGATCGCGATGAGCAGGACCTTGGTGACGGGGGTGGCTTTCAGGTTGGCCGCCGCGACTTGCCGTCCGGGTCCCTGCCGATACTCCCGCCGAGCCTCCGCCACGCACTCCGGGCATTGATGCCCGACGGGCGCCGGGATCATGCAATCCGGGCAGATGGGCCGGCCACAGCGTGTGCAATGGACGCCCGTCTCTACATCGGGATGCCGGTAGCACCGTTCCCGCGTCGGAGGTGGGGGCATCGTGGGCGTCTGGTCCACAGAGCCCAATCGTACGCGTGGGCGGGCCGAACGACGTTCGGTCGGCGCGGCGTGCTGGTGGCCCGAGGGCCTACGTGTTCATCGGGGGAGCGCCTCGAGGGCCGCGGCGACGTCGGCCGAGTCGAAGAGGGGGCCCCACCGCTCCGCGACGAGGCCATCGGACCCGATCAGGAACAGCCAGGGCTCGGTCATCTGAGGAGTCCCATCTGGGAGCTCGCGGAGGAGCCAGTCCGCGGCTCCCTTGTTCACGACCTGCGAGTCCGCGTCGTACTCCTTCCAGATCTCGACGTGGATGTACACCGCGCGGTCCGGGTGGTCCGCCGCCAGCCGCTGCAGTTCGGTGACCTCCGGGCCGCAGAACCGGCTCGTGCAGAAGGCCGGTGTTCCGAACAGCACGAGTGCGGGCCGTCCCTGCTCGACCGCGTCGGCGATCGTCCACTCATGGAGCTCCGCATCGGGGATGGCGATCGCCTCCGGCG
The DNA here is from genome assembly GCA_963762015.1 of uncultured Actinomycetota bacterium. GTDB lineage: Bacteria > Actinomycetota > UBA4738 > UBA4738 > HRBIN12 > JAJNBA01. Next base: position 474,135 of record CAVXJL010000002.1, read on the forward strand.
GCCATCGAGTCGATGGACCCGTCCTCGACGTTCTTCGAGTCGAGGGTGAGCGTCTCCGTCTTCAACGCCGGCATCCCGGGCGCGGGGATGCCTGACTCGGCATCCACAGGGAAGTCGGTCGTGAGCCGGCGGGGGACGTTGTCGATCTCGATCGACAGCGTCGCCCGCCAGATGCCCGCTTCGTCGAACGTGACGTCCTCAGCTTCGTAGACCCCGTTGGCTCCCGTGACGATCGTCGGCGCGTCGCCGGAGGCATCCGTCCCGGGGACCGGGACGTAGGTCGCGGTGGCCGTGGGGCCGGCCGACGGCTCGCCGGTGCCGGCCGTACCGAGGTAGGAGAACGCGAGGTCGACGGAGCCCTGGGTGACAGCTCGCAAGCCGTTCGCGTCGCTCGCCAGGATGCCCACCTGGATCCGCTGCGGCGCCCCCACGTAGTGCCACGTGCTGGCCATCTGGGCGGAGTAGGAGGTGTCCAGGTCTCCGACCTGGCCGTTCTCACCGGTCGCGCACGAGGCGATCACGGTCGCCAGTGTGAGCGTCCAGAGCAGGAGGTGTCGCCGGATCATCCGCTTCCACCTTCTCATGGCCCCGAGGAACCGTCGGCGAGCGCTCCCTCCAGGCGCAACAGGTACCGGCGCCGGTCGTCGTGACGCCCGTAGCTCCCGAGACGGGGACCGGCTCGAACGACGCGGTGGCAGGGGACGAACAGCTCGATCGGGCAGCGAGCGAGCGCGCTGCCCGCCGCGCGGCCGCCGCGGGCTGCGCCCGCGGCGGCCGCCACGTCCCCGTAGGTCCACATCTGCCCGTAGGGGATCGTCCTCACGGTCTCGAGGACCCGCCGCGCGAATCCTTCGCCGAGACCAGACAGGTCGGCCGGGGTCTCGAACGCCCGGAGGGTGCCACGGAAGTACGCGTCGACCTCGCGGCGGATCGACGCCGTTCGTCGGCGATCCTCCGCGGCGTCGGGATCAGTCTCGACCGGGTCCTCCTCGCCGAAGATCGTTCGCACCACACCCGCATCTCCGGAGAAGATCGTGAAGGGACCGAGCGGCGTGTCGATCGTCGTCCGGACGATCATCAGATCGGCGGCCACGGGAACGGACGATGGTCCTCCTCCGGCTCGGGGAGCCGCTCCCGCGAGGCCACTTCGGAGGCGCGCGACTCGAGGGCCGCCAGCTCCGGCGCGGCGAGCAGGTTGGCGAGCTCCTCACGCACCGGGCCCTCGTGGAGATCCTTCGCCAGCCGGCCAAGGTCCGCCCGCACCTCCTCTTCGAGCGTGTCCCCGATGAAGTCCCAGATCACCGTGCGAAGCTTCGGCTCCTCGCTGAAGCACACCCCGTGATCCACCACATAGATCCGTCCGTCCTCCCCGAGCAGACAGTGCCCGGCCTTCCGATCGGCGTTGTTGATGACCAGGTCGAACGCCGCGACCCGGCGGAACTCGTCGGGGAAGCGTTCTCCGAGGGTGAAGTAGTGCTCCTCCGGGTCGGCCGCGACGAACCGCTGCACCGAGCCGATGCCGTACGGACCGTCGCGCAGGACGGTGGCGGGAACGTGGGGCCAGCCGAGGGTTCGGGCGACGACGTAGGTCGCGACCTCGCGCGCGCACAGGGTGCCCTCGGGGAAGTCCCAGAGCGGAGTCTCGCCTCGGCGAGGCTTGTACACCGCGAGGGTCTCCTCGTCCTCACCGCGAGCGCGGGCGAGGAAGGTGTGGTTCGAGGCGTTCGGCAGCAGGCCGAGGATCTCGAGCTCGCCGGTGGCGAGGACCCGAGGGATCGCGGGGTCCGTCAGGCCCGCTTCGAGTGCCCGTTCATCGCGGGACATGCGTGGCCCTCCGCGTCGATCGGGTTCCCGCAGAACTGGCACGTCGGGCGGCCTCGGGCGGCGACCGCCGCTCCGTGCCGGGAAAGCGCCAGCATCTGCGCCGGCGACGCCCAGATCCGGATCGACTCGGGCTCCGTGCCGGGGACCGCCGGTCGCGGATCCTCGATGTCGAGGTCTTCGAGGTCGGGTTGGAACTCCTCGACCTCGAGCAGGAACAGATCACGGTCCTCGTCGAAGCCGATCGAGAGGCGACCCGCTCGCCATCTCGGGTCCAGGGGCTCCTGGAGCGCCATCGTGGTCTCGTCCGCCACCGGTTCGGTCGTCGGCGCGTCCTCCAGCAGCTCCATCACGGAGGCGGCGAGCAGCTGTACCTGCTGCTTCTCCACGATCACCGTCACGATCTCCTTCCCGGCGCGAGCCTGGATGTAGAACGTCCGGTCGCCCGGCTCGCCCACGGCGTCAGCGGTGATGTGATCGACGGGTCCGAGGTCCATCGACCTATCCTCGCAGCTTCGTCTTTCGGCCAGCCCGGGGAGGCGGACCAGCGCCTTTCGCCGGACCGTCGTCGTCCTTCGTCGGAGCGAAGCGGCGGAGGCTTCCTGTGTCGTTCACCAGCAGGATCCGCGGCACGCCTTCACCCAGATGCACGACCGAGACCGATGCGGGTTCTGCCATCACGCGCTGGAATTGATCGAGATGGGCGCCCGTGTAGTGGGAGATCAGCACCCTGACGAGGTCGCCATGCGTGCCGACGGCGACCCGACCGCGTGGGTGTCGGGACGCGATCCGCTCGATCTCGTCCAACACCCGGGCCTCCGCGTCGACGAAGCTCTCGCCTCCAGGGAAGGAGAACCGGGAGGGGTTGCGCTGCACCGTTTCCCAGAGCTTCAGGCGCCGGAGCGAGCGGAGCGTCCGCCCCGTCCAGTCGCCGGCGTCCATCTCGATCAGCGCGTCCGCCGTCCTGATCTCCAGCCTCTGAGCCACCGCCAGCGGCTCCATCGTCTCGACGCAGCGCTCGAGGGGGCTCGAGTACAGGGCGGTGAGGCGAACGCCCTCGAAGCGTTCGACGAGCGCGGCCGCCTGCCGGCGGCCGCGCTCGTCGAGATGGATCCCCGGCGTCCGGCCGTACAGCCGTGACCCCGTCACGGCGGTGACGCCGTGACGGATCAGGAAGAGGGTCGTCATCGCGCAGCAGCATACGAGGGCCCTGTCCGTGCCCGAGCGCGTGACCGCGCTCCCGGTTTCGGGCCCCCGCCCTCGTGTGGGAGCATCGACGCGTGGAAGCGAGTCGGCGGCCTCGTCACGATGATCGGCCGTTCGCGGTGGTGGACGTCGGGTCGAACTCGGCACGGATGATCGTCTTCCGACTGCGCCCGGGCGAGCACCTGGACGTGCTCGAAGATGCGCGTGCGCCGCTCCGCCTCGGCCGAGAGCTGCGCGACGACGACAGCCTCGGGTCGGAGGCGATCGACCGAACCCTCGAGACGCTCCGAGATTTCAAGGCGGTCGCCGACGGCGCGGGAGCGAGCCGCATGATCGCCGTCGCGACCTCCGCCGTCCGCGAGTCCCGCGACGGGGGGCGGCTCGTGAAGCAGGCGCACGCGTTGGGGGTGCCGCTGGAAGTGATCGACGGTGACCTCGAGGCCAGGTTCGGCTTCCTGGGCGCCGTGCACGACCTGCCGGTCGTCCACGGCGCCGCGATGGACGTGGGCGGCGGGAGCATGGAGCTCACGAGCTTCCACGACCGGCGGTTCGATCGATCCTGGACGTTCCCGTTCGGGTCACTCCGCGTGAGCGACCGGTTCCTCGCTTCGGACCCGCCTTCGGATCGCGAGATGAAGGACCTCCGAAAGGCGGTCGCGGCGGCGCTCGAGGGATCGGGCGTGCCCGAGCTGGGTGAGCAGGGGGATCTCGTGGGGATCGGGGGCACCGTGCGGAACCTCGCCAAGATGGACCTCCGCCGGACCGATCATCCGTTGCCGCTCCTCCACGGATACGAGCTCCTGGAGGGGAACCTCGAATCGATCATCGATGATCTCGCGGCGCGCACGATGAAGCGCCGCGCGCGGCTCCGCGGGCTCAACCCGGACCGCGCCGACTCGATCGTGGGGGGCGCGCTCGTCGTGCTCGCCGCGATGCGACACCTCGGCGTGGACCGAGTGGTGGTCTCGAGTCGAGGACTTCGCGAGGGCCTCGCGCTGGGAGACCTCTCGTCGATCCCCTCGCCTCGAGAGGTGCGGACGATCTCCGCGGCCACGCTCGCCGCTCGGTTCGCGACATGGGCCGTGACCATCGCGGAGCGCCGCTCCTCGCTCGCCGTCCAGCTGATCCAGGCGCTCGATCCCGATGCGACCCCTTTCGTGGTGGAGATGCTGGAGCACGCCGCCACGCTGCTCGACGTGGGAAAGGCGATCGATCACTACGAACGGTTCGAGCACGCCGCGATGATCGTGACCACGGCGGACCTCGCCGGATTCACCCACGAGGCCCTCGGCATCCTGTCCGCGATCCTCCGACACGCGGGAGGGGCGGCGAGCCTCGGGCCGTACGCACGGTTGATCCCGGCCGACGAGCGACCCGCGGTTCGACGGACGGCCGTCGCGCTCGCCCTCGCGGAAGAGCTTCACCGACGCATCCCCCCCGGAGAACCGGCCACGATCACTTGCCGGTGGCGAGGCCGGTTCGAGGTCGAGGCCCCGGTCCCGGCCCCGTGGAATCCCAGGAGCGTCGCCGATCGGTTCCGAGCGGTCTTCGGTGCGAAGCTCTCCATCCTGCCCGCGCCGGAGGCTCGGCAGCTCAACCCGGTGATGGCACCCGACTAGAGTAGGAGAGGATCAGCGGCGGGGTGCCGCCGGAAGCGTGACCCGGAACGTCGTCCCCAGGCCGAGCTCGCTCTCGACCTCGAGGCTGCCGCCGTGGTTGTCGACCACGTGCTTCACGATCGCGAGGCCGAGTCCCGTGCCGCCCGTCTCCCGGGATCGGGCCCGGTCGACGCGATAGAAGCGCTCGAAGATCCGAGAGAGGTCTCGGGAGGGGATCCCGACCCCCGTGTCGGTGACGCGCAGCCTCACCTCTTCCCCATCGGAATCGACTTCGACCTGCACCTTGTTCCCCTCGTGGCTGTAGCGGACCGCGTTGTCGATGAGGTTTCGCACCAGCAGTGTGAGATCCCTTTGCGATCCGCGGACCGGCTGTTCGCTCTCTGTCAGGATCTCCAAGGTCACCCCCGCCCGCTCGGCCGACTCCTCCAGCCGCTGCCCTTCCTCGCGGGCTGCCGCCCCCAACGACACGATCTCGTCGAGCGCGCTCCCGGACTCAAGCCTCGAGAGGTCGAGCAGGTCGGCGACGATGCGTGAGAGGCGAACGGCCTCGCGCTCGAGTTGCGACGCGAACCGAGGGACCGCCGCCGGGTCATCCGCCGCGGCCTGGCCGAGGGTTTCGGCGACCGCCTGGATGGTGGCGGCAGGCGTCTTGAGCTCGTGGGAGGCGTTCGCCACGAAGTCCCGTCGCACGTCCTCGAGTTGGCGTTGCTGGGTGACGTCGCGCACGACGACGAGCGTCGCGCCGTCGGCGGCAGGGGTGATCGTTCCTCGCAGCCAGCGTGTCGGCACGCCCGTTTCGACTAGCACCGATGTGGGCTCGAGACGTTCGCGACTGTCCTGGATCGCGGTCCTGAGGGCCAGCGGCAACACCGCGTCGAGGGACGCGGGGATCGAGGGAAGATGTCGGTCGATGGCGTCGTTCGCGAACGCCACGCCGGCATCTCGCCCGATCAGCAAGACGCCGTCGTGCATCGTCGACAGGACCAGGTCGCGGACCTGACGCTCGTCACGGGCCTCGAGCACCCGCTCCCTGCCGGCCGTCTCGGCCGCGAGCGCGCGTGCCTCCCACTCGGCGCCCGAGGCCGCGGCGCGGCGCCACGCCCACCAAGCCACCGAGAGGACGGCGAGGGCCACCACGAGCACCGCCGTTGTCGCCGGGTCCACGCCCGGGAGTGTAGGCGCGTGTTCACCTCGTTCATGAGCGGTTCCGACTCCCTTCACCTGTTGTCCGCCGATCCCGAGAGCGGAGCGTCCGGCATGGTGAGGAGCGGGGGGATGGGGTTCACCGCGCGTTCACTTTGCTGCCACGGCCCCGCCATCCAGGCCACCTAGCATCGCGTTGGGAGTCGATCCCCGGGATGGGGACGTCGCGAACGGGAGGGGGAGTATGACCAGGAAGCCCTGGAGACGATCGGTGTTCGCCATGGTCGCGCTGTCGATGGTGGCGGCTGCCTGCGGGGACAACGGCGATACCCCGGAAGGTCCCAGTGGTTTGACGGGTTCGATCACGATCTCCGGATCGTCGACCGTCGAGCCGATCTCTGCGTTGACGGCCGAGCTGTTCAACGACCCGAACCCCGACGTCAGGATCAGCGTCAACGGACCCGGAACAGGCGACGGCTTCGAACTCTTCTGCCAGGGGGAGATCGACATCGCCGACGCGTCGAGACCGATCGACGAGGATGAGGTCACGGCCTGCCAGGACGGCGCGATCGAATACGAGGAGCTGGAGGTCGCGCTCGACGGCATCACGGTGATGGTCAACGCGGCCAGCTCGATCGAGTGCGTGACGACGGCCGACCTCTACGGGATCTTCGGGCCCGAGTCAGACGGGATCGACTCGACGACCGATGCGAACGCGCTCTCTCAGGAGCTGGGCGGTCCCGGGAACATGCCCGCGCAGGATCTGGAGATCACCGCTCCCGGCGAGGAGTCGGGGACCTATGACGCGTTCCTCGATCTCGTCGGCATCGAGGACTTGGCCATCGAGAACGGCGTCGCCGAGGACGCGGCTGCTGCCCTCCGCTCCGATTACACGTCCTCGGGGAACGACAATGTGATCATCCAGGCGATGGAGGGGAGCCCCAACGCGATGGGATTCGTCGGGTTCGCGTTCGCCGAGGAGGCGGGTGATCAGGTGAAGGAGGTCGCGATCGATACGGGGGACGGATGTGTGGCGCCGACCGCCGACACGATCGCCGACGGAAGCTACCCCTTGTCTCGGTCGCTCTACATCTACCCGAACGTTGGGACCGCGACCGAGGACGAGGCTGTGAAGGGGTTCGTCGACTTCTACCTGACCGAGGAAGGGCTCGTGACCGCGGTCGAGGAGGCGGGCTACATCGTTCTCCCCGCCGACCGTCAGGACGCCAGCCGATCGGCGTGGGAGTCGGCGGTCTCGTGACCGACATCCGTGTGAGGGGTGGGCGCCGCATCCGCGGCGCTCACCCCCGCCCGGAGCGATAGGCTCACGCGCAGGATGGCCACCTCCGCGACCGGGCAGGGAGGGAAGGTCCTCGCGTCGCTGCAGGGGAACCCACGAAGGCGGCGCAAGGAGAAGACGATCCAGGCGGTGCTTTCGGGGGCTGCCGGCGTGTCGATCCTCATCAGCGCGGGGATCGTGGTCTCCCTGCTCTTCCGGGCTCTGAACTTCCTCTCCGATGTGGATCTGAGCGCATTGTGGTCCGGCATCTGGCGGCCACGACAGCGACAGTTCGACCTCGTGTCGCTCTTCCTGGGCTCGTTCGTCGTGACGGTGATCGCCATGGTCGTCGCCACCCCACTCGGGCTGGGCGCGGCGATCTATCTCTCCGAATACGCGCGTCCTCGCGTCCGACGGATGCTGAAGCCCGTGTTGGAGACGCTCGCCGGCATCCCCAGCGTCGTGATCGGCTTCTTCGCCCTGACCCTCATCAATCCGGTCATCGTGCAGGGAGTGTTCGGAGCGACGAACACGTTCACGATGATGGCGGCGGGGATCGGCGTCGGCATCCTCACGATCCCGCTCGTCGCCTCGGTCGCAGAGGATGCGATGTACGCGGTCCCCGGGGCCCTCCGCGAAGCGGCGTACGGGATCGGCGCACGCCGGCGAACGGTCACGATACGCGTGGTCTTCCCCGCCGCGATCTCCGGCATCGTGGCGGCGCTGATCCTCGGCGTCTCGCGCGCGCTCGGCGAGACGATGGTGGTGGCGATCGCGGCGGGTGCCACGGGGAACGCGAGCCGCACGATCGATCCCCTCGATCCGAACCAGACGCTCACCGCGGCGATCGCGTCGCTCGCCATCGGGTCGGATCAGGTGAAGACCGCAGGATCCGGTCTGAACGCCTTCGAGGTCCTGTACCTGCTCGGATTGATCCTCTTCGTCTTCACCTTCGCCCTCAACCTCGTCAGCGAGCGCTACGTGAGGCGCGTGCGGAGGCACTACTGATGGGCGCGGTCGTCCCTGCCGCGTCGCGCACCACGGTGGAGCTGGCGCTTCGAGGACAGCGGAGAGATGTGCAGGGCCGGTTGTTCGCCGGAGCGTTGCTGCTCACTTTGCTCTTGTCGTTCTTCGTGCTCCTGGTCCTGCTCGGCTCCGTGGTGAGTGACGCATGGCCCGTGCTCTCGGAGCGCGGGCTCGGTTTCCTGAACGACAACCTGTCACGCTTCGAGTCGCGAGCAGGGGTGCGGCAGGGGTTGATCGGTTCCCTGGTGCTCATCGCCTTCGTGGGGGTGATCGCCGTCCCGCTCGGGATCGCCGCAGCGGTATACCTGGAGGAGTACGCACGCGACACCCGCGTCAACCGCGTCCTGATCACCAATATCCGCAACCTGGCCGGTGTGCCTTCGATCGTGTACGGCATCTTCGGAGTGGTGGTGTTCGCGGAGACGCTGCGCAGCGTCACGGGACCTCAGTCGTCGGGTCTGAGCTACATCACCGGTGGACTCACGCTCGCGGTCCTCGTGATGCCGTTCATGATCATCATCACGATGGAGGCGCTCCGGGCGGTGCCGCGAGGGATCAGAGAAGCGGCCTATGGCGTGGGCGCCACCCGATGGGAAGTCGTCAAGAGCCACGTGCTGCCGTATGCGGCGCCCGGCGTCTTCACGGGGGCGATCCTCGCCCTCGCCCGCGCGTTCGGCGAGACCGCTCCTCTGTTGCTCGTGGGGGCGGTCACCGGCTACCTGAGCCCCGGGGGATCGGGGAACGTGATCGAGACGCTCCAGGGCAGCTATACGGCCCTTCCCACGATCATCTTCGCGTGGTCCCGTGAGCACGGCGACGAATGGGCGCAGCTGACGGCGGCCGCCATCGTGGTCCTGCTCGCGGTGATCCTGATCGTGAACCTGGGTGCCATCGTCCTGAGGAACCGGTATGAACGGAAGTGGTGAGGACATGGATGTATCCGAGATGACACAGGCGGAGACCCCCGCCGGGGCGCCCGAGCCACGACTGGTCGTTCGACGCGCCGCCGGAGACGATGTCGTGGAGGTGGAGCGCGAGACCGTTTTCGATATCCATGATGTGTCGGTCTACTACGGCACGTTCCGAGCCGTCCGCGACCTGACGTTGCCGATCGCACGCAACGAGATCACGGCACTGATCGGCCCCTCGGGCTGCGGGAAGACGACCTTCCTTCGTTGCCTCAACCGGATGAACGACCTGATCGAGGGTGCCCGGGTCGAGGGGACGATCCTCTACCACGGCGTCGATCTCTACGACGAGCAGGTGGACCCCGTGGAGGTACGTCGACGCATCGGGATGGTGTTCCAGAAGCCGAATCCCTTCCCGAAGTCGATCTACGACAACGTCGCGTTCGGGCCTCGGATCGCGGGGTACAAGGGCAACATGGACGAGCTCGTGGAGGAGTCGCTTCGGCGAGCCGCGCTTTGGGACGAGGTGAGCAGCAAGCTGAAGGATTCGGCGATGGCGCTCTCCGGGGGACAGCAACAGCGACTCTGCATCGCCCGGGCGATCGCGACGAAGCCCGACGTGATCCTCATGGACGAACCGTGCTCCGCGCTCGACCCCATCGCCACGGCCAAGATCGAAGACCTGATGCGCGACCTGGTCTCCGAGTACACGATCGTGATCGTGACGCACAACATGCAGCAAGCGGCGCGGGTCTCGGACCGTACCGCGTTCTTCACGGTCGACGTCGCGCCGGACGGGCACCGGACGGGCCACATCGTGGAGTTCGACCGGACCGAGAACATCTTCACCAACCCGTCCGATCAGCGAACGGAGGACTACGTGACGGGGAGGTTCGGATGACGCGCGAGCATTTCCATGAGCAGCTCGAGAGACTGGAGCTGCAGCTCCTCTCGATGGGTGAGCTCGCGTCCGTGGCCGTCCAGCGTTCCGTCGAGTCCCTCGTGCAGCACGACGACATCAAGGCGCAGCGCGTGATCGACGACGATGACGCCGTCGACGACCTGTACCTCGCGATCGATCACGACCTGCTGGAGATGCTCGCCCTCCAGTCCCCGGTCGCCACTCAGCTGCGGCTCGTCTCGGCGATCCTCCACAGCTGTCTCCACCTGGAGAGGATCGGGGATCAGGCCGTGAACATCGCGAAGCTCTATCTCGCGACCCGGGACCTGCCTCCCAGTCAGAGCCTGCTCCAGCAGCTCGACGAGATGGGTGCGTATGTCGTCGCGATGATCCGCACCGCCTTGGAGGCCTTCCGCACCCGAGACCTGGAGCTCTGCCTGAAGTTGCCGACGATGGACGACCCCGTGGATCGGCTCAATCGCGGCACGCACCTCGAAGCGTTGAAGCTTGCCGACGACCCGCGCGCACTGGACTGGGGTCTGCACATGAACCTCGCGGCTCGAGCACTGGAGCGCGTCGGCGACAACGCGGTGGACATCGCCGAGCAGGTGGGATTCTTGATCACGGGAGAGTTTCGCGAATTCACGGACGCTTCTCATGAGGTCCCGAGCGCGGGGGCGGATGCGTGACCGAGGAAGCCATCCCGATCCGGATCCTCCTCGTTGAGGACGAAGAGTCCCTCGCGGACTCCGTCCGCTACAACCTCGAACGCGAGGGGTATTCGGTGGCGGTCGCGTCGGACGGCCGGAAGGCGCTCGAACGCTTCCGCGCCGACAGTCCAGCCCTCGTCATCCTCGATCTCATGTTGCCCGAGATGTCCGGGCTCGACGTCTGCCGGCAGATCCGTCAGATCTCGACCGTCCCCATCATCATGGTGACCGCGAAGGACTCGGAGGCGGACAAGGTCTCCGGCCTCGAGATCGGCGCCGATGACTACGTCACGAAGCCGTTCTCGGTCCGTGAGCTCGTCTCCCGTGTGCGAGCCCACCTTCGCCGGGCGGGGATGCGCGCAGACGAACCCGAGGAGGACGTCCTCAGCGGCGGTCCGGTGTCCCTCGACGTCGCGAAGCACGAGGTCGTCGTCCGGGGCGAGACGGTCGGGTTCCCTCCCAAGGAGTTCGAGCTGCTCGAGGCGTTCCTCCGCCGGCAAGGGAGGCTCCTCACACGCGACTTCCTCATCGAGGAGGTCTGGGGTGCAGGCTATTTCGGTGATACCAAAACATTGGACGTCCACGTCAAAAGGATCCGGAAGAAGGTGGAGCAGGATCCGCACCTCCCCAAGCACCTCGTCACCGTGAGGGGCCTCGGCTACAAGTTCATCGGCTGAGCCGCCCGCACTCGATGCCCTTCCCCAAGAGGTTGCCGAGCTCCGTTCGGCCGACTGGCGATCCTGTGGAACCAACGGCTACCATCGGCGCTCCGATGCTGGATCCCTTCCCTCGCACCGAGCGATTCCTCAACCGCGAGCTCTCCTGGTTGGAGTTCAACGCGCGCGTCCTCGCGCCGGCCGAGGACCCATCCAACCGGCTCCTCGAGCGCGTGAAGTTCCTCGCGATCTTCGGCTCCAATCTGGACGAGTTCTTCCAAGTGCGTGTCGCCGGCCTCCAGGAGCAGCGGGAAGCCGGCGTCGGACCCGCTTCTCCCGAGGGATCGACACCCGAGGAGCAGCTCGCCGGCATCACGGGACGCGTCGCGGAGCTCTACCGTCGAACGGACGCGCTTTGGGTCGAAGACCTCAGGCCGGGCCTCGAGAAGGAGGGTGTGAGGCTCGTCGGTTGGGCCGAGCTCGACGCCCGCGATCGCGAGCACCTCGGCGAGCTCTTCCGCGAGCGCGTCTTCCCGGTCCTCACTCCGCTCTCCGTCGATCCGGCGCACCCGTTCCCGTACATCTCATCCCTCTCTCTGAACCTCGCGGCGCTCGTTCGCGACCCATCCAGCGGCGAACGGCGCTTCGCGCGCGTGAAGGTGCCGCCGTTGCTTCCGCGATTCATCGAGATGCCGGACGGCGAGCGGTTCGTCCCGATCGAGCAGGTCATCGCGGCGCACCTGGAGGTCCTGTTCCCGGGGATGGAGATCGTCGGGTACTCGGTCTTCCGCCTCACCCGAGACGCGGACTTCGAGCTAGAGGAGGAGGAGGGCGGTGATCTCCTCGAGGCGATCGAGTCCGTCCTTCGACGCCGGCTCCGAGGCGCGACCCCGGTTCGGCTGGAGCTCGACGCCGCCTCCACCGAGGAGGTCAGGACGCTCCTGACGCGCGAGCTCGCGCTCCTGCCCGACGAGGTGTTCGTCGTGGAGGGGCTCCTCGACCCGTCGGCGCTGTGGTCCCTCTACGAGCTCGACCGGCCTGAGCTCAAGGACGACCCCTGGACCCCCGTGACCCAGCCCCGTCTCGAGGGTGTCGAGGACTTCTTCGAGGTCATCTCGAAGGGCGATCTCCTTGTCCATCACCCCTACGACTCGTTCGAGACCTCCGTCGAGGCCTTCATCGAACAGGCGGCGCAGGATCCGTCCGTCCTCGCGATCAAGCTCGCGCTGTACCGCACGTCCGAGGAGAGCCCGATCGTCCGCGCCCTCGTACGCGCCGCCGAGGCCGGGAAGCAGGTCGTCGCGCTCGTCGAGCTCCAGGCGCGCTTCGACGAGCGTGCCAACATCACGCAGGCTCGCACGCTGGAGCAGGCGGGCGTCCACGTCGTGTACGGCATCGTGGGACTGAAGACGCACGCCAAGGTGTGTTTGATCGTTCGGCGCGAGGTGTCCGGCATCCGTCGCTACGCACACGTCGGTACCGGCAACTACAACCCGAGCACCGCCCGCTTGTACGAAGACGTCGGCCTGCTGACCGCCGATCCCGAGCTCGGTGCAGACCTCAGCGATCTCTTCAACCTGCTCACCGGCTACAGCCGTCAGCAGACCTATCGTCGCCTGCTGGTCGCGCCGACCGACCTCAAACAGAGGTTGATCGAGCTGATCCGCGCGGAGGCGGCGGCGGGAGACGGGTCCATCGTCTTGAAGATGAACAGCCTGGTGGATGCGGAGACGATCGACGCGCTCTACGAGGCTTCGCGCGCGGGAGTCGGGATCGACCTGATCGTCCGAGGGATCTGTTGCCTCCGACCGGGCGTACCCGATCTGTCCGACACCATCCGAGTGAGATCGATCGTCGGCCGGTTCCTCGAGCATTCGCGGATCTTCCGATTCGGCAGCCGTGACCGCGGCTACCAGCACTTCATCGGTTCGGCGGATCTCATGCCACGGAACCTCGAGCGACGCGTCGAGGTAACGGTTCCGGTGTTCGATCCGGCCTTGTGTGAGCGCCTCGACCAGATCCTCCGGGCGGGGTTGGAGGATGACGTCCTCGCGTGGGACCTGGGGTCCGACGGTGTGTGGAAGAAGGTGGAGACGGAGCGTGGGGTGAGCGCTCAAGAACGGCTCATGCAGCTCGCCGTCGAGCGCGGGGAAAGCCATCGATGACCGACCGAGATGACATGACGCTGGCTCTCGCGGAACAGGTGCAGCTCGAGCTGGACCACCTGACACGGCTTGCCGGCGAGGCGACCGCCCTCGACGTCATCCGGTCCGCGATCGCCGGCTCGACGATCAAGCTCATGTCGAACGATCCGGTGGTGCGGCTCGGTGAGGATCCCGAAGGTGTGCATAGGGCGCGGGTCGCCGCCCGGCGGCTGCGGTCGGACCTCCGGACGTTCCGACCGCTCCTCGACCGAGACTGGGCCGGGGCTTTGCGAGCCGAGCTCGAGTGGCTGGGTCGACTTCTCGGGCCGGTTCGCGACCCGGAGGTGCTCGGAGCCAGGCTCCGGCGGCAGGTCGAGGAGATGGTGGGCCTCGAGCTGGCATCTGCGAAGGTCCTGATCGACGGTCTCGAGAGCGGTCGTCTCGCGAGCCGGCGCCGGCTTCTCGAGGGCCTTCGTTCGCGGAGGTACGAGGAGCTCGTCGTGCGGCTCGTGCGCGCCGCCCGTGAGCCGGCAGCCAGAAGCGAGCGGGCGGAACGCCCCGCCGTCACCACGGGATCGCTCATGAAGCGTCCGTGGGTGAAGTTGTCCGGGAGTGCCAAGGCACTCGGCCCCGGCTCGAGCGACTCTGCGCTACACGCCACGCGGATCGATACGAAGCGGGTTCGCTACGGGGCTGAGGCGCTCGTCCCTGTGTTCGGGAAGCGTGCGGCTCGCTTCGCCTCTGCGGCAGAAGCCCTTCAAGAGGTCCTCGGCGAGCATCAGGACGCCGTCGTCGCGATGGCATGGCTCGCGGACCGGGGGATGGAGGCCGACGATCAGGCGGTGGCGTTCACCGCCGGACGTCTCGCCGAGCTCGAAACCGCCTCGCGCGATCGGGCGAGAGAGGCATGGCGGAAGACGTGGAGTCGTCTCGAGCGAAGGAAGCGCTTCTGGACGTGACGAGCGAGGTTCGCGCGGCGGGCGGGGTCGTCCGTCGGCGTGTCGACGGACAGGTGCACACCGTGCTCGTACATCGGCCGCGCTACGACGACTGGTCGTTGCCGAAGGGCAAGCTTCTCGACGGCGAGACCTTCGAAGAGGCCGCGACACGCGAAGTCCGGGAGGAAACCGGCCTCGAATGCCGGATCGACGGCGAGCTGCCGCCGTCCCGCTACCTGGACCAGCACGGCATGCCGAAGGTCGTCCGCTATTGGTTCATGGAAGCGCTCGACGGACACGATCTCCACCCCACGGACGAGGTGGATGACGCGAGGTGGTTCACGATCTCAGAGGCGCGAGACGTCCTCACCTACGACCGAGATCGAGCCGTGCTCGATGCGGCGACCACCGCCGATGCTCCCGTCTCTCTCGTCCGTCACGCGAAGGCGGGTGATCGGCGAACCTGGTCGGGAGACGATCTGTCGAGACCGCTCTCCAAGACCGGGCGCCGCCAGGCCAAGGCGCTCGTGCACGTGCTGTCGACCAGGGTGATCGAGCGGATCTTGAGCAGTCCGGCGGTCCGATGCGTGGAGACGGTGAAACCACTCTCAGAACAACGGGTGCTCCCGATCGAGCCACGCGACGAGCTCCTGGAAGGCGCACCGCTCTCCAGCATGCTCGAGTTGCTCGACGAGCTTCGGTCGATGCCGTCGGTGCTGTGTGGACATGGAGATCTGATCCCGGAAGTCATCGAATATCTCGAGGCACGGGGGGCGGTCGTCGGACCGGCACGTGGCTGGAAGAAGGGCTCCGTCTGGGCGCTGGAACGCGATGCCGGCGTGATCGTACGCGCGACCTACATCCCTCCACCCGAGGTCGACACGAAGAAACCTCCTCGGCGTCGGCAGCTATCTGGCGATCGCCGCGACTCCTGAGGCCTTCGAACTCCCGGGCCATTGCGACAGGGGTCACGCACGTGATATCCACCATCGGCCGAACACGAAAGGGTCACAAGGATGCCGAAGCTCCGGTTCAGGCTCGTCCCCCGGGACGAGAGCTTCTACGAGATGTTCGTCAACCTGGCGGTGAAGATCGAGGAGGGGGCCGCCGCGTACCAGGACCTCGTCGTGGACTATCAGGACGTGACGCGCAAGGCCGATCGATTGAAGGACCTCGAACACGAGGGCGACGAGGTCACCCACGAGATCATGAAGCGGCTGAACACCGTCTTCGTGACCCCCTTGGACCATGAGGACATCCATCGGCTCGCCTCAGGCCTGGACGACGTGCTGGACCACATCGAGGCGGCCGCGGATCTGTTCGTGCTCCACAAGATCGAGCGCCCGCTGCCCGAGATGAAGGCGCAGGCCGACATCCTGGTGCAGACCTGCAGGGTCACCCGGGAGGCACTCGAGACGCTCCCGAAGTTCAAGGAGCTAGAACGGTATTGGGTCGAGGTCAATCGACTCGAGAACGAAGGGGACCGGGTCTATCGGCGGGCCATCGCAGGGCTCTTCGGCGGTGAGTACAAGGCGATGGACGTCCTGAAGTGGCGGGACGTCATCGACGAGACGGAAGGAGCCATCGACCAACTCGAGGACGTTTCCAACATGCTCGAGGCGATCGCCTTGAAGAACGCCTGATGGTCTGGTTCGTCCTTTTCCTTGCATATCTGTTCGAGTTCGCCAACGGGTGGACCGACGCCCCGAATTCGATCGCCACCGTCGTGTCCACGCGCGTGATGCGACCTGTTCACGCGGTGCTGATGGCCGGCGTATTGAACGTCGTGGGCGCGCTCGTCGTCGGCACCGCGGTCGCCAAGACGATCGCCGAAGGCATCGTGGATCCCAACTTCGTCGGTCTCGAGACCGTCGCGGCGGCGGTGCTCGCAGCCACGCTCTGGGCACTCACAGCCCAGTTCTACGGTCTCCCCTCCAGCGAGTCCCACGCCCTCGTCGCCGGCCTGCTCGGCGCCGGATTCGCGGCCGGGGGGCTCGAGGCGCTCGAGAGCGAGGGAACGAATGCATCCCTGATCGGACTTGTCTCTTCGCCTCTGGGCGGATTCCTGCTGGGTTTCATGCTGATGGTGCTGATCTACCGGGTGTTCGCGCGAGTGCGCATCGCCACTGTCCGGAAGGTCTTCGGCAAGGGGCAGATCCTTTCCGCGGCGTTCATGGCCTTCAGTCACGGGACGAACGACGCCCAGAAGACGATGGGGATCATCGCGCTCACCATCGCCCTCAACGAAGCAGGGACGGCTGGGAACGTCGGTGAGCTGACGATCGCCCCCTGGATCGTCCTCTCCGCGGGGCTCGTGATGGGCCTCGGGACCATGATCGGCGGCTGGCGGGTCGTGCGCACGCTCGGCATGCGGATGACCCACCTGGAGCCGGTACAGGGGTTCGCCGCGGAGACCGGCGCCGCCACCGTGATCACGGTGGCGGCGCGCCTGGGTATCCCGGTATCGACGACGCACGCGATCGGCTCGGCAATCATGGGCGTCGGGGCAACGAAGCGATTCTCTGCCGTCCGTTGGGGGGTGGCCGGACAGGTCGTGGCCGCGTGGATCTTGACCTGGCCGTCGTGCGCCCTGCTGGGCTACGGGCTGCAGAAGGTCTTCTCGCTGATCGGCTAACGCATCACGATGCGTGGGCATCGCCCTGCGAGGACGGTGTCGCTCCCCCTTTCGTGAGCGAATGGATCTCCCTCGTGAGCTCCAGGATCTGTCGAGAGTTGGTGATGAGCTCCTCGTTCTGTCGCTCTTCGGCCTGGACCATCTGCCATTGATGTTCCGCGAGCTCGGCGCGCTTCTCGTCGGCGCGGTTCTGGCTGATCATCACGAACGTCGAGAGGAAGATCGCCTCCAAGGACACCAGCATCGTCAGGAAGCCGAAGGGGAACTTCTCGACGCGAAGGACGATCCAGAGCGTGAACCAGACGATGTGGAGATAGACGAACGGCATCGAGCCGGCGAAGCCGGTGATGGCATCTGCGATCCGGTCCTGCCGATTGCGAGACCGCTCCTCTTGGTGCCGGCGCAGGACCGGATGTGTCCAGGTGGTGCTGCGTCGCCGCCGCATCGGCTTCCCTTCCCTCGGATCGTTCTGGGGAAGGCTAGCCTGAACACAGCGGCCGGGTCCTTCCCTCGGTACCCGCGAGCGGCTCCGGTACGCTCCCACGATGGAGGCCTACGCGTTCCGAGATGGGGCCCTTCGGGCCGATGCCGTCCCGCTGGATGAGCTCCGGGCGGCGGTGTCCGATCTCGGAGAAGGCGAGTGGATCTGGGTCGATGCCGTCGACCCGAGCACGGACGATCTCACGACGCTCCAGAAGCAGCTGGACCTCCACGACCTCGCCGTGGAAGACGTACAGCAACGGGACCAGCGGCCCAAGCTCGACCTGTACCCGGCGCATGCGTTCGCGGTCTTCCGGCCGCTCTCCTACGGGCCCGACGGCCTCACGGGATCCGAGCTGTTCCTCTTCGTGTCGCGTCGGTTCCTCGTGACCCTGCGCTTCCCGCCCGTCTTCGAGATGGAGAAGGCGAAGCATCGGTGGCCGATCCTGGCTGCCCTGGCGCCCGGGCCGTGCTCCGCCCTGTACGCCGTCGCCGACGAGATCGTGGACGACTACCTCGAGGTCGTGGAGGAGTTGGAAGAGCGGGCGGACGAGCTGGAGGGCGAGGTCTTCCGGTCAGAGTTCGTCCAGGCCGAGGGAGCGGCGTTACAGCTCGAGATCCTCCGTCTCCGCCGGGACGCGGTCCGGCTCAAGCGACACGCGATCCCGACCCGTCAGGTCATCGACCGTCTCGCGGACGACTCCGATCTCGTGACCGGGGCCCTCGTGCCGTACCTCCGGGACATCACGGACCATCTCCTCAGGACGATCGAGCTCGCCGACGGTGTGCGCGAGATCCTCACGACGATCGTGGACATCCGGATGGCGCAGTCCGCCAACCAGTTGAACGAGGTCATGAAGAAGCTCACGGCGTGGGCAGGCATCATCCTCGTGCCGACCCTGATCGCAGGGATCTACGGCATGAACTTCGACCACATGCCGGAGCTGCACTGGACCCTCGGTTACCCCTTGGCGCTCGGGATGATGGTGGCCTCCGCCGTCGCGCTCTACGTCGGGTTCCGGAAGCGCGGGTGGCTCTAGCGGTGTGCCGGGCCGTCAAGGTGCTCTGTGTGGCCACCGACGACAAGGGTCTCGGTGCGCTCCGTCGCGCTACGACTGCGGCCGAGTGGGAGCTTACGTCGGGTGCGACCAACGCGACCGACGCGCTCGGAGTGATCGACGCCGAGCGACCGCACGCGATGGTGGTGTTCGGGAGCTACGAGACGTTGGTCTCGCTCGTCAGGGAGCGGTTCCCAGCGATGCGGATCGTGACCGATCGGGACGCGCCCGGGACGAGCGCGGTGGCCTCCTCGCGTGATGAAGTGCGGGAGATCCTCCGCTCGCTCGCTCGTCCGGGCGGTCCGATCGTGGACGCCTCCGGCGTTCAGCCCCCCCAGGGAGACCAGCCGTAACGCCTCACCATCCGCATCGTCACGAAGATGTTGGCCCGAGCGTTGAACGCGGACCAGTTCTCGAAGCCGAAGTCCTCCGCACGATCCGGCCAATATCTCAGGAGGTGCTGATAGATCCCAGCGGCGTTCCCGTAGGAGTTATAGGCGCTCGGCCGATACCGGGACTCGCGCCAGGCGATGTAGAGGGCCTTGCGTGTTCTCACGCCGTGATACGAAGCGGCGCAGCGAATGAGCTGTTTGACGTGCCATGTGCTCTGACGCCAGTCGATGGGGCAGATCCTCGACGAGACGGCGCGTATGTCGTCTCGCGGGACCAACGCCTGCGACGTGGCGGCGGGGAAGCTCATGATGACGGCGGTCAGGATCGATGCCGCGACGAGGGCGCGGCCTTTCCGGATCATCGTGGTCATGGGCTGGATCACCCTCGCGGCGGACGCGGCTGGTGGCCTCGTCTGGACCGAGCCTGCGGATCACTCCGCCGGGCCCCAGTCCACCGCGCTAGGTCGTGGGTGTACGCATCACCTCCTGGTCTCGTCTTCTCTGTGCGACCTTCGTCGACCTCGATCCGTGCTCCCCTTCTCCCACGCATGAACGCACGCCGAACCACACCCTGGGAAGGTGGGAAGCGCGCGTCGTGCGCAGGAGGACCGGGCCACTCGGTCCGAAGCCGACGGAACCACCCTAGCCCGACCTACCGACATCCGGCAACCTGGGGGCCTCCGGTCCGGGAGAGCCGGGGCCCCGGCTTCAAGGCACCCATAGGTACGATGGGGCCATGGGAACGGTCCTGCTCGCGGCTCCTCGGGGCTACTGCGCAGGGGTCGAGCGAGCCGTGGATGCGGTCGAGCGAGCCCTCGAGATGCATGGAGGGCCCGTCTACGTTCGCAAGCAGATCGTGCACAACCTCCACGTCGTGCGCGACCTGGAGCGCAAAGGGGCCGTTTTCGTCGACGAGCTCGACGAGGTGCCCGGGGCGGCGGTCGTGGTCCTTTCCGCTCACGGCTCGTCGCCGACGGTCCACGCCGAGGCGAGGTCTCGCGGGCTGGAGCTCATCGACGCGACGTGTCCTCTGGTCACCAAGGTCCACCTCGAGGCGCGACGTTTCGCCGAGGAGGACCAGACCATCCTCCTGATCGGCCACGCAGGACACGAAGAGGTCGAAGGCACGAGCGGGCAGGCGCCCGACAGGACCATCCTGGTGCAGTCGATCGAGGAGGCCGAGCGCGTGGAGGTGCCCGATCCCCGCCGCCTCTCCTACCTCACCCAGACCACGCTGTCGGTCGATGAGACGAACGAGATCGTGGGTGTCCTTCGAGGTCGCTTCCCCGAGATCCAGGGTCCCCCTCGTGAGGACATCTGCTACGCAACGCAGAATCGCCAGGACGCCGTGAAGGAGGTCGTCCGTCGGGCCGACGTCGTGCTCGTGATCGGCTCCCGGAACTCCTCCAACTCGAATCGGCTTGCCGAGGTGAGCCGAGAGAGAGGAACGCCTGCCTATCTGGTGGATGACGAAACGGAAGTCGATCCGTCCTGGCTCGACGGCGCCGAGGTCGTCGGGCTCACATCCGGTGCATCGGCGCCGGAGGTACTGGTGACCCGGATGCTCGAGTGGCTGGCGGTCCGAGGCTTCGATCGCCTGGAACAGGCGTTGATCACCGAGGAGAGCGTCCGGTTCGCGCTCCCCGCCGGCGTCCGGTCTACGACCACGAGCTGAACTGGTCTCGGTCCTCCTCGGGCTCCTCGTAGTCAACGGAGACCAGCGTGCTGGTCGACCGAACCCCGGGGAGCGCGTGGATCTTGTCGAGCACGATGGCGGAGGCGACCTCCCAGGGCTCCGGGATGCAGGCCATCAGATCCCAGCGGCCGCCCAGCACCGCGGCGCCGGACACGCCGCCGATCTCGGAGAGGCGCTCGTAGAGGCCCGCCGCAGCTCCCGCGTCGGCCTCGATGTGGACGTAGCACGCCCCCCGGATGATCTGCGGGGTCGGCAGGCCTCCGAAGCCCACCACGCCGAGACGATCCGGCGGCACCACGGGCGCGGTGAGCGTGCGCTCGACACCCTCGATCGTCTGGAGCTCCGACAGCACGCCGGTCGCGACCGTCGCGAGGTCGGGTCCGTCGATCAGGCAGAGGACGTCCCAGTTCCCGACCACCACGACGGATCGGCGCGCCGTCGCGGTGGAAGTGAGCCGGTTCCGGACGGGTCCGATGCTGCCGGGCCGAACCCGCAGGTAGACGAACGCTTCCATGAGAGGAGGCTAGGCCAGCCCCCCAAACCGAACAAGCACCGAACAAGGATCGCGTTACCCCTGTGCGGGGACGGGCGCCCGCGTGAGGGCGGCGAGCTCTTCTTCGCCTTCCTCCGGGCCGACGGAGATCACCCGATCGCCCTCTTGGAACGAGAACCCGGAGCGGGGGCGATAGATCCAGCGAGAACCGCGCTGCACCGCAAGCACGAACATGCCGGTCTCCGTCTCCACGCGGAGCTCCTTGAGCGAGTGCCCTGTGGCCTGCGAGCCTCGCTCCACCACCACCTCCGAGCTCGTCTCTTCCGTCTCCTCGAGGGCGAGCTGCACGACGGGATGGAGAGGCTCGCCTTGCTCGACGTACCAGGTCATGTCGCGGGCGGCGTCGCAGACGTACTCGGATGCGGCGCCCAGGCGGAGGAGTCCGCGCAGGGCGTCGGGATCGCGAGCCTCGGGCGCCGCACGAAGGACCCAGGATTCGAGCTCGTCGTGCAGGATGTCCGACCGTGCCTCGAGGGTGCCGACCTCGGCCGCGAGCGATCGGTTGTTGAACAGGAGTGCGGAGTACGCCAATCCGACGGCGGCCTCGGCGAGGTCCTTCAGCTCCACGAGGATGTCCACCGCTCGGTCCAGCTCCGAGAGGGGAGGCGACTCCTCACCGGATGTCTCCGGGAGCGGCGGGGCGCCCGCCAGCTCGCGGACGTGGTTCACCCCTTCTTCGGGGCCCCGGATCAGCAGCACGTCACCGGCGGAGAGCACGTCCTCGGCGCCGGGATCGAACCGCCAGTCCATGCCGCTTCGGATGGCGACCACCCACATCCCCGATTCTGTTGGCAGCGACAGATCGCGGAGCGAGCGGCCGGCTGCGGGCGCGTCGTCGCGGATCTTGATCCTCGCCGTCATCTCATCTGCGTGGCGGAGGTCCTGGCGGAGTGCGTCCGGGATCCCGAGCCGGGCCGCGACGACGCGCGCGATGTCGGAGGCCGCGTCACCCACGCGCTCGATCGCGTGCGCGATCCACAGCACGCCGGCCATCCCTTCAGCGTCCTCGGGGCTGCGAGCCGCGAGCATCGCCGTGATCCGGAGGCGACGGAGGTGCTCGCTCATCCGCTGCTCGAGCCGCTCCACCTCCTGCGCGAGCTTCTCTTCGTTGAAGAAGACGGCCGCATAGGCCAGGTCGACCATGAGCTCCGAGGCGTCTTTCAGCTCGACCAGGAGGTCCTTGACGTTGCGAGGTTGGTCATCCATCACGGGAGTACTCCAGATGTTCTCATGACGAGCAGGATGGCCGCTACGCCGGCAAGGTCCAGGAGCGACGTGATGAAGGGAACGCCCTGGTTGTCCGGGTCGATCCCGAAGCGTGCGGTGAGCACGGCCGTGTAGTAGCCGACCACCAACGTGATCGGCAGCACGATCGCTCCGGCGAACAACGTGGCTCCGATCAGCAGGGCGGGCGACGGGTCTGGACCCTCGGTCAGGGTGGAGAGGGCCCATGCGACGGCGCCGATCGCGGTGAACACGAGCACGCCAAGAGAGATGACGATGGCACCGTCGACGACGGCCGGGATCTCGGGTCGTCCCCGAGGTGTGATGACACCGAGTTGGAGCTTGGAGGACAGGCGCGACGAGAGGATCCCTCCGAGTGCCCCCGCCTGCGAGACGAACGGGGGGATCAAGATCAGCACGGCCGTGGCCGCTTGGAGTTCGCCTCGATGCGCCTCGAGCAGAGCTCCCGCGAAGATGTCGAGCAGCGGGGCGAGCGCGACGACCGCGGCCATCTCCAGGAGGATCCGGCGCACCTCCACCTCCACGAAGAATGCCGCGATCAAGGCGGCGGCGGTCGCGGCCGTGCAGAGCGCGGCGGCGACCGCGCTCACGGTGGGGTTGCCGACCAGGAGGGTCGCGAGGAACAGACACGGAAGCGTCACCATGTCGCCGATCGCTGTGACCATCGGGGTGGAAACGGCGTCCAGGTCCCACCCTTTCCGGAAGGACAGGACGGCGATCCCGACGGTGAACATGAGCGCGATCAACGACGCGAGGACGCCGCCCACGACCGAGATCGTCACGAGGTCCCAGAAGGAGATCACCACCTCGTCCGCGAACGCGGACGCCACGAGCTTCGCGACGGCGGCGAGATAGAACGACGTCAGCAGCGCCGAGAGGATCCCGACGACGGCGTTGCGGGCGAGGAGGCTCCCTCGCCGGAGGGTGGGCTCGAAGATGCCGGCGGCGACGCCGGTACCGAAGCGAGCGCCCATCGCGCCGAAGATCGTGCCTCGCATACCCACCGACGCAGGGATCAGCACGAGGAGCCCGGGGAGCTTCTCGAGGGTGCCCGTGATCGAACCGAGGACGAGTCCGGCCACGAACCCCGCGCAGGTGCTCAGCACGAGGGCGACGGCTCCTTGTCGGAGGGTGCGGCGTTCCGAGCGCCAGTAGCCGAACAGTCGACGGGCGCGGCGCGCGAGGCGGGCGGGCGCCGCGCTGAGGCGCTCAGCCATCGGAGCTCACCCCGGAAGGTTCGGTCAGGCGCCCGTCCGCCTCGCGCGCACGCGAGGGTTGCCCGGCGCACCGGGTTCGGAGGAGCTCGTCGGTCGCACGGCTCCACGGGGACATAAGGGCACCGTCATCGTCATGTCACTGCTGGAGAAGTTGTGCCGGGACGCGTCGGCGCCCCGCGCAGTATAGGCCCGAGGCTCAGGCGGTCTCGTCCTCGACCCAGTCACGCGTCACGTACAACCAGAACGCGAGCCCGGCGTACTCGCCGTAGGGACGGAACCGGCGCTCGATCTGCGGATCGGGCACCGGCCGCTTCTTCCCCGCCAGTCGCGTGTACTTGGGCCTCGTCCAGGAATCGAGGATCAGTCGGGAGTGCCGTCCGAGCGTCATCATGATGTGGGCCGCCGCGTATGGCCCGACGCCGGGGAGGGCAAGGAGCTCCGCCTCGAGGTCGGCATCGGGCAGCGTCGCAGGTGTCGCCCTCGCGAACGTCTCGAGATCCAGCTCGCCGTCCGCGACGGTCTTCGCCAGCCCCCTGAGGTACGCCGCCCGGTATCCCGCCCTGACCACGTCTCGATAGAGGGACTCGGGAGCGGCGGCCATCGCCGCGGGCGTCGGGAACGCGTTCGAGAGCGGCCCGTCGCCTCCGAGCGCCGGGTCGCCGAGATGCGTCACGAGCGCGTCCACCATCCGAACCGTCGCGCTCCACGCGCAATTGGTGGTGCACACCGTTTTCACGACGTCCTCGAACACCGTGGGGGAGCGGAGCATCCGGCCGGCGCCGCGAGCCGCCCAGGCCAGATCGGGATCCTCTGCCGCTCGGACGTAGAACGGCGACAGGTCTTGATCGAGCCGCAGGACGTGCGCCGTACCCTCGAGGACGGCGCGAAGGACCTTCGGACCGGGCCGCGCGCCGAGCACGTCCAGGCGGGCGTGAGGGATCCGGGCTCGGTTCGCTCGCGCTCGTGCGTGCTCGCCCTCGGACACGCGCACCCTGCGCGGTCGGCCACCGGGAATGCGAACGGTGAAGGCGAGCGATCGCTCCTCCTCGTCCAGGACGGTGGGCGAGAGCCCTGCGAACCCATGGGAGATCAGTGTTCGCCACAGGTCGACCGGCTCGCCGCCGGGAGCGCGCAGCTCGAGCTCGAGCGTCGTCGTCTTTCTCGTCATCTCGCTCGTCATCGGCTCGTCGCCGGGCTCGTTATCGGGCCGCCTGCCGTTCGCGGAACGCCCGCACCTTGGCCCTGTTCCCGCACGACGCCATCGAGCACCACTTGCCGCTCTGATTCTTCGAGTGGTCGAAGAACACCGAGGAGCATCCCGGGTCGTGGCAGACACGGAACCGTTCCCATCGGCCGTCGAGCTCGGCGAGGAACGCCGCTCCCAGGATCCGACCGATCGCACCGCGGACCCCGGTGGCATCGACGTGGATCGGGCTGTCGTCGCTGCAGCCGAAGCACACGCGCAGGCCGGTCTGCTCGGCGGCGCGGTTGAGGAACTCGGTCGCGGCCGGGTCGGTGGGCTCGCCCATGTTCTCTCGCACCTTCGAGGTGAGCGCGTCTCGGACGCGAAGCGCCCACGCCAGGTCCTGGTCCCTGACCGGGTCCTTCGCCTCGACCAGGGCTCTGGAGGTGAGCCACCATCGCAGGCTCTCGTGGGTCGGAGGCAGCCCGTCCGGGTTCCCCCGCTCGTGGTCGTGCAAGGACAGGAATGCACGCACGATCTCGAGATCACCGGGGGCCGGAGGCGTTCCGTCCTCCGCGTGGACCGGCTGCGGAACGAGCCGTTCGGTCTCCATCGAGGGAGCCATCCTTCCTTGGGACCGCTGGGTGCCGGCCTGAAACCGCCGAACGGAAATTGCAGGTTACCCTGAAACCACCCCAGGTGCAATAGCCGGTTACACGCGCCGGCCGCCGCCCGAGACGTCGGTCCGGTCGCGCCTAGACTCGGCGCGTGCTGGCCTTCACCGACTGGGCGATCGAGATATTGACCCGGGCCGACGCAGCCGCTCGGCGATTCAACCCCGACGTTCGTCTGCGGATCGTCCGTGAGGCCGGCGGGGGCGTCCGCTTCGAGCTCACGGACGAAGCGGATCCCACCGATCGTGTCGTCCAGCACGAGTCCGGATTCACCCTCTTCGTTCCGGACGGCTTGGAAGGCACGGTGGACGTGGTCGAGCCGCACGACCAGTTGATCCTTCGGTCGCCGGCAGACCCCGAACGGAGCTCGCGCCCGACGCCCTGACCTGCGAGGGAGTCAACGTGCGGCCGATACACTTGCCCCCATGACGGACGCGGGTGCCCTTCAGGCGGTGGGTGGAGCAGGGCCCGTGATGGTGATCGGCGGGGCGGAAGACCGATTCCGCGACAAGGTGATCCTCGGGACGTTCGCGGAGCTGGCGGGCGGCACCGACGGCCACGTCGTGGTGATCTCCACCGCCTCTTCCCTGGGAGAAGCCGCGGTCGATGCCTACCGCGAGCTGTTCCTCGGCCTCGGGATCGGACGCGTGAGCGGTATCCGTCCCGAGGAGCGAGCAGAAGCCGACGACCCCGCGGCCGTCCAACTACTGTCCGAGGCCACCGGCGTGTTCCTCACGGGCGGGAACCAGTCCAGGTTGACGCAGGTGGTGGCGGGGACGCGCCTGGGCGACGCGATCTCGAACGCGCACGATCGCGGGGTCGCCCTCGCCGGTACGAGTGCCGGGGCGTCCGCCCTCGCCTCACACATGGTCGCCTTCGGCCGCGAGGGTCCCACCCCGAAGCATCGGATGGTGCATCTGGCCGCGGGGTTGGGGATCGTCCAGGGTGTCGTGATCGACCAGCACTTCGAGCAGCGAGGGCGGATCGGCCGGCTGCTGGCCCTCGTCGCGCAATCGCCGTCGCTCCTCGGCATCGGGATCGACGAGGACACCTGCGCGGTGGTGAACGGGGCACGCGAGCTGTACGTGATCGGTCGCGGCGCGGTCACCCTTGTCGACGGCTCGCACGTGAAGACCGATGCCTATCGCGGCAAGGGATATCGTCCCGTCATGGTGAGCGGCGCCATCCTGCACTCCCTGCCCTCGGGGTACCGGTTCGACCTGCGCGGTCGCGCGCTCCTCACGGGTCCGGACGCCGCCCTCGAGGACGGGGAGGCGTCCACGTGACGAAGGCGGCCCCGAAGCAGCGACGCAGCCCCGCAACGGGAACCCGCGCCACCCGCCAGGCGATGAAGCGCCAACCGGCATCCGTGAAGTCGAGCAAGCCCAAGCCGGACTTGAAGATCGTCCAGACGCAGGTCTTCCGGGGGCCCAACTACTGGTCGTACGAACCGTGCATCCGGATGCTGGTCGACCTGGGATCGCTCGAGGAATGGCCCTCCAACCAGATCCCGGGCTTCAACGAAGGCCTCCTCGCGCTGCTCCCCGGCGTCGCCGAGCACTCCTGTTCGCTCGGTCGCCGCGGCGGCTTCGGGGAACGCCTCGTCGACGGGACCTGGCTGGGACACGTCGCCGAGCACGTGGCGCTCGAGCTCCAACGGGAAACCGGTGCACATATCTCGCGGGGCAAGACGCGGAGCGCGGGAGAGACCGGCCAGTACAACGTGATCTACGGCTACTGGGAGGAAACCGTCGGCGTCGAGGCGGGGAAGCTCGCCGTTCGCCTGGTGAACCACCTGATCAAGCCGGGGAAGGAGTTCGACTTCCTGGAGGAGCTGGAACGTCTG
Organism: uncultured Actinomycetota bacterium; assembly: GCA_963762015.1. GTDB lineage: Bacteria > Actinomycetota > UBA4738 > UBA4738 > HRBIN12 > JAJNBA01. The sequence goes on from CAVXJL010000002.1 coordinate 501,465, forward strand.
ATCAAGCTCGCCGAGCGCCGGGCGTTCGGTCCGTCGACGCAGGCGATCATCGACGAGGCGGCATCCCGTGACATCCCGTGGATGCGCCTGAACGAAGCCTCGCTGATCCAGCTCGGCCAGGGCAAGTATCAGGAACGGATCCGCGCGACGATGACGTCGATGACGTCGGCCCTCGCGGTCGACATCGCGTCGGACAAGAAGATGACGAACCGGCTGCTCGCCGCCGCGGGGTTGCCGGTGCCGCGGAGCGAAGTCGTGCGTACCGCCGACGAAGCGGTCGCGGCGGCGGGAAGGATCGGCTACCCGGTCGTCATCAAGCCCTTGGACGGCAACCACGGACGCGGGGTCGGCCTGAACCTGACGAAGGACAGGGCCGTCCGGGTCGCATTCGAGCGAGCGCTGAAGGAGTCCCGGGACGGGCGGGTCGTCGTCGAGACGTTCGTCAAGGGGAACGACTACCGGGTGCTCGTGATCGGCGGACGGATGGCCGCGATCGCCGAGCGCCAGCCGGCGCACGTGATCGGAGACGGCGAGCACACCGTGCGCGAGCTCGTCGAGATCACGAACCTGGACCCCCGCCGAGGGATCGGACACGAGAAGGTGCTCACGAGGATCACGATCGATGCGAACTCGGGGCAGCTGGTGCGTGCGCAGGGGTTCGGCTTCGACGACGTCCCGCCGGAGGGCGAGCGGATCCTGCTCGTCGCGACCGGCAACATGTCCACGGGCGGGATCTCCATCGACCGCACGTGGGAGGCCCATGAGGACAATGTCGAGATCGCCGAGGAGGCCGCGAGGGTCGTCGGGCTCGACGTCGCGGGGATCGACTTCCTGACGCCGGACATCACCCTGCCCGTCCGCGAGACCGGCGGCGCGATCGTCGAGGTGAACGCGGCACCGGGATTCCGGATGCACACGCATCCCACCGAAGGAGAGCCGCAGTACGTCGCGAAACCCGTGATCGATGCGTTGTTCCCGCAGGGCACCCCGTCGCGGATCCCGATCGTGGCCGTCACCGGCTCCAACGGTAAGACCACCACCACCCGGATGATCGCCCACATCTTCCGTGGGCTGGGCAGGAAGATCGGGATGACGTCGACCGACGGGGTGTACATCGACGAGCGACTAGTGAAGCGCGTCGACGCCTCGGGTCCGAAATCGGCGCAGATGGTGCTCCAGAACCCCCGGGTCGACATGGCCATCTTCGAGGTCGCGCGCGGCGGCATCCTCCGGGAAGGACTTGGCTACGGCCGCAACGACGTGGGCGTCGTGCTGAACGTGACGGGTGATCACCTCGGACTCCGCGAGGTGGACACCCTGGAGCAGCTGGCCGCCGTGAAGCAGGTCGTCGTGGAGGCCGTCCCGAAAACGGGGTGGGCCGTCCTGAACGCCGACGATCCGTTGGTGCTCGAGATGCGCCGGCACACGGGGGGCCAGGTGATCCTGTTCTCGATGAAGGAGAAGCACGAGTTCGTCGATCGTTGGATCCGCCGAGGGCGGAAGGCGATCGTGCTGGAACACGGCCCGCTCGGCGAGCTGATGGTGCTCAAGGAGGGGAGGCGCTCCTCGCCGATCGCCTACGTCCACATGCTGCCGGCGACCTTCGACGGTCGCGCGCGCATGATGGTGCAGAACGCGATGGCGGCGGCCGCCGCGGCGCACGCCGCGGGCGCCCATCTGCACGACATCCGGCAGGGACTGCGTTCGTTCACGACGTCGATCTACCAGGCGCCCGGCCGTCTGAACGTGTTCGAGATGGACGGTGTGAAGGTGATCCTCGACTACGCGCACAACGCCGCGGGCCTCGAGACGCTCGGTGACTTCGTCGATCGTCTCGCATCCGACGCGGCGGTTTCCGAGCGCCCGGGTGAAGCTTCGCGAGCGGCCAATCTCGTCGTGGGCGTCGTCGCGACCGCGGGGGACCGGCGTGATGAGGACATGCGCCAGCTGGGCCGGGTCGCCGCCCGCTACTTCAACATCGTGATCGTCCGGGAAGACCGTCACCCTCGTGGACGGCAGCCGGGAGAGACGGCGGAGCTCGTAGCGGAAGGGGTGCGGGAGGCGATGAACGATGGCAACGCGCGCGCCGGCAGGGTCGAGATCGTCCTGGACGAGATGGACGCCTCCCGCAAGGCGCTCGACCGTGCGCGGCCTGGCGACGTCGTCGTCCTGTGCGTCGACTACGCCACAGAGGTCTACAAGGAGCTCGAGAAGCGACGCGGAAGCGCGACGCCATCCGCGATGGGTGCCGCCGAAAGCGGCACGATCGAAGCCCAGGGCGGCGACACCGACCTGATCGATCTCTCAGGCATCACGCGATAGCTCGTGGATACCCGCGCGATCGCCGAGGAGCTCCGTGTTCGCCGTGATCAGCTGGCGGCCGAGTTGGATGTCGTCACGGTCGTGGAGCGTGACCCCGATGCGTCGGTGTCGTTCGGGAAACGAGTCGGCGACGGGACCACCGCGGCCGTCGAGCGGCTGAACCTCGTCGGAACCGCGCGGGAGCTCGAAGCCATGCTCCACGACGTCGATCGCGCCCTCCAGAAGGTCGAGGATGGGACGTACGGGATCTGCGACCGGTGCGGGAAGCTCATCACCGAGGCTCGCCTCGAGGCGCGTCCGTGGTCGGTCCTGTGCATCGACTGCGCGGCTCTCCGGACGTAAGAGGACTGCGAGGTTCATAGGATGCCCGGTGTGGCGATCGAGCGCGTCGTGAAGGAGCTCGCTGCGCACGCGCCTCGCGCCGGGGTGTTCCTCGACCTCGACGGCACGCTGGCGCCGATCGTCGCCCGGCCCGAGCTGGCGAGGATCCTCCCGGAGATCCAGCCGGTGCTATCGCGGCTCGCGAAGCGACTCGAGGTGGTCGCGGTCGTCTCCGGACGCCCGTCTTCGCAGGTTCGCGACCTGGTCGATGGGAACGATGTGGTCGTCGTGGGGACCCACGGATTGGAGGGCGAACCGCCGATGGCGGCCGAGGTGCTCGCGGAGATCGAGGTGGTGGCGGCGCCCGTTGGGGCGTGGGTGGAGCCGAAGGGGGCCGCCGCCGCCGTTCACTTCCGAGGGCTGGAGGATCCGGAGGCGGCGGAGGCGGCGTCCGCGGATGCGCTCGCGGCCCTCGCAGCCGCCCGCGGCCTTGAGATCCTGCCCGGCAAGCGCATCCTCGAGCTGATGCCCGCGGGTCGCCCACGCAAGGGTGGCGCGCTCGAGCGGCTCGCGCGTGAGCGCACGCTTCGGGGGATCTTGTTCGCCGGCGACGACGTCGGCGACCTGGACGCGTTCGCCGCGCTCTCCCGGCTCCGAGCGAACGGACTGTGGACCTGCGGTGTGGTCGCGCGAGGCAGGGACACGCCGCCGGAGGTCGAGGCCGTGGCGGACCTGGTCGTCGACGGGCCTCTCGGCGTCGCGGCCATGCTCGCCTCCATCGCCGACGAGCTCGACCGGGAAGCAGCCGGACCCTAAAGGGCAGGTGCTCGCACCTCGTCGATCGCTCTGAGCTGTCCGGCGAGCCAGGTGGCCGGTGTGTGGGCCAGTGCCGAACGCTGGAGCCCTCGAGCCCGGCGGGTCCGCTCCTCCTCCGGCATCTCCAGCGCCTCGTGGATCGCCTCGGCCGTCTCCGACAGGTCGAAGGGATTGATCGCGAGGGCGTGGCGTCCCAAGCGACCGAAGGCGCCGGCGTTGCGAGATAGGATCAGCGAGCCGCCGCGTGAGTTCAGCACCGGTCCCTCCATCGCGACGAGGTTCATCCCGTCGTGCACCGGATTCACCAGCATCGCGTCGTACTGGTCGTACGCGGCGACGGCGTAGGTGAAGTTCTCCTGCACCTTCACGACGATCGGGGTCCAGTCCTCTTTCCCGAACGCCGCGTTGATCCGGTCGGCCGTGGCCCTGCAGTCGGCACCGTAGTCGCGATACGCGGGCACCTCCTCGCGGGATGGGCTCAGGAGCGCGAGGAAAACGACTCGACCTCGCCAGTCCGGGTGCTTCTGCAGGAGCAGCTCGAACGCGAGGAAACCGCGAAGGATGTTCTTGGACGGCTCGAGCCGATCGACGCGAAGGAGCAGCTTCCGGTCGCCGCGGATCTTCTCGACCTGCGCGCGGGCTCGTTTCGCACGGTCGCTCGCCGCGGCCTCTCGGATCTCCTGCGCGCCGACGGCGACCGGGAACGACCTGACCTGCACCTCGCGACCGTCGACCTCCGCGCGATGCGCCCGGATGTCGACGTGGACGTCGTCGAGCTCCCGGACGGAGAGCAGGAAGTTCTCGCCCCACTGCCGTCCCTGGAAGCCGACGACGTCGGCGCCGAGCATGCCGCGAAGGATGGACCGCCGCATGTCGTCGGGCAGGGTCCGGAGGTAGGTGCGTCCTGCGAACGGCGTGTGGGAGAAGTGGAGGATCCGCGCCTCGGGAACGAGCTCTCGAAGCATGCGGGGGACGAGCGTGAGGTGATAGTCCTGGATCAGGAAGACGGGGTCGTGCTTCGCCTCCACCGCGAGCGCCCGGGCGAACGAACGGTTCGCCTCGACGTAGTCGGACCACTCCTGCTCGGTCTGCTCCCCGAAGCTGGGGGTACGCGCGATGTCCCACAGGTAGTGGTGCACGAACCACAGGACGCCGTTGGCGATGCCGTTGTAGTAGCCGTCGTAGACCTGCTCCGGGATGTCGACGTAGCGAACGCGCTGCGCCGCTCCTTCGACCTTGCGACCCCGCGGCGCGATCTCACGGTCACCTTCCGTGACGGCCGCGGCCACCCATGTCGCATCGTCCCGCTCGAGCACCCCACCGAGCACCGTGACGAGACCGCCCGATCCTCGATGGGCAACGAGCTTGCCGTCCTCGTCACGCTCGAAGCTCACGGGTCCTCGGTTCGAGGCGACGACCAGCGCGGATTCCATCGCAGAGTGCGGTGTGGACGCCATGCAGCTCGATTCTCCCAGGCCGGGCGATGGGTCGCGCCGAAGGTCAACGTCACCCGGAGAAGAGAGGCCTGGGCGGGGGGTGCGACCCAGCCCAGGCCTCTCGGGCTGCTTGGTATGTGAGGTCCGCGCGGTGGCGCGCCGACCTGTTCCTCGGCGGATCGGGGGACCTCCACCTCGGGTGCCGGGATCCCGGCGCCTCTCGGAAGGTCACTGCCAACCCTCCGATGCAAGTTCTACGAGGTCCGGGTGACGGGGGAGAGGCCGTCCAGGGAACGTTGGGGGTTCTTGCGAAGATCAACCCTTCCTTGCGACCTTCGTGCGCTTGACGAGTTTCCGAACGTCGGAGGGCCCCAAGAGCCGAGCCCCCCCTTTGCGCAGCCATCGGAAGGCCTGCTCTCGCTGGGCGAGCGCCGTGATCCCCACGACGTCGCCGGGAGCGGATGCCTTGAGCATCTCTCTCAGTGCTCGCATCTCGTCGGGATACACCTGCACGTCGTGCTGACCCGCGCGGGCCGCTCCCTGGCGGAGCTGGGCGATCACGTCCTCCCTCGGACGACCCCGCAGGTACTTCAGCAGCTCCGCGATCACGAGATGGTCGGCGCCGAGCGCCGCGCGTACCGCGAACCCCTGCAAGATGTCGTCGGTCCGATCTCCGGCGGTCCCGATCGCCAACCAGATCTCCCGGCCCGGCGGGCTGAGGCCTTGGAGGATCTCCACCAGACCGTCCATGCCCGCCTCGTTATGGGCGTAGTCGAGCACGATGAGTCGGTCATCGAGGGAGAAGAGGTTGGTCCGACCCGGATTCTTCTTCGGATCGAGTACGAAGCTCCGCAGACCTTTCGACACGGTCCTCGACGAGAACCCCACGGCGAGCGCGGCGGCGGCGGCGGCGAGCGCGTTCTGTGTGTACATGCGAGAGAGTCCTGCGAGCGTGACGGGCACCTGGTCGAGGTCGACGAGCGGGTGCACCGCGGGCCCGTCCATCCAGGCGATCGTCCCGTCCAGGACGGTGATCGCGCGACCGCCGTCGGCGAGGGCTTCGCGGAGCGCGGGGTGGCGTGGATCCAGCGAGAAGAGCCAGATCCGAGCCGAGGCAGCACGCCGCATCGCAAGCACGCGAGGATCGTCCGCGTTCAGCACCACCCAGCCGTCCGGACGCGTGATACGGGTCACCGTCGCCTTGACCTCCGCCAGTTGATCGACCGTGGAGATCCCTTGAAGGTGCAGGTGATCGGCCGAGACGTTCGTCACGACCGCCACGTCGTTGTGCATCACGCCGATGCCGCGCAGGAGGATCCCTCCTCGAGCCGTCTCCAACACGGCGACGTCGGGGTGTTGGTCGAGGGCGATCGCTGCGCCGGCGAAGCCGGAGTAATCCCCTTCCTGCACACGGCGATCGTTGCGGTAGACGCCGTCGGTGGAGGAGAACGCGACCCGCTTGCCGGCCGTCATCACGATATAGGCGATGAGCCGCGTCGTGGTGGTCTTGCCATTCGTGCCGCTCACCTGGATCACGGGGATGTCGGGATCCGGTACGGTGGGCTCGGGTCCGGGATCGGCGGCAGCCACCTCGCGAGCGAGCTCCGCGATCACCCGCTCGGGCGAGCGCCGGAGGACGAGAGCCATCGCGCTCGCGACCGCGCCGGCCAGCGCCTCCGCCGACCCTCGCCGACGCCACGGGAAGACGACGATCACGTGTCCGAAGTCAGGCCCCGTCCGTCCGCGGACCCCGAGCCATCCGGTGCCGGCGGCGGCGGCGATCCGCCTGGTGAGCTGGACCGCCACGCGCGCGCTCGCTCGGACGCGCTGTTCGCTTCCACGGGCGCCCGGATCGATCGTTCGGATCCCTGCGGTGTGTGCGATCGCGACCACTTTCTCGTCGCCGACGCGCAGCCACCCGCCGACCTCAAGCGTGAGCTTGATGGCCGGTCGAGGGAAATACAGGTTCGGGCCTTCGAGCACCCGCAGCTCGACGGTCCGGACCGGCTCCGACACGTGTCTACCCGCCGTCGGAGCCGGCCGCTGCGTCGATCTCTGCGGCGGCCGCGACGTCCTTGTCGGTCACACCGGCGGCGTCGTGTGTCGAGAGCGAGATCCGGACGTGCTTGTAGTGGACCTCGATGTCCGGGTGGTGACGGGTCGCGTCGGCTTGCTCCGCCACACGGTTCACGAATGCGATCGCCGCCCGGAAGCCCGGGAACGCGAAGTCTTTGACGATCGCGTCGCCCTGCGAGGTCCATCCCTCCGAGTTCGAAAGGAAGCTCTCGAGCTCTTCATCCGTGAGCTTCTCCACGCGGCGCAGCGTACGTCAGGAGGGTTGGGCGGCGCGAGCCCGGCGGAGCTCCGGGTAGGCGAGCGCGACGAGTCCCGCGCCGAGCACACAGGCGATCCCGCCGGAGACCACGCTGAACGTGGGCGAGACGAGGCGAGCGACCAGGCCGGCCTCGACGTCACCGAGTCGTGGTCCGCCCGTCACGACCAGGATGTGGATCCCGAAGAGCCGACCCCGGAGGCGATCGGGTGCCGCGGTCTGCATGATCGTCACCCGGAAGATGGCGCTGATGACGTCTGCCCAACCAGCGACGGCGAGCATCGCAAGGCCGAACCACAGCGTTCCGGCCCACCCGAACGCCGCGATGGCCACGCCCCATCCCGCGACGGAGAGGATGACCGCGAGCCCTTGTCGGCGGATCCGACCCGTCCAGCCGCTCGTGAGGGCTCCCAGAAGTGCTCCCACCGCCGGGGCTGCGAACAGGAGGCCGATGGCCTCCCGGGTGCGCTCGAACTGCTCCACGATGAGGAACGGGAAGAGCGCCCGAGGAAGCCCGAAGACCATAGCGATCAGGTCGATGGCGAAGGTCGACATGATGAGGCGATTCCTCCGTGCGAACGAGAAGCCCTCGCGGATCGCCGACAGCCCCGTGTCGCGGTGATCGCCCGCCAGCGGTGGCATCGGATGCAACAGGGCAGCCGCCACGAGCATGCACCCGATCGACGCCAGGTCGACCGCGTAGGCGACCGTGACTCCCCAGCGGGCGACGACCAACCCCGCCGCCGCGGGTCCCAACATCGCCGAGGTGTTCCAGACCACCTGGTTCAGCGCCTGCGCGGCCGGCATCAGAGGCGCTCCGAGGAGTCGAGCAGTCATCGCGGACCGAGTGGGTCCATCGATCGCGCTGGCCGCGGCGAGGACCGCGAGTCCCGCGTAGACCAACCAGAGGGGCGGCTCGCCCGCGAGGGCGCCTCCGAGCAAGATCGCCGAGCCGGCGGCGAGACCCACCTGGGCGAACATCAAGAGCCGTCGACGATCCCAGGCATCCAGGACCGCGCCGCCGGCGAGGGTGCCGACCACCAGCCCGGCGACGTACGCGAGCCCCGTCGCCCCCACAGCCGCCGCCGAGCCGGTCAGCTCCTTCACCTGCACGAACACGGCAACCAACGTGAACTGGCTTCCCGCGGACGTGATCAAGAGCCCGGTCCAGACCAGACGGAAGTCTCGAGACACCCGAAGGGGCGTGAGGTCGATAGTGAGGCGGCGGCGCGCCTTCTCCCTACGCTCTGGCCGATCCGGCGTCTCCGTCACGGCCCCGAAGGTAGCAACCGCTTGCCGCGTCGCACGGCACCGCGCCTAGCCAGCCCAGACGGGAGGGGATATCCTCCCCTGAGGGGGAGGAATGTCGGATGCCCAAGTTCCTCATCGATAGGAACTTCTCGAAGATCACCGAAGACGAGCTGGGGGAGTTCGCGAAGAACTCGAAGCGCATGGCGATCGAACGATTCCACGACGTCGTGTGGCATCACAGTCATGTCGTGATCGACCCCGACGGCGTCGTGCACACGTTCTGCATCTACAGCGCTCCGGACGAGACCCGGCTCCGCGCACACGCGGCGGCGTTCGGCGGGCACCAGATCGACAGCATCGCGATCATCGCCGGTGACGTCGATCCCGACGAGATCGTCGTCTAGGGCTGCTCGGCGTCCCGCTCCCAGCGTAGGCGCCCCACATCGACGACCGCGTGCGACAGCCGCGTGTACGAGATCAGCCGTCGCACGGTGACGTCTTTGCGACGCGTGTCGTCTTCTGCCAACAGCCCGAGCGCGGCGCTGTAGAGCTCGACAGCGTGGTGGAAGGCGAGTTGCTCGTCCGCAAGCTCCGCGGCCGTGATCAGGTAGGGGAGGGCTCGATCCGAGTCTCCCGCCTCCCGCCAGTGATGGGCGAGGACCCAGGCGAGGTTCCGGGACCGATCGCCGGCTACCTCCTCGATGTACCGGGCGACGGCGGCGTGTCGTTGTTTGCGATCCGCGCGCGCGAGGGTCGCGTATGCCACTTCTCGGATCAAGATGTGCTTGAAGGAGAACTCCGCGTCGCCCTTCACCTGGCTCGACGGCTCCCGCCTGATGAGATCTCTCGATTCGAGAGCGCCGAGCGCGTCGTCGACGCCCTCGAGGTCCCCGAACGAGCGAAGGACCCCCGGCCAGAAGTGCTTGCCGACGACGGACGCCGCCAGGACCGCGGCCCGGGGCTCCGCGGGAAGGGCGTCGATGCGTGAGGCGATCGCGGCTCGGACCGTGGTGGGCAGCTCATCGGACGGACCTCGATCCACGAGGGACGCAGCGAGCTCTTCGATGAACAAGGGGTTGCCCTCGGCGACCTCCACCAGCCGCTCGACCGACGACAGGTCCCCCTGACCCGACAGGAGGTAGCTCGCGATCGAGGCCGAGTCGACTGGTGACAGTGCCTCAAGCGGGATCGTCGTGTGACCGAGGACCCCGCTGCCCCAGCCGGGTCTTACCTCGAGCAGCTCCGAGCGCGCCAGCGCGAGGAACACCGCGGGCGCATCCCGGACGTGAGATGCGAGGTATTCGAGCAGATCGAGCTGGGCCGGGTCCGCCCAGTGGATGTCTTCGAAGACGAACACGGTGGGCTGCTCGCGCGCGACCTGTTCGGCGAATCGACGAGCCGCGAAGTGCAGCTGGACGGGTTCCTCGGCCACGTCGTCCCCGGAGCCCGATCCGATCAGCGCCGCGAGGAGCCGGGCCGTCTCGTCCGCCTCCTCCTCTGACCCCATCAGCTCGTGAACCCTGGCCTTCAGTTTCTGCGAGGCATCCGATGCGGCGTCCGTCTCGAAGATCCCGGCCACCTGGCGGACCTGTTCGGAGAACGCTCGGTAGCCGGTCTGGCCGTACGGAAGGCAGCGCCCCTTGACGGCTCGCGCTCCGGTGGCCTCCGCCCGCGAAAGGATCTCGGACGAGATCCGCGATTTCCCGATCCCGGTCGGCCCCACCACCGTGATGAGGTGGGGCCGGAGCTCGGCGGCCGCGCGCTCCCAGATGGAGTCGACCAGGCTGAGCTCCCGCGACCGGCCGACCAGTGGGGCGGTCGTCGCCGGCCGCTCGGCCGGCGCTCCGATCGGTGCCAGCGCGAGCCATGCCTCGACCGGATCGCGCTTGCCCTTGGCGTCGACCGGCTCGAGCTCTTGGTAGCGGATCACGTTCCGCGTGGCGCGATAGGTCTCCTCACCGACCACGAGACCTCCGATCGGGGCCGAGGTCTGGAGTCGCGAGGCGGTGTTCACGACGTCGCCAAGCGCCAGCGCCTCGCCCGAATCCGGGCGGGACCCCAGCGCGACGACCGCCTCGCCGGTGTTCACTCCCGCCCTGACCTGAAGCGGGCTCCCCGGCCGTCCTCGATTCAGGTCCTCCATCGCGTGCACGACCCGCAGCCCTGCCCGGACGGCGCGCTCCGCGTCGTCCCCGTGGGCGACCGGCGCCCCGAAGACCGCCATCACGGCGTCGCCGATGAACTTCTCGACGGTTCCCCCGAACCGCTCGATCTCCTGCTTCGAGCGGGAGTGGAAGCCCTGCAGGGTATCCCGAACGTCCTCGGGGTCGGCCTTGTCCGATCGCGACGTGAAGCCGACCATGTCCACGAAGAGCACCGAGATGAGCTTCCGCTCCTCCCTGACGCGTTCCGGCGCGAGCAGCTCGGCGCCGCACGTCGGACAGAACGCGGCGTCGGGGGGCGGCTCTCGCCCGCAATTCGGGCACGCTTGCATGGAGCGAATCTTAGGTCCGGCGGAGGCTCGGGCGGCAGAAGCCGCTTCGGACGGGTCTCAGCCGGTCGTCGCGGCGAACGCTTCCTCGAGCAGGTCAAGACCCTCGTCGAGCAGACCGTCTTCGATCGTGATCGGAGGCAGGAGGCGGACAACGTTCCCGTAGGTCCCTGCGGTCAAGACGATCAGGCCCCGCTCCAGGGCGGACCGGGCCAGCGCGTTCATCGTGGCACTGTCGAGCGGTTCCTTCGTGGCGCGGTCGGCGACGAGCTCCATCGCCCGCATCGCGCCGCGGCCCCGCACGTCGCCGACCGCGCCGAACCGTTGCTCGAAGCCGCGCAGTCGCCCTTCGATCGTCTCGCCGACGCCGCGAGCCCGATCGAGGAGCCCCTCCATCTCGATCTTGTCGAGCACGGCGAGCGCCGCGGCTGCCGCGACTGGGTTCCCGCCGTAGGTGCCTCCGAGTCCGCCGACGTGCACGCTGTCCATGAGCTCGGCACGGCCGGTGACCGCCGAGATCGGCAGGCCTCCGCCCAGCGATTTCGCGCACAGCACGATGTCGGGGACGACGCCCTCGTCCTCGATCGCGAACCATCGGCCGGCACGGCCCATCCCCGACTGGATCTCGTCGGCGATGAAGACGATGCCGTTCGCGGCGGCGAACTCGGCGAGGCCGGCGATGAACCCCGGCGCCGGCACGACGAACCCACCCTCGCCCTGGATCGGCTCGATCAGGATCGCGGCGATGTTCTCCTCGCCGATGTGCTTGTGCATCTCGTCCAGTGCGTAGGCGAGACAGGACTCGGCGCACGTCTCCGGGGTGCCGCCGGTCGGGCACCGGTACGGGTAGGCGAGGGGCAGCCGGTAGATCTCCGGAGCGAACGGCCCCATGCCCTGCTTGTACGGCATCACCTTGGCCGTCAAGGACATGGCCATCAGCGTGCGGCCGTGGAACGCATGGTCGAACACGACGATCCCCGCACGGCTCGTGTGCTTCCGCGCGATCTTCACCGCGTTCTCGACGGCCTCCGCACCGGAGTTCGCGAACATCGTCTTCTTCTCGTGGTCTCCGGGGGTGAGCGCGTTGAGGCGCTCGGCGAGTTCGATGTAGGGCTCGTTCGCGGTCACGTGGAAGCACGTGTGGGTGTCGAGCTCGAGCTGCCGCTGGGCGGCCGCCACGACCTCGGGGGCCGCGTGTCCGATGTTGAGCACCGAGATGCCAGTGGCGAAGTCGATCAAGCCGGTTCCCGTCGACGTCTTCGACGATCGCGCCCGCCGCGCGAGCGGTCACGATCGGGTGGAGGTTCGCGACGCCCTGGGGGACGGCGGCGTCGCGCCGCGCGAACCACTCGCGTGACCGCGGCCCCGGGATCTCGGTGACGAGCTTCCGCTCCTGCGGGATGTCCATGACAGGTCCTCCGTCGGTCGGTCTTCTCGTCTGCTGCCGCCTCGCCCGGGAGTATCGTGCCCCGCCCACGCCGTTGTCAGCCCGCTCGCGGAGGCGGAAGCGGGCAAGGACCCGGAAGCGTGATCGGCCGGGCCGCGCGACACTTGGCCGGTGTCGATCGACGCCCCTTCAGGCCCGGAATCCCTCGACTTCTGGCTCGGCGAGTGGACCTGTACCTGGGACGGCGGCGAGGGCCGCAATCGTGTGACCAAGGAGATGGACGGCCGGGTAGTCGTCGAGCGCTTCGAGTCCCTCGAGCCCGAGCGTTGGTCGGGGATGAGCGTCAGCGTGTTCGACGAACGACAGGGATGGCGCCAGACGTGGGTCGATTCAACCGGAAACTACTGGGCCCTCCTCGGGTCGCCCCAGACCGAAGGGTTCTCTTTCTCCGTGACAGAGGAGGAGGAGGACGGCAGCGAGGTGGAGAAGCGGATGGTCTTCTCGAACGTCGAGGCCGACGCGTTCGATTGGCGGTGGGAACGTTCCGAGGACGGCGGCGAGACCTGGACGAAGCTCTGGTTCATCGACTATCGCCGATCGACCGGGGGGCCTCTAGACGCCGTGGGCGACGACCCGTGATCGCAAGGAACCGGTAGGAACGGCACGGAACCGGCACCGTTCGGCAAGAACCCGCTAGCTCCGCGGCTCGCGGTTCCTAGCGTGGTTCCCGTGCTCCGGTACATCGCGCGCCGGCTGCTCTACTCCGTCCTCGTGCTGGTCGTCATCTCGATCCTCACGTTCCTGATCTTCGTGAAGCTCCCGTCCGGAGATCCGGCCAGGCGCGCCGCTGGCCGGAGGACTGATCCCCGAGCAGATCGCGAATGCGAGGGAGGCGTTCGGGCTCGACAAGCCGTTGATCGTCCAGTACGGCCGGTTCGCGAAGGGCCTCATCCCTCTTCCGAACACCTTCCTCTCGGAGGACGTCTACTACTCCTTCTCGAACTACCTACCGGTGCGCGAGGAGATCTGGCGCAGGCTTCCCGTCTCGGCGATCCTCGGTACGGGGGCTGCCGTCCTCTGGCTCGTGGTCGGCGTACCGCTCGGCATCGCATCTGGGGTTCGGCCGCGGTCGCTGACCGCCCGGTGGACGATGATCATGGCGATCGTCGGCGTGTCGCTCCCTGTGTTCTGGCTCGGTCAGCTGCTGCTGTACTTCGTGTGGTTCAAGCTCCACCTCGCCCCCTCGAGCGGCCTGCAGATCAACGCGAGCGTGTGGGGCAGTGCGCTCCAGGGGAAGTTCATCCTTCCCTGGATCACCGTCGCGGTCGGGTACGCGGCCGTCTACGCCAGGATGCTCCGGAGCAACATGATCGAGACCACGAGCGAGGACTACATCCGGACCGCTCGCGCGAAGGGACTCTCTGAGCGCCGCGTGGTGTACAAGCACGCGCTTCGCGGGGCCCTCACGCCGATCGTGACGATGCTCGGGATCGACTTCGCCACGATCCTGGCGGGTCTGGTCATCACCGAGACGCTCTTCGGTCTCCCCGGACTCGGGCAGCTCGCCGTCAGTTCGATCTTCAGCAACGACTTCCCCATGGTGATGGGGGTGACCGTCATCGGTTCGATGTTCATCCTGGCAGCCAACATCGTGGTGGATGTCGCGTACGCGTTCCTCGATCCGCGCGTCCGGTACTGAGGCACGTCGCCGAGGAGGCCTTCCACCGGAGGCGTTCCCGTCGGACCGATGGCCGGGTCGCCCCTATCCGGCGGATGTCGCATACTGGCGAGCTGAACGGTGGTGCAGGAGCCGTCGCCCACGCGGACGGCCGAGCGAGGAGGGGACATGGCGGACGCCTATCAGATGTTCATCAACGGCGAGTGGGTGAACTCGTCGGACGGACAGACCCGCGACGTGATCAACCCCGCGACCGGCGAGGTGCTCGCCACCGTCCAGGAGGGCACCAAGGAGGACGCGGACCGCGCCGTCGCCGCCGCGAGGCGGGCGTTCGAGGGCGACTGGTTCGACTCCACGCCGAAGGACCGGCAGCTCGCGCTGCTCAAGTTCGCCGACGCGATCGAAGAGAACGCCGACGAGATCGTGAAGCTCGAGGCGCAGAACGTCGGCAAGCCGGCCGCCGTGACGCTCTCGGAGGAGATCCCGCCGATCGTCGACAACCTCCGGTTCTTCGCGGGCGCGGCGCGCACGATGGAGGGCCGGGCGGCGGGGGAGTACATGGCCGGGTTCACCAGCTACGTCCGGCGTGAGCCGATCGGCGTCGCCGGCCTGATCGCGCCGTGGAACTACCCGCTGATGATGGCGATCTGGAAGATCGGTCCCGCGCTCGCCACCGGGAACACGATCGTGCTGAAGCCCTCGGAGATGACGCCGCTGACGGCGCTGAAGCTCGCGGAGCTCACGGCGGACATCCTGCCGCCCGGCGTCTTCAACGTCGTGACCGGCGACGGCGTCCCCGTCGGCGACACGATCGTGCGGCACCCGGACGTCGGGATCGTGTCCCTCACCGGGGACACGGCGACGGGCAAGCTGATCGCGGCGAACTCCGCGGAGACGCTGAAGCGGGTGCACCTGGAGCTCGGCGGCAAGGCGCCGTTCATCGTGTTCGACGACGCCGACATGGAGCAGGTCATCGAGTTCATCAAGATCGGTGGCTACTTCAACTCCGGCCAGGACTGCACGGCGTCTGCCCGGATCCTCGTCGGTTCGGGCGCCTACGAGAACGTCCTGGCGGAGCTGGTGCCGGCGGTCGAGTCGATCAAGGTCGGCGACCCGTTCTCGGACGACACCGAGATGGGCTCGATGGTCTCGAAGGAGCAGCTCGAGCGGGTCACCGGCTTCGTGCAGCGGGCCGAAGAGGCCGGCGGCAAGGTCCTGACCGGCGGCAAGGCCATCGACCAGCAGGGGCTACTGGTACAGCCCCACGGTCGTGAGCGAGGTCGGCCAGGACTCCGAGATCATCCAGAAGGAGGTCTTCGGTCCGGTCGTCACGGTGCAACGGTTCGACGACGAGGCGCAGGCCCTCGAGTGGGCGAACGGCGTGCCCTACGGATTGTCGAGCTCCGTGTGGACCCGGGACGTGGGCCGGGCGCACCGGATGGCGCGCAAGCTCCAGTTCGGCTGCGTGTGGATCAACACCCACATCCCGCTCACGCCGGAGATGCCGCACGGCGGGTACAAGCAGTCCGGCCACGGCAAGGACATGTCGGTGTACTCGCTCGAGGACTACACGAACATCAAGCACGTGATGGTGTCGCTCGACTGAGACGCACACCCCGGAAAACGAAGGCGGTGAGGACATGGCCGTGAGGCCCTATCTGGTGAACGGCGAGTGGCGCACGGGCGAGGGCACGTTCGAGGTCCACAGCCCCTACGACGACAGCGTCGTCGCCGAGATCGGTGTGCCGACCGAGGCCGACGTCGAGGAAGCGGCGGCCACGGCGCACGAGACCTTCAAGGAGTCGTCGAAGCTCCCGATCCACGCCCGCTCGGAAGCGCTCGACCACATCTCGAAGCGGCTCGGCGAGACGATCGAAGAGAACGCGAAGCTGATCGCGCAGGAAGGCGGCAAGCCCCTCAAGTGGGCCACGGTCGAGGCGACGCGCGCCGTCTCGACGTTCCGCTGGGCCTCGGAGGTGATCCGGCACGGGGACGACGAGCTCATGCGGCTGGACACCGAGGCGGCCCTGGGCTCCCGGGTGGGCCTCATCCGGCGGTTCCCGGTCGGGCCGGTCCTCGGCATCACCCCGTTCAACTTCCCGCTGAACCTCGTGGCGCACAAGGTCGCGCCCTCGCTCGCCGTCGGCGCCCCGATCGTCGTGAAGCCCGCGAGCGCCACCCCGATCGGCTCGCTCCGCCTGGCGGAGTTCTTCGCCGAGACCGACCTGCCGAAGGGGATGTATCAGGTCCTGCCGGTGTCCTCGAAGGTCGCCGACGGCATGGCCCGCGACGACCGGTACCGCAAGATCTCGTTCACCGGCTCCGCGGAGATCGGCTGGTACCTCAAGGGGCTCGACCCGAAGAAGCGCGTGACGCTCGAGCTCGGCGGGAACGCCGGCGTGATCGTCCACGCCGACGCCGACCTCGACTTCGCCGCCCAGCGGGTCGCCTACGGCGGCTACTACCAGGCCGGGCAGAGCTGCATCAGCGTGCAGCGGGTGCTGGTGTCCTCCGAGGTCTACGAGGACTTCTCGTCGCGCCTCGTGAAGCAGATCGAGAGCCTGAAGGTCGGCGATCCGATGGACCCGACCGTCGACGTCGGGCCCGTGATCCAGCGGAAAGAGGTGGACCGGCTCTCCGAGTGGGTGAAGGAGGCCGTGTCGCAGGGCGCCGAGGTGCTCACCGGCGGTGAGGGCGACGGACCGTTCTTCCAGCCGACGTTGCTGTCCAACGTCACCCCCGAGATGAAGGTCTGTCGCGAAGAGGTGTTCGGGCCGGTCGTGACGATCAGCCCGTACGAGACCTTCGAGGACGCGCTCAAGATCGTGAACGATTCGAAGTACGGCCTGCAGGCGGGCGTGTTCACCAACGACATCAACCGCGCGTTCGCGGCGCACCAGGCCTCGAGGTCGGCGGCATCATCGTCAACGACGTCTCGGCGTTCCGAGCCGACCAGATGCCGTACGGCGGCTCCAAGGAGTCGGGCTTCGGTCGTGAAGGGCTGAAGTACGCGATGGAGGAGATGACCGAGCCCCGGATCATGGTGCTCTCCCACATCCCCCTCTAGGGAGAGAGCGTGGAGCTCCGCGAGCTGATCCTCGTCGCGCTGCCCTTCATCGTGGCGATCACGCTCGGCGTGGGGTTCCTGTTGGTCTTCCGCGAGCGCGCGGCGGCGCACGAGGTGCTGCGCCGACGCGCCCAGCTCGCGGAACCGGACTCGCCACGCCGCTCCGCGACCCGAAGCCGCCGGAACGCCCGTGGTGGGGCAATCCGTGGCTGTGGCTTGCCTCGGCGTGGGGTTCGTCGTGCTCGGGATCTTCGTGTGGCCGGGACTGTTCGGCGGCACGTTCTTCTTCCTGCCATTCATCTGGGTCTGGCGTCCCCGGCGAGGTGGTGAGGTCGATCCCCGAACCAACGGCCACGAGAAGCGAGAGAACCCCAGTTCCCTGGGCGGCTGAACCGTGGATCGCATCGGAGACCGGATCGGTGAGTCTGCTCATCGAGTTCCTCGAAGCTATCACGAACGTGATGCTCGGCAGTCGAGGAAGGGGGCGGGGCCGGAATGTTCATCCTGGCAGCCAACATCGTGGTGGATGTCGCGTACGCGTTCCTCGATCCACGCGTCCGGTACTGAGGCACGTCGCCGAGGAGGCCTCCCCCGGAGGCGTTCCCGTAGGACGATGGCCGGGTCGCCCCTATCCGGCGGATGTCGCATACTGGCGAGCTGAACGTGGTGCAGGAGCCGTCGCCCACGCCGACGGCCGAGCGAGGAGGGGACATGGCGGACGCCTACCAGATGTTCATCAACGGCGAATGGGTGAACTCGTCGGACGGACAGACCCGCGACGTGATCAACCCGGCGACCGGCGAGGTGCTGGCCACCGTCCAAGAGGGCACCAAGGAGGATGCGGATCGTGCCGTCGCAGCCGCGAGGCAGGCGTTCGAGGGCGACTGGTTCGATTCCACGCCGAAGGACCGGCAGCTCGCGCTGCTCAAGTTCGCCGACGCGATCGAGGAGAACGCCGACGAGATCGTCAAGCTGGAGGCGCAGAACGTCGGCAAGCCGGCTGCCGTGACGCTGTCGGAGGAGATCCCGCCGATCGTCGACAACCTCCGGTTCTTCGCCGGCGCTGCGAGGACGATGGAGGGCAGGGCGGCCGGAGAGTACATGGCCGGGTTCACCAGTTACGTCCGGCGTGAGCCCATCGGCGTCGCCGGACTGATCGCGCCGTGGAACTACCCGCTGATGATGGCGATCTGGAAGATCGGTCCCGCCCTCGCCACTGGGAACACGATCGTGCTGAAGCCCTCGGAGATGACGCCGCTCACGGCGCTCAAGCTGGCTGAGCTCACCGCCGACATCCTGCCGCCCGGCGTCTTCAACGTGGTGACGGGCGACGGCATCCCCGTCGGCGACACGATCGTGCGGCACGCCGACGTCGGGATCGTGTCGCTCACCGGCGACACGGCGACCGGCAAGCTGATCGCGGCGAACTCCGCCGAGACGCTGAAGCGGGTGCACCTCGAGCTCGGCGGCAAGGCCCCGTTCATCGTCTTCGACGACGCCGACATGGAGCAGGTCGTCGAGTTCATCAAGATCGGTGGCTACTTCAACTCCGGCCAGGACTGCACCGCCTCCGCGCGGATCCTGGTGGGGTCGGGCGCCTACGACGACGTTCTCGCGGAGCTCGTCCCGGCGGTCGAGTCGATCAAGGTCGGCGATCCGTTCTCGGACGACACGGAGATGGGCTCGATGGTCTCGAAAGAGCAGCTCGAACGGGTCACCGGGTTCGTGCAGCGGGCCGAAGAGGCCGGCGGCAAGGTCCTGACCGGTGGCAAGGCGATCGACCAGCAGGGCTACTGGTACACCCCCACGATCGTGAGCGAGGTCGGCCAGGACTCCGAGATCATCCAGAAGGAGGTCTTCGGTCCGGTCGTCACGGTGCAGCGCTTCGATGATGAGGAGCAGGCCCTCACGTGGGCGAACGACGTGCCCTACGGGTTGTCGAGCTCCGTGTGGACCCGTGATGTGGGCCGTGCGCACCGGATGGCACGCAAGCTCCAGTTCGGCTGCGTGTGGATCAACACCCACATCCCGCTCACCCCGGAGATGCCGCACGGCGGGTACAAGCAGTCCGGCCACGGCAAGGACATGTCGGTCTACTCGCTCGAGGACTACACCAACATCAAGCACGTGATGGTGTCGCTCGACTAAGAGCGACGCGACACGGGTATCGGTGGTGCGGGGCGAAAGGCGGTGGATGAGATGACGGTCCGACCCTTCCTGGTGAACGGCGAGTGGCGCACGGGCGAGGGCACGTTCGAGGTCCACAGCCCCTACGACGACAGCGTCGTCGCCGAGATCGGTGTGCCGACCGAGGCCGACGTCGAGGAAGCGGCGGCCACGGCGCACGAGACCTTCAAGGAGTCGGCGAAGCTCCCGATCCACGCTCGTTCGGAAGCGCTCGATCACGTCTCGAAGCGCCTCGGTGAGACGATCGAAGAGAACGCGAAGCTGATCGCGCAGGAAGGCGGCAAGCCGCTCAAGTGGGCCACCGTCGAGGCGACGCGCGCCGTCTCGACGTTCCGCTGGGCCTCGGAGGTGATCCGCCACGGGGACGACGAGCTCATGCGCCTCGATACGGAAGCGGCGCTCGGCTCCCGGGTCGGCCTCATCCGGCGGTTCCCGGTCGGACCCGTCCTCGGCATCACCCCGTTCAACTTCCCGTTGAACCTCGTGGCGCACAAGGTCGCGCCCTCGCTCGCCGTCGGCGCCCCCATCGTCGTAAAGCCCGCGAGCGCCACCCCGATCGGCTCGCTTCGACTCGCGGAGTTCTTCGCCGAGACCGACCTGCCGAAGGGGATGTACCAGGTCCTCCCTGTGTCCTCGAAGGTCGCCGACGGCATGGCCCGCGACGACCGGTACCGCAAGATCTCGTTCACGGGCTCAGCGGAGATCGGCTGGTACCTCAAGGGGCTCGACCCGAAGAAGCGCGTGACGCTCGAGCTCGGCGGGAACGCCGGCGTGATCGTGCACGCGGACGCCGACCTCGACTTCGCCGCCCAGCGCGTCGCGTACGGCGGCTACTACCAGGCCGGGCAGAGCTGCATCAGCGTCCAGCGGGTGCTGGTGTCCTCCGAGGTCTACGACGACTTCTCGGCGCGTCTCGTGAAGCAGATCGAGAGCCTGAAGGTCGGCGATCCGATGGACCCGACCGTCGACGTCGGCCCCGTGATCCAGCGGAAAGAGGTGGACCGGCTCTCCGAGTGGGTGAAGGAAGCCGTGTCGCAGGGCGCCGAGGTGCTCACCGGCGGTCAGGGCGACGGACCGTTCTTCCAGCCGACGCTGCTGTCGAACGTCACGCCCGAGATGAAGGTCTGTCGCGAAGAGGTGTTCGGGCCGGTCGTGACGATAAGCCCGTACCAGACCTTCGAGGACGCGCTCAAGATCGTGAACGATTCCAAGTACGGCCTGCAGGCGGGCGTGTTCACCAACGACATCAACCGCGCGTTCGCGGCGCACCAGGCCCTCGAGGTTGGCGGCATCATCGTCAACGACGTCTCCGCGTTCCGGGCCGACCAGATGCCGTACGGCGGGTCCAAGGAGTCGGGCTTCGGCCGTGAAGGGCTGAAGTACGCGATGGAGGAGATGACCGAGCCTCGGATCATGGTGCTCTCCCACATCCCCCTCTAGGGAGAGAGCGTGGAGCTCCGCGAGCTGATCCTCGTCACGCTGCCGTTCATCGTCGCGATCACGCTCGGCGTAGGGTTCCTGTTGGTCTTCCGCGAGCGCGCGGCGGCGCACGAGGTGCTGCGCCGACGCGCTCAGCTCGCGGAGCCGGATCTCGCCACACCGCTCCGCGACCCCAAGCCGCCGGAGCGCCCGTGGTGGGGCAATCCCTGGCTCTGGCTTGCCCTCAGCGTGGGGTTCGTCCTGCTCGGGATCTTCGTATGGCCGGGGCTGTTCGGCGGCACGTTCTTCTTCCTGCCATTCATCTGGGTCTGGCGCCCCCGCCGCCGTCGTGAGGTCGATCCCCGAACCAACGGCCACGAGAAGCGAGAGAACCCCAGTTCCCTCGGCGGCTGAACCGTGGATCGCATGGAGTCCGATCGCTGAGTCTGCTCATCGAGTTCCTCGAAGCCATCACGAACGTGATGCTCGGCGTCGAGGAAGGGGGCAGGGCCGGACGGATCGGCCGAGCGTCCGATATCGATCCGTTCATCCTCCACCTCATGGATATCGGCGAACCTCATGGGATCGAACGATGCGGCGGGGATTCCCTCTGTCAGGGTGATGAGGTGCTGGTGTTCGCCGTCGAACCACTCGTCACGCCGGAGCGGAAGGGTCTTGCTGATGTCGCCGTCGGACAACTCGAGACCTTCGGGGTCGCGGTCGAGCGGGTGGAACAGCCCTACGAGAGTGTGCTCTCCATCGCGGGGTCGATCGACGGAGCGTGGCTCCAGGCTCGCGTCGTTGCCTCGCGAGGATGGATCTTCCTCATCACGACTCCTTCAGAGCGAGGATCGCTGCTCGCCGAGCTCGTGGACCGCGCGATCGACGAGATCGAGGGGTCCTCAGCCAGGTGACCTGATCATCCGGTCAGCGAAGTCGCCGACGATGGCGGCGGCTTCACGTTCCCGGCGCCAGAGGTAGTGGTCGGTGCCGTCCAGGATCACGACCTCGGCCACGCCCTCTCCGTAGGCGCGGAGCTCATCCGAGGGACTGTACTCGTCGTGCTCACCCGCGAGGAAAAGCAAGCGGACGCTTCAGGAGCCGGAGCTCCGCCGGTGTCGGCAGCGACGGGAGCGCGAGGTCGTTCGGTCTGAGGGGGATCCCGAACAACGCGAGAGCGCTGACCCGTTCGTCCTCGAACGCCTCCCGCAGCGCGACGCTCGCGCCGAACGACCATCCGAACACGAGCGTCGGACCCTCAGCTCGCTCGCACACGGTACCGATCGCGGCTCGCACGTCACGTAGCTCGTCGCGGCCGCCGCCGAAGGTCCCGCCCGAGCCCATCGTGCCGCGGAAGTTGAAGAGGAGTGTCGCGAAACTCCGCTTCCCCGCGAGCTCGTTCCGTACCGACCACAGGACCGGGTGGTCCTTGCTGCCCCCGTGGCGTGGATGGGCGTGGCAGATCACGACCGACCCGCGGGGGGCATCGTCGGGCAGGCGGAGCTCGCCCTCGAGGCGAACGCCGTCTTCAGTGAGGAACGAAACGGTCTCCACGTCTGCGACGATGCCAGTCATGGGGGAGATACGCCAACCGCGCGGAACGGCCTTCACTATCCGCGACCCGCTGCCGTGGCCTGACGTGGCCGGGATCGCACGGGAAGGCGAGGAGCCTCGATTACGCGGCCGTGTTCCTTCCCGAGACCGGCGCTCGCGACACGCTCGCCACGTTGAACGGGATCGCAGGGGAGACCGAGCGGTTGCTCCTGGGGACCGGTGTGATCCCGATGGCGAAACAGGACTCGCGCCTCGCGGCGATGGCGGCCGCGACGGTCCAGGAGCGGTCCGGTGGTCGGCACATCCTAGGGTGTCGGCACGGGCGGGTCGGCGCCGGGGGCGCTCGGGCGGCTGGGGGACTACGTGATGGAGATCCGCGACCTGGTGGCCGGCAGCGCCCCCGGCGCCGAGCTCGGGCTCCCGCTCCCGGCTCCCGTCCCGATCTGGATCGCCGCCCTCGGCCCGAAGGCCGTTCGCCTCGCCGGGGAGATCGCGGACGGCGTGATCCTCAACTGGTGCCCGCCGGAGCGCGTCGCGGAAGCCCGCGACGCGATCCGGGGAGCGGCCGGCGAGGCCGGCCGCGACCCCGACTCCGTCACGATCGCCGTGTACGTCCGCGCGTCCTTCTCGGGACGCGCGGACGAAGGCCTGCTGGCCGCCGCCGCCCAGTACGCCTCCTACCCTGCGTACGCCAGGCAGTTCGAGGCGATGGGCGTGGAGCCCTCCCCGGAGGCGGTCGTGGACGCCGTGTGCCTTCGAGGCGAACCGGATCGGGCGCGCGAGCGCCTCGACGCATATCGCCAAGCCGGAGCGGACCTCCCGGTCGTCTACCCGGTCCTGGCTCCGGGCGAGGGCGAGAGAGGCCGCGCTGACAGTCCTTCGAGCTCTATCGCCCTGAACCATTGCCGAGCGCTGCCTCGGCGGTAGACTCACGTTCGCAAGGTCGACACCGTGGAAAAGGGGTAAATGGGATGACCTACACGATCGCGGAGCCGTGCATCGACGTGAAGGACCGCGGCTGCGTCGACGAGTGCCCGGTCGACTGCATCTACGAGGGTCCCCGCATGCTCTACATCCACCCCGACGAGTGCGTCGACTGCGGCGCCTGCGAGCCGGTGTGCCCGGTGACGGCGATCTTCTACGAGGACGACGTCCCCGCCGAATGGAAGCAGTTCAACGCGATCAACGCGGAGTGGTTCAGCGACGAGATCAGTGGCGTCGGGTCGCCGGGCGGCGCTGCGCAGGTGGGACCCGCTTCCAAGGATCACCCGGTCGTCGAAGCCTGGGCCTCGCCCTAGCGCACCGCTCCGGCAGGCAAGTCCGCCTCCGGGTGGGTCGACGGCAGGAACACGCGGAAGGATGCGCCTCCGCCCTCCCGCTCCTCGACCCACGCGCGGCCGTGATGCATCTCCGCGAATCGGCGGACGAGCGTGAGTCCGATGCCCACGCCCGGCGACGGCTGCGGTGGACCCGTTCCCTGACGGAACTCCTCGAAGATCGTCTCGCGCAGGTCGTCGGGCACTCCGCCGCCTTCATCCTCCACCGCGATCATGACGCCGTGGGCGGAACCGGTGACGGAAACGTGTACGGAGGTGCCGGTCGGGGTGTGTTTGATCGCATTCACCAGGAGGTTCTCCACGATCCGCTCCACCTTCGGGGGATCGACGGGACGATGACGGACTCGGTCGAGATCTCGACGTGCTCGACCCAACGGGATGTGTTTCCCCACCATCCGCCGAACCAGCTCGCCGACATCGGTCGGCTCGAAGGTCGGCGTCAGCACGCCACGAGCGAGCCGATCGAGATCGAGGAGGTTCGTGACCAATCGCTCCAGCCGGCGAGCGTTGTGCTCGATGCGGCCCGCGAGCTCCCGGGTTTCCTCCGGATCCAGCCCCACGTCTCCCCGCTCGAGCGTGATCGCCATCCCGAGGATCGCGGCAAGCGGCGTGCGCAGGTCGTGGGACACGGCCTGGAGGAACGTGTCCTTCATCACGTCGAGCGCGCTAGCCGGGCGGCCGCCTCTCGCTCGACCTCGAGCGCACGCTCCAGATCTTCTTGCGCGCGCTTGCGCTCGCTGATGTCGCGGATGAACCCGGAGAAGACGGTCTCCTCGCCGACCGCCACCGGGACGATGGCCAGCTCGACGGGGATCATGCGTCCGTCCCGGCGGAATGCCTGGATCTCGATCCGCGAGTTCAGGACATCGCCCTCACCGGTGTCATGCCAGCGGCGCAGCCCTTCGTTGTGGGCGGCGCGGTGCGCGTGCGGAACGATCGTGTCGACGAGCGAGTGTCCGAGGACCTCCTCCGCGCTCCAACCGAAGGTCGTCTCCGCCTGAGGGTTCCATCCGATGATCAGGCCCTCCGTGTCCATGCTCACGACGGCATCGAGGGAGGACTCCACCATGAGCCGCAGGTGCTCGTGAGCATCCTGGAGCCGTTGCTCGGCCTCCTTGCGCGCCGTGATGTTCAGCTGGAAACCTTGCCAGTACGGGGCCCGATCCTCCGGTCGGACGAGCCTCGCCTGGTCGAGGACCCACACCACCTGTCCGTCCTTGCGCACGATCCGGTACTCCTCCGAGAAGAGGTCGGAGCCGTCTACGTTGCTCGCGGCGTCGGCCGCCAAGACACGCTCCCGGTCATCCGGATGGATCAGCCGTTTCCAGAGCGCCGGGTCGTTCGCGACCACTGCCGTGGGTACCCGGTCAGCTCCTCGTCACCAGGTCCCACGTAGGTGGTGATCGCCTGACCGGGGTCGTCCGGATCGAGCTCCTGCACGTAGAAGACGGCCGGATTCTGCTCGACCATCGTCCGGAAGGTGAGCTCCGCTTCGCGGAGCCGCTCCTCGGCATCCCGACGGGAGCTCACGTCGGTGAGGAAGCCGAGGAAGTAGTCGAGGTTGCCCTCCTGGTCCAACACGGCGGTGGAGATGTCGTGCACCCACACCCAGTGGCCGTCCGCGTGGCGCATCCGATATTCGTGGTCGAACACTTCGAAGTCGGCGTTGTTGAAGGCGTCGATCGACCGGAGGTGCGCGAGATCGTCGGGGTGCATCTGATCGAACCAGAACCCCGCGTCGTCGAGGAATCGTTGCGGAGGGAAGCCGAGGATCGCTTCCATCTGTGGACTGACGAACCCCATCGACGTGATCCCGTCGGCTCCCACGTAGTCCGTGTAGGTGACGGCGGGGATCAGCTCCACCATCGCTCGGTAGCGAGCTTCCGCTTGACGCAGGCGTCCCTCCGCCTCCATCTGCTCGCTCACGTCCACCATGAAGCCCTGCCAGTACCCGATCCGCCCGTCCTCGTCGTAGACCGGGCGGGCCTTGTCGCGCACCGACACCCAGCGCCCGTCGGCCGTCCTCATCCGGTAGACCTGATCGAAATCCACCCTTGTCGCGAACGCGAGACGGTTCGCCTCCTGCACGCGCTCGACGTCGTCGGGATGAACGGTCGCCCACCACCAGGTCCGATCGTCGGTTGCACGTTCCGGCGGATAGCCGAGGAGCACCTCGATCTGGGGGCTGACGAACGTGACGCGTCCCCCGTCGTCGTGGTGAGCCTCCGTGTAGGTCACCGCGGGGTTCTGCGTGACGAGTTCTTGGTACCGGGCCTCCGCCTCGAGCCGGCGACCCTCGGCACGTTGTCGTTGGACGGCCGCTCCGAGCATGCCCGCCACGGCGCGGAGTGAGTCGAGTTCGTGTCGCGACCATCGCCGTTCCACGAAGCAGTCGTCGAAGCCGATGAAGGCCCACCAAGCGCCGTCCACGAAGACCGGGAACGATGCGATCGACACGATCTGCTCGCGGATGAGCTCTGCTCGCTCCTCTTCGGGGAATTCGCGAACGATGCCGTGGACCGTCTCCTGGTTCGTCATGAGGCGGATCCAACGGTCGAAGCCGTTGCTGCGCATCCCGGCTCCGTTCAGGGCGGGATTCCCGAACTGGGACGTGACGTTGGGAGCGCACCACTCCGCGTGCTGTGTCACCAGATAGTCGCCGTCACCATCGGGCACCACGAGGATCAGATAGGACCGGGAGACCTCCGCGGCGAGACCGAGATGCCGGAGGACGTCATCGACCGCAGCACTCCAGTCGGCCGCCAGGAGCAGGCGTTCAGCCGAGAAGGCGACGGAGGCGAGCATCGCATCGCCGCCCACCTGATGCTCTTGATCCCGGATCGATCGAGCCAACGCGCATCCTTCCGCCCAGGCATGCTGGAAACCCGCTATCAGCGGTCTTTCCGGATTATCGGGCGCGGCACCGAACACATGGAGTCCCCTCGTTGGGGTCGGACTTGACCCGCTCGGGGGGCTCAGGCCTGGTCAGGAAGGACTGGAAGCACACCGGGTGTGGAGCCGGCGACGGGCATCTCCTCAGGCGAGGGCCAGCGCCGGCGAGACTTGGCTGCCAGCTTGAACATCAGCTCGACTGCCTTGGGATCCTCGGCTCCAGGCCGATGCTCGATCACGCCGTCGGCAGTGGCCCGGTCCCAGATGTCTTGGCCTCGCTCGGTCCGGACGATCGAGAGCGTCCAGCCCTCCGACTGTCCGAGTCCGCCGAAGGAGATGTCGGCGTGCTCGGCGGCGAAGTCGGGGCAGCGAAGACAGCCGGGCCTGGTGTACTGCTGTGCGTCCTTCAACGAGTAGATGACCTCGTCGCCGGCGTCCGTGTAGAACAGCAGCTTCCCCTTGACGTTCACCCGGGCCAGGTGATCGAGGTCCAGGCCGAGCTCCTTCTGGGCGATCTCGACCATCAGGCCGTCGTACGTGAACGACTTCGAGCAGAGGAGCCCGAAGGTCCAGGCGATCTTCCGCCGCCACTTGTTCACCCGCCGGACTTCCAAGGCCCCGGTCGCGCTCGATTGGCAACCCATCCCCACGAGGGCGAGCTTCGAGAGCCCCATCTCGGCCGCCTTGAGGAGCGCGAGGGGATTCGCGGAGTACGTGTAGCGGGACCCTGCCGTGGCGAGGACCCCTTCCGCATCCGTGACCACGGTCGGCTCGGCGTCCCAGGCGCGCTCGTCCGAGAGTTTGGAGGTCAGGGCCCCGTCGATCTCGCCGTTGGCGAGCCCCCAGAGCAGCAGCGCCGAGACGGCACCGCCGTCCTGCCCGTGCATGAGCGCCTCCTGCCCCGTGGCCCTGGCGAGGTAGATGTCACGGTAGTGACCGATGACCTCCTCGGGCTTGCGGACCTGGCCGAAGAAGAGCTCGTCGATCTCCGACTCCCATTCACGGAACCTCGGACACGCGCGGGTGCAGATGTCGCATCCCTTATCGCCGTGGCTGCAGCCGTCGGGCCCTTCCTCTTGGAGCTGGACCGGGACGTCGTTCTCGTAGCCCAGGACGTGGAACGGACAGGCAACGATGCAGGAGGTGCAGCCGGTGCACAGCCCCGTGAGCACCACCTCGTTGTAGAGGTCTCGCCACTGGGTCTTCTCGACGGCCACGTCGGCAGTGTAGTTGCCCATCTCGCCACGGGCGAAAGCCTCGACCGCCGCTCGGCCGTAGTACCGTCGGCACCATTAGCCGTGACGACTGGGAGGGAAGATGCACCGACGGTGGATGCGACTGCTGGGAGCCCTGTTCGCGCTCACGCTGCTGGCGGCGGCCTGCGGAGGGGACGACACTCCGCCGGCAGATGACGGTGGCACCCCCAGCCAGAGCCCGTCCGATGACGGTGGCAGCCCATCCGATGAGGGTGGCGCCGACCTGACCATCGTGGACTTCAGCTTCTCGCCGGCCAAGCTCTCCGTGACCGAGGGGCAGACCATCACGGTCTTCAACATCGGCGAGACCTCGCACACGTTCACGACCGACGACGGCGCGATCGACGAGACTATCGGCGTCGGTGACACGGTGGAGATCGATCTCACGGGCGTCAGCAGCGGTGGGTTCGTGTGCCGGTTCCACTCTCAGATGACGGGGACGCTCACCGTCGGGTGAGGGTCCTGGCTAGATCGCGAACGAGTCGCCGCAGGCGCACTCGTGGGTGGCCTGCGGGTTGATCATCTTGAGGCCGCCCCCGAGGAGCGCGTCGTTGTACTCGAGCGTGGACCCCCGGACGATCGGCCCGCTCTTCGGGTCGACGAGGACGCGGACGCCGTCCGCGGCTTCGATCACCGCGTCGCTCTCGTCGGGACCGTCGACGAACGACAGCTCGTAGGTGAACCCGGAGCATCCGCCGGCCGTCACGCGGACGCGCAGGATCGGCAGCGCGCGCCCCTCCTTCAGCGCGAGCGCGGCGATCCGGCGCGCGGCCTTTTCGGTGACGGCGATGACCTCGGTGACGGAAGCGTCCATGTCCCCCAAGGCTACCCGACCTGCTCGTCGATGCCGAGCAGGGCGGCCTTCACCGACTCCGAAAGCGTGGGGTAGGCGTGGATCGCGCCGGCGACGGCCGGCGCCGTCGTCCGCGCCACCATCATGAGGACCACCTGGTGGATCAGGGCCCCGGCCTCCTCGCCCACGATGTGCCCCCCGAGGAGCTCGCCGTTCGTGCGCTCGGCCACGAGCTTCACGAGGCCGTGTGTGCCGCCCTCGATGTACGAGCGCTCGTTGTCCGCGAACCGGACCACCGCGGTGATCACCCGGTGGCCGTCGTCGCGAGCCTCCCGTTCCGTGAGGCCGACGCTCGCGACCTCGGGATCGCAGAACGTGACCCGGGGCACGACCCGGTAGTCCCGCCGCTCCGGGTGCCCGAGGATGTCCTTGACGACGAGCTCTGCCTCGTACGTGCCCACGTGGGTGAACAGCAGGTCTCCGGTCGCGTCGCCGGCGGCCCAGACGTGGTCGTTGGTGGTGCGAAGCGTCTCGGTGAGGATCGGCTTCCCCTCGTCGTCCAGCTCGACCCCCGCCGCGTCCAGGTCGTGGCTGTCGAAGACCGGTTGCCTTCCGGTCGCGACGAGAAGCTCATCGGCGACCACCGGATCCCCGTCCTCGAGGGCCAGCGTCCACGCGGATCCATCGTGATGCGCCCGTTCGATCGTCACGCTCGACATCAGGGCGATCCCCTCGCCTTCGAGGGCAGGGACAAGGGATGCGGCGGCCTCTTCGTCCTCTTGGGGAAGGACGTGCGGGAGGGACTCCAGCGCCGTCACGCGTGAGCCGAAGCGGGCGTAGATCTGCGCGAACTCGATCCCGATGGCGCCGGTGCCGATCACCGCGAGGGACTCGGGGACCGTCTCCGGACGCCAGATCGCTTCCTTGTTGGTCCAGAAGGGTCCCTCCTCGAGTCCGGGGATCGGGGGAACGTCGGCGTCCGTCCCGGTCGCCAGAACGACGCGGTCGGCCTCCGCCTGCGTGCCGTCCGCAAGTTCCACCCGGTGCTCACCGAGGAGCCGTGCCTCTTGCATGAACACCTCGACGCCCGCTTGCTCGAACGGCGCCGCACCGTCGCCGGACTGGGAGTCGATGACGTCACGGGCACGTTGCTGCACCGCCTTGAGGTCGACCTCGACGTCGGGGATCCGCAGGCCGAAGCGCTCGCCGTCACGGGCGAGTGCCGCGATCTTCGCGGATCGGAGCATGACCTTCGTGGGCACGCAGCCGTAGTGGTTGCACTCACCGCCGAGCTTGTCCCTTTCCGCAAGGGCCACCTTCATCCCCGACGTCCGCGCGAGCGAGAAGGCGACCTCGGACCCGGTACCGCCGCCGCCGATCACGAAGACGTCGAACCGGTCCATCGGAGGATCAGCGCGTCCCCAGGAAGCCGACGAAGACGCGCGCGTAGGCCCGTGCCGCCACGACCATCTCCTCCACCCCGATGGACTCGTTCGCGGTGTGCGCGAGGGAGAGGGAGCCCGGTCCGGCGATCACCGTCGGGATGTGCGAGTCGTTGATGTAGAAGCGGGCGTCGGTGATGCCCGTGAAGCCCACGAATGACGGTGGCGCACCGGTCTCGGTGGCGATCGCGTCGCGAACGAGCGCCGCGATCGCGGAGTCGCCGGTAGTCTCGGCCGCCTCGGTCCAATCCTTCAACGAGATGTCGATGTCGGTCTCCGGGCGCTCCGCCACGAGGTCGTCGACCAGGAGACGGAACGGGGCGAGCACCTCCTCGGGGTCTTCCTCGCCCGGCACGATCCGACGATCGATCTCCACCTCGCAGCGGTCCGGCACGACGTTGGGTGCGCTCCCTCCGGACACCAGCGCGACGTTGACCGTCGGAGGCCCGACGAGGGGATGCACCCGGTCGGGAAGCGCCTCCGGCAATCGCAGCAGGAAGCGCGACATCGTGAGGATCGCGTTGATGCCGCGGTCCGGCTGCGAGCCGTGGGCCGCCTTGCCGTGCGCCACGGCCTTGACCCAGGCGCCGCCGCGTTCGGCCAGAGCGATCTCCATCTCGGACGGCTCGCCCACGATGGCCGCGTCCTGGTCGAGGAGACCCTGGTCGCGGAGGACCTTGGTGCCGTGGATCCCAGCGAGCTCCTCGTCGGCCACCAGATGCAGCTCGAGGGTTCCGGCCAGCGAGAGGCCGGCGCGGCGGAGCGCCGCGACGGCCGCGAGCGCGGACGCGATCGGCCCCTTCATGTCGCAGGCCCCGCGGCCCACCAGCCTGCCGTCGACGACCGCGCCTTCGAAAGGGCTGCTCGACCACGTCGAAGGATCGCCGGCCGGCACGGTGTCGAGGTGCCCGTTCCAGGCGAGATGGGGGCGCGCCCCGGAGCCGATCCGCGCCACGACGCTGGGACGCCCCTCTTCGGACCGGACGATCTGGATCTCGGCACCGAGGTCGGTGAGGATGCCCATGGCCACGTCGGCGACCTCGTCCTCGGTACCTCCGGGGTTCTCGGACGGCGCGGCGATCAGGGCTCGTGCATAGCGGAGAACCTCATCCCGGTCGGTGGCCGCTGCCGCGGCCTCGGCCGCCGCCGCAGCCGCCGCGTCGGCGGCAGCTTCCGACGCGGGCTCCGCGACGTCCTCGCCTACCATGGCTGCGGATGCTACACGCGCCCTCTCTGCAGGAAGTCCTTCGTTCGGCGCTCGATCCGGCGCCGGCGCACGCGCCGGCGCCGGGCGACCGCCTCGCCGCCGTGCTCGCCCCGCTCGTCGAATCGCCGGACCCCTCCTTGATCTTCACGGTCCGCTCCGACGCGTTGTCGCGTCACCCCGGGGAGGTCTCCTTCCCCGGCGGGCTCGTGGACGAGGGCGAGGCGCCCGCCGACGCCGCGCGGCGCGAGGCCTTCGAGGAGATCGGCCTCGACCCCGCGCTTCCACAGCTGGTCGGAGCCCTCCCGCCCGTGCACACCTACGTGTCCGCGATCCTCGTGATCCCCTTCGTCGGTCTGTTGAAGTTGCCCCCGGATCTGTTCGCCGCGGAGGCCGAGATCAAGGAGATCATCCGCGTGCCGCTGGCCGACCTCGTCGCCGTCGAGGAGCCGATGGAGCTGCCTCGCGGCGACGGGAGCGTCTGGCACGGCTGGGCGTATCCCGCGGACGGGCACACGATCTGGGGCGCCACGGGGCTGATGGTCCATTCCTTCCTCGACGTGCTCAGGATGGAGGCGCCGTGGACCCTGACCTGAGCGAGGAGGAGCGCGCGCTCCGGTCGCTGCTGGGAGAGGCCCGTGTGATCGCCGTCGTCGGGATCTCCTCGAAGCCGTCGCGACCGTCCTACGGGGTGGCCTCCTACCTCCAGGAGCACGGGTACCGGATCGTGCCGGTCAACCCGAACGAGACGGAGGTCTTGGGAGAGCCGGCGTACGCCTCGCTCCTCGAGATCCCGCGCGAGGTCCACGTGGACGTGGTGGACGTGTTCCGCCGCGCGGAGCACACGCCGGAGGTGGCCCGGCAGGCGGTCGCGATCGGTGCGCGCGTGCTCTGGCTCCAGGAGGGGATCGTGAACGAAGAGGCGGCTCGGATCGCCACCGAAGGCGGCCTCGAAGTGATCATGGGCGTCTGCTTCAGGCACATGCATGAACGACTGATGGCACAAGGGGGAAGCTGAGATGAAGTGGGAGTACTTCGTGGCGCCGTTGCTCGAGCACAACCCGGGCGAGATCTTGAACAACTTCGGCGAAGACGGCTGGGAGCTCGTGACGATCCTGCAGCAGCAGACACCGGCGGGCGGCGTCTCGATGGTCGCGTACATGAAGCGTCAGGCGACCTAGGCTCCGCCCGCAGGAGATGTACAGGATCGACCACGTCGTGCTCGCCGTCCGTGACCTCGAGGCGTCGGCCGGGCACCTCTGGGACGAGCACGGACTTCGGTTCGCTCCCGGCGGGCGTCATCCTCAGTGGGGCACCGCCAACATGATCGCGCCGCTCGGGAACGACTACGTCGAGCTCCTGGGCGTCGTCGACGAGGGCGTCGGATCGACCAGCGTGCTCGGACGAACCCTGATGGAGCTCTCGGCGGACGGCGACCGATGGTTCTCCGTCTGCCTCGCGGACGACGACGTCGACGCGACCGCCGCCAGGCTCGGACTCACCGTTCGGCCCGGTGCGCGCAGGCGGCCCGACGGAAGCGAGGTGCGGTGGCGCGGCGCCGGGATCGAGGAGCGTGGCGAGGAGCTCTCGCTGCCGTTCTTCATCTCGTGGGACGTCCCCGCGGCGCTGCATCCAGGTGCCGCGCCCGCCGACCATCGGGTCCCGGCCGAAGGGATCGCCTGGGCCGAGGTCGGCGGGGACGAGGCTCGGCTCCGCGACTGGCTCGGCGGCGCCGACGTCCCGATCCGCGTCGTCGCCGGCGACCCGCGCGTGTACGCGGTGGGCATCGGCCTCGGCGACGGGAGCGAGATCTTGCTGGGTTCCTAGCCGAGCGCCTGAGAGAGGTCCGCGATCAGGTCGTCGACGTGCTCGATCCCGACCGAGAGGCGGACGATCTCCGGAGCCACCTCCAGCGCCGATCCGGCGACGCTCGCGTGCGTCATCGGCCCCGGGACCTCGATCAGGGACTCCACGCCGCCGAGCGACTCGGCGAGGAAGAACAGCTCGGTTCGTTCGGCCACCGCGATCGCCTCGTCCGCGGACCCGACCTCGAAGGAGACCATGCCGCCGAACGACGACATCTGACGCGCAGCGATGTCGTGGCCGGGATGCGTCGGAAGTCCCGGGAAGTAGACGTGGCGAACCTTCGGGTGCGAAGACAGCCAGTCGGCGATCATCGATGCGTTCTCCGAATGCTTCTGCATCCGCAGGGCGAGCGTCTTGAGGCCTCGGAGGCCGAGATACGAATCCATCGGCCCGGGAACCGCGCCGACCGCGTTCACCAGGAACCCGAGCCGTTCGATCCACTCCGGGTCGCTGGTGACGATCGCGCCGCCGATC
The DNA here is from genome assembly GCA_963762015.1 of uncultured Actinomycetota bacterium. Taxonomy (GTDB): domain Bacteria; phylum Actinomycetota; class UBA4738; order UBA4738; family HRBIN12; genus JAJNBA01. The sequence continues at coordinate 534,990 of CAVXJL010000002.1, forward strand.
AGATCCGAGTGGCCCCCGAGGTATTTCGTCACGCTGTGCATGACCGCGTCGGCCCCGAGCTCGAGCGGCCGCTGCAACGCCGGCGTCGCGAAAGTGTTGTCCACGACGACGCGAGCGCCCGCATCGTGCGCGACGGTGCACACGGCCTCGAGGTCGACGATCTTCAGCAACGGGTTGGACGGCGTCTCGAACCAGACGACGCGGGTCTGAGGTCGGAACGCGCCACGGATCGCGTCCACATCGTTGAGATCCACGGTCGAGAACGACAGGCCCCAGGGTTCGAGCACCTTGGACAGCAGCCGGTACGTGCCGCCGTACACGTCGTCGGCGAGGAGCACGTGGTCACCCGGCCGCAGGGTGAGCATCAAGGTCGACTCGGCGGCCATCCCGCTCCCGAACGCGAAGCAGCGCTCGCCGCCCTCCAGGGCGGCGAGCGCCTGCTGGAACGCCTGGCGCGTGGGGTTCCCCCCACGCGCGTAGTCGAACACCTTGGGCTTGCCCACCGAGGGCTGCGCGTAGGTCGACGTCTGGTAGATCGGGACGTTCACCGAGCCGTAGGGTGCGTCCGGATCCTGTCCTGCGTGGATCGCTGCCGTCTCGAACTTCATCGGCGCAGACTACGCCCGCCGCTGTCGAGCGAGGAACTCGAGGAGGTCGCTCCGGGTCAACACGCCGAGCGCCTGTCCCGACTTGGTCACGACCAGAGCGGACGTCCGTTCGAGCTCCGCGAACGCCATCTCCACGGGTGCGTCCCATTCGACCATCGGGATGGGCGGCGCCATCGCTTCGGCGACGTCCAGCTGGAGCGCGTCGGGGTCTCGGAACACGCGCTCCAGCAGCTCGCGGTCGCGGATCGATCCGACGAACTGCGAGACGTCGATGGACTCCTCCCGCACCACCGGCGCCTGCGAGATCCCATGCTCCTGCAAGGTCTCGACGGCCTGACGCACCTTGTCGTGTGCATTCACGGTGACGAGCGAAGGGATCTCGCCGGACTTCGCGGAGAGGACCTCCTCGACGCGGATCATCTCCGGTCGCTCGAGCATCCCGTGCTGCAGCATCCATGTCTCGGAATAGAGCTTCGACATGTACTGCCGCCCGGTGTCGGGGAGCAGGACGACGATCGTCGCATCACGGTCATCGAGGTCTCGAGCGACCTGCAGTGCCGCGTAGACGGCGGTGCCGCTCGAGCCTCCCACGAGGATCCCCTCACGACGAGTGATCGCGCGCGCTGTCAGGAACGAATCGCGATCGGAGACGCGGACGTAGCGATCCACGACCGACGGGTCGAAGGTCGTGGGGAAGAAGTCCTCGCCGATCCCCTCGACGAGGTACGGCCTCGGGGTGTCGCCGGAGTAGAGCGACCCCTCGGGATCCGCCCCCACCACGAGGACGTCGGGGTTCTGCTCCTTCAGGTAGCGACCCGCTCCCGAGATCGTGCCACCCGTCCCCACGCCACAGACGAACGCGGTGAGCCGGCCCTCTGTCTGCTGCCAGATCTCCGGGCCGGTCGACTCGTAGTGGGTCTGGGGGTTCACGGGGTTGTGGTACTGGTTCGGTTGGAACGCGCCGGGGACCTCCGCGGCCAGGCGGTCTGCCACCCGGTAGTAGCTCTCCGGGGAATCGGGTGCGACGGCGGTGGGGCAGATCACGACCTCGGCGCCGTAGGCGCGGAGAAGGGAGATCTTCTCCTGGCTCATCTTGTCCGGCATCACGAAGATGCAGCGATAGCCGCGAACGGCCGCGGCGATCGCGAGCCCGTGCCCGGTGTTGCCGGATGTGGGCTCGACGATCGTGCCTCCGGGCTTGAGGAGCCCTTCCCGCTCGGCCGCCTCGATCATCCTGATGCCGATCCGGTCCTTGACGGAGCCGCCCGGATTCAGCATCTCGAGCTTGGCCAGGATCGTCGGCTTGACCCCACGGGCCACCGCCCGCAGGCGCACGAGGGGCGTGTCGCCCATCGCATCGAGGAACGAGTCGAGCACAGGCATCGCCGTCTCCTTCAAGGCCCCAGGAGGCCGGCCCCATCGTGCCACGCGGCGCAGGGAACGTCCTGCTCCCTTACCCGGCGAGCTCACCTTGTGGCGGTAGAGTGCCGATGTCCGGAAGGCAACCCCTTGCGGGACGACGGGAGAGCCAGTGACAGACCCAGAGACGTCAGAGCCAGAGGTGGCAGCGCCTGAGGCCGCAGCGCCACAGACGGCAGCGCCGGAGACTGCGGCGCAAGAGAAGCCACAGGACGACGATCCCGGCGGCGGCGGGGAGAGTCTCCTCGTCGTCGACGACGACCCGTTCATCGCGCGTCTCCTCGAGATCGAGCTGAAGGCGGCCGGCTACGACGTGCGGGTAGCGAGCGACGGGGAACAGGCTCTCGCGGCCGCTCAGGAGCGCCCACCGCAGCTCGTCCTCGCCGACGTGATGATGCCCAACATGGACGGGTTCGAGCTGACCCGCCGCCTGCGTCAGGATCCGAGGACCGCCACGGTCTCCGTGATCATGCTGACCGCAAGAGGACTGTCGGCCGACAAGCTGGAGGGCTTCGCGATCGGTGCGGACGATTACATCGTGAAGCCGTTCGACACGCCGGAGCTGCTGGCGCGGATCCGGGGAGTGCTGAACCGCGCGAGTGACACGCGGTCCCTTTCGCCGATGACGGGCCTTGCCGGCAACATCGCGATCGAGGACGAGATCGAACGACGTGTCGCGGCCGGCGACCCGTTCGCCGTCCTGTATGTCGACCTCGACCGGTTCAAGGCCTACAACGACCGATACGGATTCCTTCGGGGGGACGAAGCCATCAGAGAGACGGCCCGGGTGATCGGCGAGGCCGCCTCGCACGTCGTGGGAGCCGACACGTTCGTTGGGCACGCCGGGGGAGACGACTTCGTGGTCGTGGTGCCGCCTGAGCATGCGACGGCCACGGCTCAGCAGATCGTGCAGATGTTCGACGAGATGGTGCCCGGTCTCTATGACGTGGACGACCGCACGAACGGCTACGTCGAGGTCACGAATCGACGTGGCGATCTCCAGCGGTTCCCGCTGTTGACGCTGTCGATCGGGATCGCCTCGACGGAGAAGAGGGCGTTCCGGCACTACGCGGAGGCGGTGACCGTCGCCATGGAGATGAAGCAGTTCACGAAGGACACGGGCGCCTCTTCATGGTCGATCGACCGCCGCTCGAGCTGATCCGCTGAACGCCGAGCCTCGATCCGCGCGACGGCGTCCCCTCGTCATCGAGGTCTCCGACACGATGCCCGGGCCACCCGAGATCGTGTGGGCGTTGATCACGGACTGGGAGCATCAGGACGACTGGATGCTCGAGGCCTCCGACTTCGAGTTGATCGGCGAGCAACGGGAGGGCGTGGGCGTCGAGGCACGCGCGACGGTGCGGATCGCGGGTATCAGGACACGCGACAAGGTTCGGGTCAGCATGTGGGAGCCTCCGCGGATCCTCGTGATCGATCATCTCGGATGGGTGAAGGGCGCCGGTGAGATCCAGCTCCAACCGGTGAGTGAGGGCACGCGGATGCGCTGGCGCGAGACCCTCTTCGCACCGAGGGCGTTGGGTCCGGTCGGCCGACTCGGTCTCCGGGTGGCGGCGCCGCTGATGCGCCGGATCTTCGCCCGCGATCTGCGGGTGCTCCGGAGCCTCGTCCGCAGTCGGTCGGCAGAGAGCTCCTGAGGCAGGATCAGTCGAGCGGGGCGGGGTGGGCGAGGTAGAAGCCCTGCCCGTACCGGACGCCGAGCTCGCGCAACGCGTGGAGCTCTCCTGCCGTTTCGATCCCTTCGGCAACGATCGTCATGTGCGTCTCGACCGCGAAGGAGATCAGCGCGGTGGCGAGGGCACGACGTCCCGGATCGCGGTCGATGCCCCGGGTGAGCGAGATGTCCATCTTCACCATGTCGGGCGCGAGCTGGAGCGCGTGACGCAGGCTCGCATAGCCCGCGCCGACGTCGTCGACGGCGACGCGCAGGCCGCGCTCACGGAGGGGCGCGAGTGCCTCCGCGAGCACGCCGTAGTCCTCGATGGCCTCGTGTTCCGTGATCTCGAGGACGATGCGGTCCTCGACGCCGTCCAATCGCTCGGCGAACTCGGGAGATGAGGCGGCGACGTGCGAGCAGTTGACCGCCAGGAACATCCCGTCCGGGATCTTCGGGAGCGCATCGAGTGCCTCCTTCAGGGTCCTGAGCTGAAGCTGGAGCCCGAGCTCGAGCGCCGTGGCTTCGGCGAACCATCGGTCGGGCGGCTTCACGGGGATCGATCCGAACCGTGCGAGCGCCTCCACCCCGATCTCCTGGCGTGTCTCGAGATCGACGATCGGGTGGAACACCATCCAGACCCCGTGGCCGGAGACGAATCGTTCGATGTCGCCCCGGATCGCCTGGTCGGCCTCGTCTTCGATCTCTTCGCGGCGGAGCTGCGTCGCGAGCTCGGCGACCACGCCGCCCAGCACCTCGGCCGAGAGACTGGTGCCGCCCTGGGCCACCATCTCGATCCCGTGGACGAGCTCGTCGGCCGCCGTCCCCTTGACGAGATAGCCGACGGCGCCGGCACGGAGCATCTCCATCACGTTCTTCCTGTCCTCATAGGCGGAGAGTGCGATCACCCGCGTTCGGGGGGACACGCGCGAGATGCCCCTCGCCGCGTGGGGCCCTCCGCCTTCGGGCATGCGGACATCGACGAGCGCGACGTCCGGCCGGCCCGACTCGGCGATCCGGATCGCCTCCTCGGCATCGGCGGCCGTCCCGATCAGCTCGACCCGATCCTCGTGGCTGAGGAGCTCCGTGAGGGCGGTTCGCAGCCCGGGCTCGTCATCGGCGAGGAGTACCCGGATGGGATCCACGGAGTGACTCGCCTCGATGTCGACGATGGTTCTGTCCGAGGCCATCGCGCGGACGGTACAGGTGAACCCGGGGCCACTCAAGCATCCGAGTAGCATCTCTGCCGTAGCCCAGATGGAGGTTACCCAACCGGGGGTATCGCCCAAGATGGAGCAGATGAACGCTCACGAGGTGCGGGCGCCGAGGGGTTCCGAGCTGAGCTGCCGGTCCTGGCCGCAGGAAGCCGCGATGCGGATGCTGATGAACAACCTTGATCCGGAGGTCGCGGAGCGCCCCGAAGACCTCGTCGTCTACGGCGGAACGGGCCGCGCCGCTCGATCCTGGGATGCGTACCACGCCATCGTCCGGTCACTGAAGGATCTCGGCGACGACGAGACGCTCCTGGTCCAGTCCGGGAAGCCGGTGGGGGTCTTCCGCACCCACGAGATGGCGCCGCGGGTCCTGATCTCGAACGCGATGCTCGTGCCGAAATGGGCTGATTGGGAGACCTTCCGGGAACTGGAGGACGCCGGTCTCACGATGTACGGGCAGATGACCGCCGGCTCGTGGATCTACATCGGCACCCAGGGGATCCTGCAGGGGACCTACGAAACCCTCGCCGAGTGCGCGACACAGCGGTTCGGCGGGACCCTGGCCGGCACGATCACGCTCACCGGCGGGCTCGGGGGCATGGGGGGAGCGCAGCCGCTCGCCGTCACGATGAACGGGGGCGTCGCGATCTGTATCGAGGTCGACCCGGTGAGCATCGAGCGTCGCATCAAGACCGGGTACCTCGATCGCGAGACCGCCGACGTCGAGGAGGCTCTCCGCTGGGCACAGGAGTCGAAGTCCAGTCGCGAGCCGCTCTCGATCGGCCTGCGGGGGAACTGCGCGGACGTGGAGCCGGCGCTGCTCGCACGCGGCTTCCGTCCCGACATCGTGACCGATCAGACGAGCGCCCACGACCCGCTCGGCGGATACGTACCGGCCGGGCTTACGCTCGAGGAGGCGGCGGCGCTCCGAGAACGGGACCCGGATGACTACCAACGACGGTCGGTTGCGTCGATGGCCCGCCATGTGGAGGCGATGGTCGGGTTCCTCGAGGCCGGCTCCGTGGTCTTCGACTACGGGAACAACCTCCGTGCGGGCGCCGAAGCGGGCGGCTTCGAGCGCGCGTACGACTACCCCGGATTCGTCCCGGCGTTCGTCCGGCCGATGTTCTGCGAGGGGAAGGGGCCGTTCCGGTGGGCGGCGCTTTCCGGCGACGCGGAAGACATCGAGAAGACCGACCGGGCGGTCGCCGAGCTGTTCCCCGAGGATGAGCGGCTCCTTCGGTGGCTCCAGATGGCGGGGGAGCGGGTCGCGTATCAGGGGCTCCCCGCTCGGATCTGCTGGCTCGGGTACGGGCAGCGGGCGAAGGCAGGTTTGCGCTTCAACGAGATGGTGGCGAGCGGCGAGCTGTCGGCGCCGATCGTCATCGGACGCGACCACCTGGACAGCGGGTCCGTCGCCTCGCCCTACCGGGAGACCGAGGGCATGAAGGACGGCTCGGACGCGATCGCCGACTGGCCGATCCTGAACGCACTGATCAACACCGCGGCCGGCGCCCACTGGGTGAGCGTGCACCACGGCGGCGGCGTGGGGATCGGGTACTCGATCCACGCCGGGATGGTCGTGGTCGCGGACGGCACGGAGAACGCGGCGGCACGCCTGGAGCGGGTTCTGACGACCGACCCTGGGACCGGCGTGATCAGGCACGCCGACGCCGGGTACGAGCGGGCGCTCGAGGTCGCGGCGGCACGAGGGATCCGGCTGCCCTGGCGGGAGTGATACGCGTGGAGCGGCGCGCGACCACTAGGCTCGAACCGTGAAGGTCATCGAGCATCTCGCGAGCGCCACGAACCCTTTCGTTAGCGTCGAGATCATCCCTCCACGCCGCGGGGCCAACGTGGAACGGATCTACGAAGCGGTCTCCTCGCTGATGCCGTACGAGCCGCCGTTCATCGACATCACCAGTCACGCGGCGGAAACGGTGTGGGACGAGGTGCCCGGCGGCACGTATCGGCGCCGCGTGACCCGAAAGGCCCCCGGCACATTCGGCCTGTGCGCCGCGATCAAATATCGCTTCGACGTCGACCCGGTCCCGCACGTGTTGTGCAACGGGTTCACGCGAGAGGAGACCGAGGATTCACTCATCGAGCTGAACTACCTCGGGATCGAGAACGTGCTCACGATCCGGGGCGATGGTGAGCGCCGCGCGCCGTCGGATGGTCGCAGCGCGAACGAAAGTGCCCTCGACCTCGTCGGACAGGTGGCCGCGATGAATCGTGGCGAGTACCTCGAGGAGCTGGTCGAATCCACGCCGACCGACTTCTGCATCGGTGTCGCGGCCTACCCCGAGAAGCACGAGGAGGCACCGAACCTCGAGCGCGACATCGGCGTCCTCCTGGAGAAACAGCGTGCCGGCGCCGAGTACGCCGTGACGCAGCTGTTCTACGACAACGAGGTCTTCTTCCGGTTCGTGAAGTCCTGCCACGACCAGGGCGTGACGATCCCGATCATCCCGGGACTCAAGATCCTCACGCGCCGGACACACGTCACGAGCATCCCGCGAACCTTCAACGTCGCGGTGCCTGAGGCACTGGTCGCCGAGGTTGCATCCGTCGGTGACGAGAAGGTCGCCGACGTGGGGATCCGATGGGCATTCGAACAGACGCTGCAGTTGTTCGAGCAGGGTGTGCCGTCGGCCCACTTCTACGTGATGCAGGACACCGGGCCGCTGGTGTCCCTGATGGAGATGCTGAAGAAGAGCCTTTGACGACGGATCAGAGGTTGGGAGTTCGACTCCTTTCCGACACCTCCTCAGGTCAGCGACGCTTGTGTCGTTTCCGGTAGGCGCGGACCTTCGACACATTTCCGCAGATCCCAGGGTCGCACCAGCGGCGACTTCCATTGCGCGATGCATCCACGAAAGCCCAGCGGCAACCCTCGTTCCGACACCGTCGCAGGCGACCTCGAGCCGGGCTCGCGAGGAACTCAAGACACGTCCGGATGACTTCGCCCTCGATGTGCGCCCATGAGGGCGTCGCGACTCCCCATCCCGCGATCGGTGGCTCGCCGAAGATCTCGAGTCGCATCGGGATCGAGGACAGGCTTTGAGCGTGTCTCGCGATCTCCCTCGTGGACGGAACGCGGTCTAGGTAGGCGTCCTCGACCGTCCCCCTCGTCGCGTCTCGGAGCCGGAGCAAGCGACGGAGCATTGAGCCAGAGGGCTCTCCCGGATCATCGATTCCCCATTCGCTAACGAACCACGCTCGCCAAACGGGATCGAGGAGGTGCTCCTCGAACCGGCCGCGACCGTCGTACCACTCGCTGTTCACGAAGTCGACGAAGAGCTGCTCGGCGGCGACACCAGCTATTTGCATCTTGACTAGTTACGCTACTCGAGCGTATCGTCGCGGTCAACGACGCAACCCACAGGGGTGAGACCGTGGCACACGCGATCAGATCGTCCCGAACCAGCGATCCTGAGCGCACGTCCCCGCCCACTCGCTCGCCGGTGGCCCGCCTCGCCCTGGCCCGGATGATTTCGCTCACCGGCACGTACGCAGCCTCGATCGCGCTTGTCTTCTCGATCCACCAACAGACGCGATCAACGGCATGGGTGTCGGTAACGATGATCCTCACGTTCGGTGTCGTGGGGTTCTTCGGACCGGTGGCCGGGGCGATCAGCGACCGATTCGATCGCCGCCGGGTGATGATCACTGGCGAAGTCGGTGCGGCTGCCGCCTGGGCGCTGATGGTGGGAGTCACGGAGACGCCCGGCCTCCTGCTCGGCCTCGCGTTCGGTGCGTCGCTGTTCGAGAGCCTGTTCCTCCCGGCATCAAGCGCCGCCCTTCCGAACCTCGCCGGGGAAGATGAGCTCGCTCGGGCGAACAGCTTGATCGCGATGGGGAGGAACGCCGGGCTCACGATCGGCCCTCTTGTGGGAGGGCTGCTGTTCGCAGCGGTCGGGTCGCGCGGCGTCTTCGGTCTGAACGCCGTGTCATTCGTCGTCGCTGCGGCGCTCGTGGTTGGCGTCCACGGACGCTTCGCGGGCGCGGATCGTGTCTCATCTGGAACCGCCGACCGGGGTGGCTTGGCAAGCGGGATCGTCTTCATCGTCCGCGAGCCTGTGCTGCGACAGATGCTCCTTTCTTGGGTGGTGTTCGTCCTCGGCACCGCCTCCACGATCGTGGCGGAACCGCTCCTCGCCGACGAGTTCGAGGCCGGCGCGCTTGGTTATGGCGCCCTTACGGCGTTCTGGGGCGGCGGAACGATCGTCGGGGCTTGGATGTCACGGGGGGTACGGCGGGAACGGGAAGCGGTTTGGATCGTTTCGTTCAGTGCGCTCATGGCTCTCACGTGCTTCGGGGTGGCGCTGTCGCCGTCTTTCTGGCTCGTCCTCGTCTGGATCGCCGCATTCGGACTGGCCGATGGACCGACGCAGGTCGTCGAGCAGAACCTGCTTCAACGACTCACGCCGGACCACCTTCGGGGTCGGGTGATGGGCGCATGGGAGGCGGTGATGACGGGCGCCTTCGTCGGAGCGCTACTGCTGGGTGGCCTGGTCGTCGGTCGCGTGGGTCCGGCGGGCGCCTTCGTGTTTGCTGGCGTCATGGGACTCTTTGGCGCAGCCTTGCTGCTGCCCCTCCTCAGGCGGCTCCCGCATGCATCCGCCGCTCAGGTGCCGCTCGCTCACCTCTGAAGCGCTGTCGTGTCTGAGCGAGTCCCCGAATCAGCGAAGTGCGCTCCGTTGCGGGATGAACGATGACCCTATAAGAGATGTTGTAGGGTTATCTCGTGCTACCTCGGAACACGTCGACCGGTCGGTTCACGCATCGCGTCGCGGGGCTCCCTGCGATGCGGGCACTGGCGCACCCGACGCGCGTGCGGATGCTCCACCTCCTCCGCGCAGAGGCCCTTTCCGCCTCGGAGCTCGCCCGGCGCCTCGGGATCCGGTTCGGTTCCGCCCAGTACCACCTCCGGTCCCTGGAGCGGGCGGGGATCGCGCTCCGCGTGGGGGAGCGGAGCCGGCGCGGCGGGACCGAGATCCTGTTCGAGGTGCCCCACGGCCTGTGGGTCGACGTGGAGCCGGACGCTCCGCGGGGGATGCGCCAGGCGATGAACCGCGCGTACGTCGCCGAGCTGCTTCGGCGGATGGACGAGGCTGCGACCGAACGTCACGACGTCGACCGCGACGTGTTGTCCACGCGGGAGATCGAGCTCGATGCCGATGGGGTCGACGCCGCGAGCGAGGCGCTGCATGCGTTGCTTCACCGCCTGGACGAGCTCGCGCTCCCGAGCCCGACGGAGGGCTCGACGACGTTCACGGCCGCGATGCTCTTCCTCCAGATGCCGGGACGCGACGCATGAGCGAGGACGTGACGAACCCGATCCGCGACGCGCCTGCGTTCCGCCGGCTGCTCGCGGCCCGCACCGTGTCCCACATCGGCGACGGGATCGCCTTGATCGCACTCGTCCTCATGGTGCAGGACGAGCGAGGGACCGGGACGGCCGTCGGGGCGCTGCTGCTCGCGACTTCGCTTCCACGGTTCCTGGGGCCGATCGCCGGCGCGATCGTCGACCGCGTCGAGCAGCGGACGCTGATGGTGGCCTGCGACATCGGCCAGGCCGCGATCTTCGGCACGATCGCCTGGCTCGACCCGTCGTTCCCGGTGCTGCTCGGGCTCGTCGCGCTGGCGGCCGCGTGCGACACGCTGTTCGGGCCGGCCGGTCGGAGCGCCCTGCCGGCGCTCGTCCGGCCGGAGCAGCTGATGCGCGCGAACGCCTGGATCGGGATGTCCCTGAACATCCAGGTGGCGGCCGGGCCCGTTCTCGGTGGATTGCTCTACTCGTGGCTGGGCGGCCGCGGCGCTCTCGCCGCGAACGCCCTCTCGTTCGTGCTCTCGGCTGTTCTCCTGCTGGGGCTGCCACCGCTCCGCGCACCCGCCGACGGCGGGGAACCCCGGGGCTTCCTCGCCGTCGGCATGGACGGGCTCCGGTTCGCCCGGCGGAACCGTGTGGTCCGCACGCTGATCGTCGCGCTGTTCGTCGGGGTCGCGTTCGCCGGCTTGGACGACGTCGCGCTCGTGTTCCTGGTGCGCGACACGCTCGGCGGCAGCGCACTCGCCTACGGGCTGGTGACCGGCGCGTACGGCGTCGGGATGTTGGCCGGCTCGCTGGGACTCTCGTGGAAGGGGACCGTCGCCGCGGCGGGCACGGTCTTCCTCCTGGGCTGGGTCGCGAGCGGGATCGGCGCCGTGCTCACCGGGATCGCGCCCTTGATCGCCCTGGTGGCCGTCGGCCAGGCGATCGCCGGTGTGGGCAATGCGGTGGACGTCGTGGCGATGGACACGCTGGTCCAGCAGGCGGTGCCGCGGCAGATGCTCGGACGGGTCTTCGGCCTCGTCGGCACGGCGGCGCCCGCAGGGCACACGCTGGCATTCGCGGCCGGCGGGTTCCTGGTCGAGCTCACCTCGCCGCGGATCGTGTTCCTGATCGCCGGGCTCGGCGTCCTGGTCGTGTTGGTTCCCGTGATGATCGTGCTCCGGCGGGCCGACGTGACGGGGCCGCCCGAGCCGGCGCCGGACGATCCCTCCCCCTGATGCGCATCCTCGTGCGGATACGCTGAAGGCCGTGGACCTGAGCGACTGGATCGGGGGATATCGGAGGGCGTGGGAAACGGCTGACAGTGACCTCGTCCTCACCCTCTTCACGGAGGATGCGAGCTATCGATCGAACCCGTTCGAGGAGCCGCACGTCGGTCATGAGGGGATCCGGGCCTACTGGGACGGTGTGACGAGCCAGCAGCGCGACGCCCGCGTTTCGATGGGCCGTCCGTTCGTCGACGGCAGTCGAGTGGCGGTCGAATGGTGGACGACGATGGTCTCCGAGGGCGAGGAGGTCACGCTCCCCGGGTGCCTGCTCCTCCGGTTCGAGTCGGACGGGAGGTGCAGCGATCTCCGTGAGTACTGGAACTTCGCCCCGGGAGGGCACGATCCCTTCGAGGACTGGGGAACCTAGCCCGACCGACGGAGGTACTCGGCGACGGCGCTCATGTCGCGGCCGGAGCACCCGCCGACGAGTGCTCGCTCGACCACCTCACGATTGCGTTCTGCCTGCCCCATCGGGGCTCCGACCTCGCGCGCGAGCGACAGGATCAGGTCGAGGTCCTTCGCCATCAGGTCCAGCGTGAACGTGAGTGGCGCGTGGTCCGGGTCCTCGAACGCGGGGCGTTTGTACAGCACGAACGGCGCGGCCGCCGCTCCCGCGGCGAAGACGTCGTAGGCGGCGCTCCTTTCGACACCGGCCTTCTCCGCGAGGACGAGCGCTTCGGAGAGACCGACGTCGATCGCGTGTACCAGGGCGTTCACCGCGAGCTTCACCGTGGCGCCGGCGCCGAGCGCACCGACGTGGAACACCTTGGCGGCGAGCGCGTCCAGGATTGGCCGGGCGCGCTCGAGCGCCGCGGCGTCGCCCCCGACCATGATCGTGAGCTCGCCCTTCTCGACGGTGGGCACGCTCCCCGACACCGGCGCGTCGAGGAACGCGGCGCCGGTCGCCGACACGGTTTCGCCGACCCGGCGGGCGGTCTCCGGCGCGATCGTGCTCATCTCGAGGACGACGTGGGCGGGGCCACATGCGCTCGCGGCGCCGGTCTCGCCCAGATAGGTCGCGAGCACGGCTTCGTCGTCGGCCAAGCTGCTCAGCACCACATCGGCCGCGGCGACGGCCTCCGACGAGCTCGATGCGATCGCCGCGCCGTGGGCGGACGCCACCTTCTCAGCTCGCTCGGGCGTCCGGTTCCAGACCGTGACGTCGAAGCCGTTTCGGCGGAGCGTCCCGACCATCGCCCCCGCCATGTTGCCGGCGCCGAGCACGGCGACACGAGAGGTCATGTGAGCGACCAGCCGCCGTCGATCCGGAGCTCGGTTCCGTGCATCGAGGGATTCTCCAGCAGGAACACGGCCGCATCGGTGACGTCGCGCATCTCGACGAGCCGGCCGGTCGGGGTCTTCGCCTTCGTCGCCTCGAGCGCTTCGGTCTTCGGCGCCCAGAATGGGCTGTCGCCGACGATCCCGGGATGGAGAGCGTTCACGCGGATCGGCGGGAGCTCTGCCGCCATCGTCCGCACCAGCCCGTCGACGCCGTGGTTGATCGTCGTGATCGTCGTGGAGCCCGGATAGGGCCGCAGCTTCGCGAGGCCCCCGTAGAGAAGGACCGACGCGTCGGGCGTGAGCCGGTCGAGCAGCGCGTGGACGACCTCGGTGTAGCCGACGAGCTTCAGGGTGACGAGCCGGATCGCCGCCTCGATGTCGTAGTCCTTCACGGTGTTCAGGTCGCGGTCGAGCGCTGCCAAGGCGAGCCGGTCGATCGAGCCGAGCCCCGCGAGGGCGGGCGCGATCGTCGTCGGCTCGGAGAGATCGAACGCGAGTCCCTCGACCGCGTCGCCCAGCTCGGCGGAGGCCGCCGCGGCCCGCTCGGCGTCTCGCCCGGTCACCACCACGCGGCGGCCGGCGTCTGCGTAATGCCGCGCGAGATCCCGTCCGAGCCCTTGAGTCCCGCCCACCACGACCACCGTCTGCTCAGCCATCCGTGTTCTTCCCTTCGTCGGTTGCGGTCGCCTCGGTCAGGTACTCCCAGTCCCGGGCGAACCGGTACGAGTGTCGGTGGGGCGGTTGCGGCGCCTGCGTCTCGAGCCACCGGACGATCCCGGGACCTGGGTTCGTGAACGCGTGGACGCAGCCGACCCCTGCCCATGCGATATCGCCGGGGACGAGCCGGTACCGCTCGCCGTCGAACTCCGCCTCGACCTCGCCCTCGAGGATCAGGTAGGTCTCCTCGTACGGATGGTCGTGGCGACCGGCAAGGCCTCGCGGCTCGTACTGCACCATGAACATCGTGAGCAGCTGCGCCCCGAGGTCCGCGTCGATCATCATCTTCACGGTGATGCCGCTGTAGACGAGGAGCGCCGTCCGCATGCTGGCCGAGACCGCGAGCATGTCCTGCGTCTGCTTGTCGACCTCCATGTTGGCGGGATCGATGTGCCCGAACGAGCGTGTCCGCGGATCGCGCACGTCGATCGGGGTCGGCTCGCGCTCGGGCAGTCCCGGCACCGCGTAGGTGTCGCCCTGGACGCGCGAGCGAGGCTGGGGCGCCCACATCGTCGCCCACCGCGCGGGCGCGTCGGACACGTTGCGGAGCGCGTGCGGCGCCCCGACCGGCGTCACGCCGTAGTCGCCGGGTCGGAGCAGGTTCGCGCCCTCGCCGGTGTCCACGACGACCTCGCCCTCCAACACGTACAGGCTGTCCTCGTAGCTGTGGACGTGCCACGGGATGCGGCCGCCGCCCGCGAGCTCGACGATCGCGAACCCGGTGTGCACGGCGCCCGGCACGTCCTCGTCGACCACCGACCAGCGCCGGAGGCCCTCGGCGGCCGATCCCGGCGGAGCGGTGAGCTCGAGCTCGCGTCCGGGCCGGACCAGGTGACGAGAGGTCATGAGGTCGCCTCTCATCCCAGCGAGCGCCGCACGCCGTCGACGATGCGATCGACCGAGGGGATCGCGGCATCCTCCAACACGTCCGCCGATGGCAGCGGCAGGTGCGGCGTCGTCACCCGCACGATCGGACCGTCCAGGGCATAGAACTTCTCGTCGGCCACGATGGACGCGATCTCAGCCCCCCAGCCGCACAGCCGCGGGTTCTCCTCGACCGTCACGAGATGCCCGGTCTTCTCCACGGAGTCCGCGATCGCGCGAACGTCGAGCGGGACCAGCGACCGCACGTCGATCACGTCGGCCGCGACTCCGTCCTCGGCCAGCCGTCCCGCCGCCTCGAGCGCCTTCGGGACCATCGCCCCGAGGGCACAGATCGTGACATCCGTGCCTTCGAGAACCGTCCGCGCTTCGCCGAGCCGGTCGACGATCTCGCCGTCGGGCACCTCGCCCTTCGACGAGTAGAGCACCTTCGGTTCGACCACGATGACCGGATCGGGATCTCGGACCGCCGCGGCCATCAGGCCGATCAGGTCGGACGGGGTGGAGGGGACGACGACCTTCAGCCCCGGGATCCCCATCATCCACGTCTCGACGCTCTGCGAGTGCTGCGCGCCGAACCGCAGGCCACCGCCGCTCGCGGTGCGGATCACGATGGGCAGCTCGACCTGTCCGTTCGTCATGTAGCGGGCCTTCGCGATCTGGTTCGCGACGATGTCCCAGCAGACCGCGAAGAAGTCGCTGAACATCAGCTCGGCGATCGGTCGCAGCCCGTTCATCGCCGCTCCCATCGCCGCGCCGATGATCGCCTGCTCGCTGATCGGCGTGTCTCGGACGCGATCGGGCCCGAAGCGATCCAGCAGTCCCTCGGTCGTCTTGAACACGCCGCCCGCGGCGGCGACGTCCTCCCCGAGGAAGTAGACCGAGGGATCGTGCTCCATCTCCTGCGCGATCGCACGGGCGACGGCCTCGCGATACGTCAGTTCCGCCACGAGGAGCCTCCGTCGGCCCAGAGCTCCGTCTCGAGCGTCTCGAGATCGGGGAACGGCGCGCCGCGTGCTTCCTCGGTCGCGCGGTCGACAGCCTCTTTCACGTCGCGGTCGATGCCGCGCAGCGTGTCTTCGTCGGCTCCCGCCGCGAGCAGCCGCTCGCGGTACATCGGGATCGGGTCGCGGCTCAGCCACTCTTCGACCTCATCGGCGGGCCGGTACTTGCCCGGGTCGGCGCGCGAGTGCCCGCCGTGGCGGTAGGTGACCGCCTCCACCAGGGACGGGCCCTCGCCCGTCCCGGGCCCGCGCGACCGTCCGGACCGCGACGGCGTGGACCGCGTCCGCGTCGTTCCCGTCGATGAGGATCGCTTCCAGCCCGTAGGCGGCGGCGCGATCCGCGGCGGGATGCTCGACGGCGGTCACGTCGCCGATCGCCGTGTACTCCATGTAGAGGTTGTTCTCGCAGACGAACACGACCGGGAGCTTCCAGACCGCGGCCAGGTTGAGCGCCTCGTGGAACGTCCCGATGTTCGTCGTCCCGTCGCCGAAGAAGCACACGGCGACCTGACCCGTCCCGCGCGCCTGCGCCGCCCATGCGGCGCCCGCCGCGATCGGCATGTGGGCTCCGACGATCGCGTAGGACCCCATCGCGCCGTGCTCGACGTCGGTGAGATGCATCGAGCCGCCCTTGCCACCGCAGATCCCGGTCGCGCGCCCCAGGAGCTCCGCCATCAGCCCCGCCATCGGCGCCCCGCGCAGCAGCGTGTGCACGTGGCCGCGGTACGTGCAGAACACGAGGTCGTCCGGGTCGAGCGCGGCGGCGAAGCCGGCGGCGATCGCCTCCTGTCCGATCCCGAGGTGCGAGGTGCCCTTCACGAGCCCTTCGAGGAACAGGTCGCGGGCACGCTCCTCGAACAGACGGCCCTCCTGCATCATCCGATAGATCGAGAGCCTGGTGTCGAGGTCCGCGTGTTGGATCGTGTCCACCATCTCGTCCTTGTCTCCCTCGGCCTCAGTACTCGTTCGCGACCATGAGCTCGTCGCACGGGAACAACGTGATCACGCGACAGCCGTCGGCGGTGACGACGACCTCCTCCTCGATCCGCGCCGCCGACCTTCCGTCGGTGGCGGGACAGTACGTCTCGAGCGCGAAGAGCATGCCCTCCTTGATCTCGAGCGGATCCACGAACGAGTTCAGCCTCGTGATGATCGGTCGCTCGTGCAGGGCGACGCCGACGCCGTGGCCGAACTGCAACCCGAACGCGTCCATCTCGTCGTGAGAACCCGAACTCCTCGGCCTTCGGCCACACCGCCGCGATCTGGTCGGTGGAGACGCCGGGCTTCACGAGGTCGATCGCGGCGTCCATCCACTCCCGCGACCGCGCGAACGCGTCGCGCTGCGCCTGCGTCGCCCGGCCGACGACGAACGTGCGGTAGTAGCAGGTCCGGTAGCCGTTGAAGACGTGGATGATGTCGAAGTACGCCTGGTCGCCCGGCCGGATCAGCCGGTCGGAGAAGACGTGGGGGTGCGGGCTGCACCGCTCGCCGGCGATCGAGTTGATCGCCTCGACGAACTCCGAGCCCATCTCGAAGAGCCGGGCGTGCGCGAGCGCGACGATGTCGCTCTCGCGGACGCCCGGCTTGAGCGCCTCGAAGATGTCCTGGTAGACGCCGTCGACCATCGCGCACGCCTGCGTCAGCAGCATGATCTCGTCCGGGCTCTTGATCTCGCGAGCGTCGGCCATCACCTGTTGCCCGTCGCGGACCTCGATCCCCGCGTTCGCGAGCTCGAGGAAGATCGACGTCTCGGCGACATCCACGCCGAGCGGCATGTCGCCGACGCCCTTCCTCGGCCATGATCGACTTGATCTCCTCCACCGCGCGCGCCTGCAGGCCCACGCGCGGGTGGATCGCGCCCTGGAGCCCCGTGTTGCCGCCGACGGAGTTCGTCTCGTCGTAGAGGTGGGGGAGCTGGAGGCGGTGGGCCTTGGCCGCCGAGCCGAAGTCGAAGATCCGCGGTCGACCGGTTCGGGTGAGCAGGGCGTAGCGCTCGCCCTTGTTGAACGCCCAGTAGCCGATCTGCGTCGCGGTGACGTAGCGGATGTTGCTGGTGTCGAACAGGAGCAGCGCGCCGAGGTCGGACGCCTCGAGCGCTTCCTTCGTGCGATCGAGGCGGTAGGTGCGGAGACGTTCGAAGTCGACGCGGACCTCCCAGTCGACGCCGGCGATACCGGGGGCAGGGGTCGTCGCCACCGGGAACCCGTCCGTCGTCATCGTCATATCCCTCATCTCCTCTTCATCAGATGCTCGGCAGCTTGAAGCCCGACTTCGCGACGACGTGGTCCCTCGATTCGGTGGCCATCCGTCTCACCGCCGGCCAGTCGACGTGGAGCAGCTCGCCGTGCCGTTTCATGACCCGGCCGCCGATCAGGACCGTATCCACGTTGCCGGTGTCCATCCCGGCGACGACCGCGGTCGCGGGGTCGTTCAGCGGCGTCACGTTCATCCGGTCCGTGCGCAGCAGGATGACGTCCGCCTTCTTGCCCGGCGTGAGCGAGCCGACCGTCGCGTCGAGCCCGTTCGCGCGGGCCCCCTCGATCGTGGCGCAGGCGAGGACCTCGCCCGGGGCGAGAGGCGGCTTGTCCTCGGCGGCGGCGAGCGCCCGTTGCAGGGCCAGCACGGAGCGCATCTGGTTGAACATGTCGGCCGGTACGTTCGTCTCGACGTCGACGCTCAGGCTCGGGCGAAGCCCTCGGTCGAGGAACTTCTGGATCGGGGGCATCCCGTGGCCCATCATCATCTCGACCGGCGAGGCCAGGGACACCGTGCCACCGGTGTCCACGATCATCTGGATCTCGGTGTCGTTCAGCGTGGTGCAGTGGATGTACGTCGTGTCCGGGCCGAGCAGCCCGGCCTCGCCCATCTCCTGGACCTTGGCGTCCTGTCCGTAGCTCCCGACGCCGACATGGGTCGTGATCCGGGCGTCCGCCTCGCGGGCGAGCTTCCAGTGATCCCGCGACACCTCGAAGTCGGTGAACTCGGGCCCCGGTGCCGCCAGGGCGAGCGTCAGCATCTGGTCCTTCGTCGAGAAGTGCTCCGTCGCCGCGCGCACGAACCAGCTGGGCTGGCGCTCCTCCCACTTCCCCCACCAGGGGAACCCATAGGCGAAGACGGCGCGCAGGCCGGAGTCCTTCAGCGCCTGGATCACCGCGTCGGTGTGTGCGGGCGATCCCTGGATGTGCGACCAGTCGAGCAGCGTCGTGACGCCGGCGTCGATCGCGCCCAGCGCCGAGAGCAGGTCGCCGATGTACGCGTCCTCCGGTCGGAAGGCGGGCGCCAGCTTGTGCAGGACGAACGAGATGTAGCTGGACCGTCCCTCCAGCGGGACGTCGGTCCCGATGTTCCGGAGGAGCCCCTCCCAGATGTGACGGTGGGAGTCGACGAACCCGGGCATCACGATCATGCCCGAGGCGTCGATCATCTCGACCTGGCCGTTGGCCAGACCGGGGCCGACGGCGAGGATCGTGTCTCCTTCGATCAGCACGTCCCCGGTGGTGAAGTCGCCGAGCGCGGGGTCCAGGCTGAGGACGGTCCCGCCCTGGATCAGCGTCCTCCCGGACGGCGCCACGCCGAAGTCGGTCCCGGCGGGATAGAAGGCGGGGAGGCTGGCGGCCTTCGGCGGGCGGCTGCCGACCACCAGACGCCTGGCTCGCTTGTAGTTCCGCTTGACCAGCTCCTTGATGTCGCCGAGCTGGAACAGCACGATCCCGATCAGGACCAGGACGCCGATGATCATCGGTCCGTCGTTCGGTGACAGACCGAGGTACGGCAAGACGGTGAGGATGAGCGCGAGGAGGATCGCCGCCACCGTCCCACCGATGAACGTGGTCCTGCCACCTGCGAGGGACGCGCCGCCCAGGACGGCGGCGGTGATGCTGTTCAGCGCGAACGTCGAGCCGACCTGTGCGTTGCCGATCGGGGATCGGGCCATGACGAAGAACGAGGCCACCGCCGCCAGCACGGCCGACAGGAGGAGGGCCCGGACCCGAAGCCAGTTGGTGCTGACGCCACCGCGCTTCGCCGACCGCTCGTCGAAACCCACCGCCCGCAGCTGGAGCCCCGACCCGGAGGCATGAAGCCAGACATCGGCGAGACCCGCCAGGGCGACGATGACGATGAATGCCACGGGGATCGGTCCGACGCTCGTGGTGAGCACCGAAACGAAGTCGGGGCTGATGACCCCCTGGGCCGTCGGCCGCATGGTCAGTGAGATCCCGTCCAGGATGCTCAACGTGGCCAGGGTGGCGATGATCGAGGGGACCTTGAGCCCTCGGATCAGGCCGGCGTTCACGAGGCCGAGGGCGACGCCGCAGAGCACGATGACGCCGATCCCGATCAGCGATCTCGGAGACGGAGGCCTCGGCGCCGATCAAGAAGGAGGCCGATGACCACGCCGAGGCCGATCATGCCGCCGACGGAGAGGTCGAGATACCCGACGAGGAGCGCATGGTTCTGCGCCATGGCCGCGACGATCAAGGGGAGCGCCAGGATGAGGATCTGTTTGACGTTGGTGGCGTTGACGAAGCCCGGGAACCGCGAGGTCGTGTACCACAGCAGCGCTGCGACCAGCAGGATCTGCAGCGCCACCGGCATCCAGAGGCGGAACCTGACGATCTTGCGCCACTTGTTCTTGTCGCGAGCGTCGCGGAGGACCTTCCGGACGGCGCGTCGGGCAGCCTCGGTGCGCTCGCTCATGCGCCCGTTCGCCGAGGGTGCCTTGGGCATCGCCACGCCGAGGGGCGACCGCCCTGCCTTGGACAGACCGGGCCCTCGCACCATCGCCTCGACGATGCGCAGCTCGTCGAGCTCGTCGCCCGGGATCTCCTCGATGATCTGGCCCCGGGACATCACGAGCACCCGATCGCACAGCCCCGCGAGCTCGAGGGGGTCGCTCGACTTGACGAGCAGCGCCGTCCCTCGGTCGGTGCGGGTGCGGAGGGCCTTGTAGATGTCGAATCGGGAGCCGACGTCGACGCCCTGCGTCGGCTCGTAGGCGAGGATCACGGACGGCTCCTTGAGGAAGCTGCGGGACACCGAGACCTTCTGCTGGTTGCCCCCGGAGAGGAACTCGACCGGTTGCTCGAGGGACGGTGTCCGGATCTCCAGCTGTTCGACGAGGTCGGTGACGGCGCGCCGCTCCGCCCGTCTCCTCAGGAGGCCGAGCACGGAGAACCGGCGCAACGACTGGATCGTCGCGTTCACCCTGACGCCGAGCACGGGCATCAGCGCCTCGTGCTTGCGATCACCGGGCAGCAGCATCACCCCCGCTCCCACCGCCTCATGGGTCGAGATCAGCGACAGTTCCTTGCCGTCGCAGACGACGCGTCCCGCCTTCGGCGGCTGGCGGCCCGCCAGGCAGTCGAAGAGCTGGGGCTGGCCGTTCCCTTCGGCGCCGGCGATCCCCACGATCTCGCCGCTCTCCAGCGTGAAGCTGACGGGCCCGAAC
>CAVXJL010000003.1:0-78430 GCA_963762015.1 uncultured Actinomycetota bacterium
CAGGGTCGGGTCCACGACCCACGCACGCCCGTCCGGGGTCACGACGACGTTCCGTGGCTCACGGCGCCGTGGACGGACCCACTGCCGTGCAACGTGTCCAAGGCACGGAGGATGTCGATCGCGATCCCGAGGGTTCGAGCCCAGGAAGGAGATCCGTGCGAGAGCACCTCGTCGAGGGGCGTTCCGTCGAGGAACGGACGGAGGGTCCGCGTCACGCCCGCCACCGACTCGATCTGGGTCGGCAGGATCAGCCGGGTCCACGCGGCGCGCTTTTCGTCTGCGGGGGGGAGGGGGCGGGACCGAGGCCGGGCCAGCTCCTTGACGACGACGGTGGCACCGCTCGCTCTGTCGGTACCGAGCTTGCTCACGATCCCGGCTCGGTCGGCGATGACCCGGTCGAAGCGGACCCGATCCAGTATCGGCGGGACTTGGACGGCGTTGCGAGCCATTCAGTGTCTCCTGTGATGCCCCGAGGCTGACCTGGAAGGTATCGGCATCACTCGCGTCGGGGCGGAAGGGTTCGAGGGATCGCACCCGTCCACGTCAGTCCTCCTGGGTATCCGGCTGGGTATCCGGTTCCATCGCCGCGATCTCCCGTTCGCGGGCCGCCATGATCGACCGCAGGTGTCCGGCGATCTCCGGCATCTCCTCCTCGATCAGCTGGAGGTTGTCGGCGCTCACCGTCACGGCGCGGAGCGGCGACGTCACCCGGACGGTGCCCATCCGGCGCTGGAACCGCAGGAGCGCGATCTCGCCGACCACGTCTCCCGGCCCGATCGTGCCGACCGTCTCATGGTCTTTCGTCACGTCGGCGGTGCCCTCCTCGATGACGAACATCTCGTACGGGATCGAGCCCTGCTCGAACAGCACCTGTCCTTCGGAGGCCTCGATCTCGCCCACGTGGTGCGCGATCATCGAGAGGTCGTGATGGTCGAGCTCGCCGAAGAGCGGGAGACGACGGAGGCGTTCGATGTCGACCGTCACGCCGAGATCCGGCTCCTCGGCAGGAAGAATCCCTGGCCCTCCTTCGCGTGGAACTCCCCGTTCTCGACGAGGACGTTCCCCCGCTGCATCACGATCTCGGGCAGGCCCTTCACCTCGCGTCCCTCGTAGCAGGAGTAGTCCACGTTCATGTGGTGGGTCTCGGCCGAGATCGTGCGCTCGTGCTCGGGATCGAAGATCACGATGTCGGCGTCGGAACCGGGTGCGATCGTCCCCTTGCGCGGAGAGAGCCCGAACATCTTCGCCGGCGCGGTCGCGACGATCTCGACGAAGCGGTTCAGGCCGATCCGGCCGTCCACCACTCCCTGATACAGCAGCGTGAAACGGTCTTCGACCGACGGCAGCCCGTTCGGGATCTTGGAGAAGTCGTCCTTCCCGAGGTCCTTCTGGCCTCGGAAGTTGAACGGCGCGTGATCCGTCGAGACGATCTGGAGATCGTCCGCCACGAGTCCTTTCCAGAGCTCGTCCTGATGATCGGCGGTCCGGAGCGGGGGCGAACAGACGAACTTCGCGCCTTCGAAGCCCGGCCGCGCCATGTCGTCGATCGAGAGGTACAGGTACTGCGGGCAGGTTTCCGCGTACGCCGCCACGCCCCGGTCGCGGGCGTCGCGGACGGCGTCCAGCGCGTCGCGGGACGACAGATGGACGATGTAGGCGGGCGCGCCGGCCAGCTCGGCCATCTTGAAGACGCGATGGACGGCCTCACCCTCCATCACCGGCGGTCGCGTCAGGCTGTGATTGACCGGATCCGTCTTGCCCTGCTGGAGGTACTGACGGATCAAGACGTCGATCGGTCCGCCGTTCTCCGCGTGCATCATGATCAGCGCCCCCGAATCGGCCGCGCGCTGCATGGCCTGGAAGATCGCGGCGTCGTCGAGCATGAACACGCCCGGGTAGGCCATGAAGAGCTTGAAGGACGTGACCCCTTCGCCCACCAGGGTGTCCATCTCCTTCAGGACCTGGTCGTTGACCTCGCGGACGATCATGTGGAAGCCGTAGTCCGTGTGCGACTTCTGTGCCTTCTCGTGCCATCGATCGAGCCCGGTGCGGAGGCTCTCGCCGTAGTCCTGCAGGGCGAAGTCCACGATCGTCGTCGTGCCCCCGAATGCCGCCGCGCGCGTGCCGGTGGCGAAGTCGTCCGAGCAGAAGCTGCCACCGAACGGCAGGTCCATGTGCGTGTGGACGTCCACCGCTCCGGGCATCACGTATCGGCCGGTCGCGTCGATGGTCCGGTCGGGCTCGACGAGCATCCCGGTCCCGATCGCGGCCACCCGCTCGCCGTCCACGAGGACATCGGCGCTCACCGTCTCGGTCGCCGTCACGACCGTGCCGCCTTGGATCAGCGTCTTCACGACGTTCTTCCCTTCATCCGGTCCGTCTCCCCCGGGCGTCGTCATCTGGCGACCTCCGTCATGCGGCGACCTCCGTCATGGCAGCAGCTGGGTGAGCTCGCCGTAGAGCTCGGGGCGTCGATCACGCAGGAACTGCCACGTGTTGCGGACCTCGCGGATCATCTCGAGGTCGAGGTCGTGCACCAGCACCTCGTCGTCGGTGTCGGACGCCTGCGCGACGATCTGCCCGCGAGGATCGCAGAAGTACGACGAGCCGTAGAACCTCGCGCTCGACAGCGGTTCCTCGGTCCCCACGCGATTGATCGCCGCGATCCAGTAGCCGTTCGCCACGGCGTGCGCCGGCTGCTCGAGCTCCCAGAGGTACTTCGAGAGCGACTCGACCGTGGCCGAGGGGTTGAACACGATCTCGGCCCCCTTCAGTCCGAGCGCGCGGCCGATCTCGGGGAAGTGCCGGTCGTAGCAGATGATCAAGCCGATCTTGCCGACCGACGTGTCGAACACCGGGTACCCGAGGTTCCCCGGCTTGAAGTAGAACTTCTCCCAGAAGCACGGGCCGACGTGCGGGATGTGGGTCTTGCGGTACTTGCCGGCGATCGTCCCGTCCCGCTCGATCACGACCGCCGAGTTGTAGTACACGCCGGTCTGCGCCTCCTCGTAGCAGGCACGATCAGCACCATCCCGTGCTGCTTCGCGACCTCCCGCATGCGCGTGACGGTCGGGCCGTCCTCCGGCTCGGCGGTCGCGTACCACTTCGGGTCCTGCTCGGCGCAGAAGTACGGGCCATGGAAGATCTCCTGCAGGCAGGTGACCTCCGCGCCGTCGGCCGCTGCCTTGGCGATCAGCTCGACGTGTTTGTCGACCGCCTCTTGCTTCGGCATGTTCGCGTGCGCCTGGATCACTGCCGCTCTGACCGTCGTCATCGTTCGTGCACCTCCGCCTTTCCTTGGCGCTCTCGTTCCCGGCGTCCTACGGGCGGAACGCCGGCAACACGTCCTTCCCGAATCCCTCGATGATCCCGGCGGGCCCGGGGTCCTCTTGCATCGAATAGATGTTGAACTGGGTCACCCCGAGGGCCTCGAGCTCGCGGAGCTTCCCGATGCACTCGTCGGCGGTGCCGAGCACGCAGAACCGGTCCACGACCTCGTCGGTGACGAATTCTGCGTGCTCGGCACCGGTCCTGCCGTGGTCGGAGTAGTCATAGTGGTCACGGGCTTCGATGTAGTCGGTCAGCGGCTGGGGAAGGTCCGCGTCGGAGTATCGCTTGACGAGGTCGACGACGTGGTTCGAGACGAGCGCGGGGAACCAGCGCACCTGATCGCGCGCCTTGGCGAGGTCGTCGGAGAGATAGCCGGGCGCCGCGACCTGGATCTGGATGTCCTCGAAGGGACGTCCGGCCTCCTCGGCTCCCTCTCGCACGTACGCGAGCGACCACTCGAGGATGAACGGATCCGCGAGCTGCATGATCAGTCCGTCCGCGACCCGCCCGCACGCCCTGAGAGCTTTCGGGCCGTACGCCGCCACCCACACGGGCAGGCGGTGACCCTCGCTCCACTTGAGCTGGAGCGGGGTGCCTTCGTGGTCGACCTCCCGGCCCTCCGCGAGGTCTCGGATGAACCGACAGGCGTGCTCCATCTCGTCGACGGTGACGGGCTTCTGGCCGATCACCCGCCGGGCGCTGTCCCCTCGGCCCATCCCGATGTCCATCCGCCCGCCGGAGACCTCCTGGAGCGTGGCCATGGCGCTCGCGGTCACCGTGATGTCCCGGGTGGCGGGGTTGGTGACGCAGGGGCCGAGTCGGACCCGATCCGTGTTCGCGGCGATGAGCGCGAACGTCGTGTAGAACTCCTGCCACAGCACGTGGGAGTCCCAGGCCCAGACCGCATCGAAACCCTGTGCTTCGGCGAGCTTCGCCCACTCGATCGTCCTCGAGACCGGAGGGTCGAGCATGAACGTGACGCCGAAGGAAAGCACCTGGCCGTTCGCCTTTCGCGTCGCCCGGACACCAGCCGGCTACGGGCATCGTAGGGGGGTTCTCACCAGGCAGCCAACCGGGCGCTCGCACGACGGAGCCCACGACCGACGGTGGCCACGGTCACGGATAGGATGCGAGCGCCCGGCGACGTCCGGAAGGGGGCCACGATCGGCGCAACCGAGCTGCCGCCACCGCCCGAGGTTCTTCCCCTTCCATCGGCCCAGCCGTCGGCGGTCCCCAACAAGCCTTCCTACGCGCGGCTGGCGTACCTCGGGGTGATCGGCGCCGTCGGAGCGAGCGGTCTCGCGGTCCTGCTGGCGCTCCAGCTCGCCAAGCCCGATATCCCCGCGGAGGCGTTCGTCGGCGCGCCGGGTCCCTCGGAGGCGCCCGCGCCGCCCGCCGTCGAGGGGTTGCGTGCGGAGCAAGGACGATGGACCGCCGATCCGGACACGTGGCAGGTCTCGCTCTCGTGGCAGCCCGTCGAGGAGGCCGGCGCCTATCTGATCTCGAGGAACGGCCATCGCCTCGAGAGCGTCGAGGAGACAGGGTTCGTCGACGACTCCGTGACGCCGGAGGGGAGATATCGATACGAGGTGGTCGCCGTCGGCGCGGATCGGGCGCGATCGAAAGGCGCCTTCGTGCGCATCCGGACGCGATCGCTCCCGGCGGCCGCCGCCCGTGTGCAGGGGAGATGGATCCTCAAGCTCAAGGTTGAGTCCTCGAGCATCTTCACCGCCGGCGGTCGGATCCTGGCCACGTTCACGCCCGGATGCCGGCAGGGACCGTGCGACATCGGGTGGCGCTTCGAACGGATGGGGAACACGGGGACCGCGCGGAACCACGGCGCGAGCTACGAAGGCACCGGATCCGGCGGGTTCCTGACCGTCGACTGCCACGGAAGCGTGGTGTCCTCGTCGGTGACGTTGGAGTTCCGTGTGCTGAAGACGCACACGGTCGGGAAGGCATGGCGCGCCACGGAGATCTCGGGAACGATCACGGAATCGGTTCCGTCCGTCTCCAACTGCTTGTCGGCGAAGAACGTGTGGACCTTCACCGGAACGGCACAAGGATGACCGAGGTCGAGGGCGACGTGCGGCCCGCGGCCCGCCCGGGGCCGAGCCGCAGGGCCGTGGCGATCGTCGTCGCGGTCGATCTCGCGATCGCCACGAGCGTGGGTGTGGGCGTGTACTTCGCGACGCGCCGGTTCGGACCGCCGACCCCGCCACGGAACGTGGTGGCATCGACGGCCCTGTGCGTGCCGGACGAGTGTCGGGAGATCACGCTGACGGTGTCCCTGCGGTGGGCGCCGCCCCTCGCGGGCGGTGACGTCAACACGTACGTCGTCCTCCGGAGCCAGGAGGAGGTCGGGCGGCTGGGTCCCGCCACGACCGAGTTCACCGACCCCGACGTGCGGATCGGACAGCGCTACGACTACGAGGTGGTCGCCATCGGTGACGAGGGGAAGGGGCGCCCCTCGCCGTTGGTCTCCGTGCGCACGCCGGTCCCCTCGATCGAACACGCTCACTTCGCCGGGCTCTACGGCGTCCGGTTGGTGTTCCGCCAGATCGACCTGCTCAGCCGATTCGAGGGCGTGCCGGACCCTGCGGTCGGTGACCGGGCCTTCCAGGATTGGAACATCCTGCCGGGCTGCACGGCGTTCCAGGGGGCCTGCGATGCCGAGCTCTTCGGATGGGTGCTGGAGCGGGAGGGTCGCGAGTACACCGGTTCGCTGCCCAACGTGGCGCTGTGCGGCAGCGACCCTGTCGAGGGGCAGCAGACCGTCACGCTGCGGGTGACGGAGGCGGTGGTGATCGACCGCGTGCTGACGGTGTCGACCTTCGCGGGCAGGAGCGAGGTGGACTTCCGGTGCGGTGGCGAGAAGGTGCACGCGGTCGCCGCCATCACGGGGGAGCTGGCGGAGCTGGGGTGAACGGGTCGCCGGCCTGACCCAGATCCGTTCAGGCGACCCCGTGGGGTGCGACGGACCCGCGCCGCGTGAAAGACTGGACTGGACGAGCCTCCGACGGATCCGTGGGGACGACCGGCATCGCCCACGACCAGGGTCGAACGAAGCGCGAGGACATGGGGATCGCGGGGACCGCAACGGACGATCGAGCTGCCTCGGCCGAGGGCCTCTTCGACGCGGTCCAGGGGCACCTCGACCAAGCGGCCGATCGGATCCGGCTCGACGACGGGGCTCGGAAGGTGCTGTCGACCCATCGGCGCGAGGTCGCCGTCTCCGTGCGCGTATCCCGGGACGACGGCACGTTCGACGTCTATCCGGGGTGGCGGATCCAACACAACGGTGCGCGAGGGCCCTTCAAGGGAGGTCTCCGTTTCCACCCGAAGGCTTCCCGTGACGAGTTCCGCTGCTTCTCGGCCTTGATGACGTGGAAGACCGCGCTCCTCGACGTGCCGTTCGGCGGTGCCAAGGGTGGGGTGCAGGTGGATCCGAAGGCTCTGTCGGTCTCCGAGCTCGAACGGCTGTGCCGCTCCTATTTCTCGGCGATCGAGATGGTGGTCGGCCCGTACCGGGACATCCCCGCGCCCGACGTCAACACCGGTCCTCGCGAGATGGCCTGGATGTACGACGAGTACTCGAGGTCGCGCGGCGACTCCCCGGCGGTGATCACGGGGAAGCCCGTCGGGCTCGGGGGGTCGCTCGGACGGGACGCCGCGACCGGGCGAGGAGCCTTGTTCGCGCTCGATCGCATCGCCCACTCTCGCCGGTGGACGCGCGAGCACATCCGCGTCGCGGTCGAGGGGTTCGGGAACGCCGGGGCGTGGTTCGCCCAGCTCGCCCATCAGGTGGGGTACAAGGTGGTCGCGGTCTCCGACTCGCGGGGCGCGGTCGTGAACCCCGAGGGACTCATCCCTCACGACGTGCTGGAGCACAAGCAACAGACCGGCAGCGTGATCGGCTTCAAGCACGCGGACACGATCGACGGCGACGACCTGATCGGCGTCGAATGCGAGGTGCTCGCGCCCGCGGCCCTCGAACGGTCGATCCGGGGGGACAACGCCGATCGCGTGCGCGCGACCTTGGTCCTCGAGCTCGCGAACCACCCCGTCACGCCGGACGGCGATCTCCTCCTCCACGATCGTGGGGTGTGGGTGATCCCCGACATCCTGGGCAGCGCCGGTGGCGTCACCGTCAGCTACCTCGAGTGGGTCCAGAACCTCCAGCGCGAGCGCTGGAGCGAGGAACGGGTCAACGGACGACTGAAGGAGCTGATGGAGTCGGCGACCGACCTCGTGCTCGAGCGCGCGGATGAGGGCGGGGTCCCTCATCGGATGGCGGCCTACGAGATCGCGGTCGAGCGGGTGGCCGAAGCGGGCCGTGCCCGCGGCTGGCACTAGTTCCCGGTTCCCGGATCACGCTCCGAAGCCCGGTCCGCCCCGCGAGCGCTCGGGTTCCGTGGCTTTCCCCCGTCTCCCTTCGACCTCCCGGGTCGACGCCCCGCCCATCAGGTGGGACATCCGCCCGCCGCGCGGTACTTGTGCCCGCGTGAGCACGTCTTCCAACCGCCACGGTTCGCTCGCGCCATCCCTTCGATCGGTTCCCTGCTCGGCCGCGACGGAAACGCCGGGGTCGTGCCGGATCCGATCCACAGGCCCGATCGTTGGACTCCTTAGCGAACCCTTTGCCATCCATTCACGCGAGCTTGCCTCGCCTCCCCGCACTCTGGGTTCATGCAGATCCGAAGGCCGATCCTCGCGCTCGCCCTCACGCTCGTGACCGCGGCCTGTTCACTCGCCGGCGGAGAGCCGGCACCGGCGAGCGGAGACCCGTCGGAGGGATCCGGCGCGACGACCGCGCCGGCGTCGACGGCACCGCTCGCGGCGCGGCGTGTGGACCCTCGCCGAGGCGGTCTCGAGCTCGGCTTCGGCGAGTTCGCGATCACGCTCGAGGCCGACGAGATCCGGCCCGGTCCGGTCACGTTCGTGATCCGGAACGGAGGAGCGCTCGTCCACGGCTTCGAGATGGAGATCGAGGAGCGCGGTGACCACAGTGGATCCGGTCATGGTGGGGGTGACCGGTACAAGGTCGAGGGACCGGCCTTCGGTCCCGGCGACACCGTGCGGATCCCACTCGACCTCGCGCCCGGCGTGTACGAGATCGAGTGCTTCGTCGCGGAGCACGACGATCGCGGGATGCGGGCGACCTTGATCGTTCGCCCGGGTGCGCCGCTCGTGCGCGTCTCGGAGCCGACCGCGCCGGATGGGGTGGAGATCGCGGACTTCGCCTTCTCGCCCGGCGAGATCGAGGTGGGCATCGGCTCCGAGGTCACCTGGAGGAACGTCGACCCCACGGCTCACACGGTGACCGCGCGCGACGGTTCCTTCGACTCCGGAACGGTCGATCCCGGCTCCGCCTTCTCGACGGCGTTCGAACTCAGCGGAACGTTCCGGTACTTCTGTCAGATCCACCCCACGATGCAAGGCACCGTGCGTGTCGTGGAACCCACGTGAGCCGGCGAACGACCGGCTCCTGTCGATACAAGGAGGCCATCACCATGGTGAAGTCGAGGAAGATCCTGTCGATCGCCGCGGTCAGCTTGCTGCTGCTCGCCGCGTGCGGCGGAGGCGATGACGGCGCGAACGGAGGAGGCGACGGAGCGGCGGCAACCTCCACGGTGACGATGCGCGACAACGCGTTCGTCCCGTCCGATCCGGTCGTCTCCGCGGGGGAGGTCGAGCTCGTGAACGAGGGAGCGTCGCCCCACACCTTCACGGTGGAGGGAGAGGACGTGAACGTGCAGGTCGAGGCCGGGCAGACGGTCACGGAGACCATCGATCTCGCCGCCGGGACGTACACGCTGTTCTGCGAGTTCCACCGTGGCCAGGGCATGGAGGGAACGCTGACCGTCGAGTGATCGGCGAGATACGGAGCGGGTGAGCCCTTGGTCCCGGTCACGGCCGTCGCGTTACGTGTCGGGACCGGGGGCTGAGGGAGGAGCTCCGGGGGCCTCGAGCACCACGTGCTCGTCCCTCCGTCGGAAGGCGATCGCCCACACGATCAGGTTGACCGGATACACGAGGTAGCCGACGCGCGCCGCCGGCGCGAGCGCGACCGCGGTCAGGAACGCGCCCGCTGCACGCATGCACGCCTGCGACATCGAGACCGTCCGGCCCCAGAACAGCAGGAGACCCGTGACGACGGCGATCACGGCCACGAGGAGCACGGTGATCGCATCCTGCTGGGACGGGAACCGGTCGAGGAGCACGGAGCCGATCGTGGGGGTCGTCGCCGCCGAGGCGCCGCGTCCCAGACCGAGCGGGAACAGGACCGTGTCCTCGACGAACGCGCCCCAGTCCCAGAGCACGAACGGCACCGTGAGGGTCACGGCGACGAGACCGGCCGTCATGACGAACCGGCGTCGTGCCGGCCCCGGAGGGATCGCGAACACGAGGAAGGGGAGGACCAGGATCGAGGTCTGCTTCATCGCGAGCGCGAGTCCTCCCGAGAGCCCCGCTGCCGCCGATCCGCCTCGCTGCGCCAGGACGAACGTGACGAGCAGGAGTGCGACCACCGGGATGTCGACCCCGCCGGTGGCGAGGAGGAGCGCCCCCGTCGGAAGGGCGAACAGCACCTGGAAGGTCCGGACCTTGGCGTCCGGCGCCGCATCCATCCGGCGGAGAGCGGCGATCGCGACCGCGAGGGCGACGATCGCGAACCACACGCGTGCATCCGCCCACGCGACATGGCCCGCCAGCGCCCGAGGGAGACCGAAGACGAGCATCCCCGGCAGGTACGGGAAGTGGACCTGGGTCGCGAGCGGCCGATCCGAGAGCGGGCCGTCTCGATACTCGGCCCCGTAGGGGTCGTGCCCGTCGAGCGATGCGTTCGCCGCCTCTTCCACGATGATGACCTCGGACTGCGCGTGATCTCCTGGGTCGCCCTGGGATCGCCAGACGGATCCGGCCACGAGGGGGACGATCGCCGTCGCGAGGAAGACGACGACGAGGAGCCAGATCCGACGCCGGCGCTGACGGCCCTCGTCCCCGTGCAGCCACGCGGCGCAGACGGCCAGGACGGCGGCCACGCCGTACGGCCACACCGCCATCCGTCCCCAGGAGCGCTGCAGCGGGATGTCGGCGGCCGCGGCCGTGATGCCGGCGAACGCCGCTGCGCCCCCGTACAGGAGAGCATCCACGAGGCAGGGCCGTCGGGATCGGGCGACCGTCATCGTGCCTCACGATAGGCGGCACCCGCCGCCGAACCCCGCACGTCATCTGATGTGATGGCGGGGTGACGGAACCGCGCTTCGACGTGGAGGCGCTCCGCCTCGAGCGGCTGGCGAGACTCCAGGCGGCGATGGGAGCGCACGGCGTCGATGTCTGCCTGCTCTTCCACGAGCCGAACATCCGGTACGCGACCGGTGCGAGCGCGATGCCCGTGTACGCGATGAGCACGTTCGTTCGCTGCGCCGTCGTGCCGCAGGAGGGAACGCCGATCCTCTTCGAGCACGCCAACTCGATGCACCGCTCGGCGCTCCGTGCGCCCGACGTGCGCCCGATGCATGCGTGGGAGTTCTTCGACGACCCTCAGCGGGAGGCGGACACGTGGGCCGCGGAGACCCTGGCTGCGATGCGCGAGTTCGGCGGGGCCGGAGACGTCGTGGCGGCCGACCGGCTGGGCGTGCCCGCACATCTGGCCCTCACCGGCCTCGGCGTGACGATCCGGGACGCGGCTCCGGTGACGCAGGAGGCTCGGAGGGTGAAGACGCCGCAGGAGATCGTCCTGCTCGACGTGAACGCCGCGATGGTGATGGAGATGCTCGAGGCGTTCGAGTCGGCGGTCGCGCCGGGGGTGAGCGAGCGGGAGCTGCTCGCCGTCCTCTCCGACGTGATGCTCCGAGGAGGTGGGGAATACCTGGCGACGAACACGGTCTGCGGCGGGCCGAACACGAACCCCTGGCGGGCGGAGGCCACCGACCGGCGGCTGGAGGCCGGCGACCTGGTCTTCGTGGACACCGACACGGTCGGCATCGAGGGGATGTTCTTCTGCGTCTCACGGACGTTCCCGGTGGGGGAGTCTCCCTCGCCGGAGCAGCGCGACACGTATCGCGCGTCGCACGAGTGGCTCCAGGCGATGGAGGCGTCGATCCGCCCCGGCATCACGTGCGGCGAGCTCGCCTCGAT
Source organism: uncultured Actinomycetota bacterium (assembly GCA_963762015.1). Taxonomy (GTDB): domain Bacteria; phylum Actinomycetota; class UBA4738; order UBA4738; family HRBIN12; genus JAJNBA01. Next base: position 11,473 of record CAVXJL010000003.1, read on the forward strand.
CGCACCGCGGATCCCCGAGCGATACGCCGCGCAACGGTACGAGTGCATGGTCCACGGCATCGGCCTGGAGGAGGAGAACCCGAGCGTGTGCCACCCGCAGGATCGCCAGTCCAACGCCGACACCGTGATCGAGGAACACATGGCGCTCGTCGTGGAGCTCTACGCCGGCGAGGTCGGCGCCGGCCACGGCGTGAAGCTCGGCGACCAGGTCGTGGTCACGCGGGACGGGGTACGCGTCCTCTGTCCGTTCCCGTTCTCCGCGCAACTCCTCGCTTGACGCCGCGGCGACCACCATCCCTTCTTCCCCACGCCGAGCGACGCCGACGTCGGCTCGGGTACGGTGCAGCCATGCCGTACGAGGCTGCCCAGGATCGATACGACCGCATGCCGTACCGCCCCTGTGGACGGAGCGGGTTGCAGCTCCCGTCGATCTCGCTCGGCCTCTGGCAGAACTTCGGCGACGCGACGCCGCTGGACACGCAGCGAGCGATGCTCCGCACCGCCTTCGACCTCGGGATCACGCACTTCGACCTCGCCAACAACTACGGGCCGCCGTACGGGAGCGCCGAGGTCAACTTCGGCCGGTTGCTCCGAGAGGACTTCCACGGGCATCGGGACGAGCTGGTCATCTCGACGAAAGCCGGCTGGGACATGTGGCCGGGGCCGTACGGGCAAGGCGGTGGCTCGCGGAAGTACCTGCTCGCGAGCCTCGATCAGAGCCTCGGCCGCACGGGCCTCGACTACGTCGACATCTTCTACTCGCACCGATTCGATCCCGACACGCCGCTCGAGGAGACGATGGGCGCGCTCGCGACCGCCGTGCAGCACGGCAAGGCGCTCTACGCCGGCATCTCGTCGTACTCGGCGAAGAAGACCCGGGAGGCATCGAGGATCCTGCGGCGGGCTCGACGTTCCCCTCCTGATCCATCAGCCCTCCTACAACATGCTCAACCGCTGGATCGAGGAGGAGCTGCTCGGCGTGCTCGGCGAGGAAGGGATCGGGTGCATCGTGTTCACGCCCCTGGCCCAGGGGGTCCTCACGGACAAGTACCTCTCGGGGATCCCCGATGACGCCCGCGTGCGACGACCAGGAGGCGACTCGATCGCGGCCTCGGATCTCAGCGAGGAGAACCTCGAGCGGGTGCGATCCTGAACGAGATCGCCAGGTCACGAGGCCAGAGCCTCGCGCAGATGGCGATCGCGTGGGTGCTGCGCGCTCCGCGCGTAACCTCCGCGTTGATCGGTGCGAGCCGGCCGGAGCAGATCCGCGAGAACGTCGCCGCGCTCGAGCGCCGGGACTTCACGGAGGAGGAGCTTTCCGAGATCGACCGGTTCGCGGTCGAGGGTGGCGTGGATCACTGGGCCCGCCCCTCGCACGACGAGCGACCGTGATCGCTCGGTCGGGTGGGCTGCCGGTTATCGTGTGCACCTGCGAGGGAGGTGAGGGCCGTGCCACGCAGATGAGTGCGTGATCATCACGCGCCCGGTCGGGCGCGGACCAGACGTGCCACGGCCTCACCGATCCCGGTGCCTCACTGACGTCGCGACCTCGGTCGGCCGGCACCCGACGCCACGAGGAGGCGATCCCAGATGTCGTTCGACGAGCAGCTCCAACCCGTCCTCGACGTTGCCGCCGAACACGCGATCTCCGTCGATCGGGACGGCCGATTCCCGGAGGAGGCGATCGACTCACTCCGCGACAGCGGGCTCCTCGGTCTCACGCTCCCCGAGGCGATCGGCGGGCTCGATGGCTCACCAGCAGACTTCCTCTCGGTGTCGCAGGCGCTGGCCTCCCGGTGCGCCTCGACGGCGATGATCTACCTCATGCACGTCTGCGCCGCGCAGGTCACCCTGGCCGCGACGCCGGATGCGGGATCCGCGGCGCTGCGCTCGATGGCCGACGGGACGAACCTCTCCACCCTCGCGTTCAGCGAACGAGGATCCCGCAGCCATTTCTGGGCGCCGGTGAGCCAGCTGGCGGGAATCAGGTTGTCCGCGGAGAAGTCGTTCGTGACCGCGGCCGGACACGCCGACAGCTACGTGGTGTCGACGCGCCCCGGACGGGCGGACTCGCCCATCGAGTCGAGCCTCTACCTGGTGCCGAGCTCGGCGACCGGCATCGCGGTCGGCCCGGCGTGGGACGGGCTCGGCCTGCGAGGGAACGCGAGCGCCCCGATGACGTTCGACATCGACGTCGACGACTCGATGCGCCTCGGCGAGGAGGGGAAGGGCCTCGATCTCATGCTCGGCGTGGTGCTGCCCTGGTTCCAGCTCGGACAGGGCGCGGTCTCGCTCGGCATCGCGGAGGCCGCGCAGTCGGCGGCCGTCGCGCACGTCACCGGAGCGAAGCTCGAGCATCTCGGCCAGTCGCTCGCCGACCTGCCGACGGTGCGGGCGCGCATCGGGCGTGCGCAGACGGAGATCGACACGGTCGCCGGATTCCTGGCCGACGTCGCTCGCCGGATGGGCGAAGGCGATCCGAACGTGCCGATCCTCTCGGCCAAGGCGTCGGCCAACGAGATGGCGATCCGGGTCACGTCGGAGGCGATGCAGGCGTGCGGTGGCGTGGCGATGAGCAAGAGTCTCCCGATCGAGCGCTCGCTCCGGGACGCGCGCGCCGGCGCGGTGATGTCGCCGACCACGGATGTCCTCTACGAGCTGACGGGCCGCGCGCTCGCCGGCATGCCGCTGCTGTGAGGTGCGTGAGATGACGACGGGATCGATACGGGTCGGCGCGGTCGCCTACGACGCGAAGGTCGTCCCGATCTGGGAGGCGATCCGCGAGTACTACCGAGGGGCACCGGTCGAGATGGACGTGATCTGGTTCTCGAATTACGAGGCGCAGGTCGACGCGCTCCTCGAGGGATGGATCGACGTCGCGTGGAACACGAACCTCGCGTACGTCCGCGTTCATCACGCGACCCAGGGGACCTGCCGCGTCCTCGCGATGCGCGACACGGACGTCGGGTTCCGCACGCTCCTGATCGGGCGCGCCGGCGAGCTGGCCGAGGCGAGCGATCTGCAGGGGCGGATCCTCGCGCTCGGCAGTGCCGACTCCGCGCAGGCCGCGATCATGCCCGTCCACTACCTCCGGCGCGAGGGTCTTCCACTCGGCGAGGATGTCGGACTCCTCCGTTTCGACTCCGACGTCGGTAAACACGGTGACACCGGGCGGAGCGAGCGAGAGGCGCTCGAAGCGGTCATCACCGGGAAGGCCGACGCGGCGGCGGTCGGGGCGGCGTCCTGGGATGTCCTGGTCCGAGCGGGGGAGGTTCCTCCCGGCCGACTGGCGCCCTTCTGGACCTCGCCTCCGTTCAACCACTGCAACTTCACCGTGCTCGCGTCGCTCGACGCCGAGCAGGGCGATGCCTGGACCTCCCACCTGCTGGCGATGGACTGGGCCGATCCGGAGCACCGGCGCATCCTCGAGCTCGAGGGCCTCCGCGAATGGGTGCTGCCCGAGCTCGAGGGCTACGGTGACGTCTTCGCGGCCGTCGACGAACAGGGGATCTCGGCGAGATGGTGACGCGCGAGCCCGATGAGGCACCGGCCGGCAGCTTCGACGGTGAGGACCTCGATCTCTCGTCGGGATTGATCTTCGCCCTCGACGTCTGCCTGTCCGATGTCGAGGTCGGGCAGGTGCTGGAGCTCACGAGCACGAACCCGGCGCTCGCCCACGAGCTTCCCGCCTGGTGTCGAGGAACCGGGCACGAGCTCGTCGGCGCCGAGCCCGACGGAAGCCGGACGCGCTATCCGGATCCGGCGCGGCGCGCACGGCTCGCTGATGTTCAAGGATCGGCCGGACTGGGGCGTCTCGCCCGAGTTCCGTCACGACGGGTTCGACACGCGGGATTGGCTCGTCGGCAAGGTGGCGCGAGATCCCCGCCCGAGCCGACCCCACCACCGGGTTCTCTCCTCGCGGGGCCGGTGGTCGAGCCCGGCGCGCCGGCGTTCCCGTACACGGAGACCGATCGCGATCGGCTCTGGGCGCACAACGTCGCGTCGCTCTACGAACAGGCCACCGCCGCGCAATGGGACGCATCCGTGGACATCCGCTGGGGAGATCTGCGCCCGCTGCCGACGCACGTGGAGCGCGCGGTCTGCCAGATCATGACCCATCTCGCCGAGAACGAGTACGCGGCGCTCTACGTGCCCGCGCGTTTCCTCCCACGCATCCATCCGCACTTCACCGAGGTCGTCCTGTTCCTGTCCACGCAGGTCGTCGACGAGGCCCGGCACATCGAGGCGTTCACGAAGCGCGCGCTCGCCAACGGCGGCGGGCTCCAGTTCTCGACGGCGATGACCCAGACCTCCTTGAAGTCGCTGCTCGAGCAGGAGGACTTCACCCAGGCGTCATTCCTGCTTGTCGGTGCTCGGCGAGGGGACGTTCCTCGAGTACCTCGCGTTCGTCGAGCGGTACGCCCCGGACCCGGTCACGGCCGACATCGCCCGCCGGGCCCGTGTCGACGAGGCGCGCCACGTGGCGTTCGGCGTCGAGCACGCGCGGCACGCACTCGCGGCGGATCCGGACCGCGCCGGCGAGCTCCGAACGGCCGTGGAGCGGCGCGCCGAGTACCTCGCCGACGCCAGCGGGCAGAGCCCGCATGTCGAGGAGGCTCTCGTGGTCCTCGCCGCCGGTGGCGTCACCTCGAGCAGGATCCGGGACGGGGTCCAGGCGGTCCGTGACCCTCCAGGAAACGATGCATCGACGGCGTGTCACGCGTCTGACGCAGCTCGGCTTCCCTCCGGCCACCGCCGAGGAGATCTCGGAGATGCACACGCCGAACTTCATGTGACGGCGGCACGTCTCAGCGCGGCGCCGGTGGGACGAGACCTCGCGCGGCCCATGCCAGGGCCGTGAGCACGAACGGCGGTGATGGCAGCGTCTCTCGGCAGCGTTCGCGCAATTGGGCCGCCCGATCCGGATCCAGACCGGCGACGTAGCTGCCGGCCGGGCCGACGCCGAGCGTGTAGGGCTCCCACCAGTCATCGAAGGTCCGATGCTCGAGGCTGACGGAAAGGGTGTTCTCCTCGATCTCGTGCAGCCCGGCGGTTCCCAAGAGCTGCGCGAGGTGCCCCTCGCGAGCACCCGCGAACGTCGACTCGTCGTCGACGTCGGGGTCGAGCTCCCGCGCCGCATCCCAGAACACGCTCAGCGGCCCGCGGCCACCGGCGTGATCCCAGACGCACGCCGCCACGACGCCCCCGCCGCGTGTCACGCGCGCCATCTCGCGCAGTCCCGCGACGGGGGCTTCCATGAAGTGCACGACGAGTTGTGCGAGGGCGACGTCGAAGGTGTCGTCTCCGAACGGCAGCTCCTCGGCCGCCGCCCGCTCCACGGTGACCTCGGGATGACGTTGTCGGGCGGCCGACACGAAGGACTCCGATGGATCGACCGCCGACACCGACGCGGCTCCCAGCCGCGCGACGAGCTCGGCGGTGAGGGCCCCGGGGCCGCACCCGACGTCGAGCGCGAGCTGCCCGCGGGCGATGCCTCCGAAGTCGGCGAACGAAGGGGCGAGGAGGGATGAGTACCGGCCCATGAAGCGGTCGTACGCGTCCGCGCCTCCGGTGAAGCTCATGGAACGAATCTACGAGCTGCTGGGAGACCTCGGTTGGGTCGTCGCGGAGGGTTCTGCGTGCGGCACCGTCGTCCGGATGGAGGGGCCTTCGGCGACGCCGCGAGGGGCGTGGCCGTTCGGAGGATGGCCGTCGCGATCCTCGTCGAGGGCCCCGCCGCAGAACTCATCGACGATCCTCAGCAACCGCTCGACGTCGAAGGGTTTCGGGACGAAGTCGCGTGCGCCGGCTTCGAGCAGCCTGGCGTGCTGGCCCTCGGTGACATCGGCCGAGATCACGACGACGGGAAGATCCGCCGTCCTCGGATCGGCATGGAGGCGGCCGAGCATCTCGGCGCCGCCCATGTCGGGAAGGTTCAGGTCGAGGAAGATCAGGTCGGGCAGATGATCGCGCGCGAGGGTCACGCCGAGGCTGCCCTGCATCGCCGAGAGCAGCGTGATGTTGGGCCGGCGCTCCATGATCCGTTCCATCAGCTTGAGGTTGGCGAGGTTGTCCTCCACGTAGAGCACGGTTCGGGAGCCGGCGGCGGTCGATCCGACGAGGTCCGGCAGCCCGTCCGGGTGAGGGTCTGGGGAGAGCGGGGCCTCTGCGGCGGAGGCGAGCTCGACGGAGAACGTGCTGCCCTTGCCCGGCTCGCTCGACACCGAGATCGTTCCGCCCATGGCCTCCACGAGCGGTTTCGTGAGGGCGAGACCGAGACCTGTTCCCTGGATCCCGGTTCCCTCGATCCCGAGGCGCTCGAACGGAGCGAACAGCTGCTCGATGCGCTCCGGCGGGATCCCTCGGCCCGAGTCCGAGACGTCGATCCTGATCCGGCTGCCTTCGGCCGTCCGTTCGATCGATACCTGCACGGTCCCTTGCTCGCGGTTGTACTTGATGCCGTTCGAGAGCAGGTTCAGCATGACCTGCTTCAGTCGCTGGCGGTCGGCCACGACGTACATCGAACCGATATGGGTCCCGTCCATCGCGACGGTGACGCCCTCCTGGTAGGCCTGTGGCCCCAGGAGCGAGATGCACTCGTCGATCACCAGCACCGCGTCGACCGGCTCGAGGGACAGGCGGAGCCTGCCCGCTTCGATCCGGGCGATGTCGAGCACCTCGTCGATCAACTCCAGGAGATGCGAGCCGGCCTTCAGGATCTCCCGGGTCGATTCCTCCTGCCGCGGGGCGAGTGGCTCCATCTCGAGCAGCTGGGCGAAGCCGAGGACGGAGTTCAGCGGCGTGCGGAGCTCGTGGCTCATCCGCGAGAGGAACTCGCTCTTCGCGCGATTCGCCCGATCGGCCGCCTCGTGCGCTGCCGTTCGCTCCAGGTCGAGTTGGCGGCGTTCGCTCACGTCCCGCGCGATCACCGACGCGCCCGTCACGGCTCCCACGGCGTCCTTGATCGGAGAGATCGTGAGCGACACGTCGATCGTCTTGCCGCTCTTCGTCCGTCGCTCCGTCTCGTAGTGATCGGTGCCCTCGCCACGAAGGATCTTCTCCACGATCTCGGGCACGTCGTCGTAGCCCGAGTGGGTCGAGCATCGAGATGGATCTGCCGATCGCATCGTCGGCTCCGATACCCGAAGACCTTCTCTGCCCCGCGGTTCCAGCTCGTGATGGTGCCATCCAGGGTCCTCGAGATGATCGCGTCGTCCGAAGACTCGACGATCGCGGCGAGCGTGCGCTGGGAATCGAGCAGCTCGTTGCGCGCGATCGCGAGATCCGCGAGGCTGGCGAGCTCTCGCAACTCGGACAGCTCCTCGTCACCGAAGAACGGCGTCAACGGGCTCGTGTGGACGACGAGCCGGCCCTTCCGCAGGAGCACGGGGATGACGGATCCTTCGATCTCCTCCTCCCGCCGGCGATCGGATGTCGGATCCGTCGCTCGTCGAGCTCGTCGCCGTTCGCATCCACGCTCGCCACGATCGCTCCGTCCTCGTCCTCGAGCGTCGCCACGTGGGCTCCGAGGAGCATCCGAGCGTGCGGGAGCAGGATGCGCGCCACCTCCTGCGTCGTGGTCGCCTCCATCAGGGAATGCGCTGCCTCGCGGAGCTCGGCCTCCTCGCGCCTCCGCCAGAGCATCCGAAGCGTCCGGGGTGGGGCGAACCCGATCAGCATCAGGGGGGCTGCGGAGAGCACCAGGAGCTCGAAGATCACGTCCATGACGCCCTCGCCTTGCGAGAACTGACCGGCGAGCACGAGCGCGAGGGCGAGGCCGGTCGCACCGAGGGCCATCGTTCGCATCCTCCGGCGGGCCACGGTGGGCTGTCCCTTCCCGGCTCGCCACAAGCGGATGGCGACCACGCCGGAGAGGAACACCCATTGGGTCAGGAGCGCGAGGAGGTACACGCTGAGCCAGCCGGGAACGGGAGCGTCGTCATCGCGGGAAGGAGGGGAGCAGGAACGCGAGGATGGCGATCGAAGCGGTGAGTACCGTTCCCGCGATCGTCACCCACGCGATGGGTCGGAGCAGGGAGGTCGTGAACCGGTAGAGGAAGTAGGGGAACAGGACGAGTGTCGCGATGAGCGCCCTGCCGGCCCACTCGACCGCCGGGTCCGAGGAGTCCTCAGGGAGGACCAGCCCCGCGAGCACGACCGCGGCGAGCACACCGAACGTGGCGACGAGCCAGAGGCTCGATCGCCCCGGTCGCCGGCGCCACTGGATCAGGGCTGCGAGGAACAGGCCGCCGTAGACGAACGGCTGAAGCTGCTCGAGCGCATCTGCCAGCGTCGCCGATCCCATTCCTGGAGGCTCCTCGTGAGGGGTTTCCCCAGTCCTCGGCGTCCGGGAGGTTCACCTGTAGTACGGGCCATCCCCAGCCGGCAGGAGGCGGCCGTGCGGCCGTGGTCACCGTGACCCAACCTCTCCTTGCCATGCGTGATCGGGTCGTTCACGATCGACCGGGCGAGCCCGAAAGGAGCGGCGATGTTCTGTCCCAGCTGCGGTCTCCAACAGCCGGATACCCATCGGTTCTGCGTGTCGTGTGGCTCCACCCTTCCGACCCAGCTGCTCCATCCCCGCCGACCCAAGGTGACGCAGCTGTTCGCGGGAGTTCCGACGCATCCCTCGGACCTTCCGGACTCGGTGCTTCGGGTCAGCAGGTACGCGGACGACGTCATCTTCGAAAGTGCCGAGGGCTCGTTGACCATCCCGGGCCGTCACGTGCGGTTCTCGATGTGGGTGACCGAACGTCCCGAGTGCGCGATCAGCCTCTCCGACGACGAAGCCAGCCGGCTCGCGCTCTTCCTCCAGGCGCCGATCGAGGCCGAGAGCGTGTATCTCGCGGGTACGTCCCCATAGGCTTCCGCGGTGGTCGACTGGACGACGATCGCGTCGACCGTCCGGACCTCGCCGCTAGGGACGGTGACGGTTCCTGTCATCTCGGGGTGGTACTTGCAGTGCCAGCCGATCCCCTCGGTGAGGCTGAGCGTCACGGTCGTACTCGCCTCCTCGACGTCCTCGCTCACGCGTCGCGTCCAGCGTGAAGCTGTGCTCGACTCGTCGGCGTCGTGACCTCGATGGACACTCCTGCCCGAGGGCACCGTGACGGTGTTCGGGTCGAACGTGAAGTCGGCGAACGATGTCGGTCTGCCGATCCCTCCGCCGCCCCGGCGGTTCGTCATCCGAGCCGCTGGCTCTGCTCCGAGGCAACCGAGAACGGAGCGGCGCACAGGCGAACGCATGTCGGTGCATGGTTCCTCCGCTCATGTCCAGCGGAGTACTACGGCCGGTATCGTGCGGGTTCGCCTCGCCATGACGTCTCGTCGCTCCCAGTCATCGGCAGGCGACCGAGCCACTGTCTTCGAAGGCGGGATCCGTGGGAAGCCCGACCCAGGCGTAGTCGTAGCCGTCGTCGTGGAGCGTCATCTGCAACACACCGAACGCCTTCCGCTGCACCGCGACGAGGTTCTCGGGCCGTGGCTTCTTCCCGAGCGGGTAGAGCGAGCGTCCGCCCGTGCCGACCGTGAACTGTCGGATCCCGTCTGCCTCGCGCTCGCCGTCGCGTGCTGAGGGGCCCACCGGTGATAGATGTGGTTGTGGCCGACGAGCATCACGTCCACTCCCTCACCGTCCATCAACCGCCACAGATCGACGTACATCTCGGTCTCCGATCCACCGTTCGATCCCGGATCCTCGAAGTCGACGAACCTCTGCCAGGGACGCCAATCGAACACGGGATGGTGCTGGAAGGCGAGCGTGCACTCGGCGTCGTTCCCCGCCAGGTCGGCGGCCAGCCAGTCGTACTGCGGCGTGCCCGGGCCGCAGCCGGGATCGTCGCGGCAGATGTCGGAGTTCAGCGACACGACATGCCACGCGCCGAGGTCGAACGAGTAGTACCCCTCGGGGCCGTGCGCCGCGGCGCCCCAGTAGTCGAAGTAGCCCTGTGCGCCTTCGGTCCCGTATTCATGGTTGCCGGGCGCCGGCATCGTGATCGGGTTGAGGTGACCGAACTGCCGGTCGTAGACGCGGAGGAACTCCTCGAGCTTCCCGTTGTTGTACTGCAGGTCGCCCAGGGCGAGGAACCGATCGGGCGCGAGCTCGGTGATCAGGGCCGCCACCTCATCGGAGCGGCACGCGCCCTCTCCGTCGCTCTGGGAGTAGGACTGGCACGCGATGTCACCGACGGCGGCGATCACCGGGTCGCCCGGCACCACCGCGGCAGCCGGTGTGAACGACGAGGTCGAGGGCACCGTCAGGAGGAGCGTGGAACCGGCGATCAGCGCGATACGACGGATACGGGGTGACATGGGCATCCCTCCGGGGGCGTGGACGTCGCGAGAGTGAACCACGGCGCCGGCGCCCGTGTCGATGGTGTGGGCTACCGTCGCTGCAGCGCGAGTCGGACACCGAGCGCCATGAGCACGCCGCCCGTGACGGTCTCGATGACGGTCCTGACCGGACGGCGGCTCGACGAACGCGCTCGCCCCGTGGAGCGCCAGGGTGTACACGGTGAGCCAGACGAGCCCCATCGCGATGAAGAGCGCGGAGAGCAGCAGCAGGCGCGAGGTGAAGCCCGGGCCCGGGTCCACGAACTGCGGCAACAGCGAGAGGAAGAACACCGCGACCTTCGGATTGAGCACGTTCGTCAGCAGACCCTGCCGGTAGGCAGCCCACGGGTCGGTGGCCTTGTCTCGTTCGCGGAAGGGAAGATCTCGTCCGGCGCCGATGATGGTCCGGAGCCCGAGGAAGATCAGGTACGCGGCGCCGGCGATCTTCACGACCGTGAATGCGTGCGACGATGCGAGGAGCACCGCGGAGAGCCCCAGAGCCGCCGCCGACGCGTGGACGAGCAACCCCGAACACGTCCCCGCCGAGGTGGCGAGCCCGGAGAGCCGGCCGCCCGAGAACGTGTTCCGCGCGACGAGGGCCATGTCCGGGCCCGGGGTGATGACCACGAGCGTGGCGACCACGACGAATCCCGCGAGATCCACCGCGCGAGCGTAGCGTTCCTCGCCCTACGCGGCGTCCCAGGGTGGGCGCCGAAGGGGCCAGCTCCACGTCCCATCCTTCTTCGGCGGGATCGGACCGGGTCGTCCGAGGAGGAATCCCTGTCCGGCTGCCACCCCGAGGTCGCGGAGGGTCTCGAGCTCCGCTCGGGTCTCGATCCCCTCGGCGACGACCTCCATCTCGACCTCCTCCGCGAACGAAGTCAGTCGCGCGACGAGGGCGCTCTTCTGGTCGTCGGTATCGATGCCACCGACGAGGCTCCGGTCGAACTTCAAGATGTCCGGCGAGAGCTCGACCACGTGCGCAAGGCCGGAGAAACCGCTCCCGACGTCGTCGATCGCGAGTCGCACCCCGAGGGCGCGGAGTTCGGCCAGACGCGCCCTCGTCTCCTCGTAGTCGCCGATCGGCGATCGCTCCGTGAGCTCGACCACCACGCTGTCGTGCAGGGATCGATCGCAATGCCTGTGCCAGACGCGGTTCACGGAGCGTCTCCGGAGAGATGTTCACCGAGAGATACACGTCGTCGGGGACCTCTTCGAGGTGGTGGAACGCGTGCTCCGCGGCGGCGAGCTCGAGTCGTGCCAGTTGGCCCTGACTGGCCGCTTCCGTGAACCACGTCTCGGGCGATCGCCTGGGTTTCGTGACGAATCGGGACAGCGCTTCCACGCCGAGGACGCGGCCGTCGTCGAGATCGACGATGGGTTGGAACACCGTGTGGAGCACGTCGCCGCGGATCGCTGCCTCGATCCTCTCCGCCGAGACGCGCGCAGGCTCCTCGACCCGGACGATGCGTCGGGTCTGCTGCTCGACCAGTCGCTCGGCAACGTCACCCAGTCGATCGACCACGATGCTCGCGCGTCCGAAGACGGACCGGTGGATCGCTCGGAGGACCTCATCGGCCGGCTGATCCTTGCCGACGTACCCCACGGCACCTGCCTGCACCATCGACGCGACCGTTCTCGGATCCGCGCTCGCCGACAAGGCGACGATCCGGGTCTGGGGTGAGCGCCGGCGGATCTCGCGGGCGGCGTGGCTGCCGCCACCACCGGGCATCCGCACATCGAGAAGCGCGACGTCCGGCGCGTGGAGCTCGGCCAGGTGGATCGCTTCGCCGGCGTCTCGTGCGGTCCCGATGACGTCGATGTGCTGGTCCGTCGATACGAGTTGGCACATCGCCTCGAGGATCGGGGCCTCGTCGTCGGCGAGCATCAGTCGGATACGTCCCATCCTTGCGTCTCCTTTACGTTCTCTGCGTTCCGTGGGATCTCATCGCTGGGGCGTCGATCGGTGCCGCCGCCGCCCGCGCCTTCGCGATCCGGCCCGACAGGGGGAGCACGTCGGCGACCTTCGCGTCGGTCGCCCTCGAGTGAGGGATGCGTCGGCTCCGCCTCGTCGTGGGGCAGCCAGATCTCGAGCGTCGTTCCCTCGCTCGGAAGGCTCCAGAGCCTGGACCATCCGCCGGCCATCTCGGCGCGTCCGCGGATCGCGGCGAGGCCGAGATGTCCGGGTGCGGCGACGAGCGCGTCCTGCGGGGTGAACCCCACGCCATCGTCGACGACCTGCATCAACGTGCCGCCGTCCCGCGCTTGCAGCATCACGCGGAGGTGAGTCGCTTCCGCGTGCTTGCGAGCGTTCGCGAAGGCCTCCTGCGCGATGCGATACAGGATGAGCGAGGTCTGGACCGGAGGCTCCGTGACGAGGGCGTCGTCATCGACCGTCCAGTCGAACGACGAACTCGAGTTCTCCAGCAGATACGTGAGCGCCGACGCGAGCCCCTCCTCCTCGAGCGTGGGTGGACTGAGATCGAAGAGCAACGTGCGCATGCTCTTGATGGTGACCTTCATGACCTCGAGGGCCTCGTCGACGTCGGGCAGGTCTGGATGCTTCTTGCGGAGCAACTCGAGCCGCATCTTCATGGCCACGATCTTCTGCACCGGGTCGTCGTGGATGTCGTGAGCGATCCGGGTGCGTTCCTCCTCCGCCGCTCGCACGACGTGCTCCAGGAGTCGGCGCCGTTGCTCGTCGATGTCTCGCAGCTCCGCGATCACCTCGCGCAGCTCTTCGGTGCGCGCCGCGACCTTCGCCTCGAGTTCCTCGTTGTGGGCGCGGAGTTGCAGCTCGAGGCCCTGGATGGTTCGGAGCTGGGACTCGCGCTCCTCCGTGAGCCACGCGTTGTGCAGCGCGAGCGCCGCGTGCTCGGCGAACTGCTCGACCATCGCCACCACCCACCGACGCATGGTCGGATGCCCGTTCCCGCGTTCCACGACCACGGCCCCGAGTCCTTGACGCTGATCGCGGAGCAACGGCACGACCAACACGTGCCGAGCATCCGGGAGGAGCGACGCCAGCCGGGGATCCGTCTCGGGGTCGATCTCGCGCAGGAGCTGGGTCGTCCGTTCCTCCCACGCCCGCGATACGGCACGGTCGACGCCGACCGCGAGGTCCGTCGGCACGTCGGGCTCGGTCCAGGCGAGGAGCTCGAGGTCGCCGTGGAGCGAGGCGAGGACGACGCCTCGTGCGAACCGGAACGTCGAGGTGAGCTCCTCGAGGAGCACGTTCGGGATGTCCGCGGACTCCGGGTCGGCGTCCATCTTCGCCACCATCGCGGAGAGCCGAGAGAGGTCGTGCTTCTGACCGCGGAGCTGGCGCTCGCTGGCAGCCGAGAACACGGCGGTCCCCAGAGCGAAGACCCACAGGCCCGCGATCGTGAGGGTGGCTCCTTCCCGGAGCCCAGCCGCGGCGCTCGGGCTCGAGACCGGCCGCGACCCAGTCCTGCAGGACGCCGGCCCGAGCGCCCTCGATCACGAGCAGGAACAAGCAGCGTGTGCCAGAGGGCGAGCTTCAGCCCCGTCCGATAGGAACAGAGCAGCGTCACGCCCACGACATGGACGTACGGCAGGAGCCGGATCGCATCTGCAGCTCCTCCCGTCTGCGCGATCGCCGTCGCGAGGTACAGGCCATCGAGGAGCAGCGTTCCCTGCATCACCGGGACGGCGGCGCCGCCGCCACGCCGGACGATCGCCGCCGACAACGAGCGAGAGCGCGACGAAACCGATGGTCACGGTCGAGACCGACACGGCCGACAGCGCCGCCGGTGAAGAGATCGACCGAGATGACGACACCCGCCAAGCCGAGTCGAAGGCCCAAGAGGTAGCGGGCACGCTCGGTGATCGAGAGCAGCTCGGCCGGTTCGGCCGACAGGCCTCTGCCCAGGACGCTCATACGAACTCCACCTCATCCGAGTCGATCGGAGCGAGGGCCAGCCTCGGGTCGGTCCGGTCGAACCGATCCTGGATCGCGACGAACGCGACCGCGAGTCCGAAGAGAGCGAGCACGATCGCAAGGCTGCGCGCTACCCCTGCGAGAGCCTCACCGAAGGGGTTCTCGAACCGGTCCGCACGACCGGCGGGACGGGTCCCGGATGCCGCCGAGATCGTCGGCCCCAAAGGGTCGGCGATCCCTGCCCCGTCGGGACCCCGTCCGGCGAGGGTGCCTCTGCTGCCGCGGTCGGTCGGGTCCGGGGTGTGCGGCGGCCGGTCGCCGACCGGCGGTTCACCGTGGCTCCCACCGCCCCCATCACCGGTGGGATCGGGCAGGTCGATCGGATCGATCGGTGCGTCACCGAGGAAGTCGTGGATGCGATCGAAGACATCGTCGACCAGCGGGTCGGTGACCGGATCGATCACACCGTCGAAAGGCGTCTCGACTGCGTCGATCGTGTCGTCCACGAGACCTTCACCGGTGCTCGCTGCCTCGTCGAGCTGGCAGACGACGTCGTGGATGGGACATGATGCGTGCGCCGCCGGAGTTCCCGTGGCAGCGAGGGCGAGCGTCACCAGCGCGACCCAGGTGAGGCGACGGCTTCGCCGTCTCACGGGGCACCACCTTCCGGGACCGAGAAGCTCGACGGAGCAGGACTCTCCCGCTGGTCATCGGCCCCCGGGGTCCGGAGCTTGACCAGCGGGTTCCCGCCAGAGCCCGGACTGCGCTCCGAGCTCCGAGATCGGGATCGGGTCCCACACGATCGGACCCTGCACCAGCTCGACACCGAGGTTCCGGAGCTCATGCAGCTGCTCCCGGGACTCGACGCCGGGAGCGATCACCCGAGCCCCGATGTCGGTCGCGCACGCGGCCACCGCAGCGACGACGGAATGGCTCGAGAAGCTCTGCCCCAGGCTCCGGACGAGCGTCGGATCCAGCCGAGCCAGCTCCGGGGAGAGGCGAGCGAGATGCCGAAGGCTCGCGAACCCAGGGCCGGCGTCCCTCGACGCGATGCGCACCCCACGCCCACGGAGCGTCGCCACGATCCCACCCGGGTCGGCGGCCTCGAGCTCGGGCGCGCTCGTAGGCGCGAGGGGCGAGAATCCCAAGACGATCCGGGGGGCGACCGATCGCCGGATCGCACGCCGGAACCGCCCTTCGATGGCGGTCGGCTGCGTCACCTCGAATTCGAGGAACAGGTCTTCGGAGATCAGCGGCAAGGCCGAGAGGCTCGCTCGGAACGCAGCCATCTCGAGGTCGAGGAGGAGATCGGCGGCCTCGGCATCGGCCAGCCAGGTGTCGTAGGAACGGTGGGGAAGGGTCGCCACGCGCGGGCGCGCGTCGAGACCGACGATCCGGCCCGTCGCGAGGTCCGCGATCGGTTCGAACTCGGCCGTGATCACGCCGTCGAGGATCGCCTTCGCGACCGCCGTGCTCTGCTGCGTCCGCCGCGGCAGCATCGGGGACATGAGGGCGAGCTGCGGCGGCGGGTCGGCCGCAACGTAGTCCGGGTCCATCGCCCGGTGGATCGTCCTCAGGATCTTGTCCGTCGGATCGCCTTTCGGCACGTATCCGCTCGCCCCCGCACTGATCATCCCGATCACGGTGTCCGCGTCCTCGTGCGCCGAGAGTGCGACCACCTTCGTCGGCGCGCATCGTTTGGTGATCTCACGCGTCGCACGCAGCCCGCCGCCGCCGGGCATCCGCACATCGAGCAGGACGACATCGGGGCGTTCCCGCACCGTCAGTTCGATCGCGTCCTCGGCGTTGTTGGCGGCCCCGACGAAGTGGAGGGAAGGATCCGATCCGATGAGCGCGCGGAGGACGTCGACGACCGTCTCCTCGTCGTCGGCGACCAGAACGTTGATCGGATCCGGGATCTTCTCGGTCGAGCTCTTCGCTCCGCTCACGTACCCGCTCCTTCCATCCCGGCGCCGTTCCTGACGCCGATCGGGGGCCTACCTGGAACAAGGTATCGGCACCCACTTGAGCTGGGACGATGGTCCCTTCGCATCAATCCCAGGTGACCCGGCATGACCAGCGTCCCCGCGAGGTCAACCGTCCCTCGTCCGGCCCAGGGCGCGCATCGGACCGGGGCCGAAAGACCCCCCTCGGAGCCGAACGCGTGCCGGGCTCGATCGGCGTGCGCGAGGGAGGAGCGCGTTCGTCGGCCAAGCCCACGACCACGAGATGTCCCGAGATGCAACGCCACGCGGTCCAGGTCCAGTGATACCGAGTAGACTGACTGCAATCCTGGTCGCCTGGACCGTCGGCGCTCGTCCGACTGGCAGCCCTCCCGACCCTTGTGAAGGGCACCCGATGGCGGACTTCGGAATCACCTCAGACGGTCCTCGTACATTCTTCGTGAACGGGGAACTCGACATGGCGACCGTGCCGATCATGCACATCGCGATGGTGGACGCCGTGGCTCGCGGCGGACCCATCTCGATGGACCTCACGGACCTGACGTTCCTGGACTCGACAGGGGTGGGCGCGATCCTGAAGGCCGCGAAGGAACTCCCTTTCGGTTGCATCGTTCTCCACGGCGTTCACGACGGGGTCCGCAAGGTCACCGAGCTGATGGGCGTCGACAAAGGGGAGAACATCCACGTCATCCCCTGCACCCTCGGCGGCCTCCATCCCGCGGCCTAGCACTCGCCGATGAAGACGGAGCAGGCGGGGCAACGGAAGCAAGGCATCGAGCCATCGGTGCAAGACGTCCGTGATCGCGCGATGAAGCTGGGCTACCGTCTGTCGCAGGTCGCGGGCGAACGGCGTTGGCTCCGGTACGACGTGCACTCGGGGCGGCTCGCGGGCGGCAGCGGCATGACGTGGGAATCAGTGCTGGCGTGGCTGACGCGTGAAGAGGCGAAGTAGGGACTCGAACACCGCATGACCGCGTGATCAGAGATGCGCGGAAGCGCAACATGCGCTAGGGTGCCACGCATGGACATCCAGACAGCAGTTCGCCGCCTTCATCAGCACCGGATCCGCGGTCGGGATGCTCGCCGTCACTCTCGTGAGCATCGTGGTGATCGCCTTGGGCATGCCCGCCGCTCACGCCGCGATCAACTGCGTCGTCGGCCCAGGTGTGACGCAAACCGCGACGACCGTGACCGGAACGGATGGCAACGACACGATCGACTGCGGCGGAGCGAACCCCGGGAAGAGGATCGTTGGTCTGGCCGGGAACGACACCATCACCGGCACCATGTTCAACGACACGATCAACGGCGGCATCGGCAACGACACGATCACGGGCGTCCGCGGCAACGACATGATCGCGGGCGGCCGCGGCAACGACACGATCACGGGGAGCCGGGGCAACGACAACTTGAGCGGCGGTCGCGGCCTCGACACCCTCACCGGCAGTGAGGGCGGGGACATCCTGAGAGGCCGCCTCGGTGACGACACCCTGAGCGGCGGTGTCGGCAGGGATGTGCAGAACGGTGGTCCCGGCACGGACATCCTGCACGGCAACGCCGGCGACGATGACCTGCGAGGTCCTTCCAACGATCAGAGCGTGGATACCCTCAACGGCGGGGCAGGCAGCGACACCTGCCAAGGACCCGGACCGGACGGCGACACCCTCGTGGCCTGCAACCCCTAGGCGCGGGTGACGGACGTCGGAGGATCGGTCGCCAGAGGTAGGCTGGGCATCTGATCACGAAGGCGCCGTTCGGCAGCACCGGTCACGAGAGCACGCGCGCCATCTTCGGTGCGGCCGCGCTCAGTCACGTGTCGCACGCGGAAGCAGAGCGGACGCTCGAGCTGCTCCTCGAGCACGGGGTGAATCACATCGACACCGCGGCCTCGTACGGTGACTCGGAGCTCAGGATCGCGCCGTGGCTCAAGCGGCATCCGGGCGCCTTCTTCGTCGCGACCAAGACGGACGCGCGTGACTACAAGGGCGCGAAGGAGGAGCTCCATCGCTCGCTCGACCGGTTGGGTGTCGACCACGTCGACCTGCTGCAGCTGCACAACCTGGTCGACGTCATCGAGTGGGAGTTCGCCCTGCGCGAGGACGGTGCGCTGGAGGCCGCGGTCGAAGCGCGCGAGGAGGGGCTCATCCGCTCCATCGGCGTCACCGGGCACGGGCTGTCGATCCCCGCGATGCACCGTCGCTCGCTCGCGCGCTTCCCCTTCGACTCGGTGCTGCTGCCGTACAACTTCCGCCAGATGCAGGACGAGCGGTATGCGGGGGAGTTCGAGGCGCTGGCCGCGACCTGCGAGAAGGGCGGGGTCGCCATGCAGACGATCAAGTCGATCGCGCTCGCGCCGTGGGACGGTCGCCCGCAGACGGCGTCGACGTGGTACGAGCCGCTCACCGATCCGGCGGACATCACGCTCGCGGTGCATTGGGTGCTCGGCCGCGAGGGCGTCTTCCTCAACACCGCCGGAGACGTGAACCTGTTGCCGCTCGTCCTGGCGGCGGCTGACGGGTTCGCCGGCGAGCGCCCGAGCGAAGAACGCATGAACGAGCTCGTGCTGCGCCACGCGCTGAGGCCGCTGTTCGTCTAGCGGTCCGATCGTTCATGACGCCTGCCCCTGGCTGTCACGTTCGATGGGCCGAAGACGCGAGACCGTTGGGCGTCTGAGCGGGATCCTGGGCCGGGCGGAGCAGAGAGGCGGCCGTGTAGAGGGCTGCGACGACCAAGATCAGCCCTCTGTATCCGAGGACAACGCTGCTGTACTCGAGGACGCCGCCGAGGATGGCTCCCAAGAGGTTGATCCCGAAGGCCGTCGTTGAGGAGCCGACCGACCTGAACCGCTCCGCGAAGATCAGGTTCGCGAAGAGGATCGGGGCGAATGTGATGGTCGTTGCCGCGACGAATCGGGTCACAGGGGAGAGACCGAGAAGCTGCTCGGGTCTGATGAACCAGGCCACTCCGAGGGAGACGAGCAACGCGGAGTACAGCAGCCGGGGACGGAGCCGCTTCACCCTCTCCGCGATCTCGATGGCGAGAAGAACGGAGAAGAGGATGCCGGCGAAGACGAGTGAGTTGACGAGCCACGTCGTCCCGAAGAGGAGAGCGAACTGCACGATGCTCTTCGTTTCCAGCAGGAGGAACGCAGCGCCCATGAAGAAGAGATCCAGGTATCGGCGCGCGTCGGCCACCTCCACATGTCCGAAGCGTGTGATCGCGAGTGCGGAGCCGAGGAGCAGAGCTGCCAGCGAAACGAGGTAGAACGCCGACAATCCCCAGCCCTGGGCGTAGGGGAAGGGGGAGTTGTCGGTCGCCGGGCGTGGGACCTCCGGAGGAGGAATCCAGAACGTCGAGCACCGTAGGACATCCGGTCGGGCAGAGATGGTGAGTACCGCTTGATAGTTGGCACCGGCACCCGGCTCCCCCACATCCAGGCACGGGCGTGAGCCGAAGACCTCCGTGAGGGTCGCCGCGTACCGATCGAAGACGTCTGGGCGGTAGTAGTTGTACATGGAGAATGCGCCGTCCGGTTTGAGGTGGGACCGCACGGCTTCGAAGGCTTCTCTCGTGAACAGGAAGCTCTCGAGCCTGAGCGATCCCTGCCCTGCGACGAGGACGAGCGAGTCCGGGAGAGCGAAGAGGATGAGGTCGTATCTCCGATCGCTCCGCTCGAGGAACGCTCGGCCATCCTCCACATGAGGACGGACCCGCGGGTCCTGATAAGGCCGGTTCGGATGGCGCTCTCGACCTAACTCCTGGAGGACCGGGTCGATCTCGACCGCGTCGACATGCTCCGGCGCCGCGATCGAGAGCGAGGGCGACATCGTTGCCGGAGCCGGCTCCGATGATGAGCACATCGTCCAGCGGGTTCTCCGGGATGTGACGATACGGGTAGGTGTAGAAGGGCTGTTCCCTCACCAGATCATCCAAGGTCCAGATGGACTGGTGTGGGCTCCCGTTCACGAAGATCGGCGTTCTTCCGTCCGGCTGGCGTGCTTCGACGTCAACCCGATAGTAGGGAGACCAGATATCGCCGGAGATCAGCCCCTGCGCGCCCAGCAGGGCGATCGCCAAGCCGAGCGCCGTCCAATGGAGTGGTGTTGCGCGACGCCCCATCGTCGCGCCGAAGAGAAGGGCGACGGCGAACACCCAGGCGACCGGGGGCAGTCGCAGGATCGAGGCGAACGTGAAGAGGACGATCCCGAGGATGCTTCCGATGATGTCCAGACGGTAGGCATGCAGGGGTCGGAAGGTGACGAATACGCGAGCGACGCCCGCCGCCGAGGCCATCATGACGAGCGTGACGAGGATGAATATCAGTGACAGGGAGAGCCACACCGGCAGCGATGGCATGCCGAACGCGCCGTGCGTGGCGCCGCTCCGCTGTCCCACGGGGAAGACCATCACGAAGGCGATGGCGAGGAGCAGGAGGAACGGCAACGACGAGAAGGGATCTCGCTTCGAGTTCGCACGCAAGAACCCGAGCCCGATGCCGAGGAAGCTGGCGAGGAGAACGAAGTTCGTGAAGTAGCGCACATAGACGATGTGTGCCGCGACCAAGCGGATCAGCGCGAGCTCCAAGAAGAGCATCAGGCAACTGAGAAGAACCAGCTGTTGCCATCCGCTCCGCGTCGTTCCGGGATCCGCGGACCCCTCAGTCATCCCGCGATGGATACCGGCAGCCGGAGCCGTCGATCGGTAGCTGTGGACCGAGGAGCTCGCAGACGATCGGAGAGCGCACGTTGCGGGCTCGCGGGGAGCGCAACCACCCTCTCGTATCGATCACCCAGCACTCTCGATTCTCTCAGATCCTCCTCCGCCCCAAGAGTACTCAGCGTGGCGACCGTGGAGGCACAGGCGGGTCGTTGGCTCCGTCTTCACTGGTAGGGGTGCCCCGGCAGGGATCGAACCTGCGACACAGGGTTTCGAAAGGCAGTGATTGTGCGCCGTCCGTGGCGGCGCAGACACGGAGCATCACGTGCCCGTCGGGCACGAAACTTCGAACGAACGCCGCTTCGACGCACCCACCCAAAGCGAGCCCGTCATGGAAGAGCCGGCCTCGGATAACTCAGACCGACCGCCGCCGCGGGGACGAAGTCTCCCCCGGGAGGGGCGCCCACGCTGGCGACACCGTCTACGGACGGGAGCCCGGGCCAACTGATCCTGCGCCCGTCTGCTGACAGCTTCGCGGGACACCCTGCTTGTTGCATCCCATCGTGGGGATAGACGAACTGACCTGCCCTCTTGCGCGCCGGTTGGATGTAGAACTCGCGGAGGACGAGTGGCGCACTCAGTTGGCAGTTGATCGAAGAACTGCTGTCGGAGGGGTCGACCGTCTGGGTGCCGAACGAGATCGCCCTCAGGGTCTCCGGCGGGGAGACCGCTGCGCCGTTCCAGTATCCGAACACGTTCGCGTTGAGGATCTTCACCGCGCCGATCGGAGGTCCGAGCGGGTTGTTCTCCCGGCGCAGGTAGAGGTTGTTGTAGTGGCTCGATGCCGTGAGACCGTCGATCCTCAGAGCCTTGATCCCGCCGAACGGCTGGATCACGTCCGCGTGGAGACTGCTCGCGGTGCCCTTCAGATCGACGATCCTCGTATTCACGATCTGGACTATCGCCCGGGACGCGTTGATCCTGATCCCGTCCGATCGAGCCCCGCTCGAGCTGTTGATCAGGAGGCCCTCGAGATGAACGATCCGACCGTCCTTTGCCCCGGGGCCGTCGGCGACGATGATGTTCGGACCAGCTTCGGCCATCGAGAGGTATCCGCCGATCACCCAGATATCGCGCCCTCCCCTGATCTCGAGCACACCGGTCTTCTTGACGGCCGGCAGAACCAGCACGTAGTCCCGCGTGTCGTTCAGCCGGAGCCGGTCCGGACCGACGTGAAGCGCGAGGGTGATCGGATCCGTGAGGACCGGACGAGGGAAGGCCGTGCCGACGGCAGTAGGAACGACGGGGAGCGAGCGAGCTGTGGCAGGATCGGATGAGCTGAGGGCTGCGCTGACGGTGACGCTCAGAAGGGCCGAGACGGTGGCCATCGCGAACACGTTCCGCTGGACCCCGCGCCGTGAGCGAGGTCGCGAGGCCGGCCGGCTGAAGATGTGCCCGCTCTCGCGTTCCGTCGCTCGTCCCAAACTCGTCCCCCGGCCCCGATATCGGCATCGGCGACCATCGAACTTGAGCGGTGATCGGGGGAGGATAGCGGGTCCGGGGTCGAGGTAACGGGCGCGGGTAGCGGCTTGCTCGAGTCGCTGCCATCCGGAACGGAAGGACTCGAAGGGTGCCCCCGGCAGGAATCGAACCTGCGACACACGGTTTAGGAAACCGTTGCTCTCTCCACTGAGCTACGAGGGCCAAGGGCCAGGGCCCGAGCGCTCGGGCATCGAGTAGCGAGTGTATCGGGCTGCTCGGCGGATCTATCGAGCGTTTCCGTCAGTGAGCTGGTGTCAGCCGCGGGCCCTCCGCATGGCTTCGATCTCGTCGAGATGCTCGCCTCGATGCTCGTACCGGCCCGCGTAGATCGGGCTGTCGGGGTCGTGGGGATACAGGCGGTCGAGTGGCAGCTCCGCGACCCGCGTGTCCGTCTGCTCGGCGATCTGAAGCGCGAACTCCGCAGCGTCCCTCGGCCTGATCGCGTGGATCAGCGGACGGGTCGAGTCGTTCAGCCAGTCGCCGTCGGGTTCGGCGTCTCCCGGCGCCCACGGCTCGCCGCGATCGATCTTCTCGGCGAGCACCAGGACGCGGATGTCCCAGTACGCGATGTGACCGAGCACGCCGGCGACCGTCCAGTACCCGTTCACGGGAGCGTTCAGCGCGTCATCGTCCAGGCCTTCGATGAGCGCGCATGCGCTCGCGCTCACGGGTGTTCGCCTCGTTGTAGGAGCGATCGTCAGCCATGGTGCAACCCTACGTGACTCCAGCGAGGGTATAGGGTCGATGAGTGATGAGGGTGCGCCGTGTTGGCATCGCGCTCGTCGTGTTGGCGTCGGCTGTGACCACAAGTCCGCTCCATCCCGCGAGCGCCACAACGCGCCTGTCTGCCACCGTGCAGTCGACACCACCCGGATTCACCGATGCGCTCGTCGTATCTGTCGGCGCGCCGACCGCGTTCGCCTTCCATCCCGACGGGCGGATGCTCGTGACGACGCAACCGGGCCGAGTGCGGATCGTGCGCAACGGAGCACTCCTCCCCACGCTCGCCCTCGATCTCACCGGCGTGGTGTGCGGTGACTTCGAGCGCGGACTGCTCGGTATCGCCCTCGACCCCGGCGTGTCCACCAACGGGTTCGTCTATCTCTTCTACACGTTCCGGAAGTTCGGCGGTTGCCCCGCGAACAGCCCACAGTCGCCGGTCAACCGCGTCTCCCGGTTCACGCTCACCGGCGACACGATAAACCTCGCCAGCGAGCTCGTGCTGGTCGACGGGATGCCGTCGCCGAACGGCAACCACAATGCCGGCGACGTCCACGTCGGCAACGACGGCAACCTCTACGTCTCGATCGGCGACGGCGGATGCGACTACGCCGGCAACAGCGGCTGCGCGGGCGCCAACGACGCGGCGCGCGATCTGCATGCGCTCACGGGCAAGATCGTCCGGATCACCCGCACCGGCGGCATCCCACCCGGCAACCCGTTCACGGGCCCCGGCACCGCCCGGTGCAACACGGGCTCGGTGTCTCCCGGCACGAGGTGCCAGGAGATCTTCGCGACCGGGCTGCGGAACCCGTTCCGGTTGGCGTTCGACCCCACCACCCCTCCGAACGTCACGTCCTTCCGCATCAACGACGTCGGCCAGAACATCTGGGAGGAGATCGACGTGGGTCTCGCCGGCGCGGACTACGGATGGAACGTCCGCGAGGGCCACTGTGCCACCGGGTCGACGACCAACTGCGCTGCGCCACCCGCCGGCATGACGAACCCGATCCACGATTACGACCACTCAGGAGGTTGCGCGTCGATCACCGGCGGTGCGTTCGTCCCCGTCGGGGTGTGGCCATCGAGCTTCGACGGCGATTACCTGTTCAGCGACTACGTCTGCGGCACGATCTTCCGCCTGGAGCCAGACGGCACCGGCGGGTACGTCCGCACCCCGTTCATAACCGGGCTCGGTGCGAACAGCGCCGTGCACCTCGGGTTCGGCCCCTTCGGCACCGGCTCCGGCGCAACGCAGGCGCTCTACTACACGACCTACGCCGGTGGCGGGCAGGTGCGGCGCCTCTCCCACGGCGTGCCGGTCGCGTCGTTCACCGCGTCGCCGTCGAGCGGTCCCGCGCCACTCACCGTCACGTTCGACGGCTCGGCCAGCAGCGACCCCGACGGCCAACCGCTCACCTACGAGTGGGCCTTCGGCGACAACACCACGTCGACGACGGGCCCGACGGTGCAGCACACGTACGGAGCAGCGGGCTCCTACACCGCCACGCTCGTGGTCCGCGACGGCTCCGGGAACGCGTCCCCGCCGACGAGCCAGGTCATCAGTGTCTCGACGAGCGGCAACACGCCGCCGACGCCCACGATCCAATCGCCCGCCGTCGGCGCGACGTTCGCCGTCGCCCAGCAGGTGACGCTCAACGGGCGAGCCGTCGACGCGCAGGACGGCAAGCTGCAGCCCGGGCAACTCTCGTGGCTGGTCCTGCTCCACCACGTGCCCGAGGGCGGCACCGAGCACACCCACCCGCTGGCCTCGGGAACGGGCACATCGCTCACGTTCGCGTACCCGGCGCCTGAAGATCTCGCTGCAGCCGGGGGCAGCTGGGTCGAGGCCATCCTCACCGCCACCGACTCCGGAGGGGCGTCGGCGAACGTGGCACGCCGGCTCGACCCCGTCCGCGTGGCCATCACGTTGGCAACCACGCCGGTGGGCTTCCAGCTCACCCTGGCGACGCCGAGCGACCCGACCCGGACGTTGGTCGCGCCCTTCACGTTCACCTCGTGGCAAGGCTGGCCGCTGACGATCGGCGCGCCGTCCCCCCAGAATGGCAGGGCGTTCCGCTTCTGGTCCGATGGCGGCTCGCAGACGCACACGGTCGCGACGCCTGGGGTGGCCACCACCTACACGGCGACGTTCGGCAAATAGGCTCTTTCCCGGTCAGTCGTAGCGGCGGATCGAGCGGACGCTGAGCGCCACCATCGCGAGGCCGGCCAGGGCGACGACCGCGAATCCCTTGCCGATCACCGACCAGTTGAAGTCCTCGAGCACGAGTGAGCGCATCGTCTCCATGATGTACGTGACGGGGTTGAACGTCGCCGCGATCTCCATGGGCCTGGTCAGCAGATCGCGGGGAACGAAGCTCGGCGTCAGGAACAGCAGTGGGAAGAAGATGAGTCCCGCCGAGTTGGTGGCGGCTGCGCTCCGCGTCTTCAGGGCGATCAGCTGCATGAAGCCGGAGAACACGACGGCCCAGGTCGCGGTGATCAGGATCAGCAGCACGAAGCCGAGCGGCCCGCTCGCGATCGTGATGCCGAACGGCAGCGCCACGAGCACCATGACCGATGCGATCGCCGCGCTCTTGAACGCCTCGGCGAACAGGCGACCGAACACGATGGCGGTCCGCGGGATGGGAGCGGCCCGCAGCCTGTCGAAGTAGCCGCCCTCGATGTCCTCGACGAGGTAGAGCGCCGCCGTACCGAAGGACGCGGCGAGCAGCAGCGAGCTCGGCAGCTGGAACGCCGCGTAGTTCTGACCCTTGAGGAAGGGCGTCGATCCGGTGGGGAAGATCTTGGCCGCCTGCCCGACGTTGACGACGAGGAAGAACAGCGGGATGAACAACGTGGGGAGGAGCGCCTCCGGCGTTCGGAGCGCCTCGCGCACGGAACGCTGTACGAGCACCACGAACCTACTCATGCCTGCACCTCCTGCACCTCGCCGGCGACCCGTTCGCGTGTGCGACCCGTCGCGTCCAGGAACACCTCGTCGAGCGTCGGGTCGTGGTCGAGGCTGCGCCGCTGCCGCAGGTCTGCCTTCAGTTCCACAGGCGTGCCCTCCGCGACGATCAGTCCGCCGTCGATGATCGCCAGCCGGTCGCACAGTTGGTCAGCCTCTTCGAGGTACTGGGTGGTCAGGAAGATCGTGGTGCCGCGCTCGTTGATCCGCCGCAGCTCGTCCCACACGGTCAGCCGGCTGGCGGGGTCCAGCCCCGTCGTCGGCTCGTCCAGGAAGAGGACCTCCGGCTCGTGCACGAGCG
This sequence comes from uncultured Actinomycetota bacterium, assembly GCA_963762015.1. GTDB lineage: Bacteria > Actinomycetota > UBA4738 > UBA4738 > HRBIN12 > JAJNBA01. The sequence goes on from CAVXJL010000003.1 coordinate 37,860, forward strand.
CCGACGCGAGGTCGAGCCTCCGCTTCATGCCGCCGGAGTACCCCTTGATGCGTCGGTCGGCGTCCTCGACGAGGTCGACGAGCTCGAGCAGTACCTGTGCCCGGTCTGCTGCCTCGGTCCGCGACATACCGAAGAGGCGGGCCTGCAGGATCACCAGCTCGCGACCGGTCTGGCGGATGTCGAGCCCGGCTTCCTGCAGGGCGACGCCGATCTTCCTGCGCACGGCGTCGGGATCGGCGGTCACGTCGACGCCGGCCACGCGTGCGCTCCCGGATGTGAGCGTCATGAGGGTCGTCAGCATCCGGACGGTCGTCGACTTGCCGGCACCGTTCGGCCCGAGGAAGCCGAAGACCTCGCCACTCTGGACATGCAGGTCGACGCCGCGCACCGCCTCCACCTCACCGCCGCGACCGGTGTAGTGCTTGACGAGTTGCTCAGCTTCCACCGCAAGGGTCATGGATGAACCTCTCCTTCCCTCCGTCTCGTCCCTGGATCGAGGCACCCTACAGAGACCGAGCGACAACCGGTCCGACTAGCGCGGTCCGGTCACCCCGGCTAGGGTCCTGCCGCATGGGGGTGGCCGAGGAAACGGTTCCCGGGCAACGAGTCGTCACGTTCGGCACGGTCGTCGTAGGGATCGTGATCGGTGCCGTCGAGGCGGTCTTCGCGGTTTCCTTCGCGGCGCTCGTCTTCTCCGGCTATCTGGAGTTCTACTTCCTCGACGACGGGGTCGGTCTCTTCCTCGGGGCGGCCGCGTTGACGCTCGCGTTCATGGCCTTGCGAGCCGGCCGGCGAGGCGTCGTCGGAGGGCTCCAGGGAACGGGCGCTGCCCTGATGGCGGTCGTCTCGGCGAGTGTCGTCGTACATGGCGCCGGGAGCCCGAACGATATCTTCCTCAGCGCTCTCGCCGCGGGCGTGGTGGTGGTGATCCTGTGCGGGGTGGTCTTCCTGTCGCTCGGGTCTCGCCGGCGAGGGGATCTGATCCGGTTCGTGCCGTATCCGGTCGTCGGAGGATTCCTGGCCGGCACGGGATGGCTGCTGTTCAAGGGCGGGGTCTACGTCGCGTCGGGGGTCTCGCCGTTCTTCAAGCCCCTGAGCGACCTGGGGGCGGCCGAGGCGTTGCGGCGCTGGCTCCCGGCCCTCGCGTTCGGCGTGATCCTGCTGCTCGCGGTGCGGGTGATCAAACGCCCGCTCGTGATCCCGGCGGTGATCGCGATCGGGTTCCTCGCGTTCGTGGCGGGGATGGTCGCCACCGGCTCCTCGATGGATGAGGTCCGCAGCGGGAAGTGGCTGCTCGGATCGTTCGATGCGGGGATCCTCTGGCAGACGTGGACGCTGAGCGCGATCGGTGGCGCCGACTGGCTCTCCGTGCTCGAATCGTGGGCCGGGATCGTGACAGCGGTCTTCGTGGCCACGTTCGCGATCCTGTTCAACATCAGCGGCACCGAGCTCGTCTTGGACCGGGACCTCGACACGAACCAAGAGCTCCGTGACGCCGGGGTCCTGAACGTCGTGTCCGGGGCGCTCGGGGGGATCCCCGGCTATCACGCGCTCAGTCTCACCGCGCTCGCGGAGCGCATGCGTGTCGACGCGCGGGCCGCGGGGCTCATCGCGGCGCTCGTCCCTCTGGCCGCCGTCGTGGTCGGCGCGGAGGTCGTGGGGCTGATCCCGCGGATGATCGTCGGCGGCGTCTTGGTGTTCCTCGGGCTCGCGTTCATGGTTGAGTGGGTCTGGGACAAGCGGCGATCGCTCCCGCCGCTCGAGTACGCCGTGGTGCTCGTGATCGTGGTGGGGATCATCGCCTGGGGGTTCCTGATCGGCGTGGTGATCGGCCTGGTGCTCGCGGTGGTGCTGTTCGCCATCAGCTACGGCCGGATCGAGCTGGTGCACGAGGTCGCCTTCGGCGAGACCTATCGCTCGAACGTCGATCGGCCGACGACCGAGCGCGCCGAGCTGCGCACGCTCTCCGAGCGGGTCCAGATCCTGCGGGTGTCGGGGTTCGTCTTCTTCGGGTCGACCAACCGCCTGCTGGAGCGGATCCGGCGCCGCGTGGACGAGGCCCCGCCGCCGCGGTTCCTGGTCGTCGATCTTCGGCGCGTGACGGGCGTGGACTCCTCGGCGGTCGTCTCGTTCGTGAAGGTGCTCCGCATGGCGGAGGCTTCCGGCTTCGAGGTCGTGTTCACCGGCGCCTCCGACCCGGTGCGCGCACAGCTGGCCCGGGGAGGCGTGGACGAGAGCGAGGGGCTCGTCTCCTTCGAGCCCGACCTGGATCGGGGGCTGCAGCGCTGCGAGGACGCGCTGCTGGGCGCACCCAGTCTCACCGACGCGAAGCGAGAGCACCCGGCCGCCCCCGGCCCCGACGGTCTACCAGCGGGCCTCGCCGCCCATCTCGAGCGCGTCTCGTTGCCTCAGGGCACGGTCCTGATCCACCAGGACGACCCGCCGGGCGACGTCTACGTGCTCGAGTCCGGGCGCCTGGTCGTGGAAACCGTCACACCCGAGGGAACGCGGCTCCGGTTGCGGACGCTCCGCCCGGGGGTCGTCGTGGGCGAGATCACGCTCTACACGGGCATCCCCCGCACGGCCGACGTGGTGGCCGAGGTCCCCAGCGTGGTCCTCCGCATCAGCCGCGCCTCGATCGAGCGCCTGGAGGCCGAGGAGCCGGAGCTCGCCGCGACGCTGCACCGGTGGCTCGCCACGACGCTGGCGGAGCGACTGACCGACACGACGCGAACGTACGACGTCCTGTTGGACTGATGGGAACGGAGGAGACACCGATGGTCGAACGGCGACGGGCCACCACGTGGTTCGCCTCGGTCGCCGCCGGTCTGATCATCGGCGCCGTCGAGTGTGTGCTCGCGATCGCGTTCGCCGCTCTCGTCTTCGGCGGCCTGCTCGGGGCCCGCCTTCCGGACGGCATCGGCCTGTACCTCGGAGCGGCAGCGCTGACGCTCGCGTTCATGGCGTGGCGGTCCGGCTCCCGAGGCGTCGTCGGCAGCGTGCAGGACGCAGCGGCAGCCGTCCTCGGGCTCGTCGCCGCCGCCGCGGCGGCGAAGGCCGCCGACCTCGACTTCCTGGCCAGGCAGTCCGGGTTGAAGGACTACGAGCGTCCCGACATCTTCCTGACCGTCGTCGCCGCGACCCTCGTGGTCACGGTCCTGTGCGGGACCCTCTTCCTGGTGATCGGGAGGTTCCGGCTGGGCGGGCTGATCCGGTTCGTGCCGTATCCGGTCGTCGGAGGGTTCCTGGCCGGCACGGGATGGCTGCTCTTCTCGCGCGGGATCTACGTCGCCACGGGGACGGTCCTGCACCTGCGCACGGTCCCCGCGATGATCCGCGAGTACCAGCTCGTCCACTGGCTCCCGGCCTTCGCGTTCGGTGTGCTCCTGCTCGTCTCGGTCCGGGTCGTCAAGCGCCCGCTCGTGATCCCGGCGGTGATCGCGATCGGGCTCGTGGTGTTCGCCGCGGGGATGGTCGCCACCGGCTCCTCGATCGAGGAGGTCCGTCAGGGAGGGTGGTTGCTGTTCGGACCGTTCGAGACGGCGCAGCCGTGGAAGCCCTGGGCGCTCGAGGCGCTCGGCGGCGCCGACTGGGCCTCCGTGCTCGAATCGTGGGCCGGGATCATGACCGGCGTCTTCGTGGCGACGGTGGCCGCCCTGTTCAACATCTCCGGGGCAGAGCTCGTCTTGGACCGGGACCTCGACACCAACGAGGAGCTGCGCGATGCCGGAGTCCTGAACGTCGTCTCGGGGGCGCTCGGGGGGATCCCCGGCTATCACGCCCTTTCCCTCACGGCGCTCGCGGAGCGCATGCGCGTCGACGCGCGGGCCGCCGGCCTGATCGCCGCCCTGGTCCCCCTCGCCGCGGTCGTGTTGGGGGGCTCGGTCATCGGGCTGATCCCGAAGATGATCGTCGGGGGCGTTCTGGTGTTCCTCGGTCTCGCTTTCATCGTCGAGTGGGTCTGGGACAAGCGGCGGGTGCTGCCGCCGCTGGAATACGCCGTCGTGGTGGTGATCCTCCTGGGGATCATCATGTGGGGGTTCCTGATCGGCGTGGTGATCGGCCTGGTCCTCGCGGTCGTGCTGTTCGCCATCAGCTACGGCCGGATCGAGCTGGTGCGCGAGGTCGCCTTCGGCGAGACCTATCGCTCCAATGTCGATCGCCCCGCCTCCGAGCGCGCCGAGCTCCGCGGCCTGTCCGAGCAGGTCCAGATCCTGCGGGTGTCCGGGTTCGTCTTCTTCGGGTCGACCAACCGCCTGCTGGAGCGGATCCGCCGTCGCATCGAAGGGGCCACGCCGCCCAGATTCCTCGTGATCGATCTGCGGCGCGTGACGGGCGTGGACTCCTCAGCCGTCATTTCCTTCGTGAAGGTGCTCCGCCTGGCGGAGGCCACCGGATCGGAGATCTTGTTCACGGGCGCCTCCGATCCGGTCCGGGCACAGCTCGCGCGGGGAGGCGTGGAGGAGACCGAGGGACTCGTGTCCTTCGAGCCCGACCTGGACCGGGGCCTGCAGCGCTGCGAGGACGCGCTGCTCTCCGCCGTCGATGTTGCCGGGGCCCGCCAGGGTGTCCTCGACGGGCTGCCCTCCCGTTTATGGACGTACTTCGAGCGCGTCCCCCTCGGGGAAGGGACGAAGCTGATCGGACAGGGGGACCCTCCCGACGACGTCTTCGTGCTGGAGTCGGGCCGGCTCCGGGTGGAGCTCGTGACACCCGAGGGGACGCAGATGCGCATCAGCACCGTGTTGCCGGGGGTGATGGTCGGAGAGATCGCCTGGTACACCGAGGACCGGCGAACGGCGGACGTGGTGGCCGAGACGCCGTGCGTCGTCCTCCAGCTGAGCCGTGCGGAGATCACGCGGATGGAGGCCGAGGAGCCGGAGCTCGCCGCGGCGCTCCACCGGTGGCTCGCGAAGACGATGGCGCTGCGCCTCACCGACCGGATGCGCTTGCTGGACTCCCTCCTGGACTGAAACTGGATCGGGGCCGGGAGCGTCAGCACCCGAGGATGCCGGGCCACAGGTGCGCCACCTCGCGCCTGCACACCGGGATCCGCGTCCAGTCCTCCGTCGTGAGATCGGTCGCTCGCTCCCCTTCGTACGCGCAGGTGTCGTCGAGGGCCTCCAGGTGCAGCGACCCCCTTTCGATCTCCCAGGTGTAGGTCCCTCGTTCGCGGGAGCAGTTGGGGTCGTTGAAGAGGGTCAGGCGATCCCCGTCGACCTCGTAGTGCCCCCTCGAGTGGAACGCGGACATCTGGTGGTCCACGAAGTACGCCCCCTGGAAGAAGATCAGGGTCGACACGCCGGGATCGCGCGCGTACGGGAGGCACCGACGGCAGGGGAACGGGAGGGCGTTGCTGGCGCCCCCGAGGTCGTCGAGCGTGAGGATCAACATGTAGGTCCCGTCGATCGGGGTCGCGATGGGCGCCGGGGTCGGCTGCGTGTACGGGTAGGGCCGCGTGGTCATCGGTAGGTCCGCGAGCGACCCCGCCTTCAGCACCTCGTTGGAGCTCGGGGCCGGCGATGGCAGTGGGGCCGGAGACGCGTCGATCGGAACGGGGCGGGGGGTTGCGCCCCCAGACAGCACGATCGCGGCGACGAGCAGGAGCGCGGCGGCCACCGCGGACGGCACGAGCCTCCGTCGGGTCGGATCCGATCCTTCGGTCACGGGCAAGGGGTGATGATACGCGCGGCCTCCGTAGCATCCCCGACGTGATGACGGAGGCGCGAGCGATCGAGGCCGTGGTGTTCGACATGGACGGCGTGCTCGTCGATTCCGAGCCGATCTGGCGGGCCGTCGAGCGCGACGTGTTCGCCGGGGTCGGCATCGACCTGACCGACGAGGACCTCCTCCCGACGATGGGTGTCCGGGTGGCCGATGTCGTTGCACGTTGGCACCGTCGTCATCCGTGGGACGAGCCGAGCCGCGAACGGGTCGTCGAGACGATCGTCGAACGGGTCGCCGAGACGATCGAGCGGCAGGGCACACTTCACGAGGGAGCCGCACGGGCGGTCGACTACATCGCAGGGCTCGGACTCCCGATGGCCCTCGCTTCCTCGTCGCCGATGCGCTTGATCCAAGCGGTCCTGTCGATGGGCGGCCTGACGGCCCGGTTCGCGGCGGTGCTGACCGCCGAGGACGAGGCCCACGGGAAGCCGGATCCCGCCGTGTACCTGTCCGCGGCGCGCCGCCTCGGCGTGAAGGCCGACCGCTGCCTCGCCGTCGAGGACGCGATCCACGGCGTCCGTGCCGCGAAGGAAGCCTTCATGGTCTGCGTCGCCGTTCCCGCCGGAGGCGTGGGCGCCGAGGGCTTCGAGGAAGCGGATCTCGTGCTCTCGTCCCTGGACGAGTTCGACGATCGGATCTGGACGGCAACCGGCACGATGCCGGTTCCCCCGTCGTCGGACGACTGATCGCTCGCTAGCATCGGGGCTCCATGCGAGGAGGGAGCCGATGACCGACATCCCGAACGCGACGCTCGGGAACGGGATCGAGATGCCGGCGCTGGGGCTCGGCACGTCGCCGATGGGCGATGGACAGGCCGAGGCGATCGTGGCCGCCGCGCTGCGAGCGGGGTACGGCCTGATCGATACCGCCGAGAACTACCGGAACGAAGCCGGGGTCGGTCGGGGGATCCGGGCGAGCGGTGTCGACCGCGACGAGGTGTTCGTCACCACGAAGTTCAACGAACGATGGCACGGTGAGGCCGAGGCCCAGCAAGCCTTCGCGAACAGCTCCGAGCGCCTCGGCCTCGACCGGATCGATCTGCTCCTGATCCACTGGCCCAACCCGCGGAAGGACCGCTACGTGGAGGCGTGGCGGGGGCTCCTCAGGCTCCTCGAGGACGGCAAGGTCCGGGCCATCGGCGTCTCGAACTTCAAGCCGGCGCACCTGGACCGGCTGCTCGGCGAGACGGGCGTGGCGCCGCACGTGAACCAGATCGAGCTGGATCCGACGCACAGCCGGCCGGAAGCGCGCGCGTACCACGACGCGCACGGGATCGTGACCGAGAGCTGGTCGCCGATCGGCGCGGGCGGCGACCTCCTCGCGGACCCGACGATCGTCGACGTGGCGCGGCGTCGCTCGAAGACCCCCGCGCAGATCGTGCTCCGATGGCATGTGCAACTCGGCCTCGTCCCGATCCCGAAGACGTCGAAGCCCGAGCGGCTGGCGGAGAACAGGGACGTCTTCGACTTCGAGCTCGACGAGGCCGACATGGACGAGCTCGCGTCCCTCGACGGAGGGGACGAAGGCGTCACGGACGCCGACCGGTTCGGTCACTGACACACACGCACGGTCGATAGGCTGGAGCGATGGCGCGTTCGGTGTGGCGGGGGACGCTCAGCTTCGGGCTCGTCGCGATCCCTGTATCCCTGTACCCGGCGACCGAGGCGAAGGACGTGCGGTTCCATCTCTTCGACCGGCGGGGCCGGCGCGTCCGATACCGCCGGGTCGTGGACGCCGACATGGACGAGCGTCAGCCGGACGAGTCGGACGTCGCTGACCACGACGACGTCGAGCGCGCTCCGGCCCGCGGCGACACCGGATCGCCGCTTCCCGCAGAGGAAGAGGTGGCAGAGGAAGAGGTGGCGTACGAGGATCTCGTCCGCGGCTACGAGGTGGAGCCCGAGACGTACGTGTTCCTCGAGACCGAGGAGATCGAGCGCGCGCGGCCGTCGCCGAGCCGCGTGATCGACCTCGAGCACTTCGTCCGGCTGGAGGAGATCGACCCGATCTACTTCGAGAAGGCGTACTACGTCGCGCCGGGCCGAGGCGCCGAGAAGTCCTACGGGCTGCTGCTCCGCACGCTCACGGAGACCGGCCGCGTCGGGATCGGCCGGTTCGTCCTCCGGACCAAGCCTCATCTCGTCGCGCTCCGCCCGATGGATGGTGCGCTCGCCCTCGAGACGCTGTACTTCGGTGACGAGGTGCGCGACCCCCGTCCGCTCGTGGGCGACCCCGGACGTGCCGAGGTGACCGATCGCGAGATCGACGTCTCGAAGCTCCTCGTCGAAGCGCTCGCGACGGAGTGGGACCCTTCCCTCTTCGCGGATGAGTATCGCGAAGGACTCCTGCGGATGATCGCCGAACGCACGCCCGAGCGGGTCGAGGAGACCCCGGAAAGCCCGATCCCCAAGCCCGGGTGGGCGAGCTCCTCGACGCGCTCAAGCGGAGCGTCGAAGAAGCGAAGGCGCGCCGGAAGCCGAAGGGTCAGTCGCGCGCCGGCTAGATCCACCGAGCCGAAGTGGTCCCGGAGCGAACCCGGGCTCCTGCCCACCCGTAGACCCTCGCAACGACGATCAAGGAGGCTCGGATGGTGTCTGGCCGGATCAAGGTGCTCGCGGTTGCCGCCCTCTTCCCGCTCGTTCTCGGCGCCTGTTCGGAAGACGCCGAGCCCGGCGACGGGACGTCCTCGCCCACGGAGTCGTCGGAGCCTTCACCCGAGCCTGCCGAGGCCACCGTCGCCGTCGAGGACTCGGACCTCGGGCAGATCGTCGTGGACGGCGCCGAGGGGCGCACGCTCTATGTGTTCCTCGTCGATGAGGGCACGGAGAGCACGTGCTACGACGACTGCGAGGCGAGCTGGCCCCCGCTCACCGTGGAGGGTGATCCCGCCGCCGGCGAGGGCATCGACGCTTCCCTCCTCGGGACGACGGAGCGCGAGGACGGCTCGATCCAGGTCACCCTCGACGGTCATCCGCTCTACTACTTCGCGTCCGACGAGACCCCCGACGACGTGAACGGACAGGGCGTCGGCGACGTGTGGTACGTCGTGTCCCCGGCGGGGGAGGCGATCCAGGGCTAGCCGCCGCTCCTTCCGTCGGAGCCCTGGCCGTCGGAGCCCTGGCCGTCGGAGCCCTGGCCGTCGGAGCCCTGGCCCTCGGAGCCCCGGCGCTGACACGTATCCTCCCGTCTTCGACCTGGGAGGCGGCGAGCGCGTGTCGGTATCGGAGCAGATCGTCGCCCAGCTCGTCGCGGCAGGAGTCCGACGCGCCTATACGGTCCCGGGCGAGAGCTTCCTGCCGTTGCTGGACGCCTGCGACCGCCATCCGGAGATCACGTTGATCTCGACCCGGCACGAGTCCGGCGCGGCGTTCATGGCCGACGCCGACGCCAAGGTCACCGGTCGTCCGGCGCTGGCGATGGCGACCAGAGGCGTCGGCGCGGCGAACCTCGCGATCGGTGTGCACACCGCCTTCCAGGACTCGACGCCGATGATCGTGATCCTGGGGCAGGTCGAGTCGGCGTTCCTCGGGAGGGAGGCCTTCCAGGAGGTCGACCTGCCCTCGTTCTATCGCGAGATCACGAAATGGTCGGTGACGGCTCCCTCGAGCGAGCGGCTTCCGGAGCTCGTCGAGCGAGCGATCCACCACGCCACCGGCGGACGCCCCGGGCCCGTGATGATCGCCGTGCCGGCGGATCTCTTCGACGGGGATGTGGGGCCGGAGCAGGGCCGGCTTCCCGGCGTGGTGGATCGAGGGCCCGCGAGGCCCGATGACGCGACGAGCCGCCACATCGCCGACGTCTTGAAGGGCGCCGACGCGCCTGTGGTGATCGCGGGTGGCGGTGCGAGGGATGCGCGAGCGGAGCTGGTGTCGGCGGCCGAGCGGTTCGGCCTCGGGGTGTACGCGAGCTTCCGCCGCCAGGACGTCTTCCCCAACGATCACCCCAACTACTGCGGTCCGCTCGTCCTGACGACACCGCCGGAGACCCTGCGGGCGCTGGAAGCCGCCGACGTGGTGCTCGTGGTCGGCTGCCGGCTGAGCGAGGTGACGACCCAGGGCTATCGCTTGCCGCGGCCGGACCAACGGGTGGTCCAGATCGACATCGAGCCGTGGAGCGTCGGCGCCGTCGTGCCGGTGGAGATCGGCGTGGTCGCGGATGCCCGAGAGGCACTGAGTGCGATCATGGAGCAGGCGCCCGACGATCCCGCGACCCGTCACTGGACACGCGCGCATGACGCGTTCCTCGAAGTGAGCACCCCCCCGGCGAGGGTCGATGGCCCGCTGCACCCGTCGGCGGTCATCGCAGCGCTCGCGGAGGTCTTCCCACCCACGGTCGTCGTCGCGAACGACGCGGGCAACTTCTCGATCTTCGCGCATCGCTACTGGCGCTTCATCCACCCTCGGACCCAGGTGGGGCCGACCAGTGGTGCGATGGGATACGGGATCCCCGCGGCGATCGGCGCCAAGCTGGCGGACCCGTCGAGTGAGGTGGTCGCGCTGGTGGGGGACGGGGGGTTCCTCATGACCGGCCAGGAGCTCGAGACGGCCGTCCGCTACGACGTCCCGTTCACGACGGTCGTGTTCCGCAACGGCCTCTACGGCACCATCGCGCTGCATCAGGCTCGCGCGTTCCATCGGACGGCGGGCGTCGACATCGGCGAGGTGGACGTCGCCGAGGTGGCGCGGGGCTACGGAGCCCTCGCGTGGTCCGTCGCCGACGTCGACGCGCTCACGGCCGCGCTCACCGAAGCCCGCGGGTGCGGCAGGCCGGCGGTCGTCGACTGCCGGGTCGACCCCGACGTCCTGTCGCCGACGGATCGGCTGAGCACACTGCTGTCGTCCGGCTGAGGGGCTCAGCCGTTCGCCGGCGAACGGTGGTACTCGAAGTGGTTCCCGTCCGGGACGACGAACTCGCCGCCCCACAGGAACCCCCACCGTGCGAGGGTGTCGACGAGCCGGTCATCCTGGTGCGGTCGATCGCCGTAGTAGTTGCCGACGAGATTCACGTCGAAGGCGATGCCCCAGGAGTGATGGGACAGCAGCGCGGTCGGGTCTCGGCTGATGAATCGCGGGACGAAGCACCCATTGGAGGACTCGAGGAGATGACCGAGGCCTGCATCTCGCAGGTCGCGCATCGCACCTCGGAGCTGGGGGATGATCCCCCGGTGGCACGTGACCTCCTTCTCCATCACGGGGATCCGGGTCGTCAGGAGATTCGCGCTCATCCACTCCGGATCGACCTCGAGCGACCCGGGCTGGCCCTTCGCGTGACGTGCGGCGAACTCGCCGAAGAGCGCTTTCAACAGCACGGGAGGGAGCACGGCGTCTCCCGCCCGGAAGTAGGGGGTCTCACCCGGCGCGCGGACCTGTACCCGCCCGAAGACGCCGAGGTCGTCGGGCACGAGTGGCCGGATCGTCCGCCGGAGCGATGCCGACGACATGGGCGGGCCCTCGCGCGGCTGGATGAGCAGATACCGAGCGTGCACCACGCCGATCCGCCGGCCGGTCTCGGCGGAGACGAGAAGCTCGGCCGCCCCCACCAGCTCGTCGGGGAGCACCGCCGCGATCCGGATGCGCGCTCCCTTTCCGAGCTCGAGGATCGCGCCGGGGCCGAGACCGCGCACCGAGGCGGAGGTCGAACCGAGGATCCCCTCGCCGTTGTCCACCGCGCCGAGCGCGGTGCGGTCGGCCGGGGGCAGGAACGCAGCGAACGACGCGGGGTTGACCGCGGCCACGTCCAACGGTATCCGGAGCGGCCACTCGGGATGGTCGACGAGCTCGCCGCCGGCGGTCCACGAGCGGGAGAGCCACACGTTGTCCTCCGCCACGACCGTGATGCGCTCTATCGCGGGGAGTCGCCGGACCCGCTCGGCGAAGCCTTCGGGCAGGCCGCGTGGCACCCAGGCGAGGAACGTCTCCGGCGCGGACGGGTGCGTGATCGGCACGAGTGCTCTCGGGCGCGACCCGGGCGAGACCGGAAGGGTCCTCGCCTGGATCCCGAGGGTCACGATGGCGCCGACCAGCACGCCCACGATCGAACCGGCGCCGAACGAGACGCCTCGCCTCATCCCACGGTCCCCGTGTCGAGCTTGGCGAGTGCGCTCGCGATGTCGATCAGCGCTTCCAGGCCGGTCTCGCCCTGCAGCGAGTGGTACATGCCCTCGTCGACCCATTCGAGCTCCGAGCGGCTCGGCGTCCAACGGCCCTCGACACCGGCGAACACGACCTGGCTCTGCTCGGACGACGAGGGCGCGGGGAGGCGGGTTCCGCGCCCGACGTGCAACGTCAACGGTTCTCCGGCCGCGTCCGTGTCGGGCTGTCGGAGGGAGAACGTGACGCTCTCCAGCGTCGGTCCCATCATCGAGAGCTCGGCGCTCGCGACGACGTAACCGGCCGGGAGGCGGCGGGCGAGCGACGCCGGCAGGCCCGCGGCCGCGAGCGCCTCGGGGATCCCGACCCGTCGGACCTCGATGCCGGCAGACCCTCGGTCGCTCCAGGCCGCTGGGAGAGGCTCACCCAGGACCGGAAGCGAGGACGCGATCTCGAGCAGACGCTGCCGGGGGAGGTTGGTCTCGAGGAAGAGGTCCGAGGTGGCGGTGTGGATCGCCAGCCGTCGGCCGTAGCCCTCACCCGCGGGCTCGTAGAACGCGACGCCGCCGCCGGCGAGGGGAACCTGTTCCGCACCGGGATCCACCGGTCCGAACGGACCGGGGCCGGACCAGCCGCGCCGTTCGCCGACCTTCAGGTAGTCGAGGCCCTCCGCGTACACGAGCAGTGATGCGGGCGTCACCGTCGCGGTCGAGGCGGGCAGGGAGATCGACACGAGCTCGAGATCGCCGGGGTCGACGGGGGTCGCGGGCAGATAGCCGATCCGGTCCGGGAGGTCCGCCAGGCGGGGTTGGGCGGGCGCCGGCGCTGAGGTGCCCGGGATCCGGAACTGCGATGGGTCGGGCGGGCGGTTCGAGACCGACACCATCCGAACGTCGAGGATCGCCGCATCCGGCGACTCCACTCCCCGGCCGTACCGGAACTCCCAATCGCGTCGCTCCTCGCTGCGCGACGGATACACGAGCATCCGGAGCGGGAGCCAGGACTCCGCGTCGAGCCAGAGGAGCACTCGGTCTCGGTCGAAGAACGGCCGCCAGGTGCCGCCGAGCCGCAGGAACGGGAACATCGGGGCCGCCCGCTCGAACGAGAGGCGGACGCGGATCGCTTCCCGACCGTCGATGCGCGCCTCGCCGAGCACCTGGAACCCCGACGGAGACCCGAACGTGGCGAGCGGCAGGACGAGGTCTGCCGGCAGAGGCGCCGCCGCCGTGAACTCGGAGAGGTGAGTGACCGTCGCTCGCGTCCGCGGGCACACGTCTGCTGGGAGGTCTCCCGGGCATCCCGAGGGGCCGGACGTGTAGGCCGCGGTCACGTTCTCGATCGACAGGAGATCGGTCCGCGTCCAGGAGGGAGCGGGGTAGGTCGTGCGATCGCGCACCTGGAGGCGGAAGCGCTGCGGCGACCTGAAGGCCACCTCCATCTCGAGGAGACGCTCTGGCACGTCGTCGGAGAGCCCGTACTCGTGGATCGTGTAGGTGCCCTGGAACGCATCGAGGGTGGGGGCGACGTCGCGGATGTTCCGGACGATGGTGGCCGCCGCGATCGGCCCGTTGTCCGGAGCCTGCCAGGGCCCACCGACCAGCACACTCCCCAGCACGATCCCGGCGATCGCGGCCGCGACCGTCGGTGCCAGCGTCAGCCGTCGGCGGTGGCGCGGGCGGCGGAAGGCGGCGCGCCGGAGAACGAGACGTCGGCCGAGCAGGGGCGCGGTGGATGATCGGACTCTCTCCCGGGCGACCGCGACCATGATCGGATCGACGAGATCGGGAACCGACTCGGCGGTCCGGATCCGCACGGAGCTGCGGATCTGCGCCGACCCGGCGGCGAACGCCTGGCAGGCCGCACACCCATCGGCGTGGGCATCGGCCGCCTCGGCGTGCCGTGCGCCCACCCGCTCGCCGTCCATCCGAGCCGACAGGACGAGCTGCGCGCTCTCGCAGTTCACGTCGCCTCCTCCTCGTCCGCGATCGCGAGGCAGAGCGCTTGCCGGGCGCGGAACATCCTGCTCTTCACCGTGCCCACCGCGACGCCCAGGACGTCGGCCGTCTCCTGATACGAGAGCCCGAACACCTCCACGAGCAGGAACGCCTCGCGATGTTCGGTCGACACCGAGCGCAGGGCCGCCTCGAGCTCGGCGCGGGCGGCGGGGTCGGCGACGCTCCGCGGCAGGAACTGGTCCTCCCACGGGGTATCGGATCGCCGTTGGCTCCGGAGCGCGTCCATGGAGCAGTTCCGCACGATGCTGAAGAGCCACGAGCCGAACTTCCGATCTCCTCGGAAGCCCTTGAGGAACCGGAAGGCGCGGAGGAACGCTTCCTGGGTGACGTCCTCGGCCAGCTGGCGATCGCGCGTGAGATGCCACGCGAAGCGGAACGCGTCGGCTTGGAACTCGCGCACGAGGTCCTCGAAGGCGAGGAGGTCGCCTCGCCGCGCGCGTTGCACCGTTCGCGGATCCGGATCCCGCACCCGCTTCCTCTCAGCTCGTCCCGACACGGCCACGCCGGTGCCGCCCCGCGCGCCCGGTCGAGCATCCGCCGCCCACGATGCTCCCTCGTCCGCCCATCGGCAAGGAGACCGCTCTCGCCGGCCACGGGTTCCCTGCCGCCTAGGGCGTCGCGACGTGGAGGATGGCCTCGACCTGACCGAACGAGAGCGTGCCGGTCGCATCGCCGGTGCCCGTGTCCACGATGGCCACGGACCCGCTGAGGGCGGCGTAGAGGCGGGCGCCGTCCTCCGACAACCCGAGTCCGGCCACGTCTCCCGGCATGGTCCAGCGTCCGAGGACCTCGAGTGACCCGGTGTCGACGAGAGCGAGGGACGACCCCCCGACCCCCACGAACAGGGTCTTCCCGTCGGCGCTCATCCGCGCCGAGGTCCGGCCGCGATCGAGCGATCCGCAGATTCGATCCTTGGAATCGCGTCGATCTTCAACGTCCTCGTGTTCAGCTCCGCGATGCGACCATTCATCGAGTCGACGACGTACAGGAAGCGACCGTCGGGAGAGGGCGCCATCGCTTGGGCTCTGGCCGGCTCTCCCCAGAGGGCGCGGGGGAGGCCCGCGCAATAGGCCCATCCGTCGCGCAGGTTCAGAACGTGGACGAAGCTCACCTCGCGTTCGCCGTACGAGGCGTCCGCCCAGCTGCCGTGGGAGTGTTCGGCCGCCCGGTTCGTGTAGAGCGTGTAGAGCTGCTCGGATGTCGGATCGAAGACCTGCGCGAGGCGGATCCCGGGCATGCGTTCCGGCGGCGTCTTGAACCGGCCGAACACCGGCTCCACCTTCCCGTTCAGGAGCCGGAGGAAGGTGACCCGATACGAGGTCGGCGCCTCAGCCGGCAGGAACTGGATCAGGAACAACCGGGTGTCGTCCACGGAGAAGGCCTCGGGCTCGAAGTTCCCCCTCAGTCGATACCGGCGCGTGCGTTCTTCGCCCGTCGGATCGGCCACCACGATCGTCGTGTGCCTCCGCGGGAGCGCGTACGTGGTGTCGACTCCCGCGGGGAGCGGGCGCATCAACGCGACGGCTCGCCCGGTGAGCGACGCCGCGCGAACGTCCAGCGGTCCTGGAAGGGTCGTGGTGGAGAGGACCTCGCCGGTCGACGAGTCTCGCGCCTCGAGGCTCGTCGACCCTCCGTCTCGCGACGTCGCGTAGAGGCGAGAACCGTCCGGCGCCGTGACCTGACCTTCGACGGAGGACAGGACCGCTCCGGAGGAAGATCCGACGATCACGTTCCCGTCGCTGGTGCCGAGGACGAGGACGTCGTGAGGCGACGATGCCGCCGGTGCTTCCCGGGGTTCACGAACTCCCGCTCGTCCCGTGCAGGCGGCCGCCACCACAAGGAGCGGGATGAGGATCATCGACCGGGTCCGCATCGCGATGCCTCCTGTGTTCGTCGAGGGAGAGGGACTCACCGTCACCTCATGTACCCCGCGCATCCCCGGGAAGTTCCGACGAAGCGCGACGGAACCTTCGTCGGCGCGGTCCGGTCTAGCGCATTGAGGTC
The DNA here is from genome assembly GCA_963762015.1 of uncultured Actinomycetota bacterium. Lineage (GTDB taxonomy): Bacteria > Actinomycetota > UBA4738 > UBA4738 > HRBIN12 > JAJNBA01. The sequence goes on from CAVXJL010000003.1 coordinate 53,695, forward strand.
GACACGAGGAGGTCGCACATGCGCGGGATCCGCAGGCTGCTCCTGATGGTGATGATCGGCGTATCGGTGCTCGTCACGCCGATCGACGCCGAGGCGAACGGAGGCGCGTACCTCGAGTTCGATCGCACGTACTACCTCGCCGGCGACGCGGGACATGCGGTCACGTACGTCTCGCTCCCCGCGAGCAAGGAGCACCTCCTGGAGGAAGGCCCCTTCTACGTATTCGCGCTTCCCACGGGAGCCTCGCTCCGGGAGGGCAGACCGATCCCATCGTCCGCGGTCCGGCTCGGGACCGTCACCGTCACCGAGGAAGACGACGTGTACGAGTTCACCACCGAGTTCACCGTGCCCGAGCTCGATCCCGGCTTCTACGAGATCGGGGTGTGTAACGACCCGTGCACGATCTCGGGGTTCCGTGAGTCCCTGGGTGGTTCGCTGTCGATCGTCGAGACCCGTCGAGAGGCGCAGCTCTTGACCACGAACGATCGACTCCGTGGCCAACTCATCGGGGCACGTCGCGAGGTGCGCCGAGCCGAGCGACGGCTGACGGCCACGGAGGGGGAGCTCGAGGCGCAGCTCACGTTCGGGAGCTCCGAGCGCTCCGAGCTGGCCGCCGAGATCGAGCGACTCGAGACACAGCTCGCGTCGGCTCGGACGCGGGCAGCGTCCACGGGCCGAACCCCGTTCGACCCCTGGGTGGTGGGAACGATCCTGATCGTCACCGCGCTCGCGGCCGTGCTCGCGTTCCGGCGCCGCCGCATGATGCCCGCGTTGACCGACCTGTAGCGCCTGCGGGTCGTCCGAGGCATCATCGGGATGTGGCGGAGGACGCGACCACACCCGGCCTCGACCTGCGTGCCGCGCTGCGCGCGTGCGCGCAGGTCGGCCACGCTCGGGTCGCACATGCCGTCCCCGCTCCCTTCCTGCGGAAGCTCCGCGCGGAGCTCGATGCGGGATCCTTCCGACCGTTCGGCGAGTCGTTCGGGCCGGTACGCCAGCAGATCGACGGCTACGACGTCGAGCTCCCGGCCCCCGTGTTCCCGTTGCTCACGGCGTGGTGTCGAAGGCTCGCCGATCTCGTCCGTGATCAGGGCCGCGGCGTCCGGGGCCTGGCGACGTGGGTGCCCAACGAGGTGGGCATCGCGCACTACGTCCCCGGCTCGATCGGCATCACACCGCACATGGACGGCAGGTGGTACCGGAGGTTGGTGATCGTCGCGACCATCTACGGACGCGCACCATTCGCGATCTGCGGCTCGCGTGATCCGGACGATGTCGTGGAGCGCTGGATGGCCGGTCCCGGTGACCTCGTGCTGATGCGCGGGCCCGGTCTCGCGGGTCATCGCGACGGTCGTCCGTTCCATCTCGTGGAGGGTCCGCGTCGAGGGCAGCGCCTGTCGCTCGGGATCCGGATGTCGGCTCGGCCCCGTGGATCCTGAGGCGCCGGAGCTCTCATCCGTTCCTCATCTTCCTGAGGCATGCTGGCGCCGACGATGCGCGCGCTGGTGGTCGAGGACGGATCGAAGATGGCCGCCCTCCTGCGTCGAGGGCTCCAGGAGGAAGGCTTCGCCGTGGACGTCGCTGGTACCGGCGAGGACGGCGCCTGGTTCGGCACCGAGAACGACTACGACGTGATCCTGCTCGACGTGATGCTGCCCGACGTCGACGGGTTCGAGGTCTGCCGACGCCTGCGCGCGGCGGATCGGTGGGCGCCGATCCTGATGCTCACCGCGCGCGACGGCGTGCAGGACCGCGTCGCGGGCCTGGATGCCGGCGCCGACGACTACCTCACCAAGCCGTTCTCCTTCGATGAGCTGTTCGCGCGCGTCCGGGCGCTCCTGCGTCGAGGGCCCTCGGAGCGTCCACCCGTCCTCGCGGCGGGCGACCTCGTCCTCGATCCGGCGACCCGCCGGGTCACCCGCGGCGAGCGGGACATCGACCTCACCCCGAAGGAGTTCGGTCTCCTCGAGCTGTTCCTGCGCCATCCGGGCGAGGCGATGTCGCGCACGCGCATCCTCGAGCACGTCTGGGACTTCGCCTACGACGGCGATTCGAACGTGGTCGACGTATACGTGCGGTACCTGCGGGAGAAGGTCGACCGCCCGTTCGGGCGCCGGTCGATCGAGACCGTGCGGGGCGTCGGGTATCGCCTCCGGGAGGAGAGCTAGTGCGACTGGCGATCCGGACACGGCTGACGGTCGTCTTCGCCGCGCTCTCGGCCGTTGTCGTCGGCGCCGCGGCCGTGGCGCTCGTGATCGGCTTCCGGACGGAGCTCGCCCGTACGGTGGACGACGGGCTGCGGACCAGGCTGGCATCCTTCGCCGCAGATCCCATCGCTGCCGTGGATGCGGCGACGGACGACGCGTTCGCTCAATACGTGCATCCGGACGGAACGCTCGTGAGGAGCTCGGGTCTCACCGACCCGCTCCTTCCCGCGACCCTGACGGGATCGCTGGCCGGCGACCGCTTCTACGACCGCGACGTGCGAACGGCCGAGGAACAGGTGCCGGCCCGGCTTCTGGCCGCACGGGTCGAGAGCGGAGGCGTACTCGTCCTCGGCGTCGATGTCGAGGATCAGCGGGAGGCGATCGCACGTCTGACGGTTCTCGTGGGTCTCGGGGCGCCGTTCCTCTTGACCGCGCTCTCCGTGCTCGGGTGGTTGCTGGCGGGTGGGGCGCTTCGGCCTGTGGAACGGCTGCGCGCCGAGGCGGCCGCGCTCTCGATGGCGGAGCCGTCCCGTCGTCTCCGTGCTCCCGAGACCGGCGATGAGCTCCAACGGCTCACCGAGACGTTGAACGGGATGCTCGACCGGGTCCACGAGGCCCTCGAGCGGGAGCGACGGCTCGTCGACGAGGCGAGCCACGAGCTGCGGACGCCACTCGGCGTCATACAGGCCGAGCTGGATCTTGCCCTGAAGGAACCGCGGAGCCGTGAGGAGCTCGAGGCCGCGCTCCGGAGCATCGCGCAGGAGACCGAGCGGCTCCGGCGTCTCACCCAGGATCTCCTCGTGCTGGCTCGGTCGGACGGCGGACACATACCGGTCCACCGCACCGACGTCGACGTCGTGAGCATCCTCGAGCGCGTCGCCACCGAGTTCCGAGATCGTGCCGCGCGCGCAGGCGTCCAGGTCGAGGTCTCCGAGTCGCCTCTCCGGGCGCGGCTCGACGGCGACCGGGTCCGGCAAGCCGTGGAGAACCTCGTGGCCAACGCGATCCGGCACGCGGGGCGAGGTGGGAGCGTCGAGATGCGTGCGCGGCGCGACGTCGATGCGCTCCGCATCGTCGTACGCGATTCGGGCGGGGGGTTCGCGGACGACGTGCTCGAGCGTGCGTTCGAACCCTTCGCGAAAGCGGACGGCGAACGTGGGAGCGATGGTGCGGGGCTCGGCCTCGCGATCGTGCGGGCGGTCGCCGAGGCGCACGGCGGCTCGGCGACCGCACGGAATTTGGAGGGCGGGGGCGCTGCGGTCTCGCTCGAGTTGCCCCTCTGAGCGGCTCATCCGCTTCTCATCGTCCTCTCACCGCGGAGGAGGCACGATCGGCGTGCAGACCCGACCCGGAATGGACACGGCCAAGGGCGGATGAGGGAAGGGAGCCGATCGATGGACAGGAAGAGGAAGTGGATCGCTGGCGGCACGCTCGCGCTGGTCGTCCTCGCCGGAGGCACGGGACTCGCGATCGCCTCGGCGGGCGACAACGACCGGCCGCTCACGGGCTCTGCGCTCGACGAGGCATCGGCCGCGGCGCTCGCGCACACGGGCGGCGGCACGGTGATCGAGTCGGAGGCCGGCGACGACGGGGCTGCCTACGGCGTGGAGATCCGTCTCGATGACGGTCGCGTCGTGGAGGTGGCGGTCGACGCCGGATTCAGGGTGATCGGCTCCAGCGGCGACCAGGACGGGACCGGTGCCGATGACGATGGGAGCGGAGAGAGCGGACAGGATGACTGATCGACCGATCCGGATCGTCCGGTGGCTCTGGCCTTCGTTGCTGGTGGCCGCGGTCGCTTGCGGCGGCAGCCCCGTGGATCGCTCGTCGGCAACCGGCAGCGGCTCGCCCTCGGTCTCGGACCCGACGTCCGTCTCGCCGTCGGTGTCCGCATCGATCCCGATCCCGCCGCTGCGAGGTCCGTACGACTGGACGATCGATGCCGCGAACTTCGTCTCGACGGTGGACAACCCCTACTTCCCGCTCGTTCCGGGGACGATCCTGACCTACGAGGGAACGTCGGACGGAGAACGTGAAGTCATCACGATCCACGTGACCCACGAGACCAAGCGGATCCTCGGCGTGACGTGCGTCGTCGTGCGGGACACGGTGGAGGTGTCCGGCGAGCTCAAGGAGGACACGTTCGACTGGTACGCCCAGGACGTCGACGGCAACGTCTGGTACATGGGTGAAGACACCAAGGAATACGAGAACGGGAAGGTCTCGACCACCGCGGGGTCCTGGGAAGCGGGCGTGAACGGTGCCTTGCCGGGCGTCATCATGCCGGCCCATCCCGAGGCCGGGCTCGCCTACACGCAGGAGCACTACGCGGGCGAAGCGGAGGACAAGGGCAAGATCGTCGCGATGGGCGAGAGCGTCACCGTGCCGTTCGGCTCCTTCGACGAGGTCGTCGTCACCGAGGACTGGACGCCGCTCGAGCCGGCGGTGCGTGAGCACAAGTCGTACGCGCCCGGCGTCGGGGTCGTGTTCGAGGAGATCGTGCGGGGAGGCGACGGGGTCCTCCGCCTGGTCGAGGTCCGTACCGAGCCGTGAGCTCGCTCGGGTCGCTACTCGACCTCGACCACGATCGTGTGAAGGCCGGTCGCGCCGTCCGGGAACGGCGCGGCGCGGTCGGCCGTCTGCGTCGCCCCTTCTCCGTCCGTCGCGCGGACCGACAGCGTGTGTGAGCCGGGGGTCGCGTTCCACGGGAAGAGCCACAGACGCCATGTGTCGATGGTGTCCTCCGTCCCGAGTTCGGCCGGCTCCCAGGCCCCCTCGTCGACGCGAACCTCGACCCGCTCGATCCCTCGGTGCTGCGCCCAGGCCACGCCGGCCACCGCGACGCGACCGGTCGCGAGCCGCGCACCGGACGTCGGGGTGTCGATCCTCGACTGCGTCTTGATCGGCGCCTCTTTGGCCCACCCTCGCTGGACCCAGTACGCGTCGTAGGCGTCGAGCGTCGTGAGCTCGAGCTCGACCAGCCACTTCATCGCGGACACGTAGCCGTAGAGACCGGGCACGATCATCCGAACCGGGAACCCGTGCTCGAGCGGCAGTGGCTCGCCGTTCATCGAGACCGCGAGCATCGAGTCTCTGCCGTCCATCACGACGGCGGTCGGCGTGCCGATCGTGAAGCCGTCGGAGGAACGCGACACGATCTGCGTGGCCTCATCCGAGACGCCGGCTTCGCGCAGGAGATCCGCGAGGAGGGGACCGATCCAACGGGCGTTCCCGACGTAGGGTCCGCCGACCTCGTTCGAGACGCAGGCGATCGTGACGTCGCGCTCGACGAGCGGTCGCTCGAGGAGCTCGTCGAAGCCGATCGAGATCTCGCGATCGACCATCCCGTGCACCCGGAGGGACCATGCCTCGGCGTCGATCGCGGGCACGAACAGCGAGGTATCGACGCGGTAGAACTCCGCGTTCGGCGTGAGGAACGGCTGGGCGCCCGGAACACCGAGGTCGGCACCTGCCGGAGGCGGCGGAGCGGGGTCGGTGGGCACGGGGATCGTCGCCGACGCTCGGGAGGCCGCCGCGCTCGCGCGGGTCGTGAGCAGCCGTCCGAGGCCTCCGGCGACCGCGGTGATCCCGGCCGCCGCGATGCCTGCGCGCAGGAACCGCCGGCGGTCGTAGCCGCGTATCGCCGGCGAGGGCGACGGTTCGGGCTCGAGCACGGTCTCCGTGGGCATCCCGGCCGCCTGCCGGAGGAACCGGTAGGCGAGCACTCCGGCGACGGCACCTGCGATCGACGGAACCGCGTCGAGGAGATCGTTCGCGGGCCTGGTGAGAGCGGCGACCGCGCCGATCGCCCCGAAGACAACCGATGCGACGATCCCGAGGCGCGGCCGTCGCCACGAGGCAGCTCCCAGCGCCGCCGCCGCGATCGCGAGCACGAGACCGATCCCGATCAGGAGGGCGAGCTTGTCCTGCTCGCCGAACGTCCGGATCGCGAAGGATTTCAGCCACTCGGGAGTCGCGTCGACCGCGGCTCCACCGACGGCGACGATCGGTGAGGATCCGGGCCCGAACGCCGCGGCGAAGAGCTCGGCCGTCCCGAGTGCGACTCCTGCCGCGAGCACCCCGATCGCCGCGCCCACGGCGCGCATGCGAGCGGGCGCGCTCGTCGACGCCGGCTGATCTCCCACGTCCACCCGTGTGTCCATGCAGCTCCGACGTTACGACGGTTCGGGTCGAGAACCTCTCCGGGGTCGGGTCGGCATGGATCGTCTACCTCCGTTCCGGGATTGGCACAGCCGTGCCGGCGGATAGGCTTCCCGGGATCGACCCCCGAGGAGGTCCGGATGTCCCGCCGCGTCGTTTCCCTCATCAGCGCGCTCGGTCTCGTGCTCCTGCTGTTCGTCCCGTCGGCCGAGGCGACGCCGGTCACCGTAAAGGTGATGACCCTGAACATCTTCTACGGCGGCGACGAGTGGAACCTGCGCACGGGACAGTGGTGCAGGGACCGGGCGGGCTGTCCCGAGACCATGCAGCACGTCGTTTCCACGATCGAGGCTGCCGATCCCGACATCATCGGGTTCCAGGAGGGGACGGCGAACGAGTGCGTCATCGCCGACATGCTCGGATGGTATTGCGAGCCCAGGCTCCAGCTGATCTCCCGATTCCCGTTGATCGATCCTCCCGGGGCGAACGGCGTGTACGCCTTGGCCGAAGTGACGTCCGGCCGGTTCGTCGCGATCTCCAACGTGCACCTTCCCTCGGATCCCTACGGTCCGTACTGGGTCCGTGACGGCGAGCCGCGCAGCGCGGTGCTCGACCTCGAGCGGTCGACGCGTCTGCCCGCGATCCAACGGCAGCTCGACGTCCTGCCCGGTCTGGCCGACGAGGGTGTTCCGGTGTTCCTGACCGGTGACTTCAACTCCCCGTCACATCTCGACTGGACTCCGGCGGTGGACGCGGTCCGGGACGAGGTCCACTACCCCGTGGTCTGGCCCGTTTCCAAGGCCCTGGCGGACGCGGGGTTCCGAGATTCGTACCGCGAGGTGCATCCCGATCCCGTCGCGGTGCCCGGGTACACGTGGACCCCACCCGGCACCCTCGAGTCGGTGCCGGACGAGGTATTCGATCGGATCGACTGGGTGCTCGCGCAGGGCCCTGCAGAGACCCTCGACACTCGGCTGGTCGGCGAGGCCGGTGGACCCGATGTCGACATCGAGCGGGATCCGTACCCAACCGATCATCGCGGCGTCGTCTCGACGTTCCTCGTCAAGCCCGCCGATCCGGCGCCGTTCGCAGCGGTGGCGGCGCGTCGGGTCTTCGTGGGGGAGGACCTGGATGTTCGCGTCCACGGTCCAGGGGCACGGGTCGTGCTCGTGCCCGCCGGCCAGGGGCCGAGCGCATCCGTCGCCTCCCGATCGACCGGCGGGGCGGCCGATGTCACGCTGACGTTCCCGACGGGCGCGATCGCTCGCGGCCCGCACGACGCGCTCCTGCTGAACGGCGCCGACGCGGTCCTGTCCCGGAGTCGCTTCTGGCTCTACCCGGCCGGAGCACCGCCCAGCATCCGGACGACGAAGACCGTCTACGAGGTGGGGGATCCGATCCGGGTCCGGTGGCGAGCCGCGCCCGGGTACCGCTTCGACTGGATGGGGGTGTTCTCGCCCGGACGCGGCCCGGCGCAGAACGCGGAGGACTGCAACGCTGGGGTCTGCGGGAACGGCCACTATCTCCTGTACGACTACACGGGGTCGTTGATCCAGGGATCGACGCTGATCGGACCGGCATCCTTCCCCGGGTATCGGACGTGGCCGCTGAAGGTCGGGACGTACGAGATCCGTCTCCTGATGGACGATGGGTATCGCCTCCTGGCGATCTCCAACTCCTTCAAGATCGTGCACGCCTCGGGGTAGGGATCGGGTGCGCCCTCCGGGTCGCTCGGTTGCCCGTTCGGCTCGAGCGCGGCCGCCGGGGCGGCGAGCGAGATACGGTGGTCTGAGATGCCTCCCGCCCTGCTCATCGCGCTCGTCGTGGTCGCGCTCATCGTGGTCGCCTACGTCGCTGGTCTCAGGCCGGCGCCCGTTCGAGGGCGACGGCCGGCGAACGTCATCCTGCGCCGACGCTCCAAGTGGCGGAAGGTCCTGCCGATCATCCCGCTGCTGCTCGCCGTGGGATGTCTCGTCTTCGCCTTCACCGGCTTCCGTCTCAACGTGGAAGAGGCCTCCCCGGTGATCGTCCTCGTGATGGACGTCTCCGATTCGATGAACGCGACGGATGTCGCTCCGAACCGCCTCGAGGCGTCGGAAGCCGCCGCGGCCGCGTTCCTGGACGAGCTTCCATCGAAGTTCCTGGTCGGTCTCGTCACCTTCGCGGATGAGGCGCAGGTCGTCGTCGATCCCACGCAGATCCGCGGGGACGTCGTCGAGGCGCTGGAGCGTTTCACCACGACGAAGGGAACCGTGATCGGCGACGGGCTCACCGTGGCTCTCGATGAGATCGAGGACGTGCGCGACGAGGCACCGGACACCCCCGCCGCCGCGCTGCTCCTGTCCGACGGTCGCGATACCGGGAGCACCATCTCTCCCGAAGACGCCGCGGCACGAGCTGCGTCGATCGAAGTGCCGGTCTTCACGGTGGTCATCGGAGAGGTGGCCGAAGACGGAGGCCCCGGTGCCAACCTCGACGCGCTCGAGGCGATCGCGGACACCAGTGGTGGCAAGACGTTCACCGCCGAGACGAGCGACGAGCTCACCACCATCTACTCGGACCTCGGCTCCGCGTTGTCCGTGGAGCTCGCCGTCGAGCCGTCGACGACCCCGTGGGTCATCGCGGCGATCGCCCTGACGATCCTGGCCGGCCTCATGCTCGTCTTCACACCACGCTGATCTCCCGCCGCTCCGCGCGAGCGGTCGCCGCGCGTTCGCTCGTTTCTCGCGGTGACCGAGGCGTGGGACCTCCCCAGCTCGGGTACTCACCATCCGGAGGACGTGACCGGAGGACCTGGATGCGGAACCTGAGGCTCGAACGCACGACGGCCGAGAGGCCTTCGCTTCCGCCCGCCCGTGGGCCGTTCAGCGCGGAGATCCTCGAGCTGCTCGCCGGCGGTCGCGCCGCGACCCACCGAGCACCGTCACCCCTGGATCCCCTGGGAGACGACGATCTGCACCTCGCGCTCTACCTCGCCTACGAGCTCCACTATCGCGGCCTGCCGGGGGTGCCCGACGACGCGGAGTGGGAGCCGGCGATCCTCGGTGCCAGGCGGACGCTCGAGTCCACGTTCGAGGACGGACTTCGTCGCACGATCGGGCACCGAGAGGTGCATCCCTCTGAGGTGGGCGACGCCCTTCGACGGATCGCCGCTCCGCCGGGGGACGATTCGCTGCCCGTGTTCCTCGAGCGGGAGGCGACCCTGGAGCAGGCACGGGAGTTCCTCGTGCACCGTTCCGCGTATCAGCTGAAGGAGGCCGATCCACACTCGTGGGTGATCCCTCGGCTCACGGGAGTCGCCAAGACGACCGTGATGGAGATCCAGTACGACGAGTACGGCAGCGGCGATCCCGCCTGGATGCACGCGGAGCTGTTCCGGAACACGATGATCGGGACCGGGCTCGACGGGTCGTATGGGGCGTACGTCGAGTTCCTTCCCGGCCGGACGCTCGCGACCGTCAACCTGATCTCCCTATTCGGTCTCCACCGGCGCTGGCGCGGAGCGCTGATCGGGCACCTCGCGGCGTTCGAGATGACGTCGACCTTGCCGAACCGCGCCTACGGGAACGCCTTCCGCCGCCTCGGATCCGATCCTGAGACGACACGCTTCTTCGACGAGCACGTCGAAGCCGATTCGATCCACGAGGTGCTGGCATCCGACCTCGCGATCGGCGTCGCCTCGAGGGAGCCAGCCCTCGCGGCCGACGTCGTCTTCGGGGCGGAGGCGATGGACCTGCTCGAGGGTCGCTTCTCCGAGGGCCTGTTGCGATCGTGGCGCCGGGGCGAGACGACGCTCCTCAGGACCGACGACCAGTCGCCGTGACCGAAAGCCTCTCGTACGTGCTGCCACTCCGGACCCGTGCGGGAGATCTCGGGACGGACGAGCTCTCCCGCTACCTCGAGTGGCTCTCGGCGCGAACAGAGGTGATCGTCGTCGACGGCTCGGAGCCGATGCTGTTCCAGGCTCACCGCGAGCGATGGGGATCGTTCGTGACGCATGTCCCGCCCGACGACGACATCCGTTCCGCGAACGGGAAGGTGCGAAGCGTTCTGACGGGCCTCCGGCTGGCCGAATACGAGCGCGTCGTCCTCGCCGACGATGACGTTCGCTACGACGCCCGTTCCCTCGACCGGATGAGCCGGCTGCTCGGTCACGCCGACCTGGTTCGTCCTCAGAACTACTTCGACCCGCTCCCTTGGCACGCTCGGTGGGATACCGCCAGGATCCTCATCAACCGAGCGTTCGGCAACGACTATCCAGGAACGCTGGGGATACGACGTTCGTTCCTCCGGTCGGTCGGGGGCTACGACGGGGACGTCCTGTTCGAGAACCTCGAGCTGATCCGGACCGTGAAGGCCGCGGGAGGCAGGGTGGTGGACGCGCCGTCGCTGTTCGTCCGACGACGGCCTCCGACGCTCACCCGTTTCCTGGAGCAGCGTCCTCGGCAGGCGTACGACGACTGGGCGCAGCCGCCCCGTCTGGCAGCCTTCCTCGCCGCGGGGCCCGCCATGATCTTGTTCGCTCGGTTCCGACCGCGCGGGCTCGCCGTCGCCGCTGCGATCGCGGTGCTCGTGGCAAGCGTCGGCCGGTTCCGTCACGACGGTCGGCAGGTCTTCGATCGGGTGTCGCCGCTGCTGGCTCCCGTCTGGATCGTGGAGCGAGCCGGTCTCGCATGGGCGGCGGTGGGTCTGAGGCTCGCCCGCGGAGGCTGTCCCTACGGAGGCGAGGTCATCCGTCGAGCGGCGAATCCGCCTCGGGTGCTGAGGCGGAAGGTGTCCCCACGGCCCTCGGGCTGAAGGGCACGATCTTGTGCGTGCCGTCGCAGAACGGCTGTCGCGCGGACCGGCCGCATCGGCAGATCGCATGCACCCGTCGCCGCGTGTGGATCTCTTCGCCGAGCTCGTCGACGAGTCGGATCGGACCTCGGACGAGCAGGGGGCCGTCGGCGGTCACACAGACGACCGAGACATCGTCCCGTGTCCTCACGATGCCCATTTCCGAGCGGCTGTTCGGCATGACGTCTCACCTCCCGGTGCGGGGCCGACCGCCTCTCCTCCATCGTTCCCAGGATGGGCCGCGTCTACCCACGTGAGCGGCGCACAGACCAGACTCGGCCGTTCGGGTGACGGTCTCGCCCCCCCGAGCGGGTGACCGTTCGACCGATTGACGCGAACCCCACGCAGCCTCACGCTCGCGATATCCCCTGGGAAGGAGGGTTCCCTGAAGACGCGCCGCATCTTGATCGGCCTCATCGTGCTGACCGTGCTGGTCGCACCGCTCGCGCCGGCCGGCGCCGCCTCACGATCCGACGACGGTGCGTCCCAGGGTGGTCGTCTGGCCGATACCGACCGTGACCGTCTCGACGACGTCCTCGAGCGACGCATGCGGCGGGCAGATCACGGTCGCCGGCTCTCCGTGGTGGTGGCGACGGACGGTTCGCTGGGCCTCGCGGAAGCGCATCGGGCGGCGGGAGCCTTCGCGGTGACCCGGACGCTCGACATCGTGGGCGGCTTCGCGGCTCGGCTGACCCCCGCCCAGATCCGACGCCTCGCCTCGGTGCCCGGCGTCGTCCGGATCGATCATGACGCGGTCATCCGGGCGACGATGGACGCCGCGCGGGCCGACTACGGCGTCGACGCCGCCCGCGCGGATCTCGGTGTGACCGGCGCGGGCGTGACCATCTGCATCCTCGACACCGGCGCCGATCCGCACCACGAACAGCTCGACTCGAAGAGCATCGTGTGGCAGGACTTCGTGGGAACGTCCACGACACCGTTCGATGATCACGGGCACGGGACCCACGTCGCCTCGATCGCGGCGGGCGACGGGGTGGGCGGCCCGGATGCGGCACGGAGCGGCGGCGTCGCTCCCGCGGCGGACCTGTGGGTGGGCAAGGTCCTCAACGCCGCGGGGTCGGGCAGCGAGTCCGGGATCATCGACGCGCTCGAGTGGTGCGCCGATTCCCCCGAGGTCGACGTGATCTCGATGAGCCTCGGCTCCGAGCTCCCGTCCGACGGCAGCGACGCCCTCGGCATCGCCGCGAACAACGCGGTCGCGAGCGGCAAGACCGTCGTGGCCGCCGCGGGGAACGCCGGCGACGCACCCGACTCGATGGCCTCGCCCGGCGCCGCCTCGGACGTGATCGCGGTGGGTGCGGCCTCGTCGTGGTCGGCGGCGCCCGGGGCCCAGAACCATTCGGCAGGGATCTTCCTCGCGCCGTTCTCCAGCCGGGGCGGCCCTACGTTCGCGGCCGATCCGAAACCCGACGTGGTCTCTCCCGGCGTGAACGTGATGGCGGCCAGGGCGAACACCGCGTCCGGCTACGTCGTCAACAGCGGGACCTCGATGGCGACCCCGTTCACGGCCGGGTCGGTCGCCCTCGCACTCGATGCCTGGACCGGGGCTGCACCGACCCCCGCCGAGGTCCAAGCGGCGATCGAGGACACCGCCGAGGACTTCGGGCCGGCCGGCAAGGATCCGGACTGGGGAGCCGGTCTGATCGACGTGCTCGCCCTCACGTCGTTCGCCGCAGGCACGACCGGCGAGCATGCATTCCCGAACCACGTGCACCTCTCCGGGACGGTCCCGGACGACGGGGAGTGGACGCACGAGTTCGCCCTCGGGGCCGACGACCTGGGGGTGCCGATCGCGGTGTCGATCATCCTCGATGGGACGTGTGAGGACTTCTTCGGATTCGGATGCCTCTTCGGCTGGACGCCCGATATCGATGCAGAGCTCTACGACCCCAACGGCATGCGGCTCGACGTCAGCGTGTGCGCGGCGATCGAGGGCGACGATCCTCACCCCGGTCCGTGTGCGATCGGACGCCAGGAGACGCTGCAGTCGATGCCGACGATCGCGGGGACGTACGTGATCCGCCTCTTCCCCTTCGACGGCGACCCCAACCTCGGGCAGGGAGGCGCGTTCGAACTGGATCTTTCGACCGGTCCGGCCGGCGACGGAGGGCCGCCGCCTCCTCCTCCGCCGCCCCCGCCATCGATGCACGTCGGGGACCTCGATGACACGTCGATCACGCTGTCGGCCCGGGCGTGGCGTGCCCGCGCCACGATCCGGGTCCACGACGGCTCACACGGTTCGTTGTCCGGCGTGGTGGTGCGAGGCAGGTTCGGGCCGAACGGACCGATCGTCACGTGCACCACCGGCTCCGGCGGGGCGTGCACGCTCAAGCGGGATCTGAAACCGGCTCGTCTCCACATCGACTTCGTCGTGTTGGGGTTGTCGAAGTCGTCGTACTCCTACGTCCCGGCGAGCAACCACGACCCGGACGGAGACAGCAACGGCACCAGGATCACCGTGACCCGGCCGTAGACGGCCGGGTCACGATGCACTTCAGGTGTTCCCTTCGCGCGTGTTCCTGGTGCTAGTCCGTGTGTGAATGGGTCGTCGAGTCGTCATCCGTATCCGTGTCCGTGGTGGCGGTGGATGCGGCGACGGTGCGCGTGGAGGGGAAGAATCCGCCGATCAGGGCGAGGACGCCACCGGCGAGCACGAGCCAGAGGCCCATACCGACATCTTGCAGGGTGTCGAGCGACCCCTCGCGTCCCATCTGGATCACGACGAGCGTGAACGCGACGAGCGCAACGGCCCCTGCGAACCTGGTCAGCCAGCCACCCTTGAACGCAAGGCCCAGGATGATGACCGCACCCGTGATCGCCGTCACGAGCCCGGCCGATGAGAAGAACGCGGCCGAGCCGGCGTCGGTGGACCAATAGCTCTGGATCGCGAGCTCGGATCCGTCCGTGCCTCCCGCCCACTCCAGGAAGCTTCCGATCAAGAGAAGGACCGCGGCTCCGATCGTGAGGAGCACGCGGAGCGCGAGCCACGGTGAAGGGGCCTCGCTCACCGCCCTCGTCGCCGTCGAAGTCGCATCCGCGTCGCGATGCTCGTGGATAGCGCGCATGTTTCGACCTCCTTCCGGCCGCGTGGAGCCGGCCTCGTCTGGCTCGGGGTATACCCAGCCGGAACGGGGTTCAACCCCCCGTGCGCGATCCGATCGGGCCGACCGGGCGCGTGCGTGGCCCGTGCTCAGGCCGGCGACGGTATCCGGATCCGAACGGCGGTCTCGGAGACCTCCGCGTCCGGGAACAGCGCCTTGATCAACCGGAAGCGTCCCGACCGCCCCGCAAGATCGGATGGATCCTCTTCGTGGAGGTGGACGTCTTCCGCCCGGAGCTCCAGTCCCTCGTCGCCTTTCGACAGCTCGAACGTCACGACCTCTGCATTCCCCGCTTCGACCGCGCCGGAGAAGAGCTCCGAAGCAGCCAGCCGAAGGTCATCGCCGACGGGCACGGGGATGTCCCAACGCTCGACCACGGAGCCGACGAAGATCCGGACGATGAGCGCGAGAGCAGGGTCTCCCGCGACGCTCAGGCGGGAAGTGGGCAACGATCCAGACCTCGTCAGTCCTGCGGGATCTCGTCGGTGCTCGCGTAGAGGGTAAGCACTCGGTCGAGTCCGGTGAGGTCCATCAGGCGGCGGAGACCCGAACCCTCGGGAGCGACGAGGGCGAGGTCGCCTCCCCGCTCGCGGAGGTGTTTGAGGCACGCGACGATCGCTCCGAGGCCGGAGGAATCGATGAAACCGAGGCCGCGGAAGTCCACGATCACCTTCGCCGGATCCCCCTCGCCGGCTTCGAGGACGGACTCCCGGAAACTGGGGGCGGTGTAGAGGTCGAGTTCGCCGGTGACCTCGACCACGGCCCAGCTTCCGTGCGCGCGCCTGTCGAGGGTGAGATCCACGGTGCGTCCTCCTATGTCGTTCTCTGTCGTTCCGGCGGTCGGGGAGCGGATGAGGCGTCGGTAGTATAGGTGGACATCATGCCGGACCTCCCCACCGCAGTCTCCGTCGACGTGCCCGCGACGCCTGAGTTCATCCAGGTCCTTCGCAACGTGGCTGCGGGCGTCGCCGCACGGTTGGACATGCCGATCGACCAGATCGAGGACATCAGGCTCGCGGTGGCGGAGGCGGGGTCGTTGTTGCTCCAAGAGACCCAAGCGACGTCGCTCCGGATGACGATCGGGCGAGACGGCGACACGCTGGACGTCACCCTCATGTCCGACGGGCCGGTGGATCCATGGCCGACGGATCGCATCCTGGCGTCCTGGCCCTGGCTCGTGGTGAAGGGGCTGACCGACGAGGTCCGGGCGGATCGCACCGAAGGATCGGGGCCATCGATCAGCTTCACCAAGGGCCGTGAGCGTGTAGCTCGGTGAGCGAGCGCACGGGCCCCTCCCGGTCCGAGGAGGAGATCGCAGAGCTGTTCCGACGACTGCCAGATCCGGCAGCTCGCGAAGCGCTCACGAAGGAGTTCCTCCCGCTGGCGGAGTACTTCGCTCGCCGGTTCTCGGGTCGGGGTGAGCCGGTGGACGACCTCACCCAAACGGCGTCCCTGGGGATGTTGAACGCGATCGACCGGTTCGACCCCGAGCGCGGTGTTCCCTTCTCCACCTACGCCGCCGCGACCATCGTCGGGGAGCTGAAGCGCCACTTCCGGGATCGAGGGTGGGCCCTCCGCGTGCCGCGGAACGTGCAGGAGACCGCGATCCTCGTGAACCGCACCGTGTCGGCGATGTGGCAAGAGCTGGGTCGGGCTCCGACCGTCGCCGAGATCGCCAAGTCGGCGGACATCGGAGAGGACGACGTCCTCCAGGCACTCGACGCGTTGCAGGCGTACACGACGGATTCGCTCGATGCGCCGGTCGGCGACGCCACCTCGACGGCGGCGGAAACGTTCGGGAGCGAGGACCGGAGCTTCGAGGTCTCGGAGGAGTGGCTCAGCTTGGCGCCCGCGCTCCGCGATCTCCCCGAGCGGGAACGGAAGATCCTGTACCTCCGCTTCTTCGAGGGCCGGACCCAGACCGAGATCGCGGAAGAGCTGGGCATCTCCCAGATGCACGTCTCTCGGCTCGTCTCGCAATCCCTCGAGCGACTCCGGGAGGCGAGCGGAGGGGTGTGACGCGGGAGCCGGACGGAGGGGGCCCCGCGACCGGCTCCCGCCCCACGTCGTGCGGGAAGCGCCGTCTACGAAGCTTCCCGTGACTGCCTGACGCGATCGGGCGTGCCGATGTCGGGGCCGGAGTTCGTCTCCTGTGTCGCCGCCGACATGGAGATCGACGCGAGGGTCTCGCCGACTCCCCGCATCGACGCCGATCCGAGCGCCACGTCGCCGAGGGAGAGCATGCCGACGAGACGGTCGTCCTTCACGACGGGGAGCCGTCGGATCCGTCGCTCGGCCATCAGTGCGCGGGCATCGCACAGCTGGGCGTCCGGCGAGGTGGTCTCGAGACCGCGGGTCGTGGCGATGTCGCCGAGCCGGACCGATCGGGGATCCTTCCGCTCCGCGATCACACGGAGGACCAGATCGCGGTCGGTGATCACGCCGACCAGGCGGTCTCCCTCCGTGACGGGGAGCACTCCGATGTCGTTGGCAGCCATGAGTCCGGCCGCATCTCCGGCGTTCATCTCGGGCGACGCGGTCACCGGCCGTGTTGCCATCGCGTGTCGGACCAGCATCATGGGGATCCTTCCTCCCTGCGTTGTGCTCGTCGTCCTCCCGAGCGTTCCCGTCGCTCCTCGGCTCCAAACGCGGTTCAGGTGCTCGGCGGTTGGGTAGCGTGGGCCCGTGACGGAGGAGCGGGGGAACGACGAAACACCGAAGGAGCGCGTCGATCGCGAGCTGATCGAGCTGCTGAACGGTCTGCGCGTGATCCTCCCGGGCGTGCAGGTCCTCCTCGCCTTCCTCTTGACCGTTCCCTTCTCGAGCGGGTTCGAGAAGGTGTCGTCGACCGACCGGTTGGTGTACTTCGCGACGGTCCTCCTGACCGTGGCGGCGACCGGTGCGTTGACGATGCCCGCCGCCTACCATCGGATCCGCTTCCGACAAGGGGACAAGGAACAGATGTTGCGGCTCTCGAACACGTTCGCGATCATCGGACTCGGTCTGTTGACCGTGGCGATGGCGACCGTGGTCTTCCTCATCACGGACGTGCTCTACGGGATCGCGGCAGCGATCTCCGTGAGCATCGTGGTCTTGATCGTGCTGGGAGTGTCGTGGTTCGCGATCCCCGTGTTCCGACGGGTCGAGGACGCAAGCTAGGCCAGCGACAACGTGGCGTGCGCTACCCGGGTGGTTCGGCACTGGGCGCGCGCGGGATTCGAGGGTCGTGCTCTTCCTCGATCGCAGGTTGCGAGAGAGGATGTCGTGTCTCCGAGGGCTCGGTTCCCGGATCCGGCGACTCCAGACCCGAGAAGGATCCGATGAGGGTCCCGTAGAGCAGTCCTGCGATCGCGCCCGCCAACGTCGACGCCGCGATCGCGGCTCCGCGGCCGTCGAAGGCCAGCCATCCGACGACGATCCCCAGCCCCGCACCGACCAACACGCCGATCGAAAGGCCGGCGAAGAGCCGGCCCTTCAGGCGACGTTCGAATCGTCTCGGCACCGAGCGGGGTTCGGTCATGGGATCGAGATGGGCCGGGCCCGCCCGCACGGAGGAGCGGGCGGGCCCGGACGACTCAGAAGAGGCTGACGCCTCCGGGGCCGACCAACAGTCCGACGATGACCAGCACGATGCCGGCCATCACCCCGCCGCGGACGATGCTGACGATGCCCATGATCACCAGCACCACGGCGAGGATCCAGAGCAGCGTGGCGGCGCCCCCTGTGAGCGCAAGCATGCCTGCCATGTTGTTGCTCCTTTCCTAGGTGAATCTCGATGTCACGACCAGGGCCACGAACGCCACGATCGCGAGCAGGTCGAGGGCGACGATGACGCCGAACAACCAACGCCGACGCGCGACCGTGTGGGGGTCGTCACGAAGATCGAGATCCTCGGGCGTCAACCTCGAGACCATGTCGTCGTGGAGTTCCATCACGTCCCACATGGTTCCCGGCGCGGCGACCCTGCAAACGCCTCCGCGAGCGAGCCAGGGAAGGAACGAGGACGAGCGGGGAAACGGAAAGGAGAGGCGCTGATCGCGCCTCTCCTGTCCGGTGTATCTGTCTCGTTGTGTCGCGGTCGGTTCGCGCGGCTAGACCTGGCTGGACGGGTTCGGCCCCGTTGCCGGTCGTGCCGTTCTCACCCTGCGGGGTGAGCGAACGCGCCCAACCCTTGAGCTGCTCGTATCGGGCGCGACCGGCCTTCGCGCCGAGGACGTAGGCGCCTCCCGCGAGCACGAGCCACTTGATCCGGCCGGGCCGGCGGGTCTTCGAGAGCGCTGCGAGCGTCTCCTTCGAGCGCCCCTGCGCCTCGTCGAGGTCGAGCCGGAGCTCGCCGACCGCCTCACGCAGCTTGTCGTTCTCCTTCGAGAGCTTGTCGACGCGACGGTCGAGCCAACGCTCCTTCACCATGGATCTCGCTTCGTGCATCGTCGCAGGCTGTCTCATCTGCAGATCCCTCCTCGAGTCGGGGCCGTTGCAGATGTTCTTACCCACTCGCCGCGATGCCTACCCTCGGAACTACACGCACTTGGCGACCACGAGCGCGGCGTCGTCCCGCAACTCGCCGCGGGGGTCGAGCAGGGTGCGTTCCACCGTCTTCACGATCCCGGCGGCTTCCTCGGTCGCGGCGGCGACCAGCGCTGATCGGAGCATCGACTCGCCCTCGTCGGGCCGCTCGACGGACAACTCCGTGACGCCGTCGGTGAAGAGCGCGATCGCGTCGCCGCGGCGCAACTCCGCTCGCGCTTCGTGCAGGGAGATGTCGTTGAACAGTCCCAGGAGAGAGCCCGGCGTGCCGACCGAGTCCAGGGAGCCGTCGCCCCGGACCAGCAACGGCGGTGGGTGCCCCCCGAGACACGTGGTCACCTTGGCCCCGTCGTCCGTGAGGACGAGTCGGACGATGCAGACCGTGCAGAAGCGATCCCCCATCAACTCGCTCTCGAGGAGGAACCCGTTGAGGAGATGGAGGACGTCGGGGAGGGGACGTGTGTCGTCCTCGCGGGCGAGGCTCCGGAGGGCGATCCGGGTCATCCCCATGATCGCGGCCGCGTCGGGTCCTTTTCCGCAGACGTCTCCGATCGCGAGGTACCAGACGTCGCCCTCGCCGAACACGTCGTAGAAGTCGCCGCCGACCTCGTCACCGAAGCGGGAGGGCCGATACATCGTGGCGACCTCGAATCCGGGCACGTGCGGCAGGGACATCGGGAGGAGCGCACGCTCCAGGGCCGTCGCCATCCGGTCGCGCTGGTCGAACAGACGGGTACGGTCGATCGTGGCGGCGAGCGAATCCGCGATGCTCTGGAGGAAGTCGGCGTCCTCCTCGGCGAACGCACCTGGCTTGCGAGACGAGGCGTGGAGAACGCCGACCACGCGCCCGCCCACCCGCACAGGGACCCCGACGTAGGATCGGCGCTCCCTCAGCGCCGGGCTGACCACGTCCTCGGCTTTCAGCTCGCTGATGACGAGCGGACGGCCGGTGGCCGCGATGCGGCCGGTCGCGCCGGCCCCCAGAGGGATCACGGTCGCACCGGTCTCCTCCTCCTCCACGCCGATGCTCCCCTTGAACCGCAGCTCCCGACCGTCGTCCGACAGCAAGAGGAACGACGTGCCCTCAGCGTGGACGGCGTCGCGCACGACGGGGAGGACCCTCTCGACCAACTCGTCGAGGCCGCTGGCGGCATTCGCGGCGTCGCTGACCGCCTGGAGCTTCCGGAGGAGATCCTCCGCATGCTCAGCCATCGCTCTGGCACGGCGTTCGCCGTCGTTCAAGCGGATGCGGTTGAGCGCGATGGCCGCCTGGTGGGCGATCGAGACCAAGAGCCCGCGCTCTTCGGGCGGCACCATGTGATCGCGATGGAACCCGAGGCTGAGCGCGCCGAGGATCTCCGACCCGAGCGCGACGGAGACGCCGGCGAATCCGCCGAAACGAGCGTCGCCCTCGATCTTGCGCACGATCGGGAAACGGCTGATGAGCTCGGCACGGGTCTCGATGAAGATCGGTCTGCCTGTCCGCACGATCTCCGGCCCTGGCGCTGGTCGATCGATCCGATGGTGCCTCCAACCGCTGGGGGGTACGTCGACGACGGAGCCGACCAGCACCTGCAAGGTGGTCGGATCGTCGTCGGTGCGCACGGTCAGCCCGCCGGTGTCCGCGCCCAGCGCATCCATCGCCGCCGAGACGGTCGCTTGGGCGACCTCTTCCGGGGTCATCGCCCGAGCGAGGGTCTCGGTCACCGCCTGCAACCGATGGAGCCGGTTGGCCGCGAGTCGCTCGCGCGCCATCGCGGCGCCGCGGTCATCGTTCGCCTGGCGGAGCCTTCCCGAGATGACGCCGGCGCCCACGGCCGCGATCAGCCAGAGGAAGACCGAGAGTTGTGTTCCCCGCTCGAAGTCCGTGACGAGCGGCACGAAGATCAGGCCACCGATCGAGACTGACCAGCGCGCCGGCGAGCGGGCCGCAGACGATCGCCGCCGCGACGGACACGAGGGCCCCGAACCCTCCCGGGACGCCTTCGAAGCTCCCGCGGGGTGTTTCCGCGAAGAGCAGGAGGACGGCGACCTGCGCAAGGATGAACCCCGGGATCCAGCGTGGGCTTCCAGATCCAGCGAGCCAGCGGCCCGGGGCCCCTCGGCAAGCGAAGCGACGTCCGATCGCCTCGCCGCCCGGCGGGATCCGTCTGCATCACGCGCCCACGTCGATCTCGAACCAGACCTCGCTGCGGTCCTTGGTGATCACGCCCCACCGATCGGCGATGCGGTCGACGAGGTACAAACCCCAGCCGGACCCCTCGGACGCAGTCGGGAGCCTCGGCTCGGCGACGAACCCCGCGCCGGGGTCCGACACCACGACGCGGACCCGCTCGGGGTTCAGTTTCAGCCTGAGCTCGATCTCCGGGACCCCCTCGCGGGGCGCATGTCGGACGGCGTTCGTCACGAGCTCGCTCACGAGGAGCGTGGCGTCCTCGAGGACCTTGGCCGAGACCGCCCGACCGAGCTCCTCGCTGACGACCGCCCGGGCTTGGGAGGCGGCCTCCGGGGCGAGCTCGAACGTGGCGCGGTGCTCCATGGTCGACATGGTGGCGGCGAGCGTCGGTTCCGGCAACCCTCCGGAGGGGGCGGTCTCCGATGGACGGCGCGTGTGAACGCGGAGGTCCAACCGGGAGTGCGGTTACTTGCGGTGGTTCCGCAGAGGGGTGACCCGCTCCATCGGTCGATGCGACCAACAGCGGTCGCCGTCGTTGTAGACGGACAGGACGGTCCGGCAGCCGATCTCGTCGCAGACCCGGCCCGGGCCGAAACGGGGGACCGGTGGTCCGTCTTCCGGTGTTTCCGTCCGGACCGACGTGGGGTCGAGTTCGACGGACAACTGCATCGGACACCTCCTCGTTGCATCGCTCGTCTGGTCGGCGGCCAGATACCCGAGAACCACCCCGGCCAAACGCATCTCGCGCAGGTGTGCGAGAGGGCCGGGCCGGGTACCACGGACGGAGAGAACCATCGACACTCGGGAGGGATGGAACGTGCCGCAGCGAGCCTGGAGCGCGAAGCGTGAGCGCCAGTACGAGCACATCAAGGAAGGGCTCCGCGAACAGGGCCGGACGGAGGACACGGCCGAGGAGATCGCGGCGAGAACGGTCAACAAGGAGCGCGCTCGGGCGGGCGAAGCCCGAACCGCCAGTCGAACGTCGGTCGAGGATCTGTCCTCGGGGCGGCGGGGAGGCTTGCGTTCGCACACCGGACCCGGAGGCCGCACCTACCGTCAGCTCTATGAGGAGGCGAAGGACCGCGGGATCGACGGTCGTTCGAAGATGTCGAAGGCCCAACTCGAGCGTCTGCTCTCGCGGAGTTGACGGACCGCATGTCGATCGACCGACCGAACAGGAGGGTGACCCCATGATCGTCTCGACCGTTCCGACGAGAGCTGTGCGGCGCGAACCGGAGCCCGAACCGCAACCACCGGGGCCGCCCGATCCGGGTCCTCCCGTCCCCCAGCCTCAGCCCACCCCCCAGCCGCAACCGGTTCCCACACCGCCACCCGTGCCGCAGCCGCAGCCGGATCCCTCCCCGCCGCCGCCGACCGGCTGACGGGAACGGGGTTCGGGGGCGCGCGACCCCGAGTTTGCTGTGTCCCTCATCTTGGGTACCGCATCTGCATGCTCCTCGACCTCGAACTCCGGCTGCGCCCGGATGCACGGTCTCCCGCTGAGGCGCGGAAAACCCTTGAGCCCCTGCGGGTCTCACTCGATGACGAGGTGGTCGACGACGCCGCGCTCCTCCTGAGCGAGATCGTCTCGAACAGCGTTCGCCACGCCGGTCTGGTCGCGACCGACGCGATCGAGGTGCGGATCCGCGGCTCCCGATCGATGCTTCACGTCGATGTGTTCGATCCGGGTCCGGGGTTCGAGGTCGAGCGAACCCGGCCGCCCGGGAGTGAAGGCGGATGGGGATCTGTGGCTGCTCGACCGCCTCGCGACGCGATGGGGCGTCGAGCGCGGAGATACCACCAGGGTGTGGTTCGACCTCACACCCGCCGTTTCCCCGCCTGCTGCGGCGGGTACGTGAAGAGCAACCCAGAGCGAGGAGGTGCGCAGATGGGCGAGAAGATGGACAAGAGCAAGGGCCACGTGAAGGAGACCGTCGGAGACCTGACGGACAACGAGCGACTCGAACGCGAGGGGAAGCTCGATCAGGCGAGCGGTGAGGTCAAGGGCCGCGCCGAAGACGCCAAGGACAAGATCGGCGAAGGCGTCGACGCCGTCAGGGATCGGTTGCGCGACGACGAGTAGGAACGCATCAGCTTCAGGCTGACGGACGCCCCCGGTGGAGACACCGGGGGCGTTTCGATTTGCGGATCCGGGACGACAGCCGCAGAGTGACGTGTTCACGTCGTGAGAGGGGGAGGCACGATGCCGGAGCCAGAGGAAGACCATCCCGCGGATTACACCGGGGTCCACGCGTTCGTGTTGATCGACCAGGTCGAACCGGGGAAGACGCCGGAAGACGTCGTGGCGGCTCTCCGAGCTCTCGGGAAGCCACCGATCATGTACGCGTCGGCGTTCGTCGGTGATTTCGTCGCGTTCGCCCACGTCCGTGCTCGCAACATCCGCCACCTGCAGGATCTGATGGCCGATCCGATCTGGAACGCCGGTGCCCGGTGTTCCTGGCACACGGAATCGCCGATCTCGACGCTCGGAGCGAAGCGGAAGTCGCCCGGCTTGATCTCGCTCACCAAGGTGAAGATGCGACCCGGGACCGCGAAGGCCGCGCGATCGGTGCTCGTTTCACGCGATCCGCAAGGTTTCGTGGGCGTGTCCGTGGTGTCGGGCCATTTCGACCTCCTGCTCCAGATGACCGGCGCTTCGATCGAGGAGATCGAGGAACGGCTCGGGGCGGCATTGAGCGACATCGATGGGGTGGTGCGGACGTCCACATCCTTCGCCGACGGAGATCGGACCGAAGAGCTCCACGGAGCTATCCCGCCGAACGACGAAGAGCTCTGAGCCGCTCGAGCGCGTCCGCGGCGGGCATGGTCGCCCGTTTCGCCTCGTAGCGGGTGACGGCGATCTCGAGCGCGCTCACGGCGTCGGCAGGGCGGCCGGCGCCGGCGAGCGCTTCCGCGAGTGATCGATACGCATCGGCCTGCAGGAGGACGAAGTCGGTGGAATCAGCGATCTTCGCGGCCTCCTCGGCGAGCGGCACGGCAGCCGTCGGGTTCCCCTCACCCGTCAGCGTGCGCGCCCGCACGGATCGCCACCCCACCTGCACCTCGAGGTCGTCCTCGGCTCCATCGCGTGCCACCTCCCCCGCCAAGAGAGAGGCCTCCTCGAAGTGCCCCATGTCGCAAAGCACGTCCGCCAGCGCCGCCGCGATCTGGAGCGCGTTGTTCGCGTCCCCTTGATCACGGAAGAAGCCGTAGACGGAGCGGAACAGCCGCTCCGCCCGGTCGAGACCGCCCTCGCGCCGAGCGATCTCCGCCTCGGTAGCGTCGGCCATCTCGAGCCAGCGACGCTGCCCGAGATCTGCGAACGTCTGTCGCGCTCGGTCGGCCGCAGCTCGAGCGTCGTCCAGCCGCCCCACGGTCGCGAGCATCACCGCCTCGTCGAGCAGGATCAACGCCACCCCGAGCCGGTCATCTCCCAGGTGCGCGCGCGTCTCTTCCAATCGGGTCAACGCGTCGTCGAGCGGAATCCGCCCCCGGTACAGCGCGGTCGCGATCAACGGGGCTGCCTCGGCCGTGGCGCGCCTGCTGCCGCACGACTGCGCGTGTGCCAAGGCGCGCTCGGCGGCGTCGAGCATCGCCTCAGCGTTCCCCTCAACCCAATGGATCGTCGCGAGGTCGGCGAGCGCTCCGGCGAGGCTGGCCTCGTCCCCGGCATCCTGGAGCCGCTCAACCGCTCGCTCCACGTCCCG
>CAVXJL010000004.1:0-5651 GCA_963762015.1 uncultured Actinomycetota bacterium
CGTGATGCCACGAGGTGGCTGAGTGTGGGTGAGTTCGAGGTCGAGGCCGAGATCATGAGGTGGGGCTCGTGGGAGCCGACCCTCGAGTCGGTCAGCCGTCATCGGGCCAGGCGGCGTCGAGTTCGGCCAGAAGCGCATCAAGGCTCGCCGGTCCTTCGCCGACGTACGTCATCATCGCATCCCAGAACAGGCCGTCGCCGATGGGGGGAGGCATCAGGTCGGATGCGTCGAACCGGAACGTGCCGGCGGCGAGCGCGGCGTGGAGGAGCTCGGCCTGCTCGCGCCAGAAGGGGTCGTAGCCGCTTGAGTCGAACCGCTGGTTGGTCGAGAAGGACCCCGCTCCGGACGTGAACCACTCGCGCCCGAAGTCCGGGCTGAGGATGAACCTCATGACCTCGCGAACCTCGGGCCTGTCGGCGAGTGCGACGACGACAACGCCTCCGCCGGTGATGGAGTTCGGCTCCGAGTCGCCCGGACCCGGGAAGCGGAATGCGGCGGTCTTGTCACCGGCAGAACCGGTCGGTTCGTCGAACGGCGCCGGACGACCGAAGAAGGTCGGGAAGTGATAGAGCCAGCACCTCGGTGGCTGCTCGAGCATCGGGATGTGTGCCTGGAAGATGTCGAGCTTCAGGGCACCCTGTGTCCCGAGATGGAGGTTCCCCTCGCCGAACACGACGTCGCCGAAACGCGCGAAAGCGCGGCGTACGTCCGGATGGTCGAATGGGATCTCGTGGAACGTCCAACGGTCGTACATGGCAGGACCGGCCTCCGCGAGGAGGAGGTCCTCGATCCAATCGGTGGCCGGCCAGCCATCGGCGTCTCCGGACTCGAGGCCCATGCACCAGGGCGTGCCGCCGTCGCGAACCATCCGAGCGGTGAGTGAGATCAGCTCCTCCCAGCTCGTGGGCACGACATACCCTGCCTGTTGGAACGCTCGTTCCGGGTACCAGACGAGGCTCTTGATAACGGCGGCCGGGATGCCCCCGTAGAGCGTTCCGGCGACCGACGGCCACGAGCCATCGGCCCCGACCGTGCCGAGCGACGAGAGGTACGGTCCGTAGTCGGCCCGGACCTGGCCGACATCGAGATAGACCTCGAGGTTCATCACCTGTCGTTCCCGCGCAAGGTCCGGCAGCAGCCCGGGTGTCGGCAGCAGCGTGATGTCGACGGGCTCCTCTCGCACGTCCTCGATCGCATGGATGTCCGCATCCGTGAAGTCGATGCGGATCCCGGACCTCTCGCCGAACGCCTCGAGCTCGAACGCGAAGCCGTCGTCTTGGATGCCGGCGACGGTCACCGTCGTGCCGTGCAACGGAAGCGTCCCGAGCGTAGCGGAGTCGAACGGCTCGGACGCGAGGTCGTCGGTGAACTGGCTCGGGAGCGCGGGACAGGAGGATGCCCCGAAGAAGCGCTCGCACGCTCGGCGGGGCAGGGTGCGGTCCAGGTGCTTCAGTCCGAGATCCGCAACCTGCGCCACCGGTAGGTCGAAGATCCCGCGGTAGCCGAGCGGACCGATCCGTGGAACCATGGGCGCGTCGGCGACCGGATACTGGATCCCGGTCTCCTGGATCGCCCAGTGGAGCGCCTCTACGGTTGCCGCCGGGACCGGCTGGCCCAGCTCGTTGCTGAGGTTCACCGCGTGAAGCACGAACGCGAGCGCGAGGCTCGGATCGGTCCGGAGGTTCGAAAGCGCTGCCCCCGTCAAGCCGACGACCGTCGCCGCGTCACGATGTCGTTCGGCTTCCGTTCCGCGATCGACGGCGAAGGCCGTGAGTCCGGCCGCCACGAGCGACGCCGCCGCGAGCACCGCGACGAGGGCTCGCATCCGCCGGACGGACCGCCGCTCGAGAGACCGTTCGTGGCCTCGGCGCGCCGCTTCGGCGGCGCGATCCGCCTCGCGCCGGTCGACGCTGGCCTGGAGGTACTCGGCGTCTGCCGAGGACAGCGCCATGGTCGTCGCGTCCGCCCACTCCGCGATCTGGTCTAGCCGCGACCCGCGCAGCAAGAAGCTCTCGTCCCGGTCCGCCGTCTCCCACTCGGTGGCGGAGGCGGCCACGGCGTTGCGCGTACGGATGTCGTCGCGAGCCTCGTCGATCCATGCTCGCAGTCGCGCCCAGGCCGTTAGGAGCGCCTCGTGGGCGATCTCGACGGTCGGCTCGCGCGACCCCGGGTCACGATCGAACGACAGCAGGCGGTGTCGCCCGAACGCGTCGATGACGCCGTCGGCCGCTGCGTGATCGTCCGACGGCAGGTCGGAGCGTCTGACCCGACGTCGTGTGTCCTCCGTCCCCTCGCCGAGGGCGACGAGCCGCAGGAAGATCTGTCGGCAGGCTTCCTTCGACGGGATATCCAGCGTGTCGTACAGATGCTCGGCACGGCGCGCGAGCGCGCCGGGGACCCGGCCGATCTCGCGGTAGGCGTCGATCGTGAGGCGGCCGTCGGTCGTGCGTTCGGCGAGCTCGGTGAGCGCGAACTGCAGGAGCGGCAGAGCACCGGGGCGATCGACGACGTCGGTCACCATCGCCGCGACGAGACCGGGCTCGACGCCGAGCCCCACCCGCTCGGCCGGGCCGGAGATCGCACGTTCGAGCTCCTCCGGCGACATCGGTGTGATCGCCTCCGTCCTCGCCGCGAGGAGGTCTCCGAACCCCCGGATGGAGAGCGGCCGGTCGAAGAAGTCCGCCCGAAGCGTGGCGATCATCCGTACGCGGCTCTGGTGCGACCCGACGGCCGCGAGGAGCGCGTCGAGGAACCGCGCTCGTTCGTCCTCGTCCTCGGTCAGCGTGAAGACCTCCTCGAGCTGGTCGATGACGAGCAGCAGTTCGGCGTCGGGATCGGGCAGGATCCGCTCGACGGCGTGGATCAAGCCGAGCTCATCCCGTTCTAGGTCGTCGAGCAGCGAGGGGGGCGGCTCCACCGCCACCCCAAGCAGCGCCGTCTCGAGCGCCCGGAGCGGATGCGGTCCGGGCACCAGGTCGACGACGTACCAACGCTGGGAACCCTCGATCGCGCCTCGCCGTAGCGCCGGGACGACGCCGGCGCGGACGAGGGAGGACTTCCCCGAACCGGACGGCCCGACGACGCACAGGAACCGCGCGCTCGCATACGGCTCCGCCAGGCGCTCGATCAGCCGGCGGACCAGCGCCTCGCGGCCGAAGAAGTCCCCCGCGTCCGCCTCGAGGAAGGCTCGAAGGCCCTTGAAGGGGTTGCGGAGGGGGGCGACAGTGGTGATGCGCGCTTCTCTGCCCTCGATCGCGACGCGGAAGGCGGCGGCCATCTCCGTCGCGTCCGAGAAGCGTATCGACGGATCCTTCGCCGTCGCGCGCGAGATCACCCCGTCGACCGCGGGAGGGAGCTCGGGCCGGCCCTCGCGCACCGAGGGGAGTGGCCGGTATAGGTGGCGGTCGAACAGCTCCGTGAGCGAGCTATCCGGGAAGGGGTGACCTCCGGCGAGGAGTTCGTAGAGCACGACACCGAGCGCGTAGATGTCCGAGCGCGGGGTGGCGGGCTCGAGCCGGATCTGTTCCGGCGACAAGTATGCGGGGGTCCCACGCACCATCGTGCCGGCCGTCTGCTCCGGGGCGCCGGCATCGAGGGCGACACCGAAGTCGGTGAGGTAGGCATTGTGTTCCTCGTCGAGGAGCACGTTCCCGGGCTTCACGTCGCGGTGCACGACGCCCTGCCGATGCGCGGCCGAAAGAGCGGCCGCGACGTCGTCGAGGATCGCCGTCGCACGCTCGACGTCGACCGGTCCGCCCTCGAGCAACGCCTCGACGCTCCCGCCGCGTAGGTATCGCATGACCAGATAGGCACCGTCGGGCTCGCGCCAGTAGTCGTAGAGCGGGACCACGTGCGGGTGCTCGAGTCGCGCGACGAGCTGCGCCTCGCGCTCGAACCGCCGGACGAAGTCCGGCTGATTCGCGAGCTCCGGATGCACGACCTTCACCGCCACCTCCCGACCGACCTGCGGCTGGATCGCCCGGTAGACCTCGCCGAAGGCGCCCTCGCCGAGCTTCTCGAGGAGGCGATAGCCGCGGAGCGGCTGCCCTTGGACGTCGAGCTCGGGGTCGTGGCGGAGGATCCGGCCGTGAACGCGTTGGAGCTCCGCCGACGGGTCGACGCCGAGCTCGTCGGCCAACAGCTGCCGGGCGCGATCGAACGCAGCGAGCGCGTCGGCCTGCCGGTTCGCGCGGTAGAGCGCGAGCATCAAGAGGCCCCACAGGCGTTCGCGCAGCGGCCACGTGCGTGTCAGCGCCTCGAGCTCGCCGACGAGTGCGGCGTGACGCCCGAGCTCCAGATCGGCGGCGATCCGTTCCTCGGTCGCCAGGATCCTGAGCTCCTCGAGCCGCGCGACCTCGCCGGCGAGGCCGTCGCTCGCCAGGTCGGCGAAGGCCGGGCCGCGCCAGAGCGCCAGCGCGTCGCCGAGGACCTGGCTCACCCGCTCGGGGTGGCCGTCCGCCGCTCTGGCCTCCTGGAGCAGCGACTCGAAGAGCATCGCGTCGATCTCTCCCGGCTCGACGCGCAGCGTGTAGCCGCCCGCGCGCCCCTCGAGACGGTCCTGCCCGACGGCGGCCCGGAGGCGCGAGACGTAGCTCTGGAGGGTGTTGCGGACGGACGAAGGGACGTCCTCGCCCCACACGAGGTCGACCAGGACGTCCGCCTGCACCACCTGGTTCGGCCGGACGAGCAGATGGGCCAGCACGAGGCGCTGCCGCGGCCCACCGATGACGACAGGACCGTCCTTTCCGTCGACCTCGAGCGGACCAAGGATCCGGAAGCGCATGCCGGGACCGTACGCCCGGCGGTCGTGCCTGGGAAGTGCCTCGGTCGAGTCTGACCCGCTCACACGTGCAGCCTCTCGTGACTCGCTTGCAGAACGCTTGAAGCCTCGGAGGCTTCAAGCGAACTGCACGCGATCCGCACCGCGACGTCATGAGCCGACGACGAAGGTCCGACCATGCGGAAGGGCAGGCAGATCGGGCGAGGCATCGCGGTGCTGGCGACGGCAGTTGCGCTGGGGGCACTGGCCACACCCGCGGGCGCGGGCGTCACCGTCGCCGGTGGAACGCCCGAGCAGCGCGAGATGGCCGATTGGGCCGTCCGCCGCTTCCAGTCGACGGGGTTCGTCCTTCCTCGGGAAGAGATCCACTTCCATGAAGACCGGGACGGCTGCCGCGGGCGATCCGGCTACTACTCGGACGGCGTCGCGAGCTTCTGCCTCGCCCACCTCGACACGATGGCGGCCCGCACCCTCCTGCATGAACTCGCGCACGGGTGGGTCGAGCACAACGTGACCGGTTGGGAGCGTGAGCGGTTCCTGGCGATCCGGGGTCTGAGCACGTGGAACGCACAAGGCGCGGAATGGGACGCTCGCGGGTTCGAACACGCCGCCGAGATCATCGCGTGGGGGATCGGGGACCAGAGCGACGGCACCCTCGCACCTTCGATCCCTCGGAACTCCCCGGGCGAGCTGGCCGATGCGTACGAGGCGCTGACGGGACGTCCGCTCCCGGAGATCGAGGGATGGATGACCTGGGAGGGATCGACGGGTGGTCCCCGATGATCCCGCGCCCGGGTCAGGGCCCGGCTAGACGAAGGTGGTCGGGTCGGGCGGCGGGCTCATGCCGGCGGGCCAGCCCGGATAGTCGAAG
>CAVXJL010000005.1:0-141731 GCA_963762015.1 uncultured Actinomycetota bacterium
CTGCCTGCTTCGCTGTCTTTCCCCAACGCTCACCTCCAGCCGTGGACGGCGCAAGCGTGCCGCCAGACACTGCTCTCGTCAAATTGCATGTGTCGTTTCATCGAGCCCGACTGGGCTCCTGGAGGTCGAAAGCACCACCAGTCCCAAGCGATTCACTCGATGGCCTTACGACGATACTCGCTGGACCACTTCAATGGGAGCAGATCACGCGATCCTGGCCCCTATGCGGTGCCCAGTTTTGTTCGGGGAAATGGCGCACCCGGCGAGATTCGAACTCACGACCTTTGCCTTCGGAGGGCAACGCGTGGCGCACTTCTGCGCTCATATGCCGGGATCCACTACCCGAAAACACTTCTGAGTCAGTGTGTTACGGACAAGACGGTAACGTCGCCTGTCCTGTCCGTCAAGTCACCCAAGTGGCACATTGTGCCAAGGGAGGGCCAATAGACGAGCCTCGATTAACCCCCCTGGGGGACTTCAAGGCTGAGTTTGAATTGAGTTGGGCGGGCGCAATTTTTTTAATTTTTTGTGTCACCCCGCATCATCCTGCATCTGCCTAGGACGTGTGATTTTTTCGAAGCTTTCAGCAGATTGATCACCAAGAGCGCGAGCCGTTACCACCACGTCCACCATAGAAGATGGCACGAGCGCTTCCCCAAACACCTAGAGCTGCAAGTCGTCGTCAGCATTAGGTTCTTTGAAATCAATCTCAAAGCTTTGAGCATCATACACAATCGCCCGAACCGAAACGTGTCGGAGCCCACCGATTACAAATCGCAGACTTGGCTTAATGACTGTCGCTGGCTCCTCCGCATTGTAGTCCAACAAAGCTACCAAACCATGTTCCTTGTTCTGCTCAGGGACATCGGGTAGTTGCTCGACTATCGGCCTGAATGTCACAACTTCTCTGGTCTCTGCCTCTTCTTCATTGTGGCCCCAAGCAAAAATCCGGGCATCATCCACTTCCCGCCGCTTCTCGTTGTCAGCACCCTCGACTAAGCATGCCTGCGGGAAAAGAACGATGTTGGTGGTTTCACCGGTTACCTGAGATGATCCAAAGATCAAGCCATCGACTGCACCATCATCACGCGTCCAGAGATACTCTGCGACGACTTGCGTCGGGAGATACTCTAGCGCCTCCCATCCGGGAATGATCGGCTTCTTGATTTCACGATGGAAACCACGGATGAATTGTGCGTAGTCGTGAGTATCAAAGAACTTAGGGTGAAACCGGCTTAGCGCATTCTGAACTTTCTCTAGCTTTGTCAGGTCCAGCAGCCTCAAGGGCCGAATGATCTCAAACTTGGCAACAACGGCGGATCCGCCGACCGGCGCCCTAAGCTCAGCCACGCATGTGACGGGATCACTACTACCGTAAAACACGCTGATACCCGCTGAATTCATGCGTCCTGCGGTCGCTCGTCGCGGTGGTGGTGCGCCAAGCTGAGCTATCGGAGCAGCAAAGATTGTCTTGCGCTCATCAATGTCGTTTGCAAGGCGCCCACGATATACGAACCGATCTGCATCGTCAGGGCCGATCGTGCGAATGGCCTTGCTTAAGATCGACGTACTATCGGTAATGATCGGACCAAGTATCTCATCCAGCAGCGACCTTGCGGTCTCACTGAAGAAGCGTCGTTCATGCTTCAATGACTTGCAAAAGTTTTCCCAGGCCTCTTGAAAGCGCTCATCCTCTGGAAGTTCGATCTGATAGATGTCGGATGCATCATCGTACCAATCGGTGTCGCCATCTCTGTAAATTGCATCGCCATGATCTTCCGAAAGTTGGCTGACGATATCTTCGGCAATCCTATCGTCCGCACATTCAATCATCTCAGCAATCAACTGGCTTGGCCTTTCGCCGTTTATGACCCAATCAACGTTGTCGCTATCCTCCAGCACGCGAGGCACCTCCTCTCCATGACGCACAAGTTGACGATAAACGTTATCAATTCGTCGTGCGAGCCAGGTAACAGATACTGCACGAAGACGCTCGGTGTGGCAGTAGTGACAATCCTCGACCCGACCCCATCGTCGTATTTCCTTCTTGAGAAGAGGCTCGGCTATGCAGCGATGACAGACATATGGCTCACCTTCGTCATCATTGGCGAATGGACGGTCAATACTCATTGGGCAAGATCCACTACTATCGTATGTTTCATCGCCACCTCTCCTACGGCATGAGACGCAAGGCAATGCGCATGTGTACTTCATAACTTGCGCTATGCTGCTCAATCTGCGCGCGACCGACGCTTAATGCGACCAACTTCCGACGTTGTTGGGGCCATCCAGCTTTGATCATCGCGCGGACCTCGAGGTGTTCCCTGAGCCGATCGGCGATATCACTGGCGACGATCGCCGGTTCTATGTCTTCGGGAGCTTCGAAACTGAAGTGGATGGTTTGTGCATAGGTTTCTGGCACATCATCCCAATCACAGTCCGTGCTGAGACGGATGTTTACATTCACTAAGAGACTAATTGTCTCGTCGCGGTTTAGCTCATTCACCATGGAAATATCAGGCGTCAATCCCGACTACATAGATCGGAACCTGAATGGCGCTCTTGAAATGCGGAAGGTATTTTCGAACCTTTTCAAAAGTTAGGCTCCCTTCCCAGTTTTGCTGGTGCTCTGCTGACATCAGCTTTTGAAACCGGCGTGTTGTCGTTACATAGATCCCGAGGTCAATTTGATCAAACCCGGAGTAAGAAGAGACCTGAAATTTGAGCAGGTCGATCCCCATGAAACTGGCGTGACCAAACCCCACCTCAATTCCAACCCGTTCCTTGAGGAAATCCATCTTTGCCGCCGGATCATCGTCACCTGAAAACACGTGCGGCTGGTCCTTCCACCCATGAGCTACGAATGCATCACGAAGAACTCTGTTGAAGTTTGGGCGTGATAGCGATGCAACTTCGATGGCGTCACTGGTAAGTATTGCTTCGACTTCCTGTTTTATCGCTAGCTTGGCGTTCAACACCTGCTCGGCGAACCGATACGAAAATCGCTCCAGACGAATGATAGTCATTGACCTATTTCCCCGCCACGTAGTCCATCATTGACTTAGGTGCCCAGATCAACCGCCGTAGTGCAGTGCACCTTGTAGTCTTGCCATATCCGAAATGTTGCAATCAGGCATTCTCGTTTAGCATTCTTGCTATGGATTAGTCGCACTTGAAGATCGGGCCCACGATCCAGAAGCTCTGCATGAGGGATCAGTTGTCGAAGCCATTCCCTTTCCACTTCATCGCTAAAGTAGTGCACGTCGATACGCGCATGCGCAGCTAGCAATTCGCTGTAGCGCAGCCTGTACATACCGCGCGTCCATTTCCGGGCCACAACTTCGAGGTTCTTAGATGCTATGGGAACCGTCTCAGTCACTCCCGCATCGAAGTTAGGTTTGAAGAATGGTGGTACGCCTTGCGCCTTGAAATCTGGGACTTCGACAATTGAGGCGCTAACCTGGTTAAATAGCGCTTCCCGACTGCCGGCGTCGCGCTCATTCTTTCCTCGGCTTGGATCCATTGCGCGCACTGCACGCGCGACAATTGGCGCATAGGCTGGATTACCAGGATCAAGACACATGGCCAGCCGGACTAGTACATCTCGTTCTATCTGTCCAAACTCGTGATTGCACTTGCGACAGGCTGGCACTTGCCATTTCTCCAAACCCATCGCGGTGCCCGCATACCAACTCTCCGCAATCACGTGATCCGAGGTGCACTCATCCTTTGCGACCTTCTCAAGGCAGTAAGTGCAGATTTCGAGACGAGTTGCCTTCACTCTCACCGTGGCCCGCCTATTGCACCGGAGCTCGGTGGATATAGGCCGCGTTGTTAGTGCTGTGTCACGTAGACTGAAACTACCATAAGATCGGTTGCATTTCGCAAAAGAAATTGTCACTCTGGTTGCAGGGGCTTGGAGGGCTAATTGATGAAATGGCGAGACATCATTATCGGAGCTGTCTCGACGCTGATCGTGTCAGTTGCGGGCGGCGTTGCCGTCTACTACATCACTGAGGATGATCAGAAAGAGTTCGTCGGTGAGGAGCTACGATACTCCACTCAGACGTCGTCATTTGAGATCAATGGCAAACAGACCGCATTTGTCAAACTCGTGATTGTGAATGCCGGGCAGCGAGCGGCAAAGAACGTTGACATTGCAAGTAGCTTCGCGCCACAGGCGCAGCTTCGTGAGAAGAAGATCGAAGTCTCATCAGGACCCGTTGCAAACTTTGCCGACAAGTCCACGACTGATCAGGTGAGACTGCACATACCAGCCTTGGCTCCCAGCGAGACAGTTACTATCAGCATGTTGGTGGAGGGGGAGACCATCGATCCTGTCGTGGGGTGCGTTAGCGATAAGTTCCGTCGCTCAGATGATTTACCCCGTCTGCATCGGATCAAGCCAGAGAGGAAAAGCCCGATTACTTGGGGCTCGCACTCTCGGTACTCTTATGTTGGTTGCGCAGCTCCTGTTATTCAGCTTGCTGCGCAAGCGGCTGCCCAGCTTTACACGTGCGCTGACGGGAAATCGATCCGGTCGCAACAATGCAGCGTTCATATTTCTTTTGGTCGGGAGGGCTACTGATGCGCGGACGTTGCTCGAGGCCGAGATTGCCGGCGGCGGAGCAGAACCGATTGTTCTAGCGAACTATGCGCTTGCGAGTGCACTGGACGGCAACGATACAACACACCTCTTCGATGCTGCGGAGTGGTGGGCGTCCAGCAATCATGAACGGGCAGTGATTGCATTTGACAATGCGCTGTTGGCACTCTCGCGCTCAGAACTCGACGTTGCCAAACAGCATCTGGAGAGAGCTTTGTCGCTGAGCAAGAGCGCCGTTCGGAAGTATTGCCATCTTAGGTACGAGCATACGCGCCGCTGCGCAGAAAGACAACGAACTGGCTCGATTGATCTGGAAAAACAAAGTTCCTGAAGGCTTCTGGCTAACGGATGGCCACAAGTCCGATAGGCCAGCTTGAAATGCGTCTGTGTCTGGATCCACGCGACTATGTCCCGACGGCAGATTGGCTGTGCGCCAATATCGCGCCACAGACACCGGACGCAGCAATCCTTGAAATACTGGTCGCGATCTCATGACATTCTTCGGCGCCATCTGCATGGAGGTCACCGCAATGACTGACAAGAAACCAGAGACCCAAACGATCAGTCCTGAGCTTTTCAAGAACACCACGGTATTCTTCCCACCCACAGTAAGGGTGCATGGGAAACCACCAGAGAACCATCCACTGTACACGCTCGTCGGGCGATTTGTGATCGAGTTCGCTCACCTCGAGCACAGCATCGACGTGATCATCTGGGACGTTATCGGCGGCGGACAAGCAGATGCCGCGCTCAAGACCAGAGATCTCGTCGGAGCCACCAAACGCATTGACATATTGATCGACCTTGCCTGCAAGCGCGGCACCGATGCAGCTGTCATTTCGGACTTAAGCGCTCTCAAGCTTGCAATCTCACCTCTTCAGACCAAGCGTAACAGGATCGTGCACGATCCGTGGTACAGTAGATCAGAAAACTCAGGTGACTGGTCAGTTCAGAGGCATGCCGCGCTCTGAGGCTCACTTCGGCATCAAGGATGTCGATGAGGCATACTTGCTTGAAGTAATTGCCCTGACCTTGGAACTGCGAGACGCGGTTGCGAAATTTTGGAACCGGATTTTGGCGCCCGGAAAGCCGGCGTCTTGATCCTGCCGGTCTTCCAGGGACCGGAGTTCGGTCCCGGGGTCAAGGAAACGGGCCTCGAGCAGACCTATCGCGATGCCAAGCTCACCGGAAAGAAGGGCGAGTCGCTCCTCGTGACCAAGCGGAACGGGGACCGCTTCGCTGCTGATGCCGTCCTCCTGCACGGCGTCGGCGAACGCGGCGATTTCGACGTCCCCGCGATGCGCAAGTCCCTCGGGCGGATCGCCCCGTCGGTCGGCCGGTTCGGACACGCCGCCACCACGTTCCCGCAGGCGGTACAGGGCGACGTGGGCGAGGTCGCACAGGCGGCCGCGGAGGGCCTGGGTCTCGGTGGCTATCGCTTCGATCGCTACAAGTCCACGAACGACCACAAGCCCTTGACGAAGATCACGGTCGTCGGGGGGAACAAGGCGGATGCGAAAGCCGGGCGGATGGCCGTTCGCGGCGCCGAGGTCATCGTAGATGCGGTCGCCTGGGCGCGTGATCTCGTCAACACGCCGGCCGGCGATCTTCCCCCCGCGCAGCTGGCGCGCGAGGCGCAGGCGATGGCGAAGGCCGAGGGATTGACGTGCAAGGTGTGGACGGAGGCCGAGCTCAAGAAACGTGGGTTCGGCGGCATCCTCGGGGTCGGGCAGGGGAGCGTGAACCCGCCTCGGCTGATCGAGCTGTCCTACAAGGGTGCCGGTGGATCGACCCCCATCGCCCTCACAGGCAAGGGCATCGCGTTCGACTCGGGCGGGCTCTCGATCAAGGACGCGAAGGGCATGGAGACCATGAAGATCGACATGGGCGGGGCCGCGTCGATCCTCGCGACGATGAAGGTGATCGCCAGGTTGAAGCCGAAGATCAACGTGATCGCCGCGATCCCCTCAGCCGAGAACATGCCCGGCGGTGCGGCGCAGAAGCCCGGTGACGTGATCAAGCACTACGGCGGGAAGACCTCGGAGGTCCTGAACACCGACGCGGAGGGACGGCTGATCCTCGCCGATGCCCTCGCGCTCCTCGCCGAGAAGAAGCCCTCGTGCATCGTGGACACGGCGACGCTCACGGGCGCGTGCATGATCGCACTGGGCACGGACATCACGGGCGCGATGGGCAACGACGACGCGCTCGTCGAGGAGATCGTGCAGGCGGGCCGCTCGACCGGCGACTGGATCTGGCCGTTGCCACTGCACAAGGAGTATCGGCGGCTGATCGATTCGAACATCGCCGACATCAAGAACATCGGCGATCGCTGGGGGGGTGCGATCACGGCGGCATGGTTCCTGGCGGAGTTCGTCGGCGACGTGCCGTGGGTGCATCTGGACATCGCCGGCCCGGCCTTCTCCGAGAAGGGCAACGACCTGGGGCCGAAGGGCGCGACGGGCGTTCCCGTCCGAGCCCTCGTCCGCTTCGTGCTCGACCGGGCGGCGTGACCCCGGAGGGAGGGGTTCCGCGGTCCGGGCCGGTCTTGGGCGTCTTCGCCCATCCGGACGACGCCGAGATCTGCGCAGGGGGAGTGCTCGCGAAATGGGCGGCCGCCGGTCGCGACGTCCATCTGCTGATCCTCACGAACGGCGATCGCGGGTCGCAGGATCCGGCGCAGGATCGGGCGGAGTTGGCCGCCACCCGGGTCCGGGAAACGGAAGAGGCGGCCGGGGTGCTCGGACTCGCCAGCGTCCGGGTCGGCTCGATCTCGGACAGCGAGCTCCGGAACACCGAGGAGGTCCGCGAGGGCGTCGTGCGCCGGATCCGGGAGGTCCGCGCCGAGACGGTCGTGGCGTGTGATCCGACCGCGGTGTTCTTCGAGAACAGGTACTACAACCACTCCGACCACCGCGCCTCTGGTTTCGTCGCGCTGGACGCGTCCTACCCCGGGAGCGGGAACCCGCACTTCTTCCCCGATCAGCTCGCCCAGGGTCTCGAGACGCAAGACGTCTTCGACCTCTGGCTCGGATGGACGAACGAGCCCAACCACGTGGAGGACATCTCGGGCTACCTTCCGGCCAAGGTGGCCGCGCTCGCGAAGCACGACAGCCAGCTGGCCGAGGGGATCCGGTACTTCGAGGAGTTCATGGGCAAGGACGCCGTCGAGGCCGGTGAGAAGATCGGCGTCGAGCACGCCGAGGAGTTCCGCGTCCTCGACTTGAGCTAGCGCTCGCTCAGGTGGTATCCGATCTCAGCGAGGCAGTGCGCCGACCGCGACGATCACATCGTGGAAGTCGTTGAGCGGGTCGGGGAACCGGTCCGCGAACGTCGTCCGGGCTCGCTCGAGGAACGAGGCCCAGCTCGATTCTCCGAGCATGTTGCGGGCGAAGCGACCCACCGCCCAGGTCCCCAGGCCTTCGACGAGGTCGTCCCGAGGATAGGTCCACTGATAGCGCTTCCGCTCCGTTCGGATGTGTCGGAATCCCGCCTTGCGGAAGGCGTCCTCGATCGCCTGTGGCTGCTTGAAGCGGTCATGGCCCGGAGCGGCTCCCGCGTAGGCGGGAGCCAGCAGGTCTCGCGGGATGACGGTCTCGATGAGCTCGATCCAGGTGTCCTGGAACGCGTCCTTGCCGTCCGACCACGTCGTGAAGCCGATCCTGCCACGTGGCGTGAGGACCCTCGTGATGTCGAACAACGCCGTCTCGACCTTGGCGAACTGCGCGAACACGAAGTTGCCGAGAACGACGTCGAACGTCCGGTCGCGGAAGGGCAGATCGAGGGCCTCCGCGGCCACGATGGGCAGCGAGGGGCGCTCGCGGTGCGCGACGGCGAGCATGCCGAACGAGCGGTCGATCCCCACGACCCTGGCGCCGGTCCGCGCGACCTCGTCGGCTGCCGCGCCGGTCCCCGTGCCGACGTCGAGGACCCGCTCTCCTTCGCCGATGGCGAGCGCTCCGACGAGGTCGCGCGCGGCCTCCGCGAAGCGGGGTGCGTGCACGCGCCCGTACGTCTCCGCGACGTCGTCGTAGGAACGCCAGTTTTCCATCCGCGCAGCCTACCCCGTACGCGCTGGACGCCCGGAGGCAGTCTCCGAGACCGCCACGGCTAGACTCCGCGCGATGCGAGCGTGATCGGGGTCGCGGGCGTCATGGCCGTCGTCCTGGCCGAGGCGGTGGCCGGGGCGACGCTCTTCCTGTGGGTGAGCCCGCTCTGGACCGAGGTGAAGCGCGGCTTCTTCAAGCTCCTCGGCGTGATCCTCTCGGTGCTCGCCGTCCTCGCGTGGCTCTCGGTCGAGTCGGCCGTCGTCGATCGTTTCTCCTCCGGCGGCGCGCTGCGTGCGACGACGATCGCGGCCGCCACGGCGACCGCGGTATGGACCGTGCTGCTGTTCACACGGCAGTCGGCGGCCTCCCGTGTCGTCGGTCTGCTCAGCGTGCCCGCGTGGCTCGCCGTGCTCGTCTGGATGGCAGGCGCCGGCCGCCAGTCGTATCCGCTCGCGCTCTTCCAGCTGGTCGTCGGCGCCGCCTTACTGGGAGCGGCGATGGACGGTCTGCTCCTCGGCCACTGGTACCTGACCGATCGGAAGCTGCCGCGAGGCCCCATCGACCGCGTGACGACGATCCTGCTGGTGTCGGTGGTCGTGGCCGCGATCGCCGTGATCAGCGCGGGATTCTCAGGCGTCGAGACGTCGGCGTCGATGAACCCGCTGCTCACCGCAGGCGCGTTGGCACCGTGGATCGCGCTCGGCATGGTGGCCGCCACGGCGCTGATCGCCTGGCTCGTGAAGGCCGTGCTCAAGGGCGAGCGGGCTTCGGCCGTGCAGTCGGCCACCGGCTTCTACTACCTCGCGGTGGTGACGGCGTTCACCGCCGAGGTGGCCGTGAAGACGCGGTTCCTCGACACTTCCTTCGGGCCGGGGGGCTGATGCCCGAGGCGGTGATCGTCGCCGGGATCGTCGCGCAGGTCGTCCTGTGGCGCATGGTCGTGCGCGACCGCCTTCCGTTCTGGCCCACGACCGCTTTGACCTTCGCGGTACTCGGGGTCGCCTCGCTCCTCACCGGTGATCCGAGTTGCTGTCGGGAGACGGAGGTCGCCGTCGCGGCCGGGGTGGGCATCGCGTCGGGGACGGCCCTGTACGGTGCGACCCGGTTGGTCGTCGGCCTCGCCACCCGGCATCCGCGACTCGATCGTGCGAGTGACAGACGTCTATCGCCGAACCCAAGAGACCTCGTTCCTCATCGCCCTCGCACTCACGCTCGCGATCGCGGTGCCCGGTGAAGAGCTGTTCTGGCGTGGTCTCGTGCTGCCCGAGGTCCAGCAGGCGACCTCCTCGACGACGGGCGCCGTGCTGACCTGGGCCGCAGTGGTCGGCGTGAACGCCGCATGGGCAAGCGCGCCGTTGCTCGCCGGCGCGGTCGTGGGCGGTGCGCTCTGGACGTGGCTGGCGACGTGGAGCGGCGGTGTCGTCGCGCCGCTGGCGAGCCACCTCGTCTGGACGGGCCTGATGCTCTCGTGGCCGCCGCTCGCCGACCGTGCGAAGGTGACGGCGTGAGCTTCCTCTCCACCGCCGTCCAATCCGTACTGGAGCAGGGTCAGTTCTGCTACGCCGCCACGTCCCCGCCGAGCGGTCCCCACTGCACGCCGCTCGTGTTCGCGTACTCGGGCGGCAGGTTGTGGTTGACCACCTCGCGGCGTTCGGTGAAAACGCGGGCGTGGCGAGTGGATCCCTCCGCGGCCGGCCTCGTTCGCCACGGCGAGCTCGCGGTCTCGTTCACCGGTGAGGCGAAGCTCTACGACGCGCTCGACCGCAGCACGTGGGGGGATGCGGTGGCGGGTGCGACCTCGATCGCTCGAGCCACCGGCGCCTTCAGCAAGAAGAACGCGCGTTTCTTCGCCGGATACGCCTTCGACGCCAAGCAGGTGCCCTTCGCGTGGACCCCGCCCGGCAGGGTGTTCGTCGGCATCGAGCTCGACCGGACGGCCCTGGTCGACGAGGACGGCGTGCAGGAGGGGAGGGGTCGTTGGGGCGGCACGTCGACGTCGCACGAGTCGTTCCGGCGCTCCACGAAAGGCGAGGATCCGTTCTCAGCGCTCCCACGCGAGGTGAGGGAGCCCCTCGGCACGGACGGGATCGGCGCCCTGACGCTCGTGGGGGACCGTGGCCCGGTCGTCGTGCCGGTGCGATGGCGCGTGGACGCGCACGCCCTGTATGCCTCCCTGCCGGCAGAGACGCTTTCGCTCGCCGCGGCGGGCCCGGACGTGCCGGCGGCATTGACCGTGGACGAGGCGTCCGAGTGGCGCGCTCGTGACATGGTCGGCGCGATGGTGCAGGGGACGGGGTCGATCTACGTGCTCGACGAGGTCGGGAGCGGCGCGAAGTCGGCTCGGTCGCTCGCGTCCGAGATCGACCCGGACGCGGAGGCGCTGGTACGGCTCGCGCCCTCGCGGTTGGTGTGGTGGCGCGGCTGGTCCAGCGGCAGCGCCGACATCGCATGAGCACGACGGAGTTCTCCGTCGAGGTGGACGCTCCCCCCGAGCGGGTCTGGGAGGTCGTGAGCAACCCCGCCAACATCCCGCATTGGGAGCGCCACGTCGTGAGCGTGCGGTTGCCCGACGGTGGGCTCGATGTCGGCTCCACGTACACGGTGGTGATGGCCTTCATGGGCGTCCGCATCAGGGTTCGCGGCGAGATCCTCCGATGGGAGCCTCCGTCCCACGCGAAGATCAGGCTCCGGGGACCGCTGGACGCCACCGTCGACACGTCGATCGGACGGTTGCCGCGAGACCGAAGCCTGCTCCGTCACGAAGTCACCTACCGTTTCCGAGGACCGCTCGGTCGGCTCGTCGCGGCGGGGCTCAACGCCGTCGGTGGGGCACAGCTCGGCATCCGTCACGGAACCCTCGGACAGAAGCGCCAGATCGAAGCGGGCGCCTAGTCCTTGGCGTCCGGTCTCCTGAGCCTCTTGGCTCGCCGGCGGAGCCAGTTGACGCTCCATCCGATCACGAACCCGAGCGCGGCCGCGATCCCGATCGGCAAGGAGGTTGCCACGTCCCAGTCCCAGAAGAGGAAGTCGATGTTCGCCTCGTCGAGGTTCTGGAGGGCGAAGATCACGAGGAGGAGTGCGGCCGTGCCGAGCGCGACGGACTTGAACCCGGTGTTCTCACGCCGGTACTCGAAGGCCGGCTTCCCTTCCGGGATCGCGTCGTTCGGATCTTCCGGTTCGCGTCGCATCGTGGCTCCCGAGGGCTTCGTGATGGGCCTTCTGACGGTCGGCGACGATTGTCGCATGATGGCTCGCTGATGAAGGTGGGTCGAGGACTGGGCCGGATCGGATGGGCGGCCGCGCTCGCCGCGGGGGGAGCGGCGATCGGCCGCGCCGCGCTCCACACCGACGACGGACGAGAGCTCGACGAGAACCTCTTCAAGGCCGCCAACGCCGAGCACGGCGAGGCCGCCGATCGCTTCTTCGGCGCGATCACCGAGTTGGGGTCGCTCTACGCGGCGGCGGCGGCGGCCGGCGCGCTCGCGCTGGCCGGCCGACGCCGCGAGGGCGCCCGCGCCCTGGCGGGCGCGGGCGCCACCTGGGCGCTCCTCCAAGGCGTGAAGCGCCTCGTCGATCGCCCTCGGCCGTATCTGGCCTCGCCCGAGAACACCCGCCGGATGATCGCGGAGCCACACGGCACGTCGTGGCCCTCCAGCCACCCTGCGGTCCTCACCACGTTCACACGCGTGGCCGCGCGTGAGCTCGGTATCGGTGCCCTCGGCCGGGCCGCCCTCACCGCCCTGGACGCCTCGGTCGCCGCGTCCCGCGTCGCCCTCGGCGTCCACTACCCGAGCGACGTGGCGAGCGGCCTCCTGTTCGGCCGCGCCGTCGCGCGGCTCTGGCCGCGCGGAACCCACCGATAGACTCGCCCGCGATGTTCGAGACGATCGCATCCGTCGGCTGGCCCGTCCTCGACCGTTTCCGGTTCGGGGATCCGATCGCGATCTCCCCCCACGGCCTCGGCATCGCGATCGGGTTCATGGCGGGGGCCTGGTTGTTCACGAAGCTCTCCGTCCGACGTGGCATCCCCGAAGGTCTCGCGAGCTCCATCGTCTTCTGGTCGGTGGTCGGTTCACTCGTCGGCGCCCGTGTGGCATACGTGATCGCACACGTCTCCGAGTTCGCGAGCCCGCTCGACTGGTTCAAGATCTGGGAGGGCGGGATCTCGCTCCTCGGAGGGATCGCCGGCGCGACGATCGCGAACGCGGTCAACATCAAGCGGCAGGAGTACCGATTCCGGTTCTTCCAGGTGGCGGACAGTATCGCACCGTGCCTCGCGATGGGCATCTCGATCGGCCGGATCGGGGACCTGATCATCGGGGACCACCTCGGCAAGCCGACGTCGTGGCTGCTGGCCTGGACGTATGAAGGCGGCACGCTCGCGCCGCCGTTCTCGTGTGCAGGTGACTCCTGCACCGCAACCCTCCGTGGAGGCTTCGTGGAGACGATCGATCGAGCGGGGGCGACACTTTCCGACGCGGCGGGCAACGTGATCGCTCGCGGGGTCGGCGTCCACCAGACGGCGCTCTACGACATGTTGCTGGCGGGGATCCTGTTCGCGTTCCTGTGGTGGTTCATCCGCTCCCCTCGGCGCGAGGGCGTCACGACCCTCGCATTCGGGCTGTCCTACGGAGGCATCCGGCTT
Source organism: uncultured Actinomycetota bacterium (assembly GCA_963762015.1). Classification (GTDB taxonomy): domain Bacteria; phylum Actinomycetota; class UBA4738; order UBA4738; family HRBIN12; genus JAJNBA01. The sequence goes on from CAVXJL010000005.1 coordinate 13,301, forward strand.
CTCGAGGACACGCTCCGGATCGACAAGCGGTTCGGGCCGTTCACCGGTTCGCAGTGGACGGCGCTCACCGTCGCGATCGTGGCGAGCGGGCTCTTGATCTACTGGGCCGTCTCGAAACGACCCGGCCCGACGACTCCCGGCCGAGGGGCTCCGATCCCGAACGCCGAGGCTCCGGTCACGTCCTAGCCGTGGCGCGGAGCATGCCGACCGTCAGCCACTGCCGAGGTACGACCGGCCGACCTCTTTGAGTTTCTGGTGCGTGGCGCCGTACGCATCGGCGCGCGGGAGATACGTCTTGGCAACCTTCGCGAGGAACGTGTAGTTGGGGTCGACGACGTTCGCCACCGGGGACTCGCTCACCTGGGTCAACAGTTGATAGGCATCGAGCGCCTCGAGCCCGTACTCCTCGCCCATCCACGCGATCAGATCGCCGTGCGCGATCCGGAACGCATCCTCCAGCGGTCGGGCCGACCCGGTCGACATGATGTGGGTGTCGCTCTCGATCCGCGGCCACGGAGTCGTTCGGCCCTTCACGAGGTCGATCGCGATCACGGTGTCCATGGCCGCCTCGACGGCGACGCCGCAGGTCTCTCCCTCGCCCTGCCGGCAATGCCCGTCGCCGATCGAGAACAGCGCGCCTTCCACGTTCACGCCCAGGTAACAGGTGACGCCGGCACGCATCTCGGGCGTATCCATGTTGCCTCCATGGGCATCCGGCACGAGTGACGATCGGGCCTCGAACGCGGCCGGAGCGACGCCGACGGTGCCGTGCATCGGGTCCAGCGGAAGCGTCGCCACGTGATCGCCTTCGGTTGCTCGGTACGTGACGGTGCGGCCGGCTCGGTCGACCTCGTAGATCCAGACGCGCTCCGGGAGCGGTTCCTGCAGCGTCGCGGTCTGGTGAGTCGACGTGAGCGCGCCGAAGAGCGGGACCGTGCACGAGGACGCCCAATCCCTCGACGGCTCGATCGAGATGAAATGGATCGCGAGCGTGTCCCCAGGCTCCGCGCCGTCGACCAGGAACGGACCGGTCTGCGGGTTGACGAACGGGAACTCGATCACCCGCGAAACCCAGTCCTCCGGCCCCCGCACCTTGCCTCCGAATGCGTCCTCGGTCCAGAGCTCAAGGATGTCGCCCGGCTTCACGGTCCGGACCGGCGGAACCCCACCGAACGTCCACGCGAACTCCGAGGGCTCGGGCCGGTAGGCGAGCACACCCATCAGTCGGATGCTGTCGTCACCGAGCCATGAGCTGGAGCGGTTTTCCCACCTTCGACTTCGTGGCGCGGACGACCGCCTCGGCGGCCTCGGTCAAGGCGACGCCGGCGGGAGAGTCGGGATCGGAGACGACGATCGGCACACCCTCGTCTCCTCCCGCGCGCAACGCCGGCACCAGCGGGACTTGAGCCATCAGCGGGACCCCGAGGGTCTCGGCGGCTTCGCGGCCACCGCCTTCGCCGAAGATCGACTCGCGCTCGCCGCAGTGGGGGCAGACGTACCAGGACATGTTCTCGACGACGCCCAGCGGGCGCAGGTTCGTACGCTCGGCCATCTTGCCGGCGCGCTCAGCGACCTTTCGTGCCGCGTCCTGCGGCGTCGTCACCACGAGCATCGACGCTCCGGGGATGAACGAGGCGAGGGAGATCGAGACGTCGCCCGTGCCGGGCGGGAGGTCGCAGAGCAGGAAGTCCAGGTCGCCCCACCAGACGTCGCCCAGGAACTGCTGGATCGCCTTGTGCAACATCGGACCGCGCCAGATCACCGGGGTCTCCTCAGGCACGAAGTGCCCCATCGAGATGACCTTCACGCCGTGCGCTTCGAGCGGCAGGATCATGTCGTTGAAGCCCACGGGCTTGCCGAGCGCGCCGAGCATCCGCGGAACGCTGAACCCCCACACATCCGCATCCAGCACGCCGACCGAGTGGCCGGCTTTCGCGAGGGCGGCCGCGAGGTTCACCGTGACGCTGGACTTCCCGACGCCACCCTTCCCCGAGGCGATCGCGATGATCGAGGTCTGCGGGGAGAAGGAGATCGTGGTCTCCGGCGCGGCGGGAGCCCCGCCGCGGAGCCCCGAGACCAATCTCTCCCGCTCCTCCGTGCTCATCGGCGTGAGCTCGACGTCGACGCGCTCCACCCCTTCGAGGGGCTGGACGGCGGCGGTCACGTCGCTCGTGATCCGGTCCTTGAGAGGACATCCCTCGATGGTGAGGAGGACGTGGACGCGGACGACGCCACCATCCACCTCGACGGACTTCAGCATGCCGATCTCGTCGATCGGCCGGCCGATCTCCGGATCCTTGACGCCCTTCAGCGCCTCGCGGACCTGTGCTTCCGTGGCCACGGGCTCCCTCCCAGCTTCTGCCGGCTCTCGGGGTCTAAGCTCTGGTTGACACGGTGCGAACCGTGCAAAGCCCATCGTACGAGATGCGTGGATGAACGAGCCTGCCCCCATCGAGATCCACAAGGCCCTGGCGGATGACACCCGCTACCGGCTCTATCGCTACCTGCGCCTGTCCGGGCGGCCGGTCCCCGTCCGCGAGCTGGCCACGCGGCTGGGCCTCCACGCCAACACGATCCGTCCGCACCTTCGCCGGCTGGTCGATGCGGGCCTCGTCGCGTCGGAGACGCGACGAGGCCCGTCGGCGGTCGGGCGTCCCCAAACGGTCTACGCCGGGGTCGCGATGGAGAACCGGGAGGGCCGCGATCATCGGCTGCTCGCCGACATCCTCGCCACGCTCATCAAGGGGCCACGCGCACGCACGGGAGCCGAGAACCTCGCCCGCGAATGGGGTGACTACCTCATGACCAGGCACGCCCCTCCTCCGGGTGCGCGGCGTCCGGGACCCAACCTGGCGGCCCTACGGGACGCGCTGGCGGAGGCCGGGTTCGATCCGCGGTTCCGCCGCCGCGGGAACCGATCGGTCGAGATCGCGCTGCGGAGCTGTCCGTTCCGAGATCTTCTCGATGATCACCGAGAGCTCGTGTGCACTGTGCACCGCGGACTCCTCGAGGGGATGTTGGAGGGATCTCGGCCCCGACTCCACCTGCGCTCGTTCGAGCCTCTCGCGGACCGGGGTTCCGTCTGCCGCCTCGTCGCCGGAGGATGACCTTCGAGTGAGCTCGAGGGTGCGCTGAAGTTCACCACCCGAACGACCGATGGGAGAGGAGTGGGCGTGCTCCGCATGCTCATTCATGGATCCTGGCCATAGATCCGGTCGAGACGAGGTGTGGCGCAGTGGAGAACACGGATTCCGCCGTGGCGGAGTTCGACGGCTGGCTGAAGGACCTGATGGAGGGTCAGGGTTCTGACCTGCACGTCAAGGTGGGTTCTCCGCCGATGATCCGACTGCCGGACGGACTCGAGCGGATGGATCGTGATCCGATCACACCGGTCGAGACGGCCGCGATCGCCGACTCGATCATCCCCGCCGACCGCAGGGAGTTGTTCGAGAAGAACGGTGAGATCGACTTCGCGTACTCACTCAGGGAGGTCGGTCGCTTCCGCGCGAACGTCTTCAAGCAGCGGGGCTCGATCTCGATGGTGCTCCGACGTCTTCGGTTCGGCGGCCCGACGTTCGAAGAGATGGGTCTGCCCGACGCGGTCCGGCAGCTCTCCGAGGAGCATCGCGGTTTGATCCTCGTCACCGGACCGACCGGATCGGGCAAGACGACCACGCTGGCCTCGATGATCGGCCACATCAACGAGACCAAGCCGGTCCACATCGTGACGATCGAGGATCCGATCGAGGTCCTTCACCGCGACGCGATGGCCTCGATCAATCAACGCGAGATCGGCAACGACACGCAGGACTTCCACGCGGCGCTCCGGGCGGCCCTCCGGCAGGACCCGGACGTGATCTTGATCGGCGAGATGCGCGACACCGAGACCGTGCGAGCCGCGATCCAGGCTGCCGAGACCGGACACCTGGTCCTCTCGACGCTCCACACCGTGGACGCCACCGAGACCGTCAACCGGGTGATCGACTTCTTCCCTCCCTACCAACAGAAGCAGGTGCGATTGGCGCTCGCGGGGACGCTCCGCGGGATCATCTGCCAGCGGCTGGTCACCACGGTGGACGGAGGCCGGACTCCCGCGCTGGAGATCCTGGTGAACAACGGGCGGATCGCCGAGCGGATCGTCGACCCTGACAGGACGAGCGAGATCAAGGACGTGCTCGCCGACGGTCACTTCTACGGGATGATGACGTTCGACCAGTCGCTCCTGATCCTCCTCCAGGAAGGGAAGATCACGACGGAAGCTGCCTTCCAGGCCGTCTCCAGCCGACACGACTTCGAGCTCGCGATGCAGCAAGCAGGGCTCGCCGTCCCCGCCTGACCACTCAGGCGGTCGCGTTCTTCCTTCCCGCTCGGGTGAAGCCGATCGCGATCGAGGCACCGAGCGCCACGCCGATCAAGGCGGTCGCCGCGAGCGGAGCTGCGGCGAGCCCATCATCGTCGGCCACCGCTCGCGTCACCGGCTGTGGCGCAGGTGGCTCGAAGGGCTGGACCGAGATCGACTCGCCACTTCCCGTGACGCCCTTCCCGTTGCCGACGACGATCGCACCGGTCATGCCGGGGTGGTAGTTGCACGCGAACGGGTAGATGCCCGTCTCGTCGAACGTCACGGTGAAGGCGTCGCCTTCGACCATGTCTTCGAAGTGACCCCACTGGTTGCCGCCCACGTTGTGGGTGATCCCCAGGTCCGTGTTCGCGAACGTCACGGGAGCGCGCGGATCGACGGTGGTTACGGTCGCCGTGAAGCAGGCATCGATCATGCGAACCGTGGCGTCCTTCTCACCGGTGGCATCGTTCTCGGTCACGCCCGAGTGACACCCACCGCCCGCGAGCGCCGCGCCGGGAACGCCCAGGACGACCGTCGCCGCGCCCACCACCACGCAGAGGAGCATCCCTCGCCTCATACCGATCCCTCCTTCGTACGTCCGATGCCTCTGCTACACCGGACCAGGTCAGGAGGTTCCCGCCGACACGCCGATCCGGAGGGCCTCCGCCTTGGGCAGCATGGTCTCGAGGCGCATCGTGTGGGGGCCGTCGCGCCACAGGAGCACGTTGCCCTCGACCCGCACGTACGCGACCCCTTCACTGGTGAGCAGCTCGAGCAGGTGCATGCCCCTCGTCCAGTAGTAGTCGACGCCGTCGACCGTCTCGAACTGCAGGACGCCGGTGTCCTCGTAGACATCCTTCGACGCCAGGTTTGCGTCGCCCTCGAAGACCATGAGGACGGCTCCGTATCGCGTCTCCGAGATCTCCGGAAGGTCCGGCCGCGCTCGCCACGCCAGCGTGATCCGCGCGACCCGCCCCACCTCCGTGAAGACGCGGTCTGCCCAGACCCGATCCGGCCGACCGAGAGGTTCGGGGATCGGGATTTCCCGCCCCATCAGGGAGGCTGCCTCCTCGAGGGTCACGGGTTGGCCGGTGGGAGCGATCGAAGGGGTAGGGAGGAGCCCCGGCCGGTTCGGAGTCACATCGAGGACGACCGCGCCCAGGTCGATGATGATCTTCGCCGCCACCGCCGCGCCGGCCAACAGGAGCACGGTCGCTGCGGCGATGAGCATGATCCGCTTGGGGCGGGACAGCGGGAGCCGGACCAGGCCCGGATGCGCTTTCGTCGAGACACGCCCCATCACCACCGGTGCCAGGTCCGGCGTGGAAGGCCACTCGATGTCCAGCGTGGACAGCGCCGTGCCGAGGCCGTGGTCATCCATCGAACGGAGGCGTTCGCTCATGCCGGCTCCTCCAGCACCGCGCGCAGGCGCGCCATCGCCCTCGAGAGTCGCGACTTCGCCGTGCCGAGCCGCACGTCGAGGACCTCGGCTGTCTCGCTCTCGGAAAGCCCGAGGAGGAACCGGTACCCGATGACCTCGCGGTCAGGAGGCGACAGTCTGTTGAGAGCGGCGACCAGCACCTCTCGATCCTCCTGCGCGAGGGCCGCGGTCTCCGGGGACGGGGCCGCGTCCCTGTCGGAGACCGCGGCCGTGCGCAGGGCGAGACCCTGTCGACGCCGCATCGACCGCGCTCGGTTCCGGGCCTCGTTCGCGACGATCTTGAGCAACCACGGTCGGAACGGGGCGTCGGAGCGGAACCGTGGGAGCGCGTAATAGGCCTTCACGAATGCCTCCTGAGCCGAGTCCTCCGCCTCGGCGCGGTCGCGCGTGACGAGCCAGGCGACACGGAAGGCGATCTGCCCGTACCGCTTCACCAATTCCTCGTACGCAGCGTCGTCGCCCTCGCGGGCCCGCCGTGCGAGTTCGGCTTCCTCCAGTGGTCGGCCCTCCACGGGAGCTCTTCCCTTCACGGCTGTTTACACCGTTCGGTGAGCAGTGGTTCCCACGTCATCCATCGCCGAAGTCAACACATCTGCGGCGACGACGCGACCGCGAGAGAGCGGGTCCGCCGGGATCTAGCTCGTCGACGGCTTCCCGTCGCTCTTCGCCTGGTCGGCCACCGCGACGATGCCGGCGGCGAGGCCCGCGAGCTCCATGGGCACGACGATCTTCGAGGACGACGAGCCGCCGATCTGCTTGAGCGCGTCCAGATATTGCAACGTCATCGTCTTCTGATCCGCGGTGGACGCTTGCCGGTTGATGGTCTCCAGAGCCAGCGCGAACCCCTCGGCCCGCAGGATCGCGGCCTGCCGCTCGCCTTCCGCCGTGAGGATCGCGGACGCCTTGCTTCCCTCGGCGTTCAGGATCGCGGACGCCTTGTTGCCTTCCGCGACGGTGATCGCCGCGGACTTCGTGCCGTCGGCTTCGAGCACGATCGCTCGGCGGGAACGCTCCGCCGACATCTGGCGCGTCATCGCCTCTTGGACACCGGGCGGCGGGATGATCTCGCGGATCTCTACGTTCGTGACCTTCACGCCCCAGCGCTCGGTCACCTCGTCGAGCTTCTGCCGAAGGATCTGGTTGATCTCGTCGCGCTTGGCCAGCACGTCGTCGAGCGGGATGTCGCCGATCACGGCGCGGAGCGTGGTCGACGCGAGCGCCTGGGCAGCTCCCGCGAAGTTCCCGACCTGCACGACGCTATCCGAGGGGTTGACGACCTTGTAGAACGTGATGAAGTCGACCGCGATGGGCGCGTTGTCCTTCGTGATCGAGTCCTGCCTCGGGATCTCCAGGAAGAACTCGCGGAGGTCCACCTTGACCCCTTTGTCCACGATCGGGATCAACAGGATCAGTCCCGGCCCCTTCACGCCGAGCAGGCGTCCGAGTCGGAACACCACGAGTCGTTGGAATTCGGGCACGATGCGGATCGCGTTGGCCAGGAACAGGATGACCAACAGGATCCCGACGGCCACGCCGATGAAAGCCGGGTCGGTGAAGTCCATCAGGTGTTTCCTCCTCGGGCCGGCAAGGCGCCGCCGGTGGGCGCGTGCTCCGATGCGAGCGGCTCGACGGTGAGCACGAGCCCGTCGAGCCTGGTCACGCGGATCCTCGAACCTTCGGGGATGAAGCCGCCCGCCGATCTGGCCTTCCACTCCTCGGCTGCCACGCGGACCACGCCCTCGGGGTCCAGGCCGCCAATGAGCACGACCCCTTCCCGGCCGACGACGGCCTCCGCTCCCTGTGCGGGAGGGAGATGGCGCATCGCGAGAGCCTTCGCGACGACGAAGCCGAAGAAGAGTGCCATGAAGGCGGCGACGGGCACGATCGCGAACGGAGAGACGCGGACGCCGCCCGAGGGGTCGAACAGGAAGAGCCCGCCCAGGACGAGGGATGCGATCCCGACAGCCGACCAGATCCCGAGACCGGGCACCTTGAGCTCGACGACGAAGAACACCACGGAGGCCACGAGCAGCGCGATCCCGATCAGTCGCACCGGAAGGAGTCCGAACGACGCGATCGAGGTCAGCAGCAGGATCGTGCCGATCGTGCCGCTGAAGACGTGTCCCGGCACGATCAGCTCCAGGACGATCAGCGCGAGACCGAGCCAGAAGAAGATGAAGGCGAGGTTGGGGTCGAACAGGTCGTGGAGGAAGCCCGCACCGGGAGTCATGTCGACGTCCCTGACCGCGGCTCCCGCCGTGCGCAGTGTCGCCGTGTTGCCGTCGACCGTCTCGACGACCGTGCCGTCGACCTCATCGAGCAACGCTCGCTCCGAGTCGGCGACCAGATCGATGATGTCGCCGTCGAGTGCCTCCTGGGCCGTGATGCTCTTCGACTCGGTCACGAAGCGGGAGGCGAGCTCGGCGTTCCGGCCTCGTTGCTCGGCGAGGCTGCGGATGTAGGCGGCGGCGTCCTCCTCGATCTTGTCCGAGAGCGTGACGCCACCGATCCCGACCGGCGTCGACGCGCCGACGTTGGTGGCGGGCGCCATCGCCGCGACGTGGCAGGCGACGAGGATGAACGCGCCCGCCGACGCCGCTCTCGCTCCGTCGGGCGACACGTAGCAGAGCACAGGGACCTCCGCGTTCTGGACCGCTTTAACGATCTCCCGCATCGAGGAGTCGAGGCCGCCGGGCGTGTCGATCGTGAGGAGCACGGCCGCGCTCTGTTCCGTCGCATCGGCGATCTGGGCGCGGAGGTAGTCGGCGACGAACGGGTCGACGACCCCTTCGAGCCGAAGGCGGATGATCGTCCCTTGCTCGGACTGCGCCGACGCGGGGAGCGCCAGCCCGGCCACCAGGAGGATGGCACCGAGCAGCGTGCGGGCGGTCCTGGACCCCTGGATCACCGTCAGCGGTCTCCTGGTCAGCGCTCCGTGCGCATCCGTCTCCTGTGTTGCGTCAGCCTACTCTTCTCGGTTCTCCGGTCGGTCCTTGGCCGGTCCTTGGCCGGTCCCGCCGTTTCCGTCAGGGCGCAACCGTGCGAATATCGGGGGGCAAGGCTCCGCAAAGCTTCGACCCCCGAAGCCGCCGTATACCGAGAGGAACCGAGTGGACGCTCGGCACGAAGGCCCGCTCCTCCCAAGGGAGGAGCAACAACTGATAGAAGGGCTCCTCAACGGTGACGACGATGCCATCCGCGCTCTCTACGCGAGGTTCGGCCGCCCCGTGTACTCCTTGGGCATGCGGCTGCTCGGCTCGCGAGAGGCGGCCGAAGAGCTCGCGCAGGACGTCTTCCTCATGGCGTGGCGCAAGGCCGCCCGATTCGATCCGGCGCGGGGACGCCTGTCGACCTGGCTCATGACGATCGCGCACAACCTCGCCGTCGACCGACTCCGCCGGGAAACGGGCGCTCGCCGCCCCACCCTGGTCTTGATGGACGAGGTGCCGGATGCCCCGGGGGCGAGCGAGGAGGACGTGGTCGAGGAGCGAGACGCGGCGACCCGGGCTCTCGCGTCCCTGACCGATGCCGAACGAACGTTGCTCACCAGGGCGTACTTCCGCGGTCTGACGGCGCGGGAGATCTCGGAGTCCGACGGGATCCCGCTCGGAACCGTGAAGACCCGGCTTCGCACGGCGATGATCAAGGTCAGGCGCGCGAACGAAGGCAAGGAGATCCCGTGAACTGCCTGACGGTGCGCGAGCGTCTCGCCGAGCACGCGCTCGGTGTGCTGCAGGACGGGGATGCAACGTCGGTCGATCGCCATCTTGAGTGGTGCGCGGCGTGCCGGAAGGAAGCGGGAGAGCTTCAACGAGCGGCGGCGACGCTCGCCTTCTCCGTTGCCTCGGTGGAGCCACCGGCAGAACTCGAGGACCGGGTGGTCGGAGCGGTGCGGGACGCGGCGGGACGGCGGCGGGCCGCGGCGCCGCGGCGGAGCCGCGTCGCCGCGGCCGGAGTGCTTGCCGCGATGCTCTCCCTCTCGGGTCTCGGTTGGGGCGCGGTGATGGCGGGACGTGCCGAGCGAGCCGAGGCGCGGGCGGCCGCAGCCCTCATCGAGCAACGAGATGCCGTCGCGAAGATCCAGGACGTGTTCCAGCTGCCGGAGGTGGATCCCGAGGCGATCGCCGAGACCTCGACGCTGCTCTCACCTCGACTCCGTGAAGGTCGTGGCGACGCGCTGGTGCTGCTCTCCCCGTCGGGCGACGATCTCGCGTTCGTCTTGGTGAGCGGTCTCAGCGAGGTGCGAGCCAGCCAGCTCCCACTCGAGGTCCGGCTCGTCGGGAGCGATGCGCGGAGAGAGCTCGTCGTCGGTCAGATCAGGACGCTCAACTCCGGTGGAGAGGGCGGCGTGTATCGCTCGTTCGCCGAGGGTCTGAGGAGCTTCAGCGCCGTCGTGATCAGGGACGCTCGCGGCACGGTGCTGTTGAACGGCACCCTGAGCGTCTACGAGCCGACGTCCTGACTATCCTCGCCGGATGCGCTTCGGGCTGAGCCTGCCGCACTACGGGTTTTCGCTCCCGAGCCAACACATCACGTTCGCCGACGCGGCCGAGTGGGCTCGCCGAGCGGAGGCCTTGGGGTTCGACTCGGTCTGGGTCTCCGATCACTTCTTCTACTCCTTCGCCAGGTACGGCGCCGATCCCTCCCCGATGGCGTCGCTCGAGCCGTTGACCACGCTCGCCGGCATCGCCACGGTCACCGACCGCGTTCGGCTCGGGACCCTCGTCCTCTGCGCGCCGTTCCGCCATCCGGCGTTGCTCGCGAAGGCGACGACGTCGATCGATCTCCTCTCCGGCGGGCGCCTCGATCTCGGACTCGGCGCCGGATGGATGGCGGAGGAGTTCGAGGCGTTCGGGTATCGATACGGGTCGGCGGGGGAGCGCTTCACGATCCTCGAAGAAACCCTCCACGTGCTGAAGCGGCTGTTCAGCGGGGAGCCGGTCACGTACGACGGACCGAACGTCACGCTCCACGAGGCCGTGCTTCGGCCGGCGCCCGATCGCCCGCCTCCAGTGTGGGTGGGCGGGAAGGGCGGCCCGCGGCTGCTCCGCCTGGCGACGCGCCTGGCGGACGGATGGAACGTGGTGTGGCGGATGTCGCCGGAGGCCTACGCGGGGAAGGTCGCCGATGTGCGGGCGGCGTGCGAAGCAGCGGGCCGCGACCCGGCCACGTTCGGACTCTCCGTCGGTCTGTATTCGCTGATCGGCGAGGACGAGACGGCGGCGCGGGCCGCGTTCGAACGCGGCCGCGCCGCCGCCCCCGGGAACGCGATGGCCGAGGACGACTACGAGACGTGGCGGGCCGACACGCTCTCGGGCACACCGGAGCAGGTCCTCGATCGCGTCACCGCCTTCGAGTCGCTGGGGGTCGGCGAGATCATCGTGGCGCCCTGGGTGCTGCCGTTCGCGATCCACGAACCCGATCAGGTCGAGCTGTTCGCCGAACGCGTGATCGCCGCGCATCGTGGGAGCTGATGGAGCCCCGTGCGGCCGTCCTGGCCGTCTTGCAAGAGGAAGCCGTTCCGTTGCATTGGACGAAGATCCAAGACCTGGCCCTCCGCCGCGGTTACCTCGATCCGTTCGAGCACCCGGACGTGCGGAGGCAGGTGCAGACCACGCTCAGGGATCTGGCGCGTGAAGGTCTCGTCGTGAAGCAGGCGAAAGGCGTGTACTACGGCGGCGGAGCGCGCCGACGCCTGAGCCTTCCTTCGGCCGGCGGCCTTCTTGCGGCTCGCCGTCTTCTTCCGACCACCGGTCGCCTTCCGCGGTCGCCCGCGTCGCTTGGGCGCCGCCGCGGCCGCCTGCCCCGATCCGGCCATCTTGCGGGGGCGTCCCGGGCGGGGTCGGCGGGCGCCGGCGACCAGCTCCGTCACATGCGTCGCACAGAGATCCTTCGCGAAGTTCCCGCGCGCGACCTTGATCGTCACTGTTCCGTGGCGGGTTTCCCGCACACGTCACACACCACGATCGTTCTCTCGGCCATGATCGGTGTCCTCTCGGTCAGGTTCGGGGCAGCATAGCCGAGACTCTCAGCGTCAACGTCGGTAATCCACCCCCGATATCCCCTCGAGTTTCTCGAAGCGATGTTCGGCCTCGACCCATCGGAGGGTGCCGGAACGCGATCGCATCACGAGGGAATGCGTCGTCGCGCCGTCCGGCCAGTAGCGCACGCCCTGGAGCAGCGAGCCCTCGGTGATGCCGGTCGCGGCGAAGAACACGTCCTTGCCGGACACGAGGTCGTCGGTCGTCAATACGCGTTCCGGATCGAGCCCTGCGCTCTGGAGCTGTTCTCGTTCCTCGTCGGTTCGCGGCGCGAGGCGACCCTGGATGGCGCCCCCCATGCACTTCAGCGCCGCGGCGGCGATGACCCCTTCGGGGGTACCGCCGATCCCCAGCAACAGGTCCACGCCGGCGCGAGGTGCCGCCGCGGAGATCGCTCCTTCGACGTCTCCGTCGGTGATCAGGAACACCCGCGCACCCACATCCCGGACCGCATCGATGATCGCCTGGTGTCGGGGTCGATCGAGGATCATCACGGAGACCTCCTCGGGCTTCTTCCCCTTCGCCTTCGCCACCTGCCGGACGTTCTCCTCCGGCGGTGCGGTCACGTCGATCACGTCTGCGGCCTCTGCCCCCGTCGCGATCTTCTCCATGTAAACGGCGACGTCGGGGAAGAGCATCGTGCCGCGCTCCGCGAGCGCGATCACCGAAACGGCGTTCGGCTGTCCCGTCGCCGTCAGGCGCGTCCCGTCGATCGGGTCGACCGCGACGTCGACCGCCGGACCGGATCCGTTCCCGACGGATTCGCCGTTGTAGAGCATCGGCGCCTCGTCCTTCTCGCCCTCGCCGATGACGACCACGCCGTCCATCGAGACCGAGTCGATCATGTGACGCATCGCGTCGACCGCCGCCTGATCGGCAGCGATCTTGTCGCCGCGGCCGATCCAGCGGCCGGCGGCGAGCGCGGCCGCTTCGGTCACGCGCGCGAGCTCCATCGCGAGGTTGCGGTCGGGGCGGATCCGGTTCGTCATCGGAGTACCTCCAGGACCTCGTCGGGACGGGCGCCGTCGAACAGCACCCGGTGGATCGCGTCGTGATACGGGAGCTGAACGCCTCGCTCGGATGCGAGGCGCCGCACATGCCGGGTCGATTCCACGCCCTCCACCGTGAGCCCGCCGGCCTCCAGCTCGCGGAGGGTGTCGTCCGGAGGATCGCCGGTTCCGACGAGCTCCCCGTAGAGACGGTTCCTTCCACCGAGGCTCGTGACCAGCTGATCGCCGATCCCCGCGAGACCCATCGCCGTCTCGGACCTGCCGCCGAGCTCGGTCACGAGCGCGACGATCTCGTGCGCCGCCCTCGTGAACAGGGCCGCCTTCGCGTTCTGATAGCCGATCCCCGTGCTCTTGCCGAGACCGTCGAGCAGTCCGAGCCCGATCGCGGCCACGTTCTTCATCATCGAGCAGAGCTCGACACCGATCACGTCGTCGGAGAAGGAGAGCTGATAGCGACGGTCGTCGAACGGCTTGCCCGCGTCCTCGGCGACCGACACGATGCTCGCGGCCCAGACGGCGGCCGTGGGGAGGCCCTCGGCGAGCTCGCGGGCGAGGCAGGGGCCGCCGACGACGACGACGTCGACTCCGGAGATCTCCTCGCCGTAGACCTCGCTCATCCGCTTCCCCGTCGTCGGTTCGAGTCCCTTCGCGACGGAGACGGCGACGCGAGCACCCGCGACGTGCTCGCGCACCATGGACGCGAGCGATCGAGCCCCCGCCGAGTTCGCGGCCAGCACGGCGATCTCCACTTCACGGGCCGCCTCCTCGAGCTCGTTGGGACCTCGCAGCTCGACGCCGTCCGGGAGGTGCTCGGGGAGCAGCGGATGCTTCCGCTCCTCCCGCATCGCCGCGTAGGCGGCCAGGTCATGCTCGTTCGCCCACAGCGACGTGGGGAGTCCGGCGCGCGCCGAATGCATCGCGAACGCCGTTCCCATCGCGCCGGCGCCGAAGACCGTCACCCTCGCCACCTGCCCACGATAGCCGCGGGCCAGCCGAGGCCGCCACGTCGGATACGCTTCGGCGGATCATGGACGAGCAGCGATACCTCCAGGTCGACGATTACGAGCCTGTCGCGAAGTCGAAGCTTTCCGCCGACGTGTACGACTACTACGCCGGTGGCGCGGGGGACGAGCGGACGCTCGAGGAGAACCTGAGGGCGTTCGACCGCTGGGTGCTCCGCCCGCGATTCCTGCGGGGGTCCGAGCTTCCCCGATCCTTCGACCGAGATCCTCGGCACCCGAGTCGAGTTCCCCGTCCTAGTCGCGCCCTGGGCCTACCAGGGGAGAGCGCATCCCGACGGTGAGCGGGGCACCGTGGTCGGCGCGGCCCGGGCCGGCACCATCCCGGTGGTGTCGTCGACCGCGGTCGACGCCCTCGAGGAGCTCGCGGCGGCGACGGAAGGGCCGAAGTGGTGGCAGCTGTATCTCTTCGCCGATCAGGAGCGGTCGGCGAAGATGCTCGGGCGCGTCGTGGCGGCCGGATACGAGGCGATCTGCTGGACCGTGGACTTCCCCGTGACGGGCCTTCGGCATCGCGACACGCGGAGCGGGTTCGTGATGCCGTTCGGGATCGGCAACGCGGACTACGAGTTCGAGCCCAACATGACGTGGGAACACCTCGCGTTCATCCGAGAGCACGCCCCGGATCTCCCGGTCCTGGTCAAGGGGATCCTCACCGCCGAGGACGCGCTGCTCGCGGTCGAACACGGCGCCGACGGGATCGTGGTGTCGAACCACGGTGGCCGGCAGCTCGATGCGTGTCCGGCATCTTTGGACGCATTGCCGGAAGTGGTCGAGGCGGTCGGCGGACGCCTGCCCGTCCTGATGGACGGGGGCGTCCGACGGGGGACCGATGTCTTGAAGGCGATGGCGCTCGGGGCGGCGGCGGTCATGGTGGGACGACCCGCTGCGTGGGCGCTCGCAGCGGAAGGCGAGGACGGGGTGGCGGGCGTGCTCGGCATCTTCCGCGCTGAGGTCGAGAACGCGATGGCGCTCACCGGCTGCCGCTCGGTCGCGGAGATCGGGCGGGAGCTCGTCGGACCGGCACCGTAGACGGCGATCGGCGTGGACGGGCTCACCGACGGTCTGACACGCTTCCACGATGCCGGGCTACGACCTCCACACGCACTCGAACCGTTCCGACGGGACGCTTCGTCCCGCCGAGGTGATGGTGCTCGCCGCGCAGCGCGATCTCGCGGGCGTCGCGCTCACCGATCACGACACCTTCGACGGGCTCGAGGAAGCGGCCGCCGCGGCGAGCGAGCTCGGACTCGATTTCGTCCCCGGGGTCGAGTTCTCGGCTGAATACGACGGTGCGAGCCTGCACATCCTCGGCTACTGGGTCGACCCGGAGGATGCGGCGATCGAGGCAGAGCTGCTGCGGCTCACCGCGACCCGTTTCCGGCGCGGGGAGATGATCGTCGAGAAGCTGCACGAGCTCGGTTTCGACATCTCGATCGAGCGCGTGCGGGAGCTCGCGCGCGGGGACGCGATCGCGAGACCGCACATCGCGCAGGCGATGGTCGAAGCCGGCATCGTCGCCGACGAGAAGGCGGCGTTCGATCGCTACATCGCCGACGACGGGGCAGCGTACGTCCCCAAGCACGCGCTCCCGCCGATGGAAGCCCTCCGGTTGATCGGTGACGCGGGGGGAGTCTGTGTCCTCGCCCATCCCGGCATGTGGCGGGGGAACGACACCGTGCCCGACGAGCTCATCGAGGAGATGGCGACCGCGGGGATGGTGGGCTTGGAGGTGCAGCATCCCGACCACGATGACGAGATGCGAGCGAGGTACGCGGGGATGGCGGAACGCCTCGGTCTCGTCGCGACGGCCGCGTCCGATTGTCACGGCGAGCGCTACGGCTTCCGGATGGGCGAAGAGCGTACGGACGCCGGGACGTTCGCGGAGTTGAAGCGGCGCGCCGGAAGGGCATCTCAGATGTGAGATCGAACGTGGGCCTGACGCGATGACGATCGAGATGGTCTTCCTGGACATCGGCGGCGTCCTGTACGACGACACCGTGTACGCGCGCGCATGGCATCGCGCTCTGCGCGATGCGGGGGCACGCTTCACCGACGCCGAATTCGACGAGGAGTACGGGAGGGCGCGCACGGAGCAGTCGGGGTCGTTCCGGCGCCGCCTCATCGCGCGGTTCCTCCCCGCGGGAGACCTCGGCGAGCTGGAGACGCTTGCCGCTCGCTACTGGCACTATCCGCCGTCCGCCCTCTACGACGACGTGGTGCCGTGCCTCGAGAAGCTGAGAGACAGCGGATACCGTCTCGGGGTGATCGCGAACCAACCGGGAAACGTTCGCTCGGCGATGCGACGCGACGCCCTCGAGCCGTTCTTCGACGTGTGGAGCGTGTCGGACGAGCTCGGCGTCGGGAAGCCCGATCCCGCGCTCTTCGCGCTCAGCGTGGAAGCTGCCGGGGTCGCCCCGAGCGCGAGCGTCATGGTCGGCGACCGTCTCGACTACGACATGCGCCCTGCTACCGAGGTGGGCATGCGCACCATCTGGATGCTGCGCGGCGAGGCGCCCGACGACCCTAGTCCCGACCAGTTGGCGGAGACCGACGGGGCGATCAGGAGTCTCGCCGAGCTCCCCAGGGAACTGGAACGGCTCTCGTCGGCATGAGCGCCAGCGCGACCGGGGGATCGAGGCACATCCTCGTCGTCGGTGCTGGGTTCGCGGGACTGTACGCGGCTATGGGGCTGAAGGGGGCCGTCGCCGCCGGTCACCGCGTAACGGTGGTGAACCAGGAGAGCTTCTTCCAGTACCAACCGTTCTTGCCCGAGGTGGCCTCCGGGACGATCGACCCCCGGGCGGCGGTGGTGCCGCTCCGGCGTGTGCTGAAGCACTGCCGGATCGTGATCGGTGAGGTCACCCGCGTGGATCACGACGCTCGCGAGGTGCGCGTGCGCACGGCGGGCGGGGACGAGCGAACGATCGGCTACGACATCTTGGTGCTCGCCCCCGGCTCGCGTTCGCGTGTCCTGCCGGTGCCCGGGCTCGCCGAACACGGGATCGGTTTCAAGACGGTCCAAGAGGCGATCTATCTCCGGAACCACGTCCTGGCGCGGCTCGACGTCGCGGCGTCCGAGGAGGACGACACGCGACGTCGCGCCGCGCTCACGTTCGTCTTCGTCGGGGGCGGGTACGCGGGCGTCGAGGCCCTCGGCGAACTCGAGGACCTCGCGCGCGACGCGATCGAGAACTATCCGGACCTCGATCCCTCCGAGATGCGCTGGGTGCTGGTCGACGCCGCGGACAGGATCCTCCCCGAGCTTCCCGAGGGCCTCGCGTCCTACGCGCAGGAGCTCCTCCAGCAGCGACGGATCGAGATCAAGCTCCGCACCCGGCTCGACTCGGCCGAGGGCGGCGTGATCCGCCTCTCGGACGGAGAGACGTTCTCCGCCGAGACGCTCGTGTGGACGGCCGGCGTGAAGCCGTCGCCTCTCGCTCGCGAGTCTGGTTTGCCGGTCGACGAGTATGGCCGCCTACTCGTCGACCGATCCCTTCGGGTCGAGGGCGTCGAGGGCGCATGGGGCGCCGGTGACGCGGCAGCCGTTCCCGACGACACCACCGGGGGGCTCTCCCCGCCGACCGCGCAACACGGCCTCCGCCAGGGGAAGCGAGTCGCGGCCAACATCGAGGCGATCCTCGCCGGCCGTCCGCTCCAGCCGTTCCTCTACGCGAACATCGGTGGCGTGTGTTCGCTCGGCCGCTACAAGGGCGTCGCCACCGTCAAGGGCCTGAGATTCAAAGGGTTCCTCGGATGGTTCCTGCATCGCTCCTACCACCTGCTCGCGATGCCGACGTGGACGAGGCGCGTGAAGATCGCGATGGACTGGACTGTGGCGCTGCTCTTCCCGCGAGATCTGGCGCAGCTCGGGTCGCTCGGTAAGCCTCGGGAGCCATTCGAGCGCGCCTCGGGCGAGACGCCCTAGGCGCCGCGCTTGCGCTGGAGCTGGCTGGCCGCCTGCAGGGCCGCGTGCGAGCCTGCGATGTCCGGCAGCTCGTGACCGCCCGCGAGCTCCTCGGCCGCCCACCGGGTCATGTCGCGGATCGACACGATCCCCACGACGTTCTCGCCGTCGACGATCGGCAGGTGGCGGATGTTGTGCGACACCATCTGCTCGGCCGCGTCGGAGAGCTCGGTCTTGGGACCGACCGTGATCAGGTCCCGGCGGGTCATGCCCTGCTCGACGGTCGTGGTGTTCGGATCGCCACCCTCCGCCACCAGGTTCACGATGTCGCGCTCGGTGACGATGCCCTGGAGCTTCTTCCCGTCCAGCACGACGACGGAGGAGATGCCGTGCGAGCGCATCGTCTTCGCGACGTCGGCGAACGAATCGCTTGGACTCGCGGTCTTCACGTCCGAGTGCATGATCTCACCGACGAGCATCGATCCTCCTGGGCCTTGGACGGGCAAGCCTACTATGGGGAGCCTGCGCACACCGTCGGTGGCATGATGCGGTGATGGCGAGGTCCACGTACGTCGCAAACGTCACGCTGTTCGACGGGCGAGCCGTCAAGAACCGCCAGGGTGTCCTGTTCGGGAGGGATGGCATCGAGTGGGTGGGCGCACACGCGCGAGCACCGAAGTCCTCGAGCGCAGCACGAGAGGTGGACGGCGCAGGCAAGACCCTGATGCCTGGCCTGATCGACGTCCACGTGCACCTCCAGTTCGACGGCAGCGCGGACTTCGAGAAGGAGTCGAAGGAGCTCACCTCACCGGGCTACGCGGCGATCAAGGCCGTGGTGAACGCGAAGCGGAACCTGGACGCCGGCGTGACCACCGTGCGCGACCTCGGCGGGATGGGCGGCGCGAGCATCGACGTGGCGAGGGCCGTGGCCGCCGGCCTCATCCCGGGACCACGGATCCTCGCGGCGGGGCGCGCCCTCACGGTCACCGGCGGCCACGGACACAACATCGCGCTCTCCCGGGAGGTCGACGGCGCCGACGCCGTCCGCGCCGCCGTCCGGGAGGAGATCCGCGGCGGCGCGACCGCGATCAAGCTGATCGCGACCGGCGGCGTCCTCACGCCCGGCATCCCCGTGACGTTCAGCGCCTTCACCGCGGAAGAGCTCGAGGCCGGTGTCCGAGAGGCGCACGAACGAGAACTTCCCGTCGCCGCGCACGCGATCGGCGCGAACGGCATCCGCGCGGCGGTGCTCGCCGGCGTGGATTCGATCGAGCACTGCAACCAGCTGACGCCCGCCACCGCCCGGGAGATGGTGGCGCGCAGCACCTTCCGGTCGCCGACGATCTGCGCGATCCGCGGGATCCTCGATCACGCGGACCGCGTCCCCGACTACGCCGTCGAGAAGGCCCGCCAGATCGAAGCCGATTCGAAGAAGTCGCATCGGACGGCGATCCGAGCCGGCGTCCGTCCCGTGTGCGGGACGGACGCGGGCACCCCGTTCAACCCGCACGGCAACGCGCCGCAGGAGATCGTCTCCATGGTGGAGTGGGGGATGGCGCCGCTCGACGCCCTCCGGGCGGCGACCGCGAACGGGGCCGAGCTGCTCCGGCTCCCCGAGGTCGGCACGGTCGAGGTCGGCAAGCGAGCGGACCTGCTCCTCGTCGACGGCGACCCGGCCGAGGACCCCCGCACACTGCTCGGACGAACACACGTGTGGCAGGCCGGGCTGCCCGTCTAGCGGTCGCGGAGCATCCGCTCAAGGACCTCGACGCCCTCGTCCAGGGCGGCGAGCTCGGCGGGGGGGAGACCGGCGAGGCTGGTCCTCAGGGTCTCGACCCTCCTCGCTTGTCCTCTCCGGAGGGTGCGGCCGCCCGTCGCCGTGGCACGGACGCGCACCGCCCTCGCGTCGTCCGGGTCGGTCTCGCGTACCGCGAGACCGTCCCGTACGAGGCCGTCCACCAGCCTCGTCATCGTGGGCGGCTCGACCTGCTCGATCCGAGCGAGCTCGCCGATCCGCTTGGGGCCCGCGAACACGAGCACCGACAGAGCGGAGAGGCGCGGGGCGGAGATACCCAGCGCCTCGTCCTCCACGCGCAGGCGCCGCAAGAGGTGGATCGCGGCCGAATGGAGTCGGTCCGCCACCCGCCCCACCTCTCGCGTCGGGGAAGTCCGCCTTGACGTGGTCATCTTGACGAGGATATCGATATTTAGTTAGGCTACACAAATAGTAGCGAGGAGCGGGACGATGGCAAACACCCCGGACGAGCTTTTCGAGGCGATCGAAGCCGGAGACGTGGGAGGGGTCGACGCGATGCTCGACGCCGACCCGACGCTCGCGATCGCGCGCGATGCGAGCGGCGTGTCTGCGCTCATGCGGGCGCGCTATCGCTTCGACAAGGCGTTGACCGAAACGGTGAAACGCAGGGTCGACACGCTCGACATCTTCGAGGCCGCGGCGTTCGGCGATCTCGACCGGCTCACCGAGCTCCTCGAGGCCGAGCGATCGCTGGCGAACGACTACTCCGGCGACGGGTTCACGGCGCTGCACTTCGCCGCGTTCTTCGGCAGGCACGACGCTGCCGCGCTGCTCATCGATCGGGGCGCCGAGGTCGATCCCTTCGGCCGCGGGTGGATGACCGGGACCCCGATGCATTCCGCGGTGAGCCGCAAGCACGCCGACGTCGTCCGCATCCTCCTCGACGCGGGGGCGAACCCGAACGCGCGTCAGTCCGCGGGATGGACCCCGCTCCACGCCGCTGCGATGAACGGCGATCTGTCCAGCGTCGAACTCCTTCTCACCGCGGGAGCGGACCCCACCGCCACCAACGAAGAGGGACGGAGCGTCACCGACCTGGCGAACGAGAGCGGTGACGACGCCACCGCGGATCGTATCCGGTCCGCGTTTCAGGCAGCCCCGTAGCCGGCGAAGACGTACTCCTGATCCATCGAGTCGCACGGGTTCCCGCGGCCGAAGATCACTCGGCCGGTGGTCACGTCGGCCATGCACCAGAACACGGTCTTGGACGTCGGGTGACCCCACTCGGGATGACGGCAGACTTCGTCCGGCTGGTTCTCGTGGTCGGACAGGATGCTCTTGAGGACATCGGGCGTCACGGAGCCGTCGGGGCGGTCGGCGAGCAGGTCACGGGCCCGGCAGAACCGGACGTCCGAGCGCACGGCGTAGTCGACATCGCCCTCGTAGGGACGCATCCGCTCGCTGACGTAGTGATTCGTGTGTGTCAGGTGGTCGTTCTCGTCGAGGTGCGAGATCTCGACGTCGGTGGCGCTGCCCTCGATGTTCGCGACGTCGCCGTGACGGTCGGCGAGGACGTTGTTGTACGAGGACGCTCGGTCCGATCGGATCGCCATCGCGATCATCTCGTGGAGGTTGCGGGCGCGGAGCATCTCGAAGACCTGGTGCGATCGCGAGATCCCGATGCGCTCGTCGTTGGGGCTGAGCTCGTTGCCGGTGAGGGAGAGCCCGGCCTGGTTCCAGCCCACGCTGATCCACGGGACGCCGCCGATCTGCAGGATCACCGGCTCGTCGTCGACGTGCTTCTCGATCGCGACGATGTCCGTCTCGGTCTCCGGGCGAAGGTCGTTGTTGTGACCCACCCACAGATGGCCGTCCGCCGTCGCGCCCGGGCCGGCCACGACGTCGCTGCAGCGGCCCTCGGTCTGCTTCGGATACGGGGTGTACCAGAGCTCCTCGACGGTCGTCGCGAAGAACTCCATCGGATCCACGCCCGCGCCCGCCGCGCATCCGTCGAGCTCCTCGAGCAGCCAGGGGAGCGACGGCGCGGTCACGTCGCGGTAGGCCTGCGCGAGGCGCAGCTGCTCGTCTCGCGTCCGCCCCTCCGGGAGCTGCGCGTCGAAGGTCTCGATCCCTCGCCGGATCTGCTCGGCGCCGAGCTCACCCATCTGGATCCCCACCTCACGGTGTGTCCCGGAGACCCGATAGAGCTCGAGCGGATGGGGGGTCATCCGAGGATGGTATCCCTCTCCTTCGCCGCTTCCCAAGTCTTGTCACTCTCGAGGGGTACGGTGGCGCCATGACCCCTCAGGGCAAAGACTCCCGAAAGGTGACCGGATGATCGATGACGTCCTGATCGCCGCGATCGCGGTGTGCGTCGGTGTCGCCGTGGGCGCGCTGGTGGTGCTCCGGCGCCGGCAGCCGCCGGTCGAGGACCTGGAGCACCTCAACGCCCTCAACGCCCTCGGCGCCGTGAACGCGCAGCTCCACGCCGAGCTGACCGCCAGGCTGGAGGTCCAGGCCGCGGAGCTCCGTCGGATCGCCGACGCCTCCGGCCAGCGGGATGTCTCGGCCGAGCACCTGAGGAACGGCCTCGAGGCGACGCGCCAGGTCCTGGAGCAGCTCCAGGTGCGGGACGAGGAGCGTCGCTCGTCGGACACGGAGAATCGGGAGGTCGTTCGCAGGCTCGCGACGGTCCTCGCCGGGGGCAACACCAAGGGTCGCGCAGGCGAGCACGTTCTGCGCGAGCACCTCGGCCAGCTCCCTCCGTCCATGCTCGCCTCGGACTTCCGCGTCAACGGCAAGGTCGTGGAGTTCGGCCTGCGGCTGCCGGACGGCCGCCGTCTCCCGATCGACTCCAAGTGGTCCGCCGTGGCGGAGCTCGAGGCCATGGAGGCGGAGGAGGACCCGACCCGGCGTGACGCCTGCGCGCGGAAGGTGGAGAAGGCGGTCGCCGCGCGGGCCAAAGAGGTCGGGCAGTACATCGACACGGCGGTGACGGCGCCGGTTGCGGTCGCGGCCGTGCCGGACGCCGCCTACCAGGTGTTGTCCCGCGCCCACACCGAGGCCTTCATGCGCGGCGTGGTCATCGTGCCGTATTCGAGCGCCCTTCCGATCATCATGTTCCTGTACGCGCTGGTCGAGCGATTCGGCGATGCCGCCGACGTGCAGGCGGCGCTCGCGGAGGTCGGGACGCTCCTCGATGCGATGGACGCCATCGTGGAGAACAAGTTTTCGAAGGCCGGAACGATGATCGCGAACGGTGCCGACGAGTTCCGGTCCAGCCTCGGCAAGGCTCGCGGCTCCATCGCGCGAGCGCGCCATGCCGAGCAGCTCCAACTGGCGGACGTGACCGACGAGGAGGTCCTCTCGATCGTTCGCTGACGGAAGGCGGATAGGCTCACCGCCGATGGACTTCGATGAGGCCCTCGTTCGGTTCGGGTTCCACCCGAGGGAGGAACGAGGCTTCGGGAGCGGGGCGCAGCTCCATGTCGCTCATCCCAACAGGTACCTCACGTATACCGTGCACGTCTATCGGGATGGCACCGCCGTCTTCAGCTGGGAGTTCGCGCTCGGCGAGTATCTGCTGACGAAGGGGATCCAGGTGGGGTCCGACGAGACGCTGAACCAGTTCGCGTATCCACGCGAGGAGATCCGAGGGCCGCAGGACGGCACGTGGCTCACATCCGCGATCGAGCGCACCGAGGCGATGCTGGCCGACCTCCGCCTGGATCGGCCCGAGGACTGACGCGGGGATGCGAAAGGGGCGGCGCGCTACGCGCGCCGCCCCCTTCTGCCGTTTCAGGCTCTTGGGTTCAAACGAGCCGGACGTTCTGGGCTTGGGGGCCCTTCTGTCCGTCGACGATGTCGAACTCGACCGCCTGTCCCTCCTCGAGGTTCTTGTAACCCTCCCCGGTGATACCGGAGAAGTGCACGAACACGTCGGGGCCTTCGGACTGGGTGATGAAGCCGAACCCCTTCTCGGGGCTGAACCACTTCACGGTGCCTGTTGCCACTGGCGTTCCCTCCTTCCGCGGCCGGTGCGGACGTATCGGCGATGCGTGTCCGTCGGCCTACCCGGCCTCGGCCGGGGAGGGAACTGCCAGAACAACGGTGGCACAAAAACCGGTGCTGCATGAACCCTCGACAGCAAGCGTACTCGATGGCACCGACGGCCGTCAGCGCGAGGAGAGGCCGGTGGAGCCCGGGTCGTTGTTCCCGAGCGCATCCATCGGGAGAGGCTCCCAGGCAGGATGTTCTCGAGGCATGTCGCTCGATCCGTTGCCTTGGCCTCGATCATTTGGCTGATGTGGCGCGGCGGGCCCTCATCCCCGCGAGGGACGGACGGATATGTCCTCCCCTCGCCTCCCTCTTTCCCCTGACCTTTTCTCTCCCCCCCTGTCGGTAAAGCTCCGCCGTCACCGCCTCACATGGCCTGTGTCCCGCCGACGAGGTTGAGGTACTCGGCGCGACGGGCGAACGTCTCTTTCATCTGCTCGGCGATCCGCTCGACGACCTCGTCACGGTACGCCTCGTCGAGCTGGGTCGCCGCCGCGTAGTACAGGGCCGCGAACGACGCCATCCCCGTCGCGACCCGCAGGAGCTCCACCGTGATCGTGACCACTGTGTCCCCGAAGAACGGGATCCGCAGGAGCTCTGTCCCGTGCGTCCCGAGCCAGGCCTCACGGACCCCGGCGCTCACCAGGAGCGATCCGAACACCACGAAGAAGAGCCAGACGGCGAAGGCCACGAACACGACCTGCAGGAACTGGCTGAGGAACATCACCAACCCGACGTTCACGCGCTGCGTCCGGCTGAGATGCTCGCCCTGGAGCTCGGCCTCCAGGCCACGAACGCTCCCGGAGAGTCGCAACAAGAGGAACCCTCCGGCCAGGAGCATGAAGAGCCCGGCCGCGGCCACGAACTTCGGCAGCCTCGGCACCGTCCAGATCTGCCACGTCTCGGTCGTGAAGAAGATCACCAGCAGGAAGAAGAGGAGCAACGAGAGCGCGCGGACCAGCACCGTGAGTGACGCGGCGAACAGGCTGACGAACCTGCGCCCCGCCCACTCGAAGATGGAGATGGCACCGAACCCCAGCACCAGGTACACGAGGCCAAGGAGAGCGGTGTTCCCGACGAAGGTGACGACGGCGCTCGTCTCCTGTCTGCCGAAGAGCAGTGGGAGGGCGGAGGGCACCACCGCGAACGCGACCATCTCGGCGAGACCCACCCGCCGGGGCACGGAGAAGAACCTCTGTCCGCGAGCCAGGTTGAGCGTCCCGATGATGCCGAGCGAGATCGCGATCCCGCCGGCCAGGAACCCGACGTTGGTCCAGAATCCGAAGACGAAGTTCAGCGCGTTCAGGATCTCGAGCACGAAGACGACCGTGAGGAGCGGGAGTGCCTTCGCGAAGGCCTGTCGGGCCGAATACCCTCGGATGAACGTGGGGAGCCCGGCCCGTCGGAACGATCGTTCCAGCTCCGTGACCCGGCGATCGTCTCCCATCGCCGGTATCGAACCACAGGGTGCATCCGATTCGAACCAGGAGCTAGGCCGACGACATCTCCGGATGTTGAGGATCCGGGTGGACGGACTCGGGAACGGGGATCGTGACCGTGAACGTCGTTCCCTGATCCTTGACGCTGTCGACCTCCACCCCACCGCCGAAGCGGCGCGTGAGCTCACGCACGAGATGCAGGCCCAGTCCCACTCCTCCGTGGGCACGGGTCGATGACTGATCGATCTGCGTGAAACGGTCGAAGATGCGCGGGAGGTCACCGGGCGAGATCCCCGCGCCTTCGTCGCGCACCCGGATCGTCAGCGACCCCTCCGCGATCCGCGCATCGACGACGACGGGCGCTCCTGGCGTCGAGTACTTGAGGGCGTTGTCCACGAGATTGGCCACGATCTCATGGAGCGCCACCGGGTCCAGCGCCAGCGTCGGCAGGTCATGTTCGACCTGGACGTGGATCCGATCAACCGATCCGGGGAATCCGTTCCGGACCTCGTCCAGCACGTCTGCCACCGACGTCGGCTCCGCGACGGTCTCGGGATCACCGTGTTCCAGCTGCGCCTCTCGAAGAAGGTTCCCGACGAGTCGCTGCAGGTGTGCCGTCTGTCGTGCGATCGCCTCGACCGCGTCCCTGGTCCCGGGATCCGCGGAGGGTGTCTGCTGCTTGAGGATCTCTGCGAACCCGCGGATCGTCGTGAGCGGGGTACGGAGCTCGTGCGAAGCCGCCGCGGCGAAGTCGCTCTTCAACCGATCCAGCTCTCGGAGCTCTGCGACCGTCTCCTGTTCGCGCGCCAGCAGGACGCCGAGCTGGTCGGCCTGGTCGAGGAGCTGGGCGTTCTGGTGTCGCAGCGTTCTCGTCGTGCCGACCATGACCGGCACCAGCAAGACGTAGAGGGCGAGCAGCCCGACCCCCAGGGAGATCTTGAGCGTGTCGTTCAACCGGTCGATCTCTCCCTGGATCGCGGAGTAGTCCTGATACACCTCGATGACCGCGTCCACTTCATCTGATCCGGTGCCGCCCGAAAGGCTGATGGGGACGTACGTCTCGAAGAGCTGATCGGCGAGGGTCCGTTCGCTCGCGTTCTCTGCCTCGCTCAGGTCGGAGATCTCACTTGCGACCTCACCCTCGAACGCCTCGAGGAGATCCTCCTCGAGCTCCGGTTCCAGGCCCACCTGCTCCGGATCGTTCGAGAAGACCACCATCCCGTCGTGGTTCCAGATCTTCACTCGCTCGACACCAGCGTCTTCCATCGCGAACTCGTGGATGGCCCGGTCGAGCTCGCGGTATCGGTCTCCGTTCACCGGACCGGCGAGATCCGCCGGGCCGAGCAGCGGGGCGATCACGCTCTCGGCGATGAGCTCGGCCCGGACCTGGGCGGCCTCCTCGGAGGTGGCTCGGAGCTCCCCGGCGCGCAGCGCGGCGATCCCGACCCCGATCAGACCGAAAACGATGAAGCTCGTGATGGCGAATTGCCAGACGATGGAGGTGCCGCGGAGGCGCTCTGCGGGCATACGAACCGTATCGGCGGGTCGGAGAACCGGGTAAAGGGTCCTCCTCCGGGAAGAGGCGCTACCCTCATCTCGTGGCCTTTTCCAGCGCGCTGGTGCTCTTCGCCCACCCCGACGACGCCGAGTTCTTCTGCGGTGGGACGATCGCCCGATGGGTTCGTGAGGGGTGCGAGGTGCACTACGTGTGCATCACCGACGGGTCCGCCGGCTCGAACGACCCCGGAACCACTCGGGAAGCGATGCGGCCCGTCCGGGAACGGGAGATGCGAGCTGCGGCGGAGATCCTCGGTGTGGCGTCGGTCACCTTCCTCGGCGAACTGGACGGCTTCCTCGAGGTGACGCCCGAGACGAGGCGGAAGGTGACGCGAGAGGTCCGGCGGATCCGACCCGACGTGATCGTGGCGCCCGACCCCTCACGCCTGTGGTACGGCAACGGCTACATCAACCACTCGGATCACAAGGCGGCGGGCACGCTGGCGCTCTCGGCGGTGATGCCGGACGCGCCGACCCGGGTCATGTTCCAAGAGCTCGAATCGGAGGGGCTGGAGCCGTTCGAAGTGCCGAATCTCTACCTCTCGATGGACGAGCCCGACACGTTCGTCGATATCACGGACACGCTCGCCGTCAAGCTCAAGGCGCTGTTCGCGCACGAGTCGCAGCTGGGACCGGAGATCGAGGAGCGAGTCGTCGAGCGGGCACGGAATATCGGGGAGCAGGCCGGATACGAGTTCGCGGAAGGCTTCAAGGCGTTCCGGTTCTCAGACGACGAGGACTAGATGGAAGACGAGCGCAGCGAGCCGGACCAGCCGTACGAGCTCACCGCCGAGGAGCGGCGTGACATCCAGGCCGACCTCGACGACCTGGCCTCGATGCGTTCGGTCTTCTCGACGCAATCGGTGAAGGGCGTGGTGATCGCGTGCCAGGAATGTGGCGCGAATCACTTCTACGAATGGGAGCTACTCCGAGACAACCTCGAGCACATGCTGCAGTCGGGTGAGCCTCGCATGCACGAGCCCGCGTTCGACATCGCGGAAGAGGAATACATCCAGTGGGACTACGGGAAGGGGTACGTGGACGCGCTCACGGACACGGGGCTCGAGCCGGAAAGGCGGATCGAGCTCACGCGGTGTCCCTGGTGCCAGTTCCCGTTCGCCGAGGACCATGCGTTCTGCCCCCGGTGCGGCCGCTCGATGGGTGCCGTCCGTCTCTATCAAGAGCTGATCGGGAAGGGGATGGACGAGCGGGACGTCAGGGCGCTGCTCGTCCGAGCAGGGTTCGAGCCGTTCTGATCCTCAACGCTTCTTCCTGACCTTGTCGAAGGCGGGCGGCTCGAGCACGCACTCATCCGGTGTCTTGTCCGGTCGAAGGCCGCGGAACGACGGGGCGCGCATCTTCCCGGTGGACTTCGTGTATTCGAGGTACTCGACCTCGCAGACGAGCTCCGGCTCGACGAACGTGGCCCCCTTCAGCTTCCGGAGCGCGGCGTCGTCGATCGGCGGGTCGTCGCGCACCAATGGCGTGAGCTGTTCCATCAGCCCCTCCAGCATCTTCTGCGTGAAGCCCGTCCCGACCTGACCGACCCATCGCAGCTCGCCACCGTCGATCGCTCCGACGAGCAGGGCACCGAAGCTCCCCGCTCGACCACCCTGGCCCGGGGTCCACCCGAGGATCACGCAGTCCTGGGTCGAGATCAGCTTGATCTTCCGCCAGTCGGGCGAGCGCTTCCCGGGGACGTACTTCGAACCCTTCTTCTTGGCGACCACGCCCTCGAGTCCCAACGCCCGTGCGCCGTCGACGAACGCCGTCCCGTTCTCCTCCTCGAAGCCCATGAGCTGGAGCCGGTGATCCTCTTCCACGATGAGCTGGAGCAGCTCCCGTCGCTCCTCGAGTGACAGGCCGGTCGTGTCCCGGCCGTCCAGCCAGAGCAGGTCGAACGCGACGAACGCGACCGGGATCTGTTTCGCGATCCGCTTGATCTCACGCTCGTTCTGCAGGTTCATCCGCTGCTGCAGGGTCTCGAACGACGTTCTGCCCGCGGCATCGACGGCCACGAGCTCTCCGTCGAGCACGGCGTTCACCTGGTCGACGAGCTCATGGATCATGTGGACGTCCGGGTATTGGTAGGTGACGTCGCGACCTCGGCGGGTCCGGAACACCGTGCCTCCGGTCTCCATCTCCGCGAGCGCGCGGATCCCGTCCAGTTTGGGTTCGAACCACCACGCCGGATCGTCGAAGGGTTCCCCGCCGCCCTCCGCGAGCATCGGCTGGTAGCGAGCCGGCGGATCGGGCAAGGGGGCGTCCTGCCCGGAGGCGACGAATGCCAGCCAGTCGGTCCTCGTCTTCACGAAGTGGAACTCGAGCCCGGGGTAGCGCCGGCCGTGGAGCTTGAAGCTCACCTTCGTGTCGGTCCACTCGATCGGCTCGTACCACCCGTCGTCGAAGATGCGCACCTCGCCGGCGCCATAATGCCCTTCGGGGATCGTGCCTTCGAAGGTCCCGTACTCGAGGGGATGGACCTCGGTCTGCACCGCGAGCCGCTTGTCCCCCCTCTGGATCGGGAGTCCTCGGGGGACGGCCCACGACCAGAGTCCTCCCTCTCGTTCGAGGCGAACGTCGTAGTGGAGCCGGGTCGCCCGATGCTTCTGGATCACGAAGGAGTTCCCCGTCCCCGGCGTGTCGCCGGGGGCGGGCTCGGTCGTCCCCTCCTCGCCGAACTCGCGGCGCCGGACGTATTCGTAGAGGGCTGGATCCTTCGACGCCGCGACGATCTCGTCCTGGGTCTTCTCCTTCGTGGCCTTCGCAGCCGTCCGGGGGAGCGGTGCGTTGGGGCGGGGCTCGTCGTCCTCGTCCTTGACGCCGAGTGCCTCGAAGGCATTGGTGAGGTCCATCTCCTCGGTGCGCACCCCTTCGAACAGGTCCCCGACCTCCGCGAACCGATCCCACACGTTGTCGATCCGGAAGTCCCGCGGCTCGAAGCCACCCTCGAAGACCTCGTCCCACGTGAGTGGGGTGGACACGGGTGCGCGGGGCTCGGGCCGGACGGAGTACGCCGCCGCGATGTTGGCCCCTTGCCGATTCATGTTGTGGTCGATGAACACCTTGCCGGTGCGATCGGCGATCTTCCACGCCATCGTGACGCGATCCGGGTCGGCCGTCGTGATCATCCGGCCGCACGCACCGACGAACGCTCGCACCTGCCCGTACGTGTAGACGCCGCGTTTGACAGGGACGTAGATCTGGAGACCAGTCGCCCCCGAGGTCTTCGGATAGGCCGAGAGGCCGAGTTGATCGAGCAGGACCTTGATGTGGCGAGCGACCGTGAGGACGTCCTCGTACGAGTAGGGCTCGAACGGATCGAGATCGAAGAACAGGTAGTCGGGGTGCTCGATCTCCGCACAACGGGAATGCAGAGGGTGCATCTCGATGCAGCCAAGGTTGGCGACGTAGAGCAGGGTGGCCGTGTCGTCGACCATGAGGTAGTCGATCTCGCCCCGCTTCGAATCGTCCGAGTGGACGTTGCAGCGATGGACCCAATCGGGCGTATGGGAGGGCGCGGTCTTCTCGTAGAAGTGGGGTCCTTCCGCGCCGTCCGGCATCCGCTTCATCGTCAGCGGGCGCCCGTGCAGGTGGGGGCCGATCAGGTCCGCGGCGTTCCAGTAGTACGCGAGGAGATCTCCTTTCGTGTACCCCTCCTTC
Source organism: uncultured Actinomycetota bacterium (assembly GCA_963762015.1). Lineage (GTDB taxonomy): Bacteria > Actinomycetota > UBA4738 > UBA4738 > HRBIN12 > JAJNBA01. The sequence goes on from CAVXJL010000005.1 coordinate 43,532, forward strand.
GGCCAGAACACCTTCGACAGGTTGGAGAGGCGGAGATCGCGTCCGTCCGCCTCGACCCACCAGGCGTCTCCATCCTTCCGAGCCTCGAGCGCTTTCGGGAGCTCCAGCGTGAAAGGGGGACCGGATGACGTAGCCCGTCGGCGTGGTGGCATCGCCCCTCGATGCTACGCCCGAGGGCTATATCCCCCGTCCGGGGGTCAACCGGACGGGGTCCTCGACCGATACCTCCTTCCTCAGAAGGAGAACGCTCGTGGATGGATCCGATCGAACGAACGAAGAGCAGCGCTGGCGGCCCCGGCCGCTGCTCAGCTTCGCGCTCAGGCTCGTCTCGGTGCTCGTCCCGGCGGCGGCCGGGGCCGCCAGCGCCTACGGTTACGTCGTCGCACTGCCCGCGCCGGACCTGGGACTCGTCACGATCCCGTGGGTCCTCGGTCTCGTTCTCAGCTCGACGGTGGCGACCGCGTTGGCCGAGCGGATCGGGAAGCGGTTCCTGCCGCTGGCGGTCCTCCTGCGTCTATCCCTCGTATTCCCCGATAAGGCGCCCTCTCGTTTCGCGATGGCGCGCGGGGCGGGCAACGTCCGCGTCCTGGAACGGCGCATCCGTGACGCCCGCGAGCAGGGAGTGGATGAGGCCCCCGTCCGGGCCGCCGAGCAGATCCTCTCGCTCGTCGCCGCGCTGTCCGCGCACGATCGCAAGACCCGTGGACACAGCGAACGCGTGCGTGCGTTCACCGACCTCGTCGCGGGACAGCTCAAGTTGCCGGAGGCCGATCGGGATCGACTCCGCTGGGCGGCGCTCCTGCACGACATCGGCAAGCTCCACGTGCCCGCGAAGATCCTCAACAAGCCCGGGCGTCCGGAGCCGCGCGAGTGGGAGACGCTCCAGAGCCACCCGGCGGCGGGCGCCCGCATCGCGGCGCCGCTGCTGACGTGGCTCGGACCGTGGGGTGACGCGATCGAGCAGCACCACGAGCGGTTCGGCGGGGGAGGGTACCCGCATTCGCTTGCCGGCGAGGAGATCTCGCTCGCCGCGAGGATCGTGAGCGTTGCCGATTCGTTCGAGGTGATGACCGCGGCCAGGTCGTACAAGAAGCCGATGAGCGTGCCGGCGGCGCGCCGCGAGCTCGCGGCGTGCGCCGGGGAGCAGTTCGACCCGGCGATCGTCCGCCTGTTCTTGAACGTGTCGCTCGGGAGACTGTGGTGGACGGTCGGACCGATGTCGTGGACCGCCCTGATCCCGGTGCTCGGTCCGTTGCAGCGAGCGGGCGGGCAGATCGCCGCGGCCGCTAAGGGAGCGACCGCGGCGGTCGTCGTGGGTGCGGCAGGCGTCCTGCCGATGGTTCACGGCACCGCCGCGGCGTCGCCACCGCCGTCGAGGGCGAGCGCCCCCGCCGGGGTGTCGCTCGCTCCCGCCGGGAGTTCGTCGGCGGACGACGGCGTGAGGACCGGAGGGATGGGAGCCATCGACGGTGAGGGCGATCACGTCGACGTCCCGGGTGGCCGGAAGACGGGAGGGTCGGGCGGAGATCCCGCAGGCGGAGGAGGTTCGGGGGGTGATCCGTCGGATGGTGAGCCGGGCGGTGAGCCGCCGGACGGTGTCCCTGTGATCGACGACCCGACGGAGACGTCGGGTGGCGTCGTGAAGGATGTGAGCGACACCGTCGATGGCGTCGTGGGCGGCGTGACCGACACCGTGGACGGCGTGGTCGACGGGGCCACCGACACGGTCAATGGGGTCGTCGACGGGGCGACCGGAACGGTCGACGGTCTCTTGGGGACCGACCTGTCGGACGTCCTGGACGAGCCCGTGGACGATCTCACCGACATCCTCGGCGGGCTCCTCGGACCGTAGCCTCCCCGATCCGCCGTCTCAGATCCGACCGTGGATGGCGCCGGATCCCGATCTCTGGAGTGTCCCCGGGGCGGACTAGGATAGGCGGACCCTCCTGAGCGTGAGGGATCCGACGACCCTGGAGGACGACATGCCCAGAGCCATGTGGAAGGGAGCCATCTCCTTCGGCCTGGTGACGATCCCCGTGAGCGTCTACCCGGCCACCGAGGAGAAGACGCTCCGCTTCAACCAGCTGCACGACGATGACGGCGGGCGGGTCCGCATGAAGCGGGTGTGCTCGATCGACGGCGAAGAAGTGGGCTACGAGCACATCGTGAAGGGCTACGAGTACGAGAAGGACCGCTACGTGATCCTCACCGACGAGGACTTCGAGGCGATCCCGGTGGAGTCCTCACGCGCGATCGACATCCAGCAGTTCGTCCAGCTCGATGAGATCGACCCGATGCAGTACAAGAAGTCCTACTACCTCGTGCCCGAGGAGACCGGCGCCAAGGCGTACGCGCTGCTGCGCGAAGCGCTCCACCGCTCCGGCAAGGTCGGGATCGCCAAGGTCAGCTTCCGCGACAAGGAGCACCTCGCGGCGCTCCGGTTCCGCGACGACGCGTTCGTCCTGGAAACCATGTACTGGCCGGATGAGATCAGGGAAGCCGACTTCGGCGGCGTCGACGTGTCGGCGAAGATCCGGCCCAACGAGCTCGAGATGGCCCAGACCCTCATCGAGAACCTCACCGCCGACTGGGATCCCGGGGAGTTCAAGGACGAGTACCGCGAGGCGATGCTGCGGATCGTCGAGGCCAAGATCAACGGTGAGGAGATCGAGATCGTGGAGCCTGAGCCGACGGCGAAGGTCGTCGACCTCATGGAGGCGTTGAAGGCTTCCGTTGCCGCGGCCAAGAAGGAACCCAAAGCTGAGCCGGCACCCAAGAAGAAGCCGGCGGCCAAGAAGAAGCCCGCGCCGAGGAAGAAGGCCGTCGGGGAGTGAACCCGCCGGCCGGATACACGGTCCGGCCGAGCACCCGCGACGACATCGACACGATCGCCCGTCTGATACAGACGATCGATCGGCACGACGAAGGGATCGTCGAGCCCGTCCGCGGCCACATCGAAGACGAGTGGGCCAATCCTCTGTTCGACGCCGAGCAGGACACGCTGCTGGTCGACGCGGAGTCCGGCGGGCTCGCCGCGTACGCGACCGCGTGGGGCATCGAACCGTCGGCCTCGGTGGAGGCGTGGATCAACATCCACCCCGACCACCGTGGTCGAGGCCTGGGCACGTGGCTCGTCGACTGGGCGGAGGCTCGGTCGCGCCGCTACCTGGCTCGGCCCGGGACCTCCACGCTGCTCCGGCCCAGCGTTTCCCCGTCCGGCGCGGGCGGTGCCTTCCTCCAAGGTCTGGGGTATCGGCACGTGCGCACGTTCTGGCACATGGAGCGACGGCTCGACGGGAGCGAGCAAGCTGGCCCGGAGCCCCACGGCGTGTCGATCAGGCCGTTCCGGAACGGCGACGGGCCTGTCCTGCATCGTGTCCTCGAAGCATCGTTCGAGGATCATTTCGGATTCGAGCCGATGGCGTATGACGCGTGGGAAGCGGCGATGCTCAGGGCGCCTTCGTCGGACCTCTCGCTCGTCTTCCTGGCAGAGCGGGGCGGGGAGCCGGTCGGGGCGCTCACGACGGCGATCGACGAGGAGGAGCCGTGGGTGGCCGAGCTGGGCGTGCTCGAAGCCCATCGCGGGACCGGGATCGGCCGGGCGCTCCTGCGGAGAGCGTTCGCCGAGCTGGCCGCCCGGGGTTGGACGATCGTCAAGCTCAACGTGGACGGCGAGAACCGCACCGGCGCCACTCGGCTGTACGAGAGCGCCGGGATGACGCGGGGTCGGTCGTGGCACTTCTACGAGAAACGGATCGACGCCGACTAGGATTCGGCGCATGAAGCTGGTGACGGCGATCGTGAAGCCCCATCGACTCGACGAGGTGAAGGACGCCCTCCGCGAGATCGGTGTGAACGGTCTCACGACCACGGACGTGGAGGGATTCGGGCGCCAGCGCGGCCATACCGAGGTCTACCGCGGCGCCGAGTACCAGGTGGACTTCGTTCCGAAGGTCCGCGTGGAGGTCGTGGTCGACGACGCCGACGCGCAGGGCGTCGTGGACGCGATCGTGAAGGCCGCCCGGACCGGGAAGATCGGTGACGGCAAGCTCTGGGTGACCGAGGTGGAGCAGCTCATCCGGATCCGGACGGGCGAGATGGGCCCCGACGCTCTCTAGCGGTCGCGTGGGCACCGCGCCCGACCCCGTCGCGAAGCTCCGGGCCGAGTACGAGGCCCTCGAGCGGGCGTACTCGCCGGGCCACCATGGGGTGTGGGCGGCGCGCCGGCGCGCGGAACTGGTGGACGCCACTCTCGAGGAGCTGTTCGAGCGCGCCGGCGCGCCGCTCGGAACGGCGGTCGTCGCGGTGGGGGGATACGGGCGGAGGCTGCTCCTGCCGCGCTCCGACATCGACCTTCTCGTCCTCCACGACGGGTCCGCCAACGACGCGGTCGCGGCGTTGGCCGACGGACTGCTGTATCCGTTCTGGAACGCCGGGTTCCAGGTGGGCCATGCGGTTCGCACGCCACTGGAGTGCGAGGAGGCCTGCGAGCGGCTGGACGTCGCGGCATCGATGCTCGACATCCGGCCGATCGCCGGAGAAGAGGGCCTCGTGACGGATGCGGCTGCGCGGGTCGAAGCGTGGGCTCGGCGTGACCCTCGAGCGTTCGCGACCGCGATCGGCGACGACGCCGCGAGGCGGGCGGAGCGCTTCGGGTCCGCCGCCCACCTGCTCGAGCCCGAGCTGAAGGAGGGATCGGGCGGGTGGCGCGACCTCCATTCGATCTGGTTGATCGAGAGCGCCATCGGAACGGAGCTCCTCCGCGCCCACGAGCGCGAAGCGCTCGCGGGCGCGGAGGAGTTCCTGGCCCGAGCCCGCAGCGCGCTGCATCTCGAGTCGAGGAAGCAGGGGGATCGACTGATCTTGGATCACCAGCCGGCGATCGCCCGTTCCATGGGATTCGAGGACGAGCCGGACCTCATCTCGATCGACGGGCTCATGCGAGCCCTATTCGAGCACGCGCGCCAGGTCGAGTTCATCCTCCCCTCGGTGATCGAACGCGTCATGGGGGAGGGACGTCCGCTGCCCCATCTGCCCGGATCTCCCGTCGAGGTGCTCGACGCGCTCGCGATCGAAGCGGAGGATGACCGAGCGCCATCGGCTGCGCTTCTCGACGCGATCGAGCAGATCGAGATGGACGAGGAGATCGTATGGGACGCGGGCACGCGTCAGGCCTTCTTCCGCCTCCTCCGAACCGGGGACCGGGGCGCCGAGGCGCTCGAGATCCTCGACAGGCTCGAGCTCCTCGCCCGATTCATCCCGGAATGGGCCGGCGTACGGTGCCGTCCGCAGCGTGATCCGTATCACCGATTCACGGTGGACGCGCATCTGACGAGCACGCTCCGTGCGATGGCTCGGAGTCTCGCGGGGGAGGGCGCCGCCGATGACCCGGTGCAAGCCGAAGCGGTGAAGCAGATCTCGGATCCCGAACCGATCCTCCTGGGTGCCTTGCTGCACGACATCGGGAAGAACGGGGAAGGTGGCCACGTGCCGGTCGGCGCCCGTGTCGTCGGGTCGATCCTGGACCGGATGGGCGTCGAACCGAGCGTCCGCGACCTCGTGCGTTTCATGGTCGTCCACCATCTGCTTCTGCCCGACACCGCGACGCGCCGGGACCTTTCCGACGAGAACATGGTCCTCGACGTGGCCGCGGCGGTCGGATCCTCCGAGCGACTGGCGGCGTTGTATCTGCTCGCCAAGGCCGATGCGGAAGCGACCGGCCCTGCCGCCTGGACCCCGTGGCGGCGCACCCTGATCCGGGAACTGGTGGCGAAGGTCCAGCACGTCCTCGATCGTGGCGAGATGGGCTTGGAGCTCGCGGAGGAGCTCACCGATCGGGTGGACCGGGTCCGGGACCTCCTCGGCGGAGAGTCCGATCCGGACGTCGACCGGTTCCTCCGACGGATGCCCCGCTCGTACTTCCTGAACGTCGAGCCCGCGCGAGCGGCCAAGCACTTCGCGACGATCGCACCGTCCACCGGCGTCAAGGAGGTCCGTGCGGTCCATTTCGAGGGGATCCGTGCCGGTACGTACGAGCTGCTGGTCGTGGCGCAGGACCGATCCGGGCTCTTGTCGTGGATCGCAGGCTCGCTTGCGCTGGCCGGTATGTCCATCCTCACCGCGCAGGTCTTCACGACGGAGGACGGTGTCGCCGCCGACCTGTTCGAGGTCGAGGGGGTCTGGGAGCAGTCGGTGCCCGACCGGAGGTGGCGCGAGTTCCGCGGGACGCTCCGCCGCGCGGTGGACGGCTCGATCTCCCTCGAACGGCGGGTGGACGAGAAGCGCCGTTGGTACCCGTCGCCCAAGGTGCCGGCGCCCCTGACCGTCGAGGTCGACAACGCGGCGTCCGACTTCGCCACCGTGATCGAAGTGGGCGCGTCCGACCGGCTGGGCCTCCTCTACGACATCACGAGGACGTTCGCCGATCTCGGACTCGACGTCCACCTCGCGAAGGTGGCGACCTACGAGGGCCGGGTCGTGGACTCCTTCTATGTCCGGGATGCCGTGGGTCGGAAGCTCACCGACGATCCCGCGGAGATCGATCGCGCGCTGCGGGCTCGGCTGGAGGCCTAGCCAGGAACGGCGAGCGGATCAGGAAGACGCCTGGCCCGCCACCCGGTCGTCGAGGGTCGCTCGCAGCCGCTTCGCCATCTTCGGACCCGCGCCATCCTCCTCGTGCTTGAAGTAGCAGAACACATCCGCACCGGAGGCGAGTGCGGGCGCGATGCGATCGGCCCACGAACGGAGCTCCTCGTCGGAGTACTCGGTCTTCCGCAGACGCAGGTACCCGATCGGCTCCCAAGAGAGGTCGTCAGGCCCGGGGTCCGTCTCGTCGGTCTCGGCGACGCACCACGCGACGCCCTGGGACAGCAACAGGTCCCTCGCCTCGACCCACGAGGCGTGACGGAACTCCATCGCGAACCGGCCACCGGGCGGCAGATAGCCCACGAACGACTCGATCAGCCCCCGGTCGTAGTGCAGCGACGGGGGACACTGGAACAGGACGCACCCGAGTTTGTCACCGAGCAGCTTCGCGAGCTCGAGGAATGCCCGAACGTCTCCATCGGTGTCCGCGAGTCGCTTGAAGTGCGTGATCCGCTGATTCGCTTTCAGCGTGAACGTGAAGCCGTCCGTCGCCTGCTCGCGCCAGGCGATGAGCGACTTTTCGGAGGGGAAGCGGCGGAAGGTGTAGTTGATCTCGACCGATGACAGCTGCTGCGAGTAGTACGTGAGCATCTCGCGGTTCTTCAGCCCCTCGGGATAGAAGACGCCGTGTTTCCAGCCGTCGAAGGAGAAGCCCGAGGTGCCCAGGTGGAGGGTGCCGGCCATCGCGTGCATCATGGCACGCGATGGGCGGTCCGGAAGAGTCGCTGCGTATCGACACCGTGAAGGGACCGGTGTCGGCGAAGTACGCTCGGCCGAAGTCGCCGTTCGCGACCATCGTGGTCGCACACGGCGCCGGCGCCGGGATGGACCACCCGTTCCTCGTGGGGTTCGCGAGCGCCTGCGTGGACGAAGGGCTTGCGACGCTCAGGTTCAACTTCCCGTACATCGAGAGCGGTCGGCGCTCGCCGGACAACGAAGCCGTTCTCCGCGATGCGTGGCGTGCCGCCTTCGAGGCAGCCTCGGCTCGGCGGAAGAAGGAGTCCGTCTGGGCGAGCGGGAAGTCGCTCGGCGGCAGGATCGGGTCGATGTGCGCGGCAGACGCCGAGATCCGCCCTGCGGGCATCGTCTTCCTCGGCTATCCGCTGCACCCGCCCGGCAAGCCGGAACGGATCCGCGACGAGCACCTGTATCGCATCGACGTCCCGATGCTCTTCCTCCAGGGGACATCGGACCCCTTCGCCTCTCCGGACCTCCTCCGCCGGGTCGTGAAGAAGCTCGGCGACCGCGGGACGCTTGTCCCTTTCGAGGGCGGAGGACACTCCTTCGAGGTGCGCGGCCGGAAACGGGACCCCCGGGAGGTCGGCGCGTCGCTGGCTCCGCACGCCGCCGCGTTCATATGGGAACACCTCTGATGCCTCGCAAGAACCGGCGGAACCCCGAGTTCTTCCAGCCGCAGGAGGCGCCCCGGCCGCGGTCCGCGGCGCCCGAGTGGGCGGAGATCCCCGGCTATGACGTCCGGCATGTCGGCGGTGAGAAGGAGTACCGGTGCCCCGGCTGCGATCACATCGTGCGAGCCGGCATCTGGCACCTTGTCGTGATCCCCGTGGATGCCCCGGACGAGCGTCGTCACTGGCACACCGAGTGCTGGCGGAAGGAGCTCCGGAGGATCGGGGTCTACCGACCTCCGCCTCCACAGTGATGTCGGGGAGCGGGGCTAAGGTGTCGGGGATGGAGGCACCCGCGAGCACCGAGCGCTGCCAGCCGATCATCGAGTCGAAAAGGCTGCCCTGCGACGCATGCGGCGCCCCCATGGAGCCGGAGCATGCGCACTACCGCTGCGCAGCCTGTGGTTACGTCCTTCCCTGCTGCGGTTGGTAGCTCCCAGGGCGGACGGCGTCATACAGCGCTAGCATCCGGGCGATGGGGCAGGGGGAACCGGCCCGGGCTCGCATGTGGCAGTCGGGAGGCCGATGGTTCGCGCACGTCTTGGACGTGCCCGCCTACATCGAGGTGACCGGGACGAGCCGAGGGAGCTGCCTCGCCGAGCTCCGCAAGGCGACCGGGGACGATGTCGACCTCATCATCGAAGTCATCCCGGCCGTGGTGGGGGTGGCGGAGGCCGCCGAGATCATGGGTTGGGACAAGCGACGGGTGATCACCTACATCGATCGGGGTTCGTTCCCGGAGCCGATCGGCACGCTCGCGTCCGGACGGATCTGGCTCCGGGAAGACGTCGAGGACTACGCCGAGCACTGGCGAGCGGCCCATCCACAGAGCGCGAGGCAGAGGCCCAACCGGAAGAGGCAGAAGCTGCCGACGGAGCCGAAGCCGAAGCAGCCGCAGCCGAAGAAGCCGCAGAAGGTGTCCGCGCCCGCGTGACCGGCCGCATCCTGTACCTGATCCGCCACGGTCAGTCGGACTTCGGGTGGGTCGGTAACCCTTGGGCGAGCGCTCGCGGAGAGCAGTGGGATCCACCTCTGTCCGAGAAGGGACGAGAGCAGGCGGGCCTCCTCGCGCGGCGGCTCCGCGTGATGGACCTCGACCCGTTCGTCGTGTACTCGTCCCCGCTCCGGCGCGCGAGCGAGACCGCGGAGGCCTTCGCACGCGAGGCGGGCACCGCGGTCTCCTTCGACGACGAGCTCGTGGAAGCGCACATCGGCGGATGGGAGGGCAAGCCGTTCGAGGAGATCATCGAGTCGGATCCCGAGGTGATGCAGCACATCCGGCATCAGCGGGCGATCTGGCATCGGGCGCCCGATGCCGAGCGCGGGGATCGGTTCCGCGCTCGTGTCCACGACGCCGTCGAGAGGCTCCTGCGGAAGCACCCCGACGAGAACCTGCTCGTGTTCGTCCACGGAGGCGTGATCAACGCCTATGTCGGCGAGCTCCTCGCGCTCCGGCAGGAGATGTTCTTCCTCCCCGAGAACACGAGTTTGAACAGCATCGACGTCGAGGGCGACACTCGCAGCGTGCGGTTCCTCAACGACGTCTTGCACCTGACCGATCCGCACTTCTTCGAGTAGCGTCTCCCTATACTCAGACGCATCCGTCACCCGAACGCACACCCGATCAACGGAGGTCGAACATCGTGTCCGTGAAGTTCCTCTCCGACGAGTGGGCGGAGGCGCTGAAGGCGGAGCTCAACCAGAGCGACGCGTTCCGTCAGGCCGCCGCCGGGCAGAAGGCAACGATCCAGCAGGTCATCAGCGGAGCCGAGGGCGAAACTCACTATTGGATCACGATCGACGACGGGACGATCGACCTTGGGACCGGTGACATCGAGGGCGAGGACGCCACCATCACCCAGAGCTACGACACCTCCGCGGCGCTGGCGAAAGGCGAGCTCTCGCCGGTCACCGCATTCATGACGGGGCAGCTGAAGATCGCCGGCAACATGGGGATGATCCTCGGTCTCCAGGGCGCGCTCTCGCAGCTCCCCGCTGCGATGGCCAAGATCGACGTGGAGTACTAGCCGGCGGCGGGCTCGCGGCCGCTCACCGAGAATCGCGCTTGCGCTCGCGCGAGGAGCCTGCCTTCTCCGTTCTCGATCGATGCCTCGGCGAACGCCAGACTGCGGCCGACTCTGACCGCTTTCCCGCGGCCGAAGAGTCGTCCCGGCTTGGCGGGCGCCAGGTAATGGATGTCCAGGTCGGTCGTGACATGGAGCCGCCCCGGCTCCATCGCGGCGCGGATCGAGAGGCCGCATGCGGTGTCCGCGAGGATCGCGAGCATCCCCCCGTGGACGAGGCCCTGAAGGTTGACGTGACCCTCGAGGACGTCCATCGCGACCGTGACCTCGCCGGGGGACGCTTCCACCACGTCCATCCCTGCCCAGGTGTGGAACGGGGAGGCGACGAGGCGCTCTCGGAGCGCCCGCAACAGGTCCTCGCCCTCCACCATCCGTCACGACCTCCGGTTCCGTAGTCTCCCATGGGGTTCGCGCACGCGCGTTTGACGGAACCCTCCCTCCGCCCGGAGAATCCGAGCGGTCGGGCTCTAGCCCGAGAACCCAACAAGGGGGGAAGCATGCCGAAGTGGCTTCGAACACTCCTCGTGCCCCTGGCCGTGCTCGCGCTCGTCGCGGCCGCCTGCGGTGACGACCCATCCGACCCAGCCGATCCCGGCGATGGAAGTGCTGCGCCGGAGTGCAACGCGGATATCAGCGTCGGTGTCGCATACGACATCGGTGGCATCGGCGACAAGTCGTTCAACGACGCGGCGAACGCGGGACTCACGGCCGCGATCGACGAGGGGCTCGTCTGCGAGGAGAACACGGACTCGCTCGAGCCGGACGCGACCGGTTCGAACCGGGATGACAACGTGATCGCGCTCGCCGATGCGGGCCACGACCTCGTGATCGGCGTCGGATTCGCGTTCTCTCCGGGCATCAACACGAGCGCCGGCGACTACGCAGACACGCAGTTCGCGATCATCGACGGCTACGCGACGTGCGGGACCGCCTGCGGGCTCACGAACGACGGCCTCACGAACGTGACGGATCTGACGTTCAAGGAGCACGAGGGCTCGTTCCTGGTGGGCGCCGCCGCCGCGACGAAGGCTGACGCGGACGGTTGCGACACCGTCGGCTTCCTCGGTGGGCAGACCGGCCCGCTGATCGAGAAGTTCGAGGCCGGGTTCGCCGCCGGCGTCGCCCACGTCAACGACGGCATCGAGGTCCTCGTCCAGTACATCGGCGACGACGTGACGGCATTCAACGACGCGGTGAAGGGCGAAGCACTGTCGACGGGCATGTACGACGACGGCGCATGCATCATCTACCACGCCGCCGGCGCATCGGGGGCAGGGCTGTTCAACGCGGCCGTCGCCGCGGACCAGCTGGCGATCGGCGTCGACTCGGACCAGTACCTGCTGGTCAGCGCCGAGCAGCAGCCGCTCATCATGACCTCGATGCTGAAGCGGGTCGACACGGCCGTGCGCGACGCGATCGAGCAGGCTGCGGACGGTAGCCTCGAAGCGGGCGGCCAGGTCTTCGGCATGGCCGAAGGTGGCGTCGACTACTCGAAGAGCAACACGGAGCTGATGACCGACGACATCATCACCCTCCTCGACGACCTGAAGGCGCAGATCGTCGCCGGTGACATCGTCGTTCCCGAGGCTCCGTAGGCTCGGAGACGGGATCGCGCGATGAGCGACGAACGAGGGGCGGGGCGCGAGAGCGCCCCGCCCCTCGTCGTGATGGAGCACATCACCAAACGCTTCCCCGGCGTCGTGGCCAACGACGACGTCTCGCTCGAACTGCACCCGGGGGAGGTCCATGCGCTGATCGGCGAGAACGGGGCCGGCAAGTCCACGTTGATGCGGATCCTCTACGGGATGTATCCGGCGAGCGAGGGCCGGATCCTTCTGGGAGGCGGGGAGGTCTCGATCACGTCACCGCGCGTGGCCCTCCAGCACGGTATCGGGATGGTCCACCAGCACTTCGTCCTGGTCGACCCCTTCACGGTCACGGAGAACGTGATCCTGGGCGACGAGGGCTCGGTGATCCTCGACATGGAGACCGCGCACGAGAAGGTGGCCGAGCTCGCGAAGACGTACGGGTTCCAGGTTCGCCCGAGCGCGGTGATCGAGGACCTGTCCGTCGGGGAGGAGCAACGGGTGGAGATCCTCAAAGCGCTCTACCGGGGGGTCGACGTCCTCATCCTCGATGAGCCCACCGCGGTCCTCACGCCCTTGGAGGCGAAGGATCTGTTCACGAACCTCCGCCGCCTGCGGGATGACGGGAAGGCGATCGTGTTCATCAGCCACAAGCTGGACGAGGTGCTGGCCATCGCGGACCGCATCACCGTCCTCCGTCAAGGCAAGGTTGTCGGTGAGACGACCCCGGCGAAGGCGTCGAAGGCCAAGCTCGCCGAGATGATGGTGGGACGTCCCGTGCTGTTCCGTCTCGAGAAGCCGGACGTGGAGATCGGCGAACCGATCCTCGAGGTCGAAGGGCTCCTGGGCGAAGGCAAGCTGAACGGGATCGGATTCCAGGTTCGAGCTCGCGAGATCCTCGGCGTGGCCGGCGTCGAGGGGAACGGGCAGAAGGAGCTCGCCGAGGCCTTGATCGGTCTCAGGACGCCCGCGGCCGGCACGGTGCGACTGGCCGGGACGGACATCACCGGCTGGCCGGTAGCCGAAATCCGCAACGCAGGCGTGGCCTACATCCCCGAGGATCGTCACGAACAGGGACTCGTCCTGAGCATGACGCTGTGGGAGAACGCCGTCCTCGGACGCGAGGACGACCCTCCGTTCTCGGGGAGGACGGGCTTCCTGTTCATCGAGCGGATCAAGGAGATGGCCAAGCGCCTCGTGAAGTTGTTCGACGTCCGAACCCGATCGATCAACGTCGCCGCGAGCACCCTGTCGGGTGGGAACCAACAGAAGCTCGTGCTCGCTCGGGAGCTCGACACGAGCCCCAAGCTGCTCATCGCATCACAGCCCACGCGCGGACTCGACGTGGGGGCCATCGAGTTCGTGTGGCGACAGATCCTGGACCAGAAGAAGGAAGGACGTGGGGTGCTGTTGATCTCCGCCGAGCTCGACGAGATCTATGCCCTCTCGGATCGGATCGTGACCATCTACGAGGGCCGGATCACAGGCGAGTACGCGCCGGACGCGCCCCCCGAGGAGATCGGCGTCGGCATGCTCGGTGCCGCCGACACCGCTGAGGCGAGCTGATGTCCACCGGAGACGCGACCCTGCCCGCCCCCCGTGCGCTGCCCCCGTGGCTCGAGTCGGCGGTGGGCCAGGGGCTCGCGCTCCTCGCCGCGTTCGCCATCGCGGTCGGCGTGGGCGCGTTGATCATCACCCTGTACGGCGAGAACCCGCTCACGGTGTACAGCGCGATGCTCAGCTTCGCCTTCAAGGACATCACGAGCATCGGGACCGTGCTCTCCATCGCAACACCGCTCATCTTCGCCGCGCTCGCTGTGTCGGTCTGCTTCAAGGGCGGCCTGTTCAACATCGGCGTCGAGGGTCAGTTCCTAGTTGGCATGGTCACGGCGTCGTGGGCGGCGCTCACCTTCGACTTCCTGCCGGGTCTCCTCCATCTCGCCGCGGTGCTCCTGTTCGCGTGCTTGGGAGGCATGGTCTACGCGGCCGTGCCGGGGGTCCTCAAAGTGACGACGGGAGCACACGAGGTCGTGACGACGATCATGATGAACCAGATCGCCGTCAGCATCGTGGCGTACGCGCTCAACGGTCCCCTGAAGTTCACGGAGGCTCCGCCCGGTCAGAACGTCGACCTGCGGACGGACATCTTCGAACCCAGCGCGCTCGTGCCGGACCTCGGGCACTTGTTCGGTATCGGCGGCTCGGCACACCTCTCGTGGCTGTTCCCCATCGCCATCGTTGGGAGCGCCATCGTCTGGTTCCTGTTCCGGCGTCTGCGTCTGGGATACGAGGCGCGCGTCGTAGGATCTTCTGCCGGATCCGCTCGCGCCGGCGGGATCGCCATCGGCGGCGTGCAGATCAAGCTGTTCCTGATCTCCGGTGCGCTCGCCGGGATGGTCGGGATGCAGCAGGTGCTCGGCGAACGGGGTGCGCTCGTTCAGAACTACGAGGCGCAGCTGGGCTTCACGGGGATCGCCGTCGCGTTCCTCGGGCAGAACAACCCGATCGGGATCGTGTTCGCCGCGGTCCTGTGGGCGATCCTTTCCCGAGGCGAGACCGCGCTGCAGCTCGGCACCAACCTGCCGAGGGAGTTCGTGATCATCCTGCAGGGGATCCTCATCTTCTGCGTGGTCGTCGTGTATCAGGTCGCGAAGCGCCGGCTCGCAAGGCGTGAGCTCCAACGCGCCGGTGCCGAGGTCGGACTCCAGGATACGGCGACGCCCGAGGACGAGGCTCCGCAGGAGGCGTGATGGACCTCACCGACATCGGCGCCTCGATCCGGATCGCATTCACCTACTTCACGATCCTGTATCTCACCGGGCTCGGCGGACTGTTCAGCGAGCGTTCGGGGATCGTGAACATCGGTCTCGAGGGGCTCATGGTGATCGGAACCGTGACCGGAGCGGCGGGAGCGGCGATCTTCGCCGGTCCCGCCCCGGAAGGGATGGGGCTGGGCGCGGGAGGCGTGGTACTGGGCCTGCTGTTCGGCGCGCTCTGTGGCGCGCTCTTCGCGTCGGTGCACGCGGTCGCCACGATCAACTTCCGGGTGGATCACATCGTCTCGGGTGTCGTGATCAACCTGGTGGCGATCGGACTCGCTCGGTTCCTCTCGTTCGTCTTCTTCGAGCAGGCGACCCAATCGGATCCGGGCGGTCCGCATCTGCCGCGGCTCGACATCCCGGGGCTGTCGGACATCCCGTGGGGACTGGGGAACGCCTTCCAGAACCTCTCGCCGGTCGTGCTCTTCGCCGCGGTGCTCGTCTTCCCCGTGGCGTTCGCGCTCTACCGGACCCGCTGGGGTCTCCGTCTCCGATCCGCCGGCGAGAACCCGGAGGCCACTCGATCCCTCGGGGTCGCCGTGGCGCCGCTCCAGTGGCAGGGCGTCTTGCTCTCCGGCGCGCTGGCCGGCATGTCCGGCGCGTTCCTCGCGGTGGAGGTCGTGTTCAACTGGCGGGAAGGGCAGACCCTGGGGCTCGGCTTCATCGCGTTGGCCGCCCTGATCCTGTCGAACTGGGATCCCCGACGGCTGTTGGTGGTCGCGTTCCTCTTCGGGTTCGCGCTGGCGATCCCGCTGCGGCTGGACGACGCGCCGTTGATCCGCCTGCTGCCGCCGCAGTTCATCAACATGATCCCCTACGTCGTGACCATCGTCGCGATCGCCGGATTCGTGGCGAAAGTACGTCCACCGGCCGCGGCAGGACGGGCGTACGAGGGAGCCGGGGGCACGTAACTTCTCGCCCGGCTATTCGGTGCCGTGGAGCCGATCGCCGAAGTCTCCGAGCCCCGGCAGGATGAAGCCGACGTCGTTCAGCTCCCGGTCGAGAGCGCCCGCGACGATCGGCACGTCGGGATGATCGGTCTCGAGCTTCGCGACGCCTTCGGGCGCCGCGACGATGCACACGAACGAGATCGACGTCGGTGTGGCATGGCCCTTGACGTGTGCGATCGCGGCGCTCCCGGAGCCGCCCGTCGCCAGCATCGGATCCAGCACGAGGGCTCGCCTCCCGTGCATCGGGGGAAGTTTCGCGTAGTAGTCGCGGGGCTCGAGCGTCTCCTCGTCGCGCTCCATTCCCAGATAGCCCACCACGGTGTCGGGATAGAGATCCGTGACCGCGTCGAGCAACCCGAGTCCGGCCCGCAAGACGGGGATCGCCACCAACGGTTCCGCGAGCCGGGTGGCCTTCGTCTCCTCCATCGGCGTGTCGATGGTGACGCGCTCGGTGAGGAGGTCGCGGGTTGCCTCGATCACGAGCAGCCATCCAAGTCGGCGAGTGAGGGTCCGGAACTCGGCCGGGTTCGTCCCGTGCTCCCGGAGCCGAGAAAGGAGGTCGTGAGCGAGCGGATGGTCGAGGACCGTGATCGACATGGAGCGAATCCTAGTCCCGCGGACCGGAGCGTGAGCCTGTTGACACCGGCGCCGCCCGGCGGTCACGATGGGCGCCTCATGCAGCGGTTCTGTGGTGACCGGTTCTTCTACTTCGGGCGTAGCCTGGCGTAGTCACCTGTCGCCGAAGAGAGCACAGGGGCCCCGGGCGGAAGACCCGGGGCCGTTTCGTCCCCGGAGCCGTCCCGGCGCCGGAGGAGGTCGCGGATGGTCGTCGTGATGAAGCAGGACGCGACGGAGGCGGACATCGAAGCCGTCTCCGAGCGAGTGCGTGGCGCCGGCGGTGAGGCGTTCGTCTCACGCGGTGCGGTGCACTCCATCGTCGGCCTCGTCGGCGACACGGAACGCTTCCAGGCGATCGACTGGAAGCAGATGCAGGGCGTCGATCATGTCATCCGGATCGGCAAGCCCTACAAGATGGTCGCGCGGGACCTCCATCCCGAGACGACCACGGTCAAGGTGGGGACGACCCCGGTGGGACGGGGGACCTTCACGCTGATCGCTGGGCCGTGCGCGGTGGAGAACGCGGAACAGACGATGGCCGCCGTGGAGGCGTCGAAGGCGGCCGGCGCGACGATCATGCGAGGCGACGTCTACAAGCCGAGGACATCGCCGTACTCGTTCCAGGGGCTCGGGGAAGAGGGTCTCGAGATCCTCCAGGACGTCAGGCGGCGCACCGGCCTGCCTTTCGTGGTCGAGGTCGTCGATCTGAACCAGGTCGAGCACGTCGCCGAGGTGGCCGACTGCATCAGGATCGGCACGCGGAACGCCCAGAACTTCGAGCTCCTCAAGGAGGTCGGGCTGTCGAACAAGCCGGTGATGTTGAAACGCGGTCTCGCGATGACGATCGACGAATGGTTACAGGCGGCCGAGTACGTCGCGCAACGAGGGAACTCGGAGATCATCCTGTGTGAACGAGGGATCCGCACGTTCGAGCCGGCGACGCGCAACACGCTCGACCTCGCGGGCATGGCGGTGGCCCAGTACGAGTCCCATCTGCCGGTCATCGTCGACCCCTCGCATGCCGTGGGGAAACGGCACCTGGTGGCTCCGATGGCGAAGGCGGCCGTCGCCGCCGGGGCGGACGGCGTGATGGTGGACGTCCACCCCAACCCGGAAGAGGCGATGGTGGACGGGGCGCAGGCGCTCCTCCCGCACGAGGTGGTGGAGCTCGGCGAGCAGTTGGCGGCGATCGCTGCGGCCGTCGGCCGAACGATGAACCGCTAACGAGTCGCGAGCTAGGCGCTGGTCTCGAGGGTCGCGACGTTCGGGATGAGCTCGACGATGTCGCACTTCCCGCGCCAGCGGGAAAGAGACTCGTCGGGCGATCCGACCCGGCTCCGGCGCCGGTCGACGAGCATCTTCGCGGCCGTCTCCCACTCCGGCCCCTCCAGCAGCCGCTGCGCGGCCGTGAATTCCTGGAGCGCCGTGTCGCGGAGCTTCCGCCGGGTCACCACCACGAGTTCCTGCGCGTCCGGGACGCCCGGCACGGTTTGCTCATGCGCCTCCGCATCGCGGCAGGAGAGGAGGTAGATCTTCCCGTCCTTGAACGCGAACCACACCGGCGCCATCCGTTTATCCCCGTTCACACGGGTCCCGACCCAGATGACGTCGGATTTCCGCAGCCCCTCCTCGGTTTCCTTCGGGAGCTTCAGGGCCGCGGCCTGCACGTACACGGGGAACTCGATCTCCCCGACGATCTCGCCTTCGAGGATGAACGAGGCGACGTAGGTGCCGGTCTCTTCGAGCACCGCGTCGTCGATGCGTTCGAGCTCGACCGTGAGGTCCATCGCCCCCTTCATCCGCCGCACCTGCGGGCCCCAGCGGTACAGCGTGCGCCCGGACGGACCCACCAACCTGATCTCCTCGGAGACGAAACCGGTCGGTACCTTCCACGCCCGGAAGATCACGAAGGGCAGCGCGGGACCCGGCTGACCGACGAGGTAGATGCCGTCCGGCGCCGTCTCCTGATACGCGTCCCAGACCCGCTCGTCGACGACGGCCGCCGAGATCAGCTCACCGATGGTCATCGTCGGGCGATGATAGCCGACGGGTCGGACGACTTTCTCGCCGCCCCTAGACGGTGCGCGCGAGCCAGAGGCGAGGCTCATCCAGCTCGGGGAGCGAGGGCATCGCGTCCGCCGAGTCCCACATGCGAGCGAGCGTGACCTCGTCCGTCTGCTCCACGACGACCTCGCAGAAGGTTCGTCCGCGCCGGTACTGCTCGCGTTTCATGTCGACGCCGAGCAGTCGTTCGAAGACGGGGTCGCCGTGCTCGCCCTCGCGGTATCGCTTCATCGCTTCGTCGATCCGGGGATAGGTGCCGAGCAGCTCCGCACCCAGCGCCTGCATCACGTGATCGCCGTAGCCCTCCGCGGCCGCCATGAACGCCTGGATCCTGCCGAGCTTCAAACGCTGCTCGTCGTCGAGGTCCGCCCAGAAGAGACCTTCTTCGGACTCGGCGAGCTGCTGCAGTGCTTGGGGATCCGCAGGATCGAGCGTCGCGAGCCGGCCCTGCATCGCCTCGACGTCGAGTTTGAGGGTGGAGAGGTAGTCGTCGAGGAGCTCCTGGAAGCGGCCACGAGCCCACCCCTGAGCGAACTCGAACCGATGGGTCACCTCGTGCAGGGCGACGAGTGTTCGGAACTCTCTGGGATCGAGCGACCAATCGCGCTCGAAGGCCACGAGGTTGGGGACCACGAACAGGAGCTGGCCCGGACCGGACCTCGGCACTGCGATGTCGTACTGGCCCAGCACCCGCTGGGCGAGCATCCCGAGTACCTGCCCCACCTGGGTGCCGAGCAGGAGCGGGGAGAGCTGACGGAGGAACCCCGACAGCTGCGCCATCTCCGGTGGAAGCTGGTCCCCGGCGCTGCGCTCGATCGCATCGGTGAGCCGCCTCGCCGCGGGTTCGAGGAGGCTCTTCAAGCTCTCCGCGTTGGCATTCACCCAGCCGGCGCGGCGGACGGCGTGGACCTGCGCGACGTCCGCTGGCGCCGCCAGCCCGGTGAATCTCCCGACGTGGAGCTCCGCGACGCGGACTGCCTCCTCGAGCATCCGGAGGTCACCTTCGGAAGGCTCCAGGTCCGGCCCGGCCTCGACGGCGTTCGCGACGCCGACCTGACGGGCGAGCTCCCAGTTCACCGGACCACTCGACGCGGACATCACGCGTTGCAGCTCGCGGAACAGAGGAGCGTCCTTGAACGCCTCGGGATCACCCGGGTCGAAGCCGAACCCTCCGCTCACCCGTCCATCGTACGCGGGCCCTCCCGATACGATGTCCGCCGTGTCTCATGCTGTCCTGGTTCGCATCTCGGCCGAGCCGCTCTCCGTCGACGAGGCGCTGGGCTTCGTCGGCGACCCCGAGGCAGGGGGGACGTGCGTGTTCGTCGGCACGGTCCGCGACCGTTCGAACGCGGGAGACGTGACCGGCCTGCACTACGAAGCCTGGGACGATCTGGCGCGCCAGCGCCTCGGAGAGATCGCGGCCCAGATGCTCGACGAGTGGCCGCTCCGGAAGGTCGCGATCCTGCATCGGACTGGGGACCTCGCGATCGGCGAGGCCTCGGTCGTCGTCGCCTGTTCGGCCCCGCACCGGGCCGAAGCGTTCGAGGCCTGCCGGCACGGGATCGAGCGGCTGAAGGAAGACGTGCCGATCTGGAAGAAGGAGGCCCTCGTCTCCGGCGAGGCTCAGTGGGTCATGGGGAGCTAGTTGGGCCGCGACCTCGCGATCGATCTCGGCAGCGCCAACACCCTCGTGTATCGGCAAGGGGACGGCGTCGTTTTCGACGAGCCCACCGTGGTCGCGCTCCACGGCAATGGCGAGGTGGTCGCGATGGGGGAAGAGGCCTGGCAGATGCTCGGAGGCGAATCCGGGAACGTGCTCGCCGTCCGCCCCCTCCGCGAAGGGACGATGACCGAGTTCGATGTGACGCAACGGATGCTGGCGATCGTGTTCCGCCGCGTCGGCGTCACGCGATTCCCGAAGCCGAGGGTGCTCGTCTGCGTTCCCCCTTCCGCTTCCGCCGTCGAGCGAGGTGCCATCGAGCGAGCGATCCGCTATGCCGGCGGACGGCAGGTGGTCCCCGTCGAAGAACCGCTCGCCGCCGCGGTGGGTGCGAACCTGCCCGTGCACGAACCGCTCGGCAACCTGATCGTCGACATCGGCGGCGGGCGTTCGGAGATGGCGGTCGTGTCGATGGGCGGCGTGGTGTCCGGCCGCTCCGCGAACCTGGGAGGCTTCCACCTCGACGCGGCCCTGCAGGAGCACATCCGAGTGGATTACGGGGTGTCGATCGGGGAGAAGTCCGCCGAAGAGCTGAAGGTCGCGATCGGTTCCGCCTTCCCCTCGCCGACCGGGCGGGCCGCGATGGTGATCGGCCGAGAGCTCACGACCGGGAACACGGTCGAGGTCAAGGTGGACGAGGACGAGATCAGGCAGGCGATGGCTCCCACCGTCAAGGCGATCGTCGCCGAGGTGCGGATGACGCTCGCCGAAGCGCCGCCGGAGCTGACCCACGACGTCTTGGAGACCGGGATGTTCCTCACGGGAGGGGGAAGCCTCCTCAAAGGCTTGGACATGCTGCTGGCTCAGGAGTGCGAGGTCCCGGTCCACGTGGTCGAGAGGCCGCTCGAGACCGTGGTGAGCGGCGCGGGACGGATGCTCGAGCACCTCGACGACTATCGGAATTCGTTCCAGCTCCTCAGGAGGGGATAGACGTGACGTTCTCGATCGCGGCGGCAGACCCGGAAGCGGGGGACTGGGGCGTGACGGTCGCCTCGAGGTTTCCCTGCGTCGGCGCCGTGGTGCCCTGGGCGAGGGCCGGCGTGGGTGCGGTGGCGACGCAGTCGTGGGCGAACACGGCGTTCGGTCCCGACGGCCTGCGGTTGATGGCCGAAGGTGCCCGCGCCGAGGAGGCCCTCCGCCGAGTGCTCGACGAGGACGACGGCCGCGAGGACCGGCAGGTCGGATCGGTGGACGCGGCCGGTCACGCCGCCACGTTCACGGGCTCGAAGTGCATGGCGTGGGCCGGCGGCGTAACCGGCCGCGGCTTCGCCGCGCAGGGGAACATCCTGGTCGGTGAGGAAGTCGTCGCTGAGATGGCGCGAGCGTTTACATCGGCCGAGGGCGACCTGTGCGACCGGCTCCTTGCGGCGCTGCTCGCGGGGGACGCCGCGGGTGGGGACCGCCGCGGGCGTCAGTCCGCCGCTCTCCTCGTGGTCCGGGAGGGCGGGGGCTACGAGGGGCGGAACGATCGGTACATCGATCTACGAGTGGACGACCATCCGGACGCGCCCCACGAGCTCGCTCGCATCTTCGACGTCTGGGACACGACCGTGCTGATCCGGAACGACCCGCTGCTTCCTTCCGATCGGGACCTGGTCACCGATCTGCAGCGGCGCCTGGGCGCGCTGGGACGATATGCAGGCGAGCCCTCCGGGACGTACGACGACGCGACCCGGAAAGCCCTGGCGGAGTGGGCAGGGGAGTACAACCTTGAGGGCCGTCTTCGCGAGGACGATCAGATCTCGAATCAGCTGGTGGTCGAGATCCGAGACGTCACGCCGGAGATCACGCCTCCCTAGGTGGGAGACGTGGCCGCCTTCTCGAGGATGCCGATGAGTGTCGAGCCCGCCAGATAGAGAGCGAACGCGAGCGTGGCCGCTCCGACCGCCACCGCCACGACGAGGCCCAGGCTCCCGATGATCCGGTCGTGCCAGGACAGGCGATCACGGGTGATCGAGAGCCGCTCGAAGTTGGTGGGGGGTGGGGGCGGCCCCTGCTTCGCAGGGGCCGCCCCCACCCACGCCTCCGGACCTTCCTCGACGACGGGGAGGTTCGCCGTCAGGCGATACACCCCGATGCCCACGCCCACCGAGATGGCGATGATCAGCACGTATCCCACGGGTCCGACCTCCCACCATCGAGCGTACCGCCGCATCCCTGCCGTGGCGACGACCGGCTCTCGAGCGTCCGCCGCTACCATCGACCGATGCGACGACCCCTGCGGTTCGGCGGCTACGTGCTCCTCGTCCTGGTCGCGTTCGCGGCCGGGTGGGTGCCACTTCCGTTCTTCTCGTTCGGTCCCGGGCCGGCGCGTGAGGTCGTGCCCCTGATCCACGTCGAAGGCGCGCGGACCTACGGGTCATCGGGGCATCTGGTGATGACGACGATCCGGTTCACGCAAGTGACCGCCCTCGGTGCCCTCGTCGCGTGGCTCGATCCCGAGCAAGCGGTCGTGGACGAGGAGGAGGTGTACCCACCAGGGCTCTCGCCGTCGGAAGAGAAGGAGCGCGCGACATCCCAGATGGATCAGAGCAAGATCGACGCCGTCGCGGTCGTCCTGACCGAGGTCACCGACTACCCCCGCGAGCACGGCCCCGGGGCCCTGGTGGAGTTCGTGGGCGAGGGCTGCCCGGCGGAGGGTCGCTTGTCCCCGGGAGACCTGATCGTGCGCATCGACGGCCGGCCGGTCGGATCGACGCGAGTCGCGTCCCGCCTCATCGACGCCGTCCCCATCGGGGACTCGATCCGGTTCCGCGTGGAGGCCGACGGCCAGTCACACGACGTGGGCGTGACCCGAGGACGTTGCCCCGGCGTGGAAGAGCCGGTGATCGGGATCTTCCTGGTCGAGCCGTTCCCGTTCGGGGTCACGATCGAGAGCGGCGACGTGGGCGGGCCGTCCGCCGGGCTCATGTGGGCCGTCGGGCTCTACGACCTCCTGACTCCCGGCGATCTCACGGGAGGCCGAACGATCGCCGGGACGGGCTCGATCGACCTCGAGGGCAAGGTGGGACCGATCGGCGGGATCCTGGACAAGGTGGTGGCCGCGCGCGAGGCGGACGCCGACATCATGCTCGTCCCCCGAGACAACTTCGACGAGATCAGTGGCGTCGACGCCGGCGATCTCACCCTGATCTCGGTGGCGTCGCTCGACGAAGCTATCGAGGCGCTCTCCCTATCGGAACCGGCGACCTGAGCTAGGCTGCACGCGATGGCCACGACGGTCCGGCTTCCCTCGTACGCGCGGCGCCGCTGGCCCGTGGTGGCGATCGCCGTCCTCGTGGTGGGGTTCATCCTCCTTTCGTTCCTCTCGAGCTTCTATGTGGACATCCTCTGGTACCGGGAGGTCGGCCTCTCCCAGGTCTTCTGGACACGTATCTGGGCGCAGGCGGGGCTCACGGCCGCCTTCTTCATCACGTTCTTCGCGCTCCTTCTGGTCAACCTCTATGTGACTCGCCGGTTGGCCCCGAAGATCGTCGCCCTGACTCCCGAGCAGGAGATCGTCGAACGCTTCCGGGAGAACATCGAGCCGTACCTCCGGTGGGCCCTTCCGCTCGGCGCCGCCGTCCTCGCGCTCTTCGTCGGCCTCGCCGCGTCGGGACATTGGCAGGAGTTCCTGCTCTGGCGCTCGTCCGGTGGGATCGCGTTCGGCGACCCGGAGGCGGTCTTCGGGCGGGATCCCGCCTTCTACGTCTTCACCCTTCCGTGGCTGAAGTATCTGCAGGGCTGGTTGTTCGGAGCGCTGGTGGGGGTCACGTTGATCGTGGGGATCGGTCACTTCCTCCAGGGAGGGATCCGGCCGCAGGCGGTGGGCCTGAGCGACAAGGTGGATCCACAGGTGCGCGCGCACCTCTCGGTGCTGCTCGGTCTCGTGCTCCTGGCCAGGGCATGGGGCTACTGGCTGGGCCGGTTCGACCTCCTCACCTCGGAGCGCGGCGTCGTCCACGGCGCGTCCTATACCGACGTGAATGCGCAGTTGCCGGCGCTCACGTTCCTGACGATCGTCGCGGTGATCTGCGCCTTGCTCTTCTTCGTGAACGCGCGGTATCGGGTCTGGAGCCTGCCGATCATCGCCGTCGGGCTGCTCCTGGTCGTCTCGATCCTGCTCGGCGCTGCCTACCCGGCATTCATCCAGCAGTTCCGCGTGGCGCCGAACGAGCAGCAGTACGAGCGGCCCTACATCCGACAGAACATCGCGGGCACACGGCGCGCCTTCGGCCTCGAAGAGATCCGCCTCGAGGAGAGACCGTTCGAGAGCAGCCTTTCGGCCGAGGACATCGAAGCCAACGAGACGACCGTGAGCAACATCCGCCTCTGGCGACCCGCGGTGCTCAAGGAGAACTTCCAGTCCGTGCAGCGGATCCGCCAGTACTACGAGTTCGAAGATGTCGACGTCGATCGATACGACATGAGCGACGGGCAACGACGGGTCCTGATGGTCTCCGGTCGTGAGGTGAGCCAGGAGGGGATCAGTGCCGACGCCCAGACCTGGCAGAACCGCCACCTCGTCTACACGCATGGGTTCGGCGCCGTGGCGGCGCAGGTGAACTCCATCACCGCAGACGGAGCTCCGGTGCTGACGCTGGAGGACATCCCGCCGGAAGGTGAGCCTGCGACCGAGCAACCGCGCATCTACTACGGCGAGGTGAGGGATCCGGAGGATGCGCAATTCGTGGTCGTGAACTCCTTGACCGACGAGCTGGACTACGAGGGAGCGGCGGGGGAGACCCCGTTCACCTACGACGGGGACGGAGGGATCGAGCTCGGCGGCCTCTTCCGGCGCGCCCTGTTCGCCTGGCGCTTCCGGGACACGAACCTCCTGATCTCGGGCCAGGTCACGGCGGACAGCCGGATCCTCATCAATCGAAGCATCGGGGAGCGCGCCGCCGACCCCCTCCCGTTCCTGACGTTCGACGCCGACCCCTATCTGGCCGTGACGGACGAGGGGTACGTCTGGATCTGGGACGCCTACACGACGTCCGATGGCTATCCCTACTCCCAGTCGGTCGACCTGTCGGAGGCGACGGCCGGCCTCCTCGGATCGCAAGAGGTGAACTACCTGCGTAACTCTGTGAAGACGGTCGTCGACGCGTACGACGGCACCATCACCTACTACGCTGACCTGGACGAGCCCATGATGCAGGTCTGGGACCGGGCCTTCCCCGGTGTCTTCACGCCGATCGCCGAAGCGTCCGACGAGCTGCAGAGTCATTTCCGGTACCCGGAGAACCTCTTCCAGGCGCAGGCCTTCCACTTCGCGAACTACCACGTCCAGGATCCCGCCGGGTTCTATCGGAAACAGGACTTCTGGGAGATCCCAGCGGACCCGACGCTCCAGCCGGTGGGCACGCTCGATGGCTCGTCCACACCCGATCCGGATGCATCGGGCAGGAAACTCCTGCCGAGCTACCTCTTGATGAAGCTTCCAGGGGATACGGAGGAGCGCTTCCACCTGGTCATCCCGTTCCAGCCGGAGAACCGGTTGAACATGGTCGGGTGGATGGCCGTGAACTCCGATCCCGAGGATTACGGAGAGCTCGTTGCCTTCACGTTCCCGTCGGGACGAGACGTGGACGGCCCCGGCCTGATCTTCTCCCGCATCAACTCCGACCAGGAGTTCTCCGAGGCCCGGACCCTCCTGGGCACCGGCGGATCCGAGGTGCGATTCGGCGACCTACTCACGATCCCGATCGAGGACTCGATCCTGTACGTGTTGCCGATGTACGTCCGTGCCAATCAGGAGGCGGCGGTGCCCGAGCTGAAGCTGGTCATGGTCGTGAACGGTTCGAGCGTCTCCGTTGCCACCTCGCTCTCCGAGGCGATCGAGGAGGCCACCGGCGCGACTACCGGAGGCGAGCCCGGAGGCGAGCCACCGCCCGACGGCGGCACCGGCACAGTGGACCAGCAGGTGCAGCAGTTGCTCAGACAGGCGGTGGAGCACTTCGTCGCTGCGGAGGCAGCGCTGCGCGACGGTGACCTCGCGACCTACCAGGGCGAGCTGGAGCAAGCGCAAGCACTCGTCGAGCGCGCGAACGACCTCGTGGCCGGATCCTCGGGGGCGCCCACGCCCTCGCCTTCCCCGAGCCCCTAGTCCGCCAGGCGGAATCCCGGATCTGCGTCGAGCTCGGCGGTGTCCATCTGGGCCTTCTGCAGGCGCCCCGAGTAGTCCCAGTTCATCGCCTGCCACCTTGTGAACTGGTCGAGGACCCACAACCCGGATTGCCGGCTCCCGTTGCCGGAGCGACCGTTGCCGCCGAACGGCAGGTGCGCTTCTGCGCCCGACGTCGAGTTGTTCACGCTCACCATCCCGGCGGAGATCCGGTCGCGGAAGTGGAACACTTGGAGGGGGTCGTTGCTGTAGATGCTGCTCGACAGCCCGTAGCCGTGGGCGTTGGCGAGCTCGATCGCCTGATCGAACGTGTCGAACGTGGCGACGCCGACGAGGGGCCCGAACGTCTCCGTCCAAGAGAGATCGTCGTCGAGCGTGATCCGGTCGACGATCACCGGGTGGTAGTACAGGCCGGCCTCCGGATCGCCGACGAATCCCGTTCGTGGGTTCGCTGAGGTGATGCGGCCGGTCCCGCTCGACCCGGTCACGGTGTGATGAGGTCGGATCAGCTCCAGCCAGTGTTCGAACCGATCGCAGAACCGGGCCGAGATCATCGGTCCGTAGAGGACGTCTTGGGTCGGATCGCCGATCGGCGCGTCCGTCACGGCCTTCGAGAATCGCGCCATGAAGTCGTCATGCACGTCTCGGTGCACGATCGCCGTGCCGAGCGACGTGCAGCGCTGCCCTGCGGTTCCGAAACCGCTGAACAGCGCGCCTTCGACGGCCAGGTCGAGATCGGCATCCGGCATCACGACGAGCGGGTTCTTCCCTCCGAGCTCCAGGCAGGGCGACTGCAGGTGTCGTCCGCAGAGCTCGCCGATCCGTCGGCCGACCTCGGAGGAACCGGTGAACCCCACCTTGTCGAGCACCTCCTCGTCGAGAGCACGTTCGATGCCGTCGAAGGTCGGCGACCCTTCGGCGAGCACCAGCTGGACCACACCGGTCGGGATCCCCGAGTGCAGGATCAGCTGCGCGAACGCCTCGGCGGTGGCCGGCGTGTACTCGGCCGGCTTCCACACGATCGTGTTCCCGCAGACGAGGGCCGGCACGATGTACCAGGAGGGGACAGCGACCGGGAAGTTCCCGGCGGTGACGATCGCCGCGACCCCGACGGGCCTACGGAACGTGAAGAGTTGCTTGTCGGGCATCTCCGAGGGCACGGTCTGTCCGTAGAGGCGTCGGCCTTCGCCCAGGAAGAAGTTGCAGGTGTCGATGACCTCTTGGACCTCGCCGCGTGATTCCTTGATCGGCTTGCCGATCTCCCGTGTGATGAGCTGCGAGAGCGCCTCGAAGTTTTCCTCGACGAGTCGCCCGAGGTGCTGGATCGCCCGGCCCCGCACCGGCGCGGGCACCGACGCCCATCCGGGTTGTGCGGCCTTGGCCCGGCGGCACGCCTCGAGGAACGTGCCGGCGTCCCCGAGGCTCGCCTCCGCCACCCTCTGGTCGAGACGGGCGGGGTTCGGGATCGTCAGGGTCCCTCCGGGTGCGCCCTCCACCGGGCGGCCGTCGAGGAGGGATGTCACGGTTCGCGTCGCGCTCATCCTCGAGAGCGATGCTACCGGACGGTCCGCGGCGGGTAGTGTTTGCGCGTGGAGGCGCCGGGTATGGGCCCGGGCGACGAAAGGGTGAAGACAGTGGCATACGTGATCGCGGAACCCTGCATCGACGTCAAGGACAAGGCCTGCGTGGACGAGTGTCCTGTCGATTGCATCTACGAGGGGCCCCGGATGCTCTACATCCATCCCGACGAATGCGTGGACTGCGACGCATGCGTGCCCGTCTGCCCGGTGACCGCGATCTTCCCCGAGGACGACCTCCCGGGAGAGTGGAAACAGTTCACCAAGGTGAACGCGGAGTGGTTCGAGATCACAGGGCTCGGCTCGCCCGGGGGGGCCGCCCAGGCCGGGCCGCAAGCCAAGGATCATCAGGTGGTCGAGGCCTGGGAAGCCGTCTAGTCACCCGCGTCGTCGCTTCCCTGGCGGGAGCAAGGCGAGCAGGGCCAGCGGAGCTGCGAGCAAGAGCCACATCGCGGAGGCCAGTCCGATCCGCTGAGCGGCGATGCCGATCGCGAGCGGCAGAAGCGCTCCCGCGAGATCGGCGGGGGCTCCGAGCGCGACGATGGTTCCGCCGCGCTTCGGAAGCTCGGCGTAGAGCCGAGCCTGCGGGATCGAGTACCAACCTGCTCGGAGGATGCCGATCGGGATCAGGAGGACAAGCTTCGTCGAGACGGAGCCGGCGAGGAGGAAGGCCGGGTAGGCCAAGAGGATCGCCACCGCCGACCATCGGAGATACCTGGTGCTCTCGATCCGCCGGATCGCGGGGAGCAGGAGGGCATCGCCGACGAGACCCGCGGCGGCGAGGATGCCGACCCCGAGCGCTGCCGATCCGGGAGATGCCCGTCCCACGTCGACCAGGTAGAGAGCCACGAACCCGAGGAAGACGTCTTGAAGCAGGTCCGTCAGCTGGAGCAGCGCAAGCCATCGGATGATCTCGCGCTCTCGTAGGGCTGCGATCGCTCCGCGTCGGGCCGCGCGAAGATCGACGGCTTCCGGATGTGGTTCCGGGAACCGGAGGCGTGACGCCCAGATGAGGATCGGGACGGACACGAACGCGACGGCCAGTGTCGCCCCTCGCCAGCCAGAGCCGAGCGCCACCGCTGCCGTGAGTGCCACCGGGCCGAGGACGTTGGCGATCGAGCCGGAAAGCACCCACTTCGCCATGTTCCGTTCGGTCGAGGTGGGTTCGAGATCCATCCACGTCGCTTGGGCGAGGCTCACGAACGCTCCGGACGCGGGATAGATCAGGCACGACGCCGCAAGCAGCATGGCGAAGTTCGGGGCTGCCGCGAACAGGATCAGCGCGAGGATGAAGCCGGCACCGCCACCGAGCACGACACGACGGCGATGTCCCGTGTCCGAGAGCAGCCCCAGCGCGGGCTCGATGAGTGGACTCACGACCCCGGGGACCGAGAGCAGGAGACCGACCTGAAGGTACGTGAGTGAGAGCTCTCCCCGGATGAGCGGCCAGGCAGCTTCGCGGATGGCGAAGACCAGCTCGTCCACGAACTCGATCGCGAGGAAGACCGCGACCGGCGCGAGAGCCTTGGAACGAGGTCAGCCGAAGGGGCGGAGCGTGCGCACGGCGTGAGGCTACCGCACCCGATCGCGTCGTGCGGCAGGATGCGACGCATGAACGCGCCCAGGGAAGCTGAGATCGCCGCAGCGCGACGGTCGATCCTGCTGATCGGCTTGGCCTACCTGATCGTGCAACTCGCGCTCTTCTCGCTCGACCGGCCGCCGAGCTGGGACGAAGCGATCTACCTCTCGCAGGTGGCGCCGGGGGCCGAGCCCTTGCCGTTCGTTCCGTCCCGTGCGCGCGGCATCACGTTCCTCGCGCTACCCGTCCTTCAGCTCGGTGGCTCCCTCACGCACCTTCGGCTGTTCCTCGCGGTCGCTTCCGCCGCCGCCCTCGTCGGTGCGTTCCGCATGTGGGTGCCGGTCCACGGTTCCGGTGCCGTGGGTGCCGGGCTGCTCTTCGCCGGCGCCTGGCCCGTCCTCTTCTACGGGTCGGAGCTCATGCCGAATCTCTGGATGGCCCTGACCGGAGTGGCCGCGACCGCCGTTCTCGCTCGCCGGTTCGCGGGTCAAGCCGGCCGCCACGACGAGCTGGTCGCCGGCGGACTCGTCGCGGTCGCGGCCCTGATCCGCCCGCTCGACGCCGTGGTGTTGACGGCCGCCCTCGTCCTGCTGCCCATCGCCATGCGGCGCGCGACGGCCTCGTGGACCGTCCACCTCGCGTTGGGGCTCCTCGCCGGGTGGACGCCGTGGCTGGTGGAGATGACCGCACGGTTCGGGTCACCCTGGGAGGCGTTCGCCGCAGCCGCTCGCACCGGTCACGCGGGTCGGCTGTCCTTCTTCGAGAACGCGCGTCAGTACCTCGCGTTGAGCGACGGCCCGTCGCTCGGTCCGGTCGCGCATCCCGAGGTACCCCTCGTCGGACTCCTCTGGATCATCGGGTTCGGGATCCTCGTGGTCCTCGGGATCCGAGCCTCGAGCCGGCGAGAGCTCCTGCCCGCCGTCGTGGTCGCGACGGCAGCGGGAGTTGCACTCGCGACGGAGTACGTCGCGTTGACCGACGCCCAGGCCCCAAGGTTCCTGTTGCCCGCGCTGGCGCTCCTCACGATCCCCGCCGGCTTCGGGGTGACCACGATCGTCGCCGGGATCCGGGCACGTGATGGGTCCGGTCCTGGCCGGCTCGCCGGGCGTGCGGTGGCGTCGATCCTCGTCATCGCCTGGGCGGTCGCCCAGATGGGGATCGCGGCGAGGGTCGAAGCCGATGTGGCGGATCAACGCGCGTCGGCCCAACGGGCCGGCCTCGAAGTCCGCAGGCTTGTGTCGGAAGAGCCGTGTCAGGTCTACAGCGAGGGAAGCTTCCCCATCGTCGGGTACAGCGCAGGGTGCCGCGCGGCACCGCTCGGGAGAGTCCTCGAGGGATGGTCGCGTCTGTCACATCGCCTCGAGGGCGACGGTGCTCGAGTGTTCCTGGTGCTCCATCGGACGAAGGCGGTCGCCCCGCCCCGAGGCACCGACCTCCTGGCACAGGTTCCCTCCGAGAGTGAGCTCACGTGGTTCATCTACGGCCCCTCTTGATCCGCATCTGTCATCTCGGGCGCTCCTCGCTATCCTGGTTGTGCGGGGTGGAGCAGTCCGGTAGCTCGCTGGGCTCATAACCCAGAGGTCGCAGGTTCAAATCCTGCCCCCGCGACGGACGAGACGGGCGCCGCCGAAGGCGGCGCCCGTCTCATCTCCATCCCCCTCGGTGCCGATGACATGCGGCATGAGCACCCTTGCTCCCGTCGAGCTGCCCGACGACATCCAGCGCCGCCTGAACGTCTACAAGGCGGTCGGCGCCCTGCTCCTGATCGCCGTCTGGGGTTGGTTCGCACTCGTGAAGAGCGACCAGACGCCGATCTTCGTGTACCTGAATATCGCGGTGCACGAGATCGGGCACGTCCTGTTCCAGCCGTTCGGCGAGCTGACGATGCTCATCATGGGGTCGGGGTTCGAGGTGCTCTTCCCGTTCGCGGTGGGCGCCTTGTTCCTCCTGGTGAAGCGTGATCTCGTGTCCACCGCCGTCGCCTGGGGCTGGGCCGCGAGCGCCCTCGCGAGTGCCGCCACCTACATCGGGGACGCGGACGACGGACGGCTCGCCCTCCTCGGTGCCACGGGACCGGATGCCGCCGGCGACTGGGAGCGGATCCTGGGCGTGGAGTTCTTCGACAAGGTGTATCTCGCCGACTCGATCGCGGCGACCGTCCGGACCTTCGGCTACGTGCTCTGGTTCGTGGCGCTGGGGCTGGCCGTCTGGGCGATCGTCCGGAACCGGGCTCAGGAGAGGGCCGCGGACCCGACACGCCGACCGACCGTGGAGCCGAGCCCGCCCCGTCCTGCCGTGGACGCCGAGGAGATGTGGCGGTAGCGGGCTCGCATCAGGTCCCTTCCCGAGTTGGAGTACGATGCTCCGGCGTCGGACTCGAGGGAGCGAACCATGGCTGGAAGCACCGTCCTGACCGAATGGCTGAAGCGGGTGCCGCTGTTCTCCGCATGCTCGAACCGCGAGCTGCGCGCGATCGCGGGGGTGGTGAAGGACGTCAAACACCCCAAGGGCACGGTCATCGCCAACGAAGGGGATCCTGGGGTCGGGCTCTTCGTGATCGTCGACGGGGAGGCGGAGGTGACGATCGGCGGCAAGCGCATGGCGATCTTGCGCCGCGGCGACTTCTTCGGTGAGATCGCGCTCCTGGACGGCGGACCTCGGTCGGCGACGGTGACGGCCCGCTCCGATATGCGGCTCCTCGGTCTGACCGAATGGGTGTTCCGGGGGCTGCTCCAGGAGCATCCCTCGATCGCGGTGAAGACGCTCGAGGCGATGGCCGGTCGGCTCCGCGACGCCACGCAGGCCGCGACCGCGTAGGTCCCACCGGCCGATGCCGGTCCTCACGCGCCCGGACGGCGTCCGGCTCTTCCACGAGCTTCACGGACCCAACGACGCACCGCCGCTGATCCTCCTCGAAGGGATGGGCGGCGACATCCCGGGCTGGCGCAGGAACATCCCCGTGCTCGCCCGCGAGCTCCGGGTCATCGCCTACGACTTCCGCGGCAACGGGAAGAGCGACGAGCCGTCCGGCCCGGCGACGATGGCCACCTTCGTGGACGACAGCCTCGCCCTCCTCGACTCCCTGGACATCGCCCGAGCGCACGTCTACGGCCAGTCCTTCGGGGGGATGGTCGCCCAGGAGCTGGCGCTCACGAGCCCGGAGCGCGTCCGTACGATGATCCTCGGTTGCACCCACGCCGGACCGCGGCACGCCGTACGGGGGAAGGGCTCGAAGGTGCCGAAAGGGGAGCCGTGGCGAGCGATGTACTCGCCGAGCTTCCCGGAGCGTCACCCGGAGCACGTTGCGGAGGATCTCCGGGTCGGGGGTGCACAGCCGAAACATCCGGACGGCGGGCGGAGACAATGGGAGGCGATGCAGGAGTTCGACAGCTTCGACCGGCTCCCGTCCGTGCGGGTGCCGACGCTGGTCATCCATGGAACGGAGGACCAGGCGATCGCGGTTCAGAACGCGGAAGTGCTCGCGGCTCGGATCCCGGACGCCGAGCTCGTGCTGCTCGAGGGCGCCGGGCACCTCTATCACTCGGAACGAGCCGCCGAGGCCGATGCCGTCGTCCTGGACTTCGTCAAGAGGCACGGGGATGCCTGAGGCACCCGAAGCCGTCGTCCGCCTGGCGGAGGCGCGCGCCGTCGCGCGTGCCTCCCGGGATTTCGCGGAGGCCGACACGCTCCGCGACCGGATCGCCGAGGCGGGCTGGACCGTGGTCGACGAACCCGGCGGCTACCGGCTGGAGTCCGCGGCCGAGGAGGCGGAGCCGGTCGCGCGTCGGCGCGCGAGCGACGTCGCATCCGTCCTCGACGACGAACCCGACATGGATGCGACCGTCCACTGGGTGAACGAAGGCTGGAGCGAAGACATCGAGCGCGCGATCACCGCGTTACGCGCGAACGAAGGCGGTCGTTCCGTGCAGTACGTGGTCGCCGACGTCACCGACCGGGAGCCCGCGTCGTGGGGTGACGGTGTCGAGGTCGTGTGGCTCGAGGAAGGGACCGGATGGGGTGCCGCGCGGAACGCGGGGCTCAGGCGCACCCGCGGCCGCACCGTGCTGATGATGGACGGCTCGGTGGAACCGACCGGCGACGTCTTCGGGCCGCTGGAGGCGGCCCTCGCGGATCAGGCGGTGGGGATCTGCGGTCCCTACGGCATCGTGACGCACGACCTCCGGCAGTTCGAGGAGGCGCGCACCGGGGACGTGGATGCGATCGAGGGATACCTGATGGCCCTGCGGCGAGAGACGCTGGTCGCCGCGGGTCTCTTCGACGAGAAGTTCAGGTGGTACCGAACCGCCGACATCGAATACTCGTTCCGGGTGAGGGACCTCGATCGACGGGCGACGGTCGTCGACCTCCCGGTCACCAAGCACGAGCACCGGATGTGGTTCCACACCAAGCCAGAAGACCGAGCGAGATGGTCGAAGAAGAACTTCTACCGATTCCTCGACCGGTTCCGCGACCGCTGGGACCTGCTGGTGGATCCACTACCCCAAGACGAGCGTCCGCATCACCACCACGACCACGACGATTGAGCGACGTCGCTAGTCGGTCGCGGGCATCGGCGGCGCCGGGGGGATCGACACGGCGCGCGCGGCGACGGTCGGCTCGGCCGGCACCGTGTCGTGATCGCTCGTGGGCTCGGGCTTCGGCGTCGGTCTGATGGTCGCCGGATCCGGGATCTCCTTGCGGCCCTCGAAGTAGGCCTTCAGCTCGTCGCCGTCGATCACCTCGGTAGCGATCAGCAGGGCCGAGAGACGGTTCAACAGTTCCCGGTGCTCGGTGAGGATCTTCTCGGCGCGGATGTGCGCCTCATCCAGCAACCGCCGGACCTCCTTGTCGATCAGCTCCGACGTGTGTGCGCTCACCTTGGGGAGGGCGCCGGGCATCCACGCGTTCGGATCGGCCCGGCCGAGCGAGATGGGGCCCACCGCATCGCTCATCCCGAACTGCGACACCATCGCCCGAGCGAGGTCGGTCGCCTTCTCGAGGTCGTTCTGGGCGCCCGTGGAGATCACCCCGTCGAAGTAGATCTCCTCCGCGGCCTGCCCTCCCATCGCGAAGGCCATCTGGTCCTTGAGCTGGGGCTCCGTCACGACGTAGCGGTCCTCGAGGGGGCGCGTCATCGTGATGCCGAGGGCCGCGGCACCTCGCGGGATGATCGTCACGCGGTGGAGGGGATCGATCTCCTTGCAGTTGAGCGCGACGAGCGCGTGCCCCATCTCGTGCACGGCGACGCGCTCCTTCTGGCTGTCGGAGACGACGCGCGATTTCCGTTCGAGGCCGGCCGTGGCGCGGTCGATCGCCTCCTCGAGCTCCTCCATCGTCACCGAATTCCTCTCGCGGCGCGCGGCGAGCAGTGCGGCCTCGTTCACGACGTTCTCGAGATCCGCGCCCGTGAACCCCGGGGTCCGCGCCGCGATCGTCTTCAGATCGACGCTGGGATCGAGCGCCACACCTCGCGCGTGGACCCGGAGGATCTCCTCGCGGCCGTTCAGGTCCGGCAGGTCGACGACCACTTGGCGATCGAACCGCCCCGGGCGGATCAACGCGGGGTCCAGGACGTCCGGACGGTTGGTCGCGGCCATGATGATCACGCCCTTGGAGGCGTCGAAGCCGTCCATCTCGACGAGGAGCTGATTCAGCGTCTGCTCGCGCTCGTCGTGCCCGCCGAAGCTCCCACTCATCGGACCCGCGCGGCCCTTGCCGATGGTGTCGATCTCGTCGAGGAAGACGAGCGCCGGCGCCTTCTCCTTGGCCTGCTGGAAGAGCTCTCGGACGCGGGCCGCGCCCAGCCCGACGAACATCTCGACGAACTCGGAGCCCGACATGAAGAAGAACGGGACGTTCGCTTCACCGGCGACGGCGCGTGCCAGCAGCGTTTTCCCGCATCCGGGGGGTCCGAGGAGCAACACGCCCTTGGGGATCCGGCCGCCGAGCCGCTGGTACTTCTTCGGGTTCTTCAGGAAGTCCACGATCTCGCGGAGCTCCTCCTTCGCCTCGTCGACGCCTGCCACGTCTGCGAAGGAGGTCTTCATCTCCTTGCGGTCGTAGATCTTCACCTTGTTGCGTCCGAGGTTCAGAGCCGAGCTCGCGCCGCCGCCGATCCTCCGGAAGAGGAAGTAGTAGAGGCCACCGAACAGGGCGATGAACAGGACGGTTTGGACGATGAAGCCCATGAGCGGGTTGGGCTGCTGCCCGCCCACCTCGTACTCCTGTTCGGTGAGCTGGTCGATCAGCTCGGTGGGGTCGTACCCGGGAGGGATGGTCGCCACGAACGTCTGTTCGCCCTCGTCGGTGCGCACCACGCCCGTCACGGTCGTGGCGTTGATAGTCACAGGCTCGGACTTCAGCAGGTCACCGTTGTTCACCGCCGCCCGGAATCGCGAGAACGACACCTCCGTCACCGAAGCTTGGGTGAGGAAGCTGTTGAACAAGATCAATGCGCCCGCCACCACGAGTACCACCAGCAATGCCGATCGCGGCCGTGGCTGGGGCGCACCCGGTGTGGCGCGTCGTCCGAAGGGATTCTTGTCCTGCTCGGGCATGGCTCAATCTTCCCACCGCCTTGTAGTTGTGACGACTATCGAGGGCGGCGGCGCGTCGAGCAGGGATACTGGGCCCCGTATGGCGAACGCGAGCAGCGCGGCAGCGCCCACCGACCAGGATCTCCTGGATCGGTTCGACCGCGACGTCCTGCCGCTGCTCCCCGGCCTGTACGGGGCCGCCCTTCGGATGACGAGGAACCCCGCCGACGCAGAGGATCTCCTGCAGGAGGCGACGCTTCGTGCCTACCGCGGATTCGCGTCGTTCCAGGAGGGGACCAATCTCAAGGCATGGCTGTACCGGATCCTCACGAACTCGTTCATCAACATCTACCGGAAGAAGCAGCGGGAGCCGAAGACGGTCGACGGTCCCGAGGATCTGGACGAGTGGTTCCTGTTCGACCGGCTGGGCTCCCAGAGCGTGGCACGTTCGGCCGAGGAGGACGTGCTCGAGAACATCCCGGACGCCGACGTGAAGGCGGCGCTCGAGTCGATCCCCGAGAACTTCAGGATGGCGGTGCTGCTGGCGGATGTGGAAGGCTTCTCGTATAAGGAGATCGCGGAGATCACGGACGTGCCGATCGGAACCGTGATGTCACGCCTGCACCGGGGAAGGAAAGCCCTGGAGCGGGCGTTGTACGGCGTGGCCAAGGAGCGAGGACTCGTCGATGGGTGAGAAGGGCGATATGGGGTGCACGGAGACGCTCCGCGAGGTCGAGCGCTACGTCGACGGCGAGTGTCTCCGTGAGCTCACGGTCCAGGTCGAGGCGCACCTCGCCGGCTGCACGGACTGCAACGAGCACGCCGAGTTCAAGAAGCACATGAAGCTCCTGATCGCGACGAAGTGCCGCGGCGAAGAGCTCCCGGAGGGGCTGGCGGAGCGGATCCGCGAGCGGATCCGCAGCGCGAGCCCCTAGCGGGACCGCCCAGCTCGACTGCCCCTTCCGTACAACCGATCAGTGGATGTCGCACGCGGTCGACGACGGTGGGTGAGCCTCGTGGTCGGACTTGCGCTCGTTCTGGGGGGAGCGGCGTTCGCCATCGTCAAGCTCGCTCCGTGCGCCTTGGCTGAAAGCCGGGCTCCGACCGAGTGGTACGTCGCCCTTGCCGAGCGATGGCTCGAGGTCGACGGCCCCGTTCCCGACGTGCAGGGCCTGCACTCTGACGGGAGTGGGAATGCGACAGTCGAGCTCTTGGTACGGCAGCTGGGCCCCGGCGGCGATCCCGACTCCACCGTCGTCGCTGAGAGAGTGGCGATCGATGACGACCTCCTTCGGGAGATCCGATCGGCGCTCGACGACGAGTCTCGGGTATTCCTCGCGCTCGCCTCGTCGGACCTCGAACGAGAGCAAGCCGCCTATGCCGTCGCCCGACGAACGGACGGTACTCACCAGTTCATGACGGGGTGCGGCATCGACCTTACGGCTGAAACCCGCGACCTGCTCGGGGACAGGTACGACACAGCGCTACCGCAGATCATCGGGTTCACCGATCCGGCCGCGATCTTCCGGGTGCTCGCCGGAGTCCGGGACGCGCCCGGTCGTGTGCTGATCGAGTACGACGAGCTCCCTACGGATCTCCGGATGTTCTCGAGGTCCGGCACGCTCGTTGAGCGCGGTCGGTGCCTCTCGATCGAGACCGACGTCGGACCTCTCGTGCCGATCGTGGATCCGTATTCGTATTACCTCGCGCGCGACGATCAAGGCCTCGTGCTCATGTCCGATCTCGCCGAGGTGGCACGACCGGGTGACCGGTTGGAGCTGCGGGGGCGGGAGATGTCCCCGGAGGAGGCCCGCACCGTGACGGACGGGACCTCCATCCGGAGCTGTCCCGGCCGACTGATCGTGGTGAGCGAGATCTCGCGCCCCCTTCGCTGAGTAGCCCTAGCCGTTCACACGGTGCCCCGCTAGCATCCGTCCGCATGATCGACGTGGCCGACCTAGGGACCATCCTCGGTGTCTGGGCGCATCCTGACGACGACATCTACTTGAGCGCCGGCCTGATGGCGGCCGCGGTGGAGGCGGGACAGCGGGTCGTGGACGTGACGGCGACCCGCGGCGAGGGCGGCTCCATGGACGAGGACAAGTGGCCGCCGGCCACGATGGGAGACGTGCGGACCAACGAGCTCCTGCGGAGCCTTGACGTGCTCGGGGTGAAAGAGCATCACTTCCTCGAGGGGCCGATCGACATCGACATGGATTCGGGGCTGGATCCCGTCGGCGAGGATCAGGTCCGTCAGGTCATGGCGGACGTCGGTCCCGACACGGTCCTCACGTTCGGACCGGAGGGGATGACGGGGCACGTGGCGCATCAGGACGTGTCCCGCTGGGCCGGGGAGGCCTTCAGCCAGGTCGCGAAGGCCGGTGCTCGCCTGTACCACGCCGTCTTCCCGCAGAGCCTCGGCGAGGAGTGGCTGGAGAAGCTCGCGCCGTTCGACATCTTCCGCCCCGGGACGCCCAACGTGGTTCCGGACGAGGAGGTGGATCTCCTCTTCGAGCTCCCGACCGAGCAACTGGACCGGAAGATCGCCTCGATCAAGGAGCACGCCAGCCAGATCGAGGCGCTCTACGGGGTCTTCGGTGACGAGGGCTTCCGTCGCTTCATGGCCAAGGAAGCGTTCGTGCTCGCGGCGACGAAGGGGTCGTGATGGTCGAGCGACCGGCGCCGGTTCGCGATCTCGACTGGGACCCGAAGCGTGCTCGCGCGTTCACCGACGGCGTCGCGGACATCTACGAGGAGTTGCTGACGAGGCTCCGTGATCTCCCGGTGTCACGAGGGTGGGGGGTCCAAGAGGTCCGCGACGCCGTCGCGATCCCTGTCCCGGACGAGCCGATGCCCGAGGACGAGCTCCTCGACTACCTGGGTCGGGTCACGTTCGACTACTCGGGGTACCTCGGGCATCCGCGGTTCTACGCCTACATCTCCGGCGCCGGCACCGTGCCCGGCGCCGCGGCCGATCTCCTCGCCTCGGGCCTCAACGGGAATGCGGGAGGATGGCGGCTAGCCCCCGCCGCGACCGAGATCGAGCTTGGGTTCGCACGCTGGTTCGCGCAGGACGTGTTCGGCCTGCCTCCGACCTCCGGCGGCGCGCTCACGTCCGGAGGCGCGATGGCGAACTTCATCGCACTGAAGGTCGCCCGGGACGCGAAGGCCGGGTGGGACATCCGCAAGGATGGCGTCGCGGCGGGCCCGACGCTCGCTCTCTATGTCTCGACCGAGACACACATCGTCTCGATCCGGGGCGCCGACATGCTGGGGATCGGGTCGGGGAACGTGCGACAGATCGCCGTCGGTCCCGACTACAGGATCCGGGTGGATGAGCTCCGCGCTCGGATCGCTGAAGACCGCGCGGCAGGGATCCAGCCGTTCGCCGTCGTGGCGAACGCGGGCACCGTATCGACCGGGGTGGTGGATCCGCTCGAAGAGATCGCCGATCTCTGTCGTGAGGAAGACCTCTGGTTCCACGTCGATGCGGCCTACGGCGGACCTGCGATGCTCGCGGACGACCTCCGCCCGCTGTTCGCGGGCATCGAACGAGCCGACTCGATCGCGTTCGACCCGCACAAGTGGCTCTACACGCCGCAGTCCGGAGGCTGCATCGTGGTCCGTGACTTCGAGCTGATGCGGCGCGCGTTCGACGTCGACTACGTGGCCTACGTCGTGAAGGACGAGGAGCACACCGACTGGGGTGTCGACCTCGGTCGCCACTCGCCGAACTTCAGCCGAGGGTTCTGGGCCCTCAAGGTCTGGGTCTCGCTGCTCGCCCACGGTCGGAAGGCGTACGGGCGGCGGATCTCCCACGACGCGGCGCTGGCCCGCTACCTGGGTGCGCGCGCGGAGGAGCACGATGAGTTCGAGCTGATGACGCCCGTCGGACTCTCGATCACGTGTTTCCGCTACGTGCCATCAGACCTGACGTCGTCCGGCGTCGCCGGGCGAGACGAGTACCTCGACCTGCTCAACAACCGGCTGATGACGGAGATCCAGCTCGACGGGCGCGTCTATTGCTCGAACGCGGTGCTGGACGGGCGATTCTGCCTCCGATCCTGCATCGTGAACTTCCGGACCGAGGCGGAGGACATGGACGCATTGTTGGACGTCGCGTCGGAGCTCGGGGCGAAGCTCGACGTCGAACTTCGCCCCGAGGCGCTGCGATGACCTGGTGGTCGCTGCTCGGCTCGGGGGAGTTCCAGCCGTGGTCCGAGCCGGTCGACCGGCGCCTGGTGGCCGAAGCCGATGGCGACGGCCGGGTTCTGATCCTGCCCACCGCCTCCGCTCCCGAGGGCAAGGACGTCTTCGAGCGCTGGGGTTCGCTCGGGCTCGCGCACTTCTCTCGGCTCGACATCCCCGCCGAGGTGTTGGATCTCAAGACGCGGGAGGACGCCGACGACCCGCGGTCGCTCGAGCGGTTAGAGGGTGCCTCGGCTGTCTACTTCTCGGGCGGGAACCCCGCCTACCTCTCCAAGGTGCTCGGCGAGAGCGATTTCCTCGACGCCCTCCTGAAGCAGCTGGACCGTGGCATGGCGTACGCGGGATGCAGCGCCGGCGTCGCGTGCCTCAACGAGATCACGTTCGACAGCGACACCACCGAGATGGGCGAGGTCTGGAGGCCCGGCCTCGATCTCGTGCCTCGATCGCTGTTCGCGCCGCACTGGGACATGGTTGACACGTGGATCCCGGGCGCGCGTGATTTCATCATCGGATCGGTTCCCGACGGATACACCTTCGTGGGCCTGGACGAGGACACGGCCATGGTCGGAGACGGCGCGGCTTGGGAGGTTCTGGGCAAGAGCGGCATCCACGTGCGGACCGACGGCACGGTGTCGACGTATCGCGACGGTGACCGCTTCGACCTGGCGCTGATCTGAGGGGGTGGCGACGATGGAGGAGATGTACCACGACGGGAATCGAGAGCTGCAGGATCGCTTCGACACACGACGGCTCGCCGACCGGATCGAGGACGTGTTGGTCCATGACGCCTTCACTGAGCACGACCGCGCGTTCGTCGAGACGCGGGACATGTTCTTCCTCGCCACGGCCGATGAGGACGGCAAGCCGAACGTGAGCTACAAGGGCGGTGACCCGGGATTCATCCGGGTCGTCGACGAGCACACGCTGGCCTTCCCCAACTACAACGGCAACGGGATGTACCTGTCCGCCGGAAATCTGCTCCGGAACCCGCACGTCGGGATCCTTTTCATCGACTTCGAGCGGCGGAACCGGATGCGCGTGAACGGCGAGGCTTCCGTCGACTTCGACGACGAGCTCCGCTCCCGCTGGCCGGAGGCGCAATTCGTGGTCCGGGTCCGGGCGCGGGAGATCTTCCCGAACTGCCCCCGCTACGTGCATCGCTACCAGAAGGTCGCTTCCTCCGAATTCGTTCCGCGGGAGGACTGCGAGACGCCGGTGCCGTCGTGGAAGCGGGCCGAGTGGGCCGTCGACGTCCTGCCCGAGGGCGACCCCGCGCTCGATCCGGACGCGACCGTCGTTTGAGGAGACCCGAGTAGCATCTCGCGCGTGCCCGCAAAGCAGCTGACGCGAGACGACCCGATCGAGTTGCGCGCGCCCGCGGTCATCCGGCGCCTCTCCGACGCGTACCCGGACGCGAAGGTCGCCCTGAAGTTCACGAACCCATTGGAATGCCTCGTCGCGACGGTCCTCTCGGCGCAATCCACCGATGAGACGGTGAACCGGGTCACGGCGACTCTGTTCCAGAAAT
The DNA here is from genome assembly GCA_963762015.1 of uncultured Actinomycetota bacterium. Classification (GTDB taxonomy): domain Bacteria; phylum Actinomycetota; class UBA4738; order UBA4738; family HRBIN12; genus JAJNBA01. The sequence continues at coordinate 84,959 of CAVXJL010000005.1, forward strand.
ACCGGACCGCCGAGGACTACCTGCGCGTGCCCGAGGATGAGCTGAAGGCCGACATCCACGCGACCGGGTTCTTCAACCAAAAGGCGATCTCGATCCGAGAGGCGTGCCGGCGGATCGTCGAGGAGTACGGCGGCGAGGTCCCCGGCACGATGGAGGATCTGATCACGCTGCGCGGCGTGGCGCGGAAGACCGCGAACATCGTCCTCGGGAACTCGTTCGGGATCGTCGAGGGGATCGCGGTGGACACCCACGTGAACCGGCTCGCCCATCGGTTGGGGTTCAGCGAGCAGAAGAACCCCGACAAGATCGAACAGGATCTGATGCGCTTGATCCCGCGAGAGCAGTGGTTCGACTTCACCTACGTCCTGATCGACCACGGCCGCGCGCTCTGCACCGCGAAGAAGCCGAACTGCCCCGAGTGCCCGGTCGAGCCGTTGTGCCCGGCCAGCCAGGCGTGAGGGCCGAGCGGCCGACGAGGCCGATGGTGGTGGCACATCGCGGCGCGTCGATCGAGCAGCCGGAGAACACGATCGCAGCGTTCGAGGCCGCGATCGATGCAGGTGCGGACGCAGTCGAGTTCGATGTCAGGATGACCGCGGACGGATACCCGGTCGTCCTGCACGACCCTGATGTGTCACGAACCACGGATGGCACCGGCATCGTGTCCGGGATGACGATGGACGAGATTCGGAAGCTTGGAGTGCCAGCGCTGGAGGAGGCGTTGAAGTGCCTATCCGGCCGTGCCGGCGCCGACATCGAGATCAAGAACTCGCCGGACGAGCCCGGGTACTCGCCCGACGCGGAGCCCGGGGTCGAGGTGACGCTCGCCACCCTGGACGAGCTCGCATTCTCTGGCTCGGTGATCGTGTCCAGCTTCAACCCGAGGTCGATCGCGCACAGCCGCGCCCTCCGTCCCGACGTTCCCACTGGTCTCCTGACCTGGGTCGACGTGGACGCCGACGATGCGCTCGCTCAAGCGACAGGCCAGGGCCACCCGTGGGTGCTCCCGTTCGTGACGAAGGTGCTCGAGGCCGGCGAAGGCTACGGCGATCGTGTCCATGACGCCGGCGCGCTCCTGGGTGTGTGGATTGCCGATGATCCGGCGACCGCGCGCCGCCTCTTCGAGCTCGGCGTCGACGCCGTCGCCACAAACGACCCGCGTGCGATCGTTCCGGTCAGAGACACCGCCATTGGCCTGCGTTCGGGTGGCGAGACACATGCAATATGAGCTCAGAAGGGAAGCGTTCCAGTTCATCCAGGATGAGCTGTCATACGGTGGACCGCTAGCGAAACGCCTCCTTGCTGTCCCGGCGAAAGGCCAGGTGATCGGGATCCTTCCAGTCAAGACAGCGTTGGCGGACCTGACCGACTTTGGATCCGGCGGCGTGGCTTCCGGCGATGAATCACTTGAACTCGCCCATCTGATCGGGGCTCGACTGTCCGAGGCTCAGTCCATCTGCGTTTTCGAGCACCCGACCTCGCGCGTAGGGGATCCCCGAATGCCCGACATCGACTATTTCACTGTCGGTGTCGCCGTCTATGCGTTTATCACGACTCCGTCGGACCACGAAGCGATCGTCAAGGCCGCGCGCGAGACCCACTGGTATCCATCCATCGGCGTCATCTCGAACCTCGAGGGAGGCGAGTCTGCCCCGGAGCCAGGATCTGCCATGACGGACTCGCTCCTCGACGACCTCGTTGCGCGCGTGACCGCGATCGTGGTCGGCGCGTACGACGCTGAATCTTGGCTCATTTGGTATCCCGAGGGAGCAAGCCAGCTGAATCGGCGTGATGCGTAGAAGGCGACTTCCTCCCGACCTCGTCGGATCGCTCGACGCGCTTCGTCGGGTGGTGGACGAAGTCGAGGCGGCGAAGGACGCGATGACCGGGACTGTTCCGTCGACGCGGTCGGCCGGGACGCCGCTCGCGGAAGGGATCCTCGAGCTGGAGCAGCGGCTCACGGCTGCGCAGGAGCTGATGCCGGCGTGGCGACATCCAGACCTCGAGGAGGAGTGGCTCGCCTGCGACGCCGGGATCCGAGAGTCGTTGGAGCGAGCCCGGCGGATGCGGGAGGATCCGCCGGAGCTCGGCGGCTTCGAGGGGTTGATCTGGGCCGTCGACCAGCTCCTCGAACCACTGGAGGCGTTCGAGGCGGCGTCCGAGCGGTTCCGTACGCTCCGTCGTTGAGATGTCTGTCGTCAGCCTCGTCGGGGTGCACAAGTCGTACGGCACGTGGCCCGTGCTCCAGGGGGTCGACTTCATGGTGCCCGACGGCGCGCGGATCGGGATCATCGGGCCGAACGGCGCAGGCAAGTCGACGATGCTCCGGATCGTCGGTGGCACCGAGGAAGTGAACGAGGGCGAGGTCGTGCGGCGCCGCGGCGTGACCGTCAGCTACCTCGAGCAGAACCCCGAGGGCGACGACAGGACGGCGGAGGCGTGGGTGCTCGCCGGCCGGCCGGACATCGCCACGCTCGACGACGAGCTCCGGACGATCGAGGCGGAGTTGGCGCGGCCGGCGGTCACGGCCGACCTCGCGAAGATGGATCGCGTCCTCGTCAAACAGCAGGCGGTGCTCGACCGCTGGGTGGAAGCCGGTGGCCCTGGGCTGGCAGGGGAAGCGCGGAGCCTGCTCGTTCGCCTCGGCTTCGACGATCACGACCTGACACTTCCGACCACCGCGCTCTCCGGCGGCCAGCGCAAGCTCGCCGCATTCGCCGCATGCCTGATCCGCGATCCGGATCTCCTCCTCCTCGACGAGCCCGAGACGCACCTCGACTCCGACAGGCGCGAGATCCTGGGGGACGTGGTCGCGGAGTTCCCCGGCGCCGTCGTCACCGTCTCCCACGATCGCTACCTCCTCGACGACACGGTGAACCAGATCGCCGAGCTCGATCGCGGCGCGGTCACGATGTGGCCGGGCACTTACTCGGCCTACGCCGTGGCGAAGGAGCTCGCGCTCCAGCGCCAGCAGCGAGTCTGGGTGACACAGCAGAAGGAGATCGCACGGCTCGAAGCCGCGATCGCCCGGTTCGAGCTTTGGGCGTCCTGGGTGCCGAACGAGCGACACATCAGGCAGGCGAGGAACAAGCAGCGCCAGATCGACCAGATGGACAAGGTGGATCGTCCGGTGTTCGAGCGCCGGAAGATGGCGCTCGAGCTCCGTCCCGCCGAGCGCGGTGGACAACGGATCGCTCGCCTCCGGGACGTCTCGATGGCCTTCGACGAGGACCCGATCCTCCTCGACGTCTCGTTCGACGTTTACCGGCGAGAGCGGCTGGGCGTCGTGGGGCCGAACGGCGCGGGGAAGACGGTGCTCGGGCGGATCCTGGCCGGCGAGCTCGAGGCGACGTCCGGGGAGCGGTGGGTCGGCCCCTCGATCCGGATCGGCTACCTGGAGCAGGGATTCCAGAGCCAAGATCCGACGCTCACGCCCGTCGAATCGGTCCGGAAGACGAAAGCGATGTACGAAGGCGAGGCCGTCGCCCTCCTCGCGAAGTTCCTCTTCCGGTACGACCAGATGCGCACGCCGGTCGGGTCGCTCTCCGGTGGGGAGCGCACCCGGCTCGAGCTCTGCTTGTTGATGCTCTCGGGCGCGAACTGTCTGGTCCTCGACGAGCCCACGAACCATCTCGACATCGAGAGCATGGAGGTGCTGGAGGGTGCGGTGGAGTCGTTCGAGGGGACCGCGATCCTGATCTCGCACGACCGCTACCTGCTGGATCGGCTCTGTGACCGGATCCTCGAGGTCCGTGACGGCGACGTGAAGAGCTTCGAAGGTGGCTACGACGACTGGGTCGCCGCGAAGGCCGCCGCCGTGTGAGCGGCGTGAGGGCGGTGTCGTGAGCGACAACCTCGGACGGATCCGCGATGAAGTAGTCGTCTGCCGAGCGTGTCCGCGCCTCGTCGCGTGGCGAGAGCAGGTGGCGCGCGAGAAGGTCGCTCGCTTCGGGGATCAGGATTACTGGGGGAGGCCGGTCCCCGGCTGGGGCGACCCGAAGGCGGCGATCATGATCCTCGGGCTGGCTCCTGCCGCTCACGGTGGGAACCGCACCGGCCGCATCTTCACGGGCGACCGGAGCGGCGACTTCCTGTTCGCGTCGCTGCATCGAACCGGCTTCGCGAACCAGCCCGACTCGGTCGCCCTCGACGACGGACTCCGGGTCGACGGGGTGTACATCGCCGCGGTCAACCGGTGCGCGCCACCCGCGAACAAGCCGACGATCGAGGAACGGGACCGGTGTCTCCCGTACCTGGAGCGAGAGATCCGGGTGTTGACGCGCCTGAGGGTTATCGTCGCGCTGGGCGCGCTGGCGTGGGACGGGGCGCTCCGTTCCTTCGGCGCGCTCGGTCACACGGTCAGGCCGCGTCCTCGCTTCGGCCATCTCGCCGAGGTTCAGGTGGGTCCGTTCGTCCTCCTCGGTTGCTTCCACCCGAGTCAACAGAACACGTTCACGGGCAAGCTCACAGCCGCGATGTTGGACGAGGTGTTCGAACGCGCCCGCGAGCTGACGAGTAGATAGGTCTGATCCTCATCGTCGCGAGGAAGAGACTCGAGGGTAGTTGACCCTCGCGCGCAACCGCGGCTACGGTCGGGGCAAGGTCATCCGGGGCAAGAGCGCACGGAAGGAGATGCAGCATGCGGATCGCTCGGTTGGTTGCGTTGCTCGGACTGGGAAGCGCGACTCTGCTCCTCTGGGGGCTTCCGTCGATGGGAGCGGCACCGCCCTGCACGCAGACTGGTACGCAGGGTGACGACGTGATCAACGGAACCCCCGGCGACGACGTGCTGTGTGGGTTCGGAGGCGACGATGAGCTCAGAGGATTCGCGGGGAACGACATCCTCCGCGGCGGACCCGGCCACGACTTCCTCAGCGGCGGAGGAGCAGACGATCGACTCCTCGGGTCCCAGGGTCGCGACACGATGATCGGAGGCACCGGGAACGACGTGATGCGGGGTGCGCGAGGGATCGACGACGGCGACGGGGGCAGGGGCGACGATCGCATCTACGGCGGTGAGACGGGCGATTCCACCCTCTACGGGGGCGCCGCCGGAGTCGACCTGGTCTACGGTGGCCCCGGCAACGACGCGTGCCTCGCGACGGTCGACGGGCGCGGGAACGACGGTGTCTTCGGTGGCCCGGGGACCGACCACTACTTCATCGATGACGGCGACGCCCACGCCAGCGCCGAGATCGAAGGTCCCTGCTTCGCGGAGTAGCAGCGACCGATAGGCAACGGGGGCGGCGGGCGTAGCCCGCCGCCCCCTTTATGCTCGATCGATGGGTCGTCACGGCTTCTTCCGCGTCCCTCCGGCGAACGAAGATCACCGGAAGGTCGATCGCGCGACGGTCCGTCGCGTGATCGGGACGTTCCGTCCGTACAAGGGCAAAGTCGGCCTGGTCGGTCTGCTCATCGGTCTCACATCTGGGCTCGGCGTCATCAACCCCTTGATGATCGTGCTGGTCTTCGACCGGGCGCTCTTCGGCGACAACGGCGTCTGCCAAGGGCAGCCGTGCCCGAATCTCCCGCTGCTCTACCTCTACGTCGGGATCATGATCGCCGTGCCGATCGTGACGAGCATCATCGGGATCGCGCAGACCTACCTCACGAACCTCGTCGGTCTGAACGTGATGCAGGACATCCGGAACAAGCTCTACGAGCACCTCCAGGGGATGCCGCTCCGGTTCTTCACGACGACGCGCACGGGAGAGATCCAGTCGAGGCTCGCGAACGACGTGGGTGGCGTCCAGTCGGTCGTGACCGACACCGCCTCCACGGTGCTCTCCAACGTCGTGACGATCCTCAGCACGATCATCGCGATGCTCGTGATCTCGATCCCGCTCACGATCCTGTCGCTGTTGCTGATGCCGCTCTTCCTGTGGCTCACCGTGAAGGTCGGCAGGGCTCGGCGAGAGGTCGCGACCAACACGCAGCGAACCCTCGCGGACATGACCACCATCACCGAGGAGACGCTCAGCGTGAGCGGGATCCTGCTGTCGAAGGCGTTCGGTCGCCAGCAGTTCGAGATCGGCAGGTTCCGGGGGGAGAACGAACGGCTGACCGGATTCCTGCTCCGCCAGACGATGATCGGGCGTTCGTTCTTCGCGCTCGTGGGCACGTTCTTCTCGATCACACCTGCCCTCGTTTACCTGGTCGCGGGCTGGGTGAACGCGGACGCGGGCTTCGACGTGATCAGGTCGGGCATGCTCGTGGGGTTCACCACGCTCCAGTCCCGGCTCTTCTTCCCGATCGGGTCGATGCTGCAGGTGTCGACCGAGGTGCAGTCCTCGCTCGCGCTCTTCGATCGGATCTTCGAGTATCTGGATCTGCCGCACGAGATCCAGGACGCACCGGATGCCGTGTCGATCGAGCACGTGACCGGTCACGTGCGACTGAGGGACGTCCGCTTCCGGTACGAGGAGCCGCCCGCCGAACACATGACGGAAGGCATCCCCGTGTCGCCGGATGCGCCACCACTCGGAGACGATGACCCGGTGCCGCGGGAGTGGACGCTCGAAGACGTCGACCTGGACATCCGGCCGGGGCAGCTCGCCGCGCTGGTCGGTCCCTCCGGCGCCGGCAAGACGACGGTCACGTATCTGGTGCCCCGCCTCTACGACGTGCAGGAGGGGGCGGTTGAGATCGACGACGTCGATGTCCGGAAGATCAAGCTCGAGTCGCTGGGTGAAGCGATCGGCGTGGTCACGCAGGAGACCTACTTGTTCCACGACACGGTCCGTCGGAACCTCTTGTACGGCAAGCCGGACGCGACCGATGAGGAGATGATCGCGGCGGCGCGGGCGGCGAACATCCACGACCGCATCACGGAGCTGCCCGAGGGCTATGACACCGTCGTCGGGGAGCGTGGCTACAAGCTCTCCGGCGGAGAGAAGCAGCGCCTCGCGATCGCCAGGGTGGTCCTGAAGGATCCGAAGATCCTGATCCTGGACGAGGCCACCTCGTCGTTGGACACGACCTCCGAGCGCCTGGTGCAGTCGGCGCTGGAACCGTTGATGAAGGGCCGGACGACGATCGCCATCGCGCATCGCCTCTCCACGATCTTGTCGGCCGACGTGATCTTCGTCATGGACCGGGGGCGGATCGTCGAGCAGGGGACGCACGAGAACCTGCTGAAGCGGGGCGGGCTGTACGCGAAGGTCTACGAGCAGCAGTTCCGCGGTGGGCAGGTGCAAGCCGAGTACGAGGACGGCGTGATCCTCGCCTCCGGCGAGGTCGTACGAACCGCGAGCTGATCGAGAAGCCGCTTCGGGGAGTGGCGGCTAGTAGCCGCCCTTCCCGCTCGGGCAGGCCGCCAACAGCAAGGTCATCGTGAGCAACGCGAGCAAGAACCAGGGCCTCGCCACGAGAAGACGATGGTTCCTCATCCTTCGCTCCCTTCCGGTGATCGGTGGACCGAGAGCTTCTTGGAGTACCCGAGTAATACGAATCCGTCCGGGAACACGATGTCGTCCACGCGCTCGAACCCGAGATGCTCGTACATCGCCTGCGCGGCCTTCATCCGATGGGTGGTGTTCAGGGTCATGAACGTCTTGCCGGCCGCGCGGGCCCGCGCCTCCGACTCCGCCATGAGGGCTCGAGCGACGCCGCGGGCCCGCGCGGCGGGATCGACGCCGAGCATCCGGATGTGGGCTTCCGCCGGCTCGAGCGGCCGTCGCTCCTCTTCACCCTCGTCCGCCACGCGTCCCTCGAGCTCCAGCGTCAGGGACCCCAGCACGCGCCCCTCCTCCACGGCCACGAGGATCGTCGTCCGGTCGGCACGAGCCGCGACGTCCGCGATCCTCGTGAGGTAGCGCTCCCAATCGTCGTCGCCGGGACGGACGAACTCGCGATAGGCCTCGGCGGTGACCCGTCCGGCCGCGACGTGCTCGGCTTTCGTCGCTTCACGCACCTCCATCCCCTGAGGCTAGCCAGGCGTCCCCAACGGCGACCGTCAGGTTCGTTGACTTCTCGCCGGCGGCGGGCAGGATGAAGGGGTGACGGAACCACAGCTCGGTCGTCTCCTGCTCGCCGCGCATCGTGGGTTCGCGGCAGACCTGGTCGTGGAGCTCGAGGAGCGGGGCTGGCCGGAGCTGCGCGCCTCTCAGGCGGCGCTCGTGCTCAACGTCGACCGCCGCTACGGGACGCGGCTCACCGAGCTCGCCCGGCGAGCGGGCGTCACCAAGCAGGCCATGATGGTGGTCGTCGACGAGCTCGAGGTTCGAGGGCTCGTCCGGCGGACTCCCGACCCGGAGGACGGCCGGGCGAAGGTGGTCCGGCTCACGGCGCGAGGCCGCACATTCGCGGCCGAGTGCCGGCGGGCGGTCGCTGCCGTCGAGGCGCGAGCCAGACGCGCCCTCGGTGGCCGGCGGTACGAGGGACTTCGAGAGGCGCTCGAGCTGCTCCTGGAAACCGTCGACGAGGGAACCTGAGCTCCAAGTCAGACTCGGAGGCCGGGTCGATCCATCCGGAACAGATCCAGCGGGACCGGCGGTTGCTCACCCGTCGCCAGGTCGGCGAGCGCCTCGCCGATCAGCGGGGCGAACTTGAAGCCGTGGCCGCTGCACGGTGACCCGATCACCAGCGGCCCGGTCCGATCGATCACGAAGTCCTCGTCGGGCGTGGTCGTGTAGAGGCACGTCTCGGTTCGAAGGAGCGGCGGGCGTGACACGACGTGCTCGCCGACCCAGACGGCGGTGTGCGCCTCTCGGTCCTTGTCCGGTTCGAACGACCGCGCGTCCGGGTCGATGACGGGCCCGGACAGGTGCGCGCCGGCCTTGATCTCCCCGACCCTGAACGGGTTCGGGACCAGGTACGGAGGCTGCTGCGGCGCGGAGTCCCAGTCGATGACCGTCGGGATCGACGATGCCTCCTCACCCGCGTCGAAATGGGTCGACTGTTCCAGTGTCGGGCGCAGGGACAGGTGGATGCCCGCGCCCCCGAGCAACGGGGCCGCCCAGGCACCTGCGGCCACGATCGCGATCGGCGCCCGGATCACCTCGCCTTCGATTGTGACGATCTCGACGCCGTCCCCCGCGGGACGGATGGTGTCGACCACGGTGTGCTCGCGGAGCTCCCCGCCCGCCTCACGGGCCAGTCGGGCCTGCGCACCGATCGCTTCGTCCGCCCGGAGGATCGCTCCCTCGGACTGGTAGACGAACGCCGCCGCTCCGTCGAAGCGGAGGGCCGGCCAGCGCTCGGCAACCTCGGCCGCCGAGGGTCGCTCGAAGGACTCCCCGGCAGCTTCGAGCGCGGCAGCCGACAGGTCGGTGGCGGCGCCGACGTCCAGTCCGCCCACGACCCGGAGGAGCTCGACTCCTGCCTCTGATTCGAGACGGCGCCACCGTGCGAGCGCCTCCCGTGCCATACGGACGTAGACGGGGTCGTGATAGGTGAGCCGGAAGTTCCGGGTCGGCCCTCCCGAGCTCCCGCTGCCATGACCGAACGTGAACCGTTCGAGCAGGATCACCGCGCGGCCGCGCGAGGAGAGCGCTCGCGCGGCCGCCGTCCCCATCACGCCGCCGCCCACGATCACCACGTCAGGTCGCTCCACGACGTCGCGGAGCGTACCGGGTGCCCGGGTGTTGGCATCCGGTCCCGGAGCGGGCGAGACTCGAGCCGTGACGGAGACCGGTACCACCACTTCCACGGCCAAGACTCCCAAGCCTCCCGACGAGCCCGAGACGGACGGGATGCAGCGCCGCTGGCCGCCCATGTCCTACTGGGTTCGAGTGCTGCTGACGATCGCGGCCGTCTTCGCCGTTCTGGTCGCGCTCTGGTCGGTCATCAACATCGTCATCCTGATCCTGATGGCGGCCGTGCTCGCGATCGGACTCGACCCGGCCGTCCGGCGCATGGAACGACGAGGCATCGGTCGTGGTCGCGCCGTGGCGCTGATCTTCCTGATCGCCCTTGGCGTGGTGATCCTCTTCTCGTGGCTCGTGATCCCTCGGCTCGTGACGCAGATCGGGGAGCTCGCAGACGACATCCCCCTGTACGTCGAGCGGTTGTCGGAGCGTGACGACGCGATCGGCCGCTACTTCCAGGACGGCAACGTCGCCGCTCGCCTGCAGAGGTTCGTCGAGCAGCTGCCGGAAAGGATCACGGGATCCTTCGGCACGATCGTCGGCGTCGCCGGCAGGGTCGGGAGTGCGATCTTCAACGTCATCACGGTCGCGATCCTCACGATCTACTTCATGATCTCCCTCCCGCGGATGCGCCGGACCGCGGCGATCGTGTTCGCGCCCGAGACGCGAGACCGCGCGGAAGACGTGATGGACCAGTCGATCAATCGGATCGGTGGGTACGTGTCCGGGATCCTCACGACCGCGTCGATCGCCGGCGCCTCCGCTCTGCTGTTCTTCTCGATCCTCGGTCTGTTCGGGGGCGGGATCCCGTTCGCGGTTCCGCTCGCGGTCTGGGCGGCGCTCGCCGGCCTGGTCCCCGCGGTGGGCGCGTACTTCGGCGCCGCCCCTGCGGTGATCGTCGGCTTCTTCCAGTCCGGCGTCACGGGCGTCGTGATCCTCGTGTACTTCATCGTGTACCAGCAGGTCGAGAACTACGTGATCCAGCCGCGGATCATGAAGAACGCGGTGAACCTGTCGCCCGCGGCCGTGGTCATAGCCACGCTGGTGTTCGGCTCGTTGGGTGGGTTCGCCGGCGCACTCCTCGCCCTCCCGGCCGCGGCCACGATCAAGGTCGTCCTCGTGGAGCTCGTGTTGCGCGACCGGGTCGCCGAAGGCGACGCGGCCGCGAAGGAGACGCTGGAAGAGCACGATCGCGCGGAGGCCGAAGCCGAGGAAGATGCCGAGGCGAGAGCGAGGGCTCGCAAGCGGATGCTGGACCGACTCCAGGACCGCCTGCGCGGTAAGCCGCGCGGGTAGCATCCCGTCGTGCCTGAGGAACCCGCCCGGCCGGCGACGAGAGAAGAGGCGAAAGGCAAGGCCGGCAAGCCCACCGAGACTCGGAACAAGGGCGAGCGGCCTCGGGATCGTCTCGGCCGGCCGCTCGCGTGGGACGCAGCGAGTGAGCTCGAGCTGGAGGACTTCGGCTCGTTGAGCCTGGATGAGAATCACGAGCTCGGCAGGGCTCATGCGCGCGCTGGGCAATGGTTCGCGGCACACGAGGCCTGGGAGACCGCGTGGAAGCAGGCCCGAGATACCGACGAGGCCGAGCTGTTCAAGGGTCTCTCGCAGATGGGCGCCGGCTACGTGCATCTGTTCCGTGGCAACGCACATGGGGCGGCCACACTGCTCCGCCGTGCCGCCATGAGGATCGAGCCGTACGAGGACGGGAGCCGTGACATCCCCACGAAGTCGCTCGCGGGCCGCCTCGAGGCCGACGCGGCTGCCGTGGACCGGGGGGACTTGGTGCCGGGAGAGGTCGCGTCGGTGGCGCCTCTGGAGTTGTAGCCTTTCCGCGCATGAGTGAGGCGATCGAGCAGATCCGATGGACGGGGCGCACCGGCCCCTTCGAATTCAGGGTGAACCCCGGCGTCTTCGCGCCGACCCACACGAGCAAGACGATCGCCGAGGCACTGGAACTGAGGCCCGTGGACACCGTCATCGACGTGGGATGCGGTTCCGGCGTGCTGTCGTTCGTGGCGGCGCGGCTCGGTGCCCACCGGGTGATCGGCTGCGACATCTCCGAGGAAGCCGTGGAGATCGCGCGCTTGAACGCCAAGCGGTTGGGGCTGGAGGGGACCTGCGAGTTCCGAGTCGGCAGCCTCTTGGATCCCGTCCGTGACCTCCGGGCCGACGTCGTGATCGGCGACGTCTCCGGGATCCCGGACGAGATCGCGCAGGTGGCCGGATGGTTCCCCGACGGCCGGGCCGGCGGTCCCACCGGCGCGGAGCTCCCGTCGGCGATGTTGGAGTCGATCGGCGAGACCTTGAAACACGGCGGGCATCTCTACCTGCCCACCGGCACGATCCAGGACGAACGGACGATCCTCGCGAAGGCGCGCGAGATGTTCGGCGAACGGATGCAGGCGGTCATCGAACGGGACTTCCCGCTCCCCGACGTCGTGGGGAAGTCGCTCGCGGCCGCGCGCATGATGAAGGATGGGCTCCTGAACCTCCACAAGCGCGGCTCTCGGTGGCTGTGGCGCCTCCGTGTGTGGCGCTGCGAGCGCTGACGAGAAGTCCGAGCCACCTCCCGCCGATCCTCCGCCTGATCTTCTTGGCGCCTACTCCTCCGGTCTCAGCACCGCCACGGCCTCGACGTGGTAGCCCGCCTCGCGAAGGTGATCCGCGCCGCCCCGATCGATCGCCAGGACGATCGTGACGATCTCGGCGCCGGCGGCCTCGAGGACCTCCGCGGCGCGTCGCACCTGGTGGCCGGTCGTCGAGACGTCCTCGAGGAGCGCGATACGGGTTCCCGGACCGGCGACCCCTTCGACCTGGGCCTTGGTGCCGTACTCCTTGGGCTGCTTGCGGACGACCGTGATCGGAAGGCCTGTCTCGAGTGCCACCGCCGCGACCAGAAGCATCGCAGCGCCTTCGGGGGCCCCGAGGGACGTGACATCGGGGGGGAGCAGCGATGCCGTGGCCTTCGCCACGTCGCGGAGGAGAGCCGGGTCGGTGAGGAAGCGGAACTTGTCGAAGTACACGGACGATCGACGCCCGCTCGACAGGGTGAAGTTTCCGTGCAGCTCCGACGCGGCCACCATCCGTCGCACGAGGTCGTCGTTCGCGGCCAGATCGTCGTTCACCGGCGGCTAGCATACGGACGTGGGTCGAGGCGGGTGGTACGGAGCCGTCGGCCGTCCGGCGTTCTTCGCTCTCCCCCCTGAGGCCTCGCACCGCCTCGCGACCGCCCTGCTGAGCTTCCCGCTCCCGTGGGACCGTCTCGGAGGAGCCGTCCGCGATCCATCGATCGGGGTCGACCTCTGCGGCATCCGACTCCCCAACCCGATCGGCCTGGCGGCGGGCTTCGACAAGTCATGCCGACACCTCGATGTCCTCGGACGCCTCGGGTTCGGGTTCGTCGTCGGAGGCACGATCACGCGCGCGCCCCGGAAGGGGAACCCGAAGCCCAGGATCGTACGTTCACCTCGGCGGGGCGCGATCGTGAACTCGATGGGGCTGCCGAATCCGGGCGCCGACGCCGCGGCGGCGGCTCTGGCTCGAGCCCGGCGGACGGCGCCCCGACTCGCAAGCGTGGCGGACGAGGACGTCGACGCGGCGAGCGAGACCGTCGAGATCCTTGCCCCCCACGTCGATGGGTTCGAGCTGAACGCGAGCAGTCCGAATGCCCCCTGGCGCCACGATGCGGCCCACATGGGCACCCTGCTCGCGGCCTTCCGTAGCGGGACGGACCTGCCGGTGCTGCTGAAGCTGCCGCCGTTCACCAACGACGAAGAGCGCACCCGGGTCCTGGAGCTTGCCCGCAGCGCGATCGATGCCGGGGCGTGTGGGCTCGTCTGCTCGAACACGATCCCGGTCCGGGACGCCCGGTTGGCGGCCGGTCGCGGCGGCCTCTCGGGCTCACCTCTCCGTGAGCTGACGCCCCGGATCATCTCGGACGTGGCCGCCGCGACCGGCCGCTCGGTTCCCATCGTTGCGTCCGGAGGCGTCTCCACGACAGAGGACGTGCGAGCCTGCCTCGACGCCGGTGCGACGGCCGTCCAGCTCTACACGGGGCTGATCTACCGGGGCCCAGGGATCCTCGGGGAGCTCACACGAGGGTTGTCGGCACCCCCTCGGGCGGCGGAGGCACGTGCCATCGGCTGAGCGCAGCGTTGCGGGACCCTCGCTTCGCGGTCAATATTGGCCGGGTTCACGACGCTGCCGGGGGCAAGAGAGGGGGAACGGCGCGTGTCCGAGGCTGTCCCGATGGAAGTCGGGCGTCCCGATGCGACCGGCTCCGCACCCGCCGTCGCCCTGGAGGACGTGGTCAAGCGCTTCGGGGATGTCGTCGCGGTGGACGGCGTGAGCCTGGACGTGCGCTCGGGGGAGTTCTTCTCCCTGCTCGGCCCGTCCGGCTCCGGTAAGACCACCTGCCTCCGGATGATCGCGGGGTTCGAGCGACCGACCGAAGGACGGGTCCTCCTCGACGGGAGAGACGTTTCCGACCTCCCGCCCTTCGACCGCGACGTGAACACCGTGTTCCAGGACTACGCGCTGTTCCCCCACATGACCGTCGCCCAGAACGTCGGCTACGGACTCATGGTGCGGAAGGTCCCGAGGGACGCGCGGCACAAGCGGGTCGCCGACGCCCTGGAGATGGTTCGGCTCGAGCGCATGGGAGACCGAAGGCCCGGACAGCTCTCGGGTGGACAACGGCAGCGCGTCGCTCTCGCGCGATCGCTCGTGATGCGCCCGACGGTGCTCCTGCTGGACGAGCCGCTCGGCGCGCTCGACCTGAAACTCCGGCAGGCGATGCAGATCGAGCTGAAGGAGATCCAGCAGGAGGTGAGCCTCACCTTCATCTACGTGACGCACGACCAGGAGGAGGCGCTCACGATGAGCGATCGCCTCGCGGTCTTCAACCAGGGCAAGGTGGAGCAGGTGGGTTCGCCGGCCGAGGTCTACGAGCTGCCGGCCACGGCGTTCGTCGCCGGGTTCATCGGGGTGTCGAACGTGCTCGAAGGCGAGGTCGCCGCACGGATCACGGGGAGCGACCACGCGTTCACGATCCGTCCCGAGAAGATCGCGATCGTCCCGATGGACGCCGAAGTCGGCGAGTCGCATTGCGCGGCAACCGGACGCGTTCGAGAAGTCGTATACCTCGGTGCGATCACTCGCTACGTCGTCGAGCTCGACGAAGGCGGAGAGCTGGTTGTGATGCAGCAGAATCTCGAAACCAGCTCGATGGAGGCGCTGCAGGTACGAGGGAAGGCGGTCCGCCTTCGGTGGGACCGACGGAACAACAGGCCCGTGGAGGCAACGGGGGGGAACGAGGGGTCCGCGATGGACCCGGAACAGGGGGTTGTATGAGGAAGGTGAGCCGATGGCTCGTCGGGTTCGCCGCGCTGACGCTGATCGCAGCGGCTTGCGGCGACGACCCGACGGAGCCGGGTGGGGGCGACGACGTCAAGACCTTCGACTCGATCGGTGACGGAGAGGGCCAGCTGAAGCTGATCGCCTGGCACGGGTACACCGAGGACGGCACGACCGAGGGCTATGAGGAATACGACTGGATCACGCCGTTCGAAGACGACACGGGTTGTGAGGTCGAGGTCACGTACGCCGACAGCTCGGACGAGATGGTGCAGCTGATGCGACAGGGTGGTGGATCCGAGTACGACGGCGTCTCTGCGTCCGGCGACGCGTCCAACCGCCTGATCGCCGGTGGTGACGTGGGTGCTGTCGATCCGAGTCTGTTCCCCGAGATGGAGAACGTCATCGCGCCGATCAACCCGGACGGCGGCACGAATATCGATCACTACGTCGTGGACGGCAACGTGTACGGAACCCCGTACATGTACGGGCCCAACTTCCTGATGTACAACACCGAGGAGGTCAGTCCGGCGCCGACGAGCTGGGACGTGACGTTCGAGTCGGATTCGCCGTACGCGGGGAAGGTCACGGCCTACGATTCGCCGATCTTCATCGCCGACGCGGCCATGTACCTGATGGCGAATCAGCCCGATCTGGGGATCACGGATCCCTACGAGCTGACGCAGGAGCAGTTCGACGCAGCCGTCGACCTGCTGAAGCAGCAGAAGGCGGAGCTGATCAGCGCGTACTGGGCGCTGTACACCGACGAGATCGACGGGTTCGTGGACGGATCGATGGTGGTCGGAACCGCCTGGCCCGTGAACCTCACGTACACGAAAGGCCCGGAGGCCGCGAACACGGCGGCAGTGATCCCGTCCGAGGGTGTGACCGGCTGGGCCGACACGTGGATGATCTCGGCCAACGCGCCGAACCCGAACTGCATGCTGAAGTGGATGGACCACACGCTCCAGCCGGACGTGCAGGCGGAGGTCGGGATCTACTACGGCGCCGCCGGCTCCAACGTCGATTCGTGCCAGGTCATCGCCGACACCCTCGGCGAAGGGGGCGCGGAACTGGTCGACTCGGTCGAGTACTCGTTCTGCGGCAACGAGGAGTTCCTGGACTCGATCTTCCTGTGGAAGACGCCGCAGGTGGCCTGCGGCGACGACCGAGGCGACGAGTGCATCGATTACTCCCAGTGGACGCAGGCCTGGACCGAGATCCGCGGTACCTAGGAGCGCCGTGGCATCGGTGACCGAGGCGGCGGACGGCGGAGCCGTCCGCCGCCTCAGCGCCGCGCTCTATCGCCACCGCGCGGGGAGGCTCCTGCTCACGCTGGGGCCTCCCCTGGCGTGGATGGTCGTCATCTACCTGGGCTCCCTGGCGCTGCTGCTCGCGTCGTCCTTCTGGCGCCTGGACGTGTTCACGACCGAGATCGTGCACGACTGGGGTTTCACCAACTTCCAGACGCTCTGGGAGGGCGAGGTCTATCGCAACATCGTTCTCCGGACGATCGGCATCGCCGCGGCAGTCACGGTGGCGGACATCGTCCTCGCGTTCCCGCTCGCTTACTACGCGGCCCGCCTGGCGACGCCCCGGATGCGCAACGCCCTGCTGATCGCGGTGGTGCTGCCGCTTTGGGCCAACTACCTCGTGCGGGTCTTCGCGTGGCGGATCATCCTGACCCCGAACGGGTTCCTGAACTGGCTCGCCGGGTCGGTCGGACTCGGCTCCCTCCAGCTCGGCCGGTCGAACTGGGCGATCTGGCTCACGTCGGTCTACCTGTGGCTCCCGTTCACGCTGCTGCCGATCTACGCGGCCCTCGAGCGCGTGCCGGCGTCGTTCCTCGAAGCGTCGGAGGACCTCGGCGCTCGCGGATGGTTCACGT
This sequence comes from uncultured Actinomycetota bacterium, assembly GCA_963762015.1. Lineage (GTDB taxonomy): Bacteria > Actinomycetota > UBA4738 > UBA4738 > HRBIN12 > JAJNBA01. Next base: position 101,789 of record CAVXJL010000005.1, read on the forward strand.
TCCGCCGGGTGGTGTTCCCGCTGATCCTGCCGGGCATCGTGGCGGGCTCGATGTTCTCCTTCTCGCTCACGCTCGGCGACTACATCGTGCCGGAGCTCGTCGGGAACACGCAGTTCATCGGCAACGTGATCTACGACAACGTCGGGGTCGCGGGGAACACCCCGTTGGCCGCGGCGTTCGCGCTGGTGCCGATCGCGGTCATGGCCGTCTATCTCACGCTCGCGAAGCGAGCGGGTGCGTTCGAGGCGTTGTAGCGATGGAGTCCAGACCGGCGCGGGTGCTGATCAAGGGGGGGAGTCTGCTCACGCTCGCGTTCCTGTACGTGCCGCTCGCGATCGTGGCGATCTACGCCTTCAACGACAGCATCGGCCAGGCGTGGCCGATCCAGAACTACACGACGAAATGGTTCGGCATCGCGTTCCGCGAGGCGGCCGTCCGCGAGGCGCTCGTCGCCTCCCTGCAGGTCGCGCTATTCGCCACCGCGCTCGCGCTCATCCTGGGAAGCGCGGCAGCGTTCGCCGTTCATCGCTTCGACTTCTTCGGTCGCAACACGGTGTCGTTCCTGCTGGTGCTCCCCATCGCGCTCCCCGGGATCGTGACCGCGATCGCGCTGCGCTCGGCGATCGAGACGTTCGGCGTGTCCTTCGGGGTGTTCACGATCGTGGTCGGCCACGCCACCTTCTGCATCGTGGTCGTCTACAACAACGTGCTGGCGCGCCTGCGGCGCACGCCGACCTCTCTGGTGGAGGCGTCGATGGACCTCGGTGCGGACGGGTGGCAGACGTTCCGCTACGTCACGTTCCCCGCGATCCGGACGGCGGTCCTCGCGGGTGGGTTGCTTTCGTTCGCGCTCTCCTTCGACGAGATCATCGTGACGAACTTCCTCTCGGGCAGCACGATCACGCTTCCGAAGTTCATCTACAACAGCGTCCGGCTGCCCCGGAACCGTCCCGTGGTGAACGTGGTCGCGGTTGTCGTCGTCCTGCTGATGCTGATCCCGGTGTACATCGCGCAGCGACTGGCGGGAACCGCCGACTCGCAGGTGGCGCCGCCCGCGGGGTCGCGGGCGGACGAGGACCGCTAGAGGTACTGCCCCCGCGGCGGAGCTCCCTGCTGCTCGGGGTTCTGCTGTTCGGGGTTCTGCGCCATCAGACCACGGCGCCGGATCTCCTCGAACTGCTGCCGCGCCGCCATCTGCTGGGCGAACATCGCTGCCTGGATCCCGTGGAACAGCCCTTCGAGCCATCCCACGAGCTGCGCCTGCGCGACGCGCATCTCGGATTCGCTGGGCACACCGTCGAGCGGCGGCACCAGTTCCTGGAGCTCGTCCTTCAGGTCCTGGCTGACCACCTCGCCCAGCTCGTCGACGGAACGGTGGTAGATGTCGACCAGCCGTGTGCGCCCGGCCTCGTCCATGGAGGCGTGGCGTGTCTCCTCCAGGAGCTCCCGGACCATCGACGCGATCCTGAGGAGCTTGGCCGGCTCGGTGATGGTCTCCGCCGGTGGAGCGCCCTCGGTGTCTGGCTTCCCCGGCTCCGGAGGTACCTCGACGGGGACCGCGGGGATGGGCTGGACGGGGTCGAGTCCTCGGAGGTGCTCACGCCCCCAACGTAGCAGCCGGCTCGCCGGTTCTCTCGCCGAGGTTGCGGACGAAGAGCGCTTCGGCGAGCGCGATGTGCTCGATCTCGGACAACTCGACGCTCTCGTTCACGGAATGGATGAACGAGCGCTCGTCCATCGCGCCCCAGATCAGGACCTCGATCCCGGGGAACGTCTCGGTGAGCATCGGGACCAGAGGGATCGATCCTCCCGAGCCCACCTCGATCGGGTCGCGCCCGTACGCCCGCGCGAGGGCGTCCATCGCCGCGCGACTCGCGGACGTCGACGTGTCGACCATGTAACCGTGGCCGGCCTCGAAACCGGACCCGCCCTCGAACGTCACCTCCACGCCCCATGGGGCGTGGGCCCGGAGATGTGCCACGAGCGCCTCGCGTGCCGCGGCGGGGTCGTCGCCGGGTGCGAGCCGCAGGCTCACGCGAGCGCGAGCGACCGGCACGATCTGGTTCGACGAGCCCGCGATCGCCGGCGCGTCGACGCCCAGCACGGCGACCGCGGGGGAGGACAGCAGACGGTCCGCGATCGTGCCCTGCCCGATCAACTTCACCGAGTCGAGCACGCCCGACTCGTCGCGGAACTCGTCTTCGGGGATCTGAGCGCCCTCCCACTCGAATCGCTTCAGACCTTCGATCGCGACGTCGCCCTCGTCGGTGTGGAGCGAGGAGATCATGCGCGCGAGCCCGGTGATCGCATCCGGGATCGGTCCTCCGTACGCACCCGAGTGCTGGGCGCTCGGAAGGACTCGGACCTGCACCACGATGTCGGTCACGCCTCGGATCGACGTGTTCATCGTCGGGACGCCGGTGCGGTAGTTGCCGCCGTCGGCGATCACGGCGACGTTCGCCCTCAGCAGATCGGCGTGGCCCTGGACGAGGTCGGGCAGATGCTCGGTCGAGCACTCCTCTTCGCCTTCGACGACGACCTTGATCGTCACCGGAGGGTCGCCGTCGGCCAGCAGGGCACGGATCGCGGCGGCGTGTACGACGATGCCGCTCTTGTCGTCCGCGGCACCACGCCCGTACATCCGTCCGTCTTTCACGACCGGTTCGAACGGTGGCGTGTCCCACTGGTCGACCGGGCCTTCGGGCTGCACGTCGTGGTGCGCGTAGAGCAGGACGCTGGGTGCGCCCTCGGGTCCGGCGATCTCGCCGAAGACCGCCGGGTGTCCGCCCTCCAGTTCCAGCAGGCGGGCGTTCTCCACGCCGGCCTCCTTCAGGATGTCCCTGGTCGTCTCGGCCGAGGCCCGGACGTCGGCCGGGTCATAGCCCGGATAGCCCATCGACGGGATGCGCACGAGCCGCTCGAGCTCTGCGACCGTGCGCGGCATGTCTGCGGCGATCCGCTCTCGAAGTTCCTCGTCGTCGCTCATGGGTTGCGAAGCCTACCGGCTAGGGCGAGAGCCGCCGGATCGACCAGCCGCCGCCGGTCCGTTCGTAGAGGAAGCGGTCGTGGAGCCGGTGCGGACGGCCCTGCCAGAACTCCACCGTGATCGGTTCGATCCGGTAGCCCCCCCAGAACGGCGGTCGCGGCACGTCATCGCCCGGATAACGAGCATCGAAGGCGGCGAACCGCTCCATCAGCTCGTCTCGGGAAGCCAGCTCGGCGCTCTGTCGCGAGGCCCACGCCCCCAGGCGGGCTTCACGCGGGCGGGTCGCGAAGTAGGCGTCGGACTCCTCCGCGGTCACCTGCGACACGTCGCCGATGACCGAGATCTGACGGTCGAGCTCGCGCCAGTAGATCGAGAAGGCCGCGCGTCGGTTCTCGTCGAGCTCCGTTGCCTTCCGGCTCCCATGGTTCGTGTAGAAGACGAATCCCCGGTCCTCGATGTCGCGAAGCAGGACGTGACGGATCGAGGGACGTCCGTCGGATGCGGCGGTCGCCAGGGCGATCGCGTTGGGGAGATGGATGCCCGCGCGCTCCGCATCCTCGTACCAGCGCCGGAACAGCACGACCGGTTCGGACGGGAGGCTCTCGAGCTCCAGCGGCTGGTCGTGCTCGGCGCCCACTGCGCGCCCCCGGCAGGATTCGAACCTGCGCCCCCGGCTCCGGAGGCCGGTGCTCTATCCCCTGAGCTACGGGGGCTCGGGTGGGGAAGTGTAGCCGTCGAGGGTCACCGTATCGGCCGGCGCCTGCTCAACCTCGGCCGCTTCTTGTCGACCCGAGACGCGATCACCGAGCAGGCGCCGTATCCCGACGGAGACCAGCAGCACTCCGACGAAGAGCACCGGCAGGACGAGGATGCCGCGTCCGGAGAGGTCGGCCAAGTCGATCTCCCCGGACAGCAGCGCCCCGCCGGTGAGTAGAAAGAGGAGTCCGAAGGCGAACGAAACGGGATCGAAGCGGTGCGGCTTCACTTGGATCGGTCCCTCCGTAAGGGCGGGGGACGATACAGGTCGAGGCTGCCGATCCCCTGATCCACGCGGAGGACGAGCGCACCTCTTCCGGGCTTCCCGGGGAGCGTCAGCTCTCGGATCAGGTCGACCCCCACGAGATCGGGCTGGCCCATGACGGTCAGACCACCCAGACCCACCTCGGCGACGAGATGAACGGTGATGTCACGCGGCACGAGGATGTGCACGGTTCCGGCGCCCATCTCGATCTCGAGCGTCCGAGATGGGCCGGTCATGTCCACACGGGCCAGGTCGACGATGAGTTCGCCGGCCAAGAGTCGTTGCGACGAGGGGAACGGGTCGATGCGTCGTGGAGAGAGCGTCCGTGACGCGATATCGCCCCCGAACGAGAAGTGGATGAGGCTCAGGATCAGAGCGACGGGGAGGGTCAACACCCCGAGCACGATCGCCCCTCGCGCACGTCCCCGCCACGAGCCCACCAGGAGCCCGGCGCCCAAGATGACCAACGCGAGCGCGGGGAAGCGACCCACGTCGAGCGTCATCGCGCCGAGTCCGTCAAGGAGGACTGCCACCGAGACGGCGATCATCGCGGACCCGGCGGTGAGGACCCCGAGTCGGGATCGCTCGCGGGGTGGACGGGCCCGACGTGGAGCCCGAGCGACGATCGGTCGAGGAGATGCGATCCGGGGCGGCTCGGCGGTCACGCTCGCGACCTCGATGGTGCTCGCGTCGCCGGGGTCTTCACGTTCGCGAGCAAGGTCGCGCCGGAAGAGGGCGATACCGAGCGCCACCAGCACGAACCCGGCCACGAGTGGGGGACTCCAGTGCGGCTGGTAGGGGTTCGGCGCGATCTGGCTGGCGAGCACACCGACCCCCACGATCAGGACGATCCGTCCCGCCCACGCGGGTGCGTGCGGGAACCTTCGCAGGAACTCCTCGGAACCGGATTCCTCCATGTCCTCTCTCGGCAACAGCCACCACAGGGCGAGGTAGAGCAAGACCCCCGCGCCCGCGCCCACCGTCAGCACGAGGAACGCCAGCCGAACCCACAGCGGGTTGACGCCGACGGCGTCCGCGACGCCGCCCGCGACCCCGGCGATGATCCGGCGGTCGGCGCGGCGAACGAGCCGTGCCGACCGCGGGGAAGTGTCGGTCGCTTCGACGGTTCCTTCACCCGACCCGGTCACGGCCACGATCGTCACGGACGACAACCTGCGGCGCCATCGGGGATGTCCCTGAGCCGACCCCGAGAGTCTCGGGGCATGCTCGGGGTATCGTCGTCTGGCTCCGGTGTCGACGACTGTGCGACCATGGCGCCCGGCGTAGGGAGGACTTGATTGCAGGAGACGCACAGCTCGACGGTGCGCTCGGCCCTCCTGCACCGGAGCGCCCGGGATCGCTTCGTGACCGGCACGGCCGGAGGGATCGCCGAACGACTCCGGATCGATCCGACGGTCACCCGCCTCGGGTTCGTGCTGCTCACGCTCGCCGGTGGCGTCGGGCTCCTCCTGTACGGCCTCTGCTTCGTGGTGTCGCCGGAGCCCGAGCCGGAGGTGGCGTCGCCCGAGGCGCCTCGGCGCGCGCGGACGGTCGCGACCGGCGCGATCGTGCTCGGAAGCCTCCTCGTTCTGCGGGACCTCGGCCTCTGGTTCGGCGATCCCATCGTCGTACCGGCTGCCGTCGCGGTGCTCGGATCGTCCATCCTCGGTGTGCGCCCGGACGCAGCCGGGCGCCACTGGACGCGTCGGCTGGGCTCCGCGATCGGTGTCCTTCGGGCCGCCGCCGGCTTCGGGTTGGTCGGGGTGGGCATGGTGTGGCTCGTCGCGGCGGCGGGCCCGTTCACCATCTCGTTCGGGTCGATCGTCCTCGCCGCAGCCGTGGCCGCAGCTCTTTCCCTGGGTGTGGGCCCCTTCGTGGTGCGAGCCCTTCGCCAAACGGCCGACGAGCGACGGGAGCGGATCCGGTCGGAGGAGCGCGCGGCCGTTGCCGCCCACCTCCACGACTCCGTCTTGCAAACGCTCGCGCTGATCCAGCGGTCGGAGTCCTCCCCAGAGATCGCCACGCTGGCGCGCCGCCAGGAGCGCGAGCTTCGCTCCTGGCTGTACGGCCGGCGGATCGGTCTCTCACACGGTCGGCTCGGGGAGGCACTCGAGGCGATGGCAGACCGCGTCGAAGAGCACCACCCCGTCTCCGTCGACGTCGTCGCGGTGGGCGACTGCGTGATGGACGATCGCTTGCTCGCGATGGTGGAAGCGTGCGGCGAGGCCGTGCTGAACGCTGCTCGGCATTCGGGCGACTCCTCCGTGTCGGTGTTCGTCGAAGTGAGACCCGATCTGGTCGAAGCGTTCGTCCGCGATCGGGGTCGGGGGTTCTCCCCCGACGAAGTCGGGGAGGATCGGCACGGGATCGCACACTCCATCAGGGACCGGATCGAAAGAGCCGGCGGGAAGACCGCGATCTCGAGCGCGCGGGGGACGGGCACGGAGGTGCACCTCTGGATCCCCCGAGGCTCCGCATGAGACGGATCCGGGTGTTCCTCGTCGACGATCACCTGCTGTTCCTCTCCGGGGTCCAGGCGGAACTCGGTCGGGAGTTCGAGGTCGTCGGCGCCGCGTCAGATGTCGTCGATGCGATCGAAGGGATCCGAACCAACCAGCCCGACGTGACTCTCCTCGATGTGCATATGCCTGAGGGCGGCGGCGCCGCCGTCCTCGAGGCCGTGGCGGCGACGCATCCGGACATCCGATTCCTCGCGCTCTCGGTTTCGGATGCTCCCGAGGACGTGATCACGGTGATCCGTGCCGGCGCTCGCGGCTACGTCACGAAGACGATCGCACCGGACGATCTCGCTGAGGCCGTACGAAGGGTGCACGAGGGCGACGCGGTCTTCTCGCCACGACTCGCCGGCTTCGTGCTGGATGCGTTCGCAACGGATCCGAGGGTCGGCGCCGACCCGGAGCTGGATCTGCTCACGTCCCGGGAACGCGAGGTCCTGCGATTGATCGCGCGCGGCTACGCGTATCGCGAGGTGGCCCGGCGACTCCACCTGTCCGTGAAGACGGTCGAGACCCACGTCTCCGCCGTGCTTCGGAAGCTGCAGTTGTCCAACCGTCACGAGCTCACCCGGTGGGCGACCGACCGGCGCCTCGTCTGACTGCGACCACCACGACGCTCACCGGTACCATCCGGTCATGCCTCGGGTCCTGTTCGCCGACGACGATCCGATCCTGCACCGGCTTCTCCAGGTCAACTTCCGCGCGGTTGGGATCACGATCGACTCGGTCGGGCGCGGCGACGACGCGCTCGTGCGCCTGATCGCGGCGCCCCCCGACGCACTCGTCCTGGACGCAACGATGCCGGGGATGGACGGCCACGAGGTCTACCAGCGACTCCGGGAGGAGCCTGCCCTCGCCTCGCTGCCGGTGATCTTCCTCACGGGTCGCGGCGCCGAGGAGTTCGAGGCCTACGCGGGGGCGAACGTGACGGTCGTGACGAAGCCGTTCGACCCCACGGAGCTCGTGAGGATCGTGTGCGAGGCGATCGGGGTGAGCGGGTGATCGAGGATCGGTTGAAGAACCTGCTCAACGAAGCGGTGGCGGTGGCCGCTTCCGCGCTCGGACTCGAGCCTCCGTTCCCCGAGCCCGAGCTCCAACGGCCCCGCCAGAAGGAGTTCGGCGACTTCACCACCAACCTCGCCATGGTCGTCGCGTCCCAGGCGGGCGCAGATCCTCGGGCGACGGCGACCGCGATCGTGAACGCGCTGCCCCCCGCACCTTTCCTCGAGAAGGCGGAGGTGGCCGGGCCCGGCTTCATCAATCTGTGGACCACCGACGACTGGCTCCACGACGTCTTGCGGCAGATCGTCCGGGAGGGCGACCGATACGGCGCCGGCCCATCGAGCGACCGGCGGATCCAGGTGGAGTTCGTCTCCGCCAATCCGACCGGGCCGCTCACGATCGGCCACGCTCGGAACGCCGCGATCGGCGACGCGCTCGCCCGGTTGCTGACCTTCGCAGGTCACGATGTCGAACGCGAGTACTACTTCAACGATGCGGGGGGCCAGATGGATCGCTTCGGCGCGTCCGTCGAAGCGCGATACCTGGAGCTCCTCGGCCACGACGTGGAGATGCCCGAGGACGGCTACCACGGCGATTACATCACCGAGCTCGCGAGAGACATCTTGGACGGCGAGGGGTCCGGCCTCGCCGACCTTCCTGCGGAGGAGCGGCTCGTCCGACTCCGGGAGGAGGGCGCGCGTCGCGCGATGGAGCAGATCCGCGCCACCCTGGAGCGGTTCGGCGTCACCTTCGATTCGTACTTCCTCGAGGTGTCGCTCGTGGAGAAAGGCGAGATCGCGCAGGCGATCGAAACGCTGCGTGAGGCCGGCTACGTCCACGACGCGGAGGGCGCCACCTGGTTCCGGTCGACCGCGTTCGGCGACGACAAGGACCGCGTCGTGGTGCGGTCGGATGGGACGCACACGTACTTCGGGGCGGACATCGCCTACGTCCTCGACAAATTCTCGCGCGGTTTCGATCATCTGGTCTACGTGTGGGGCGCCGACCACCACGGCGACATCGCGAGGGTGAAGGGAGCTGCGACGGCACTCGGCTTCGACCCCGACCGAGTCGAGATCGTGATGTACCAGTTCGTCTCGTTCCTGCGCGGAGGCCAACCCGTGAAGATGAGCAAGCGAGCCGGGACGTTCGTCTCGCTAGACGAGTTGATCGACGAGGTGGGCACCGACGCCGCCCGTTTCCACCTGCTCTTGTTCTCGAGCGACCGTCCGATGAACTTCGACATCGCCGAGGTCGCCCGGCAGACGCTCGACAATCCCGTCTACTACGTGCAGTACGGGCACGCGCGGATCGCGTCGATCCTCCGCAAGGCCGCCGCGGAAGGGATCGCGCTCGGACCGATCGAAGACGCCGACCTGACGTTGCTCGCATCCGAGCCGGAGCAAGAGTTGCTCCGGGCGCTCGCCGACGTCCCGGGCCTGATCGCGACGGCTGCCGAGCAGCGCGCGCCGCATCGGCTGACCCACGCGGCCCAAGATCTCGCGGCCACATTCCATCGCTTCTACACGGAGTGCCGCGTGGTCTCCGATGACGCCGCCGTGACACAGGCGCGGCTCGGGCTCTCGTCGGGCGCGAAGCAGGTCCTATCGAACCTCCTTGGGCTCCTGGGTGTCTCTGCCCCCGAGTCGATGGAGAAGATGGACGACGCGGGGCAAGATGGGTGAGGCAGTCGAGATCCGGCCCGCGAGACCAGCCGACGCCCACGCCTTCCTCGAGCACTGGACCGCGATCGTGGCGGAGGAACGGTTCGTCAGGAGCGAGGAGGTGCAGATGTCGACCCGGGCCTATCGACGGCGCTTCCGCCAGCGGTCGGACCTCGAGACGACCCTGCTCGCGTTCGACGGCGCACGACTGATCGGCCATGTCACGGTCCAGCGCGAGCGTCATCCGGTCACGCGGCATGTCGGGTCGCTCGCGATCGCGGTGGCCGCCGACGCCCGTGGACGGGGCATCGGACACCGGCTGATGGTCGATGCGATCGCGTGGTCGAAGCGGGCGGGGGTCGAGAAGCTCGTCCTCTCCGTGTATCCGCACAACGAGGCCGCGATCGCGCTGTATCGGAGCGTCGGGTTCGTCGAGGAGGGGAGGCTCGCGAGGCACTCGCGCAAGTCCTACGGTTACGAGGACGAGATACTCATGGCGGCCTGGATCGGGAGCGACGGGTGACGGCGGACGGATCGAACGAGGCGGTCGAGCGGACGGTGCGCATCGGCCTCCTCGGGAGCGGCAACGTGGGCGCGGCCGTGATCCGGCTGCTGCACGAGCACGGTGATGACGTGGCTCGCCGGGCCGGCGTGCATCTGGACGTCACCCGGGTGGCGGTGCGCGATCCGGGACGAGATCGAGGTGTGCCGCTCCCACTGGACCGCTTCACCGACGATGCCGGCGCCGTCGTCGACGACCCCGGGATCGACATCGTCTGCGAGCTGATGGGAGGCGTCGAGCCCGCGCGCGAGCTGCTCTTGCGTGCGCTGGCGAGCGGGAAGTCGGTCGTCACCGCCAACAAGGAGCTCTTGGCATCGCACGGGGATGAGCTCTTCTCCGCGGCGGACCGGGCCGGCGGGGACATCTACTTCGAAGCGGCGGTGGCGGGAGGGATCCCGCTGATCCGGCCCTTGCGCGAGTCCCTCGCCGGGGAACGCGTCGATCGCGTCCTCGGGATCGTGAACGGGACGACCAACTTCATCCTCACGCAGATGTCGGAGCACGGCTGGACCTCCGAGGAGGCGATCGCCGAGGCACAGCGGCTCGGGTTCGCCGAGGCAGATCCCACCGCCGACGTCGACGGGTACGACGCCGCCGCGAAGTGCGCGATCCTCGCGTCGGTGGCATTCGGGGCGCGTGTGGTCGCCGATGACGTGTATCGGGAGGGCATCTCGAAGGTCACGCCGCAGGACTTCGAGGACGCGGCTCGGCTCGGCTATGTGATCAAGTTGCTCGCGATCGCGGAGCTCGATGAGGAGGAGATCTCGGTCCGCGTCCATCCGTCGATGATCCCAGTGGAGCACCCGCTGGCGGCCGTTCGCGGAGGGTCCAACGCGGTCTTCGTCGAAGGTCCGAAGATCGGACAGCTGATGTTCTACGGCGCCGGTGCCGGCGGGGACCCGACCGCGACCGCCGTCGTCGGCGACCTCGTGAGCGTGTCGAGGAACCTCCTGCAGGGGGCGCGAGGCCCCAGCTCGGCGCCGACCAACGCGCGTCGCGTTCGCTCCATGGACGACACGCGCGATCAGTACTACCTCAAGCTCCGCGTGGACGATCGACCCGGCGTGCTGGCGGAGATCGCCGACCGATTCGGCAGGAACGGCATCTCGCTCGAGCGCGTATGGCAGGAGGGTACCGGGGAGGAAGCCACGCTCTCGTTCATCACGCACCGCGCCCAGGAGGGCGCGTTCCAGAAGACCATGCAGGAGCTGCGGGAGCTCGATGCCGTCCACGCGGTCGCGAGCGTCATCCGGGTGGAGGGCGAGGAGTGACCTCCTTGGAAGGGAAACCACCAGGGGCGCCGCAATGGCGCGGCATCGTCGAGGAGTACCGCGCGCGACTGCCGGTCTCGGCCGACACGCCCGTCGTCACGCTCCGTGAAGGAGGGACGCCGCTCGTGCGCTCGGACGTCCTGTCGGCCGAGACCGGCTGCGACGTCTGGCTGAAGTACGACGGCACGAACCCCACCGGGTCGTTCAAGGACCGAGGCATGACGCTCGCGATCTCGAAGGCGCTCGAAGAAGGGGCCAAGGCGGTCGTCTGCGCGTCGACCGGCAACACGAGTGCGAGCGCCGCGGCGTACGCGGCGAAAGCAGGGCTGACGTGCGCCGTGCTCGTGCCCAAGGGCAAGATCGCGCTCGGCAAGATGGCCCAGACGCTCGTGCACGGGGCCCGGGTACTCGAGGTCGACGGCAACTTCGACGCGTCGCTCGATCTCGCGAAGGGTCTCGCGGACCGATACCCGGTGACGCTGGTCAACAGCGTGAACCGGTACCGCCTGGAGGGACAGAAGACCGCGGCGTTCGAGATCTGCGACGCGCTCGGTCGACCCCCCGACCTGCACCTCGTTCCCGTCGGGAACGCGGGCAACATCTCCAGCCACTGGCTCGGCTACACGGAGTACCTGGAGGCCGGCGTGATCCACGAGCCGCCGCGCCTCTTCGGGTTCCAGGCTCAGGGGGCGGCGCCGATCGTGCTCGGTGAGGTGGTGAAGGATCCGCAGACGATCGCGACCGCGATCCGGATCGGGAACCCGGCCTCGTGGGAGAAGGCGGTCGCGGCCGCGAAGGAGTCCGAGGGCGCGATCCTCGCGGTGACCGACCGCGAGATCTTGGCGGCGTATCGGCGCGTCGCCCGGGAAGGGCTGTTCGCGGAGCCCGCGTCGGCCGCGAGCGTGGCCGGGCTGCTGCACCTGCACGCCGAGGGCAAGCTCACGGCCGACGCCACGGTGGTGTGCGTCCTCACCGGCCACGGACTGAAGGATCCGGAGTGGGCGATCGCGGGGGCGGCCCGGCCGGAGACCGTGCCGGCCGACCCTGCAGTGGTCGCCGCCGAGTTGGGGCTGTAGATGCGCATCACCGTCCGGGTGCCGGCCACGTCGGCGAACCTCGGCCCGGGGTTCGACTGCTTCGGACTCGCGCTCGACCTGTGCAACGAGGTGACCGTCGACACCGAAGCCGAGCCGGGAGTGACGTGGGAGGGCGAGGGCGCCGACGAGCTCCCGACCGACGGCACCGACTTGGTCACCCGCGCGATCGCGGACGCGGCACAGCGCCCTGGGTTCTCGCTGCCGGCGTTCGCGCTGCACGGGACCAACCGGGTCCCGCTCGAGCGTGGTCTCGGGTCATCCGCCGCTGCGGCGGTAGCCGGCGCTGCGATCGGCTACGTCCTCGCCGGCGTTCCGGCGGTCGAGGCGGCGGAGGCCGCCTTCGAGAACGCGGCGGTCCTCGAAGGTCACGCGGACAACGCGGCTGCGGCCGTCTACGGGGGGTTCACCGTGGTCGCGGGCGGGATCGCACGTCGCCTCGACCCGCATCCTTCCCTCGCTCCTGTGGTGTTGGTCCCCGACGAGCGGCTCGCCACATCAGCGGCTCGAGACGTTCTGCCTCCGACCGTGCCGCGCGAAGACGCGGTCTTCAACGTCGGACAAGCCGCGCTCACCGTGATCGCTTTCACGCAAGACCCGGAGCTGCTGATCATCGCGTTGCGGGACCGGCTGCATCAAGACGCGAGGGCAGTCCTGATGCCCGAGTCTGCGGACCTGCTCGATGAACTCCGCAGCCGACAGGTCCCGGCCTGTCTCTCGGGGGCCGGACCGTCGGTGCTTGCCTTCGAGCGCCAGGGACATTCGATCAGCGAGCTGCCCGAAGGCTGGCAGGCGATCCGGCCCGGCGTGCGATCGAAAGGCGTCGAGGTCTCCGTCGAGGGCTGAGCTCAGCCGACGCAGCGGCCCGTGCCGACCTCGTCGCTACGGGACTTCGCCCGATCGACCAGCGGGATCAGCGTCGGGGAGGTGATCGCGTAGCCCACGTCGTCGTTCGTGACAGATGCGCCGAAGATCAGGCCCGCGACCTCCCCGCCGGGCAGCACGAACGGCCCGCCGCTGTTCCCCGGTTCCACGGTGGCTTGGAGCTCGTAGATCCGCCGGCGAGCCTCGTCCTCGGAGTAGATGTCTCGACCGACCGCATCGAGCGCGCGTCGGACCGCGGCCGGGAGCTCGGTGTAGCGCCCGTGCGGGTATCCGACGACGGCCCCGCCGGTGCCTCGAGTGATCTCCTCGGCGACCAGATCGAGTGGCTGCGCGTCTAGCCCCTCCACCCGAAGCACGGCGGCGTCGAGATCTTCGTTGAAGACCACCGGGACCGCGTCGTAGACCTGGCCCTCCCACTCCACCCGGGGGCTGCTGCCGGCGATCACATGAGCGTTCGTGAGGACGAGATCGTCCTCGACCACGAACCCGGTGCCCTGCAGGATCCGGTCGCACGCCGGTCCGGCGACCAGGACCACCGACGGGCGGGCCGCCCTCGCTGCCCTCGCGGCGAGACCCTGCTCAGGCTGCGGTACCGGATCGGCGGGCAGCGGAGGCAGGCCCGAGAAGACATCCGGGAAGCCGATGATGTCGAGCACGTTCCCGAGCTGCGCCGCGAGCGCCGGTGGAGGGGGGAGCACGGTATCGACGACCCGGACCACGGCGGAGCGCTGGAGCGACCGGGCGATCGAAGGGAACGGCCCCGCTGCCAGATTGAGGCCGAGGAACCAGATCGCGAGGATGAGCGCGCTCACGCTGAGCGCCCCACCTCCCACCGCGTCCGCCGCCTTGAGCCGAGTTCCCCGGGCTCGCCGACGGAGCTTGAGCCCCAGGACCGAACCGACCGCGTCGCCGATCGCGCCGAGGAGAAGCACCGTCCCGAGAGCCACGCCCGCCCTCGCCGGGTCGGATCGGACGAGGTCGGCCGTGAGGGGCGCGAGCCGGACGCCGACGACGAATCCGATCCCCAGTCCGATGAGCCCGGCGACCTGCAGCAGCGCGCCACGTCGATAACCGCCCCATGCCGACAGCACGACCAGGAGGAGGAGGACGACGTCCAGGACGGTCACTGGTCGCTATCGTCCCATGGCGGCTCGTGTTTCCAGACCGTCTCGTCGACGGATGTCGGCGCCCCCTACACTGCCGACGTGGTCACGATCGCCCACATCTCCGATCCGCACGTCGGTTCCCCCCACTTCGTGCCGAACCTCCTCCATCGGGTGATCGAGGAGATCAACGAGCTGCAACCGACGGCGGTGATCTGCAGTGGGGACCTCACGACCGACGGGTATCGGCAGGAGTACCAGTCATGGCTCTCGTACGCGGAGCGGATCAAGGCACCCCTCCATACGATCCCGGGCAACCATGACTCGCGGAACGTCGGCTACCTGCACTTCGAGGAGCTGATCGGTGCACGCAACTGGTCCGTCGACGTGGAGGGGATCCGGATCGTGGGCGTGGACTCGAGCGAGCCCGACCTGAACGAGGGGATGGTTGGCCGGGGCCACTACTCGTGGATCCGGAAGCAGTTCGCCGAACCGGCGGATCTCAAAGTGTTCGTGCTGCACCACCACCTGATCCCGATCCCCGGCACCGGACGCGAGCGAAGCACCGTGATGGACGCGGGAGACCTGCTCGAGGTGCTCGTCCACTCGGGCGTGCACGTGGTGCTCGCCGGACACAAGCACGTTCCCTACGTCTGGCGGCTCGAGGACATGTACCTGGCGAGCGCTGGCACCTGCTCATCCCTCCGCGTGCGCGGGCACACCAAGCCCTGCTACAACGTGTTGGAGATCGAGGGAGGGAAGGTCACGATCTTCCGGAAGTTCCCGTTCGGCGAGCGCCAGCAGATGGCCAAGGTCGCGATCGCCACGGGGACCCAGATGCAGCGCGAGGACGAGGGCTTCATCCAGGAGTCCGCGCCCGTGTCGGGTCAGGTTTCCGACCAGGTGGCCGATCCCGTGCCCGGCGACTGACCGCCGACGCGTTCAACCCAATCGACCCGGCCCCCACCAGGAGAACGCACATGCGAACGCTCGCCCTCGTGGACGGTGAGCATTACCCGCCGGTGACGCGCGCCGCCCTGGAAGTGGCGGGGGAGCGCGGTCACGAGATCGTGGCCGCGCTCCTGGTCGGCGGGACCGAGAAGCTCGCTGCCGGCGACGCTCCTCCCGACCTCGGCGTCCGTGTCCTCGTCACGGGCGGCGAACGCATGCACGCGTTGCGGACCGCGATCGCCGAGCTGTCGCCCGAGGTGATCCTCGATCTCTCCGATGAGCCGGTCCTGGGCTACCGGGAGCGGATGGAGCTCGTGGCCGTCGCGCTGGTGGCCGGGGTTCCCTACGTCGGCCCCGATTTCCGGATCGACCCGCCGGAGCGCTCCGCCCCGCTCGGGGTCCCGACGCTCGCGGTGATCGGCACCGGGAAACGGACGGGCAAGACCGCGATCGCCGGGGCGGTCGCCCGCCTGGCGGCCGGCCGCGGTCTCGAGCCGGTCGTCGTCGCGATGGGCCGCGGCGGGCCGCCGGAGCCCACCCTCGCGATGGCCGGCTCGGTCGACCTCGATCAGCTCGTCCGGCTGGTCGCCGAGGGGGAGCATGCGGCGTCGGACTACCTGGAGGACGCCATCACGACCGGCGTCACCACGGTGGGCGCCCGGCGCGCCGGCGGCGGGCTCGCCGGCGCGCCCTACGTGTCCAACGTCCGGGAGGCCGCCGAGCTGGCAGCCTCCCTCCACCCGGGGCTGGTGATCCTCGAGGGGAGCGGAGCGGCGATCCCGCCGGTGCCGTGGGACGCGGCCATCCTGGTGGTGCCGGCCACCGCCCCTCCTGAATACCTCGGCGGCTACCTCGGCCCCTACCGGCTCTTGCGGTCCGACCTGGTGGTTGTTACCATGGCAGGCGACCCATCCGGGTCCGAAAACCTTTCCGCGCTCCGTTCCCCTGTTCGGCGCTACCTGGACGATGCGGCGTTCATCCTGACGGACCTCGTTCCGGTAGCGTTGGAAGATATCCGGGGCAAGGAAGCGTTCTACGCTACGACTGCCCCTCCCACGGTGGTCGAGAGGCTGATCCGACGCCTCGAAGCCGACCATGGGTGCACGGTCGTGGGATGGAGCGCTCGACTGGCCGATCGCGCCGGTCTGGTCGAAGACCTCGATGCCGTCCAGGGATACGACGTCCTCCTCACGGAGCTGAAGGCGGCGGCCGTCGATACGGCGGTCGCCAAGGCCCTCGACCGAGGGGCGGAGGTCGTGTTCGTGGACAACCGCGCAGAGGCCGTGGAGGGATCCACGGACCTCGACACCGCGCTCGGCGGCGCGATCGACATCGCGCTCGGCCGGGCAGAAGACCGCTTATGACGAGAGACCAACACCCACACCCACACATCACGATCTCCGACCAAGATCCCGGCCTGCCCTACTCCAAGGGTCTCATGGCCTCACAGGTCATGGTCACGGGGCTCTCCGCCTATCGCGCCTATGAGGTGGCGGAGACGATCGAGATCCGTCTGCTGGAAGAGGACAGGTCCTCGATCAACAGCATCGAGCTCTCCGATCTCGCCCTGGACGTCATCCGGGAGCTCGCCGGGGATCGGTACGCGACCAACTTCGCCCGCTGGCAGGACGTACAGCGACTGGATGTGCCGCTCGTGATCTTGATCGGCGGCGCGGTCGGTGTGGGCAAGTCGACGATCGCGACGCACCTGGCGCACCGGCTCGGCATCGTGCGGGTGGTCGCCACCGACGGATCGATCCGCGAGGTGATGCGCGCCATGCTGTCGGAAGAGCTCATGCCTGCGCTCCACGTGTCGTCGTTCCAGACCGACCAGGCCGTCCGTGAGCCGACCCGTCGGTCGGACGCGCTCGTCGCCGGCTTCCGGGAGCAGACGCTCGCGGTCTCGGTGGGCATCGAGGCGATGATCAAGCGCTCCCTCACCGAGGGCACCAGCATCGTGATCGAAGGCGTGCACGTGGTCCCCGGATTCTTCGACGTCGAGACGTACGGTGATCGGATCGTGGCCGTGCCGTTGATCCTCGAGGTCGACGACGAGAGCCGGCACCTGAATCACTTCGCGGTGCGCGAAACGGGCGTCCGTCCGGCCGAGCGCTACGCGCAGAACTTCGAGAACATCAGGAAGCTCCAGCGCTACATCAAGAGCCAAGCGCTGTCCCACGGCGTGCCGATCGTGCCGAACCACAGCTTCGATCAAGCGATCTCGGCCGTGCTCGACCTGGTGATGGAGCGTGCCACCGCGCGGGCGGCGCAGCACGCGGAAGAGCTCGGACGACAGGGGAGGACCGCGTGAGACTGTTCCTGGACACGGCCAGTATCGACGAGATCCGCGAGATCAACCGATGGGGCGTGCTCTCCGGTGTCACGACCAACCCGTCGCTCGTCGCGAAGGAAGGTGGCGATCCGGAAGCGGTCTGGAAGGAGATCCTCGCGGAGGTCGACGGCGACATCTCGCTGGAGACCACCGAGCTCGAGGCCGGGCCCATGTACGAGCAAGGGCAACGGCTCGCGGGTATGGCGCCGAACGCGGTCGTGAAGGTCCCGATGATCCCCGCGGGCTTGGAAGCGGGGAAGCGGCTGGCCGGCGAGGGGATCCGGGTCAACGTGACACTCGTGTTCTCGACGGCGCAGGCGATCCTGGCGGCCGAGATCGGGGCATACTGCGTCTCGCCGTTCCTCGGCCGGTTGGACGACGTCGGCTCGGACGGGATGAAGCTCCTGCATGACATCTGCGAGATCTACGCGGTGCAGGGCTACGCCTCGAACGTGCTGGCGGCCTCACTTCGCCATCCGATGCACGTGGTGGAATCCGCGCTCGCGGGCGCGGACATCGCCACGATGCCGTACGACGTCTTCACGAAGCTCGTGAAGCACCCACTGACTGACTCTGGACTGGAGCGGTTCCTCGCCGACTGGCGGACGCTTCAGGACGAACAGCCCTAGCGAAAGAAGAAAGGCAGGGCACATGGACACCATGGACCGCAGCACCTTGGAGGGGAAGCTCCTCCCGGAGCTGCAGCAGATCGCGCAGACGATGGGGATCGAAGGATCCCAGCGTCTGCGCAAGGCAGGCCTGATAGACGCGATCGTCGAGGCCTCGTCGAACGGAGAACGACCGGACAACGGCGAAGCGTCGGCCCGTCCGTCCCGTGAGACGGCCGTCGCGACCATCGAGGGCGCCACAGGCGACGGCGCGAGGAGCGACGTCTCATCGGACGCAGGCGCAGACGACGCGGACATCGGCTCCTTCTCCGAAGGGTCCGACGACCAGCAGTCCTCGGACCGCCGTCCGGGCGGCGAGGACCGCCAGCCGGACGACCGCTCGAGTGATCCCGGTGGCTCGCGCCCCCAGGACCGCGGCGAGCGGAACCAGGATCGCGGTGGCCCCCAGGATCGGGGCGACCGCGGTGAGCACGGGGATCGGAACGACCCCCGCAACCGGCGACGCCGTCCGACCCGCGAGGAGCGGCGGCAGCAGCGAGAAGAGCGCCGGGAACGAGAGGAGCAGGAGCGGGTCGAAGCGCTGAAGACCGCACCGTCGGCAGCTGGCATCCTCGACCTGCTCCCCGACGGCTACGGCTTCATGCGGACCTCGGGCTACCTGCCCGGTCCCGACGACATCTACGTCTCGATGTCCCAGGTGCGGAAGCACCAGCTTCGCAAGGGCGACGTCGTGACGGGCAAGGTGCGCCAGCCGAAGGACAGCGAGAAGTACTGGGCGCTCCTCGAGGTCGAGAAGGTCAACGACGTCGGCGTCGATGACGTCAAGGAGCGGAGGAACTTCGACAAGCTCACGCCGTTGTTCCCCGACGAGCGGTTCCGGCTGGAATCCGGCCCGACGGCCGTGACCGAGCGGATCATCGACATGATCGCGCCGATCGGGAAAGGCCAGCGAGGGATGGTCGTGTCTCCGCCCAAGGCGGGGAAGACCACGGTGCTCAAGCAGATCGCGAACGGGATCATCAACTCGAGCCCGGACACGCACGTGATCGTGCTGCTCGTCGACGAGCGACCGGAGGAGGTCACGGACTGGCAGCGCACCGTCGAGGCCGCCGAGGTCGTCTACTCCACGTTCGACAAGCCGACCGACCAGCACATCCAGGTGACCGAGCTCGTCCTCGAGCGCGCCCGGCGTCTCGCCGAATCCGGCCGGGACGTGGCGGTCATCCTCGACTCGATCACCCGCCTGGCCCGTGCCTACAACCTGGCGGCGCCGTCCTCGGGCAAGATCCTCTCTGGAGGTATCGACTCCGGCGCGCTGTATCCGCCGCGCCGCTTCTTCGGGGCGGCTCGCAACATCGAGGAGGGCGGATCCCTCACGATCATCGCGAGCGCGCTGGTCGAGACCGGATCCCGGATGGACGACGGCATCTTCGAGGAGTTCAAGGGAACCGGGAACATGGAGCTCCGGCTCGATCGTTCACTGTCGGAGAAGCGGTTGTTCCCTGCGATCAACGTCGACGCCTCGGGGACCCGTAAGGAAGAGCTGCTGATGCCGGCCGAGGAGCTCGCGCTGGTGATCAAGCTGCGTCGGGTGCTCCATGCCCTCGACGTGGGAGCTGCTCTGGAGCTGCTGGTCGACAAGGTCAGGGCGACCAAGTCCAACGAACAGTTCCTCAAGGAGATCGCGAAGGCGCCGTCCGGGGGATAGGGACCGCCGACCGGAGAAGGTCGACGGCCTCGGTTACCCTGGAGGGCGAAGAGGAGAAGAGATGAAACAGGGCATCCATCCCGAATACCAGATCGCCAACGTGCACTGCTCGTGTGGCAATACGTTCCAGACCCGCTCCACCGTGAGCGAGATCCGCGCGGAGCTCTGCTCGAACTGCCACCCCTTCTACACCGGCAAGCAGAAGTTCGTGGACGCGGGCGGACGTGTCGAGCGGTTCCAGCGACGGTACGCGAAGACCCAGGCGGCCCAGCAGGCGCAGCAGGGCTAATCGACCCGTGGCGGAGGCAGTAGCCCCCAAAGCCGCGTCCCCGCGCAGCCATCTCTATGGTGGTCAGGCGGTCGTCGAGGGCGTGATGATGCGCGGCGCGGGGTTCTGGGCGATCGCCGTCCGCAAGCCTGATGCCACGATCCATGTCGAGTCGCACGAGATCGACTCGATCGTGCTGCGCTACCCGCTCCTCGGCAAGCCCTTCTTCCGGGGCATCATCGTGCTCGGGCAGTCGCTCGCGATCGGCATGCGCGCGTTGATGGTCTCGGCCAACCAGTCGCTCGAGGAAGAAGAGCGGCTCACGCCACGGCAGGTCGCGCTCTCGATCGTCCTCGCGCTGGCGCTGTTCATCGGGATCTTCATCATCGGGCCGACCACGCTCTTCGCGTGGTTCGAGAACCGCACCGGCAGTGGCGGCGTCCTCACGCTGGTGGGCGAGGGAGTCTTCCGCGTCGTGCTGTTCGTCGCCTACCTGTGGTTGATCGGCAAGACCAAGGACATCCATCGAGTGTTCGAGTATCACGGGGCCGAGCACAAGACGATCGCCGCCTTCGAACACGGCGAGGAGCTGCAGGCGGATCTGATCGACCGATACCCCAAGGAGCACGTCCGCTGCGGGACCAACTTCCTCATCATCGTGATGATCATCACGATCTTCGTGTTCACGCTCTTCGGCACCCCGGCGCTCATCTGGCGGATCGTCTCTCGGGTGATCGCCATCCCGATCATCGCCGCCATCTCTTACGAAGCGCTGCGGTTCGGCGCCAAGCACCCGGGATCGCTCCTGATGCGCGCGCTGATGACACCGGGGATCTGGCTGCAGAAGATCACGACTCAGCAGCCCGATCGATCCCAGATCGAGGTCGCGATCACATCGTTCCAGGAGCTGCTCCGCCGCGAGGCGGAGGCGACCGCGCCCGAGCGGTAGCGCTCCGGAACGCACGGCCCGGGCCATTCTTCGCGCGAGGTCGTTGCATCGCTCGTTTCTTGCGCGAAGATGATGCGGTTCCCCATGACTCGGGAGGTTTCCCCATGCCGACCAGCGACCTGGACATGCCGTTGCTGCCGAGCGCGGAGCAGATCCGCCGACGAGAGTTCGCAACGGTTCGTCGCGGCTACGACCCGCAGCAGGTGCGCGCGTACCTGACCTCGATCGCGAACCAGGTGGGGACGCTGGAGCGAGAGCTCAGCCAGCTCCGCCTCGAAGTGGGGTCGTCGGCCGCAGCACGGAGCGAGCAGATGGCCGGGCCGGCTATGGCCTCGCCCGACGCCACGCCCGACGCGACCTCCTCCGCCGATCCGTACGACGCGCTGTCCAAACGCTTCGCCAACCTGATCGAGATGGCGGATCAGGAAGCCGACCGCATCCTCGAGAACGCGAGATCCGAATCGACGCGAGCGCTCGACGAGGCCAGGAGCGAGGCCGATCGCATCAGGGTCGATGCGCAGGCGCACGCGGAAGAGGCTCGTCAGGAGGGCACGGATCTGCTGGAGCGAGCCAAGACCGAATCCGATCGGCTCTTGATGGGTCTCGCCGAGCGCCGACGGGGCCTGGTCACCCAGCTGGAGGAGATGCGCGGGAAGCTCATCGAGGTGGCGGACGACCTCGCCGCCCCGATCGAGGAGGCCGCGCGAGCCGACGCGGAGGACAGCGACCTCGCGGAGACGACCACCGACGCCTCCCACGCCACCGGCACCGATGACGCCGGTGACGCGGAGACGCCCGTCGATCCTCGATACGAGGATCTCTGGGTGCAGAAGGACGAGTCGCTGCAGATCCCGGACCTCGCGTCGATCGACCTGGAGTTCGACGAACCCGACGAGTAGCGGTCGCAGGCAGCCGGACGGCGCCTGGGAGAATCGACGTTATGGACGTCGAGGATCGCCTCAAGGAGATCGAGGCCCGCTTCGAGCAGATCCAAGCCGAGATGGCCTCGGTCGAAGCCGCGACCGACCACGATCGGATGCGGACGCTCGGCCAGCTGTTCGCGGAGCTCGATCAGATCGTGGGGCCCTACCGCGAGTTCCGACAGGCCACGGCCGACGCGGGGGAAGCGCGCGAGCTCGCAGCCGCGGAGGCCGACCCCGAGATGGCGGAGGCGTTCGACGAGGAGGCCCGCGCCGCGTCGGGTCGAGCCGAGAAACTCCGCGCTCGCCTCGAGCAATTGCTGGTACCGAAGGATCCCAACGAGGGCAAGGACCTGATCGTCGAGATCCGCGCGGGGGCGGGCGGTCAGGAAGCGGCCCTGTGGGCGGGGGACCTGTTCGAGATGTATCAGCATCTGGCGGACCGGCGGAAGTGGAAGTCCGAAGTGTTGGCATCGGCGCCGGCCGAGATGGGTGGATTCAAAGACGTCGTGCTCGGGATCCGAGGACGCGACGCGTACGGCCGCTTGAAGCACGAGTCCGGTGTGCACCGGGTGCAGCGCGTGCCGGTCACCGAGTCGCAGGGCAGGATCCACACGTCGACCGCCACGGTGGCCGTGATGCCCGAGGCCGAGGACGTGGAGGTCGAGATCCGTCCGGAGGATCTCGACATCGACGTCTACCGATCGAGCGGTCCCGGCGGGCAGTCGGTGAATACCACGGACTCGGCGGTGCGGATCGTCCACAAGCCCACCGGCATCAAGGTGGAGGTCCAGGAGGAGCGCTCGCAGCTGCAGAACCGGGAGAAGGCGATGCGATACCTGCGCGCCCGCCTGTATCAGAAGGCGCTCGACGAGCAGCAGGCGAAGGAGGCCGCGGCGCGCCGGTCGATGGTCGGCACGGGCGAGCGCTCCGAGAAGATCAGGACCTACAACTTCCCCGAGGGTCGGGTGACGGATCATCGCATCAAGCACACGTCGCACCAGCTGGCGAACGTGCTGGCGGGTGGCGACGAGCTGGACGGCTTCACGGAACGCCTGAACGCCGCCGAGCGGTCGGCACAGCTCGCCGAGGTCGAGGAAGTGGTGCCGGCGCGGCCCGGCACCACGAGCTGACGTGCGGCCGGCGCAGGTCGTCCGGCGCGCGGCCGAGTATCTGGAGCGGCACGGCGAGGACAGTCCGGTTCCCACCGCCGAGCGGCTCCTGTCGCACGTCCTCGGAACGGATCGAACGGGGATCTACGCCCGGGAAGGGCTGACCTCACAGGAGGCGAAGCTCTTCGGACGGGCGCTCTGCCGTCGGTGCGCCGGTGAGCCGCTCCAGCACGTGACCGGTGAGCAGGGGTTCCGCCGGCTCCGAGTCGGCGTCCGGCCCGGCGTGTTCGTGCCTCGGCCCGAGACCGAGGTCCTCGTCCAGGCGGTCCTCGACGCTACGGCGGAGGTCGCGTCGCCGGTGGTGGTCGACGTGTGCACGGGGAGCGGCGCCGTGGCGCTCGCGATCAAGGACGAGCGGCCGGACGCGTCGGTGCTCGCCATCGACCTTTCTCCCGACGCCGTGGCCCTGGCTCGGGAGAACGCGGAGACACTCGGGCCAGGAGATCGCGGTCTTCGAGGGGAGCCTGCTCGATCCCTTGCCGGTCGACCTCCGCGGCGAGGTGGACGTGGTCGTCTGCAACCCGCCCTACGTGCCGTCAGAGGCGCGTGACTCGCTCCCTCCCGACGTGCGAGCCGAACCCGAGCTCGCGGTCTTCGGTGGGATCGACCTCTACGAGCGGCTCTTCGCGCAGGCGATCGCGTGCCTTCGACCGGGGGGGCTCGTGGCCGTCGAGATCGAGGAGAGCACGGCGGCGTCGGTTTCGGCGGCAGCCGAACGGGCGGGCTTCCAGGACCTCGCCGTGCGCCGAGATCTGGCCGGACGGGACCGCGTGGTGTGCGGGCGGCGGCCGCCGCTCCTGTGACGCGGCTGTCATGACGCCGCTGCGATGACCTCCCTCAGTGGTCCACTGCGTGACGCGGCGGCCGCCGCCCGCGGCGGTGAGCTGATCGTCTTCCCGACCGACACGGTCTACGGGATCGGGACGCGCCCGGACGATCCCGCGGCGACCGCGAAGGTGTTCGAGGCGAAGCGTCGGCCCCGAGACCTCGAGCTCCCGGTGCTGGTCGCCACCGTGAACGCGGCGCGAGCGGTGGCGGTCTTCGACGAGCGGGCCGAACGTCTCGCGTCGGCGCTGTGGCCGGGACCGCTCACCTTGGTGCTGCCCAGGGGCGCGGACGCCGCCGGGTGGGACCTCGGGGGCGACAGCCACCACCGTCGGCGTCCGCGCCCCCCACCATCCCTTCGCCCTGGCGCTCCTCGCGGAGACCGGGCCCGCTGGCCGTCACCAGCGCGAACCTCTCCGGTAGCGCGCCCGCGGAGACCTGCGGTGAACTGCAGGCGCTGTTCGGTGACGCCGTCGCCGTCTACCTGTGCCAGGAGGGGCCGCTCGACGGTGTCGCGTCGACGGTCATCGACCTCGCCCACGGGCCCGCGACGATCATCAGGGAAGGCTCTGTTCCTCGCGACGCGCTCGTCGAGCTCCTGCCGGAGGAGTCGTCGTTGCTAGACTCGCGCTCTTCGTCATGAGCGGGATCCTGGTGGTCTGCACGGGCAACATCTGCCGCTCTCCGATGGCCGAGGGGTTCCTACGCGCGGCCCTCTTCGCACGGCTGGGCGAGGCGGCGCCGGTCGTCACGTCGGCGGGCACTTCCGGCTGGGACGGCTCCGGGGCGATGATCGAGTCGATCCTCTCGGCCGAGGAGCGCGGCGCCGACATCCGAGCCCATCTCGCGCGGCGGCTGACGGGCGAGATGCTGGACGACGCCGACCTGATCGTGTGCATGGCGGCGGACCACCGCGAGGCCATCGTCGCCGCGACGTCCGGACGTGGAGGCGAAGACCTTCACGATCAAGGAGCTGGTCAGGTTGCTGGAAGCCTCGCCCACCGGAGGTGCCTTCGACGCGCGAGTGGCCGCCGCCGCGGCCGGGCGGAACGGCGCGATCCACCCTGCGGAGGATATCCGCGATCCGCTCGGTGATCCGATCGACGGCTACCGGGAGGTCGCCGACGAGCTCCATGACCTCTCCGATCGCTTGGCCGCCGCCCTCACCGAGGAACCGGTCTGATGCGCGTCGCCCTCGGCGCCGACCACGCCGGCTTCCCGCTCAAGGAGGACCTGAAGGCGTTCCTCGTCGAGGAGGGTCACGAGGTCGACGACCACGGCACCGACTCCACCGAACCGGTCGATTACCCGGCCTTCTGCGCGGCCGCGGCGCGCGCCGTTGCGGCGGGGGAGGCCGACCGCGCGATCGTGCTCGGCGGATCCGGGCAGGGGGAGCAGATCGCCGCCAACAAGGTGGACGGGATCCGGGCGGCGCTCTGCCACGACCTGTGGCTGGCGCGCATGTCCCGCCAGCACAACGACGCCAACGTCCTGGCGATGGGAGCGCGGGTGATCGCGTCCGCGTACGCTCGGGAGATCGTGCGCGTCTGGTTGGAGACGCCGTTCGAAGGCGGGCGTCACGTCAAGAGGCTGGATCAGGTCGCACAGATCGAGCGAGGGGAGCTCTGAGATGAGGGAGTACGCCGCCGACTGGGACGCGCTGAAGGCCGCCGACCCGGAGGTCGCCGACGCGATCGCGAACGAGCTCCAGCGCGAGCGCAGCAACCTGCGCTTGATCGCGTCGGAGAACTACGCGAGCCCTGCCGTCCTCGCGGCGCTCGGCTCCACGATGACGAACAAGTACGCGGAGGGTTATCCGGGTCGGCGCTACTACGGCGGGTGCGAGTTCGTGGACGTGACGGAACAGCTCGCGATCGACCGAGCCAAGCAGCTGTTCGGCGCCGAGCACGCGAACGTGCAGCCGCACGCCGGCGCCCAGGCCAACATGGCCGTCTTCGGTGCGTTCCTCCGGCCGAACGACCCCGACGACAAGGTCCTCGGGATGGAGCTCGCGCACGGCGGGCACCTCACGCACGGTTCGCCGGTGAACGTGTCCGGGATGTGGTTCAACTTCGTCGGCTATCAGGTCGACCGCGAGACGGAGCGACTGGACATGGATCGCGTTCGCGATCTGGCGAAACAGCATCGCCCGAAGATCATCCTGTCCGGGTACACGGCGTACGCACGCGAGATCGACTTCGCCGCGTTCCGCGAGATCGCGGACGAGGTCGGGGCGCTGCACTGGGTGGACGCATCCCACTTCATCGGCCTCGTGGCCGGTGGCGCGTATCCCTCACCGGTTCCTCACGCCGACGTCGTCACGTTCACGACCCACAAGGCGCTCCGGGGACCTCGCGGCGCGATGATCGTCTGCAAGGAAGAGCACGCGAAGGCGATCGACAAGGCGGTGTTCCCGATGATGCAAGGGGGTCCTCTCGAGCATTGCATCGCGGCGAAGGCGGTGGCGCTGAAGGAGGCCATGGCCCCCGAGTTCCGTGACTACGCGCACCGAGTTGTGCGCGACGCGAGAGCTCTCGCCGCCGGTCTGGCCGACGAGGGGATCCGCGTGATCTCGGGCGGCACGGACTCACACCTGATCCTCGCCGACGTCCGTCCGGTCGGGATCGACGGCAAGGCGGCCGAAGCGGTCTGCGACGAGGTGGGGATCGCACTCAACAAGAATCAGATCCCGTACGACCCGAACCCCCCTTCGGCGCCCTCCGGCATCCGCGTCGGCACCCCGGGGCCTGCCACCCTCGGCATGGATGAAGGAGAGATGGGAGAGATCGCGTCGATCATCGGTGAGGTCCTGAAGAACCCCGACGACGCGGATGCCAAGGGGAAATCCGGGCAGCGCGTCCGGGATCTGATGGAGCGGTTCCCGCCGTACGCATAGGCGACAGGCGCGGTTGCCGGACGGCAACCACCCCCGCAGACTGTGCCCACCGTGGTCGCCTATCTGATCGTCTTCCTGGTCGCAGCGGGCACCACGTTCGCCCTCACACCCGTGGTCAGGCTGCTCGCGGTGCGCCTCGGAGCGATCGATCACCCGTCGGAGCGGAAGCTCCACGTGGTCCCGACACCGACGATGGGCGGGCTCGCGATGTGGGTCGGATTCCTCGTGGCGATGGCGGTTGCATGGCTCCTGCCCTTCTTCGGACAGCTCAGGCAGACCGCGCCCGAGCCGGTCGCCGCGATCGTCACGTGCACACTGATGGTCGGTCTCGGCGTGATCGACGACCGGCGAGGGACGTCGGCGCTCGCGAAGCTCACCGCGCAGATCTTCATCGCCGGCATCCTCGTGCTGATGGGCGTGCAGCTCGCGTACTTCGTCCTTCCCGACCAGGGGCTCGCCGTCCTTGGGACCGATGAGGCGGTGCCGCTCACGATCCTGTGGGTCGTGGCGGCCGCGAACGCGATCAACCTCGTCGACGGACTCGATGGGCTGGCCGCGGGGATGGTCGCGATCGCGGCCACCACGTTCTTCGTCTACATGATCCGGGGCGGCGACACCTCGGACTCTGCCTCGGTGGCGGCGCTCTTCTCTGTGATCACCGTCGGGATCTGCGTCGGATTCCTCCCCTGGAACTTCCACCAGGCGAGGATCTTCATGGGGGACACGGGCTCGATGCTCCTCGGCATGCTCGTCGCGATCGCGACGATCGCCGGTGTCGGGAACGACCTCGGGCCGCCGAGCCGCGGGGGCGCCGCGGTCATCGCGCTGCCCCTTCTGGTGCCGCTGCTGGTGCTCGCGATCCCGTTCCTCGACGTGCTCCTCGCGATCGTGCGTCGCACGCGCAGGGGCATCGGGATCGCGCACGCCGACAAGGAGCACATCTTCCACCGGCTCATGGACATCGGGCACGGCCATCGCCAGACCGTGCTGCTCATGTACCTCTGGTCGGCGCTGGTGTGCGGCTCCGCGCTCGCGATCGGCGTGATCGACGGGCGGCTGGTCGCCGGGGTGATCGTCGGATGCGCGCTGGTGCTGTTCCTGGTGACGGCCCTGCCTCGGTTGCTCGAACGGCGGCGGAACGGCGAGCTGAACGGCAAGCACGTCGCGACGATCGGCTCCGAGTCGGCGGACGCCGACCGATCCTCCGCCGCCAACGCCGGTCCGGCGCCGGCCGGTCCGGCTCCGGTAGACCCGACGCGACCCTAGCCGGCGGTCGGCATCCTGATTTGTGAATTCCTTCACAAGCTCGCGTCGATACGCCGCCGAAATGGCCTCTGACCAGCGGAAACACACTCCCGAGGCGTTTGACGGCGTGTGTTGCAGGCGTTTAGAGTGTCCGCCTCCCATGAACGGGCCCGGCAAGAGCGACGCGTGGTCCGGCATGGGGATCGGCTGGGCGATCACCTCGACGCTCATCGGGGGGATCATCACCGTCGGCGGGCTGGGATACGTGCTCGACCGGATCCTCGGAACCGGATCCGGCTTCACGGCGCTCGGGATCGTCCTCGGGGCCGCGTGCGCCATCTACATCGTGTATCTGCGGTACGGCAGGGGAGGCGAGTGACCAGGACGGGAGACCCGGAGCACGAGCTGGTGCGCCGGCTCCTGCCGTACTCGCTCCCTGCGCTCGCCGTCGCTGTCGTGGCGGGAGCGCTCCTCGGGGGCGCCGGCGCCGCCTGGTCCGCGGGGATCGGGGTCGCGGCGGTCACGACCAACTTCCTGGGTTACGCCTATTCGGTCGCGTGGGCCGCTCGGATCGCTCCGACGGTGCTCATGGTGGTCGGGCTCGGTGGGTTCGTGGTGCGGCTCGCCGCGCTCACGGTCGCGCTGCTCTTGTTGGACCAACTCGCCTGGTTCTCACCGGTCGCGTTCGCCGCGGCCTTCGTGCCGACGACGATCGTGCTCCTCGTGTTCGAGATGAAGCTGCTCGCCGGACGGATGCAGGCTGACCTGTGGTACTTCCCGGAGCAGAGCTCGTGATCGCGGCGGTCCTCGGCGCCGACTTCCATCCACCTTCGACGAAGGACTTCGTTTTCGATTGCTACTTCAGCTTCGACCTGCTCGGCATCGATTTCTGCTTCAACTTCATCATCGCCTTGGTGACCGCATCGGTCCTCGTGTACGTGCTCCTGTTCCTGCTGGCGTTCCGCAAGGCCCGCACCGTACCGGGCAAGCTGCAGTCTCTCATGGAGATGGGGCTCGGTTTCGTTCGCGAGCAGATCGCGATGCCGATGCTCGGCCCCGCCGCCGACCGGTTCCTGCCGCTGCTCGTGACGTTGTTCTTCTTCATCTTGTTCATGAATATGTTCGAGGTTGCCCCTTGGGTGAACTTCTCGGCGAGCAGCCGGGTGGCCTTCCCGTTGGTCCTGGCCATGATCGCGTGGGTCACTTACAACGCCGTGGGGATCGCGAAACACGGGTTCCTCGGCTACCTCAAGTTCACCTGCATCATCCCGAGCGCGCCGGCCATCCTGCGGTACACGCTGTTGCTGGTGATCGAGTTCGTCTCGAACATCGTCATCCGGCCCATCACGCTGACGATCCGTCTCGCAGCGAACTTCGTCGCCGGACACTTCCTGCTGGCGCTCGCGTTCCTGGGGACGGAGTTCTTCTTCCTGAACGGTGGGCTGAGCTACGTTGGACTCGCGGTCACGGTCCCGATCTCGGTCGTCCTGGTCGCGTTCGAGGTGTTCGTGGCCGTCCTGCAAGCATTCATCTTCGCCGTCCTCACCGCGTCCTACATCGGTGGCGTTCTGGCGGAAGAACACTAGAGAGCAAGGGAGGCATCGCATGTTGGGGTTGCTCGCACAAGCCGCCAGTGATTTCTCGGGTCTGGAAACGATCGGCAAGGGGTTGATCATCGGACTCGCCGCGATCGGGCCGGGGATCGGCCTCGGGATCCTGATCGGGAAGGCTGTCGAGGCCATGGCTCGGCAGCCCGAGTACGCGAACCAGGTCCGCACCACGATGTTCATCGGGATCGGCTTGATCGAGGCGTTGGCGCTCTTCGGCATCGCGTTCTCGTTCATCATCTGAGGAGGGGAGCACGCTGTTGCATGGACTGATCGCGTCGATCCTCGCCCAAGCCGAGGAGCACGGGGAGGAGATCTCCGAGGCCAAGGACCTCTACCCGGCGGCCGGGGAGCTGATCGTCGGGCTGATCGCGTTCGCCATCCTGTTCTTCTTCACCTGGAAGTGGGTGCTGCCCAAGTTCAAGCAGGTGCTCGAGGAGCGCCGGGAGCAGATCCAGGGTGAGATGGAGAAGGCAGAGGCCACTCGCAAGGAGGCCGAGAAGCTGCAGGAGGAGTATCGGCAGCAGCTCGCCGGTGCCCGCGAGGAGGCGAACAAGATCATCGAGGAGGCCCGCGCGACCGCCGAGCAGATGCGCCGCGACCTCCAGACGAAAGCAGAGGAGGAGGCGCAGGCGACGGTCGCCCGAGCGCAGGAGGAGATCCGCGCCGAGCGTGACCGCGCGTTCCAGGAGCTCCGTGCCCAGATCGGTTCGATCGCGGTCGAGCTCGCGGAGCGTGTCGTCGGGCAATCGCTCGACGAGCAGGCGCATCAGCGCCTGATCGACGAGTTCATCGACGAAGTGGCCTCGGGCACGTCGTCCAACGGGAACGGCTCCAAGAGCAACGGGAAGGGTGAGGCCTGAGTGGCGAAGGACGACGCCGTTCGCGGGTACGCGCAGGCGCTCCTCTCGATCGCCGAGGCGGAGGGCGTACTCGACCGCGTCGAGGACGAGCTCTACGCGTTCGCCAAGTCGGTCGAACGCCATGCGGACCTGCGCGTGGCGCTCACCGACGAGGCACTCCCGTCCGAGCGCAAGAAGGCGGTGATCGACGAGCTGCTCGGGGAGCGCGCCCATCCGCTGACGGCGACCCTCGTGGGGTTCCTCGTGGACGCCGGCCAAGCCCGCCACATCGGGCAGATCGCCGAGGAGCTCGCGCGTGAGGCCGCCCACCGGTCCGAGCGAACCCTCGCCGAGGTCCGCGTCGCCGTGCCGCTCACGGATGCGCAGCGAACGAAGCTGGAGAAGGCGCTGACGAAGGCCACGGGACACCCGGTGGAGCTGAAGATCGACGTCGACCCGTCCGTGATCGGCGGCGTGGTCGCCCGGGTCGGCGACGAGGTGTTCGACGGCTCGGTGGCCAGCAGGCTGGCCGAGGCGAGGCAGTACCTCATAGGGAGCGTGTGACCGTATGGCGATCGACATCGAAGACTTCGACTCGAACGACATCGCCCAGGCACTCCGCAAGCACGTCGAGAGCTGGAAGCCCTCGGTCGAGCGCGGTGAGCTCGGACGAGTGATGGAGGCCGGCGACGGGATCGCCCGGGTGTCCGGCCTGCCGCAAGCGATGGCGAACGAGCTGCTGGAGTTCCCTGGCGGGATCTTGGGACTGGCGTTCAACCTGGACGTCGCCGAGATCGGCTGCATCATCTTGGGCGACTCCTCGCACATCCAGGAGGGCGACCCGGTCAAGCAGACGGGACAGATCCTCTCCGTACCGGTCGGTGACGGCTTCCTCGGGCGAGTCGTGAACGCCCTCGGTGAGCCGTTGGACGACAAGGGCCCGATCCAGTCACAGGACCGACGGATCCTCGAGGTGCAGGCGCCGAACGTCGTGAACCGGCAGCCGGTGAAGGAGCCGCTCTACACGGGGATCACGGCGATCGACGCGATGACGGCGATCGGTCGAGGCCAGCGCGAGCTGATCATCGGCGACCGCCAGACGGGGAAGACGGCGGTCGCGATCGACGCGATCATCGCGCAGAAGGAGCACTGGGCCGGCGGCGACCCGAAGAAGCGCGTGAAGTGCATCTACGTCGCGGTCGGGCAGAAATCTTCGACCGTGGCCGAGGTCGTGGCGACGCTCAAGGAGAACGGCGCGCTCGAGTACACGGTGGTCGTGAACGCCCCGGCCTCCGACCCGGCTCCGTTCCAATACATCGCCCCCTACTCCGGCGCCGCGTTCGGTGCGCACTGGATGTACAACGGTGAGCACGCGCTGATCGTCTACGACGACCTGTCGAAGCAGGCCACCGCCTACCGGACGCTCTCGCTCCTGCTCCGCCGGCCGCCGGGACGCGAGGCGTTCCCCGGCGACGTCTTCTACCTGCACTCGCGACTGCTGGAACGCGCGGCCAAGCTCTCGGACGAGCTCGGTGGGGGGTCGCTCACCGCGTTGCCGATCATCGAGACCAAAGGCAACGACATCTCCGCGTACATCCCGACGAACGTGATCTCGATCACCGACGGGCAGATCTTCCTCGAGCCGGATCTGTTCTTCGCCGGCGTGCGGCCGGCGATCAACATCGGCATCTCGGTCTCGCGCGTCGGGGGAAGCGCACAGACCAAGGCGATGAAGAAGGTGGCGGGGCGCCTGCGGCTGGACCTCGCGCAGTTCCGCGCGCTGGAGGCGTTCGCCCAGTTCGGCTCCGAGCTGGACAAGGCGTCGCAGCAGCAGCTCGCGCGCGGCGCCAGGGTCGTCGAGGTCCTGAAGCAGCCGCAGTACGAGCCGCTTCCCGTCGAGCGCGAAGTCGTCATGATCTGGACCGCGACCGGGGGCTACCTCGATCCGTTCCCCGTCGAGGACGCGAAGCGGTTCGTGGTGGATTTCACCTCCTACCTGGAATCTCGGACCGACGTCCTCGGGACGATCCGGGAATCGGGGGACATGTCCGACGAGGTCGAAGCGACGCTCAAGGAGTCCGTCGAGGCGTTCGCGGAGACGTTCCAGCCGGCAGACGCCGCAGCCGGGAGCGAGGCCGGCCGCGGCGCCGGCACGCCTCCCGACGAGGTGAAGCCCGACGTCGGGTGGGACCGGATGTCCTCCGTGGACGATGACGACGAGGACGAGGACGCCGCGCAGGATTCCGGAGGTCCTTCGACGGCCGAGGAAGACGACGTCCAAGGGCAGGTTCCGCTGCCGGATGACGAGGACGGGACCTCCGACTCCGACGAGGCCTCCGGCGAGGGCACCGGGAGCGACGAGGCAGCCCGGGGCACGGAGGAATAGTGGGTGCCCAGCTCCGCATCGTCCGCCGGCGGATCCGCTCGGTCCAGTCGACCAAAAAGATCACGCGCGCGATGGAGCTCATCGCGTCCTCGCGGATCGTGAAAGCGCAGCAGCGTGTCGAGTCGTCGCGCCCCTACGCGATCCAGCTCACGAAGGCGATGGAGGACCTCGCGCGGCAGACGGGCTCGGTGCAGCATCCGCTCCTCGAGGACCGGGAGAACCCGACGAAGGCCGGCATCCTCGTCGTGACGTCGGACCGGGGACTGGCCGGGGCGTACAACGCGAACGTATTGAAGGTCGCCGAGAGGCTGATCCGGGAGGTTCGCGAGCGTGGGCTCGAGCCCGTGCTCTACGTCATCGGGAAGAAGGGCATCGGGTACTTCCGGTTCCGCGGTGTGCCGATGCGCAAGAGCTGGCAGGGGTTCAGCGAGGTCCCGCCTTACGAGGAGGCCGAACGTATCGGCCGCACCCTGATCAAGGACTTCGCGGAAGAGGAGATCGACGAGCTCCACGCCGCCTACACGGACTTCCGCTCCGCGTTCACGCTCCGCGCGACCGCGAAGCGCTTCCTCCCGATCGCTCCCGAGGAGGTCACCGGCAAGGGACTGGGGGTCGTCCGCCCCGAGTACCTGTTCGAGCCCGAGCCCGAGCAGATCCTCGACCACCTGCTCCCGCAGTACGTGGTGACCAAGGTGTACGCGGGGCTGCTCGAGTCCGCCGCTTCCGAGAACGCGGCCCGGCGGCGCGCCATGAAGGCCGCGACCGACAACGCGGAGGACCTCATCAAGGTCCTGACGCGCCAGGCGAACCGGGCGCGTCAGGACGAGATCACGACCGAGATCATGGAGATCGCCGGCGGGGCCGAGGCCCTGTCCGCCGTTGCGAAGGGATAGAGGGATGGCTGAGCAGAACGGACACCCGGAGGGGCGGGTGGTGCGGGTGATCGGGCCGGTGATCGACGTGGGGTTCCCACCGGCCGAGCTGCCGGAGATCCACACGGCGCTGACGGTCGACCTGACCCTCGAAGGAGAGACGACCACGATCACGTGCGAGGTCGCCCAGCACATCGGTGACTCCACCGTCCGCACGATCGCCCTCCGGCCGACCGACGGTCTGGTGCGCGGAACCCCCGTGAAGAACACGGGCTCGCCGATCAAGGTGCCGGTGGGCGAAGGGGTTCTCGGTCACGTCTACAACGTGATCGGGGAGCCGCTGGACACCGACGCGTCGGAGATCCATCCCGCGGACTGGTGGCCGATCCACCGCGATCCGCCACCGTTCTTCGAGCTCGAGCCGAAGCAGAAGATGCTCGAGACGGGGATCAAGGTCATCGACCTGCTCGAGCCGTACGTCGAGGGCGGCAAGATCGGGATGTTCGGTGGCGCCGGCGTCGGCAAGACCGTGATCATCCAGGAGATGATCCGGCGCCAGGCCGAGCAGCACGGCGGCGTCTCCGTGTTCGCCGGCGTCGGTGAGCGCACCCGTGAGGGGAACGACCTGTTCCTCGAGATGACCGAGTCCGGTGTCTTGGAGAAGACGGCGCTCGTGTTCGGGCAGATGGACGAGCCACCGGGCGTCCGTCTTCGCGTGGCGCTCTCGGCTCTCACGATGGCCGAGTACTTTCGCGACGTCGAGCGCAAGGACGTGCTGCTCTTCATCGACAACATCTTCCGGTTCACTCAGGCCGGCTCCGAGGTTTCCACGCTGCTCGGTCGCATGCCGAGCGCCGTCGGTTACCAGCCGACCCTGGCGGACGAGATGGGCGAGCTCCAGGAGCGGATCACGTCGGCCGGGGGCCGGGCGATCACCTCGCTCCAGGCGATCTATGTACCCGCCGACGACATCACGGACCCGGCGCCGCACACCGCGTTCGCGCACCTGGACGCGACGACCGTCCTGTCCCGTGACATCGCCTCGCTCGGCATCTACCCGGCCGTCGATCCCCTCGACTCCACGTCGCGGATCCTCGACGCCCGCTACGTCGGCCAGGACCACTACGACGTCGCGCGGCGCGTCCAGGAGATCCTCCAGCGCTACCGCGACCTCCAGGACATCATCGCGATCCTCGGGATCGACGAGCTCTCCGAGGAGGACAAGGTCATCGTGTCGCGGGCACGGAAGATCCAACGGTTCCTGTCGCAGCCGTTCTTCGTGGCGGAGCAGTTCACCGGGCTCCCGGGCAAGTACACGCCGATCGACGAGACCATCGCGTCGTTCAAGGCCCTCTGCGAAGGCGAGTACGACCATCTCCCGGAGCAGGCGTTCTTCCTCGTCGGCGGGATCGAGGAGGCCGTGGAGCAAGCGAAGACGATCGAGGCCGCGTAGTGGCCCTCGAGGTTCACGTCGTCACACCCGAACGCGAGGTCTGGGCGGGCCAGGCAACCGAGGTCGTCGCACACGGCGTGGACGGCGACGTCGGGATCCTCACCGGGCATGCGCCCTTGCTCGTGCAGCTCGCGATCGGGCCTCTCCAGGTGCAGGAGGAAGACGGCTCCTGGTTGAAGGCGGTCGTGGATGGCGGGTTCCTGCACGTGTCCAGCGAGGAGGGCGCCACCCGGGTGGACGTCCTCGCCACGAACGCGCAGCTCGAGGCCGAGATCGACGTGGAGGCGGTTAAGCGGCGGCTCGAGCAGCTGCGGTCGGACACCGCGGATGACGACGAGCACGCGAAGACCGAGATCGCGAGGGCCGAGGCCCGTCTCGCGCTGACCGGCTAGCGCTGCGCCGCTCGCACGCCGAGCGGCCGGCGGCGCTCGCGCCGGTACGATTCCCCTCATGGACCGCCTTTTCGTGACGGGCGGCGCCCGTCTCAATGGATCCGTCCGGATCTCGGGCGCCAAGAACTCCGCCCTCAAGCTCATGGCCGCCTCGCTGCTCGCACCGGGTCGTTCGGTGCTGCGCAACGTTCCTCGCATCCTGGACTGCTTCACGATGGGCGA
Organism: uncultured Actinomycetota bacterium; assembly: GCA_963762015.1. Classification (GTDB taxonomy): domain Bacteria; phylum Actinomycetota; class UBA4738; order UBA4738; family HRBIN12; genus JAJNBA01. The sequence continues at coordinate 137,562 of CAVXJL010000005.1, forward strand.
GGTCCTCGAGCACCTCGGGGCAGCGGTCCTGTGGGAAGAAGGGGGCGTCGTCGTCGACGCGACACACCTCTCTTCGGTCGAGGCACCGTACGAGCTCGTCCGGAGGATGCGCGCTTCCATCGCCGTCCTAGGCCCGCTGCTCGCTCGAACCGGTGAGGCTCGCGTGGCGATGCCCGGCGGCGACAACATCGGCTCGCGTCCCATCGATCTGCATCTCGACGGTCTCCGGAGGATGGGCGCGGAGATCGTCGCCGAGCACGGGTTCCTGGTCGCGCGAGCCGACGGCCTGACCGGCGCGTCGATCACCCTCGACTATCCGAGCGTGGGGGCCACCGAGAACCTGATGATGGCGGCGGTCACCGCCGAGGGCGTCACGGCGATCGACAATGCCGCTCGAGAGCCGGAGATCGCCGACCTGGCCGCGTACCTGGTCGCGATGGGCGCGGGGATCCGCGGGGCCGGCTCCGCGACGATCGAGGTCGTGGGAGTCGAGGAGCTGCGGGCGGCAGAGCACACGGCCATCCCCGATCGGATCGAGGCCGGTACGTGGGCCGCTGCGGCGGTCGCGACGCGCGGCGACCTCCTGCTGGTCGGCGCCCGCCACGACCATCTCGAGCTGTTCCTCGAGAAGCTCGCGGAGGGCGGCGCCGAGATCCGGATGACCGACGAGGGGCTGCGGGTTCGGCAAGCGGAGCGAACGAGGGCCGCCGACTTCGTCACGCTGCCCTATCCGGGGCTCGCCACCGACTTCCAGCCGATCCTGCTGGCGATGCTCGCCACGGCGAACGGCACCAGTATCGCCACCGAGAACGTCTTCGAAGGACGGTTCACCTACGTCGACGAGCTACGCCGGATGGGCGCGGACATCCGCACCGAGGGACACCACGCCGTCATCCGCGGTGTCGAGCAGCTGTCCGCGGCGCCCGTCCGCGCGATGGACATCCGGGCCGGAGCGGCGATGGCGATCGCGGCGTTGACGGCGGACGGCGTGAGCGAGATCGCCGACATCGACCACGTCGATCGGGGCTACGAGGACTTCGAGGCGAAGCTCACCGCGCTCGGCGCCGAGGTCAGGCGGGATCCCGAGCTCGTCCGTCTCCCGTGAGGAAGGTCCTCCTCGCGGCGCTGATGATCTCGCTCTTCGCCGCGCACCCTGCGCATGCGCAGAGCGACGACTCGGACGCGATCGTGATCCTCCTCGAGGGCGCGTCCCTGCCGGACCTCCTGGCGGTGGACGAGCTCCGAGCGGTGGCGACGAACGGCGGCACTGCGTTGATGAACGGGCGGAGTGATGTGCGTCAGACATTCCCGGATACGTTCTTCCCCCACCGAGCGGTCGGGCGCCTTCCCTTCACCTACGTCGACCTGGGGGACGCGCGACCGTCGGAGACAGCACGCATGATCACGGAGGAACTCGGCACAGCCGATGCTCCGGTGTTGATGCTCATCATCTCCGTCTCGCCGTCCGCGGCGTCAGCCGCGGACGGCGATGAGCTCGGCACGGTGATCGCCGCTTGGGGCGATCCTGCCGAGCTACTCGAAGCGACGGGGGAGCCCCTTGCGCTTACCTCCGACTCCACTCGCCGTGCCGGCGTCGTCGCCGACGTCGATCCGGCGGCAACCGTCGCCGAGTGGCTTGACCTGCCGTACGACGCCGGCGCGCCGATGAGACCCACCGACGAGCCGGCGCCACTCGATCTCTACGAGCGCTACCTCCAGCAGCGCCGGCTCGCCGTGCCGGTCGCCGCCGCCGCGTGGGGCTTGATGCTGCTCTTCGGCCTGGCGGGGGTCCTCGCACTGGCGTTCCGCCGGCACGTTTCCTCCCGCACCCTCGCCGTCGCCGGCGCGCTCGCCGCTTCGTTGCCGTGGCTCGCCGTCGGTCTCCTGCTCGTGGGTCACCTGCCGTCTCTCACCTACGCGACCGCCGTTCCGTTCCTGTTGACCATGATGGTGGCCGGTGTCGCGTTCACCCGGTGGATGCAAGCGCGCCGAAGCATCTTCGTCGCCATGGCGGCCTCGGGCGCCGTCATCCTCGTCGTCCTGGGCATCGAGGCGGCGCTCGGCTGGCCCGCGGCCGTCACGCCGCTCGCGGGCGGTGGTCAGTTGGATGGGGGGCGGTTCTTCGGGATGCCGAACATCGAGATCGGGATCGTGCTCGGGTCCGCGATGTTCCTCGCTCACCGCATCCGAGTGGGCTCCGGTGTCCTGCTCCTCGCGGCGTGCGCCGTCGTCGCCGGGTCCCCGTGGACCGGTTCCAACTTCGGCGCGGCGATCACGCTCTTCGCGGCCGCGGGCATGTGGCTCGGGATCCGACGCCGCCGCCCGTGGTGGTTGATCGTCGTGATCACCGGCGTGTTCACGGTCCTCGGGACGGCCGCGGTCGCGCTGATGCACCGGTACCTGACCGACAGGTTCACCCACGTCACCGCGTTCCTCGAGGAGACCGACGGCGTCAGAGGCGCCATCGAGCGACAGCTCGAGCGTCTCGGCGTGGGGCTCGATCTCATCGCCGACAACCCGCTCGCGCTGATACTGGTGGTGGGCACGCTGGTCCTGCTGGTCGTCGTGCTCCGCCCGCCAACGGCGATCGCGCACAGCTTCGAGGGGCACGACGCATGGCGCGATGCCCTGCTGGTCATCCTCCTCGGCTCGATCGTCGCCTACCTTGCCGAAGACACCGGAGCGGCCGCTATCGGGTTCGCGTTCGGGTTCGCGCTGTCCGGTCTCATCGACGTGTCGCTCGACTCCGCCCGAAGGATGATGGCGCGATGAGCGCGTACGTACCCCCGCGGCCCGACGGGCCGTTCGTCGAGGACCTGCCGACGAAGGCGACCTGGCGATGGTGGGAGGCGCTCATCGCCGTCCTCCTCGCCTGGCTGGCGGGAGGGCTCACCACGCTGCCTTTGCTCGCATTGTTCGACCCCGAGACAACCGGGCCGATCGGGGGAGAGGCCCTCTTCCTCGGCATCGTCTCGAACACGGTCACGATGGTCGTGCTCATCGCGTGGCTGCGCCGGGCGCACCCGGCCTGGGCCGAGATCATCGGGTGGCCGGATCGGTCGCGGGCCGTCACCGAGCTCGCCGTGGGAGCGGGCCTCGGCATCGTCGTGCGCATCGCATCGGCGATCGTGGCCACCGGCGTCGTCTTCGTCCTGCGCGGCGCCACCGACGAGTCGGTCGAGCTTCCCGCGCAGATCGATCCCGACCTCACGGGGTGGGGCCTCGTGAGCTTCGCGATCTTCGCCGTGATCGCGGCCCCCGTGCTGGAAGAGTTCGTCTTCAGGGGACTCCTGTTCCGCTCGATCGCGGATCGGAGTGGCTTCTGGGTCGGCGCGATCGTTTCGGCGGTCGCGTTCGGCGCCTTCCATCTCCTGACGCCGGGCGACGGACTGGACGTCCTCGCCCTCGGGATCACGCACGTCGGCACGGGGTTCGGCCTCGCGTGGATCTACTGGACCCGGCGGAACCTCCTTGCCAGCATCGCCGGCCATGCCGTCTTCAATCTGATCGCGGTGGTCACGATCATCGCGGGCTGGGAGGTCTGACGTGCCGGTTTTCCCGACCGAGGACTGGTTCCAGGCGTTCATCGAAGCGATCAACGCCTCGGAGGAGTACGCGGAGTTCGCCGCCACCTGGGAAGGCGATGTGGTCATCCAGATCGATGCAGAACCGGACAAGGGCTTGACCGAGGACGTGCACGGGCTCCTCGACCTCTGGCACGGGGGATGCCGCGGCGGGGGCCTCGTCGACGAGGAGAGATCCGCGGCCGCCGAGTTCGCGGTCCGAGCCCCGTACTCGCGGTGGAAGGACGTGATCCAGGGAGACCTCGAGCCCGTCAAGGGTCTGGTCCAGGGGAAGCTCCGGGTCCGAGGGGATCTGCCGAAGATCCTCCGCTACGTGAAGGGCACGCAGGAGCTCGCGTACATCGCCGGCCAGGTGGACACGACCTTTCCCGACGAGTCCTGATGCGCGGCGTCGTCTTCGACGGCGTGGGCCGCGTCCGCGTGACCGATCTGCCCGATCCGGAGATCGCGGCTCCCGGCGACGCGATCGTGCGAGTCACGAGGACGGCGATCTGCGGGAGCGACCTGCACCTGCTCCACGGCAAAGCCCCGATGGAGCCGGGCGAGCCGCTCGGTCACGAGGCGGTCGGCGTCGTGGAAGCGCTTG
>CAVXJL010000006.1:0-4390 GCA_963762015.1 uncultured Actinomycetota bacterium
CTCGACGCCCGACGGCAGGGTGAGAGTTTCCCCCCACCCCAGGAGGTGCAGGCCGATGCGTCAGATCGACCGGCGTACGTTCCTTCGAGGATCCGCAGCGACCGCAGGGGCGGTGATGCTCGGCGGTCCCTTCCAGGGGTTCGTGGCACGAGCCGCGAACGCTGCGAGCCAGAAGCCGTCCTTCCCGCTCGGGCCGGTCGAGGACATGCGGGACGGGATCGTGCGGCTGTGGCTCCCGAGGGGGTTCCACTACCGCTCGTTCCACGACACCGAGACGCCGGTGGTCCTGCCGGACGGCACGGCGCTCCCGGGTCGTCACGACGGCATGGCGGCGTTCCCCGGGCCGGGCGAGAACGTCCTGCTGGTCCGCAACCACGAGGTGAACGGAACGGGCGCGCCGTTCGGTCCCGGCACGCCGTACGACGCGGCGGCCCGCGGCGGGACGACCACGATCGAGGTGACTCCCAAGGGGAAGGTGGTCGACGCGTACACGAGCCTCAACGGCACCCAGATGAACTGCTCGGGCGGTCCGATGCCATGGGGGAGCTGGATCACGTGTGAGGAAACGGTCAACGGTCCCGACGTCGGCCCGGACTTCACCGGCGTGCCGAACGTGCCGCTCCAGCAGCGTCACGGGTTCATCTTCGACGTGCCGGCGGGCGGGGAGTCGACCCGCGAGCCGATCACGGCGGCGGGGAGGTTCGCGCACGAATCGGTGGCGTTCGATCCGATCGACGGGATCCTCTATCTGACCGAGGACAACTTCGGCTTCCCGTCGGGCTTCTATCGATACACCCCCGCGAGCAACCCGATGGAGTCGGGCTTCCTCGACAACGAAGGTCAGCTCCAGATGCTGGCGGTGGCCGGTCAGCCGAACCTCGACCTCGCCGTGACGCAGGCACAGGGCGCGACGTATGACGTCGCATGGGTCGACATCGACGACCCCGCACCTTCGTTCCCGTACACGCCTGGCTCCACCGCACCCACGACGAACGATCAGGCGCTCGTGTACGTCGGGAACCAGGGCCGAGCGCAGGGAGCGGCGTACTTCTCGCGTCTCGAAGGGTCCGCGTACGAGGACGGTGTCGTCTATTTCACTGCGACGCAGGGTGGGGGGCCCGCGGAGACGAGCATCGGACCGATCGCCGACGGCTACGGGAACGGAAGCGGGCAGGTCTGGGGGTACAACACACAGGACGAGACCTTGCAGTGCGTGTTCCAGTCCCCCGGTGCCGCGGTTCTGGACTTCCCCGACAACGTGACGACCAGCTCACGGGGAACGCTGATCCTGTGCGAGGACAGCTCGGGCGACAACTACCTCCGCGGACTCACGACGGAGGGGCAGCTGTTCGACGTTGCGCTCAACCGCCTCGTCAGCCGGACGGGCACGCCGCGGTTCGGAGACGAGTTCGCAGGCTCGACGTTCAGCCCCGACGGCTCCACGCTCTTCGTGAACATCCAGGCTGCCGCGGGGATGACGTTCGCGATCTGGGGGCCGTGGGCGAGGATCGGCGTCTGATCGAGGTCGGACAGGGCAGCACACGACGGTTGGATCGACGAGGGAGGCGGAAGTGGCACGGATGAGGAACAAGCTGCTCATGCTCGTTGCGGTCGTCGGCCTTGCGGTGCCGACCTGGGCCGGATCTACCGTCGTCGCGCAGGAGGCGCCGGAGCATCCCAACCGCGTGCTGATCGTCCTGTTCGATCAGATGTTGCCGGAGTACGCCGACCAGTTCGACATGCCGAACTACCGGTCGCTCCGCGACGCCGGCACGAACTTCAAGCGCGCGTACCTGGGCTACATGGCGTCGGAGACGGTCATGGCGCACAACGTGATCACCTCCGGGCTCTTGCCCAAGAACATGGGATGGACCGACGAGGCGTACCGCGACACGGAGAACCTGTTCGGTCGCGGCACGGACGCGATGCACATCACCGGCGACCTCAGCCTCGCGGACTTCGGCACGCTGATCGAGCCACGAGGGGTACCCGAAGCTCGCCGACTACCTACACGGCGCGTTCCCGGGGACGAAGTTCATCGTGGTCGGGGAGAAGTCCTATGCCGTCGAATCCGCGGTCGCCCCGACCGGCGACATCGGCGTCCGGATGTCCGGCCGCTCGTCCAGCACGCTGGACGCGTGCGGGCTGGAGCTCGGGGGCAGGTACCGCCAGCCGTCGGGCAAGGCGGTCCCCACGTATCTCTCCCAGCCGTTCTGCGGGCGGTACTTCATCAACTCGTCGGACGCGCTCCACTACGGCACCCGAGACGCGTTCCCATCGTGGATCTACCCCGAGGACGGCAACCGTTTCTTCCCTGGCACGGACCCCTCCGCACTGGCGGGACACACAGGCGGGGACGAGTGGGTCGCGGATGCCGCGATCGAGATGATGCAGCGAGAGCCGTGGTCGGGCATGTTCGTCACGCTCGGCGGGATCGACAAGGCGGGCCACATGTGGGGGGCCCAGGCCGATGCCGCCACCTTCATGGGCGACTGCGACGCGGATGACCCGGCCCTCGCCGGTGCGGCGCAAACCCACGTCCGATGCGCGGCGGAGATCGCCGACGTGCAGCTTGGGACGGATGCTCGAGGCCGTGGCGGCTCTCGACGAGGCCGACGGCGGGGAGACCCTGGTGGTGCTCACCGCCGACCACGGCGCCACGTACGGCGAGGACTTCTACGGGAAGACCGGTCCGGTCGGCATCAGCAACAGCAACTGGTACTACGCGCCGGTCGGTGTGTACGACGCAGGGTCGACCGGACCGTTCGTTCCCGCGAGCGATCCTCTGTACAACACGCCGTCGCCGTCCCTCGCGCCGTTGATCGCGACGGGGAACGTCCAGTTCTCCTACCAGTCGACCGCGATCGAGACGTGGTTGCTCGATCACTCGGTGGCGAAGAAGCGGGAGGGGGCGGCCGCGATGCTCGAGATGCCGGGCGTGATCGCGTCCTACTGGCACGACGGCGATCGCTTCCGCCTCTTCGGGACCAACGCGATGACCGGACCGGAGAAGGCATGGTGGAAGCAGCACGGGCAGGAGCTCGTCAACTCGATGGCCGCGGCCAACGGTCCGGATCTGATCGGCCTCCTGCACGACCGCGTGAGCTACGGCGTGTACGGCGACCACGGAGGGGCGCAGCAGTCGGTCCAGCGCGTCCCGATGGTGTTCTGGTCTCCGAGCCTCGCCTTCGAGAACACGACGGGCGCGCCGTTCAAGACGATCGACGTGATGCCCACGATCCTGGATCTCATGGGGATCCCCGAGACGGCTCCGACGGACGGGACGGCTCGACCGCTGTCCTGACCGCGCGCCGGAACGATCGGGTTTGCCCGGCCGGGTAGGGTGCGCGCATGACCAAGATCGGCCAGGGTCCGATGCTCGCCAAGCTCGAGCCCGAGATCCCCACCGGGGAGGGATGGACCTACGAGCCCAAGTGGGACGGGTTCCGCACGATCGTCACCGTGGGCGACACGATCACGCTCGAGAGCCGAGGCGACCGCCCGATGAACCGGTTCTTCCCGGAGCTCATCTCGATGCTCGAGGAGAGGAGGGACGGACCGTTCGTGGCCGACGGCGAGATCGTCCTGGTGCGGCCGGGCTCCCTCTCGTTCGACGAGCTCCAGCTCCGGCTCCATCCGGCCGAGTCGCGCGTCCGCATGCTGTCGACGGAGATCCCGGCGACGTTGATCCTGTTCGACCTCCTCGCCGAGGAAGAGGACGGACCTCACGGACATGCCTCTCTCGGAGCGGCGTGACCGTCTCGCGACGCTTTGCGCCCGCCTCGACGTCGGCCAGGCGCCGCAGGATCTCGACGATCTCGACCCCGGGCCGGACCTCCTCCTCACGCCGTGGACCGACGATCTCGCGGCGGCCCAGGAGTGGTTCGCGGACGAGGCCGGGCTGGGTCAGGACGGGATCATCGCGAAGCGTGCCGAACAGCCCTACCTGCGGGGCGCGCGCGGGTGGGTGAAGGTGAAGCACCGGAAGACCGCGGATTGCGTGGTCGGCGGGTATCGCGTCGCGAAGAACGACGACGGCGTCGGGTCCCTCCTCCTCGGCCTCTACGACGACGAGGGCAACCTCCACTACGTCGGACACACGTCCTCGTTCAAGGCGAAGGAGCGGCGCGAGCTCCGCGACCAGCTGCGGCCGCTCGAGGGCGAGGGAGGCTTCGGCGGGATGCGCGCGCCCGGCGGTCAGAGCCGGTGGTCGGCGGGCAAGGACACCGCATGGGTCTCGCTCCGCCCGGAGCTCGTCTGTGAGGTCGCGTTCGATCGGATCCAGTCCGGGCGCATGCGGCACGCCGCCACGTTCCTGCGCTGGCGCGAGGATCGCGAGCCATCGTCGTGCACGTGGGCTCAGCTCGGCGAGTCGCCGCCGTCCTGGGCT
>CAVXJL010000007.1:0-258005 GCA_963762015.1 uncultured Actinomycetota bacterium
TTCCCGAGGAACTTCGATCGGCCGTACGCGGCGCGCTCGATCCAAGATTTCTGGCGTCGATGGCACATGACGCTCTCGCGCTGGCTGCGCGACTACCTCTACATCCCGCTCGGCGGGAACCGGAAGGGCGAGCGAAGGACGTACCTCAACGTGATGCTCACGATGACCCTGGGGGGGTTGTGGCACGGCGCCGCGTGGACCTTCGTGCTCTGGGGCGCCTTCCACGGTGGCCTCCTCGCTCTGCATCAGTGGCGCGCGCGACGAGTCGGGGAACGGACGGAGGCCCACTCGACGTCATCCGACAGCACGCGGCGACGTTCGCCCTGGTGTGCGTGGGGTGGGTCTTCTTCCGCGCGGACTCTGTGGAGACCGCCTTCTCCCTCCTGAGCCGCCTCCTGGTGGGGTGGACGACGCCGACCGAGTTCGTGACACCGCTCGTCGTCCTCACGATCGCCGCGATGCTCTCCCTCCAGTTCTGGCCCCGCGGGTTCGGCCTCCGGCTGCAAGCGGGACTCTCCCGACTCAAACCCGTGCCGCTCGGGTTCGTCTTCGCGATCACTCTCCTGGTGATCGTGATCTTGGGCCCGGCCGGCGTGGCTCCCTTCATCTACTTCCAGTTCTGATAGGCAGGAGGAGATGAGCCAGGGACGCGGGGACCACGCCGAGCCGCACGTTCCATCAGGGAGATCGCTCCACGGACGCCGGCTGATGCCGGCGGGACGGGTCCTCATCGTCATCCTCGTGACCCTCCTCATGTGGACGATGCTGTACGCACCGACGATGAAGCGGGCCGCCGAGGCCTCGCCGCTCGGGACCCGGCGCTCGGTGTCGCTCGCACTGCTCAGGCCGCTCGCCGCAGTGAGCGATTGGATCGGGATCAACGAGCTCGCCGACACGATCGAGCGCGCCGTCGGGAGAGACCCGGGCAAGCCGGGCGGCGCGTTCGTTCCGCCACCCGAGGACATCCCGGTCACCCCGGAAGACCCGGACGAGGATCCCGATGGCGGGAACGGCGGCACGGACGGACCGGACGGCGGGTCCGCCGACGATCCCATCCGCACGCCGACCCAGAGCCGGAAGCTCCGCGTGGCGATCGTCGGAGACTCGCTCGCAGCGGGATTGGGCTACTACGCCGAACGCGTGTTCCGCCCGCGGCTCGTCAAGGTGTCTCGTCAGGGCCGCATCTCCACGGGCCTCGCACGCTCGGACTACTTCAATTGGCCGTTCACCATGCGCCAGATCGTCGATAGCTTCGATCCCGATCTCGTGATCGTGATGCTCGGAGAGAACGACCACCAGTCGATCCAGTCGGTGCGCGGGAGGCGCGTCGCGCGCGATCGGGACGAGCGCATGGCCGCCCGCCTACCGCGATCGCGTCCTTCGGATGATGCGGATCGCGACCTCCGACGGGGCGAAAGTGGTGTGGGCGGGACTGCCGATCCCGGCCAACCCCGATCTCCTCGTCCACTCGGAGCGGCAGAACGACATCTTCAGGTTCGCGGCGAGCCTCGTGGACGGCGTCGCCTACTTCGACTCGTGGGCGCGCTTCCGCGAGCCGGGCGGCGGGTACACGGCGTACTTCCGGGAAGGCAGGCGCGTGATCCTCATCCGGGAGGGCGACGGCCTCCACTTCAACGCGATCGGCTACACGATCCTCGCGCGAGAGATCGCGAAGCTCGCCGTCGACGAGCTCGGGCTCCCTCCGAGGACCTTCGAGGTCTCGCTCTAGGCGCCTAGGAGGACGAGTCTTCCCCGGGGATCGCCACGTCCGGCACCTCTGCCATCGCCGCCACGACGTCTTCTTGCATGTACTCGACCTCGGGGAGTCGACCGTTCAGGTAGTCGTCGTACGCCTTCATGTCGAACGCGCCGTGGCCGGAGAGGCCGAACAGGATCACGCGCTCCTCGCCCGCGTCCCGAGCCTCGATCGCCTCGTCGATGGCGCCGCGAACGGCGTGCGCCGACTCGGGCGCCGGCACGATCCCCTCCGTGTGCGCGAACTGCAGGGCGGCGTCGAACACCGCGTTCTGCGAGTAGGCCACGGCGTCCATGTGACCGTGCTTGACCAGGAGGGACAGCGACGGCGAGTCGCCGTGGTAGCGCAACCCTCCCGCGTGCACGGGGGCGGGGACGAACGTATGGCCGAGCGTGTACATCGGGAGCAGCGGGGTCATCATGCCGGTGTCCGCGAAGTCGTACGCGAAACGACCCTTCGTGAGTGTCGGACAGGCGGCCGGCTCGGTGGCCAGGAACCGGGTGTCGGGGGTGGAGCCCGACAGGCGATCCACCATGAACGGGTAGGCCAACCCCGCGTAGTTGGAGCCGCCTCCCACGCAGCCGATCACGATGTCCGGCCGATCTCCGGCGAGCTCCATCTGCGCCTTGGCCTCCAATCCGATCACGGTCTGGTGAAGGAGCACGTGGTTCAACACCGAGCCGAGCGAGTACTTGATCGCGCCGCCGGAGGTCGCGGCCACCTCGATCGCCTCGCTGATCGCGATGCCGAGCGAGCCGGTCGACTCCGGGTCCGCGTCGAGGATCGTCTTGCCCGCTTGCGTCGTCGGGGACGGCGACGGGACGACCTCGGCACCGAACGTCTCCATGAAGATGCGGCGGTACGGCTTCTGCTCGTACGAGGCCTTCACCATGAACACCTGGCAGTCGATCCCGAAGAACTTCGCCGCCATCGCCAGGGCGGATCCCCACTGCCCGGCGCCCGTCTCGGTCGCCAGACGCTTCGTCCCCGCCTCCTTGTTGTAGAAGGCCTGCGCGATCGCGGTGTTCGGCTTGTGACTACCGGCCGGCGAGACCCCCTCGTACTTGAAGTAGATGCGCGCGGTCGTCTGGAGCGCCTTCTCCAGACGAACCGCCCGGTGCAACGGCGACGGCCGCCAGAGGCGGTAGACGTCGAGCACCTCACCCGGGATGTCGATCCACGGGTCGGTCGAGACCTCCTGCAGGATCAGCGACTCCGGGAACAAGGGCGCGAGGAGATCGGGCGTCACCGGCTCGTGGGTGCCGGGGTGCAGGGGCGGAAGAGGCTGCATCCCGGCCTGCGCGATCGACGGCATGATGTTCAGCCAGGCCGTGGGCAGCTGGTCCTGGGACAGATCGAAACGGGTGGTCGGGTCGGTCATCGGGGAAGCCTCCTCGTTCTCCGGAAGAGGGCGAGCCTACCCCGCGACGCGACCACCGGAGCCAGTCCGGGCAGCCGACCGTTCCGGACGGCTGCCCGCTTATCGGTTCGGCTGCTCGGCGACCTCGACCCAGCCGTCCACCAGGCGAGCCTGGTGGACGGCCACGGGATCTTGGGCGGGACCCTCCAGCGGCTCACCGGTCTCGACGTCGAAGACGCTCCCGTGACAGGGGCACTCGACGGTGGAGGCTCGGTCGTCGAACGATCCCTCGGAGAGCGCGCACCCCGCATGCGTGCACTCGTCCGCGAAGGCGAACAGCCGTGCCTCCACGTGCGCGATCGCCACGCGACCTGTGGACAGGTCGAACGCCCGCACCTCTCCTTCGGGGATCTCCGCGATCGACCCGACCCGAACGAAGTCCACCGCTACGCCCGCACGAGCGCCGACCAGCCGCGTTGGAGCGCCGTCACGGCTCCGAGGGTCGCGAGGATGATGAGGACGGGAGTCATCGCACCCGGGACGAGCAGGCCGATCATCAGTGCGAGGAACCGCTCGAGCCGCTGGAAGAACCCTTCGGTGAGCTGCACGCCCACGGCCTCCGCTTCCGCTCGGATATGACTCACCGACAAGCTCACGACGAGCGTGAACAGCGCGAGGGCGGCGTCGAGCCGCTTCCCGTCCTCGGCGAGCGCCCAGAAGAGACAAGCGAACAAGATCGCGTCCGAGACCCGGTCGAGCACCGAGTCCATGAACGCGCCCGACCGCTTCTGCTGTCCGTGGTGTCGGGCGACCGACCCGTCGAACACGTCGCACAGCCCGCCGCGAGCAGCGCCCAGCCCGCGGCGAACCACTCCCCGAGGATGATGAGCGTTCCGGTGAGGATGTTCAGGAGCAACGCCAGCAGCGTGAGATGCCACGGCCGCACCCTCGCCCAGATCAGGAACGCGAGGATCGCGCGGTAGGGCCACTGGAACATCCATTGGATCGCGCCACCGGCCGCCGATCGGTTCTTCCGAGGCTTCGGGAGGTCGCGGACCTTCGGAGCCTCGCGCTCGACGTGCGGTCTCGAGCGATGCCCGGTGGCCGCGCGCCGACCCATCAGCTCCGCGCTCATCAACCCACGAACGGTTCGAACCCGACCACGGTGTACTCGAAGCTTCCGCCGGGAGCCTTCACCAAGACCTGCTGATCCTTGGATGCGCCCAACAACGCCCGACCGAGCGGGGAGGACGTGGTCACGGTGCGGGCGCCGGGCGCCTTCTCCTCGCCGTGCTCGGCGAGGAGGTAGGTCTCTTCGTCGTCGTCGTCGTCGACCGCACGGACCGTCACGAGCATGTGCGGGACGATCCTGTCCGCGGCGACCGGAGCCTCGATGATCTCGGGATCCCGGAGCGCCTCCTTCAGTCGGCGGATCTGGGACTCCATCAAGCCTTGCGCATCCTTCGCCGCGTCGTATTCGGCGTTCTCGCGGATGTCGCCGTGCTCGCGAGCGACCTTGAGTCGCTCGGACATCCGTTCCCGGCCGGTGGTCAGCAGCTCCTCGAGCTCTGCCTTGAGCCGGTTGTACGCCTCGAGCGTGAGCGACGCGGTCGGCTCTTGTCCCGGCTTGCGCTTCGGGCGGGCCTTGATCTCTTCGGGCAGTTCGGGCATGCGTTCGAGTCTACTGAACGGGCTATCCTCGCCCGCATCCGAGAGAGCGGGTCCAGAGAGGAGGAGCGACGGGCATGGGGCGGCTCGAGAACAAGGTGGCGCTGATCACCGGCGGCGCGAGCGGGATGGGGATGGTCGCCTCGCAGCTGTTCGCGTCGGAAGGGGCGAAGGTCGTGCTGACCGACGTGAGCGACGACGCCGGCGAGCGGGTCGCCGAGCAGATCCGCGCCGACGGCGGCGAGGCGACCTACGTGCACGCCGACGTCGTCGAGCGAGTCCGAGGCGCGAAGCGATGGTGGACGACGGCGGTCGAGACCTACGGCGGACTCACGATCCTCTACAACAACGCCGGGGTGATGCTCGACGACGACGGCTCGGTCCACTCCACCGACGAGGCCGATCTGGGAGAGGACGCTCGCGATCAACGTGATGGGCGTCGCGCACGGGTGCAAGTACGGGATCCCCGCCATGATCGAGTCCGGAGGCGGCTCCGTCATCAACGTGGCCTCGTTCGTCGCGTGGATGGGCGCCGCCACCTCCCAGACCGCCTATACGGCGTCGAAGGGAGCGGTCCTCGCGATGACTCGCGAGATGGCCGTCGAGTACGCCCGGAAGGGAGTGCGTTGCAACGCCCTGTGCCCCGGCCCGATCGACACGCCGCTGCTCGCGGAGCTGCTCTCCGACCCCGACCGGCGCCAACGCCGGTTCGTCCACATCCCGATGGGCAGGCTCGGGACAGGCCGAGGAGCTCGCCAAGGCCGCCCTGTTCCTCGCGAGCGACGACTCCAGCTACATGACGGGCGACATCGCTGATCGTCGACGGAGGGATCACGGCCGCGTACGTGACTCCCGAGGACTGAGTCCGAACGCCCCGGGGATACGCTCGACGCATGGTCGATCTCCTCGCCACCGGGCACACCTGGCGTGGCGGCGGCGGCCCGATCACGCATGACGCCGTTGGTCGGCGTCCTCCTGTCCGTCGTGCTCGCTCGTTGGGCCTGGGGCTTCGGCTCTCGCCGCCGATGCTCGGCGGTCTGCATCGTCCTCGGGACGTTCTTCGCGATCGCGCGCGGACGAGTGGGGGCTGACGTTGACGACCGCCGCGTGGCTCGTCGGCGCGCTCTTCGTCGCCGGCCACATCCGGCGCACGCGAGGAGCCTTCGGCCGCAACTCCTCAGATTGACAGCGGACGCGCCGGCTGGGGCTCAATATCGCCGGTGGGCCCGCGTCCGCGGGCTGAGAGGGGGGTCGTGACCAGTGTCTGAACGACGCAAGGTCGGCTCGGTCAGCTACCGAGAGGTCGGCCAGGACTACTTCGACCAACGAGGGCTGAAGCGGCACGCGGGGGTGTTCGCTCTCTGGTCGCTCGGCGTCGCCGCCGTCATCTCGGGCGACTTCTTCGGCTGGAACTTCGGACTCGGCGTCGGGTGGCTTCGGAGGTCTGCTCGTCGCCACGGTCGTGATCACGATCATGTACTACGGCCTCTGCTACTCGATCGCGGAGATGTCCCCCGCTCTGCCCCACACCGGCGGGCGCGTACTCGTTCGCCCGTTCGGCGATGGGCCCGTGGGGAGGCTTCATCACCGGTCTCGCGGAGAACATGGAGTACGTCATCACGCCGGCCGTGGTCGTCGTCTCGATCGGCGCCTACATGGGCGTGATCATGACCGAGCTCTTCGATCTGACGACCACAGCCGATCTGGAACACCCCGCCGTTCTGGTGGGCGGTGTTCTACCTGATCTTCGTGGGCCTGAACATCGTCGGCATCGAGGCCACGATGCGCTTCACGATCATCATCAACATCCTGGCGCTCCTGATCCTCGGCTTCTTCTTCGTGACCGCCATCCCGAAGTTCGACGCCAACCTGCTCTTCAACATCCCGGAGGGCGGCGGTGAGTCGCTCGCCGAACGGAGGCGGACCGTTCCTGCCGTTCGGGATCTCGGGGATCTTCAAGGCGCTTGCCGTTCGCGATCTGGTTCTATCTCGCGATCGAGGAGCTCCCGCTGGCGGCGGAGGAATCGATGGACCCGGCACGAGACATCCCGAAGGCGACGATCTGGGGGATGACCACGCTGCGTCATCACCGGCGTGCTCGTGCTGCTCCTCAACCCGGGCGTCTCGGGAGCCAACGAGACCGGCGCGACGCTCGAGCCGCTGTTCCTGGGCTTCTCCGACATCTTCCCGAACTCCGACCTCGCCGCATTGTTGGCGTTGATCGCGGTCGTCGGGTTGGTCGCCAGCTTCTTCACGATCATCTTCGCCTACGGCCGCAACATCTTCTCGCTGTCGCGGGCCGGGTACTTCCCGCAGTGGATGTCGGTGACGAGCCCGAAGCGGAAGACGCCGCACGTGGCGTTGATCCTGGGAGCCGTCGTCGGCTACATCCTCGCGTACGGGATCTACAAGTTCGGCTACGACGAGGCGGGAGCCACCACGGCACTCGGCGCGGCGCTCCTGACGATGGCGGTGTTCGGCGCGGTCATCTCCTACGCGATGCAGTGCCTGTCGTTCATCGTGCTCCGGCGGAAGCTCCCGAACATCAACCGTCCGTACCGGAGCCCGCTGGGTGAAGCCGGCGCAGCGGTCGCCGGCATCATCGCGGTGGTCGCGTTGATCTCGCTGTTCACGATCAGGGACTACCGGTTCGGCGTGATCGGAACGGCCATCTGGTTCGTCCTCGGCCTGATCTACTTCGCCGTCACCGGACGGAACCGCCTGGTCCTCTCACCGGAGGAAGAGTTCGCCATGACCCAGGGCGAGGCCGGGCACCCGGAGAGCCAGGGGTACGGCCAGACGCACGTCGGGGAGGTCAAGGAGTAGGGCATCCCCGCGTCTCATCGGACCGACCGCGGGGCGGTGGGCGAACGCCCACCGCCCCGCCCGTCTTCGAGGAGGAGCCGTGCAGCCGCAGGGCATGATCGACGCGAAGCAACTCGAGGAGCTCGCCGATGCCGGCGAGATCGACACCGTCCTGTGCATGTTCACCGACTTCCAGGGCCGGTTCGTCGGCAAGCGGATCCTCCCTCACTTCTTCCTGGAGGAGGTCCTCGGGGACGAGGGCCTGCACGCGTGCCTCTACCTGATCGCGATCGACATGGAGATGGAGCCGCTGCCCGGCTTCGAGTACGCGAGCTGGGAGACGGGCTACGGCGACTTCAAGATGATCCCCGACATGTCGACGATGCGGCTCGTGCCGTGGCTCGAGAAGACGGCGATGGTGATCTGCGACGTGGCCGACGAGCACACGAGCGAGCTCGTCGAGGTCGCGCCGCGAACGATCCTCCGCCGGCAGGTCGAGCGTGCGAAGGCAGCCGGCTACACGTTCAAGACTGGGTCCGAGCTGGAGTTCTACCTCTTCAAGGAGTCCTACGAAGAGGCGGCCGCGAAGCGCTACCAGGGTATGCAGCCCTCGTCCCCGTACATCATGGACTACCACATGCTCGCGACCACCAAGGACGAATGGCTCATCCGTCAGATCCGGAACGGGATGTTGGCGGCGGGCATCCCGATCGAGTTCTCGAAGGGTGAGTTCGGTCGCGGCCAACACGAGATCAACGTCACGTACGCGGACGCGCTGACGACCGCCGACTACCACGCGCTGTACAAGCACGGCACGAAGGAGATCGCCGCCATGAACGGCGCCGCGATCACGTTCATGGCGAAGTGGACGATGGACGAGGCCGGCTCCTCGTGTCACATGCACTCGAGCGTGTGGAACGAGGACGGATCCGAGTCGCTGATGTGGGACGACGACGACGCGAACCACATGAGCCCGACCTTCAAGCACATGCTCGGTGGACTGATGTCGACGGCTCGAGAGATGGCCTGGATGTACGCGCCGTTCGTGAACTCGTACAAGCGCTATCAGCTCGGCTCGTGGGCACCGACCGCGATCCTCTGGAGCCACGACAACCGCACCTGCGGGTTCCGAGTCGTCGGGGAGCACCAGGGCAACCGCGTGGAATCGCGGCTCCCGGGCGGCGACGTGAATCCGTACCTCGGCTACGCGGCGACGATCGCGGCCGGCCTGCACGGGATCCAGAACGAGGTCGAGTGTCCTCCGCTGTTCGAAGGGAACGCCTACGAGTCGAAGGATGCGGAGAGGGTGCCGCCCTCGCTGCACGAGGCGATCGCCGAGATGGAGCGCTCCGAGGTGATGCGAGAGGCGTTCGGCGACTTCGTATACGGGCACCTCTTGAACATGGCGCGCCAGGAACAGATCATCTTCGACAACCAGACCGTGACCGACTGGGAGCTGATCCGGTACTTCGAACGAGGATAGGGATGAAGCTCCGGGCGCTCGGGTAAGGGTACGTCCGTGAGGAAGACGGGTCTCATCGCGGTGACCGTCGTCGCCGTGATCTTCGTGGGGTGCAGTGAAGGAGACCTGCGGGATCTCGCGGATGAGACCGAGCAGGCGCTCCAGGACGCAGGAGAGGCTCTGGCGGACCTGGCCGATCGGGCCGAGGGACCGATCCGTGAGGCTGCGGACGGTGCCCGGGAAGCCGCCGAGGAAGCCCGGGGGGCGAGCGAGGAGTTCCGCGAGAACCCCACCACGGAGACCCGGCAAGCCCTCCGCAGCTCGAAGCGCCGGCTGGACGACGTGTCGCGTGAGCTCGAGGGATTGATCGACCAGGCACCCCAAGGGGTCCGGTCCGTCCTGCGTCAGGCGCTCGATTCCCTGACGGAGCTGCGGCGACGGATACAGAGCCAGCTCGGGAGCTCGTAGTCGGCGGCAGGCTGGACTACGACCCTTTCTCGAACACCGGGACCAGCGCGAAGTAGAGCTCTCGGTAGCGGCGGTAGGCCGCGTCGTAGGCATCGCTGGCGTCGGCATCCGGCTCGTGCTCGTCGGGTCGGAACGACACGAACGCCTCGACCGCATCCGGGACGGCCGCGTGGACGCCGGAGCCGACCGCGGCGAGGATCGCGGCCCCCGTGGCGGTGGTCTCCACGCTCTCCGGGACGCGCACGGGCAGACCGGTCACGTCGGCCTTGATCTGGCGCCAGAGCGGTCCTTTCGCACCCCCGCCCACGATCGTCAGCCGACGGACGTCGAGCCCTGCCGCTTTCATCGCCTCGAGGATGTCGCGGAGCGCGAACGCGCTGCCCTCGAGGATCGCGCGGGTCATGTGGTCCCGGGTGTGCGCGAGCGTGAGCCCGTAGAAGACACCGCGCGCCGCGCCGTTCCACTCCGGGGCCATCGCCCCTTGCATCGTGGGGAGGAAGACCACGCCATCGCTCCCCGCAGGGATCTGCGACGCCTCCTCGCTCAGCTGGTCGTAGGCGTCGCCCAGCCCCTTCTCTTCGTTCCGTCGCTCCTCGAGAGCGAACTGATCGCGCCACCACCGCAGGTTGCCTCCGGACACGAAGCCCGGGTTCTCGAGCAGCCACGCGTCCGGATCGGCATGGGGATGACACTCGACGAGCATCGTCGGGTCCTCCCGCGGCTCGGCGCTCGCCGCACATACCGGTTCCGCGGTTCCCACGACGTCGCACACCTCGCCGGGCTCGAAGACGCCGGCGCCGAGCGTGGCCGCCATCTCGTCGCCGCAGCCGATCGCGACCACCGTGTCAGCAGAGAGTCCACTCGCGTGGGCGAATCCTGCGGTGACGCTCCCGATCGCCTGCGTGGCGTCGCCCAACTCGGGGAGCATCGTCGGATCGATCCCGGTCGCGTCCAGCGCCTCGGTCGACCACGTCTTCGTCCGAGGATCGAGCAGAGCGAGCGACGATGCGTTCGAGGGATCGACCGCCGCGACTCCGGTCGTGTGACGCAGGACGTAGGAGCCGGGCGACATGAGCAGGGATGCTTCGCTCCAGACGTCGGGCTCCTCGTCGCGGACCCACAGGGCCTTGAACACCGCGTGGGACGAGTCGAGGTTCGCCCCGGTCGCGCGATAGAAGTCCCGGGGCGAGATCCGCTCGGCGAGGGCCGCCGCCTGCGCTTCGGCCCGGCGATCCATCCAGATCAGGGCGGGGCGCAGGCGGCGGCCCTCGCCGTCGCACACCACCATCCCGTCGAGCTGGGAACCGAAGGACAGCCCTCGGATCGAGGACGGACCGTCGGGGCACTCCGCGACGAGGCGCCGACACGTCGTCTCGACGGCGGCCGTCCACAGGTCCGGTTCCTGCTCGGCCCACCCCGGATGCGGGAAGGACAGGTCGTACGCCTCGTACGCGGAGGCCACGAGCTCCCCGTCGGCCGAGTACAGGGCGGCGTTCGTCCCCTGGCTGCCGACGTCGCAGCCGATCACGTACGGACCGCTCACGGAACGCCTACTCCTCGCACGCGTTCATGGCATGACGACCATCTTGAGACCCGTGCCGGCGCGGATCGTCTCGAACGCCTCGGCGATCTTCTCGAGCGGCCACCGGTGCGTGACGACCTTCGCGAGCTCCGCCTGCTTCCGGTCGAGGTAGTCCATCGTGATCCGGTACTGGCGATGTGTAGCGCCGTAGGCGCCCAGCACCGACAGTTCCTTGTAGTGGAGCTGGTTCATGTCGAGCGGGCTCACGGGGTCGTGCTTCGGCAGGCCGGCGAAGTACACGACCTTCGCGCGCTTCGACGCCATCTCCAGCGCGGCCTGCTGCGCCGGCTTCGCCGGCGCCGCGACGCTCACGCGCTCCGCACCGACGCCGCCGGTCCGCGAGAGGACCTCCTCCACGCCGTTGTCCTCACCGGCCACCCACGCGTCGTCGACGGCCTGTCCGATGGCGTCCAGGGCGATCTCGAGACGCTCCGCGGACACATCCGACAGGTACACCTTCGAGGCGCCCCGGTCGCGCGCCATCACGGCCTGCCAGCACCCGATCGGCCCCGTGCCCAGGATGACGACGGTGTCGCCGAGCCTGATGTCCAGCTGCTCGATCCCGTTCAGGGCGCATGCGAACGGATCGGCCACCGTCGCGAGGTCGCTCGGGAGCTCCCGCGGGAGCGGGATCAGGTTCTTCGTCGCGATCGGCGGCACGCCCGCGCGATCCGCGTAGGCACCGGGGAACGGGGCGTACCCGTACAGGAGATGGTCCTCGCAGAGGTTCTGGAAACCCTCCAAGCACCACCGGCACTCGCCGCACGTGAGGATCGAGCCCAGGAAGACCCGGTCGCCCTTCGCGACACCGGGGGGAAGATCGGCTTCCGCACCGACTTCCTCGAGGACGCCGACCGGCTCGTGACCTAGCTGCCACGGCACCGGTGCCTTCGGGTCGCCGTTGAAGAACGTCCGCGCGTCCGTGCCGCAGATCCCGCACGCCTCCACCCGCAGAACGGCGCCGCGCGGGTCGAGCGATGGCTCCTCGGCGTCCTCGCGGACCTCGATCGCGTTGACGTCGGTCATGAACGCGGCGCGCATCAGCCGGCGAGCTCTTCCTGCAGCGCCGCCACTGCCTTGTCGGCGCTCCACCTCTCCCGGATCACGCGCGCGAGCGCGCGCGTGATCGCCTCAGGCGACCGGTGCATGAAGATGTTCCTGCCGACCGAACAGCCGATCGCGCCGGCGGCGACCGCCTGCTCCATCCGCGTGAGCAGCTCCGCGTCCTCCAGCCGAGAACCACCTGCGAGCACCACCGGAACGCCGTTCGCGGCCTCGACCAGCTTCGAGAACGAATCGGCTTCGCCGGGCCAGTTCGTCTTCACGATGTCCGCGCCGAGCTCGGTGCAGAGCCGGACATTGCGCCTCAGGTACTCGAACCCGTACTGGTCTTTGAGCTCCTCGACACTCGCGTACGTCGTCGGGAACTCCGCCTCGGCGATGAACGGCATGCCCAGCGCGGCGCACTCCCGCCCCACGCCGGCGAGGATCTCGATCATCGAGGACTCGGTGCCACCGCCGAGGGCGGTGAACAGGACGACGGCGTCGGCCCCCAGGACGAGCGCTTCCTCGACCTCCGCGATCTGCACGATCTCGGGCCTGTCACCGTCGGGGCTCGCGGAGGCCGAGAGCAGCAGGGCGAGGGAGGTCGTCGGGGAGAACGCGGGCTCCGCGATCCTGATCATCCCCTTGCTCATCATGATCACGTTGGCGCCTCCCGCGATGGTCTCCGCCGCGCGGGTCGTGATGTCCGCCAGCGGTTCCAGGAACGTCGGGGAGGTCATCCCGTGGTCCAGGGCACAGATCACCGACACCCCTGCCGGGTCGATCACGCGCTTCAGCCGCATCGCCTTGCCCGTCATCCGTGCCTCCTCGTTCCTATTCACCCTCAGATGGCTCGCTCGCGCCCGAAGTGTGCCAGAGGGCGCCCGGTCTCGCGACCTCTCAGTGTCGGCCCAGTGAGACAAGGGGTCGGGCTACACTCCCGGACGATGGCGGTCATCCTCTTCGTTCGATGCGACGCCTCGGAAACGTTCGGGGTCGCACCCGCAGCCGTGGAGAGCGCGGGTGGCACGGTCGCTGTGTGGAACGCGCTCGACGCCACGGACCCGAGACCGTCGCTCGACGACATCGGTGGGATCGTCGTGTTCGGCTCCACGTTCAACGTGGAGCATGCCGATGAGCAGCCCTTCATCAAGGAGACCGCCGACCTCATCCGAGAGGGGCTCGAGCGCCGGATCCCGTTCCTCGGCGTCTGCTTCGGAGGGCAACTCCTCGCCTGGGCGCTCGACGCGAAGGTCGGCGAGGGTCCTGCCCGGGAGATCGGCTTCGAACCGATCCATCCCACCGACGATGCTGCGCACGATCGACTCTTCTCCCACCTCTCGGACGGCGACCTGGCATTCCAGTGGCATGGGGACGCGTTCGAGCTCCCCGCAGGAGCGACGTTGCTCGCCACGGGTGATCAGGTTCCCAATCAAGCGTTCCGCGTCGGAGAGCTGGCGTGGGGCACACAGTTCCACTGCGAGGTGAACCTCTCCGAGCTCGACTTCTGGCTCGACGAGTTCGCGAAGGAAGGCGATCTCCGGTCGGAGTGGGGGAAAAGCTCGCAGGAGGTTCGCGATGAGGCCGAGCGGTTCATGGCCGAGCACGAGAGCCGCGGAAGTGAGGTGTTCGCACGTTTCACGACGCTGGCCGCGGGCGAGTAGGCGCCGAAGACCCCTCGCTACACTCGACGCCGTGGCCGAGCACCGGTACCGACCCCTGATCGCGGTTGTCGCCTACCACTTGGCCGGCGATCGCGTCGCGCGATGGCCGGAGGGGGGGTACGGCGTCCCGAAGCCCTATCTCGACGCGCTCCGGCGGGCGGGCGCTCGCACCGCGATCCTGTCGCCCGGCGAGGAGGGAACCTCGGAGGAGATCCTCGAGCCGTTCGATGGCTTGCTGCTGGTCGGCGGCGGCGATGTCGATCCTGAACGCTACGGGGCGGAACGGGACGACCATCTATACGGCATCGAGCCCGATCGCGACGAGTTCGAGATCGGGCTGCTCCACGCCGCGGACCGGCTCGCGATGCCGACCCTCTGCATCTGCCGGGGGATGCAGGTGATGAACGTCGCCTTCGGAGGTGCGCTGCACCAGCATCTCCCGGACCATCCCGACCTCATCGAGCACGGCGTGCCGCTCGAGGGAACGCAGACGATCCACGACGTGACGGTGGAGCCCAGAAGCCGACTCTCCGCGGTGACGAAGGCGGGCACCCTCGCGAGCGCGTCGCATCATCACCAAGGGATCGACCGGCTGGGCGAGGGACTGGCCGTCACCGGGCGGAGCCCCGACGGCCTGATCGAAGCGATCGAGAGGATCGTGCCCGACCCGCACGACACACGAGCGCCGTGGATCGTCGGAGTGCAGTGGCACCCGGAGGAGACCGCGGAAGACGACCCCGCCCAGCAGTCGCTGTTCGACGCACTCGCGCGGCGCGCCCATCGAGCGGTTGAGGCCGGAGCGACCGTCACGACGTGACGGCCGACCCCTGCGGGATCCCCTCTTCTTCCTCGAGCCGTAGGAACAGACCCGACCGTGGCTTCGGATCGAAGTAGGTGGCCTTCGCCGGCATCTGCTCGTGGCGATCCGCCACCTCGACGAATTGGTCGAAGGTCGGAGGCATGAGCGTGAACGCCGCCCCGCCGTCCTCGTCCACCCGCCTCGTCAGCTCTCCGAGTGGGACCGCATCTGACACGAACTCGAGGCCGGGGTCTCCCGCTTCCCCGAACCCGAAGATGGGCTCCAAGACTTCGCGGTGGAGCCGGGAGACGTCGAGCGATTCCACCCCCACCACCGCCTCGCCCCGAGACGGCACGAGCCGAAACCAACGGCCCTCCACGTAGAGCCCGAAGACACCGCGATCGACCGGCTGGGTCCCGCCTTCCTCCACGGTCAACCGCTCGCGTAGCCGCGAGAGCAGTTCGTCGACGGTCATCGCTAGCGGGCCCACGATCCGCCGATGGAACCCGAGCATCCTCAGGGCGTCTTCGGGGAAGAGCACGGCCGGCACGCCGGCGCCCTCCGGCCGTCCGGCCCGCTCCCAGAGCTCGACCGAGGCCATCGCTCGGTGATGCCCGTCCGTGATGTACAGCCGCTGTTGCTCGAGACGCTCTCGGATCCGTTCGATGGATTCCTGGTCGTCGATCCGCCACACGCTCTGCTCGAGATCACCCGTGCCGAACCTTCGGAGGGGGATCCTGTCTGTCGTCGCCTCCACGATCTTTCGGATGTCGTCGTCCTCGCGAAACATCAGCGCGACCAAAGTCGAGCGAGCGCCCAGTCGAGCGAGGTGCAACCCGAGCGCGTCGACCCGTTCGGGCTGCACGCCCTCGTGGCCGAGGACACGGCCGTCGACGAACGCCCGCGGCGGCACCTCGCCCACGATCCCGGTCTGCTCGTGGTCTGCGGCACGCAACCGGTACACGTAGAGCGCGGGTACGGGGAACCCCTCGTACAGCCCGGCATCGAGCAGGCGATGCAGTGCCGCCGCGTTCGCCTCGTCGAGCGCTTCGGGATCGACCTCCTGACCATCCATCGCATCGTCCGGCGTCCTCGACACGTGCAACCACGAGTACGGACGCTCGGCGAGGATCGCGGCCCGTTCCTCGCGCGAGAGCGCGTCATGCATCGGGGAGACGACGTGATCGGCCCACTCGGCACGAACGATCAGAGCCGGGAACGGCTCGAGCGTACTCATCCGTTCGCGTCCCGGAACCCCGCCATGAATCCGACGAGCGTCTCCACGCCCTCGTCCGTCATCGCGTTGTAGATGCTCGCCCGGATCCCACCGACGCTCCGATGTCCCTTGAGGTTGACCAGGCCTTCCTGTTCCGCCCCCTTCAGGAACGCCGAGTCCAGCTCGTCGGACGGCGTGCGGAACACCACGTTCATGTGCGAACGGTGGGCGGGCTCGACGGGTGAGTGATAGAAGCTCTCGCTTTCCGCGATCGCGTCGTACACCGCTCCCGAACGACGTGCGGCGCGCTCTTCCATCGCCACGACGCCCCCTTGGTCACGCATCCAGCGCAGCACCTTCCCGGTCACGTAGATCGCGAACATGGGAGGCGTGTTCATCAAGCTGTTCTTGCTCGCGTGCGCCTCCAGGCTGAGGTAGCTGGGGAGCTCGGGGTTCAGCCCTTCGAGCATCGACGTCCGGACCACCACCACGGCGAGCCCGGCGGGGCCGAGGTTCTTCTGTGCGCCGCCGTACACGAGGTCGAACCGATCCCACGGGATCGGTCGGCTGAGGTAGTCCGACGACATATCACCCACAAGGGGAACCTCCACCTCGGGGAACAGGGCCATCCGGATCCCCTCGATCGTCTCGTTGGACGTGACGTGGAGGTATCGGGTGTCCCCTGAGATCTGCAGCTCCTCATCGGAGGGCATCCGCGTGAACGAGAACGGTTCACCGTCCCATGCGGCGTATGTCTCGCCCCAGACACCGGCATCTTGGAGCGCGCCTTTGGCCCAGGTACCCGATCGCACATAGCCCGCCCGCTCTCCCCGGCTGAGCAGGTTCATCGGCACGATCGCGAACTGGAGCGTCGCACCTCCTTGCAGGAACAGGATCGAGAAGTCGTCGGGCACGGCGTAGTTCTCGCGGAAGAGGGACAGCGTCTCCTCGTGGACCGCCTCGTATTCAGGGCTCCGATGACTCATCTCGATCACCGACATCCCGGAGCCCTGGAAGTCGAGGAGCTCGGACTTCACCTCCTCCAGCACGGACAGAGGGAGGGTGCACGGACCGGCGCAGAAGTTGTGAACCCTCACGACCGGCCCCGGTCCCTCGGGATCGCCGAGACGTGGATCACGTCGTCGAGTCCCTGGAGGGCGGCCAGCAGATCAGGGCCGACGTCGCCGACGACGTCGATCGTGGCGACGGCTGCGTTCCGCCCCTCGAAGACGCGATTCTCCATCTGCTCCACGTTCAGCTCGCGGCGTCGCAGGATGTCGAACACGCCCGCCAGCACGCCGACACGGTCGAAGTGCCTGACGTGGAGGGTGTGGGTGCCGAGCCTGGTGGGCGCGAGGTTGACGCAGTTCACGATCTCGCCGCGGACGAACGCATCGATGATCTCGACAACCCCTTCGGCGACGGCCTTCTGGGCTTGCGCGGTCGATGCGCCGATGTGATGCGTCCCGACGACGTTCGGATGCTGGGCGAGTTTCGAGGACCATCCCGTCGAACCCGAGCCCGGCTCATCGGGGTAGACGTCGAGACCCGCGCGAAGCGCGCGGGTCTCGAGCGCATCCAGGAGCGCGGCCTCGTCCACGACGTCACCCCGAGACGTGTTGAGCAGGATCGCGCCTTCCTTCATCCGACCGAGGAGGCGAGCGTCGAACAGAGACTCGGTGTTGGGAGCGGCGGGGAGGTGGATCGACACGATGTCGGAGGTCGCGACGAGATCCTCGAGCGAGTCGATGAGCTCGATGTCGAGCGCCCTGATGCGCTCCTCAGCCACCTCGTTCCGGTCCTTGCGGATGGCCCGCACCTCGAGCCCGAACGCCGTCGCGCGCTCCGCGACGGCGAAGCCGATCTCCCCGAGCCCCACGATGCCCATCACCCGTCCGAACAGGCCGTCGGCCTTCGAATACGTGGCCTTGTTCCACGACCCCGTCCGAAGGTCGGCCACGTTGTCAGGGATCCGCCGGTCGATCGCCAGGAGCAGCCCCATGGTGAGCTCGGCAACGGCGATCGCGTTGCGGCCCGGGACGTTCGTGACGTAGATCCCCACCTCCGATGCCGCCCCCACGTCGATCGTGTTCGTACCGGCTCCCGCGCGCACGATCACCTCGAGGGCGTCGGCGGCCTCGATCGTGGCCGCTGTCACTTTCGTGCTCCTCACGACCAGGACCTCGAAACCCCCGATCCGACCGGGGAGCTCATCGGCGGAGAGATTGGGCTCCGAGACGCACTCGTGCCCACGCTCCGTCAACACATCGACGGTGGAGGGGTCGATCGAGTCGGCCAAGAGCACCCGCATGCCCTAGGAGCTAAGCAGAACGGGCTGACGAGGAACAAGCCTGTCCACTCCGTCCGAAGGGCCCGGCCTCCCCCGGAGTGACGGCGGTTGGTCCGGAGGGACCATCTCTGCCTAGCGCGAACGCGCCCCCGATGCTATACAGACGACCATCGAACTGAGTGGGGATTCAAAGCAGACGGGGTCTGGGGGGACAGGCGGGTCTCCGATGAGGAGATCCTGCTGATTTTCTCTGGGCGCAACCGATCTCTGGGCGCAACCGAAAGGTGTGGGATGAGATGAGGAAGAAGGGTCAGAAGGTCATCGGGTCATTCGCGCTCGCACTCGTTCTGGGGATGATCCTCCAGGGGGCAGCGATCGGCCAGGACGCGAGTCCGTCCGCAGACGGCGCAGAGGATGAGAAGGTGAGCTTCACCGTCGGTACCACCAACGACGCGATCACCTTCAACCCGATGTTCATGCTCGAGACACCTGAGTACGCCACGGCGGACCTGATGTGGGAGACCTTCCTCGGCTGGGAGCAGGAGGACTTCGACACCACTGGCCACCTCGCGACCGACTGGGAGCAAAGCGACGATGGGCTGACCTGGACGTTCAACGTCCGCGACGACGTGAAATGGCACGACGGGCAGCCGCTCACGGCGGGCGACATCGCCTACACGTTCAACTGGATCCTGGATCAGAAGGTCGGCAACTTCATCGACTACCTGCCCTACACGGAAGAGATCACGGCGCCGAACGACACGACCCTCGAGTGGAAGACCACGATCCCGACGAGCGCTCCCGTCTACCCCCCGTACGTCTACATCATGCCGGAGCACGTTCTCAGCCAGTACGACAAGAAGTCCGACTTCAAGAAGTGGAAGGGGTTCCCGGATCCGATCGGGTCGGGACCGTTCAGGCTCGTGGAGTGGCGCCGCGGCGACTTCTGGCGCCTGGAGGCGAACCCCGACTACTGGGGAGGCGCCCCGAAGATCGACGAGTTCGTTTTCCGGGTCTTCCAGAACGAGGATGCGGTGATCGAGGCCCTGAAGCAGGGCGAGATCGATTTCGCGGACGAGCTCAGCGCCAACCTCTTCGACTCGATCACCGACGAGTCGAACATCACGGCGAACGTAGGGAGTCCTTCGTACTTCATCCAGATGAGCTTCAACCAGTGCACAAACGAGGTGGCGTACTGCAAGGACACCGGCTTCAACCACCACCCCGCGACGCTGGACCCGGACTTCCGACTCGCGGTCGAGTACGCGATCGATCGTGAGGTGCTCGTCGACCGGGTCAAGCTCGGCTATGGGACACCGGGCGCGACGGTCATCATGCAACCCAAGTGGCATCAAGACCCTCCCGAGTTGGTCACCCACGACCCGGACGAGGCCAACCGCATCCTCGACGAGGCCGGCTACGCCGACACCGACAACGACGGGATCCGGGAAACGCCGGACGGCGAGCCGATGGAGTTACGGTTCATCGTCCGAACGGAGTCTCCGGAGACGGTCGATGCCGGTGAGTTCATCGTGGAGTGGCTCCGCGATATCGGGGTGTCGCTCAAGACCGAGGCCGTCAACGACAACAAGCTCACCGACACCTGGTACTCGAACGACTACGACATGTACATCTGGGGCTGGGGCGTCGAGCCTGATCCGAACTTCCAGCTCTCCACGTATACGACCTCGCAATGCGGGGTCTGGAGCGACACGTGCTACTCGAACCAGGAGTACGACCAGCTCTTCCAGGAGCAGCAGCGCGCCCCGTCCTTGGAGGAGCGGGAGAGCCTCGTGGCGGAGATGCAGGAGATCCTCTACAACGATCGGCCGGAGATCGTCTTGTGGTACGAGAACTATCTCCAGGCATATCGCAGCGACCTGTGGACCGGGTTCGTGAAGCAGCCAACCGAAGGGGGCACGATCCTCTTCCAGTACGGCTACTACTCCCTGCTGAACATCCAGCCGGCCTCCGAGGGCGCGGGCACCGACGCGGGCGACGGGGACGGTGGCATGTCTCCCCTCGTCTGGATCGCGATCGCCGCGGTCTTGATCGTGATCGTCGGCGTGGTGGTCACCAGGAGGCGAGGCGCCAACGAGGAGGCTTGAGTAGAAGCGCCTGAATGGAGTCCGAGAAGGAGAGGGAAGGGATCCGACACCGGGGGTGGGGACGCGTCAATACGTCATCCGGAAGATCCTTCAGGCATTCCTCACGCTGGCCGCGATCTTGGTCTTCAACTTCTTCCTCTTCCGGGTGTGGTCGCCGGGAGATCCGATCACCTTCCTCACCCGCGGCCAGGGCGCCAACATCTCGCTCGAGGAGCGCGCCGCGCTGATCCATGAGTACGGGCTCGACAAGCCGGTCTTCGGGCAGTTCACCGAGTACCTGAAGGACACGGTCACGGGCAAGCTGGGCGTGTCGAGCTTCTACCAGGGCGAGGCGGTGACGTCGGTTTTCTGGCGGTTCCTCCCACCGACCCTGTTGCTGGTCGGGATCTCGACCGTCATCTCCATGGTGGTCGGCATCTGGATGGGGATCCGGTCGGGCTGGCGACGGGGGAGCGGCTTCGACCGATTCTCGATGTTCTTCTCCCTCGTCCTGTACTCGATGCCGGAGTTCTGGCTGGGCATGCTGCTGTTGCTGCTGTTCTCCACGGCCCTCGGATGGTTCCCGGTCGGCGGCCGCGTCTCGACGAGCGTGAGCTCGATGGGCACGCTCGAGTACATCACCGACGTCGCCGAGCATCTCTTCCTGCCCGTGCTGACCCTCGCGCTGGGCTATCTGGGCGAGTTCTACCTCCTGATGCGATCGTCGTTGCTCGATGTCCTGGGGGAGGACTACATCACGACCGCCAGGGCGAAGGGGCTGCTCGAGCGGAACGTCCTGAATCGCCATGCCGTTCGTAATGCCCTACTCCCGACCGTCACCCTGATCGCACTCTCGTTCGGGTACGTGATCGGAGGAGCGATCACCGTGGAGGTGGTGTTCTCCTACCAGGGGCTCGGCCTTCTCACGTACACCGCGATCCTGGCGAAGGACTTCTGGCTGCTCCAGGGGTTGTTCCTGTTCTTCAGCATCGCCGTCATCGGCTTGAATCTCGTGTCGGACCTCGTCTATGCGTACCTCGATCCCAGGGTCCGGGAGGCCTAACCGATGCAAACACCACCGCTCCACGTCGGTGAACCACCCTTCATGCCGATCATGGAAGGCGAGGAGCCGCCGCCACCGCCGGGGTCGCCGCGCCAGATCACGTGGGCTCGTCGGCGAGCCGCGCTCCGTCGCTTCTGGGTCGCCTTCCGGAACGACAAGATGGGCGTCGCCGGACTGTCGATCCTCGTGTTCTTCCTCGGCGTCGCGATCTACGCGGTCTTCGCCGATAGGACCGGCCTCAGCATCACGGAGGCCATCGGACCCCGGCTCGATCCACCGAGCCTGGAGTACCCGTTCGGCACCGACGATCAGGGTCGGTCGGTGCTGACCCTCACGCTCCACGGCTCGAAGATCTCACTCCTGGTCGGCCTTTCGGCGACCGTCATCACGATGGTGATCGGCTCTGCCGTCGGTCTGATCGCCGGCTTCCGAGGTGGGTGGGTCGATCAGCTCCTGATGCGGATCACGGACTGGGGGCTCGTGATCCCATGGCTGATGCTGGCGATCTCGCTCGCGTCGATCTTCGGGCAGTCGTTGCTCATGATCATCCTTGTGATCGGTCTCACCACGTGGCCGAGCACCGCGCGCCTCGTCCGCTCGCAGACCCTGTCGGTGAAGGAGCGCCCCTACGTCGAACGGGCACGTGCCCTTGGAGCCTCCAACTGGCACCTCGTCACCCGGCACGTGTTGCCGAACGTGATGCCGGTGATCATGGCCAACACCGTCCTGATCGTGGCGATCGCGATCCTGTCAGAGACCGCGCTCTCGTTCCTGGGACTCGGCGATCCGCTCAGCAAGTCCTGGGGCTCGGTCCTCGAAAGGGCCTCGAGCGGGGGGGCCGCGACCCAGGGGGCGTGGTGGTGGCTGGGTGCTCCGGGGCTCTGCATCGTGCTGGTCGTCCTCTCTTTCACGATGATCGGGTTCGCACTCGACCAGATCATCAACCCGAGGCTGCGCGAACGATGAGCGTCCTATCCGTGCGGGACCTTCGAGTCTCGTACCGAACGTCCTCCGGCGACGTCCCGGCGGTCCGTGGCGTCGACCTCGAGATCCCGAAAGGCCAGGTCCTCGGGCTCGCCGGCGAGTCGGGCTGCGGCAAGTCCACGATCGCCGCGGCGATCTTGAGATTGCTCCCTCGACGGACCGTCATCGAGGGGCAGGTCCTCCTGAACGGGGAGGACATCCTGGCGATGTCTCCCCGGAAGCTCCGCGCGGTTCGCTGGGCGGGGGCCTCGATCATCTTCCAGGGCGCGATGCATGCCCTGAATCCGGTGAAACGGGTGGGGGATCAGATCGCGGAGGCGGTCGAGACCCACGGGCTCGCCCGCGACCGGGAAGCGCGCGTCCGTGCGGGCGATCTCTTGGAGGAAGTGGGCCTCCCTGCCCGACGGAGCAACGACTATCCGCACGAACTCTCCGGCGGCCAACGCCAACGGGTGATGATCGCGATGGCGCTCGCCTGCGGGCCGGACCTCGTGATCGCCGACGAGCCGACGACCGCACTCGACGTCATGGTTCAGACTCAGGTCCTGTCGCTGCTCAAGCGGCTCCAGCGCGAGTTCGGGCTCGCGATGCTCTTCATCACACATGACCTGTCCGTCCTCGGCGAGGTGAGCGACCGGCTCGCGGTGATGTACGCCGGCAAGATCGTCGAGGAGGGACCGGCGCAGTCCGTCTTCCTCGATCCACAGCACCCCTACACGGGAGCGCTCGCGGCCGCGTTCCCCGCGATCGGGGATCGGCGTTTCCGAAAGCATCCATCCGGACTCGGCGGTGACCCACCCGATCCGCAGCGGATCCCGTCCGGCTGCCCCTTCCACCCGAGATGCCCCGTTGCCTTCGAGGCGTGTCCTTCGACCGTTCCGTGGCTCTTCGGGGCGGGTGCCGACCGGCGGGCCGCTTGCCTGTTGGTGGAAGGGGCCCTCGCCGAGGCGACCGAGGGTGCGAAATGACCAGGTCGCAGCCGGGACTCCCCGACGACCCGGCCTCCCCACCCATCCTCGAGATCCGGGACCTCTCCGTCACCTTCGCCGGGCGGATCGGCCTCCTCTCGGGCCTCCTGGGGCGTTCGGGATCGGAGGCGCGAGCCGTGGACGGCGTCAACCTGGAGGTCCGTCGGGGCGAGGTGCTCGCGCTCGCTGGCGAATCGGGGTGCGGCAAGACCACGATCGCGAGAACCGTGCTCGGGCTGATCAAGCCCAAACGTGGCCAGATCCTCTTCGAGGGCGAGCCATTGGGCAGGAACCTCCAGGCGTACCGGCGACGCGTGCAGATGGTGTTCCAGGACCCCACCGGCTCCCTCAATCCCCGGCAGACGATCTACGAAATCGTGGCCGAAGGGCTTCGGATCCGACTCGATCCACCGAGGGCCCGCGGGTGAGTCGGAGGAGGAGCTCGTGGCTCGGGCATTGAGCAGAGCCGGTCTCAGACCTCCGGAACGATTCTTCATGCTCTATCCACACGAGCTGTCCGGGGGTCAGCGCCAGCGAGTGGTGATCGCCGGCGCTCTCGTCCTTGAGCCCGAGCTGATCGTCGCGGACGAGCCCGTCTCCAGCCTCGACGCCTCAGTCCGCGGAGAGATCCTGAGCCTGCTCTTGAAACTCCGCGATGAGATGCAGATCAGCATCCTGATCGTCACCCATGACCTGGGCCTTGCGTGGACGGTGGCCGATCGTGTGGCAGTCATGTACCTCGGGCGGATCGTCGAGACGGGGCCCGCCGAGGAAGTGTTGCTGCGGCCTCTCCATCCGTACACCCGGGCGCTCCTCGACGTGGTACCCGAGCCGGGGGGATCGATCGCCCCTACCTGATCGGCGAGCCTCCGGATCCGACGAACGTGCCTCCTGGCTGCAGGTTCCACCCGCGATGCCCTCGGGTCGCCGACCAGACCGCCGCGCGGCTCGGCGTGGAGGGCCTCTGCCGGGGCGAAGACCTCGGTTTGGTGGAGCTTCGCCCCGGCCACCTCGCGGCCTGTCACGTGGCGAACGTCGATCCCGATGCAGCAACGGGCCAGGGCGATTCCGGCGTCGAGGCGGCAGGTCCGGAAACGTCGCGCTCCTAGCTCGGGGCAGCCGATGTGGTTCCCACGACGGAACTCGGCTCCCGCAGGTCGGCGTCGCGCGACCCGTCAGGGAGCGAGGTCAGGATCGCTCGACCCGCTCGACCTGCTCGACCTGCTCGACTTGCTCTACCGGATCACGCTCGTCCCGTTCGTCCCGCTCCTGCTCGGCGCGCGGTTCGGCAGGGACGTGATCTCCGTTGTTGCCCTTCAGCACACCGAGGATCGCCTCCATCTCGGAATCGGGCAGTCGCTGGTCGGGGTGCATACCCGTGGCACGCGCGGATGCGAGCAGGGTTCTGAGGTTGGACTCGGCCATCTCGACCCGATGCTCCAGCTCCCGAGCGCGTTCCGCGAGGCCGCGGGCACGCCGCTCGGCCTCGGCGCGCATCTCCCTGTTCTGACGGGCTTCCTCTCGGGACGTCTTGAGCTGGGCACGGAGTAGGGACACCTCCTGACCCAGCTCGACCAGGCGATCCACGGTCGCCCGGCCCAGGTCCGAATAGGCCAGGCCACCACGACGTGCCGCGCCCGGATCCTCCGGCCGCTTCCGGGAGCGTCTGCCTCTGCGCTCGATCGTCTCCCGTTCTCCCTCCATGACCGGGGTCTGGTCCAGGAGGCGGTATGAACCACCGGCCGGCTCCAGGCGGCGCCGCGCCACCAATGCCCTCACTGCGCGCGCGATCGACAATGGATCCGGGAAACCCAATTCCCTGCCAAGCTCCGCAGGAGTGGCTTCCAGCAGTTCCCCCTTCTCTGTGCGCTCCGCGACAGCGGCGAGGAATGCATTGACGCGCTCGAGACTCTGCTCGTTCACAGACGGATTCTCCCTGATTGTCAGGTCAACGCGCCAGTTGTGCGGAAGCACACCAAGTGAGGGCAGTAGGCTCCGCTCCGTGGATCCCCTTCCCCTGTCCGGTATCCGCGTCCTGGACCTCTCCCGGGTGCTCGCCGGGCCGCTTGCGACCCAGATCCTGGGCGATCTTGGCGCCGACGTCGTCAAGGTCGAGCGTCCCGGCGAAGGCGACGACACGCGTCAGTGGGGGCCTCCCTTCGTGGGATCGGACGCCGCCTATTACCTCTCCCTCAACAGGAACAAGCGCTCGGTGACGGTCGACCTCAAGACCGCGGAGGGAGTCGACGCGATCCGCCGGCTCGCGAGCGGTTCGGATGTCCTGATCGAGAACTTCCGCCCTGGTCTCATGGCCGACGTCGGGCTGATCCCCGAGGATCTCCGTCGAACCACGCCCGGCCTGATCACGTGTTCGTTGACGGCCTTCAACGACGAAGTGCCGGACGCCGCGCGTCGTCCGGGCTACGACATCATGGTCCAGGCATTGTCCGGACTCATGAGCGTCACCGGCGAGCCGGACGGAGAACCGGTGAAGGCCGGCGTGGCGCTCCTGGACGTCATCACGGGGTTGCAGGCCGCGATCGGCATCCTCGCAGCCCTCCACGAGCGGGCCCGAACCGGTCGGGGAAGACACGTGAGCGTGTCGCTCTTCGACGCCAGCGCCGCCGCCATGGTGAACCAGGCCGCCAATCACCTGATCGGGGGGATCGTTCCTGGGCCTATGGGCACGGCACACCCGAACATCTGTCCGTACCAGGCGTTCCGTGCTTCGGACCGACCGTTCATCCTCGCGGCGGGGAACGACAGACTGTTCCGGCGAACCTGTGAGGTGGTCGGGCACGCGGAGTGGGCGGACGATCCTCGGTACGCGACGAACCAGGCGCGCGTGCGCCATCGCGACGAGCTCATCCCTCTCCTCCACGGGTCCTTCGCGACGAAGACCGCCGCCGAGTGGATCGAGGAGCTCGAAGCGGCTTCCGTTCCCTGCGCCCCGATCCGGGCGATGGACGAGGTCTTTTCCTCGCCGGAAGGCGCTGCGCTCGTGGAGTCGGTGTCCGACGACGCACGGGGGACGACACTTCGCCTCGTCCGAAATCCCATCCGATTCGACGGCCGGGCCCTGGACACGAGGCGAGCTCCGCCGCTGCTCGGGGAACACACCGACGAGGTCATGCGCGAGACGTGACCGCACTCGAACGATGGCGGGAGGGACTCGAGAGCTGGGCGATCCCGCCCGACATCGTCGCCGCCGCTCCCGAGTCCCCCTACGGCTTCCCCGCGGAGCTCTTCCGCACCCGCGGCGAGCGGACGGACGACCCGGCGGATCCCTCGCCGACCAGCATGCGAGCGCTCGAGGGACTTCCCGAGAGGGGTCGCGTACTCGACGTCGGCTGCGGAGGAGGCGCCACCTCGCTCCCCCTCGCCGGCCGCGCGGGCGTGCTGGTCGGCGTCGATGCGCAGGAGGACATGCTCGATGGCTTCCTGGCGAACGCCCGCGCGGCCGGCGTCGAGGCCGAAGCCGTGCACGGGCGATGGCCCGACGTCGCCGACCGGGTCGGCCCGGTGGACGTGGCGGTGGCGGGGCACGTCCTCTACAACGTGGCCGATCTCGAACCCTTCGCGCGGAGGCTCGCGACCGTCGCTCGACGCCGGGTCGTCTACGAGCTCACCGAGCGCCACCCTCTTCGCTGGATGAACGATCTCTGGCTCCGGTTCCATGACGTCGAGCGCCCCGATGGACCGACGGCCACCGATGCGCTCGAGGCTCTTGCGGAGCTCGGCGACGATGTTCGGATGGAGCTCTGGTCGGCGCCTCCGCGAGGTGGAGGCTTCGATCGAAGAGCGCGATGCCGTCGCGCTCATCCGGCGACGTCTCTGCCTCGACGCGAGTCGCGACGACGAGCTGGTCGAGGCCCTCGGGACTCGGCTCGGAGAGCGCGATGGGCTCTGGAGCGCAGGGCCGGCGGATCAGCGCCTCGCGACGATCCTCGTCACGCGCGTCGAAGCCGGATCCTCGTGAAGGACGCGTAGATCTCGTCCGCGGGATCCTCGATCCGCTTCGGCTTGCTCGCCTCGGCATCGGCTCGTTCGGGGATCGAGAAGCGAAGCGTGGTCAGCGTCTTGAGGAATCCACCCAGGTCTTGGGACCCCACCGGCCGCCGATCCCCTTCGCGGAACCGGAGATCGAGTTCGCCGGCGTCGCGGCGACCGAAGATGAGGACGACGACTCGGCGAGCCTGGACCTGCGCCGAGGGGAAATCGCACCTCGCGCCAGGCCGGAGTCGCGCGATCGCACGCCCCTCAACCCGACCGGACTCCGTGAGCCGGATCTGCCCTCGCGCGCGCCAGTCGCTCGTGCAGGAACCGCCGACGCGGTAGGTGTGTGTGGTCCGGCTCGACATCGTGAGCTGCCAGCGGACGAGCTCAGGCTCCGACGGGCTCGGGCTTGGGCTCCCGCTGGGAACGGGGCCCGCGTCACGCACGCCCGGCGGGAACGGGTTGGAACGCGATGCGATGAACGCGCCGACACCGGCGCATGCCAGGAGGATCCCCACCCACATGAGCGTCTTCGTCCATCCACGCACGGATGGCATCATCTCGCAGCCGCGCGGGTCCTCTCTAGTAGCCGAGCCCGGTCAACAATGCCCGGAGCGTGAGCCCGAAGCTGATGAACGAGGCCCAGGCGAAGGGGACCCACGACCGAAGGGGCCGGTCGATCCCGATCACTCGCGCGTCGCCCGCCCTCGCCACCACGTGGGCGAAGACGAAGAGCAGCAGCGGAAGGTACCCGTAGACGTAGTGCAGGGTGCCCCCGAGGACTCCACCGGTTTCGAGGCGGCGTCCGAGAACGAGCAGGATGGTGCCGAGGAGCGCCTGCGCGCCGGCGACCACCTGCGCAACCGCGAGCCACATCCAGTAGCCGTCTCCGGGTTCGCGACGGGCGATCTTGGCCCCCAGTCCCCAGATCCACCCGAGGGCGAAGATCGCGACGACCGCGAACCCGATGACTCGATGCAATGCCGACACGGCGCGGATACTACGGACCCCGAGAAGCGAGGACTCAGACCCTGGGGATGACGAACGCCGTCGCCAGCAGCGGCATCGCGACCGACAGGATCTTCAGCGCCGCCTCCGGCGCCGTCTTGATGTCGTCGGCTCCCATCGGTTCCGTGGTCCCGTCGCGCAGCGTGATGGTCCCCTCCGCGGTCGCGACGTGGCGCCGGAGGCGGCGCACGGGCGTGGAGAGGACGCGCTGAGCCGCGCTGATCGCGACACACGCCGCAGCGACCAGGACGGCCG
The DNA here is from genome assembly GCA_963762015.1 of uncultured Actinomycetota bacterium. Classification (GTDB taxonomy): domain Bacteria; phylum Actinomycetota; class UBA4738; order UBA4738; family HRBIN12; genus JAJNBA01. The sequence goes on from CAVXJL010000007.1 coordinate 28,476, forward strand.
CGACATCGATCGAGCCGTCCTGCGCGAACGCTCCGGTCAGCGCCGGGAACCCGCCCCACGCGATCGCGAACCACAGGTCCGAATGGAACCTGCCGCCGAACAGCTCGAGGTTGTAGGCGACGACGAGGAAGGCTCCGATGACGATGAAAGCCACCAGCCACGGCGAGACCTGCACGACCCCGATGACCCCCACCGCGCCGGCCGCGATGAGAGCGACGATCGCGAGACCCTGGAGCACCCGGTCGGGGATCGAGGTCCCCAGTGGACGGCCTCGCAGTTCGTCCAACGCATGCGCCGCGAGGCCCAGGCCCAGGAAGAAGCCGAGCAGGCTCATGCCGAGCCGATAGAGATCGAGCTCGTGAACGGTCGTCGCTGCCCCGAGCGCGACGTACGACAGATGCCACAAGGTGTACGGGGGGTGCAGGAGCGTCCACCAGTCTCGCCACCCACCCGGCGCGAGCGCGTAGAAAGCGGGACGATCGCTCATCCGTCCTTCACACCCCAAAGCACGACGGCCGATCCGAACAGGAAGGTCCGGGTGCGAACGTGACTGATGCCCGCCCTCTGGAACCAGCCGACCCATTCCTCCAGCGGATGGCTGCCGACGAAGCGCGAGATGTCCGGCCCCAGGAAGGCGACCGTGCGTGCCCACGCCGGCGACACGGCGGTCCCGATGACCCGCATCAGCACCCTCGTGTAGATCCACCAGCCGGCGCGAGCGACCGGCGCGCGCGGCACGTGGAACTCCAACATCGCGATCGAGCCGCCGGTCGCGACCACGCGAGTGAGCTCCCGCACCGTCTCGGCAGGGTCCTCCACGTATCGCAGGAGGTAGGTGAAGGAAACGGCATCGAAGGCTCCGTCGTCGAACGGGAGACGCTCCGCCTGTCCGAGGACGGGCGCGATGCGGTCGTCGAAGCCTGCCACCCGGTTCGGTTCTCGGCCCGCGCGAAGCATCGCCTCGCTCTGGTCCAGGGCCACGACTCGGACGTCGCTCTGTGCCGCGAGCGCGCGGGAAACGAGCTGCGTGCCGGCCGCGACATCGAGCACCCTCGATCCCGAAGAGACGTTTGTCCTCGACACGAGGAAGCGTCTCCATCGCCCGTCTTGTCCGATCGAAAGGAGCGCACCCATCCGCTCGTAGTCGGAGGCGATGCCCGCGAAGAGCCTTTGCGCGAAGTGGCCGCGGTCGCGCCCCATGAACCTGTCGATCCGCCTTAGGCCGATCCGAGGAACGTCGGTAGGTCCGCGAAAGACGCGAGAACATGATCGGGCCTGCCCTCGGGATGTTCCGCATCCCCTTCCCGATACTTCCCGGTCCGGACCAAGATCCCGGTGAGCCCCGCCGCTTGCGCTCCCAGGATGTCGTTGACGATGTCGTCGCCCACCATCGCGACACGATCGGCTTCCAGACCCAGCATCGCCAGCGCCGCGTCGAAGTAGGCCTTCTCTGGTTTCCCACAGATCGTCGCCTTCGTGTTCGCGGCCTCCTCGAGTCCGGCGATGTAAGCACCGCCGTCCAGCTCCCAACCTTCGCTCGTCTTCCAGAAGAGGTTCCTGTGCATCCCCACGAGTGAGGCCCCCTCCATCAGGCGTCGGAAGATCGCGTTCAAGGTCGCGTAGGTGAAGTCATCGCAGGCACCTCCGATGACGATCACGTCGGCGTCCCCGACCGGCACGAGGTCGATGCCGGCAAGGTCCTCCGTCGCGTCTCCATCGGAGAGAACGAAGACCTTCGATCCCGGGTGTGCGGCGCGCAGATTGGCGGTCGTCGCGACGACGGCGGTCACGATCTCCTCCTCCCCGACGTCGAATCCGCCATCCCGGAGCGTGCTGGCGAGGTCGGCGCGCGTCTTCGTGGTCGTGTTGGTGATGAGGCGGAACGGAACCGCGTCATCACGAAGGCGCTTCATCGCATCGACCGCGCCCGGGAGCGCCTCCCAGGAAACGGCGAGCACTCCGTCGATGTCCAGCAGCAGCCCCTCGATCGCCACGATCGGAGTCTCGCATGCAAGAGGGGCAGCGCCGCCTCCGGCAGGATCGGCCCGGCGATCCCGGAAGATGCCAACGAGTCGGCCGTTCGGGCCGGATACTTCCCACGTGATGGTGGTCCTCATCGTGCTCGCCCTGGCGATCCTTGTCGGCTTCATCGCGGGCGGGAGCATCCGACCCTTCGAGCATCTCAAGGTGCGCTGGTGGGGGATCGCCCTTGCGGGCCTCGCCCTCCAGGGGGTTTCCCTCGCAAGTGACATCGGTCGCTCTGCCGGGTCGGCGTTGCTAGTGGGCTCCTATGCGCTGCTCCTGTTGTTCGGATGGGCGAACCGCCGGCTTCCCGCCCTCTGGCTCGTGATGGCGGGGCTCGTGCTGAACATCCTGGTCATCGGCGTGAACAGCGGGATGCCCGTGAGCGCGAGCGCCCTCGAAACGGCCGGTGCCCGCGCCGAGGGTCTCGGCGTGGGCACCGCGAAGCACCACCTGATGGGCCCCGACGACAAGCTGACGCCGCTGGGAGACGTGATCGGAATCCCGCCGCCCGTCGGCGCCGTTATCTCGATCGGCGACGTCCTGCTCTACGCCGGTATCGCGATCCTCGTCGTCGCGGTCATGCTCGGACGCTTCGACGAGGATCCCCCGGAAGCGGCTCCGCTCTTCCAGGGGTACCGGGGGAAGCACCTGCCTCCGGATCGCCGCTTCTCATCTCTGGCGCCTCGGCCGGCGGCTCCTGCTGCAAGAGGGACGTGGGGAACCTGACCGTGATCGTCGCGCCCGCACCGGGTGCGCTCTCGACCTCGAAGCGTCCACCACCCACCTGCGCGCGTTCCCGCATCATCGCCATCCCGAAGTGACCCTCGGGACCCGGAGCGCTCGTGTCGAAGCCGACTCCGTTGTCCTTGAGACTGAGCACGATGTCGTCGTCTTCCTCGCGAACCGCGATCCACATGTCTCTGGGCTGCGCATGTTTGAGGGCGTTCATCACGCCCTCGCGCGCGATGTGGTACACGAGCAGGGCGATCGGAGCCGGGAGCTGGATGTCCTCGACGTCGCGATGGAACCGGATGGATGAATCGCGACCGACCTCGTCGGTGAAGGACTCGAGCGCCTCCGCGAGACCTTTCGCGCCGAGCGGTGAACGATGCAGATCTCGGATGAGCGCGCGGATCCGGTCCGACGTCTCTTGCTTCGACTGACGGATCTTGTCGAGCTGGAGGCTCACGTCCTCCATCTGACCTTTCGCGAGGAGCTTGCGTGCGACATCGACCTGGATAGAGAGACGGAACAACACCTGAGCGAGGTCATCGTGGAGGTACCCGGCGATCTGGAGTCGTTCATCGGCCCGTTCCTCCGCCATCGCGTTCGAAAGCGAACGAAGTACTTGCTCGCGATCCTGAAGTTCTTTGTGAGCCTCTTCGAGAGCCTGCGATCGGAAGAACATCTGCCGCGCGAAAAGCAGTGGAGCAAGAATCGCTGGGAGAGCCCAGAAGGTCACTTCTTCGTACAAGAAGGCGAGGCTCAGCCCAACAAGACCGAGGCCAAAGTAGCTCACAAGGAACTCGCTTAAGCGCCCGATTCGCAGCTCTCGCGCCACCTGTTGGATGGGCACTCCGGTTCGAAGACTCACGAAGACTGCAACGAGGCCGCTATTGACTGCGTAGTCCACAAGCGACGCTCCGGCTGCTGCGAGCAAGAGGACGACTTCCGATCCGGGCTCGGATTCCCTGCCGAAGCCAGTCAACCCGTGGAAGACAGCACTTGCAGCGAGGACCGATAGGGCAACCTGACATCGGTTGAACAGAGCGCGAAGAAACGATACTTCACCTCGGAATTCCCGTGGATCTGACGCGCCGATCAAAGCCACAGCCGCGGACGCGGCCGGCTCGTACAGGAACGCCACAACCATGAGCAGCGGAAAGCCGACGCTTATCGTCAGGCCACGCCAAGCGGGAACTGGGAGCAGCTCAACTAGTCCGATGAGGGCGGCCCAGAAGACCAGCTCGCCCCCGTATTCCCGGAACGCTGCGGGGTCGCGCGCGATGAGGATCCCACCCCCCACCAGGGTAGGAACGATTACCAGAAGCTCGAAGGCGACCACCTTTCGCTGGTCGACCTTGGCCGGATTCGTCTTCATGAACGCCAATCTTGGCGTTCGCAGCTCTGAGCGCAAGCAGCCCAACGACCCCTACAGCATGTGTCGTACATGACGCCTACAGCAGTCTCGGTAGCTGTATCGGCGTCCTTGTCTATCCCCCGGCTGACGTCGATATTCACCTCTGGAGTCCCCCAAATGGGGGGTTGGCATAGGTCAAAGGCGGGACTGCCTCGTTGGGCCCGTTAGAGGAGAGGGGGATCGGCATGAAGGTCGTGCGACGGATTGCAATCGCGCTCGGCTCTCTGCTGGCTGTCGCTCTGGCCGGCGGCGCCCACTGGCGCGGCTAGTCAGACCGAACTTCAGAGACTGAACAGAGGGGGCCTGAAGAAGGGCCCCCTTTTTGTTGTGAGCCAATGGATGCTTCATGAATCCTTCGGGATACTTGCCCCAACCGTTGTTCCTGACCCTAGCCGTGAGTCGATAGACATATGGCCGCCGGCAGCCTCAAGCCGTTCTTTCATGATCTGCAGGCCAAAGTGCCTATTGCCATCCACCCTGAACCAATCGAACCCAGATCCATCATCGGTGACGCTAACGCGAACCATCGTTTCATCTGCCCAGAGGCGCACAGTGATCCGCGAAGCTTGGGCGTGCTTCGCAGAGTTGTGGAGAGCCTCGCGGATGACCTGGTATGCGAGTAGCTGAGCAAGAGGGGTGCTCTCAAACTCCTCTTCCACGAGATCCACCGGGGGCGACCCAGCGGCCGCAAGCTGATCGACCAGCATGCGAACAGTTGGAACCAGCCCCGCAGCTCCAAGCGGGGATCGGCGAAGATCACCGAGGAGATCCCGAATCGCTCGCTGTGCAGCATCCGTTGCGAGGAGCAGTTCAGGGAGATCATCGTCAAGTTCCAGTAGCCGTCCCGCCGCAAGATCTTGCTTGAGTACCTGGCCCATGAGATGAACCTTGAAGAGAGACGGAAGAACCTCATCATGCAGCTCCCCGGCCAGGGCCAGGCGCTCGTCCTTTCGTTCCCGCGCGACCTCTCCAGCAGCGCCACGTAGTGCCGCATCTTTTTGGCGGATGCGCTCTGTGGCGTATAGGACCTGTTGGGTCTGACGAAACATCTCCCGAGCGAGCACAAGGGGCGCAAGGAACAACAGCAGTGCCCATACGTCACCCACCGCAACCGCGGCGGCAAGTGGAAGAGCAAGGAGGCCAAGAAGAAGGTAGCCAGCCAGGTAATGAAGAGGTGACGCGCCGAACATCTTCTGGAGGACACCTCGCGGCGCCAATCGATCTTCAATCGAAACGGCGGAGGCCACCAGTACGAAATTGACGCCAGCATCAAGCAAGAGGGCAGCTGCACCAGGAAGTAGGACTCTGGGCCAGTCAAGGATGACTCCATCCAACATGTGGAAGAGAGCAGACCCCGCCATCACGCTTGCAGCCACTTGGCTCCGATTGAACACCGACTTCGCCAACGAAACGCCGCCCCTCAGCTCCCGTGGATCGAAGGAGCCGATGAAGGCGATCAGCGCCGCTTCGGTAGGAAGAAAGATCATTCCAGCGGCGAGGGTCACAGGAAACGACATGCTGACACTCACGGAACCCCACACGCGAACGGGAACGAGATCAACGGCAGCCACAATGGCTGCCCACAAACCCAGCTCTACGAGCTCGGCATCATTCCCAGCCAGACGAGCAGCCCCCGGAAGCGCAACGATCGCTGTCAGAAAACTCACGGCCCACAGAAATGCCCTAGCCAGTGGTGGCTCGTGCGTACCAGCTTCTGGCTTACGGCGCCTCCTATGACTGATCGAGACCGACATCCTTCCTCCCTCTTGGAAGATGCGGTCTCCCCGGCCACCGCGGGCCTAGCGAACGCTCGGAGTTGTAGCCCATCCGCCGTACGGCCCACAAGACTGACAAACTCGCCCAAGCCACTCGTCGCCGGTCGTGCGAGACTCGGCTCATGACCGCCGAACCTGACCAAGACCCCAAGAAGCGCCGATCGCCCTTCCGCGACGAGGTCTGGGGGGATGAACCCCAGGAGGTCGACGCCTCCGAAGTCGTCGAGGAACTGGAGACGTCGCAATCAGAGCTCGCTCGCAGATGGCACGACCACCCGACCATCGTCCCGTTCAAGATCGTGGCCGGCTTCATCGCTCGCAACGGCAAGCGCGTCGCGATCACGATCGCCGGCTTCGTGGTGCTCCTCGCCGGCTTGGCGATGCTGGTACTCCCCGGTCCAGGCATCATCGTGATCCTCGCCGGCCTCGCGATACTCGCCACCGAGTACGTCTGGGCTCAACGACTCCTGAGGATCGCGAAGGAGAAGGCGAATCAAGCGAAGGACGCGGTCTTCAAGAAGAAGGAAGAGGAGGGAAAGACCGAAGAAGGCGGTGAGCAAACGTGACTGGCGGCTCGATCCTGATCGGCACGTCGTCGTGGACGGATCCCACCCTGATCAAGGACGGGAACTTCTACCCGCCGGGTACCAGCTCGGCGGAGGGTCGGCTGAAGTTCTACGCCTCCCGATTCCCGCTGGTCGAGGTCGACTCCACCTACTACTTCCCTCCATCGGAGCGGAACTCGGAGCTCTGGATCGAGCGCACACCCGCCGACTTCACGTTCAACATCAAGGCGTACTCCCTACTCACGAACCACCCAACGAAACCGGAGTCGCTGTACGGCGACATCAGGGACGAGCTTCCGAAGGAGCTACTCGAGAAGCGACGCCTTTATCGAGACAAGCTCCCTGAGGACGCTGTCGACGAGGTGTGGGAGCGGTTCCGTCTCGCGCTCTACCCGTTGCACTCCGCCGGGAAGCTTGGCGCCGTCCTGTTCCAGTTCCCTCAGTACTTCACGATCTCGAAGAAGAACAAGGCCTACATCGAGGAGGCTTTTACACGCCTCCCCGACTACCGGATCGCCGTGGAGTTCCGGCACAAGTCCTGGCTGGAGGAGCGCAACGTGGAGGAAACCCTCTCGTTCCTCGAGGAACGGAACCTTCCTCTCGTCTGTGTGGACATGCCGCAAGGCTTCGACTCATCGATGCCGCCGATCGCGGCGGCGACCGCCGACGACCTGGCGATGGTGCGATTCCATGGGCGGGATCCGAAGGCATGGCAGACGAAGAGCGAGAGCGCGAGCGAGCGCTTCCGCTACGACTACGAGAAGAACGAGCTCCAGGAATGGGTCCCGAAGATCGAGGGTTTGTCGGAGGCGACACGCGAGACCCACGTGCTGATGAACAACTGCTATCGGGACTTCGCGGTGCGCAACGCGAGGGACTTGGGTTCGCTGCTCGACCTGGATCTTCCGGCGTAGCCCGTAGGCTGCCGACGATGGAGAGGCGCTGGAAACTCGTATCCATCGGCAGCATCCCGATCTACATCACCTTCCCCTGGCTCTTCTTCGCCGCCTTCATCGTCTGGGACATCTACAACAGCCTGGTGGGGACGGGCGTGCTCACACGACAGCAGGCGTTCGGCTGGGCCCTCGCGAATGCCGCATTGTTCTACGGCAGCATCATCCTGCATGAGCTCGCGCACGCGGTGACCGCGCGAGCCTTCCACTTGCCCGTGCATGGGATCACCCTCGTGTTCTGGGGTGGCTACACCGAGACCCACTCGAGCGAGCGAGGCCCGCTCGCCTCCTTCCTGATCTCGGCCGCCGGGCCCCTCACCACGCTGGCCCTCGGTGGTGCGTTCTGGCTCGGCGCCGCGACGACCGATGGAGTCCTTTCGGCGATCCTCCGCAGCCTCGCGTTCCTCAGCGTCCTCTTCGCGGGGCTGAACGCGCTCCCCGGCTTCCCACTCGACGGCGGCCGGATGCTGCTGGCGGTGATCTGGGGGATCACGAAAGACCGCTTCCTCGCCCTGAAGGTCGCCGGGTGGGGAGGAGTCGTCGTCGGCGGTGCACTCGCGCTCGTCGGTCTGCAGCTCCTCCGCAGCGGGAACGGCACCTGGATCTTCTTCGGGTTCGTCGGGTGGATGATGATCAGCCAGGGGTTACAGGTGGGCAAGCAGGCTCCCATCCTCAGGAACCTGTCCGAGGGACGGGTCTCGGAGGCGATGAGCCCTGCGCCGCCACCGATCCTCGCCGACACCACCTTGCTGCATGCCCTCGAGAGCCATCTCCGCGAGGACCGCTCGACGGAGTTCCCCGTCGTGGACGAACAGGGGCGCGTGATCGGGTCCCTGTCCTTCGGGACGGCGGCCAAGATCGGAGGACGCGATCCGACCCGGGGGGTACGGGAGGCCATGACCCCACGGGAGCAGATGCGATGGGTACAGCCGGATCTCACGCTCGATCGGGCACTCGAATGGATCGCCGGCAGCGGGCAGGCGCTCGTCCTCGACGGCGATCGGCTGCTCGGGCGGCTCACGACGAGGGACGTCGACCGGTGGTACCAACGGCGGATCGGCGGAGCCTCGGCGTCGGACGAGTCCGGCGCGGTGCCGCCCCGGCCCGATCTCGGGGGTGTCGGCGACTGGCGGTAGCATCCGCCCTGTGAGCCCCCCTTACTCCCCCGATGCTCAGCAAGAGGCCGTCCTGGCACATGGGACAGGTGCGCTCTTGGTGACCGGCGGTGCGGGCACCGGAAAGTCCTCGGTGCTCCGCGAGCGGTTCGCTCGGCTCGTGGAGGGTGGTGCGGACGCGGAGCGGGTGGCCCTGGTGGTGGGATCGCGGCGCGCGCGCCAGGTCGCGCGCGACGCGCTCATCGCGCGCCTCCCGTCGTCGCTCTCCAGCCTCCAGGTCCTAACGTTCCACGGTCTCGGCCATCTGATCCTCCGCGAGCGGTTCTCCGCGCTCGGCTACGCCGAGCCTCCCGAGGTGCTCTCGGCCGCGGATCAGTTCGCGCTCGTTCAGGATCTGCTCCAGGGGCAGAACCCGGCCGAGTGGCCCGCATACGGCCACCTCCTCACCCTGCGAGGGTTCGCCGATCAGATCCGTCAGTTCCTGTTGCGAGCGCAGGAAGCTCGCCTCACGCCGGAGGAGATCGAGACGAGGGCCGATGCGCGCGGCCTCACGGGCTGGCGCGAGCTCGCGCGCTTCTATCACGACTATCTGGACGTGCTCGACGCCGATCGCGTCGTGGACTTCGCTGCGTTGATCGGGCGCGCGGAGGCAGCGGTGTCGGCGGCGGACACTCCGCTGCTCGATCACCTGCTCGTCGACGACTACCACGATGCGACGTTCGCGCAAGAGGCGCTCGTGACCTCGCTTCGAGTGAACGACCTGGTGGTGGCGGCCGATCCCGAAGCGCATGTCTTCTCGTTCCAGGGCACGACGGCCGTGCCCTCCCTTCGATTCACGGAAGTGTTCCAAGGGGCCACGCACGTCGAGTTGGATACCCCGCATCGCGCTCCACGGCCGGTGCGCATCGATGCGTGGAGCGCGGCCCACACCTCGGAGGAGTACGCAGCCATCGCGCGCGAGCTCCGACGACTCCACGTGGACGAAGGCGTCTCATGGGGCGATCTGGCGGTGGTCGTCCGGCGACAGGGTGCGCACGTGGGAGGTCTGCTCCGTGCCCTGGACGACGCTCGGGTGCCCCGGATGGCTCCGGAGAGCGGCGTTTCCCTGGCTCAGGAGCCCGCCACGCGTCCGTTCGTGCTGGCGCTGCGTTGGCTCGTGGGGTCCGAGGACGAACGGAGCGGGTTGATCGAATCCGTCTTGACCTCGGATCTCGTTCGTCTCTCGCCGGCGGCGGCGCGCGGCCTCCTGCGCGTCGCGCACACCAGGACGGGTTCGGTGGCGAGGGCGCTCGAGTTCACGGACGGTCTCACCGCGCAGGAGGCCGCGCAGGTGGAGGAGGTTCGAGGAGTGCTCGATCGGGCCGCGGAAGACGTGGACCGCTCGGTGCTCGACACGTTCGCCACCCTATGGCGCGAGCTCCCGTGCTCACGCCGCCTCGTCGAAGGAGGCGATACCTCCGTCGACACGCGGCGCGAGCTCGACTCCGTCGTCGCCTTCTCGAGCGCGGTCGCGGAAGCAGGCTCGGCCGCCGATCCGTCGGTCGAGGCGTTCCTCTCGTCGGTGGATGCAGGCGAGCGAGGTCCCGGCTTCTCGGCGTGGGAACGCCGCGACGCCGACGCCGTGCAGGTCCTGACCGCCCACGGTGCCGCGGGCCGCGAGTTCCATACCGTGATCGTCGTCGGCACCGTGGAAGGCAACTTCCCGAGCCTGTCGCGGCCCGAGCCCATGTTCGATCTCGCCGCACTCGACCGGCTCGTCTCCCAGTCGGACCGCAATCGCGCCCGCTTGGAGGACGAACGCCGCCTGTTCCGGATGGTTCTCGGTCGTGCGCGCGAGCGCATCGTCTTGATGGCCAGCCGCGCCCACGCCGACGAGGCGTCGACGGGCTCGCGGTTCGTCGAGGAGCTGGGGATCAAGTGGTCACCGGTGCCGGATCCGGGGCTCGCGGAACCGATCTCGGTCCGCGAGGCCGCGGCCCTGTGGCGCAGGACGCTCGCGGACCGCGCCGTCTCCGGCGTCGAGCGTCTGGCTGCGCTCGAAGGGCTCGTCACGCTCGGCGTGGATCCGCGGCGCTGGTGGTTCCAGCGCGACTGGACGGACACCGGCCGCCCGCTCCACGAGCATCTCCGCGCGTCCTACTCCAAGCTCGACGTGCTGGACAACTGCGAGCTGCAGTTCGTCCTCGGCTCGGAGCTCGGGCTCGGACGCCCCGTCGGCTATCAGGCTTGGGTCGGGTCGCTCGTCCACCGGATCATCGAGGACTGCGAGAAGGGCGAGGTCACGCGCACGCTCGAAGCGCTCAACGCGGAAGTCGACCGGCGGTGGCGCCCCCAGGAGTTCCCGGCGAAGGCCGTCTCGGAGGCATGGCGCGCGCTCGCGAAGGGGCGGATGCTCCCCAACTGGTTCGAGCGCTACGGGGCCTATCCGGCATCGGCGACCGAGCGTGGCTTCGAGTTCGACTACGAAGGGGCATCGATCGTCGGCTACATCGACCGTATCGGGCCTGACCCGGCGGGGTTCCCCGGCGTCCGCATCACGGACTACAAGACGGGCAGCGCGGATCGCGCCCCCAAGGCGAACGAGAGTCTCCAGCTCGGCATCTACTACCTGGCCGTCCTCGAGTCCGAGGAGATGAAGGAGTTCCAACCGGTGTCCGGCGTCGAGCTGTCTTACTTGAAGGGCCACTGGCGGACCGGCGAGCTCGAGACCCGGGAGTGGACCGTGGGTACGCCCGACCGCGAGGAGGCGTACCAGAACGTCATGCGCGAAAAGCTCTCGGGCCTCGTCGGCGAGCTGGCAAGGCTGAACGAGAGCGAGTCGTATCGACCCAACTACCAGGCCAACTGCTTCTTCTGCGAGTTCCAGTCGCTCTGCCCGCTCTTCCCCGAGGGACGGCCCCTGTTCGACGTGGGCGATCCCGCGATCGCGGTGAAGACCCCACGATGAGCGCGACCACGACCTATCCGCAGGAGATCCTCGACGTGCTCGGCGGGCGACCTCCGACCGAGGAACAGTGGCGCGCGATCACGTGGCCCCTCGAGCCCTACGTGTTGGTGGCCGGCGCCGGTTCGGGGAAGACCTCGGTGATGGCCGCGCGCGTCGTTTATCTGGCGCTCGTCGCTCTCGGCCGTCTTCCCTCGGAACATCCGGGCGTCCTCCCGGGCAACGTCCTGTGCCTCACCTTCACCAACAAGGCAACGGAGAACCTGCAACGACGGGTTCGACGCGCGCTCGCCGGTCTCGACCTCCCGGACGGGGAAGAGCCGGAGATCACCAACTACCACGGGTTCGCGGCCCAGCTGCTCGAACGCCACGGTGTGCTGATCGGGATCGAGCCGAACCAGCGGGTCCTGACGCCCGCCCAGCGCGTCGAGCTCTGCGCGCGGGTTCTGGATCGGATGACGTTCGAGGTCGTGGAGGCCCAGCGATTGCCCGGCGTCGTCGACAGGATCCTGACCCTCGACGACCAGGCTGCCAATCACTTCCGCTCACCGCAGGAGATCGTCGAATTCAACGAGCAACGGCTCGAAGAGCTGAAGGATCATCGATCGGATCGCGCGTTCGGATCGGCGAGGGAGCGTATCGAGCTCGCCAAGGCATGCGCGGTCTTCCGGGAGCTCAAGCGGGAGCTGGGCGTCATCGACTTCGGCGATCAGATCGAACTGGCACTCAACATCGTCGAGCAGCACCCGGAGGTCGCCCGTCAGTATCGCGAGCGCTTCGCAGCGGTCCTGCTCGACGAATACCAGGACACCAACGTGGCGCAGGCGCGGCTCATGGCGGGTGTCTTCGGGGACGGTCATCCGGTGACGGCGGTCGGCGACCCCGACCAGAACATCTACGCGTGGCGCGGGGCGTCGTTGTTCAACCTGCTCGAGTTCCCGAACCAATTCCGGAAGGCCGACGGTGACCATGCGACGAAGCTCCCCCTGTACACCAACTTCCGCTCGGGCGCCCGGATCCTGGAGGCGGCCGACGTCCTGATCGGACAGCTCCCGGCGCAGCAGCGTCCCGACCCTGACAAGCGGCTCGTCCCCTGGGAAGAGAACGGCCCCGGCGAGGTCCATGTGGCCCGCATCTCCGACGAGGTGAAAGAAGCGGCATGGGTCGCGGATCGCATCGTCGCGTTGCACGAGCACGGCGCGGCGTGGTCGGACTGTGCCGTGTTGTGCCGCACCTCTCGACTCTTCCTTTCCTTGCAACAAGCTTTCAACGAGCGAGGGGTGCCCGCGGAGATCCTCGGGCTCGCAGGGTTGCTCAAGATGCCCGAGGTCGTCGAGGTGCTCGCCTACGCTCGCGCGACGCTTGATCCGCTGGCGAGCGTCGCGCTCGGCCGGATCCTCCTGGGACCGCGGTACCGGGTCGGATTCAAGGACCTGGCGCTCGTCGCCTCGCTGGCCAAGAACAAGAGCTACGCCCTGCGCGAGGAGGACGAGGCCGAAGGCGAAGCCACCCCGTTCCTCTTCACGGAGGCGCTCGAGCACCTGGACGAGGTCGAGGGGATCTCGGAGGAGGGCCGGGCGCGCCTGGAGGAGTGCCGCCAGGAGCTGGCGGCACTCCGGGTCGAGGCGCGCCGCCCGGTCGGTGAGTTCCTCGGTGAGATCATCCGGCGGACGGGGATCCTCACCGAGCTCGACGCCCAGTTGGACGTGGCGTCCGCGGCGACCGCCCGACGCAACCTCGCGGCGTTCCTCGACGAGGTGCACGCCTTCTCCCCCGTCCAGGGCGAGCTCACGCTCCGCGCGTTCCTCGAGTACGTCGACGCCGTCGAGAACCTCGACAAGCAGGAGTGGTCGCCCGTACAGCCCTCCGAAGAAGACTCCGTCAAGGTCATGACGATCCATGTCGCGAAGGGCCTCGAGTTCGATCACGTCTTCGTCCCAGGCCTCGCGAACGGCCTCCTGCCCAACACGACGATCCAGCACAATCCGGCCGAGCGAGGCAAGTCCATGGACTTCGAGCTCCGTGGCGACGCCTCGTACCTCCCCCGCTACGACGGCAACCTGTCGGCGTTCAAGAAGGACCTGAAGAAGCAGGAGGAGTACGAGGAACGGCGGACCGCATACGTGGCGATGACCCGCGCCCGCCGGACCCTGCACGTCACCGGCGCCCATTGGTACGCGGAGAACCTCCGCGCCAAGGAAGCCGGTCCGTTCCTCCGCGAGCTCAAGGACTGGGTCATGGAGACCAAGCACGCCACGTGGGACCCGGGTGCCGACATCGACGAGGAGAACAACCCGATCCTCGGATATCGCGAGCGATTCGTCCGGAACTGGCCGGGTCCCGCGCTCCCGGCCGGAACGGATGCCTTGTTCCCCGAAGGGTGGCGGCACGCCGCCGTCGTCGCGAGCGACGACGGCGGCGTGCAGACGTCGCTCCTCGAGTCACTCGACGACGAGGAACGGGAGGCGTTGGTTCGGCTGACGAGCGACCGGCGTGGCCTCGCGCTCCATCTGAAGGAGCGCGAGGGGGCCGAACGGGCCGGGCAGGAGCTGGCCCCCCCGCGGTCCGTGTCGGTGGGGGGAGTGATCGATTACTCGCGGTGCCCGAAGCGCTTCTACTGGACATCGGTGCGGCCCCTCCCACGCTTCTCGGGACCGGCGGCACGGATCGGAACGGAGATCCACAGCTGGATCGAGCGCCGCTCCTCGGGCCAGGGCCAGCTCCTCGAGCTCGACGATGCCCCCGACCTCACCTCCGAAGAGCTCGCGGATCAGCCGAGCAAGGTCGATCGGCTGCGGCAGGCCTTCCTCGCCAGCCGGTTCGCGGGGAAGGTGCCGCTGTTCGCCGAGCGAGCCTTCCTCCTGCGGATGGAGGGGTTCGCGGTGTCGGGCCGGATCGACGCGGTGTTCGGGGGATCGGTCGAGGCTCCGTGGGAGATCGTCGATTGGAAGACGGGTAAGCGCCCGGCGGCTGACGACCCTCTCGCGGGACTCCAGCTCGAGCTCTACGGGCTGGCGTGCATCGAGGTCTGGGGCAAGCGCGCCGAGGATCTCACGCTCACCTATCTGTACCTCGCCGGCGGCGAGGAGGTCTCCCACGCCATGGGCGATCCCGACGGGGTGCGGGCTCGCGTCTCGGAGTCACTTCGATCGATCGGCGCGGGAGCGTTCGATCCGATCCCAGGCGCATGGTGCCACCACTGCGACTTCCTGTCCTTCTGCGAGGCCGGCCGCGCCTGGACGGCTCACGAGGCGTGAGCCCCTACTCGGGGGAACGAGACTCGAGGCGTTCGATCTGCTCGGAGAACCGTCGGTAATTCGCGGCCGGGTCGTAGCCCCCGAAGGCCACCCCGGGAACGGATCGTGCGACCAGGCCGGTCTCGGCACGCACGCGGACCTGCGCGACGGCTCGGAACCACTGGAGGTCGCCGGGTTGCAGGACCGACTCGCCGCTCGTGCCCGGGTAGCGGAGGGAGGGATCGTCGACGACGACCGGCACCGGGCGGAACGCGCGCTCGATCGAGGCCTTGAGAGCGGGATCATCGGCCTCGACGACCACCCGGCCCTCGAGCCAGGTCGCCGAGGCCACGGAAGGGGGCAGCGGTGGTGGCGGAGGAGGCGGGCCCGGTTGCGGCGGAGCCGACGACGGCTCCACGGGTGCGGGAGGGTGGTGGAACTCGACGCGGAGCGGGCTCACCGTGCGAGCGAACGGTCGACCCGCCGGACCATCCTCGCGAGCGATGCGAGGAGCGCCCGCGCGAGATCGGCGTCTTCCTTCACCAACCGAAGGAACGAGGCTCGGGTGAGCCGAAGGAGCGACAACGGTGTCTCGGCCACCACCGAGGCGGAACGAGGGCGACCGTCGAGCAACGAGATCTCGCCGAAGTGATCCCCGGGGATCAGCCTATGGACCGTCTTCCCACCGGACACGACCTTGGCCTGCCCCGAGACGGCGACGAAGAACGAGTCCCCCGGCTCCCCCTCCTGGATGACCGTATCCCCGGCGGCGAACTCGACGGTGGAGGTCAGTCCCGCGATCTTCTTGAGATGCCGCTTCGAGAGCGACTCGAACAGCGGCACCGCCGCGATGACGGCATCGAGCTTCGCCTTCGCCAACCTGACCTCCTCGGGAACGCAGCGGACCAAGCCTAACGGGTTCGACATCCACGCGTGTCGGCGACCGGGGTTAGGGTCGCCGACACGAAGGAGTGGTGCCGTGAAGCGCTATGCGGACGACCTACTCCCCCTCATGTTCGACGTCCTCCCGGGACGGGAGGTCATCCGTCAGGGCGAGCCCTACCCGGATGCGTGGGTGGTTCGGTACGGGGCGCTCCTGATGGAGCTGGTCGACCCCGAGGGTCATCGGCTCGCGCTCGACGTGCTGGGGCCAGGAGATCTCGTGGGCGGTCCGTCTTCGTGGACGTCGGACGCATCGGTCCGTGCACTCGTCACGAGCGGACTGTTCGCGGCCGGGCCGATCGCCCTCCGCGACGGCCTGGCGCGGCGAGCCCGCCGCGCGGCGTGGCTCGCCTGCTCCGTCGCCTGGGACCGCATCGCGGATCGCCTGGCCGCCAGGCTCGAGGACCTCGCCGTTCGCTTCGGACGTCCGGTCCCGGGAGGACGATGTCTCGAGCTGCCTCTCACGCAGGAGCACCTCGCCGGGCTCACAGGGGCGACCCGCGAGAGCGTGAACCGGGCGCTCGCCGAGCTCGCGGCCACCGGTCGCGTGGAGAGGATGCGCGGACGCTACGTGATCCGTCCGGCGGTCTTCACGATCGAGACGTCCCTCTCATCCCTCGGCCTGCAGCATCGCCAGGGAGCATGAGCTGCAATAGCGCGCCTTGCCCTTGACGGTGCGACCGCAGCGCTGGCATGTCCGAGGTGTCGATGAGATCCACGGGCCGTCGTCCGTCTTCCCGGTGCGCTCGGCCCGCCCTTCGTCGGCGAGCTTCAGCAGATGTGCCAGCACGGAGCGCGCCGCAAGCGGACGCACGTCCTTCGGATGGTCGACGTAGATCACCTCGACCATCTCCGCGATCGTGCGCGGTCCGTCGGCGAGCGCCGTCAGCACCTGCGACTCCCGTTCCTCGCGATGCGCGAGGTACTCTCGGATCTTCTCTTCCGCTCGAACCACGACCGGCCCGTGGCCCGGGTAGATGGTCCGCGGACCGAGCTCCTCCATACGCGTGAGCGATCGCAGGTACTGCACGAGGTTGCCGTCCGGCGGATCGATGAAGCTGGTGCCTCGGCCCACCACCGCGTCCCCGGTGAACAGGGCGCCGCTGCCCGGCTCGAAGAACGCCAGGTGATCCGAGGTGTGCCCCGGCGTGTGGATCGCCGTGAGGTCGAGCGTGCCGGCGCGCACGCGTTGGCCGGCACGGAGGTCCTGCGCGCCGGCCAGGCGGTACGCATACACGGGCGCGCCCACCATCTCGGCGAACGGGAGGGCGCCGGGCGCGTGATCGGGATGGTCGTGGGTGACCAGGATGGCGCCGACACGACCGGCCTCGCGCGCCACGTCGGCCAGATGCGCCGGCACGTCGGGCCCAGGATCGATCACGATGGACGGCTCGCTTCCGACGACCCACGTGTTCGTCCCCTCCAGCGTGTAGACACCGGGGTTCGGAGCCAGCACCCTCGTGACCGCCAGCATCAGTCCTGGAAGAAGACCGAGCGCGGCAACCGGCCGGCCTCGTCTTCGTGGGGCTCACGGGTGACGATCTGCAGGCCGAGCAGCTCCTCCGTGGTCCGACAGTGGGCGAGGGCGCTCATCGTGAAATGGGTGGGCCAATAGAACAGGATCTCCTCGGACTCCCAGGCCGACAGCAACGACCGCGGAGACGCCCACCAAGCTCTCGCCGCCTCGGCGCCGTCCGGGGTGGGAGCCGCCGCGCCGTCCATCCGGACGGCGTAGTACCGCGCGTCGAAGCGAACCGGCACTTCCGCAGGCGCGATCCATCGGGCGACCTCCCGCAGACGCTCGGCCGGAGGCGGCGCATCGTTGATCGCGGCCAGGGGGCGAGCGCGATCGTCCGCGACGACGGCATCCCTGGCCACGGCGAGCCCCACCTCTTCGGCCAGTTCCCGGATCGCGGCAGCCCGGGACGCCTCCGTCCCGTCACCGAACCACCGCTCCGCGAGGGACGTGTCGGCCGGATCGACGGCACCGCCCGGGAAAGCCACGTACCCCGGGAGGAACCGATGGTCGAGGGTTCGTTCGATGACGAGCACCTCGGGTCCATCCGAGCCGTCGCGCACCCCGATGAGGGACGCCGCCTGCCGGATCTCCTCGCTCACGGAACCCGATGCTACCCACGAGCCCGTACGCTGAGGCTCGTGGATGCCCGCGACGCGGTCGCGAGCGCGATCCGGGACCACGGCCCGATCACGTTCGCCGAGTACATGGAGCTGGCGCTGTTCGGTCCCAGAGGCTTCTTCGAGCAGCCCCCCATCGGACCCGACGGCCATTTCGTGACCAGCCCCCATGTCCATCCGGTCTTCGCCGAGCTGCTCGCAAATGCGATCGTCGACCTGCACGCCCGGCTCGGCGAACCCCGTCCCTTCCTGGTGACCGAGGTAGGAGCCGGCGACGGGACGCTCGCCCGGCAGCTCGTGGAGCACCTGGGCGATCTGAACGTCGCGTACACGACCGTCGAGACGAGCCCGGGGGCTCGACGCGCGATCGAGACGATCCAAGGTGTCCGGGTCGCCGAGCGGCTGGATACCTCCCCACAGCTGATCCTGGCGAACGAGCTCATGGACAACCTGCCGTTTCGCCGTCTGCGTGGCACGGCTTCGGGGACGAAGGAGGTGTTGGTCGGGCTGGACGGGGAACGGCTCGTCGAACGCCTCGGCGATCCACCTCCCGGCGACTTCGTCGCCCTCGCCGATGGCGAGGAGGTCGTGCTCCCCGAAGGGGCGATCGCGTTCATCGAGGAGGTCGCCGCCCGGCTCGCCCACCCGGGCTACGCGATCCTGATCGACTACGGCGGGGTGGGCGAGCCGGGCGGCCCGCCCCACGGCTACCGGGCGCATCGGCCCGTGGAGGATCTCCTCGACCGGCCCGGCTCGACCGACATCACCTCCGGGGTCGACTTCGATCTCATGTCCAGACATGCCGAAGCGCAGGGGCTGATCGCCTTTCCCAGCGTCACGCAGCGCCATGCGCTCACCACGCTGGGCTTCGACCGGTGGGTCCACGAACAGCTCCGCGAGCAAGCGGAGCTCCTCGACCGCCGGGAGGGACTCGAAGCCGTGAGGGCCTGGAGCGGGCGCAGCCGCGCCTCCTTGCTCGTAGATCCGTCCGCGCTCGGCCGCCTTCGATGGCTCGTCCTCGCGACGCCAGGCCTCACCGTGCCCTCCTGGGTCTGACCGAAATGGTCGTCAACCTGATTGACGAATACGCCCGCTCCACCGCACGAAGAGCCTGTACTGCAGCCAGAGGATCGAAGCGGTGAGCGCGAGCATCACGACCGTGGTCGCCGAGGCGTACCCGTAGCGCAGGTACTCGAACGCGTTGCGGTACGCGAACAAGGGAAGGTACGTCGTCGCGTACGGAGGCGGCCCGCCTTCCGTCACGATCAGGGCCGGCGCGAACGTCGCCTGGAGGCTGAGGATCGTGTCCCGAGCCACGATGAGCAGCAAAGCGGGAGCCATCAGGGGAAGGGTGATCCGGATGAACCTCCCCCACGGGCCGGCTCCGCTGATCGCTGCGATCTCGTAAAGCTCCTCACGCACCTGCCCCCGGGCGACGAGCGCGATCAGGAACCCCTCGCCCAGCTGGAACAGGCCCATGAGCACCACGCCCCAGCGGGTCGGTGTGGGCTGGGAGAACCACGCCGGCGTGGGGAGACCGGCGGCGCCCAACGCGAGGTTGAGTGGCCCGTGGAGAGGATTCAGGATCCAGAGCCAGAGCAGGGCGTATGCCGCGTCGGGGATCACCGTCGGGATGAGCACGGTGACGCGGCCGGCTGCCTGGAGACGCCCTCGTCGATGGAGGAGCAGCGCCAGTCCGAGCGCTCCGACGAGTCGCAAGGGCACTGCGGTCACCGCGTACCACAGCGAGTTCCGGAGGGAGATCCGGAAGACGGGATCGTCGATCAGCTCCCGGAAGTTGGCGAGTCCGACGTATCGGGGCGATCGCACGAGGTCCCATTCGGCGAGCGCCATCGAAAGCGACCCGAGCGCCGGAAGGAGGACCAGCCCGGAGACCCCGACGACGAACGGCGTCGCCATGAGCCACAGGACACGGCGTTCCCCGGACTCCATCAGCCTTCCGCGCGAGCGAACTGATCTCGAGTCTGGGTCGCCAGCTCCACCGCGACCTCCACCGCCCGACCTCCGCCGTAGTAGGCCTCCTCGATCAACCCGTTGGCGGTGTCCTCGATCTCCGGCCACGTGGAGATGACGGGGACCGCCCGCAAGGACGGGATCTGATCCAGGAACACCTGCGCGTGGGCAGGGTCGGCGTCAGGATCGAGGAAGGCGTCGCTGGTCGCGACCGAGCGCAGCGACGGCACCGTGCGCCCAGCCTCTGAGGCGATGCGCTGACCCTCCGGTCCCAGGGCGAACTCCATGAAGCTCCATGCGGCATCTTTGTGGTCCGAGCCGGCGGTCATGCAGTAGGCATCTGAGTGCAGGACGGAAGCCAGCGAGCCGAACGACGGGAGGCCGGCCACGTCCCAGGCGAACCCATCGATCGTCCGGAACGTGGGAACGACCCGCCGGGACTCCATCAGCATCGCCAGACGCCCGTTGATGAACCGGCTCTCGAGATCCTCCGACTCGGCTTCTTCATCCGTCGGCGTGACGCCGTCGACGGCGCGCAGATCGAAGAACCGCTGCATGGCGATGACGGCACGCGCGTCGAACGAGAAGCCCGTCGGGGACGACTCGTCGTCGACGAGCGTTCCCCCGTTCGACCACACGAACGGCGCGATGCGGATGATCTCCGGATCCACACCGAGGCCGTAGACGTCGATCGCCCCGTCCCTCTCGTCGTCCCGGGTGAGCTGTTCCGCAGCGCCCACCATGTCGTCCCAGCTCCAGCCGTCCTTCGGCAGCGCGACGTCGGCGGCCTCGAAGAGATCGGCGTTGTAATAGATGACCAGGCTCGAGACGTTCTGCGGGAGGCACATCTGCTCGCCGTCCCATTCGAAGGGCGTCATCGCGGTGTCGAAGAAGTCCTCCGATGAGAACGCATCTGCATCACGGAGATACGGCCCGACGGGTTCCAGCGCGCCGCGAGCGGCGAACTGGCCGTAGTACCGGTAGTTCATGAGGAACAGGTCGGGGGGCTCGCCCCCGGCGACCGATGTGGAGAGCCGAGCGATCAGCTCATCCCGTTCTGCGAAGGGGAGAAGCTCCGCGTCGATCTCATCCTGCGACGCGTCGAACGCATCGACGACGGCACGATAGGCCTCGATCTCCTCCGGATCGCCGGCCACCATCACGGTGATCCTCGAGTGTTGATCGCCCGACCCGGCTCCACAACCCATCGCGACTACGACGAAGACGACGACCAAGGCCGATCGGAGTCTCAGCTTTCCTCCCATCACCACCTCCTGGAGAAGACGAAACGTTGCGCGACGAATGCCGTTACCAGCACGGGCGCGATCGCGAACATCGCCGCCGCCAGCATCAGTCCCTGGTCGGTCGGCGGGAGCTCTGCGAGCGAAGCGATACCCAGCGGAAGCGTGAACCAGCGCTCGTCGTAGATGTACATGAGCGGATCCAGGAAGTTTCCCCACGTGATCATGAACGCGACCGCTGCCGCCACTCCGACGACCTCTATCCGAAGCGGCATCGCCACGTGCCACCACGTCCGGAAGGGACCGAGGCCTGCCTCCCGAGCGAGGTCGTAGATCTCGCGCGGGATCGTGAAGTAGCTCCATGCGAACAGGAGGACGAGCAGAGGCGAGACACCGATCAGCGCCGGGGCCATCAGCGGCACCGGCGTGTCGGTGAGCCCGGACAGACGGAACAGCACGAGCCGGCCCACCAACAGTGCGGTCAGGGGGATCATCGCGGCGACCAGGGTGATGCCGAGGAGGAACAGCGCTGCTCGCCGGGGCAGCCGGGCGATCGCGAACCCGGCCCACGACGCGACGAGGGTCCCGGCCGGCACGGAGATCGCCGCCACGAGGAGCGAGTTGAGGGTCTGCCGGCGGAGGGAGGTGCTTCCCACCAGCTCCCCGTAGTTCGAGAGATCTGCTTCCGCTGGATACAGATCGATCGTGGTGGGTGGCGGCGTCCCTACCGGCCGGAGCGAACCGAGGAAGGCGAGCACGGATGGCGCCAGGAAGACTGCCAAGACGAGGAGCACGCCGACCGTCGAGATCCCCGAGCGACGGTGATCTCGGATGGCCGGCCCTCCCATCGAGGGCAGCGTACCCTCGCGCCCACCTAGTTCCGGGGTGGCGCGACCTCAGGTGGCAGGGCTACGATTCACCATCCTTCAGACCGCTGGCACTGGCCGGGTCGCCCGGCCGTTGGGAGGGAACGATGCACGCAAGGACCGTGTCGGGTCTCATCACCGTGTTCGCGATGATCGTCGTGGCATCCGCCGTGACGCTGGCCGTGACGGCGCCGAGTGGCCTCCGATTTCCGGCTCGCGCTCCCGGCGGCGCCGAGGAGCGGTTGGAGCAACAGCTCACCACACAGCTCCGGATGGACGCCCTGCGTGCGGCGAAGGCCAACGGCACGTTCGGCCAACGCCAGCAGGTCGTCTTGGCCGCAGCGGCCGGATGGGCCGGCGAGCAAGTGATGAATGCCACGACCGATGACTGGGAGCCTGCGATCGCGGCCGATCCCAGTGCGCCGTTCGTCTACATGCTCACGACCCGTTACGCGCCCAAGCCGTGCCCCGGCAACTGCCCGTCACCCTGGACGGCGCTCGAGATCTCGTCCGACGGCGGGGCCACCTGGAGCCAGGGCGTTCCCCTGTGCCCCTGCAAGGGCTCCGCGCAGTACGACCCAATCATCGAGGTCGTCCCGAACACCGGGCACGTCTACGCCCTCTACATGAACGGCTTCGATACCGTCTTCACGAAGTCGACGAACCACGGCCAGACCTGGTCGACCCCCGTGCCGACATACGGAAGGGTCTCGTGGACCGACAAGCCGGTGCTCGCGACGAGCAACGATGGCCAGCACGTCTACGTGTCGTGGAACGGGCCGAACGCCGGCGACCCGTACGTCGCGCAGTCCCACAACGCGGGTGCCACCTGGACCCAGACGAAGCTCGTCGATGGCCCGAGGTACTTCTTCGCCTACGACGCGGACGTCCTGCCCAACGGCACCGTGGTGTTCTCGGAAAGCAGCATCCTCTACGGCGGTCAGGGCTCGACGCCGTCGGGCCAGGTCCAGCACCACGCGTTCGTTTCGTCGAACCAGGGTGCCTCCTGGCAGAACGTCGTCGTGGATTCCGTGGAGATCGGCGAGTCGTGCGTGGCGGCCGGGTGCTCTTCGGACTTCTACATCGGACACAGCGGCATCTCCGCCGACGCGGTAGGGAACCTCGTGATGGTCTACGATGGGGCAACGACGCCGGGGGGCAAGCAGCTGGCCTTCTCTCGGCGCTCGACGAACGGCGGCTTGACGTGGTCGGCTCGCACGACACTGTCGACACCCACCGAGCAGTCCACCGGCCCCGTCGTCGAGTCCGGTGCGAGCGGCGATGTGCGCGTGTGGTTCGCACAGACCAACGGAGGGAACCACGACGCCTGGAACATCTGGTATCGGAGCTCGGTCGACGGCGGGGTGACCTGGGTGGCGCCCGTCAACATCTCCGATGCGACCTCGGGCGCCGCCTACAAGTCGGCCGCCGGGTTCCAGGAGTTCTACGGCGACTACGGCGAGATCGCGATCACCAACACCGGGAAGACGATCGGGGTGTGGGGCGAGGCGTTCAGCTACACCGGGCCTGGAGGGGCCTGGTTCAACCGGCAGACCTAGAGCGCTCCGAAGCCCAGTCCGAGAACTCTTCCTTCACGGCGAGCTCGTCGGGCTCCTCGACCTCCGCGAGCCGACGGAGCTCGGCGGCGGCAGCGACCGCGGCCTTCTCGGCTGCCGCCTGGTCGCGGAGCATCTGCGCGTACTCGGCCTGCGGGATGTACACGGGCGTGGGGTAGTTCGAGTTGAGCGGCGGCGGTTCGGGTCTGGTCCTCTTGGGAGGTCCGTCGGAGGCTTCGGGATCGCCGATCGGCACCTCGACCAGCTCCGGGGTTCGATCGCGTCGGGAGCGCCGACCCGATCGGCGTGACTCGGTGGGGTCGACGTCGGGCGCGTCCTCCTGTACGACGGTGCCTTCCGGCGTGAGGCGAACCGCCTTCAGGGCGGCGCGCAATGCCTTCCGCTCACCACGCTGCTCTTTCCGTGTCGCACCCTCCGGCAGCGGATCGGGGGCGCGGGGTGCCGAGATCGGTGCCGAGATCTGTTCGGGGGCGGGCGGTGCCGAGACCTGTTCGGGTTCAGGCGTTCCCTCCGGCGTGAGCCGAACGGCCTTCAACGCTTGACGCAGTTCCTTCCGCTCGCTCCGCTGCTCCTTCCTCGTGGGCTGGCCCGATCGCGCGTCGGCAGCCGGAAGGACCGGCACCGCGGGCTTCGGGAGATCTCCTCCCACGGCGCGCTCCTGGAGTCGATTCAGTTGATCGGCGGCGGAGAGCTCCTGCCCTTCGTCGCCGTACGGATCGAGCTCCGCGGGATCGAGGGTCCCGGGAAGGGTGATGCGCTGTTCGTCCTGGAGGACGAGAAGGATCCGTGCCTCGTTGTGACTCCGCTCGCCCATGAAGCCACTGACCAGATCCCAACCGAACCGCTTGGTCCGAACGACGCTGACGATTGAGACGGCCTCGCGGGTCAACAGGAGGCCCGGTTTCGTCATGCGGAACACGAACAAGGTGGCTCCGAGCATGACGAGGGCGCCGGCTGCACGCATCGGAGTCGACATCGGGGCGAGGAGGAACATGAGGGCGAGACCCATAGGGATCAACGCGTAGAGCTGCGACTCCAGGCGCCAGCCGCGAGCCCAGACTTCGAGCGATCCGTCATCCGCGAGGCGGGTGCGGAACGAGCCAACCTGTTCGGTCTCGGTATTCATCCCCGGCTAGGTATCGGCCGGAAACCGACCGGGGTTGAGCGTGCCGGAGGCTATCTGTCGACGTCGCCGACGACGAAGAAGATCGAGCCGAGGATCGCGATCAGGTCCGGGACCAACGTGCCCGGGAGCATCGCGGGGATCACGCTCACGTTGGAGAACGAAGCCGTCCTCATCTTGAGCCGATAGGGCTGCTTCTTGCCATCTCCGACGAGGTAGTAGCCCATCAGGCCGAGGGGATTCTCGGTCCGGACGTAGATCTCGCCCTCCATCTTCAGGGTCTTCGGGAGCTTCGGCGCCCGGAACTCACCCGGTGGAAGGCGGTCCATGCACTGCTCGATGATGTTGCAGGACTGCTTCATCCGCTCGACGAGAACCCAGAGGCGGTCGTAGCAGTCCCCCTTGAGTCCGACCGGCACCTCGAACTCGACCTCGCCGTACTTCTCGTAAGGCTCGTCCTTCCGAGGATCCATCGCCACGCCGCTCGCCTGGAGCACCGGTCCGGACGTTCCGTAGGCGATGGCCATCTCGGCCGGGAGGAGCCCGACGTCTCGGGTACGGGCGTAGATGATCTCGTTGCCCATGATCAGGGTCTCGAACTCGCCGATCCGCTTCCGCGTTTCGGCGAGCACTTCTGCCGAGCGCTTCAGGAAGCCACGGGGGAGGTCGTCCTTCAACCCACCGACCCGGCAGTACGAATGATGCATCCTCGCTCCGGTGGCGGACTCCATCAGATCCTGGATCATCTCGCGCTCGCGGAACGCGTAGAAGATCGGGGTCATCGCGCCGAGCTCGAGCGGATAGGAGCCGCTGAACATCAGGTGGCTCAGGATCCGGTTCCACTCGGCGAACATCGTCCGGATCCACTGGGCCCGCTCGGGCACCTCGATGCCCGCGAGCCGCTCGACGGCGATCGTCCAACCGAGTTCGTTGTTGAAGGCGCTGATCCAGTCGTGCCGGTTCATCAAGACGAGGACCTGACGCGCGTCGCGATACTCGGCCAGCTTCTCGGCGGCGCGGTGCATGTACCCGATGACCGGTTCCGCCCTGGTGATCACCTCGCCGTCGAGCTCGAGGATCACGCGAAGAACCCCATGCGTCGAGGGGTGCTGGGGGCCGATGTTGAGGATCATCTCCTCGGTGGAGAACTCCCCGCTGGGAACCACCTCGACGTCGAGCCCGCCGCCCCGGATCATCGACGCGACCTGGGAGCTCTCGAACGCGGCCTGCTCGCGGATGTCCATCCGCGCGTCATCCTAGCGGAGGCGCATCGGAACCAGTCCCCGCACTCCTGGCATCGATCGGAGGTGCCGCAGCCGAGGCGATAGGCTCCCGACGATGGCCGTCGACATCCGCCGGAAGGTTCCCTCGGTGGATGCGCTCCTGCGCTCCGACCCCGCCCGGAGGGCTGCCTCATCGCTCGGCCGCCCTCTCTTGAAGCGAACGCTCGAAGAGGTGCTCCACGAGGTGCGGGCGGCGGCGGCTAAAGGCGAGGATCCTCCGTCCGAGGAGATCCTGTTGGCCAGAGCGCTCGGCCGTGCCTCTCATGCGGCGCAGGGGATGGTGCCCGTCATCAACGCCACCGGCGTCATCCTGCACACGAATCTGGGGCGGGCGCCGCTGCCCGAGCGTGCCGCGAGGGCAGCCGCACGAGCCGCCCGCAACTACACCGACATCGAGGTCGACCGGGAGACAGGCCGCCGCGGCAAGCGCGGTCGCCACGCCGAGATCTTGCTCACGGCGCTCACCGGGGCGGAGGCAGCGATGGTCGTGAACAACTGCGCCGCCGCGCTTCTCCTGGCTATGGCTGCGCTCTCCAAAGGGAAGCAGATCCTCGTCTCTCGCGGGGAGCTGATCGAGATCGGAGGAGAGTTCAGGATCCCCGACATCCTCGCCGCCTCTGGGGCTCGGCTCGCAGAGGTGGGCACCACCAACCGGACGAGGATCGGCGACTACCGCGCGGCGGCGACGGACAGGACCGGCCTGATCCTCAAGGTGCATCCCTCCAACTACCGCATGGTGGGCTTCACGGCGGCGACGTCGGCCACGGATCTCTCGGGGCTCGCCCGCAAGCTCGGGATCCCGTTCCTGTTCGACGTCGGGTCGGGGCTGCTGCATCACGGACACGGTCATCCCGGCGACGAGCCGAGCGTCTCGGATGCGCTCGACCAGGGGGCCGACCTCGTCACGTTCTCGGCTGACAAGCTGCTCGGCGGGCCTCAAGCCGGCATCGTCGTCGGAAGGGCCGATCTCCTGGACCGGTTGCGCCGCCACCCGATCGCCCGAGCCGTTCGGATCGGAAGGATGCAGATGGCGGCACTCGAGCAGGTCCTCGCGATCATCGCCACCGGACGGGAGTCGGAGATCCCCGTCTTCCGCATGCTCCGTGACTCCCCCGAGACGGTTCGGAGCAGAGCGCAGATCCTGTCCGAGACGATCGGCGGCGAGCTCGAGGGCGCGCGGGTGGTGCGCTGCGAGTCGGCGGTGGGAGGGGGCTCGATGCCGGGGACGGCCTTGCCGTCGTGGGGCGTTCGGATCCAGGTCCCCGACGCGCCGGCATTCGCGGCCCGCCTGCGCACAGGGACGCCGGCCGCGTTCTCGCGCGTCGAGGATCGGTTCATCCTGCTGGACTGCCGAACGGTGACCGACGAGCAGCTCCCTCACCTCGCCCGAGCGGTGCACTACGCCCTCGAAGGCGACGAGGAGCACGGCCACGACGTCCATGGCGACGACCGGCACCAGGGGCCGAGCGACATGGTCGCCGACCACGACGTCGACGGGTAGATGACGGAGCTCCGCGTCGTGGCCACGGCCGGTCACGTCGACCACGGCAAGTCTTCGCTGATCGTGCGACTCACCGGTATGGATCCGGACCGGTGGGAGGAGGAGAAGCGGCGAGGGCTCACGATCGACCTCGGCTACGCGTGGGGCGAGCTCCCGTCCGGGCGCGAGATCGGCTTCGTGGACGTGCCCGGGCACGAACGGTTCATCGCGAACATGCTGGCGGGCGTCGGGCCCGTTCGACTGGTCCTGTTCGTCGTCGCCGCCAACGAGGGGTGGCGTCAACAGTCGGAGGAGCACCTCGCGATCCTGGACGTCCTCGGCATCGCGGGCGGCGTGGTCGCGCTGACGAAGCGGGATCTCGTCGATGAGGACGAACTCGACCTCGCGGAGGAAGAGATCCGAGAGCGGCTCGACGGTACCGCCCTGTCCGATGCCCAGATCGTCCGCGTCTCGGCCGCCACCGACGAAGGTCTCGACCAACTCCGAACCGCCCTCGACGAGCTGTTGGCCCGCACGCCGGCTCCGCAAGAAGAGCGGGCCCGGTTATTCGTCGACCGCGTATTCACCATCTCGGGGGCCGGTACGGTCGTCACCGGCACCCTGGGGGGTGATGGCCTCGCCGTGGGCGACGACGTAGAGCTCTATCCGCACGGAAGGACGGCGCGGATCCGTTCGCTCCAGACGCACAAGCGGACCGAGGACCGAGCCGATCCCGTGAGCCGTGTGGCCGCGAACCTCGCGGGGACCTCACGGGCGGATCTCGCACGGGGCGACGTGCTGGGACGAGCTGGTGCCTGGCGACCCACGACCGTCTTCGAAGGCGTCCTGCGCCCGGTCCGAGGCCTCTCGCATCCGATCACCGGTCGAGGCGCCTACAAGGTCTACGTCGGCGCGGCGGAGGCGGACGCCCGACTCCGGATCTTCGGGAGCACCCGGATCGAGGCCGGACGGGAGGCCTTCGTTCGGATCACGACGACGCGCCCGCTCGTGCTCGACGTCTTCGACCGGTTCGTCCTGCGCGAATCCGGCCGGCAGGAGACCGTCGGCGGCGGCTCGGTCTTGGATCCGGCGCCGCCGCGGCGCGCCGGGCCATCTCCTGAAGTTCGCCTGGCCCGGCGCGCCGCGGCGGCGCGCGACGACCTCCCGGCGATCCTCGCAGACGAGCGAGGCGCGGTCCGAGCCTCGGACGCGCTCGCGCTCACGGGCTCGAGCGCCGGCGTCCCGCAAGCCGGCGAGTGGTTGCTCCGCGACGGGCTGCTCGGGGCGGCCGGCACCGCTCTCGTCGCGCATCTCGACGCGTTCCTCCGGGCACATCCGTTGGAGGAAGGAGAGCCGCTCGCGTCGGCTCGCCGCGCGCTCTCGGACTCGCTGACCGCCGTGAACGGCTCGCCGGATGCTCGCCTGCCGGACACCGGGCTGCTTGAGGCCGTCCTCGACAGACTCGCCGCGGATGGAGTCATCACCCGCACGAGCGCGTCGGTCGGGCTGCCCACGCACCGCCCCGCCGACCGCGAGAAGGACCCGCTCGTCCAGCAAGTCGTCGCGGCGATCTCGTCCGAACCGGCGCAGCCTCCCACGGTGAAGGACCTCGTTTCGCGAGGGATCGGTCGCGACGCGATCGACGCGGCCGGCAGAGCCGGCCTCGTCGTCCGCGTCGCCCCCGATCTCGTGTTCACGCCGGCGCTCATCGAGCGGGCGGAAGAGATCGTCGCGAGGACCGGGGGCGAAGGCATCACGGTGAGCGCGTTCCGCGAAGCCCTCGGGACCAGCCGGAAGTACGCCTTACCGATCTTGGAGTGGTTCGACTCGAAAGGGGTCACGCGGCGCGAAGGCGACCTCCGGTTCCCCCGGTCCGCTCCCTCCTCTGGTTCGTAACGACCGGTTCGTCCTACTCCGAGACCTCAGCCGTCACCGTGATCTCGATGCTCGCTCCCAGTGGGAGCGACGCCACCCCGACGGCCGCCCTGGCGTGCCGTCCGTTCGGCCCCAGCGCCGCGATCAAGGCATCGCTCGCCCCGTTCGCCACCCTCGGGTGTTCGACGAACTCCGCGTCCGCCGCGACGTACACGGTCAGCTGGAGCATCCGCGTCAGCCGATCGAGGCTTCCCCCCAGGTGGCTCCGCAGCGCCGACAACGATTGGAGCGCCGCTCGAGCAGCCGCTTCCTGGCCCATCTCTACGGAAACGTGTACGCCGAGCTTGCCCGGATGGAGCAGCTGACCGTCGATCATCGCGACCTGACCCGCGACGAACACCAACGACCCGGTCTGCGTCACGGGGACGTAGCTGGCGACGGGTTCGGGTGGCGGAGGCAGCTCGAGACCGAGCTCCTCCAGGCGCTGCAGCACCGCCGCGTCGTCCACGGCGGCATCCTCTCAAACGAGAGCGTGGGAAACGAGGCGACAGCGGTCGCCCATCGGCGCTCTGGTTCGGAGGGAGGGCTTGCTCAACTTGCCTCGAGCGCTTGCCGTTTGAGCACCGCGCGCCGCTCGGTCTCGTTCAGGCCTCCCCACACCCCGTGGGTCTCCCGCGTGGCCAACGCGTAGTCGAGGCAGAGCTGCCGAACGGGGCAAACGGCGCAGATGCGCTTCGCGACGGCCTCTCGGGCCAGCTTCTCCCGGCGCTTCTCGAAGTAGCTCGGGGCGAAGTAGTACGCGGAGTCCTCACCGCGGCACGCGGCGAGTCGCTGCCAACCGGGCAACCCTTCGTCGAACGGCATCTAACCGGTTGTTCGCAGGAAAACGGACTTGGGATTCCTCGTTCGTCCGGTGGATCGGCCCGCAACAGGTTCTCCAGAACTCCCCGGAACCTTTACGCGCCAGCGTGTTCCGAGGGACCGAAGGGCTCCGCCTCGACCTGCAGGATCAGGCCGTCCACGCCTCGGACCCGGATCGACGTGCCGGCGTCGATCGGGTCCCCACTCGTCCGCCCCCGCCAGAGCGCCCCTTTGACGAACACCGGTCCATCCGGCGCAAGCCGACCCCTCGCCTCTCCCACGAGCCCGATCAGTCCGCGCTGGGTGCCCACGATCCTGTCGCGAGACTGGATCGCCACGGTGAGCGCGAACCCATAGAACAGGAGACTGGCGACGATCGCGCCCCCGATGAGCCAGGGACTGATCCGGATCGAGGGGTCGACACCGGTCCACGCCAGCACCGACCCCGCGCCGAAAGCCGCCAACCCCACCCATGTCGGCCACGACAGGCTCCGCAGCCGAACGTCGAGCATCAAGAGTCCGATCCCGAGCAGGAGCAGGCCGAACCCGGGCCAGAACGGGACGGCCACAGTGAGCCCGTAGACGGCGAGCCCGACGAGCGCGAGTCCGCTGAACCCCGCGAAACCGAAACCCGGTTGCGTGAGCTCGAAGGCGAGCGCCGCGAGCCCGAGCACGAGCAGGAAGTAGACCATCGAAGGAGTGGCGATGGCGTGCAGCACGCGAGTGACCAGACCGGGCTCCTCGAACCGGATCTCGACGGTTCGCTCACTCGCCTCCGCCTGCGTCGTGGCCACCCGGGTCGCCAGCTCGACGTCTCCGCCCGGCGTCGGAACGGTCATCCCGTCCACCGCTGCCAGCAGCTCGGGGATCGTGTACGCGAAGACCTCGGCGATCCCGGCGTCGAGCGCGTCCTGGGCGGTGAGCGGTTCCCCGGCATCGGCGAGATCCGCATCGCGCCCGCGCAGCGCCAGCCAACCCTCGATCCTCGCGTCGAGCGCCTGCGGATCTCGGTCGGGATGCAAGACGTCCACCGGCAGGAGGGGGCCGGTCTGCGAACCGGGCGAGACCCCCGCGAGCGACGAAGCGAGCATCAACAGGAGTCCCGCGCCGCTCGCTTTCGCCGGCACGGGACCCACCCATGTCAACACCGGCACCTCGAGACGGGCGACGCGCTCGGCCAGAGCGATCCCGTCCTGGCCGAGCGCGCCGGGTGTATCGAGCTCGAGGACCACGACGGCACCCGCCCGTTCCGCCTCGGCCAGGCGCTCCACCACGTACCTCCGGAGCGGGCGATCGATCGGCCCGTCGACCTCGATCACGTGCACCTTCGTCGTCTCGGGGACCGCTCCTCCGGCTCGCGAGCCGGCCGCCACGATCGCGAGGACCGTGAGGACGACGAACGCGGATCGAGGGAGGGGACGCATGGAGGGCGCATCGTATCGAGCAAGGGGCCGCGCGATCCGGCGTATCCTGGTCGGTACCCCATGAGCGTGGATACCGGTCGCCGCCCGGCGGGACCCCCGCCACCGGGGGGCCGTCCGAGCCCCCGGCCACGCCGCGACCCCAGATCCGTGCGGGACCGGATCTCGTTCAAGCCGATCGCGGCGCTGCTGCTCATCCCGGTCATCCTCGCGACCGCGGTCCTCACGGCGGTGGTCCTCGCGCCACCCTTCGCGGTCACGGGCTTCGGGTTGAACGAGATCCGCTCGCGACTCGACGCTCTCGGGTCGGACTTCACACGGATCCCCAGGTTCCCCGAGCGCTCCACGATCTACGCGGCTGACGGATCGGTCCTCACCCGGGTCTACCTCGACAACCGCGAGATCGTGCCACTCAACGCGATCTCACCCGTCGCCCGGAAGGCGGTGCTCGCGATCGAGGACTCCGACTTCTTCGCGCACGGCGCGTTGGATTGGTCGTCGCTGTTCCGAGCGCTGATCGAGAACGCGCGAGCGGGAGAGGTCGTGCAAGGTGGCTCGACGATCACCCAGCAGCTCGTCGGCAGCACCCTCGGGCTGAACCGATTCGACCAGAGCATCGAGGGGAAGCTGCAGGAGCTGGCGCTCGCGATCCGCGTGGAGCAGAAGTACTCGAAGGCGCGGATCTTCGAGCTGTACCTCAACCAGGTCTACATGGGGAACGGCGTCTACGGGTTCGGGACGGCGTCCGAGTTCTACTTCCGCAAGCCGCCACGCCAACTCACCCTGCTCGAGGGAGCGACGCTCGCGGGGATGATCCGGGCGCCGGAGTACTACGACCCACTCGACCGGCCGAAGAAGATGCTCCTGCGCCGCAACGACGTCCTCAACCGGATGCAGGGACTCGGTTGGATCCCCGAAGCGCGGAACGAGCGGCTCAAGGCGAAA
The DNA here is from genome assembly GCA_963762015.1 of uncultured Actinomycetota bacterium. Taxonomy (GTDB): domain Bacteria; phylum Actinomycetota; class UBA4738; order UBA4738; family HRBIN12; genus JAJNBA01. The sequence goes on from CAVXJL010000007.1 coordinate 60,954, forward strand.
CGGCTGAAGCTGCCCGAGGACGCCGGGAAGGTGCTTCGACGGCATCCACCGTTCTTCGTCAAATACCTCACAGACCAGATCGTCGAGAACAGCTCGGGAGAGTTCGAGTCTCTCGGTCGCACCGAGAAGGCCCGGCGGCGCGAGCTGTACGAGGGCGGGCTCGACATCCACACGACGCTCGAGCCGGGGTGGCAGCGCTGGGCCCAGGACGCGGCGCGTCAGCCGCTCCGCGTGCCCATCTACCCTCCCTCCGGATCGCCCGCTCCCGATGTCTCGATCGTCACGATCGACAACAGCTCCGGCGCGGTGAAGGTGATCCTGTCCGGGAGGAACTACCGGGAGGAGAAGCTCGACCTGGCGACGACGGGCCATCAGCCCGGATCGGCGTTCAAGCCGTTCGTCCTCGCGGGTGCGTTCCAAAAGGGGATCCCCCCTACGCAGACGTACTCGAGCTCATCGCCGTGGTGCTCACCGCTTTGGGACGACGACGATCATTGCGTGGAGAACGCCGAGGGCAGTGGTCGGGGCAGCGTCGACCTCTGGACCGCGACCGAACACTCGATCAACGTCGTGTTCGCGCAGCTCATCTTCGACGTCGGTGCGAGCGTGGTCGCGGACATCGCGGAGCGGATGGTCGGCATGGATCCCCGCACGGAAGGGTTGGATCCCGTCCCGGCGCTCGCGACCGGCTCGGTGGCCATCTCGCCCCTCGACATGGCCAGCGGCTATCAGACGATCGCCAACGACGGGAAACACTGCGAGCCCTACACCGTCCGATCGATCGAGCGCGACGGGAAGGTGCTGCACTCGCACGACCGCACGTGCGACCCCATCCTCAAAGCGGGCGACGCGCATCTCATCACGGCGATGCTCGAGGCCGTCCCCGTCTCGGGAACGGCCGCGAGTGCCTTCGGTGGATGGGGCAGCCACCCCGTTGCAGGCAAGACGGGAACGGCCCAGGAGAACACGAACGTGTGGTTCGGCGGCTACACGAGGCAGTACACGACCGTCGTGTGGGTGGGCTCGCCCGGGAACCCGTATCCGATGGGACACGTCTTCGGCGGTACGATCGCCGCTCCGATCTGGGTGGATTACATGTCGCGGATCATGCGGGGTCTGCCTGCCGTCGGGTTCCCGGATCCCCCCAAGCCTCCCGAGGGCCCCGTGCCGAGCGTCATCGGGTTGAAGAAGAACCCTGCGAAGGAGATCCTCTCCGAGGCGGGATTCCGCGTGTCCGTCTCGATCGCGGACTCCACCGCGCCCAAGGGGCAGGTCTTCAGTCAGTCGCCCGGCGGCGGGACCGTGACGGAGCTTGGCACGATGGTGACGATCCAGGTCTCGACAGGGGTGCCACCCAAAGTCACGATGCCCCGCGTCGTCGGTCTGCGCGGCTTCAACGGCAAGCTCGCCCTCCAGGCGCTAGGGCTCGCGGTCAACACGGTGCTGGTCGAAACGGAGAATCCCGCCAAGGTCGGGTACGTCATCGCCCAGGATCCCCAGAGGGGGACTCTGGTGCTCGAGGGATCCGCCGTCACGATCTTCGTCGGCGTTGAGCCCAAGGGCAGCGGTGGCGGTGGGAACGGCGGGGGCGATGGCGGCGGGGGCGATGGAGGAGGAGACGGCGGGGGCGATGGAGGAGGCGGGGGCTGACCTAGCCCGCGGACTCCCGTAGTCGGACACGCACCTTCTCCTGCACCACCCTGCCGTCGACGCGACCCTTCGCCTTGCCCATGACCACGCTCATGACGGCGCCCATCTCTTTCTCAGAGGTGGCGCCGGTCGACGCGAACGCCTCTTCCACCAGCGCGTCGACCTCGTCCTCGCTCAACTGCACCGGCGCGTAGCTCGCGATAGCATCTCGCTCGGCCCGCTCCTTCTCGACCAGTTCGTGGCGACCTGCACCCTCGAATGCCTCGATCGACTCGGCGCGCTTCTTCATCTCTTTCGACGCGACGTCGCGAACCTCATCGTCGGAGAGCTCGTGACGGAGCTCTTTCTCCTTGTTCGTGACGGCGGCGGAGAGCATCCGGAGGGCGCCGAGCCGGACCTTCTCGCCGGCGCGCAATGCATCCTTCATCTCGCCGGCAAGTCGATCCTTCAGCGTCGGGTCGCTCATTAGACTCCCCCCGTGCTTCCCGTGATCCTGACGATCGCCGCCGTGGGCGTCGCTTGCGTGGCGTACGGGATCTTCATCGAACGGTTCCGATACCGGGTGATCCGGCATCGCCTCGACATCCTACCGGCGGCCGCCGAGCCCCTCGTCGTCCTGCACCTCTCCGACCTGCATTTCGTGCGTCACGATCCGAAGAAGGCTCGCTTCCTCGCGACGCTGCCGACGCCGGACCTCACGGTCGTGACGGGCGACTTCCTGGCCGAACCCGAGGCGGTCGCCACCGCGGTGGAGAGCGTTCGGCCGGTCCGCGGCCGTCTCGCTTCCTGGTTCGTCCTCGGCTCCAACGACTATTTCGTCCCGGAACCGATGAACTACATCACCTACTTCTTGAAGCGCCGGCGCCGGCGCCGGCGTGCCCGTCGGGGCCGCGCCCCCGAGCTCGTCCGCGAGCTCGTCGCCGACGGATGGGCAGACCTCACGAACCTCCGCCGTGACGTGTCGCTCGGAGGCCTCGATGTCGAGCTGCTTGGCCTGGACGATGCGCACATCCGCCGCCACGACCTTCGCGTTGCTCCACGGCGAGCCGAGGATCGCTTCGGCCTCGCCGTGATGCACTCACCTGACTCCGCGCCGGAGGCGGCAGCGCTCGGCTACGGATTGATCGTCGCCGGGCATACCCACGGTGGGCAGGTGCAGCTCCCGTTCGTCGGTGCGCTGGTCACCAACTCCGCGATGCCGCGCAGGCTCGTCTCCGGCCTCATACGGATGGGGACCGCCGTGCTCCACACCTCGCGAGGTCTGGGCACCAGCAAATACGCTCCCTTCCGGTTCCTGTGCCTGCCGGAAGCGACGTACCTCGAACTTCGCCCTGCGGCTGCTCCTCCGACCACGCGTTAGACTGAAGAGGACGGGACGTGGCGCAGTTTGGTAGCGCGCAGCGTTCGGGACGCTGAGGTCGCGGGTTCAAGTCCCGCCGTCCCGACACCGATAGCCGAGAGGCGAGCCGAAAACGGCTCGCCTCTCATTTCTTCGATGAGCAACACCGGGGGTTTGACGACCTATCGTGCCCCAAGTAGCCTCGGGTAACGGCTCCGGAGACGGAGCCTTTCATCTGTTCGAACAAAGGAGCTCATGACCGGGACGCGAACGCGGATCACACGGCTCGTCGTAGCCGTGCTCTTTGCGCTCCCCGTCCTTCTCTCCGTGCTCAGCCTCTCATCCCTCGCGGCACCGTCCGCACGGGAGGTCGAAGCGGCCAGACAGAGGCTCGCCGGACTCCAGCACGACTTCGAAGTACTCGCCGAGCAGTACAACGACGCGAAGTACCGACTCTCCCTCACCGAGCGGAAGCTCGCGGAGTCGCGGAGCCAGCGAGAGTCCGCGGAACGACAGGCTCGCCTCGCCGAGGAACGTCTCGCGGATCGGGCCGTGCAGGCCTACCTCGGGACCGGATCGCAGGTCGACGGTCTGTTGGGCGCAGAGAGCATCGGCGAGTTCTCGGACCGTCTCGAGTTCATGGGGGCCGTCGCAGAAGGCGACGCCCAGATCGCCCGCCAGGCGATGAACGCACGGCAGCAGGCGGACTGGGCGGCTGATCGCTTCGCGGAGACGGCGGCCGAGCGTCAACGGCAGGTCGCCTCGATCGAGAACCAGCTGGATCGACTCGACTCGATGATCGACGAGCAGGCATCTCTGTACGAGCAGTTGAACAGCGATCGCCAGGAATACCTGACTTACGTGGAGGCGCAGCGCGCGGCCCTCGCACAGGCTCGCCAACAGGCTTCTCAAGACACGCCGTCGGACACGACCGGCGACACGGGTGGGTCCTCCGGCGGATCAGGGGGCTATACCCCGCCGGTGAATGCGTCGGCGGCTCAGATCGCCGTGTCTGCCGCGCTGTCGGTGCAGGGCACGCAATACGTGTGGGGCTCCGCCAACCCGAGCGTCGGCTTCGATTGCTCCGGCCTCACCTCGTGGGCGTGGGCTCAGGCCGGTGTCTCCATCCCCCACTCGTCTGCCGCACAGTATTCGTTGCCACATGTGCCGCTCGGAAGCGTGCAGCCGGGCGACCTGATCTTCTACTACAGCCCGATCAGCCACGTGGCGCTCTACATCGGCGGCGGCCAGATCGTCCACGCGACACATCCGGGGCCCGACGGCGCCGTACACGTCGACTCGATGTACGGCTACGACAACCCGGTCGGCGCTTCCCGCCCGGGCTAGCCCAGGTCCGCCAGCCGAAGCTCCGCCTGCTGCACCAGCGCCTCGTTGCCGATCTCACGAGCCGCTTCGAGCGCCTGCGTGAGGAGATCCTTCGCCTGCCTCCGACGGGCGTCGCTCTTCTCGGCGGTCGCGTACTTCAGCTTCTCGTCGGCCTTCACGATCAGCTCGAAGATCTCCTTCGGCTGCGTCGGGAGGCCACCACCTTCGGTCATGGGGTGCATCTTCTCGCACGAGACCGACGCTCCGCAGATCCCTGCTTCGGTCACAGGATCAGGGATGAGCGGCATCGATGAACGAAAGATGAAGGACCCGGGAAGGTTGCCGGGAACCCCTGGTGACCATGCGGAGTCCGAAGGACACTACGACCGAGGAGGACGCCGATGGACTCGAACGACGGCAGCAGCGTGGAAGCGATCGCGAGGGTCTTCTCGGACCCCTCAGCTGTGTGGACCCTCGATGAAGTGGCCGGTCGATTCGGCATGTCGCTCGGTGATGCGATCAGGGTGATGTCGGATCTCGAGGCGATCGACGTGGTTCGCCGGATCGGAGACGAGTACGTGCCGGGGGTCGGGACCGCAACCGCTTCCTAGGCGGTCGCCGCGTCGGCGAGAGCTTCCGCTTCCGCTTCGATCGCCTGGCGATCCGCCAAACTCTCCAGCCAGGCGCTCGGGAGTGCTTCACGACCGTGGAGCGCTCCGAGGAGCGCCCCCGTCACGGCGGCGTTCGTGTCGGTGTCGCCGCCTAGGGACACCACGTACCGAAGGCCCTCCTCGAAGGAGAGCCCCTCGGCGGCCACCTGGAGCCCGATCCCTGCGGTGAACAGCGTGAAGCCCATGTCCGGCCCGTCGACGCGTCGGGCTCGCCCGGCCTCGGCGACCAGGTACTCGAGCTCCTCACCTCCCTCCCTCGGCAACGCGGCCTCGACCGCTCGCTCGACCGCATCGCGGTTGCCCTCCCCTCGAACGAGTGCGGCAGCGGCGAGGGTCACCGCCAGACACGCCGTCCGGCATCGCTCGTCCCAGTGGGTGATCGCCGAGAGGGCCGGGGCCTCCTCGAGGAGCAGCTCCGGGCGCGCCGCCCGGAAGGCTCCGAGCGGCGCGCAATACATCACCGAGCCGTTGCCGGCCGAGACCTCCGGCCCTCGTTCCGCGACGTATCGCGCCGCTGCATCCGGGACCCCGTCCCGGATGCGGCTCAACACGCGCCTGGTGAGCGTCCCGACGTCCGGAGGATCTGTCGCCAGCCACTCGAGATGACGTCGCAGCAGGTCTCCCGGATCGAGTCGTCCGTGCTCCGCGAGCGACCGGCAGAGGTTCCGCGCCATCGCGGTGTCATCGGTCCAGTGACCGGGCTCGAGCCCCATCCATCCCAGTTCGAACGCGGGAAGGGGGCGCGGGATTTCGTGGCGTCGTCGGAACTCGAACGGCGCCCCCAGAGCGTCGCCGAGCGGCAGCCCGAGGAGGCAACCGATCACGCGTTCCCGCAGGTCATCCACGGCGGCGCAGCCTATCGGCAGGGGACCGCGCAGAGCCCTCTGGTAACCTGACCAACCTCGATGGACAAGATCGGACCCAAGCACCGCATGTGCAGACGTGTGGGCGCCCCCTTGTGCGGGCGCCCGAACTGTCCTGCCAACAAGCGGCCGTATCCGCCCGGCATGCACGGTCGTGGGCGCAAGCGGATCTCCGAGTACCAGACCCGCCTCGTGGAGAAGCAGAAGATGCGGGCGATGTATGCGGTCGGCGAGCGGCAGATGCGCACCTACTACGAGAAGGCGCACCGCTCGATGGGCGTGACGGGCGAGGAGATGCTCCGTCAGCTGGAGAGCCGGATCGATGCGGTGATCTTCCGACTGGGGTTCGCGCTCACGATCCATCAGGCCAGGCAGCTCGTGTCACACGGCCACGTGCTCATCGACGGGAAGCGGATCGACGTCCCGAGCGCTCAGGTGAAGCCCGGTCAGGAGATCAGCCTCTCCGAGAAGGCCCGGAATTTCATCCTGGTGCGCGAAGCGATCCAGATCACGCCCGAGCCTCCGGCGTACCTCTATCGCAACAAGGACGAGATCAAGGGCTCCTTCACGAGGAGTCCGGAACGGGACGAGATCCCACTCCCCGTGACCCTCGAAGAGCGCCTCGTCGTCGAGTTCTACTCCTAGGGCCGCGAATGGTCGCCCCTCTCGGCGACGCGGCCACCCTCGACCGGGACGTCAGGCTCGCCGTCTATCGGAAGATCGTCGACGAGGGAAGCCCTCCGACCGTGTCGGAGGTCGCCGACGGCCTCGGCATCGCTGCCTCGGAGATCGAAACCTCGTTCCACCGGCTCGCGGAAGACCATGTCTTGGTCCTCGCTCCCGGAACATCATCCATATGGATGGCGAGCCCGTTCTCGGCGATCCCGACTCCTTTCGAGGTCGAGGTCGGAGACCGCAGGTACTTCGGCAACTGCATCTGGGACGCGCTCGGGATCCCGGTCTGTCTGAGGATGGACGGACGGATCCGTACCTCCTGCCCAGATTGCTCCGAACCGCTATCACTGGACGTGCGGGATGGCTCACTCGACGCTTCGGCCGATCACGTCATCCACTTCGAGGTCCCCGCCGCGCGATGGTGGGACGACATCGGCTCCACCTGAGCGAGCATGCTCCTCTTCCGGTCGGAAGAGCACGTGATGCGGTGGAGCGAACGCCGGGGCAACTCGATGGGCGCGACACTCACGCCCGATCAGGGCTGGCGACTCGCGAAGGAGTGGTACGCGGACCGACTCTCGCCCGACTGGGGACGGAAGACTCCGGGCCAGGCGCAGGCGGTCTTCGACTCGATCGGATTGGTCGGCACGTTCTGGGCGATGACCTGATCATCGTGGCGTCGCTCATCGCGGGTGATCGTCGCGAATCATCGCTCTCCCACCGGTTCGAGGGCCGCACGGACGAACGCGACCACCTCCTTCTCGCGTCGTCGAAGTGACGCACGACTCTTGTCCGCGCCGACCACGGCGTTCAGGACGCTCGCTTCGGTGAGGGACCCGACGACGGCCGTGTAGAGCGTGAACAGAAGCATCGCGGGATCCTGCTTGCGAACCTGCCCGTCATCCATCCCCGATCGGAGGAAGTCGACCGCACGTCGCCGGAGCGGATCGAGCACATCCGCGAAGCGCTCGAAAGCCAGCGGGCCGAGCCGGCCTGCCTCCCGGATGAACATCGGGAACTCCGGCCACTCCGCTGCCAGATCGAACACCGAGTGGATCACGGCCTCGGCCCTATCCCAGTACCCCTCCTTCCCTTCGAGGGCTTCCGCGATCACCTCCGCAAGCCGGATCCCCGCAGCCTGGAGGCACGCCTCCAGCAGCGCGTCCTTGGTCTGGAAGTAGTACAGGAGTGTCTGCTTGCGGACGCCGACCGCGCCGGCGATGTCGTCGAGACTCGCACCGCCGTAGCCCTCGCGACCGAACTGCCGGATCGCCTCCTCGACGAGGGTCGTGCGCCGTTCCGCACCCCCGGTTCTCGGCATCGGGCTACTCCCAGACCTTGGGGGGACCCTTGCGACCGACGGGGCGCGACCCCTCCCACCGCCTGAGCCAGTCGGGGCCTTGTGGACCCACGAGCGAAGGGGTCTCGCCGCGCTGCGCTCGATGCAGCGCTTCCCACCAGGTCGTGCGTTCCTCGTGGAACAGCTGCGTGACCGCCTGCGTCATCCGCAGCGACAGCTCCTGATGCGTCTGTCCCTCCGACGGCCAGAAGGGTTCGCCGTACCGGACGGTGACGGGAGGTCTTCCGGAACGGGGCCAGAACCGCCCCTTCGGCATCGCCTGGAACGCTCCGACGATCGCGATCGGCGCGAGGCCGGCGCCGGTCTCCAATGCGAGCCGGGCGGCTCCGTGCCGGAACCGCTGCAGATGGCCATCGGCCGAGCGCGTACCCTCCGGGAAGACGACGATGCTCCACCCCTGCGACAAGAGTTCGCGCGCCTTGTCCACCGCGCCCTTGGCGCCACGAGCGCGATCGATCGGGAACGCGCCGTAGACGAGCGCCGTGAACGCCTGCCTCCACCACACGTCGAAGAAGTAGTCGCGCGCCGCTCCCACCGCGGTCTTGGCCTGCCACGAGTCCGGCAGGGTGCACATGATCAGTGTGGCGTCCAGATGGCTCGAGTGGTTCGAATAGAAGATCAGCGGCGGGTCGACACCTTCGAGGTTGTCTCTGCCGAACACGCGGAGGGTGAGCTCGTTCCGCACGAGTGGGTGCATCGCGCCCTTCAGGAGCACCTGCCTCGCCGCGACTCCCGCGTCCGTGCGAGCCCAGTCGGAGGGGAAGACCCGGTCCACCTTCGGCTGGGCATGCTCTTCCGCGGAGCGAGGGACCAGCGGACGCCGACCCCACCGGAAGCCTTCGGCCATCACCTTCAGCTCATCCTTCATGTTCTTTGGCACACCCATCGCCCGCCCCTCAGACCACGTCCGCGATCATGATCGGCGGGGCATGGAAATACGTGATCGACGGCGATGACCCCACCGTGTCCTTCGCCATCTCGAGAGCGTCGCGGAACGAGCCGGCGGCGCGATAGCCGAGGCGCGCGACGGACTTGGGCTCGCCCCCGACGAAGATCACGTCGCCCGCGTGGTCGCGTCCGTGCGCGCCCCAGTACCACATGTAGAAGGGATGGACGCCGTGATACGCGTGCGACGTCCGGTACAGGTGCGTGTACCAGGGATCGGCCGCGTAGCGCTCCTCGTACTTCGATTCGATCGTGGAGGGGTCCGTGGTCTCCGCCAGCACCTCTTCGAAGAAGTCGATGTAGGAGGGGTGATGGATCTGATGGAACTCCCAGGGGACAGGGTGGTACATGATGACGACGCCGCCCTGCTTCACGATCGGCATGTTCCGGTACATGTTGAAGAGGTAGCCGAGCCCCAGGCAGTGCACCAGGATGGGATTCATGATCGAGTTCACGTTGTACGGACTGATGTAGGGCAGTCCGAGTACGAGCACGTCGGTTTGCCCCTGGACCTCGACCAGCTGCTGCCGGTGCAGGTTCTCGAGGGTGCGCTCGTGGACGGACTCGACCTCGCCGGCGTTGATCCCGGTGAGCCTGTAGGGCGCCTCGACCCGCCGGTAGAACTCTCGGCGCGCACGGGGCGGCGCCATCTGGTTCGCCTTCCTGGCCGCCATCATGAGGCCCTGGTCGTAGGCGGACCACTCCCACTCCCGCTTGTTCAGGAAGCCGAGGTTCTTCGGGAACGTCTCCGCGTTCAGCGTGGTCTCGATCTGGAAGACCGTGAGGCCGTTCGCGGCGATCAGCCGGCCCATCCGTGTGGCCGAGTCGGCGATCGCGCTGTGCCCGGGCCTCGGGTCCATGTACGAGCGTGAGTGCATCATGGTGTCGACGTTGTGGTGATGCTTGAGCGACCGGTAGCCGGCGAGGCCGATCGCCACCGACTTGTGGCCGCCGTCCATCGCCACCAGGTTCACGTTGATGTAGACGAGGAGGTCCGACTCCGCCGCGCGCTTCGAGATCTCGACGTCCTCGTGCTTGTCGGTGGTGCCGATGAACGTCAACGCGTCCTTGTCCTCGCCGTCGAAGTTGTAGAGATCGTTGGGCCAGAAAGAACGGAACACCCGCTCCCCGACCATGCGGCGGATCTCGTCGGCGGTCATCCGGCGGTGCAACGCGGTCGCGACGACGATCTGCACGTCCTCGACGCCATTGCGTGCTGCCAGCTCGATCACCTGCTCGAGGATCCGCTGTCGGATGTCGGGGAGCGTCATCGGCGGCAAGGGGATCGAGATGTCATCCACGGCGATCGTGAGCTTCATCCCGGCCTTGAGCAGGTCGGGGAGCGGCCGGGAGTCGCCCGTGGGGTGGAGCAGCGCCTGTCGGATAGCGGCGTTCACGTCCCGGATCCCGGGCAGTGCGTCCGGCGGGTACACGACCCGAGTGCCCAGCGGGAACTTCTGCATCCGGAAGCCCTCGCCCTCATGGATCAGGAGCGGGGGCGTACGCTCATCCACCTCCAACACGAATCCCGGTCTTGGCATGTGGTCGTCTCTCCTGTCCTCGTTCGTCTCTCCTAGGCCTGCGGCGCGAACGCCACCTTGAACGTGCCGAGCTTGCCGGCGGCCATCGCGTGGTCGAGCGCCTCGCGCCACCGATCGAGCGGATAGGTCGCACCGACGAGTTCGTCGAGCATGGGGAGGTTCGTGGCGAGCTCCATCGCCATCTCGAACGTGGGCCTCGTGACGCCGTTCCCGAGATCCTCCACGCCCGACGTGTAGGCGCCCGCAAGCTCGAGCTCGCGGAACCACAACGGGGTGAGATCCGCGCCGCCGCCGGGGATGCCGGAGACGACGACGCGTCCGCCCGCCTTCGTCGTCCTGAGAGCGAGGTCGAGCGCGCTGCTCGATCCCGTGCACTCGATCGCCACGTCGACGCCTCCGAGGAGGAACTCCATCCCACGCTCCGGCGTGAGCTTCACCGCATGGTCGGTCCGCCGGACGGCTTTCACTGCGTGCTCCGGACGCACGACGTCGTCGGCGCCGGCCATCGTCGCCGCGGCTCGCTGTCGTTGGTGCTTCGCGGCCACGACGACGTGATCGGCCTTCGTGAACGCCTTGATCGCGATCAGCGTGAGGATGCCGACCGTGCCGGCGCCGATGATGTGTACCGATCCTCCGGCGGGGATCTCGGCGCGGAACGCTGCGTGGATCGCGCAGGCGAAGGGTTCGATCAGCACGGCCGTCTCGTCGCTCATCCCGTCCGGCACCGGCCAGAGCTGCGAGCGGTGCGCGAGCATCAGGCGGCTCCATCCGCCTCCCGTCTCCGTGCAGAAGCCGGTCTGGAGCCCGGGCTTCAGGTGGCCGACCGTCACCCGGTCGCAGCGGCCGACATGTCCTGCCGCGCAATGCTCGCACGGTGGATCCTCACCTCGGGCAGCGCATCCGAGGACGCTCGAGATCACGACCCGTTGCCCGGCCGGGAGGTCTCCGACGTCATCGAGGAGCTCGCCGACCACCTCGTGGCCGGGCACGAAGGGCAGAGAGACGAGCGGCGAGAAGTAGAACGAGGACCGCCCGGAGATCGTGGAGAGGTCGCTCCCGCAGATCCCGGAGAGCCGCGGCTTCACGCGGCTCCACCCTTCGCGCTTCGGTTCCGGATCCCTCTGTGTCACGAGCCGGAGCGGGGCGAGGCCACCCGTGACGAGTCCGGGTGCCTTCGAACCGAGCGTGCGCGCGCCCAGATACTTGGGTGCGGAACGATAGAACTCGAGCGCCAGCGCCACGGTCTACCTCCTCGCCGGCTTCGGGAACCGGACGCGCGGCATGCCCTTCGACATCCCCCACTCCTCGATCGGCCAACGGCGGCGGCGCGCGAATCGGTAGAGGTGGGAGTCGGGCGAGACCGCGACCGGATTGCCCACCGCGCGGAGCAGCGGGAGGTCGGAGTAGGAATCCGCGTACGCGTAGGAGAGCTTGAGATCGACTCCCTCCGTCGACGCGTAGCGGCGGAGCCACGCAGCCCGCGCCTCACCGACGAGCGGCGGGCTGGACATGAACCCTGTGTACCGCCCTTCCTCATCGACCTGCAGGTCCGCTCCGATCACCACGTCGAACAGCGGGTCGAGGGGCCGGAGGAACGCGTTCGCGGCGGCGGTAAGCAGCAACGTGCGATGCCCCGCGGCGCGATGCTCCCGGATGCGGCGGATGGCTCCCGGACTCGCCTTCTCCAGCATGAACTCACCCACATGGCGATCGACCAGGCGATCGAGACCCTCCACGGAGGCGCCCTCGTACCGCCGGAAGAACGTGCGGAGGAAGTCCCCGCGATCACGACGGTCGATCGCCAGGTAGCGAGGGATCCGCCCGAACACGCCGACCAGCTCACCAGGCCACTCATCCGGCTCGAGGTCCGCCATCCTCGCCCAGACGTAGGACTCGACCACGTTGGAGGAGATGATCGTCCCCTCCATGTCGAAGACGGCCAGCACCGGCTCCGTGCGCTCCCGGATCTTGACGCTCGGGCGCACCCGGTCCGTCCGTGCGAGCTCGCGCAGCGACTGTGTGACCGCGGGAGAATGGACGTCCTGCAGGTAGTGCTTCCAATCGATCGCCGCCGCGTCGAACGGGAACCGAGCGCGATCCTCCGCGGACAGGCCCGCGTAGAGCGCCATCGCGACATCGTCGGTGTAGATCACCTCGGCCTCGGTGTAGGCGCCGTAGAGGTCGGAGTAGCGCTTCACGAAGTCGACCCGCGCCTTGTCGCGATCCACTCGACCCACCGCGTCGCGCATCGCTTTGGACTTCGGGAGGTGCGTGACGACTCTCTCTGCGATGTCGGTCAGCCGCTCGGCTCGACGGAGCATCCTCTCGACGGTGACGTTGCCGGGGAAGGTCCATTCGGGGACCTTGTGCTGGCCTCGGCCTCGCTCCGGCAGCGGGTGGACCTCGAAGTACTCACGAACGAGCGTGTACAGCTGGTGGAATTGCAGGGGGTTCCGGTCGCCCGAGGACACGTGGTAGTGGGCGGGTTCGCCCGGCGCCGGTGGGGTCGCGGCGACGGCGAGGATCGCGTTGACGACGAAGTCCACCGGGATGATGTCCACGATCCCCTCTGGGATACCGGGGAACTCGGGGATCTGTCCGAGGCCGTAGGACCGGATGATCGGGTCGGCCATCTTGAAGCCGTCGATCCATCCCGGCGTGGGGTGGAGCAAAGCGGACTCGATGATCGAAGGCCGGACGATCGACAGCGGCAGACGTTCCCCCGCGGCCAGCTCTTCGACGGCGCGCTCCCCCATCGCCTTGGTGAACGTGTACACGTCCGGCCACCCGAGCGATCGAGCGCGCTGGCGACCGTATTCGACGAGTCGCTTCGTCATCCACGCTTTCCGGCGCTGCTCGGCGTCGTCGGCAACCGTGGTGGGGCCGGCGCGGGAATGCTCTTTGGCTGCGTCCTCCAGGAAGCGTTCGAGGAGCTCGGGCTTCCTCGAGGACGCCTCGACCTCGCCCCGCGACTGGAGCGCGAGGTCGGCCTCGAGTCTCCAATCGACCCGGTGGTCCAGGGTACGCTCCGGGATCACGCCTTTCTGCACCCCCGCCACGTAGGCGGTCGAGACGTGGATGAGGGCGGGTCGTGATCCACCCGCGAGCACGCCGCGGTAGAGATTCATCGCACCGAGCAGGTTCGTTTGGAAGCCTTCGTCGATCGGCGGATCGAACGCGACCGCGGCCGCGGAGTGGATCACCACGTCGATGTCGCCCGGGAGCTCGGGCTGTCCTCGCGAGAAGTCGCCGTCGACGACCTCGACCCTCTCGTCCAGAAGTTGCAGGAGCGCGTCGTCGGAGCCGAGGGACGCGCGGAGCGGATCGAACGACGGCTTCCGCGTCAGATAGTGGACCCGCTCGACCGAGGAGGCCCCGGTCTGCGATCTGACGAGGAGCACGATCCTCGTTTCCGGGAAGTCCGCGAGGAGGCGTTCGAGGATCACCTGGCCGAGGAATCCGGTCACGCCCGTGAGGAAGATGCGCTTGCCGGCCAGCCGGTCCACGATCGACTCGGCCTTCGAGCCCCGGGCTTTCGCCTTCGGCTTGGGGTTCTCTACCATCCGGGAGATTATCGGCCTCTACCGCACGGTAGACAACCCACGATTCAAGAGAGCTCCCGCGCTGGTCGAAGGCAAGATGTCGGACTTCTCACAGGAGAATCTGCGGTGTCCCTCCGTTCGAAGATGCTTGCGATGGCGACCATCCCCTTGGTCGTCTTGATCGTCACCGTCGTGTACGCGGTGGCCGCACAGACCACTGCCTCGCGGACCAACACCGAGGTGGACCGCACGAACAAGGTCAGGCAGTTGCTTTCCGAGATCCAGGACGACCTCGCCGTCGCCGAGTCGAACGTGCGTGGATACCTGCTCACCGAGCGCGTGGGGATGCGGACGGACTACGAAGAGGCGATCGCGGCCCTTCGATCCGACCTCGAGGACCTCGACGACCCTCTCCGCGACCAACTGCAGCGCACGCGACTCGATCGGCTCCGGGAACTCGTGGATGAACGGCTCGAGACCTTCCGCGCAACCCTGCGTGCCGGGAGTCGGGGAACCGCGCAGGGCACCGAGCGGCTCGTGACGTTGCTCATGCACGGACAGACCATCACGGACACGCTGCGAGGACTTACCGAACAGATGCGGTTGACCGCGGACGAGCTCGTCGCCCAGCAGATCTCGACCCGAGACGCATCCTTCCAACGGTCCTACCTGGTACAGGTCGTGGCGATGCCCGTGGCGGTGTTCGCCGCGATGATCCTCATGGTCAGCTTCACCGCGAGCATCGTGAGACGGGTCGGAAAGATCCGCCACAACGCGAAACGCCTCGACGAGGGAAGGCCGCTGGATGAGCCGGACGCCTCGCAGGACGAACTCGGGGGTCTCTCGCGAGCGGTCGTTCGCACCGGATCCCATCTCTCGGAGCTCCAGGAGGAGCTCCGCCGGCTCGCGACGGTCGACGAGCTCACGAAGCTCGCCAACCGGCGAGGCTTCTTCGCGCTCGCGGAGCACCAACTCCTGGTCGCGGCCCGGACGAGGACGGCCGTCGCCTTGTTGTTCATCGACGTGGACGGCCTCAAGAACGTGAACGACGAGCTCGGTCATTCCACGGGCGATCTCTTGCTGAAGGAGGCCGCCGACGTGCTCCTCGAGACCATCCGTGTGTCGGATCTGGCGGGCCGGCTCGGCGGCGACGAGTTCTGCGTGCTCCTGATGGGAGACCCCGATCTCGACCCCGAGCGGGCGGTGGACCGGCTGCGCCAGACGACGGCCGACCACAACGCTCGACCGGGACGACAGTTCCAGCTCTCGCTCTCGATCGGCGTCTCCGCGCTTCCGGCCGGTCGATCCGTGACGCTCGAGGAGCTGATCGACGCCGCGGACGAGGGGATGTACGAGGACAAGCGCGGGAAGCGCGAGTCCCAGCCCGTGTGGTCTGTCTGAAGGCGCGGTGGCAGCAGAAGCGCATCACTAGACTTCAGGCATGGAATTGCAAGCGCTGCAAGGACTGATGCACTCCGTCTATGGGGATCGGGACGCCGCCAGAGGCGCCGACGCAACCTTCCGATGGTTCACCGAGGAGATCGGCGAACTGGCTCGAGCGATCAGGAAGAGCGATCGGGCGAACCTCGCCCACGAGTTCGGTGACGTGCTCGCCTGGCTCGCATCACTCGCCAACCTCATGGGCGTCGACCTCGAGGACGCGATCGCCCGGTACGCAGACGGATGCCCGAGGTGTGACCTCACGCCCTGCGACTGTCCGTTCTGAGCTCGCTAGCTGAACAGGCGTTCCGCGATCTGGATCCCGTTCAATGCCGCGCCCTTCCGGAGGTTGTCGCCGCACGCGAAGAGCAACAGCGAGTCGTCGTGGCCCGGCGCCCGACGGATCCGCCCGACCAGCACTTCGTCGCGGCCCGCGGCCTCCAACGGCGACGGGTACACGCCGTTGGCGGGATCGTCGCGGACCTCGACGCCCGGCGCCTCCACCAGCAGCCCACGCGCCTCCTCGGGTGTGATGGGACGCGAGAAGCGAGCAAGCAAGGAAACGGAATGACCAACCGGCACGGGGACGCGTACGCAGGTCGCCGCGACGTCGAGATCGGCGATGCGGAGGATCTTCCTCGATTCCTGGACCGTCTTGACCTCTTCGCCGGTGGATCCGTCCTCGGCGAATGCATCGATCTTCGGAAGCACGTTGAACGCCATCGTCTTACCGAAGACGTCTCCCGACGGGAGCGCGTCGAGGTCGGGGTGACCGAGCTCCTCGACCTGATCGTGGAGCTTCTCGACCTGTTCGGCAAGCTCACGCGTGCCGTCACGCCCCGCGCCCGACACGGCCTGGTACGACGAGAGCACCAGCGAGCGAAGACCGGCCGCGCGGTGTAGCGGAGCGAGCGCCATCATCGCGACGATCGTCGTGCAGTTGGGCACCGCGACGATCCCGGGGGAACCCTCGAGCGCCTCCGGATTCACCTCCGGCACGACGAGCGGCACATCCGGCTCCATGCGGAACGCCGAGGACTTGTCGATACAGACGGTCCCGGCGGCGGCAGCCTCTCGCACGAACCCCCGGGCGATCGACGCCCCGGCTGCGGAGAGGGACAGGTCGATCCCCCGCAGCGCATCGAGAGACAGCTCCTGCACCATGACGTCGCGATCGCGGAACGAGATCGTCCGTCCCGCGGATCGAGCCGACGCCAGAGGCACCAGCTCATCGACCGGGAACGCGCGGGATCCGAGGATGCGAAGCATCTCGGTGCCGACCGCGCCCGTCGCGCCCACCACAGCGACCCTCAGTCCCATGACCTCACCCTACCGGGCGGTGCGCAGCGGACGGCGAAGGACTAGCGGAACGTCCACGTGCCGAGGATGCCTTCGAACTCCTCGGCGCGGCTGTCGAAGCCCTCGGTGTCGGCCTGGAGCTGTACGCGCCATGCGGCATCGCCCCGCACGAACACGATCTCCCGCACTTGCTGCTCCACCTGCCCGGCCTCGAGGACGAAGTCCCATTGGACGGCGGCGACGCCCGCGACTCGCCGCTCGACAACTTCTCCGACATCCATCCCGTTCTCCGTGGCGACGTCACGGGCCGCCTGCACGATCTCCTCGAGGCCCTGCCCGGTCTGGAGCTGGATCGCCATGATCCGCACCGTGGACGCGTCCGCCGGCTTGATGAGCTCGTCGTAGGGGAGCTCCGCGGGGGCCGCCTCGTTCGTGAGCTCCCAGCCGGGCGCCGCAACGCAGTAGCCGAATCGAGCCGACTCGACCGTGCTTCGGTCGCACACCCCAGGGCCGCCGAGCCACCAGGATCCCGCCACGACGACTCCCGCGACGACGGCGAGGAGCCCGACGACGACGAGGACCGCCTTGGCCGCGGAACGGGTCGGGGCTTCGGGCGCGGCTTCCTCGATCTCAGCGTCGCGACCCGGAGGCGGAGGCGGCAGGGAAGGGTACGGATCCATACCCTCTAGTTATCGGCCATCTCGACCGGAACGTCCAGTCCGAATCGCGCGTGCACGGCTCCCAGCGCCCGCACAGCGTCCGCTTTCCTTACGACGCAAGAGATCCGGATCGGTGACGTCGAGATCATCTCGATGTTGATCCCCTCGGCTGCGAGGGCATCGAACATGTCCGCTGCCACTCCGGGCTGGCTCTTCATCCCGGCTCCCACGAGCGACACCTTGGCGACCCCGTCATCGACCGACCAGTTCCGTGCGCCCACCTCTTTCGCGATCCCCCCGATCGTGGCTTCGAGGCTCGCGACATCGGCGATCGGAGCGGTGAACGACAGGTCGGTGGCGCCCTCGTGCGAGACGTTCTGCACGATCATGTCGACACTCACTCCGGCGCTCGCGACCGACTTGAACAGCATGGCCGCGACGCCGGGCCTGTCGGGCACGCCGTCGAAGGTCACCTTCGCCTCGTCGACCTCCAATGCGACCCCCGAGATCAGGACGTCTTCCATGTGATCGTCAACCTCCTGCACCCAGGTGCCGGGTGCCTCGTCGTCGAACGATGAGCGCACGTGGAGCCGGAGACCGCTCCGGCGCGCCAGCTCGACGGAGCGCGACTGGAGCACCTTGGCCCCCGTCGCGGCGAGCTCCAGCATGTCGTCGTAGCCGATCCGCTCGATCAGCCGAGCCTGCGGCACGAGCCGTGGATCCGCCGTCATCACGCCACCCACGTCCGTGTAGATCTCGCAGATCTCGGCACCGACCGCCGCCGCCATCGCGACGGCCGTCAGGTCGGATCCGCCGCGCCCGAGTGTCGTGATCTCGTAGGCGGAGGAGAGTCCCTGGAATCCGGCGATGATCACCACGTTGCCTGCCTCCAACGCCTCGAGGATGCGCTTCGGCCTGATCTCGATGATCTTGGCCTGGCCGTGCGCGGTATCGGTGATGATGCCGGCCTGCGAGCCCGTGTAGCTGGCCGCGCGGCACCCTCGCTCGTTGATCGCGATGCCCAGCAGCGCCATCGCGATCCGCTCTCCCGCGGTGAGCAGCATGTCCATCTCGCGCGGGTCGGGATCGGGCGCGATGTCTTTCGCCATCCGCGCGAGGTCGTCGGTGGTCTGGCCCATCGCCGACACCACGACGATCACGTCGTTCCCTGCCTCACGCGCGCGAACAACACGGTTGGCGACGACGCGGAGACGATCGACCCCGTCGACGGAGGTCCCACCGTATTTCTGCACGATGATGGGCATGTCGAGCCGAGCGTAGCAGCGTGCTCTCTGGCGGCCGCTCAGGCGGGCCCGAGGGTGTCGACCTCGCCGCCGAGACCCAGCGCCTGCCGAAGGAACCGCACCTGGTGCAGCAGGAGGTTCTCCGCCACCGACTCCGTCGTCGTCATGTGCGTGATACCCGACAACGGCAACACCGAGTGGAAACGGCCCGCCTCGATGAGCGCACGCGAAAGCCGGAGGGTGTTCGCCACGAAGACGTTGTCATCGGCAAGGCCGTGGATGAGGAGGAGCGGCCTCACGAGGTTCGGCGCATCGCCGATCAGCGAGTTCGTGCGATACACCTCCGGCTCCTCCTGCGGGAGCCCGAGGTACCGCTCCGTGTAGGCCGTGTCGTACAGCACCTGCTCCGCATCCGGCGCGCCGGCCACCGCGGCGTGGAAGACGTCCGGCCGGCGAAGGACCGCCATCGCCGCGAGGTACCCACCGAAGGACCACCCCCGTATACCCACCTTGTCCAGGTCGAGGAACCCGAAGCGATCGGCAGCTGCGTGAAGAGCGTCGACCTGATCCTCCAGCACGGGACCGGCGAGGTTCCGGTAGACCGCGTGCTCCCACGCGATGCCGCGTCCCGGGGTCCCGCGCCCGTCCGCGACGAGGACGGCGAACCCCTGATCGGCGAGCCACTGCGGCTCGAGCAACGCCCGATGCACCTTGACCACGCGGGAGAAATGGGGGCCTCCGTACGGATCGACGATCACCGGGAGCGGGGCGTCGGGCTCGGCGCCCTGGGGCGTGAACAGCGCGATACGGATGTCTCGGTCACCGACGATGCCGAACGTCGGCCGCGCTTCGATGAGCGGGGTTTCGGCGAGCGAACGGATCTCCGTGACCGGCTCGCCGGCGCGAAGTAGGCGGACCCGCCGAAGCGGCGGCTCCAACAGCTCCGAGATGATCACGGTGACGTCGGCGGCGCGGGCGGCGAGGTGGATGCCCGGTTCGGTCGTGAGCCGCTCGGGCCCGGCGCCCAACTCGCCGCCCGCGCCGCGCCACACGTGCAGCTCCGTCGGGTCCTCGTTCGCGGCGAACAGGACGTCGTCACCGACGTCGAGCACGGTCGCGACCTGGAGCCCCGGCGGGGACGCGGGCTCGCCGTCCAGCGTGATCCGGCGGGTGTCCTCCGATTCGTCGACGAACGCGAGCCGGCCGTCGCGCAGCCGATCCGGTACCCCGGTGACGACCGTCTGCCAGTGCTCCGCGGTGTTCTCGAAGAGGGTCCGCGTCTTGCCCGATCCTGGGTCGGCCTCGAGGACGAGCCAGCGCTTCTGGTCGCGCGAGAGCACGAGCACGGTGAGCGGACACCGATCGTTCCACGTCACGTTGACGAGGTAGGGGAATGCCTCGCGGTCCCAATCGATGTCGACACGGGACCCGTCCAGCCCGAGCACCGCGAGCGACACGTCCGCGTTGTCCGTTCCCGCCTGCGGATAGCGGACGGCGCGCGGCGGCGCTTCCGGATCCACCGGCGACGAGATGTACCAGGTGAGGACCGGGCGCTCGTCGACACGGGCCGCGGCGATCCGCTCGCCGTCGGGCGACCACCAGTACCCGCGATGACGCTCCAGCTCCTCGGAGGCGACGAACTCCGCGACCCCCCAGTGGATGTCGGGATCGTCGTCGTGGGCGAGGACGCGAGCAGAGCCGCCACCCACGTCCTGCGTGTGGAGGGATCCGTCGACGACGGAGGCGAGACGGCGGCCCGTCGGGTCGAGTCGCGCATCGAAGGCACCCTCGACTGACCCATCGAGCGGTCGGGCGCTCCCCTCGACGAGATCCGCCACGTGGACGCGTCCACCGATGACGAACGTCGCGAGCGTCAGCCCCGGGTTCGCGTCGTAGGTCGTGATCCCCGTGAGCTGCTCGCGCATGCGCTCGCGTCGATCTCGTTCCTCTTGGGTGAGGTGATCCTCGCCGACGGCCGCCGGGTCGAAGATCGAGCGCTCCTCCCGCGAAGCCAGATCGAGGACCCACAGGCAGCCCTCGGGGTCGTTCCCGGCCCGTGAGCGGATGAACGCGACGCGCGAGCCGTCGTCGGCGATCCGGAAGCTGCGAGGCGCGCCGAGCGTGAACCTGCGCGTCCGTGCCATCTGTCGTGGGAACGAGTCCTTCGCCAACCGCGTCTACCCCCTGTCACAGCTGCTCCGTTCGGGGCATGGTACGGGTGGAACACCACATCGGAGCCAGAAATCGGAGACGGGTGGAGGACCAGCGCAGCGACAGCGAGCTCCTCACGGCGTCGGCGGCAGAGCCCGGCGTGTTCACCGAGCTGTACCGCCGCCACGCCGAGGATCTGCTCCGCTACTTCGCCCGGCGAACGCTCGACCCCGAAGCGGCGGCCGAGCTCACCGCCGAGACGTTCGCGCAGGCCTTCGCGTCGAGAACGACCTATCGAGACACGGGAGCGAATGGCGTGGCCTGGATCTACGGAGTGGCGAGACACCAGCTCGGCCGGTTCTTTCGGTCGGGACGGGTCGATCGAGCGGCACGGCGGCGCCTCGGGATGCCGGAGCGCGAGCTCCCGCCGGCGGACTACGAGCGGATCGAAGACCTCGTGGACTTCGGTCCGATCCGTGGGGCGATCGCGGAAGCGATGGAGACGCTTCGTGAGGATCACCGCGAAGCCCTCCGATTCCGGGTGATCGAAGAGCTCCCCTATCCGGAGGTCGCACGACGTCTCTCGTGCAGCGAAGCGAACGCGCGACAGCGCGTCAGCCGAGGACTCAGGCGCCTGGCGCTGGTGCTCCAGGAACAAGGGTTGCACCCGGCCGTGGAGAAGGAGTCATGAACACGGACATCAAGTACCTGCAGCAGCTGGAGACCGACCTCAAGGACGCGGCCGCCCGCGAAGCGGCAGGGTCGGACCTGGCGGTGGGGCGACGCCGGTTCGGACGGCCGGTCAGAAGTGGATGAAAGTGGCCGGCATCGCCGCCGCGTTCATCGTCGTCGCCGGCGCGATCGGTTTCGTCGCGGGTGGCGGCAGCGACGGCACGAGCCGACAAGCTCCAAGCAGGTCGGCGACGCGGTCGCCTCGGACGGCGGCGGCAGACGGGGCAAGAGGTGCGCCGTAGCGGCACGGTGTTGAGGCGCCGGCGATGCGCCTCCGTTGATGAGGGAGCAGGCGCTCGGGCGGGGCCGAGTTTCGCCCTTGACGATGAGCGTCGCTGTGGATCGTTTCCGCGCGGGCGGCCAGCAGCAGGACCTCTCGAAGATCGTCCGCGACGGGCGCATCGGCATCGTCGTTCCCGACGACGGGTTCGGCGACGCCGTCGGCGACCTGACCTTCATCGCCGAGCAGCACGGCGGGTTCATCCTCTCCTCGGACACCCAGAACGACCGGTCCGGGACGTTCGTCCTCCGGATTCCGGCCCGGCGGTTCGATCGAGCACTCGCCGACGTGCGAGCGCTCGCCTTCCGGGTTCGGTTCCAGCAGATCCGCGGTGACGACGTGACGGCCGAGTTCATCGACTCGCAGGCGCGCCTGCGCATCCTCCAGGCCCGGCGAGCGCTCCTGTTCGATCTCTTCCAGCAGGCGGACACGACAGACGAGATCCTGCGGATGTCGGGGCAGCTGGACGACGTCCAGCTCCGCATCGAGCAGTTCCAGGGTCGCCTGCGGTTCCTCAACGACCAGGTGTCCGAGTCGACCCTCCGGGTCTCGATGCAAGAGCGGAACGCTCCCAAGAAGGTGGTCACCGAGACCGAAGTGGACAACCCCGACCTCGGCTCGTCCTTCGACCTCGCCGTGCAGGGGTTCCTTCGGATCGTCGGCGCCGTGATCGTCGGGCTCGGCTACCTGATCCCGCTCACCGTGCTCGGCGCGCTCGTGTGGGTCGCGATCTGGCTCTTCCGGCGGCGCCACGTCACCGCCTGATCAGACCTCGCGCCGGCCCTCGATCGCCTGCGAGAGCGTGACCTCGTCCGCATACTCGAGGTCACCACCCACCGGGAGACCGCTCGCGAGTCTCGTGACCCGGATCCCGGCCGGCTTCAAGAGAGCCGCCACGTACATCGCGGTGGCGTTCCCCTCCAGGTTGGGGTTGGTCGCGAGGATCACCTCGGTGACGTGATCACGCTCGACGCGGTCGAGGAGCTCCTGGACCCGCAGATCGTCGGGGCCGATCCCGTCCAGCGGACTGATCGCGCCGCCGAGGATGTGATACCGGCCCTTGTGCAGAGCCGCCTTCTCGATCGTGGCGGCGTCCTTGGGTTCCTCGACGACGCAGAGCAGGGTGCGGTCGCGCGACTCGTCGCCACAGATCCGGCAGAGGTCTCCCTCGGCGACGTTGCCACACTCGCGGCAGAACGCGATGCGATCCTTCACCTGCACGATCGTCGCCGCCAGGCGCTTCGCGTCCTCAGGCGTTGCCTTCACGAGCCAGAACGCCAGGCGTTGCGCCGACTTCGGCCCGACTCCCGGCAAGCGCGCCAGCTCGTCGATCAGCTCCTGGATCGGACCCTCGTACATCGGGTCAGTCCTCGGCGTCGGGTTCGTCGGCCGGCGTGGCACCGAAGACGTCCTTGAGACGCTTCAACGCTTCCTCCTCGCTGGGTTCCTCGGCCTCCTCGACGTAGGCGGCCGCGGCGGGCTCCGTGCCACCGACATGCGCTTCGCGCGTCACGCTCTCGATCCGCGGACGGATCCCGAAGAGGTCGCCCAGCGCCGCCTGCAGCTTGTCGGCACGGCTGGCCACCTGCCGCAGGTTGTTGCGGAACGAGGGAGGGAACGCGAGCTCGAGGGTCTCGCCGTCGAACGTCGCCGGCGTCGCGCTCTCCAATAGGGCCCGAAGCACCGGCTGCCCCACCTGGCTCAGGTGGTCGAGCAACGACGGCCACGACCGGCGGAGCATCGTGACATCGACGCTGTCCGCGGACGCCGCATGCGGCGTATCCGCGGCCGCAGGAGTCGCTTCGGAGGCCGCGGGGGCCGACTCGACAGGCGCCGGGGTGGACTCGGCGGGCGGCGGCGACATCTTGGAGGCCGCCGGGGCTGACTCGGCGGGGACCTCGACGCCGGAGGGCGGCTGGCTCGAGGCCGAAGCTGTCTCCGTCGGTACGCCCGCCGGCGTTGGGTCCCCGACGCGGGCGGCCCCGGCAGCCTCGGCGGAAGGAACGACCGATGCCGGGTCGACGTTGGCGAGCCGCTCGAGCCGCTCGAGCCGTGCCAGCGTCCCCGCGGGCGACGGATCGGTCTCGGGGATCGTCGCCCGCACCAGGGCGAGCTCCAGGGAGAGGCGCGGCGACGTGGTCCAGCGCATGTCGTTCTGCGCGGCCAGCAACAGCTCGATCACGCGAGCGAGCTCGGCGGAGGAGAACTTCTCGGCCTGGATCCGCAGGGCCTCGTATCCGTCCGCGGGGATGTCGAGCAGATCCTCCTGGCCCGGCGCAGTCTTCACGAGCAGCAGGTCACGGAAGTGAGCGAGTGTCTCGTTGGTCACGTTCCGAAGGTCCTGTCCGTCCTGGACGAGCCGGTTGATGATCTCGAACGAGCTCCGCGCATCGCCGACCGCCACGCCGTCCGCCAGCTCGACCTGCACCTGGCTGCGTGGGGCCCCCAGCAACGCCTGGATCGCGGCATCGTCGACCTTCTGTCCGCCGAGCACCCCGGCCTGGTCCAGCAGCGACAGCGCGTCTCGTGCAGATCCTTCCGCATGCCGAGCGATCGCGTGGGTCGCGGAGTCATCCAGCGTGACCCCTTCGGACGCGGCGACCTTCTGCAACAACTCCGAGAGACCCTCCATAGTGTGTCGGCGGAAATCGAAACGCTGGCAGCGGCCGACGATCGTGGCGGGCATCTTGTGGGGCTCGGTGGTCGCGAGCACGAAGCGGACGCCGGGCGGTGGCTCCTCGAAGACCTTCAGCAGCGCGTCGAACGCCTCGCGGGACAGGCGCTGCGCCTCGTCGATGATGTAGACCTTCTCGCGGCCCTGCACCGGCGCGGTGGGCGCCTTCTCGCGGAGCTCTCGTGCATCCTCCACGCCGCCGTGAGATGCCGCGTCGATCTCCACCACGTCGAGATGCGTGCCGTCGCGGATGGCCACGCACTGGTCACAGCCGCCACATGGCTCCGCCGTCGGCCCGGTCGCGCAGTTGACCATCTTGGCCAGGATCCTCGCGGTGGAGGTCTTGCCGGTCCCGCGAGGACCACAGAAGAGGAAGGCGTGGTGCAGACGGCCGTCGCGGATCGCACCCGTGAGCGCCCGCACGACGTGATCTTGGCCGAGGACCTCGGCGGGCGTCTGCGGACGGTACCTCCGGTACAGCGCTTGGTGCTGCCTGTCCTCCGCCATCTACCTCGCCTGGCCCCTCCCACACATCCCAACAAAGGTGTGACCGTGCACCCGCCGTCGACGCCGTGAGACTCGGCCGCTACCCGACAACGGAGCTCCGGCCGGGCTTGCCCACGGCACCCGCCGGTTCACGCTTAGGGCTGCTTCCTTCCGGACCTGACCCGGTTCGCGTTCTGGCGTCGCGTGGGACCCGACCTTCAACGCTCCGTGCCGGGGCGCTCCGGACCTCGCGGGCCTCGGGCGGGGATTCAGCCCCGCTGAAGCGGATCGCGGGTACAGGGCACCGCTAGCTCCCCGCCTAGCACGGTCACGGAGCCGAGTATACGTGGGCCCTCCGACGTGCCCATCCGGTCCCTACGCCGGTCCATCGACGTTGACCACCGGCTCCCCCTCTCCCGCACGGACGACGATGAACGTCGCCTCGTCCGCGGACGGGTTGCTCTCCCGGTGCACGGCCTGCTTCCCCACGAAGACGAAGTCACCGGGGTCGGCGTCGAAGATCTCCGCACCCTCGGAGCCGAACTCCATACGGAGCGAACCGGTCAGGACGTAGATGGTGCTCTCGTACTCGCCGTGGTGATGCCATCCGGAGACCATCCCGGTCTCCGTCCGCGCCAAGCCAGCCCACATCCCTTCCGTGTGCACGGCCTCCTCCCGCACGATGCCCGGTGTCGGCACGCCCTCCATCCGCTCCTCGGGGGTGATCCGATAGATCGTGCTCATCCCGCCTCCTCCCCGGGCCGTTCCGCACATGATGCCGCGTGAGCGGGAACCACGCTCGGCCGGGGGTCGTCCAACCCCCGTTCAGCCGCCAGATCCATCAGATGGAGTGCGGCACTCCCGCCCGCTCCCTTCTCTCACGGAGGACACGATGGCGATCACGACACGGGCACGGATGGCATTGTTCCTTTCGATCGCTGCGCTGCTGGTCGCCGGGATCGCGGGCGCGCAGTACGTCGCCGCCGGCTCACCGCCCTCGGCCGGGTCCGAACCCGGATCCGGCGGCGGAGGAGACGGGGTCGCCGGGATCTGTGTCGAACTGGACGCGCCCGCGGACGGAGCGAGCGAGACCGCGCCCGCGGAAGAGTGCAACGACACCATCGACGATCCGGTCGTGGTCGACCCCGACGAGTGCGGCGAGAAGGTCAGCGGCACCGGGCCCGACGCGATCGTCAGCTACACACCCTGTCCCGGTGACGACGAGCCCGTGGTCACCGATCCGTACGACGGGGCGCAGAGGGTGGAGCCGACACCTGGGATGGCCGGGGTCAACCCCACCGCGTTCGACAAGGTCGTCGTCGGCGACGACGACAGGACCCTCACCATCTTCTTCTGGAGTGGCGTCGAGCCCTGCTACGTCCTCGACCGCGTCGACGTCGACGCGAGTCGAGACGCCATCACGGTCACCCTGTTCCAGGGCCACGATGCGAGCGCCGGGGACGTCGCCTGCATCGAGATCGCGCTCCTCAAGGAGGTCGTCGTACAGCTCGACGAACCGGTCGGAGATCGTCGCATCGTCGACGGCGCCGCCTAGCCGACGGCGGCGCGTAGGGGCGGGCGGCCCGAAGGGCCGCCCGCCCCTTCAACGTTTGGCCGCCCACACCTCCCAGTCCGACACCGGCCGGAACCCCAGGCGCTCGTACATCCGGCGAGCGAGTTCGGACGGCTGCAGCCACGCGAGATCGGTCCGACCCTCGAACGCCCGCGCGGCGCGGAGCGTGAGCGCCGCGCCGATCCCACGGCGACGAGCCGACTCCACGACACCGACGCCGAAGATCCCGACGGTGTCATCGAGCAGATAGGCGGACGCCTCGCCGACCGGCTCGCCGTCGATCCACGCGGTGAAGATCCTGACGCGTGGGTCGAGCAGCATTTTCCGCCCGACGAATCCTTCGGCGATCTCCGGCGGGGTTCCGAACGTCGCGACCTCCACCGCGCGCACCGCCTCGAGGTCGCGCTCCCCCAAGACCTCCCGGATCTCGACGTCCGTCGGGACGACCTCAGCGGGAAGGAGCCCGATCGGTGCGGCCATGGTGGGCCAGGCGTCGACCCGTCGCAGTCCGGCCGCCCGGATCGCCGTCTCCACGCTCGGATGCCGGCCGACCTCGATCTCGATGCCGAAGAACGGGTGACCGCGGGATCGGAAGACCGCACGAGCTGCCTCGAGCGCAGCCGAAGGATCGTCCGGCTCCCGGATCACACGCGTCCCGTTCAACTCCGGTGTCGGGAGGTTGGAGAACGCGACGAGGAGGTCCGCCACCTCGACGACCTCCCCGCCCTCGACGACCTCCGCCCGGACGCGCTCTCCCTCCAGACCGGCTGCAACGATGCGGTCGGCGAGGTCCACGTGGGCATGCTCCCACGCGGCTACCCTGCCACGATGCTGCCCATCGGCGCCGTGATCGTCGATTTCGACGGCACCGCGTGCCTGCACGACGTCGGCGTGGATCTCCTCGAGAGATTCGGGGTCCGGAGCGACGCGCTCGCGGAGCTCGATCGCGCGTTCGACGCCGGGGATGTCGGGCTCCGAGACGTCCTCGTCGCAGAGGCCGCCTCGCTCCGCGGCAGCGATCGAGACCTGATCGCGTTCGCTCTGGAGCATTGCCCGCTCGACCCGACGTTCGCGCCGTTCGTGTCCTGGATGGCGGCCGAAGACGTGCCCCTCAGCGTCGTTTCCGATGGCTTCGGCCTCCACATCCGGCCTCTGCTCGCAGCGGCCGGACTCAGCCATCTCCCCGTCATCACGAACGACTGGGACGGCGGGAGACTCGTGTTCGGGGCGACGCACCCGACCTGTGTCGGCTGCGGAACCTGCAAGAAGCAGGCCGTCGAACGAGCACGCGAAGCCCATGGGACCGTGGCGTTCGTGGGAGACGGCGTCAGCGACCGGTTCGGCGCTTGCTACGCGGACGTTACGTTCGCCAAGGACGCCCTCGCGGAGCACTGCCGGCGGGAGTCCATTCCGTTCATCCCATACGAGGACTTCGACGACGTTCGACACGGTCTCGAGGAGCTCGGTGTTCCCTCCGGGCCGCTCGACGGCGAACCGTGTCCCGGGTGGCGGGATCCGACGTGACGCTCCCCCTCGGCCTCCACGCGCGCCCACTCACGACCGAGGACATCGACGACACCGTGGCCATGGTGAATACGTGCGAGCTCCACGACTCCGGCGAGCTCATGGTCGAACGTGCCGACCTGCTCGCGGACTCGAGGACCGAGGGATTCGACCGCACCCATGACTGGATCGGCGTGTTCGAAGGGGACCGGATCGTCGGTCGAGGGGTGTTCGTCCATCGCCGCAGCGCCTGGATCGACGTGCACCCGACCGCTCGCGGCCGCGGAATCGGGAGCTGGCTACGGCGGTGGAGCGAGGATCGGGCACGGGAGGTCGGTGCCGACCGGGTCGGTCAGACGATCGAGGATCGACGGATCGACGCGACCGAGCTGCTCCGAGACGCCGGCTACGCGCCCCGGAGGACGTCGTGGATCCTGCGGATGGACCACCCGGAGCCACCTGCGGCCCCGGCACCTCCCGGCGGGATCCGGCTCCGTCCCTTCGAGCCCGGCGACGAGGACGAGGCCCTCATGATGTTCGAGCGAGCCTTCAGCGAGTGGAAGGACCGCGTCGCGAACGCGCCCGGCACCTGGCGGGCGATGGTGACGGAGCG
The DNA here is from genome assembly GCA_963762015.1 of uncultured Actinomycetota bacterium. GTDB lineage: Bacteria > Actinomycetota > UBA4738 > UBA4738 > HRBIN12 > JAJNBA01. The sequence continues at coordinate 89,520 of CAVXJL010000007.1, forward strand.
TGAGGGGTTCCGACCCGACGATCTCGTCCTGGCCTTCGCCGGCGACCGGATCGTCGGCGGCGCGTTCTTGATCGACGCGGACGAGATCTGGGTCGACAAGCTCGCGGTCGAGCGGGAGTTCCGACATCGCGGGATCGCGCGCGCGCTGCTGCAGACGGCCTTCGCGCGATCGTTCGAGCGCGGCTATCGCTGGACGAGCCTGTCCACCGAATCGGACACGGGAGCGCTTTCGCTCTACGAGCGTGTGGGCATGCGGATCCACCGCTCGTTCACGCTTCTCTCGGTCGACCTGCGGTGACGGATCCGACGCGGTGGCCGAGGGATTCGAACCCTCGAGGGAGTCAACCCCCCTACACGCTTTCCAGGCGTGTCCCTTCGGCCGCTCGGGCAGGCCACCAGGACGAGTCTACCGAGGCGACCTGAGGCGCCGATCAGGCGGTCATCGTCGCGATGAGACTCGCGAACTTCGCCTGACCGGTCGACGTGAGGTGGAAGCCGTCGGCCGCGAACCACGACGGATGCTCGCGGCTGTGGTCGAACCAATCGATGAGCTCGGTGTTGGCGCGCCGTTGCGCGCACGCGGCAAGTCGCTCGTTCTGGATCCTCCTGTACGAGCGTGGGATCTTCACTGTCACGAGATAGACCGTCCGGCTCGAACCGGCGATCTGGGAGATCCGGTCGCAGTCGGCGGCCTGGATGAGGATCCCGTTGTTCCCCAGATGGATGATGACCTTCCTCCGCAGCCTGCCCGCCGCCTTGAGCCGCCGCACGAGCGGCATGGCATCTCGGAATTGGCGTGAGACCGTCGCGTTCACCCTGATCTCCCGTGCGGTGAGCTCCTCCTTCGCGCCGAGCATCACGGAGTCGCCGATCGCGTACCGGCCGGGTTGGATCACCGCGGCGGCCGGACCGACGGCTTCGAGCGCGAGGACGCCGAGGAGGATGACCGCGAGCAAGTGACGGGCCGTCGGCATGCACTGAGGGTATCGATGGGGGCGGGCCCTCGAGCGGGCCCGCCCGGGTGGCGGAGGCGGCGTGATTCGAACACGCGAGGGGCGGATTAGGCCCCTAACCGCTTTCGAGGCGGTCCCGTTCGTCCGCTCCGGCACGCCTCCGTCGACGAGTCTAGCGGGCCGGATCGACGTTCCCGATCGATCGTGCGAGGATCCACGAACGTGGACGCCAAGAGCCTGGAACGCGTGCCGCTGTTCGCCGGCCTGTCGCACAAGGAACGCGAGAAGGTCGCGCGCTGGGCCGACACCGTCGAGCTGCCTTCGGGCAAGCATCTCCTCGACGAGGGCAGGCTGCCCCACGAGTTCTTCGTGATCGTTGACGGCGAGGTCGAGGTGCTCCACGACGAGAAGCGTCTCGCCACGCTGGGTCCCGGTGACTTCTTCGGAGAGATCGCGTTGATCGAGCACGGACGCCGGACCGCATCGGTCGTGACGACGACGCCGACGACCTTGGCCGTCATGAGCCCGGCGTCGTTCGCGGCGATGCGGCGTGAGATGGCGGAGGTCGCCCTCAGGATCGACGACGCGATCCGCGAGCGGCTCGCCCGCTAGCGCCGCTCCCGGAAGAAGGCACGAAGTACGTCCCCACACTCCTCGGCGAGCACGCCTTCCGTCAGGGACACCGTGTGATTCAGCCGGGGATCCTGCACGAGGTTCCCGAGCGATCCCGCGAATCCGGCCTTCGGATCCGCGGCACCGAACACGACCCGGTCCAGCCTCGAAAGCACGGCGGCCCCGGCGCACATCGCACAGGGCTCCAGGGTGACCGTGAGCGTGCAGTGCTCGAGACGCCACGATCCGAGAGCTGCTGCGGCCGCTCGCAACGCCAGGATCTCCGCGTGAGCCGTCGGGTCCGACGCCAGCTCCCGCTCGTTGCCCGCCGCGGAGAGGACCTCGCCCTCCCGCGTGACCACGGCACCGATCGGGACGTCGCCGTGGTCGAGACATCGCTTGGCTTCTTCCAGCGCGAGCCGCATGGTGCGTTCGTCGTCCTCAGGCTCTCCGGGCGTCAGTCCCATCCGAGCCCTTCGAGTCGCTCGTCCGAGATCCCGAAGTGATGAGCGACCTCGTGCACCACGGTCTCCGCGATGACGGCGCGGAGCTCTTCGTCGTCATCGCCCGCCTCGCCTTCGATCGTGGCGCGGTAGAGCGTGATCCGATCGGGGAGAGCTCCGGAATAGTCCTCGCGCTCCGTCTGGGCGATGCCTTCGTACAGACCGAGGAGGTCGGGTTCGTCCGGGGGCGGGTGATCCTCCACCAGGACCGCGACGTTTTCCATCGACTCCTGCACCCACCCGGGAAGCTCGTCCAACGCATCGGCCACGAGAGATTCGAACCGGCGTCGAGAGCGGTGCGACATCGCCTGTAGCCTACGTCGCATGCCCGGCGGGCTGCGCACGGATCTGTACGAGCTCAACATGGCGGCGAGCTACCTGCGTCGCGGCATGGACGGTTCGGCGACGTTCAGCCTGTACGTGCGCGACATGCCCAAGCAGCGAGGCTTCCTCGTCGCGGCGGGCCTGGACGATTGCCTCGGGTTCCTAGAGACGTTCTCGTTCGAGGAGGACGACCTCGCCTACCTCCGGCGGATCGGGTTCGAGCAGCGCGCCATCGAGGCCTTCGCGAAGGTGCGGTTCACCGGCGAGGTCTGGGCGGTCCCGGAGGGCCGCATCGTGCACGCGAAGGAGCCGATCCTCGAGGTGACGGCTCCGATCGCCGAAGCGCAGCTGGTGGAGACGGTCCTGCTGAATCAGGTCACGCTCCACACGACGCTCACCTCGAAAGCGGCGCGGTACATCATCGCGGCGGAGGGACGCGGGCTGGTCGACTTCGCGTTCCGCCGGGCTCACGGCGTCGAGGCGGCTCGGGCCGCGGCTCGCGGGAGCGCGCTCGTCGGGTTCCGGGCCACGTCCAACGTCGAGGCGGCTCGCGAGTTCCGGCTGGCCGTCTCCGGCACGATGGCCCACTCCTTCATCACGGCATTCGAAGACGAGCGCGAGGCGTTCCGCGCCTTCGCTGAAGACCATCCCAACCGCACCACGTTCCTCGTCGACACCTACGACACGTTGACCGGCGTGCGGAACGCGATCGACGTGATCCAGGAGCTGGATCCTCCCGGAGAGGTCGGGGTGAGGCTTGACTCCGGAGACCTGGATCGTCTCGCGCGGGAAGCGAGGAGGATGCTCGATCACGCGGGGCTCGGTCGAGCGAAGATCTTCGCGAGCGGGGGCCTCGACGAGCACGAGGTGGCGGAGCTGGTCCGCGCCGGCGCGCCGGTCGACGCGTTCGGGGTCGGGACCCAGCTCGGGGTGTCGGCCGATGCCCCGTACATCGACGCGGTCTACAAGCTCGTCGAGTTCGACGGCCGGCCGGTGCTGAAGCTCTCGCCGGCGAAGGCGAGCGCGCCGGGCCGGAAGCAGGTGTGGCGCGGGCCATCGGAGGACGTGCTCGGCCTTCGGGACGAGGCGGCGCCAGGCCCGAACCACGAGCCGCTCCTCGAGCCCGTGATGCGGGCCGGGCGCCGCCTCGCGGCGGCGCCGCCCATCGAGGAGATGCGCGGGCGCTTCGAACGAGACCTGAAGGCCCTACCGATCAAGGCCTCGCGCCTCAACCACCCTGAGCATGTGGTCGCGCACAGGACGACCGCGCTCGCCGAGCTCACCACGGAGACCACCGAGGAGGCGCGGCGCCGGGGTCGTGCCAACGGCGGCCGCTAGGTCGTCGGCAACCAGGTCGGGCGGCGGGCCTCGTAGGAAGCGATCTCCTCGGTGTGCCGAAGCGTCAGGTCGATGTCGTCGTAGCCCTCGAGCAGACACCAGCGGCGGAAGTCGTCGAACGCGAAGCGCTCCTGCACCGAAGGCGCCGTGACCGACAAAGCATCCAGGTCGACGACGATCCGCGTCGTGGGATCGTCGAGCACGGCGTCCATCAATGCCCGGACCGATTCCTGGGGCAGCTCGACGGGGAGCAGTCCGATCTTGCAGCAGTTGTTCCGGAAGATGTCGGCGAAGCTCGGGGCGATCACCGCTCGGAACCCGTGGTCCTCCAACGCCCAGGGCGCGTGCTCGCGACTGGATCCGCCGCCGAAGTTCGCGCCCGCGAGCAGGATCGTGCCGCCCGCGTACCGTTCGTCGTTCAGAACGAAGCTCGGGTCCTTCCTCCACTCGTGGAAGAGGAAGGGTCCGAACCCCGTGCGTTCGATCCGCTTCAGGAACTGCGCCGGCACGATCTGGTCGGTGTCCACGTCGGAGCGGTCGAGCGGCACGGCGGTGCCTTCGACGCGGCGGACCGGTTCCATCTAGAGATCCTCCGGAGTCGTGAAATGACCTGCGATCGCAGTGGCGGCGGCCACCGCCGGCGACACCAGGTGCGTTCGGCCGCCCTTGCCTTGGCGGCCCTCGAAGTTCCGGTTCGAGGTGGAGGCGCTCCGTTCGCCCGGCGCCAAGATGTCGGGGTTCATCCCCAGGCACATCGAGCAGCCCGCGCCGCGCCAGTCGAACCCGGCATCGACGAACACCCGATCGAGGCCCTCCTGCTCCGCCTCCATCTTCACCGCGACGGAGCCAGGGACGACGAGCGCCCGCATGCCGTCGGCGACCGTGCGACCCTCCACGATCCCGGCAGCGACCCGCAGGTCCTCGATCCTCGAGTTCGTGCACGAACCGATGAAGACCGTGTCGGGGCGGATGTCGCGGATCCGGGTGCCGGGGTCGAGCGCCATGTAGGTGAGCGCGCGGCGCGCGGCGTCGCGCTTCGCGTCGTCGGCGAACGAGTCCGGCTCGGGCACGGCGTCGTCGATCGTCACCGACTGCGCGGGGTTCGTACCCCAGGAGACGTACGGGCGGAGGGCAGCCGCATCGATGGTGATCTCCGCGTCGAACGTCGCCCCCGCGTCGGACGGCAGGGAGCGCCAGTCGTCGAGGGCCCGTTCCCAGTCGGGGCCGGTGGGTGCGTGCGGCCGGCCTTCGAGGTACGCGAACGTGGTGTCGTCCGGCGCGACCATGCCCGCGCGCGCGCCGGCTTCGATCGACATGTTGCAGATGGTCATCCGGCCTTCCATCGAGAGGGCGCGGATCGCCGAGCCGCGGTACTCGAGGACATGGCCGACGCCGCCCCCGGTCCCGATGCGGTTGATGATCCCGAGGATCACGTCCTTCGCGCTGCACCCCGGCGGCAGGTCGCCTTCGACGGTGATCGACATCGTCTTGGCCTGCGTCTGCGGGAGCGTCTGCGTCGCGAGGACGTGTTCCACCTCGCTGGTGCCGATCCCGAACGCGAGCGCGCCGAAGGCGCCGTGCGTGGATGTGTGCGAGTCGCCGCAGACGATCGTGAGCCCGGGCTGGGTGTAGCCCATCTCGGGCCCGATCACGTGGACGATGCCCTGGCCCGCCGAGCCCCAGGGGTAGATCGTGATGTCGAACTCCTTCGCGTTCTTGGCGAGAGCCTCCATCTGCCGAGCGCTCGTCGCGTCCGTGACGGGGCCCTCGGTCGTCGGGACGTTGTGATCCATCGTGGCGACCGTGAGGTCCGGACGACGCACGCCGCGGCCGGCGAGCCGGAGGGCTTCGAACGCCTGCGGACTGGTCACCTCATGCACGAGGTGGAGATCGACGTAGAGGAGATCCGGCTCGCCGGCCGCTCGATGCACGACATGGCGTTCCCAGACCTTCTCTGCAAGGGTCTTCAGCTCGGTGAGCGTCTGTGCGGGGGTCATGTCGGCACTGAGCTCCTCAGGGGTTGTTCCACTATGTGGACGCCGATACCATTATCTGGACGTGACCTTATCATCAGACAGCCCCAGCACGCCGGTCGGCGTTCTCGACCGTGCCATGGCCATCCTGGCGGTGATCGAAGGGGGAGCCCGCACCCATACGGAGGTCGCTCGGCTCACCGGCCTGGCCCGGCCTACCGCTCACCGACTGCTGAAGTCGATGGAATCGCACGGCCTCGTCACCTACGTCGGTGGGCAGGGCTTCCGCCTGGGACCGAGGCTGCTCGGCCTCGCGGCCACGGCGATGCACGAGCTCCCTCTTCGAGACCTCGCCCAACCTGTCCTCGAACGCCTGGCGCGCACGACCGGTGAGAGCGCGCAGCTCTTCGTGCGGGACCATCATCAGCGGGTGTGCATCGCGACGGCGGAGTCGCGGAGCGAACTGCGAACGATCGTCGAGATCGGCGCCCGGCTACCCCTTACCGCTGGCTCGGCAGGCAAGGTCTTCCTCGCGTTCGGTCCTCCGGCCCTTACCGGGGAACTCCTCGCGACGACCGATCGGGTCACACCGGTGACGCCGGTGGGCGAGCGCTTGGAGCGTCAGCTCGTCACCGCGCGGCGGCGGGGGTGGGCATCGAGTGCCGGAGAGCGACAACCCGGAGTCGGATCTGTCAGCGCACCGATCCATGAGCCGTACGGGGCGCTGCTTGCCGTCGTGTCCCTCTCAGGGCCGGAGCGGCGGGTCGGCCGTATCTCCGCCAAGCGCTACGCGCCCGCCGTGATCGAAGCGGCCAAGGAGATCGAAGCCGCCCTCGGCGCGTAGTCGGACGCAGAACTCCTCCTACCAGGCGTAGGCCTCCGGCGCGGGGCCGCCCGGCCCCGGGAAGATCTGGTCCAGCCTCCGCAGGACGTCCTCATCCAGGTGGACCTCGAGTGCGCGGAACGATCCTTCGAGCTGCTCCTCGGTTCTGGGTCCGATGATCGGGGCCGTCACCCCGGGCTGATGCAGCAGCCACGCCAGGGCGACGTCGGACGGCCGCTCGCCGAGGTCTGCACAGACCTTCTCCCAACGATCGAGGCGGTCCCGGTCCTTGTCGATCTCGTCCTGCATGTATTCCGAGGACCGGCGACCCTCGTCGACCTTCTTGAGCGCTCCGGCCAACAGGCCGCCGGCGAGGGGGCTGTAGCAGATCAAGCCCATCCCGTACTCCCGGAGCGCCGGGATCACTTCGAGCTCGACCGTGCGCTCGGTCAGGTTGTACAGGGACTGCTCGGTGGCCAGGCCGACCGTGTGCCACTTCGAGGCGATCTCGTTCGCCCTCGCGATGTGCCAGCCGGCGAAGTTCGACGAACCGACGTAGAGGATCTTGCCCTCGCTCTTCAGCTGGTCCATCGCTTCCCAGATCTCGTTCCACCACGCGTCCCGGTCGATGTGATGCATCTGATAGACGTCGATGTGGTCGGTCTGCAGCCGCTTCAGCGATCCTTCGCACGCGCGGATGATCGCGAGCTTGGAGAGACGTGACTCGTTCGGCCACTCCGCCATCTGGCCATATACCTTGGTGGCGAGCACGATCTTCTCCCGCCGCCCGCCGCCTTTCGCGAACCAGTCGCCGATGATCCGCTCGGTCGAGCCCACGCCGAGGTGGCGCCCGTAGACGTTGGCCGTGTCGAAGAAGTTGATCCCCTCGGCGATCGCCGCGTCCATGATCCGATGCGACTCGTCCTCGGGCGTGTGGGGGCCGAAGTTCATGGTGCCCAGGCAGAGTCGGGAGACGACGAGCCCCAGCCGGCCGACGTGCGTGTACTCCACGCTTCGAGTCTACGCAGCTGTAGCCGAAGGCTCCGCGCTCGCGAGGGAACCGTCCCGCTCGGGGTCCCGGGCACCCCGGACGAACATGAACGCGAGGGTGATCGAGCCGCCGAGGGCGCCCGCCCAGATCAGGGTCGCGTCGTGACCGATCGCCTCGGCCGTCGGGCCCGTGATCGCGAACGAGAGTGGCACGCCCATCGTCGAGATCATCCAATCCAGCGCGAAGACTCGTCCGAGGAGCCGGTCGGGCACGAGCCGCTGGACCAGCGTCACCCAGACGACGACGAGATACGTGATCGAACCCTCCGTGATGAACGCGACGATCATGGCCTGCCAAACAGAGGTGACGATCCCGAATCCCGCGGTCCCGAACATCCCCAGCGCCCATGCGAGGTACATCGCGGTCACGGGTTTCCGAGGAAGACTCCCCCGCTGGCCGAACACCGCAGCAGCGATCACGGCGCCGACCCCACCGGCGCCGAACACGAGGCCCAGCGATGACGCCTTCCCGCCGAGGTCGTTCTTCACGACGACGGGGACCAACGTCTCCCACGGGCCCCACACGGCGAGCAGGCTGACCGTCGCTCCGACCATCGCGATCAAGAGCCATCGCTGCCGCCGCACGTATCGCAAGCCCTCCGCCACGTCCCCGAAGAACGACGCCTGCTCCTCCTGCGCGTCCCTCGGCGTCCGCCGCGTCCGCATCGCGAGGATCATCAGCGCCGAGAACGCGAACGAGGAGGCATCGACGAGGAACGCGAAGCCGACGCTCACCCAAGCGATCAGGAGGCCACCGACGAGCGGACCGACGAGCGTCATCGCGAACGGCCGTACGAGCTGGGCGAGGGAGTTGGCCTGCACGAGCAGCTCCGCAGGCACGATCGCAGGCGTGATCGACGAGAACGCCGGCTGGAAGACGGCCTGCCCGGCCCCGTACACGGTGACCAGCCCCAGGACGATCGGGATCGTGAGCTGATCGCTGATCGACAGCAGGCCGAGCGCACCGATCGCGAACAAGCGGATCACGTCGCCCGCGATCATCAGATGACGTCGTTCGAGTCGGTCGGAGAGCGCTCCGCTCGCGATCACGAGGAGCACCTGCGGCAGCGACCACGCGATCCCGACGAGCGCGAGCGCGCCGGGCCGGTTCTCGATCGAGAGCACCTGCCACGCGATCGAGACCAGGTAGATCCCGTCGCCGATCATCGAGACCGTCATCCCGGTCCACAGGAACGCGAAGTCGCGGACGGCGAGTGGCCTGAGGATGGCGATCCGGTCTCGGAAAGGCGCGGGCTCCGGCTCCGACATCGGACCCAGGATAGGACCGGGCGCCGACGCCGACGCTACCGCCAGTCGACGGTGACGACCTCGATCGGATCCGAGATGCCCTTGACCGTCACCGTCCGCGCATCGCGCGTCGGGAACTGCCCACCCGCAGCCGTTTCGGCGCTCGCGACGATCTGGCCTCCTTCGGCGAGGGCGCCGATCCGTGCGGCCTCATGCACGCCCTTCCCTGTGAAGTTCCGACCGACCATCGTCGCGTCGGAGGCGTGCACCCCTATCCGCACCTGAGGCGCGAATCCGGCCGATGACCGATGCGCCGCGAGGTCCCGTTGGATGGCGACCGCGCACGCGAGGGCGTCGTCAGGAGACTCGAAGGCCACGAAGAACCCGTCGCCGGTCGCCACGACTTCCTCGCCCCGGTTCGCGCCGAACAACGAGCGCAAGGTCTTGTCGTGCCAGGACAGGAGCGAATTCCACGCCTCGTCACCCATCGCCTCGAGCAGGTTCGTCGATCCCGCGATGTCGGTGAACATGAACGTGCGCTGGACCCGCTGGGTCGGCGCACGACCACGGAGCTGCCAGGGAAGGAGCTCCGCCACCTCCTCGATGATGATCGCCTGCGTCGGGCAAGCCAGCGCCGCCTCCCGCAGCTTCTCCTCGTCGACGCTCGCCGCGTCCACGACGGCGGCCTTGCCGAAATCCCCCCGATGCCAGTCGAACGCGGTCGGAGCGATCGTGATGCAGTTCCCGGCACCGATGCACCGGGGACGGTCGACCCTCGCCCGGAGCAACTAGTCCCTTCCCTTCACAGCATCCTCGACTGGAACGCGAACGCGGTCGCGTCGGCACGCGAGGACGCGCCGATCTTCGCGTACGTCGACGCGAGGCGACGCGCCACCTCTCCGGTGTCCACGCGCAGACGGTCGGCGATCTCCTCGTTGGAAAGGCCCTGGACCACGAGCTTGAGGAGCTGGCCGTCGTCTTCGCTCAGCCCATCGACCGACTCGTCCTGCGCGTGGCGCGTCAGCGGCTTGCTGGGATCCTCGGCGAGGCTCGCGAGTGCGCTTCCGATCGGCCCACGGAACCACCGCGTCCGCACTCCTTCGTCGACGATCCGGTTCGCGATCACCGCGGTCTGGAGCCGCAGGAACGAGAGGATCTCCATCTCTTCTTCGTCCGTGCCGGCCGCCGTCAGCGCCGCGGCGACAGGCAGGAGCACGTCGAGATCCAGGTCTTCGTGCTGCGCGGCGGTGAGGGCTTGGACCGCAGAGCGAGCTGCGTCGGCGGCGACGTCGACCATGTCACGGGCGAGGGCGACCGTCGCGAGCGCCGCGTCGGCCCTCGCGCCCCACGTGGCGTGCCCGGGCAGGAGCCCGAGCAGTTCCTTCGCCTCCGATGCCGCGCGTTCGGCCAGGGCGAGCAGCTCCTCGTCCTTCTGCTCGCGCCCGAGCATCGCCGACGCGAGGGCGAGAGTGGCGAGCACCTCGCACCGCACCGCGGGCAGCGCCTGCTCGACGGCCACCTGCATCGCGCGCTCGAAGTGCCCACGCATCCCGTCGGCGTCTCCTCGAGCGGCGTGCAGCATGCCCCTCCATTGCTCCAGCTGCCGGGCACGTGAGGGAGTCGGGCTCTCGGCGGCGACGGTCGCCGCTCTCTCGAGCCACATCGTCGCCTCGTCGAGATCGCCGAGCTCCATGAACGAACACGCGGTCCCTCCGGCGGAAAGGAACTCGAGCTGACGGTCGCCGATGGTTCCGGCCCGCTCGAATGCCTCGGCGCCTCGCGAGAGAGCCAGATCGGGGATGACCTTCGCTCGAGCGAACACGTGGACGCCGTAGAGCATCTGCACCTCCGCGAAGGCGCGCTGACTCTCGCTGGTGAACGAGGAGAGCTGCGTCGCAAGTCGGCGGATCTCCTCGATGTGGCGGGCCGAGTCGGAACCGATGTGGATGTCGGGAGCCCAGCTCAGATAGGCCATCGCGATGATCGAGGCCATCATGCCCTGCCGGTCGCCGAGCTCCTCGTAGAGCTCGAGCGACCGGTGGAACCGCTCGCCCGCCGATCGCACCCAGGGCGCGATCGGCAGCTCCTCCATGAGGTCCTCGAGCGGCTCGCCTGCGGCAACTCGCTCCATCACCGACACGTGCTCCCCCACCGCCATCCGTTCCACGAACCAGCCGCGTATCCGACCCAAGTCGATCGCCCCGAGCTCTCGGGTCGCGGCGGCCAGCATCGAGGTGTCGCCGAGTTCCTCCGCCAGCTGAGCCGCGCGACCGAACGCCTCCTCGGCAGCATCCAGGTCGACCTCGGCCGCCGAAGGGGAGAACCCCTCGCCGATCCCGGCGTGGACCAGTGCCTGCCCGAGCTCGATGCACGCGGCGAGCTCGGCGGCCCGATCGCTCCGCTCGACCGCCAGCGTGCGAACCCGACTGGCGAGTTCGGCCGCGCGATCGTCCTGCTGCGACAGCCGCAGCGCTGCCGCGCGGCGGAGCGTGACGTCGAGATCAAGGTGGGGATCGCCGAGCGCCTCGGCGAGCGCGGCGAGTTCCGACAACCCTTCCAATCGGTCCCCCGGCCGCCTGAGCATCTCCAAGGCGTCGTCCCTGGCGGTCAACAGGCCGAGACGCTCTTGCGGTGTCGCCGCTTGCGGCAACGCGATCTCCACGACCCGAAGGACCTCTTCGGGTGCGTGCGCGGCGAGCGCCGCAGCCGCCGCCTCGGTCGAGAATCGGACGCACACCTGGGCGTCGCCGGCCGCTCGCGCGTGGTGGGCCAGAGAGGGGAAGGGTCTCAGGCGCCGGCTCGCCGGTCAGCAGCAGCTGGACGATCGCCGCGTGGATCTCGCGCCGGCGAGCCGGCGCGAGTGTGTCGGCCGCGAACTCGCGGACCTGCTCGTGGGGGAAGCTGTAGTCCGCCGGCGCGGCCTCCGGCTGCTCGACGAGCAGCCCGGCCGCGACGGCGGGCGCCATCAGGTCGCCGAGCGCCACGAGTTCGTCTTCCTGCTCGCCCTCGCCGATCCTGATCCGCACCTCTCGGAGATCCTTCAAGCTGAAATGGCGACCGAGGAGCGCTGCCTCGGCGAGCGCCGTCTTCGTCTCGATCGGAAGATGGGCCGCCCGGCGCTGGATCAACGTACGCACCGCGGAGGGTGCCAGCCGTTCGGCGTTGCGGGTCAGGGTCCACGTGTCCGCGATCTGTTGCAGCATCCCGGCCTCGCGGTACGCGCGGCCGATCTCCTCCACGATGAAGGGGACACCTTCCGCCTGACCATGGATCGTCGAGGCGGTCGCGGGCTCGACCTGCCCGCCGAGGATCTGGCGGAGGAACTCCGACGTCTCGAGCACCGAGAAGCGAGCGAGCTTCAGCCTCCGGATCACGCGCATCCGCTCCATGTCGGCGAGCAGCGTGACCGCTTCGGTGAGCGTGGCGACTTCCTCGGGACGAATCGAGAACATCAGGAAGATCGGGCTCGCGCCTTCCGTCCGGATGACGTACCGGAGCAACCGAAGACTGTCCTCGTCGGACCACTGCATGTCGTCGATGAGCAACGCCAGCGGCTGCCCCGCGGTGAGCGCTCGTACCGCCATCGTCGCGAGGTCGAACGAACGAAGGAGCCGTTGGTCGGCGGACAATCCGGCGAAGGCCGGATCGTCGCGACCACCGAGCGCTTGGGCGGCCGCGACGATCGCCGCCTCCGAGTCGGCGCCGGCGACAGCCTCGGCCACCTCGGGAGCGCCGAGGATCGATCGTGCAAGGAGGAACGGGCCCCGCAGCTCTTCGTCGGCACCCACCGCCACGGTGAGGAATCCGCGGGTCACCGCGATCTCCCGAGCGGCCAGGAGAAGGCGGGTCTTGCCGATCCCCGGTTCACCCTCGACCGCAACCGCGGACAACCGTCCCCCCGCAGCAGCGTTGATGCCGTCCTCGATCGCCGCGAGCTCCGCGGGGCGACCCACGACGGCACGGCCGGTCCTGTACTCGAGGAGGCCGAGCGGCGCGAACGCAGCGGCAGCGACGGGTGGAGCTGAGCTCATGAAGCATCCTTTCGGAAAGGGGTCGCCTCCTCGATTATGCGGGCCGTGACCACCGCGTGTTATCGTGGAGGTCCCGAGCGACTCCACATCCCCGCGTCGGGCAACCGACCGGTGGCATCGGCAGATCCTCCGCCCTGCCCCGCGGATCAGACGCTCCACGACCAGAGAGGCAGGCCGCGTGGAAGGGATCAGCCGCAAAGACCGAGTCTTCGGCCCACCGGAACGCGGGAAGAAGGCGACCGACCGACCCGCTCGAGGACGGATGTGCGAACACATGGGATGCCAGACCATCCTGTCCACGTACAACGCCTCCCCTGTGTGCTGGCTCCACGCACCACCCGCGTACCGCCACGCGCTCAGCCGCGACTAGGAAGCGACGTTCACGACGATCCGATCTTCCGAAGCGCGCCCTGAGGGACTCGAACCCCCGACCTGCTGGTCCGTAGCCAGCCGCTCTGATCCACTGAGCTAAGGGCGCCGAAGCGCAATCCTACACGGCGGCCTCCGACCTTTCGGCCGTCGTCACGCCGGGAACGTCGAAACAGGGCCCGCACTAGGCAGCCGCGACACGGCGCTCGACGTCGTCGGCATCCGTTCCGAGCCGGGCGGCGATCAGGCCGACGGCCATCGTCCGCGCGGTTTCGGCCGGGCCCGTCGATGCCTCGAACACGATCGCCATCCACATCCCCATCGCCAGGAAGCGCAGCTGCCGCCCCATCGACGGCGCATCGTGGATCTCCGCTTCGCGAGCGGCGGCGGAGAGATAGACCTCCACCTCGCCGATGTACGAGCTGACGAGTGGGTAGGCCGGGTGATGAGGATCTCGGATCTCGCCGAGGGTGTTCAGGAACGGACAGCCCCGGAATCCGTCCGCCTCCGCCCACCTTCCCATCGCCCCCCAGAAGTCGACCAGTCGGACGAGCGGTGGTGATCCCTCCAGCTCGCCGACCACGACATCCAGCCAGCGAGCTTCAGGCGTCCGAAGCCAACCGGCGACGACATCGTCCTTCGAGGGGAAGTGCCGGTAGAACGTGGCCTTCGCCACATCGGCGAGCGCGATCAGCGAGTCGACACCGGTGACCCGGATCCTTCCGCCCGCGAACAGCGAGGCCGCGCTCATCAGGATGCGATCGCGAGCCGAAGCCGGCGACCGTGTTTCCTTCCCGCGCGCTACTCGGTCCATCGGTCATCCCTCACGCTCGATCGTTCACAAATGTATATGGGTACGACCGGTCTGTATATCCCTCTCGATGGCTTTGACGCCAGACAGGTCGGTCTGTACGATTCGCTTTCGGCCAAGTCAGACCGGTCTGGGCAACAGTGAAGTCGGCCGCCTCGAAAAGGGATAATCAGATTGGAACTTCGACAACTCCGCTACTTCTTGGCCGTCGCCGAAGAACGACACTTCGGGCGCGCAGCAGAACGCCTTCGGATCGCTCAGTCGGGCCTCTCCCAGCAGATCAAGTCGCTGGAGCGCACCGTGGGAACCCAACTCTTCATCAGAGACCGACGCCGGGTCGAGCTCACCCCTGCGGGCGAGTACCTCGTCGAAGAGGCCCGATCTCTCCTCGCGCGCGCGGATCGGGTCAAAGAGACGCTCCCGATCATCGACCGAGGGAAGGGAGGGCTCCTCAGGGTGGGTACCAGCTCCGCGGGACTCCATCCGCTCGCCGGGGATCTCGTCGACCGTTTCCGCGAGCGGTTCCCCGACGTGGAGCTCCACGTCGTGCCAGGATCGGGCCCACAGAACCTCGAGGCTCTCCTCCGTCGGGACGTCGACGTCGCCTTCGTGAGCTTCCCGTTCGAGCCGCTTGACGGCCTCTCTCTGTTGCCGGCCGGCACGCTCGAGCTCGTGATCGCTCTGTCGGAGGGACATCGTCTCGCCTCCCACGAACGTATCTCACGACCCGAGCTCTTCGAGGAGACGTTCCTCACGTGGCCGAGGACGTTCAACCCTCTCCTGATGGATCACATCCATCGATCCCTGTTCGGTGATCGCGAACACCCCTCACTGGTCGAGGCGCCCGACCTGACGCAGGTCACGCGGCTGACTCGCCTGGCTCGCTCGGATCGACTCGTCGGACTCGGCCTCCCCGCCGAGGCAGAGCTGAAGATCCCAGGTCTCGCCTACCGCAGGCTCGAGGATCCTGTGCCCGTCGTCGACTACGGGCTCGCCTGGCTCAACGAGCACGATTCCCCGTTCGCCACCGGGTTCATCGACACGGTCCGGGAGGCCCTGCGAGCAAGTTAGTCCTGGGCGAGCATCTCGTCGACCGTCTCGAGGAAGAGCTGCACGTTCACGGGCTTCGTGACGAACGAGCTCGCACCCGCTTCCTCGAGACGCTTGAGCGTGTCCCTGTTCGCGTCGGCGCTGACGACCATGACCGGGATCGCGCTGGTCGCCCCGTCGGACTTCAACCGCTCCAGGACCTCGTCGCCCGACATGTCCGGGAGATGGAGATCGAGGAGGATCAGATCCGGCTGATGCAAGCGAGCGATCTCGATGCCGAGACTGCCCTGCATCGAGGACAAGAGTCCGATCGAAGGTCGATACGCGAGGATCCCCTCGATCAACTGCAGGTTGGCCAGGTTGTCCTCGATGTACAGGATCGTCCGGGACTCCGCCGTTCTGCGAACGGTGAGGCGACCTTCGGAAGCTCATCGGACTGGATCTCTGCCGGCTCCGCGATCGCGAGCTCGATACGGAACGTGCTTCCTTCGCCAGGGGCGCTCTGCGCCACGATCGTGCCGCCCATGGTCTCCACCAGATTCTTGGAGAGGGCGAGACCCAGACCGGTCCCCTCGACGCCGCGGCGTTCGGCGCCCAGCCGGGAGAAGGGAGTGAAGAGGTTCCCCATCTCCTCGGGCACGATCCCCTCACCCGTGTCGGTGACGGTGATCCGGAAGGAGCCGTCTCCGGTCGGTTCGCCCGAGATCCGCACGTCGCCACCCGCCCGATTGAACTTCACGGCATTCGAGAGCAGGTTCAGGAACACCTGCTTCAGACGTTGACGGTCGGCCCGGACATAGACCTCGAAGTCGTCGGGAGGGTCGATCAGACTGACGCCGTCCTTGTCGGCGATCGGACGAACCAGCTTGAGCGCTTCGTCGAGGATCCGGCCGACATGGACCGGTTCGAACGAGAGCGTCATACGACCGGAGGCGATCTTCTCGATGTCGAGGATCTCGTCGATCAGGTCGAGGAGATGCCCTCCCGCATCGAGGATCTGCAGGACCGAACGGCGTTGCCGTATCGGCACCGCCTCCATCTCCAAGAGCTGGCCGAACCCGAGGATGGAGTTCAGCGGCGTTCGGAGCTCGTGGCTGACGCGGGACAGGAAGTCGCTCTTCGCCTGGTTCGCGCGATCTGCCTCCTTCCTGGCACTTCGCGTCTCCTCCTCGGCTTCCTTGCGGTCCGTGTTGTCTCTGATCGCGGCGAGCGCCACGGGACCGAGCTGGGTCTGGATCGAGCTGAGGCTGATCTCGGCGGGGAACTCGGTCCCGTCCGCGCGCCGGCCCGAGAGCTCGAGGGCGGCGCCCATCGGCCGGGTCCGAGGCTCGCGGAAATACGCGGTCCGATGATCGGGGTGAAGGTCTCTCACGTGGTCGGGCACCAACACCTCGATCGGCTCGCCCAGCAGGGCGTCCCGCTCGTAGCCGAAAACGGCCTCGGTCTGCGCGTTCGCCATGACGATGACGCCATCGCGGTTCACGCCGACCATGGCGTCCGGAGCCGCGTCGAGCATCGCCTGGAACGTGTCCTCCGCCTTCAGACGCTCGGTGACGTCCCTGATCGCCGCGAGCGCGACTTGTCCCTCCTCGGTTTCGATCGCGCTGAGACTGATCTCGGCCGGGAACTCGGTCCCGTCGGCGCGACGGCCTGCGAGCTCCAGGTCCGCGCCCATCGGGCGCGTCCTGGGCTCGAGGAAGTAGTCCGTCCGATGCGTGGGGTGCACGTCTTTGACGCGCTCGGGACCAAGATCTCGATCTGCTGACCGAGCAGGTCATCCCGGGTGTAGCCGAACACCGCCTCGGTCTGCACGTTCACCATGACGATGACGCCTTCGCTGTTCACACCGACCATGGCGTCCGGAGCGGCATCCAGCATCGCCGGGAAGGTCGACTCGCCCGTGGCGGACGATGTCAGCACCGAGTCCAACCCCCTTCGTGGGGCCCGAAGGACCCGCCGCTCGCCATTATCGAGGGAGCGGGTTGCGTCGTAAAGGTCCCCTGGATGTTCGAGCACCCCAAATCACCTGCAGTGATTACCGCCGGGACCATTCCGGGTGTCTCGGGTACGCAACCGACTCGACGTTCCCTGTCACTTGGCGGAGACGGGAGGATTCGAACCTCCGAGGGAGTTTTACCCCCCTAACCGCTTAGCAGGCGGCTGCTTTCGGCCACTCAGCCACGTCTCCGTCGACGAGTCTAGAGGACCCGCCTGCGGTGCCCGGCCGACACGCCGGAGGCGTCACGCCGAGCGCCTGAGTCCTCTTCTTGCCCGTCGAGGTCGAACCCCGGCTGGGTAGGATTCCCCGGTCATGGCCGTCCTCGCCCTCGGCATCTCCTTCCGACACGCCCCGATCGACCTCCTCGAGTCGCTCGCGTTCGCCGAGGACGACCTCGTCAAGGGGTATCGGCGCGCGCGGGATCTGGGCGGGATCGATGAAGCCGTGGTGCTCTCGACCTGCAATCGCGTCGAGGTGTACGGATCGGTCCCGAGCTATCACGCCGGGTTCCTGGCGCTGAAGCGACTGCTGATCGAGACGAAGGGAGTCGCCGAAGCGGACCTCGCCGAGAGCCTGTACGCCCATTGGGAGCGAGACGCGGTCGAGCATCTGTTCTCGGTCGCCGGCGGCTTGGACTCCATGGTGCTCGGCGAGACACAGATCCAGTCGCAGGTGCGCGAGGCGCTTCGCTTCGCCGAAGGCGAAGCGATCGCCGGCTCCCGGCTCACCGGCTTGTTCCACGCAGCGACGAGGGCCGGGCGACGGGTCCGTCAGGAGACGTCGCTCGGCGCGGCGCCCGACGCGTTCGTCGGACGGGGCGCTTCGCTCGCGGAGGAAGTGCTGGGGAGCCTCGCCGGTCGACCGGTCGTGGTGATCGGAGCGGGCACGATGGCCGCGCTCGCCGTGAAGCATCTCCGGCAACGAGGTGTCGGCCGCATGAGGATCCTGAATCGCTCAACCTCACACGCCCGCGCGCTGGCCGAACGAACGGGTTCGGCTTTCGGTGATATGGAGGGCCTCCCATCGGCGCTCCGCGAGGCCGACCTCGTCGTCTCCGCGACCGGCGCGACAGGAGTGGTGGTGCCCGCCGAGATGGTTCGCGCGGCACGGCCCGCGCCGGCCTCGCCGCTCGTCCTTCTCGACTTGGCCGTGCCGCGCGATGTGGATCCGGAAGCCCGCTCTCTCGCCGGTGTGACGGTCATCGACGTGGATGCGCTGCGCTCTCATGGTTCGGCGGTGGAACACGATGCGGTCGCGCAGGCTCGCGAGATCGTGGCCGAGGAGGTCCGCCGGTTCGTCGTGCGCCGGCGCGGCGACGAGCTGGCTCCTCTGATCCGCGCGATCCGCCGCCGGGGCGACGCGGTGCTGCAGGGCGAGCTGGCGCGCCACGCGGGCCGGCTCGCCGACCTCACCGCCGACGAACGCGCCGCCGTGGAAGCGCTCACGCGCGGGATCGTCGCGAAGCTCCTGCACGATCCGATCGTGGCGCTGAAGGAGCGGTCGGAGCCCGGCTCCGGGCGGACCCACGCCAGGCTGCTGGCCGAGATCCTCGGCCTCGACCCTTCCCTCCTCGACGAGGAGTGACCACCCTCCGCATCGCGACGCGGCGTTCGGCTCTCGCGCTCGCACAGGCCGAGGAGATCGCCGCGCTCCTGTCCGCGAACGCCTTCCGCTCGGAGATCGTCCCGATGTCGACGTCGGGCGACGAGGGCGCGACGTCGGCGGAGTCGCCGTCGGGCATGAAGGGCCTCTGGGTCGATCGCATCGTCGAGGCGCTCCGCACCGGCGAGGTCGACCTCGCCGTGCATTCCGCGAAGGATCTGCCCGCCGAAGACGACGAGGGGATCGTGATCGCCGCGATCCCCAAGCGGGCCGACCCCCTCGACATCTTGATCGGGCGAGACGAGAAGCTCCAGCCGGGGATGGTGGTCGGGACGTCGAGCGTTCGTCGTCGTGCCCAGCTCCTCGCCGGCTTCCCCGGGATGGGCGTGACCGAGATCCGGGGGAACGTGGACACGAGGCTCCGGAAGCTGGCCGAAGGTGAGGTGGACGGGCTCGTGCTCGCCGCGGCCGGGCTCGCACGGCTCGGCCTCGATCCGCCGCACGCTCGCCGGCTGCGCGTGGACGAGATGGTGCCGGCACCTGGGCAGGGATGCCTGGCCGTGCAGGTCCGGGAGGAAGACCGGACCACTCGAGCGGTCATCTCCGTCCTGGACCATCTCGCGTCGCGGCGGGCATTCGAGGCCGAGCGGACGCTCGTGCAGCTCCTGGGCGGCGGTTGTGATCTTCCGCTCGGGGCGCTCGCGGCGGCGAAAGGCGACCGGATCAGGATGGTGGCCCTCATCGCGACGCCCGACGGGGCGAAGGTCGTTCGGACCGCGTCCGAGAGCTCCGATCCCGGCGTCGCCGCCTCCACGCTCGCGCAGCGGCTGCGGGCCGATGGCGCGGATCGGATCCTGGGGGAGCTGCAGGGGTGAAGCGAACCCTCGCCGGGCGGACGATCCTCGTCACGCGCCCGGTGGACCAGGCGGCGCCGCTGGTGCGCGAGCTCGAGCGGCGCGGAGCGCGCGTCCTCATCGCTCCGACGATCCGGCTGGTGCCCGCGCGCTCCGCGGCGCTCACGACGGCGTTGAAGGACCTCGCCGCCGGGCGGTTCGACTGGATCACGCTCACCAGTGCCGCGACCGTGGACGTGTTGCGGGAGCGACTGACGTCCCCGCGCGACGTTCGCGCGCAGGTCGCGGCGATCGGCGAAGGCACGGCCGCGGCGTTCCGGCGCTTGGCTCGGCGGGACCCGGACCTGCTGCCGGCGACGTTCACGACCGCGGCCCTCGCGCGCGCGTTCCCGCGCGGCTCGGGCCGCGTGCTCTGCGCCCGCGCCGACATCGCGCCGGAGGGACTCGAGGACGCTCTCGCCCGGAAAGGATGGGAGCCCGTCCGGGTCGACGCCTACCGGACGATCTTCGCCTCCTCTCTCCCGCGGGACGCGCGCGACGCACTCCGCGGCGGCGAGGTGGACGCGGTGACGTTCACGAGCGCCTCGACCGTTCGCGGCTTCGTCAGCGCGCGCGGCGCTGGGGTGATCCGTAGTCCGAGTGGCGGGCCGCCGAAGGTGGTGTGCATCGGCCCGGTCACGGCAGCCGCCGCTCGTGCCGCTGGCCTCCGGCCGGCGGCCGTCGCGAAGCCGCACACGATCGAGGGCCTCGTCGCGGCCCTCGAACGAACACTCCCCCTTTAGATCACGGTCGTCGTCGAGGTACCCTGGCCCCATGAGCTTCCCGCACTCGCGTCCGCGTCGCATGCGACGCACGGCGGCGCTCCGCTCGCTGATCCGCGAGACGGACGTACGACCCGGCGACCTGATCGCGCCTCTGTTCGTGAAGGAAACGTTGAGCGAACCCGTCGCGATCGAGTCGATGCCCGGGCAGTACCAACACACGCTCGAGTCACTCCGGAAGGAAGCCGTCGAGATCGCGGAGCGGGGCGTACGGGCGTTCATCCTGTTCGCCGTCCCGGCACACAAGGACGCGGAAGGCTCGGAGGCCTGGAACCCGGACGGGATCGGTCAGCAGGCGATCCACGCGCTCCGCGAGGAGTTCGGGGACGAGGCCGTCGTGATCGGGGACCTCTGCCTCGACGAGTACACCGACCACGGGCACTGCGGGGTGTTGAACGACCGCGGCGAGGTGGAGAACGACGCGACCGTCGAGCTCTACCAACGGATCGCGCTCGCACAGGCCGAGGCGGGCGCCCATCTCGTCGGACCGAGCGGGATGATGGACGGACAGGTCGCGGCGATCCGTTCCGCGCTCGACGAGGGCGGCCAGCAGGACGTCGGGATCCTCGCGTACGCGGCGAAGTTCGCGTCGCCCCTGTACGGCCCGTTCCGCGAGGCGGCGGAGGGCGCGCCGCGCTTCGGCGACCGTACCGGCTACCAGCAGGATCCGGCGAACACCGACGAGGCGCTCCGGGAGATCCGCACCGACATCGAGGAGGGCGCCGACATCGTGATGGTGAAGCCGGCGCTGCCGTACCTCGACGTGATCCGCCGCGCGAAGGACGAGACGCGCTTCCCGATGGCCGCGTACCACGTGAGCGGCGAGTACGCGATGGTGAAGGCCGCGGCCGCGAACGGCTGGCTCGACGAACGACGGGTGGTGCTGGAACTGCTGACGTCGATCCGCCGCGCGGGCGCCGACCTGATCCTCACGTACCACGCCAAGGACGCCGCGGACTGGCTCCGCGGCTGAGGCAGCGGCCCGATGGCTCGGTACGTCGCCCTGCTGCGCGGGATCAACGTCGGTGGCAAGAACGCGATCCCGATGCCGAGCGTTGAAGGCGTGCTTCGAGGAAGCCGGCTTCGCCAAGGTGCGCGACGTACATCCAGAGCGGAAACGTCGTGTTCGGCGCGCCGTCCTCGAGTCAGGCCGAGCTCACCTCGAGGATCGAAGGGATCCTCCGGAAGGCGTTCGGGCACTACGACGCGAGCGTCGTCGTTCGGAGCCGGAGCCAGATGCGCGCGGTCGTCGACCGAGCGCCGAAGGGGTTCGGGACCGAGCCGGCGACGTACCGCTACGACGTGGTCTTCCTCAAGCCGCCCCTGACCGCGAAGACCGCGATCAAGGACGTATCGACGAAGGAGGGCGTGGACCGGATCTGGGCGGGCACCGGCGTCCTCTACATGTCGAGGCTGGACAGCCGGGCGACCCAGAGCCGGCTCAATCGGATCGCCTCGTTGCCGATCTACAAGCAGATGACGATCCGGAACTGGAACACGACGACGAAGCTCGCCGAGCTCCTGGACGCGAAGGATCCCTGACAGCGACGGAACCGACGTCGGAGTTGCGGTGTAGTCGTTGGTGGGATGCGAAGGATCGTGCTTCCGATCGCGCTGATTGCGCTCCTTCTGCCGGCCGTCGCTTCGGCGAAGTTGCCCTTCTTCGGCCTCGAGGTCGATCCCCTCCGCCCCCGGATCGGGGAGCCGATCACGCTCACGATGACGTGCTTCGATGATGCTGGACACACGGAGCCGTGGTCGTCCTGCCTCGGGGCGGGGGGCGTCATGGCCTGGGTGCACCCGCTGGACGAGGACGGCACGTCTCGAACGCACCGACTGGATCCCGGTCGAAGGACACCGGGCCCCCGGCGGCGCGAGCCGAGGCACGATCACGTTGACCGAGCCGGGGAGCTACGACGTCCTGCCCCTGTGGCGGAGCTGGGGCCCCGAACACAGCCCCGGGTTCCCGGACCCGATACGGATCGAGGTGGGACACCGCGGCCGAGTCGTGCCCATCACCCTCGCCGCGCTCGGCGCCGCTGCGGCGGGCCTGGTCGTCGCGGCGCGGCGACGTCGTGCGCCGCGCGTGACTGTTACCCGGTGACAGTCGCCGGGTCGCAGTTCCCACCCGAGAGCACGACGCACACGCGATCGCCGGGCGACGCCGGATAGGCGCCGGAGCGGAGCGCCGCGAACGCGGCGGCGCCACCCGGCTCGACGATCAACCGGACGTCTTCCCAGAGACGCCCGTTGCGCATCCCGGATCTGCGTCGTCCTTGACGAGGACCATGCGATCCACGTGGTCTCGGACGATCGGGAACGTGTGGTCGCCGACCCGGGCCGAGCCGAGCGAATCGGACGGCGAGCCCGCCGACCGGGAGCGACGACCGGTTCGCCCGCCGCGAGCGCCGCCGTCATCGAGGCGCATCCCTCCGGCTCGACGCCGACCACACGCACGCGATCCCCGACACCAGGCCGCGATCCCGGCGAGAGGGCCGCCTCCGCCCACGCCGATGAGCACCGCGTCGACATCGGGCACCTGCCCCTCGATCTCGATCCCGAGTCGTCCCCTGACCGGCGATCACCTCGGGTTGGTCGAACGGATGCATCACCAGAGCGCCGGTCTCCTCCGCTCGCGTTGCCAACGCCTCGTTCGCCTCGGCGAAGTACCCCTCGACGATCGTGACGTGCGCTCCGTGAGCCCGCACGCGATCGATCTTCGTCTGCGGGGACGTCGACGGGATGAAGATCTCCGCGGGCACTCCCGTCTCGCGGGCGGCGTACGCGACGGCCGAGACCGAAGTTCCCGCCGGACGCCGCGATCACGCCCGCGGGCGGCACCTCGCTCGAGAGGAGCTTGTTGAACGCGCCCCGAGGCTTGAACGAGCCAGTGTGCTGCAGGAGCTCGAGCTTCGCGACGACCGAGGCGCCATGCATCTCGCCGAGCTCCAGCACGGGCGTTCGGCGGACACGGCCGGCGATCCGCTCTGCGGCAGATCGACGTCATCGGCTCCCACGGTCACGGACCGCATCCAACCATAGGCGTCCCGATCGCAGGCGCTCATAGACTGACGGGCCGTGGGCCGGTCCGAGGAACTCTTCGAGCGAGCGAAGCGAACGATCCCCGGCGGCGTGAACTCGCCGGTCCGTGCGTTCGGTGCCGTCGGCGGCACACCCCGCTTCGCGGTCCGAGGCGACGGTGCCTACCTCGAGGACGCCGACGGAACTCGCTTCGTCGACCTCTGCCAGTCATGGGGAGCGTTGCTCTTCGGACACGGGCGCAAGGAGATCGTAGATGCCGCGGTCGAGGCCGCCGGGCGAGGAACCTCATTCGGCGTCCCCACCGAGGCAGAGGTGCAACTGGCGGAGCGGATCGTCTCGATGGTGCCTTCGGTCGAACAGGTGCGGCTCGTCTCCTCCGGCACAGAGGCCGCGATGTCGGCGATCCGCCTGGCCCGTGGCGCGACCGGCAAGGACACCCTCATCAAGCTCGAGGGCTGCTACCACGGGCACTCCGACGCGTTGCTCGCGCAGGGCGCGGGCAGCGGACTCGCGACCCTCTCGATCCCGAGCACGCCCGGTGTCACCGCCGGCGGCGCGCGCGACACCGTGATGGCGCCCTTCAACGACCTCGACGAGATCGCGTCCCTGCTTCACGGCCAACGAGGGAACGGTCGCGGCGCTCATCGTCGAGCCGGTCCCCGCGAACATGGGCGTCGTACCGCCCGACGACGGGTACCTCGAAGGGCTCCGACTCCTCTGCGACGAACACGGCGCGCTCCTGATCTTCGACGAGGTGATCACCGGGTTCCGGATCGCGCGCGGGCGGCGCGCAGGATCGCTACGGCGTCACGCCCGACCTCACCGTCCTCGGCAAGGTGATGGGCGGCGGGTTCCCGTGCGCGGCCTTCGGCGGCCGGCGCGACCTGATGGAGCAGCTCGCGCCGGTCGGACCTGTCTATCAGGCCGGGACGCTCAGCGGGAACCCGGTCGCGGTGACGGCGGGCCTGGCCGCCCTCGAGTTGATCGATCGCGAAGATCCGTATGCGGCGCTCGAGACAACGGCGGAAGATCTCCAGGCAGGTCTCGCGCTGGCCTTCGAGACGAACGGGATCGAGGCGACGGTCAATCGAGCCGGCTCGCTCTTCAGCGTGTTCTTCTCGGGCGGCCCGATCAGGAACTTCGAGGATGCGAAGGCGGCCGACCACGAACGGTTCGCGCGCTTCTTCCACCACATGCTGGGGGAGGGCGTGTACCTTCCTCCCTCCGGCTACGAGCTGTGGACGCTGTGCTCGGCCTTCGGTGAGAGCGAGACCGAGATGGTGCTCGGGGCGGCCGGCCGCTTCCGCGGCTGACCGCCCCGAAGCTCACACAAGCGTGAGGGTGGCCGCCTGCGCCGCCATCGGCTCGTCGCCGTCGGACGCCGGCTCGGTGGCGATGCAGAACGTCCCCACGATGTGCTCGCCCGCGTCGTGGGTGGGCGCGACGCGGCACCACATCCGCCCCTCGATCCCCTTGAGGCTGAACGTGACCGTCTTCCCCGTGAGCGCGGCCGCGTGTGCCTCGAGGATCGGGAGGTTCTCCCCTTCCATCCCGAACGCCTCGAGCAGCTCTCTTCCATCGAGGAAGCGAGGGTGGATCCCCAGGTGCTGGGAGGCCGTCCAGGAGACCCCCCTCAGTCGAAGCGAGCCGTCGGTGGTCCACATGACGGCCGGAAAGTGCTCTTCCTCTGCAGAAGGCGCTGGCTCACGGCGAGGCGGTGACCAATCCACCGTGTCCGTGATACCGATGAGCTCCCACTGTCGCATGTGCTCTCCTCCTCGACGCCTCTCCCCTTGCTCTACCTGATATCGGGTATCCAGGGTCGCCCGCCGTATCGGCGAAGAGGACCATTTCGTGATTCCCCGAGGGGACTACGACTTCTGCGGGATGCCTCCGGAGGAATGCTGCCACGGCACGTCAGGTTGCTGACACTATGGAGACGAGGACCTTTCCGAAAGGACACGACATGCCATCTGAGACCGCCACCTTCGGCGCCGGCTGCTTCTGGGGAGTCGAGCACCTGTTCCGAAAGGTTCCGGGCGTGATCGACGCCGTCTCGGGCTACAGCGGGGGGATCGTCGAGAACCCCACCTACCGCGAGGTCTGCAGCGATACGACCGGCCACGCCGAGGTCGTGCAGGTGACGTTCGACCCCGAGGTCGTGTCCTTCGACCAGCTCCTCGAGGTCTTCTGGGCGATGCACGACCCGACGCAGGTCAACCGGCAAGGACCCGACCGCGGCTCGCAGTATCGGAGCATCGTCCTCACGCACTCCGACGAGAAGCAAGCGGCGGCGGAAGCCTCACGCGATCGGGCGCAGAGTCGCTACGCCCATCCGATCGCCACGGAGATCCGGCCGCACGTCGCCTTCTATCCGGCCGAGGATTACCACCAGCGCTACTACCTGAAGAACGGACACGAGCCGTACTGCCACGCGATCCCGCCGGGGCTGCTCGACGACTTGGGGCTCGTCAGCGCGTAGCTCAGCCGTCTCGGAAGCCAACGATCGAGTGTGAGCCGTCGCAGAACGGCTTGTTCTGTGAGTACCCGCATCGGCAGAGGGTCTGCCTGTTGCGGATCTCATAGGGCTCGCCGTCCGCTCCCACCACCCTGACGCCGCCGCGCACGAACAACGGCCCATTGCGGAACACGCCGATCTCGGGCTCGTAGTCCGGCTCGTGGTCCGGCGAGTCGACCGCGTCGGCCCACGCGAGCCTGCCCGAGGGGCAGAGCTGGACCATCCTGCCCATCCGTTCGCGCACGGCCGGATCGGGGTCACCGAGCATCTGCCATACGCCGGTGAACCGGTCCTTGCAGTAGCCGGCCTTCGTGCAGATCGAGAGATCGTCGCTGATGATCGCTCCATCCGGGCCCTGGAATACGTCCGTCCTGTCGTCGCGGGGACCGTGATCAGCACGCTCCGTGACGTCGACGCGGGGTTCCTCGAGGTGACTGTCGTCGCAGAACGGCTTGTTCCCGCTCTTGCCGCACCGGCACAGTCGGTAGGATCCGCCTGCTTCCAAGGGTTCGAAGGGCGCGTAGTCGACCGGCTCCCCGAACTCGGTCTTCACGGTCCTCGTCCGGGAGATCGGAAGCGGACCCTTCACCTCGTAAGGGCCATTCTCCTCGATCCGGATCTCGGGGTCCGACATGAGCGGCATCCTCCCACGTGCCATCGGATGCGTGAACCATGAAGCCTTTCGAGCTCCTGGTCACGCCGGTCCTCGATTCGGTCACCGCTTCGCACTATCCTTCGAACGCGTGTTCGAGGACCTGAATCCGGAGCAGCAGACGGCCGTGAGCCACGGCGAGGGGCCGCTGCTCATCGTCGCGGGGGCCGGGAGCGGCAAGACGATGACCCTCGCTGCTCGGGTGGCCTCGCTGATCGAGCGAGGGACCCGCCCCGAGCGGATCCTGCTCCTCACGTTCAGCAGGCGCGCCTCGCGCGAGATGGTCTCGCGCGCGGCCCGGCTGGGCACGAGCGACACGGGTCGCGTGTGGGGCGGGACGTTCCACGCGATCGGGAACCGTCTGCTCCGCCTCCACGGTCGTGCACTCGGGCTCACCCCCGACTTCACCGTCCTCGACCAGGCCGACGGCGCCGACGTCATGAACCTGCTTCGGGACGAACTGGGCTACTCGGCCCGCGAGCGGCGGTTCCCCCGCAAGGACACGCTTGCGGCGATCTACTCGCGAACGGTGAACGCCGGCGAGCGGCTCACCGACGTGCTGAAGCGTCACTACCCTTGGTGTCTCGATGAGGCGGAGGGGATCCGAGAGATCTTCCGCGCCTACACCGATCGGAAGCGGCTGCAGCACGTCCTCGACTACGACGACCTGCTCCTGTTCTGGAAAGCGCTCGCGACGTCGCCCGCCACCGCTTCGCAGCTCGCCAGGATGTTCGAGCACATCCTGGTCGACGAGTACCAGGACACGAACGCGCTGCAGGCCGACATCCTCGAGGGGATGCGGCCCCCATCCGGCCCGCGGAACCTGACGGTCGTGGGCGACGACGCCCAGGCGATCTACGGCTTCCGCGCCGCGACCGTGAAGAACATCCTCGAGTTCCCCGAACGCTTCCCGGACGCGACGATGATCAAGCTCGAGCGGAACTACCGTTCGACGCCGCCGATCCTGGCGGCGTCGAACGCGGTGATCGCGCTCAGTCCGCAGCGACACGAGAAGACCCTCCGCCCCACCCGACCGGGCGAGACACGGCCGATCCTGCGGGCGTGTCTCGACGAGGCCGAGCAGAGCGATGCCGTGTGTCGTGCGGTCCTCGAGCATCGTGAGGAGGGCGTCCCGCTGAAGGCGCAGGCGGTCCTGTTCCGCGCGGCGTACCACTCGGACCACCTCGAGGTGGAGCTCGCCCGCCGGAACATCCCGTTCATCAAGTACGGGGGACTGAAGTTCATGGAGGCGGCCCACGTGAAGGACGCGCTCTCGTGCCTCCGGATCCTCGAGAACCCGCTGGACGAGGTGAGCTGGTTCCGGGTCCTGCAGCTGCTGGACGGGATGGGCCCGGCGTCGGCGCGGCGACTCATGGAGGAGCTCGAGGTGCGGCGCGGTGACGCCGCGGACGCGGCGTCACCGCTCACCCGTTTCCTCGACGAGCCGGTCGCGGTGCCGAAGGGCGCGGCCGACGGGATCCGCCAGCTCCGCGGAGCCCTCGGCGACTGCCTCGACGGCGACGCGCTGCCGCCCGCAGGCCAGCTCGCGAGGTTGAGGAGCTTCCTCGAGCCGGTGATCGCCCGGAAGTACGAGGCCGCCGCTTCGCGCATCCGCGACCTCGAGCAGCTCGAGCTCCTGGCCTCGGAATCAGGCTCACGCGGACAGTTCCTCGCCGACCTCACGCTGGACCCGCCGTCGTCCACAGGCGACCTCGCGGGTCCGCCGCATCTCGACGAGGACTACCTGATCCTCTCCACCATCCACTCGGCGAAGGGCCTCGAGTGGGACGTGGTCCACGTGATCCACGCGGCCGACGGGATGATCCCCTCGGACATGTCCACGGGCGACGACGACGAGATCGAGGAAGAGCGCCGTCTCCTGTACGTGGCGCTCACTCGGGCGCGAGACGCCCTCCACGTGACCTACCCGCAGCGCTACTACCGCAGACCCAAGGGCCTCGAGGACCCGCACTCGTATTCGCAGCGGTCCCGCTTCCTCCCCGACGACGTGCTGGAGCACTTCGACGTGATCGGACCGGAGGTCGTCACCGTGCCCGATGTCGGGGTACCGGTCACCGCGGCGGCCGATGTCGACGCGTTCCTCGCCGGCCTCTGGGCCGACTGAACCCCATCCCGCGGGCGTCCGTAGACCAATCGTCGCGGAGGCCCAAGACCCGCCTCCGCAGTTGGGAGGGATCGGCATGCAGCATCGACGTACCGTCATAGCGCTGGTCGGCGTCGCCACCCTGGCGATGACGCTCACGCTCGCTCCGACGGCTCAGGCCATCACGCGGTTCACGGTCACGATGACCGGCGCCGACGAGCGGCCCGGACCCGGCGACCCCGACGGATCGGGGACCGCGGCCATCACGATCAATCGCGGCCTGGGGGAGGTTTGCTGGGAGATCGAGGTCGCCGATATCACGCTGCCGTCGATCGGCGCCCACATCCACATCGCTCCGGTGACCGATCCGGGGCCGATCGTGGTGCATCTGACTGCCCCCGACGCCACAGGCACGTCGGCTGGGTGCACGACCGTCGATCCCGCACTCGCGAAGGCGATCGCCAAGGATCCGGCCGCCTACTACGTGAACGTCCACACCACGGACTTCCCTGGGGGAGCCCTTCGAGCACAGCTCGGCTGAGCACCGCCGGGTTCGCTGGGTCGGCGGCCCCGAACGGGTCGCCGACCCCGCCCCTATCCTTGACGGCGTGGATGCCGTCCTGCTCGACCTCTACGACACGCTCGTCCGGACTCGCTGGGGACAGCTCTCCGAGACCATCACGGCGGAGCTCGGCATCGAGAAGGCCGAACTCTTCCGCGCGTACGAGCTCACCCGCGCGGCAAGGGGGGTCGGGGCGTACGGAAGCATCGAGGGCGACATGACCGCGATCGTCGAGGCGGCGGGCCTCGACCCGGATCCCCAGCTGATCGAGCGACTCCTGCGTATGGAGCGCGAGTTCTCCGGGACCGGCGTCGAGCTCTGGGAGGACTCCGTGCCGGTCTTGCGAGACCTCCGGGCTCGAGGCGTGAAGTCGGCGTTGATCAGCAACTGCTCGCACTCCACGCGCCCGATCGTCGACCGCCTCAAGATCGACGAGGAGTTCGACGAAGTCCTGCTTTCGTTCGAGGTCGGGATGCACAAGCCGGATCCCGGGATCTACCGGGAGGCGCTCCGGCGGCTCGGCGACGTCGCGCCCGATCGAGCCGTGTTCGTGGACGACCAGCCCGCCTACTGCGACGGCGCCGCGGCCCTCGGGATCGAGACGTTCCTGATCGACCGGTCGGGCGACGGCGGCCCGGACCTCAACGGTCACCGGGTGATCGGGGATCTCCGGGCGCTGCTAGCCGTAGGCGCCTGAGCCCGAGCCGGAGCCTGACCCGCTCCCGGCGTCGGCCAGGGCGTCGGTCATGTCCGTCACCTCTGAGGGGCGGGGGATCTCGATCTCGACCGGCTTGCCGAAGTCGGAGAAGTCCACGGTCATCCGCATGCTCGCCGCTTCGTCGCCCGGGACGAGGTCGCCGAAGTCCATGCTGATGCGCTGCCGGCGCGGCAGCCCCTCCTCGTCGATCCAGATCTCGAACGGGATCTTCTCGTCGATCCCGAGGGACCCGAACTGCTCCACCACCATCTCGAGCTGCTTCCTGGTCTCCGCGTCGACGTCCTCGCCCACGACGTCGGCGAATCCCCCGAGCACCTTCTTGAGGTCGATCGAACCCACGTAGTGCGTCGTGGAGACGCCCTGAAGCTCCTGCTCTCCCGAGTCCCTCACGTCGAACACGCCCGCGAACAGACCGATGTAGGCCGATGGATCGGTCGTGCCCGTTCCGAAGCCGCCGAACTGTGCGGCCATCGCCGGGTCCATCTTCGAGGGATCGAGACTCACCCACTCCGTGCCGGCGTCCTGGAACGCCGGCGAGCGCATGTACACCAGGCCTTCATCCATCAGGAGCTGCATCTCGCCGCCGAGCATGCCGAGGTCCATCGTCATGTCGATCCGCTGGTGCACGTTGTCGACGTCGGCCTCCCCGGACATGGTGAAGCTCTCTCCGCCTCCGGTCATGGACATCTCGAGCTCCTGGTGGAAGGTCCCCGCCTCGTAGACGGCCTTCATGGCGTTCAGCACCGCGTCCCGCGGGCTGACGGGAGCGGGGCCGTCGGCACACGCCGTGAGCAGCACGCTCGAGACGGCCAGGGAGGCGAGGAGCTTCTTCATGAACCCATCATCGGCACGAGGAGGCCTTCAGTCCACCCAACGGAGGAGGATCAGCGGAGGTCGTCGAGGGCGTCGGCGATCGGCTTGCGGATCCCCGTGAAGAAGGGCGTCTCGACCTTGGAGTAGAGGCGGGTCTTCGAGTCGCGGAGGCGGCGGATGCAGTCGACCAGTGCATCCAACTCGTCGGTTTCGAACGCGAGGATCCATTCCCAGTCGCCCAGACCGAAGGCGCTCGTCGTGTTGGCGAGGACCCCCGGGAACTCACGCCCCAGCACGCCGTGCTCGGCGAGCAGCTCTCCACGCTCTTGCGCAGGGAGGAGATACCACTCGGGCGTGCGTACGAAGGGGTAGACGCAGAGGTACGTGCGAGGAGCCTCGCCGCGCACGAAGGCCGGCTGGTGGTCGGGCGTGAACTCGGCCGGTTTCACGAGACCCATCAACGATGCGACCGGGTCCAGGAGGTCGCCCGCGCGGGTCCTTCGGAACTCGACGACGAACCTCTGGAGATCGTCGGCCGAGCCCGCCGTCAGCCAGAGCACCAGGTCCGCGTCGGCGCGGAACCCGACCGTCGAGTACGACCCACGGACGTCCACCCGGCCGGCCCAGTCCTTGAAGAGGGTCTCCATCTCCTCCGCGGCGTTGCCGAGTGCGTCGTCCTCGAAGAGCTCGGCCCGAAGCTCCGGGCTCGCGGCGAACACCGGGTACAGGGCGTAGATCGTGTCGGTCATGCGGGCTCCTTCCGAGGGGCACGCGCGTCTTCGAGCACCAGCGAGGCGGTCTCTTCGGCGGCGCGGGCGAGGTCCGACACACCCACCCCGTCGAAGGCGCTCCCGACGAGGAAGATACCCGGCGGCAAGGCTTCGCGGATCCGGCGGACGCGGTCGAGGTGCCCGATCTCGTACTGAGGCATCGCGCGCCACCATCGATGGACGCGTGATGCCGAGGGTGCCGGAAGCTCGAGGACGGCGCTCAGATGCCGTGCGCACGCCTCGACGATGTCCTCGTCCGGCGCGTCGAGCACATCCTCGTCGCCCGCGCCGCCCACGTAGCAACGCACGATCGCGCGGTCGCCGAAACGCTCGTCCACCCACTTCCGCGAGAGGAAGGTCGCGGCGGTCATCGGGGCCTTCCCGCGGGGAACGACGAACCCGGTCCCGTCCGGGAGCGCGTCGGCGGTCCCGGCCGGGTAGGCGAGGAAGACGACACCGGTGGAGACCGAGCGGATGGCCGCGAGGTCCGCTGGAGCAGCCTCCCCGAGGAGGGCGGCCGCCGACTGCGCGCCGCAGGCGAGGACGACAGCGTCGACCTGCTCGGATCCGTCGGCGAGCTGGACGTCGTGGTCGCCGACGCTCGTGATCTCGGCGTCCGTGCGAACACGGTCGCCGAGGGCACCGGTGAGGGCGTCGACCAGCTCCCGCATCCCGCCCGACGGTCGAACGAACAGCGGCCCAAGCTGGCCGCCGCGCGCAGAACGCTGCGCGGCCTGCGCACCCCGGATCAGGCTCCCCTGGGTCCGCTCCCAAGCGAGGAGCTCCGGGAACGTCGCCGACGCCGACAGCCGGTCGACGTCGCCGGCGTGGAGGCCCGCGAGCAACGGCGCGATCGCCAGGTCGGTGGCTTCGTCGCCGAGCCGGCGTCGAAGCAGCTCCCCGAGGCTCTCGTCGACGCCGTCACGCCGCTTCCGCTTCACGAGATCCGCGAGAGCTCGGACCCGTCCCCGGCGCGACAGGCCCGCCCATCGGAGCACGTCACCCACGTCCCCCGGGATCCCGAAGGCGGTGCCGCTCAGATACGGCACCAACCCCGTGTCCGTCCAGAGGAAGGCGCCCGAGGCTCCCGGCGCGATCAGCGTCAGCCCCAGCAGGCGGCAGAGGTCGGCGCCCCACGCCTTCCTCGCCGCCAGCGAATCAGGTCCAGGCTCCAGCCACAGGTCACCGACCTCGATCGGAGGGGCGACGATCCCTCCGGGGACGTCGTCCCGCTCGAACACCACGGGGTCCGCGCCCGCTCGCGCCAGATGGAAGGCGGTGGCGAGCCCGGCGATGCCGCCTCCGACGACGGCGACGCGGTCGCTCACGCCCCCGGCACCTCGGCGAGGTGGTCGCGCACCACCTCGGCCAGGACGTCGAGGTACGCGGGGTCGGCGTTCGGCATCTCCGTCCGCGCGAACCTGATCCCCGCTCCCTCGGCCACCGACTTCGCCTCGATGTCGAGGTCGTAGAGGATCTCGAGGTGATCGGCCACGAACCCCGCGGAGCACACGACCACGGCGGGATGGCCCGTCGCCGCGGCCTCGAGGATCGACTCCTCGACCGGCGGTCCCCACCAGGGATCGGACGTGCGCCCCGCGCTCTGCCACGCGATCCCGAAACGCTCGAGCCCAAGGGTCGCGGCCACGAGGTCGGCCGTCTCCTGGAGCCCGTCGCGATAGCGGCAGGAGTCGGTGCACTCGCACGTCTTGCACCGGAGCGAACCGTCCTGCAGGACGCGGGTCGGGAGCGAGTGCGCGGTGAACAGGACCATCGCACCATCTCGCTCCTCGGGAGTGAGACCTTCGAGCGCGTCCGACACCCGCGTCGCCAAGAACTTCACGAACGACGGGTGCGCGTGGTAGCCGCGGACGAACGAGAACGAAGGGCCGCCGCGCAACTCATCCAGTGCGTCGCGGACGCGTTCCACGTAGGTCTCCACGGACATCCCCGACCAGTGGGGCGCCATCACGATGCCGATCGCGCGCTCGACGCCCTCGGCCGTCATCCGCGCCACCGCATCGGTGATGGACGGCGGCGAGTGCTTCATCCCGAGGTACGCGCGGTACGTCGTCCCGTCACCGTTCAGCCGCTCGACGAGTCCTTCCGCCTGTTTCCTGGTCGTTTCCAGCAGCGGGAACACGTTGCCGATCGCGGCGTACCGATCCACGAGCTCCGCGAGATGCTCGGGCGACGGCGCGCGCCCGCCGCGGATGTCGGTGTAGTAGCGCTCGATGTCGTCCCGCCCGCTCGCGGTGCCGTACGCCATGACCAACACGCCCACCGGTGCGCTCACGAGCCGCTCCGCTCCGTCTCGGCATGGACCAGGTCCACCAACCGCTGGAGGTGTTCGACCGGCGTGTCGGGAAGCACGCCGTGGCCGAGGTTGAACACGTGTCCGGCTCGGCCCGCGGCGCGAGCGAGCACATCGCGCGCCTTCCGCTCGACCGCGTCCCAGGGACCGAGCAGGACCGCGGGATCCAGGTTCCCCTGGATCCCGCGGTCGTGGCCGATCGTCGCCCAGGCGTCGTCGAGCGGGACGCGGTGGTCGACGCCGAAGGCGTCGCCCCCCGCGTCCCGCATCAGATCCAGGAGATGGCCTGTCCCGACCCCCGAGTGGATCGCCGGCACATCCGTGCCGGCGATCCCCTCGAAGACCCTCGCCGAGTGAGGGAGCACGAAGCGGCGATAGTCGTCTCGATCGAGCGCCCCCACCCACGAGTCGAAGAGCTGCACCGCGTGCGCGCCGGCGTCCACCTGGGCGCGGAGGTGTGCGACCACGACATCGGTGAGCGCCCCGAGGAGCCGCTCGAAGACGGCCGGGTCCGAGTGCATCAGCGCCTTGGTGCGAGCGAAGGTCCGACTGGGCTCGCCCTCGATCAGGTAGCTCGCGAGCGTGAACGGTGCACCCGAGAAACCGATCAGCGGCACCTCCAGCTCCTTCACGAGGAGCCTGATCGCCTCCGAGACGAACGGCTCGTCGACGTCCGGGTCCAGTCCGCGGAGGCGCGCCACACCGCCGGCGTCGCGGATCGGCTCGTCCAGCACCGGACCACGCCCGGACTCGATCCGCACGGGCACGCCGATCGCGGCGATCGGGACCATGATGTCGGAGAAGAGGATCGCCGCATCGAGCGGCATGCGCCGGAG
This sequence comes from uncultured Actinomycetota bacterium, assembly GCA_963762015.1. GTDB lineage: Bacteria > Actinomycetota > UBA4738 > UBA4738 > HRBIN12 > JAJNBA01. The sequence continues at coordinate 124,210 of CAVXJL010000007.1, forward strand.
CGGCTGCAGCGTGAGTTCGAGCACATCCTCCGGCCGGCGGCACGTGTCCAGGATGTCCGTAGAGCCGCGGAGCTCCCGATACTCGGGGAGGTAGCGGCCCGCCTGGCGCATGAACCACACCGGGGTGCGGTCCACGGCCTCACGTTTGAGCGCTCGCAGCAGAAGGTCGTTCGAAGGGTTGCCGGCCACACCCTCAGGATACGGAGGGTGACGTCGGTGCTGGAGCCCGGCTCTCGGAGCCGACCGCGTCGGCGAGCGCATCCCCGAAGATCGTACGGGCCGGCCGCGGGAACCTGATCCGGAACGCCGCCCCGCCTCCCGGTGCCTCTTCGGCACGGATCGTGCCCCCCATCGCCTCGACGAGACCCTCGACGACCGAGAGTCCCAACCCGAGACCGTGTCCGTTCATCGCGTCGAGGCGCTGGAATCGGTCGAAGACCTTCTCCCGATCCGCCTCCGCGACCCCACGGCCGTCGTCGAGGACAGAGAGCCAGACGTGCTCTGCCTCACCGGCGACCTCGATCCTGACCGGTGGACGACCGTACTTGAACGCGTTGTCCACGAGGTTGTCGAGGATCCGGCGGAGATACGCGCGATCGCAGACCACCACCGCGGCGTGCGGCGACGTCACCTGGACCTCTCGATCGAGCAGCTTCTGGTCCGCCGCCGCCTCACGAACTACCCTCGTCAGGTCGACCCGCTCGAGCCGACGCGCGGCTTCTCCGCGCTCCAGCTCGGCGGCGACCAACAGATCCTCCAGCATGGTCCCGAGTTGCAATGCGGCCAACTCGACCGTGTCTTCGAGCTCCCTCCGATGCTCCTCCATCTCGGGCTTCCGGGCGGAGGCGATCGCCCCGATGATCGAGGCGATCGGCGCACGAAGCTCGTGGCTCACCAATGCGACGAACTGGCTCTTCATGCGGTCGAGATGTGTGAGCTCCTCCACCTGTGACCGCTCCACCTCGTAGAGACGCGCGTTCGCGATCGCAGCGGCGGCCTGCTCGGCGAAGAGCGACACCGCGCGGAGGTCGAACTCCGTGAAGACCCGATCGCCGGAGGAGTTCACGTTCAGGACGCCGAGCAGCTCGTCCCGGTGGATGAGCGGCGCACTGATGGCACTGTGCACGCCTCGATCGTTCGGCACGAGTCCCGGGAAGTCGCCCGAGTCCGCCTTGCCCTGCACGAGGAGCGCTTCCCTCGACTCGGCGACGTGGCCCGCGATCCCTTCACCGAGCAGCACCCTGCGACCGACGGCGAGCTCGTTCCCGTGCGCGCAGGAGACCACGAGCTCGTCGTTCTCGCGCAACATCACCGAACCACTGTCGCTGCCCAAGAGCTCGATCGCGCTCCCGAGCATCGTGTCCAGGACAACGGAAAGCTCGAGGACGTCGTTCATGGCCTTCCCCGCCTCGAGCAGCAGCTGCACCTCGCGGAGACGGTTCGACAGCGCCGTCGTCAACACGCGCTCGTCGACCAGGAGGCGGGAGAGCTTTCGGAGATGGCGCTCCTTCTCGATCGCATAGACACTGAACGCGACGCTCAACAGCACGATTGCGATCCGCATGACGGGCGTACCGGCGAAGACCCGCGTGACGCTGGTCTGCCACGTCGACACGAACACCACGCCCAGCGAAACGGACACGAGCAGGATCGCGGTGAGGATCCAGAGCTGCAACCTGCGGCGCTCGACGGCTTCGAGCGAAGGCGTGCGGAAGTCCCGCAGGCCGGCTACGCGGGCCTCCTGCCTGATCCGTTCCGCTACGCGCTCGTCATCCGTCACTTCAATCAGGCTCCTCTCTTAAGCATCGGGACGTCGAAGAGTCCGATTGAACAGGGAGAACTACCGGTTTCGTGAGGAGATGTGATCACCTCATCGGACCGATCGATCACCCGAGGGCCGTGGCTGTGCCTAGGGACCCGAGCGGAGGAGCCGGCCGATGCCTCCGGTAGCCATCCCGCTCATACTTCCTCTGGTTGGGGAACCTCGCCGATCGGCCCAGAACCGATCGCCGGCCCTATGAACACGGGAGCCACCGCGATCAGATCGAGCGGTTCGCGGGAGCGTCCTTCGAAGAGGTCTCCGGCCGGATGACCCCGGCGTGGAGGTGTCAGAGCATAGACATAGCCGACGCATCCTTCTTCGACCCCCACGATGGGGACGCTGACACGATGGTCGTGGACGACGGCGATCCCCTCGTGGAAGCCGGAGCATGGCTCGAAGACCTTCACGCCGACAGCGATCTCGGTGCCCGACGGATGACCCGAGATCACCTCGAGGGTCCTCGCCGACGCGAACCGCTTGGCCGATGCGGAACTGCATGTTGAACACGGCGCTCTCGGCGGAGATAACGCTCCAGATCCCGTCCTCGTCGCCGTGCCGGATGAGCTGCAGGATGACGTCATGCACGACGTCGCAGCTCTCTTGCTCGCACGAAGTGGGGACGGTGAACACATCGACCATCACCAGTCCACTGGGAGCCTCCACGGCGTTGTGATGGAGCCGCTCGTCGTCGCTGGTCCAGCCGAGCACGGAACGGACGAACCGAACGGCCGTCTCCTCCGCGTCCAGTCGCCATCGCATCTCCCCGCTGTCGACCGCTTCCTGCGCGGCGCGCAACGCAACGGTGTCGTGCTCGGGCCAGAGGGCTGCGATGGGCTGGGTCGTCGCGGCAGGAGCTCCTGGGCTGGGCGTCGTGGATGGACCTCGGGGGCTGGGGGTCGTGAATGCCGAGTACGCCGTGAGCGTTCCGGTCACGGCGATCGCGACCGCGAGAAGGCCGGCCGTCAGTCGGCGCGTTCGTGTGCGCACACGACGACGGCGGTCCAGTCGGACGAACGCGTCGGGCCGATCCTCGACACGCCCTGCCAGATGTTCCAGCGAAGTCTTCAGGTCATCCATCGTCACCCTCCAGCGCTTCCCGCAGACCGGCCCGACCCCTCGATGCGAGCGACCTCACCGTCACGTCTCGGACGCCGAGGATCGCCGCAGCAGCCCTCGCGTCATAGCCGAGCAGCTCCGTGAGCACGATCGCGGCACGCTGTCGAGACGGCAGACGCGTCAATGCCCGGGCAAGGGCGTCACGCTCCTCCGCGCGAGCGAACTCGTCGCCACCCTCGGCAGTCCGGGCGACGCGCCGAGCCGCTCGCACGGCGCGGCGGACGCCACTCCGTTGGCGATTCATCGCGGTCCGGAACAGGTAGCCGACCGGACTGTCCATCGCCGAGACACGATCCCAGCGCTCCCACACGTCGAGGAACGATTCCTGCATGATCTCTTCCGCCTCCTGGGCGTTGCCCGTGACGACGTAGAGCGCCCGAAGCAACCGGTGACGTTCCTGGGTGAAGAACGCCTCGAATGTCGGTGCGTCTGACAGGGCGTCGCCCCGATCGGATGTGGCCGCCAGTTCCTGTCTCATCCGCACCATGAACGCCTCCGGCCCCCTTATCGTTGCTTCGAGCTTGGAAGCTGGTGCGAAGAGGCATCCAGCGGGAGGAGTGGGATTCGAACCCACGAGCGAGTTGCCCCGCTAACGGTTTTCAAGACCGTCGCCTTCGTCCGCTCGGCCATCCTCCCGTAGGGAGGGTACGTCAGGTCTGGAGTCCGGACCGCAGGCCGGGGTACGCTCACCCGATGTCCGACATGCCCGACGCCTCCGGGCTCGACTCACCCCTCGATCCCTTCTCCTCCCCGTCGCGGACCCGAGAGCTCGTGGAGCAGCTCCCCGTCGTCGTCTACGTCGATACGGACGAGCTCCAGGGAGCGACCGTCTACGTCAGCCCCAACGTCGAGAAGATCCTCGGTCATCCGCAGACAAGTTTGATCGAGGATCGTGCGCGCTGGTTCCGTTCGATCCACCCCGACGATCGGGATCACTTCTGGCAGAGCTGGGGGGATGCGTGGAGGAGAGGAACCCCCTTCCACGCGGAGTACCGGCTCCTCCGACCGGACGGGCAGGAGGTCTGGGTCCGGGAATCAAGCGTCCTCGTGCTCAGCGAGTCGGGCCACCGGCTTGCGTGGCAAGGGGTGATCGAGGACATCACGGCAGAGAAGCTCTCCGAGGAGGACGTTCGCGCCTCGGAGGCCCGCTATCGCGCGCTCATCGAACGCGTGCCCGCGGTGGTCTACGAGATGGACCCCGATGACGAACGCCGAACGCTCTACGTCAGTCCGCACGTGGAGCAGGTCCTCGGTTACACGCGGGCGGAATGGCTCGATCAGCCCGACATCTGGATCGAGCTCCTCCACGCCGACGATCGAGAGGTCGTCCTCGCCCATCACGACCGGCACAGTCAGACGGGAGAGCCCTGGGACATGGAGTACCGCTTGATCGCGAGCGACGGCAGGGTGGTCTGGGTTCACGATCGCGCGATCCTGATGCGGGGACGCGATCGGGGCGGTGCCGCCTGGCACGGGGTGATGATCGACATCACGTCGGAGCACGACGCCAGAGAGATGTTGGAACTCCACAAGGAGGACCTCGAACGGCGCGTCGCCGAGCGGACGAACGAGCTGCAAGACGCCAACGAGCTGATGGCCCTCGAGATCGGCGAACGCCGTCGCATGGAGAACGAGGTCCGGCAGGTCGAGGAGCGGTACCGGCGCCTCGTCGAGAACATGCCCGGGATCGCCTACATGTGGGAGGTGCGTCCCGGTGAGCCGCGTTCCTTCACCTACGTGAGTCCGAGTCTCCAAGACGTGCTCGGCTTCTCCACCGATGACTGGCACGCCTCGGATCGCATCCACCCTCACGATCAGGCGCGAGTGGCTGATGCCCTCGCCGGGTGTGCGCGGACGGGCGATCCGTTCCAGATGGAGTACCGCTTCCTCGCGAAGGACGGCAGCGTCGTCTGGGTCCTCGACCACGCGTCGTTGATCTCGCGGACGGAGGGAGGCGATCCCTCATCGTTCCAAGGAGTCATGCTCGACGTGACGGCATGGAAGGAGGCCGAGTCGAAGGCGGAAGCGGCTGAGGACCGTTTCCGGACGCTCGCAGAGCGCGGCCCTGTCGTCGTCTTCGCCTTCGAGCTCATCTACGCCGACGACGACTCTCCCCCCACCGTGAGCGTGGATTACATCAGCCCCCAGGCTGCCGAGCTCGTTCGCTATCCGATCGAGCATTGGCTCCGCGAGTCGAAGTGGCTCGAGATGGTGCATCCGGACGACCGGGACGACGTGGCTCGGACCATGGGGCGGAGCGCGCGAACCGGCGAGCCGTGGACGATGCACTACCGGATGATCCGTTCGGACGGCAAAGTGATCTGGGTCCTCGACACGGGAAGCATGCTGAAGCGGGACGCGCAAGGGAGGCCGTGGACGTTCCAGGGCATCCTGCTCGATGTGACCGAGGGCGAAGAGGCGAAGGCTCGCCTCGAGGCGTCCGAACGGCATCAGCGGCTGGCGCTCGAGGGCGCGCTGGTGATCCCGTGGTCCGAGACGATCCATCCCGAGACGGGATTCGAGCGATACACCTACATCGGCGCTCAAGCGTTCGACATCTTCGGCTACACGCCGGAGGAGCTCATGGTCGAGCGCAGGCACTTCCCCCGGATGGTCCACCCCGACGATCGGGCGCGCGTGAGGAAGACGGTCGCTCATTCCGATCACAGAGGGATCTGGGAGGACACCTACCGGATCGTCCGACGCGACGGCGGGATCCGGTGGATCCACTCTTTCGGCCGTCGAGTCTCCCCGCCCGGCGTGATCCCGGAGCTGTGGCACGGCATCGCGGTCGACGTGACCGCGACCCACGCGGAGCAGGAGACACCATCGGAGACACGGCCCGAGGGTCAGGAAGCGGATCGGAACGAGCGCTCGTCCGTCGATGACACCGCCCGCTAGGCGGAAGACTTCGGCGTGAGCACCTGTGCGCGCTCCGGGAGGTACGGGTGCAGCGTTGCCGGGATCTCGACGCTCCCATCGGCTCGCTGGTGGTTCTCCATGATCGCGATCAAAGTCCGCGACATCGCGGTCGCCGTCCCGTTCAGCGTGTGGAGCACCTCGAGGCCACCGTCCCCGCGCCGGACGCGCGTCTGCATCCGACGTGCCTGATAGTCGGTGGTGTTCGAGCACGACGTGAGCTCGCGGTAGCGCCCCTGCCCGGGGAGCCAGCCCTCGATGTCGTACTTCTTCGCCGCTGAACCGCCGAGGTCACCGGCAGCGATGTTCACCACGCGATACGGGATCTCGAGGTTCCCGAAGATCCGTTCCTCGATCGCGAGGATCCGTTCGTGCTCGTCCCACGACGTCTCGGGCGTGCAGAACGCGAACATCTCGACCTTGTCGAACTGGTGCACCCGGAACATCCCACCGAGGTCTTTCCCGTAGGAGCCCGCCTCGCGGCGGAAACAGGTGGAGTACCCGGAGTAGCGGATCGGCAGGTCGACCTCATCCAGGATCTCGCCCAGGTGGAACGCAGCGAGCGGCACCTCGGACGTACCGACCAAGTACAGCTCGTCCTCGCGGGTCACGTAGATATTCACCGCGTCCGTGGGGAGGAAGCCGGTTCCGTACATCGCCTCCTCGCGGACGAGGACCGGCGGGATCATCGGCGCGAATCCCTCCTCCACCACGATGTCCATCGCATGCCGCATGAGGGCGAACTGCACGAACACGAGATCGCCCATCAGGTACACGAACCTCGAACCCGACGTCCGGGCGCCGCGCTCGGTGTCCAGAACGCCGAGCATCGCGCCGAGCTCCGCGTGGTCACGCGGCTCGAAGTCGAAGGCCGGCGGCTCGTCGTGGTTGCGCTTCACCTCGACGGCGTCCTCCTCGGTGAAGCCGTCCGGCGCGCTCTCGTGCGGAACGTTCGGGGTCTCCGCGAGCACGCGATCCAGCTCCGCCTCGGCCTCCGCCAGCTGTGGCTCGAGCTCCTTCAGTTCGGCTGAGGCCTTCGCGACCTCTTCGATCAGCCGCTGCTTCTCCTCACCCTGCGCGGCGCCGATCGCCTTGGACACACGGTTCTGCTCCGCTCGCAGCTCCTCGACGCGAGCGGTCAGCGATCGGCGCCTCTCGTCCGCGTCCAGCAAGCGGTCGACAGCGTCGGCGAGGTTCCTCCTCGCGAGCGCCGCTCGGAACCGATCGGGGTCCTCCCTGATCCGTTTGATGTCGAGCAACTACGGGACCTTCACTTCCGGCTCGTCCCGTTTCTCCTCCGACTTCTGCGGAGAGGCGCTCTGGGTGCGGGCGCCGTCGGTTGGGGACGAGCCGTCCATGATGCTCTGCCCGTGGAACACGCCGCCCTCTTCCACGACGAGGGTCTTGGACGTGATGTTGCCGTCGATCCGGCCACCCCGCGCGAGGTGCGCCTTGCCCTTGACCTGGATCGAGCCCTTGAAGCGACCGGCGATGCTGACGTTCTGCGCGCGGATGTCTGCCTCGACCTGGCTCTGCGGAGACAGTGCGACATCGCCCTCCGCGTTGATCTGCCCTTTCACCTGCCCGTCGATCCTCAGGTGCCCGGCAGAGACGACATTGCCCTCCAGCCTGGCTCCGGCGCCGACGATCGTGACCTCTCCCTCTTCTGCCATCACTGCCTCCGTTCGTTCGCGGGCCGGACCGCCGTCGGCGCCCCGGCCTTCCACGTCTTCCCGCCGCCGCATCAGCCGGCCTCCACGGTCGCCTGCGACTCAGCGAGCGCCCGGCGGATCGCTTCCTCTTCTTCCAGGGAGAGGTTGTGCGAGCTCGTTCCCTGCGCCACCGGCTTCGCGTAGACCCTGGTCTCCTGCCGCCCGTTGATCGAGGTGAGCACGACCCCGTTGCCATGATCGTCGAGCAACGCGCACGAGAACGAGAGCCGGCCTCCGACGTCCTCGAACGCGTCGTATCGGAGCAGCGCCACCTTCCGCACCGATCCCTCGATCTCCGTCTGCTGCTTCTTGTCGACCGCGTGGAGGGCTCGGATCGCGCGCTCCAGCCGCTGGATCTGCTGGCTCTGGCCCTGGAGGATCCCTCGGAGCGTCTCGTCGAGCCGCACCCGTCCACCGACGGCGGCCCCGGCGCGACCGGCGTTGGCGATCGCGTACAGCACGGCCACGACGGACAACCCGATGGCCACCAAGGCGACCAGCGTGAGGGTGGAGCCCGAAAGCTCCAACGCGGCGATGAGGGCGGATGTGGGCATCTACGTGGGGTTTCGCGGGAAGCCCGAGTATACGCGGCTACTTGGTGCCGACTCGACCGGTGCTACCCATCGAAGCCGAACCAGATCTCCGTATCGATCCCGTGCCACGGTGGCACCGAGACCGTGCGAGCTCCCGGCACTCCTCCGAGGATCACCTCGCGCAGCTCGGTGTCGTTGGACGGATCGCCATCGAACAACATGCCGCCCGGATTGGCCCGGACCTCGATCCAGTACGACCCGTTGGGAACGTTCGTGATGTTGAAGGACTGCCCGGGCACCCACTGGTAGTAGGTGTCGCCCCACCCGGCCGGCAGGACCTCTCGGATCCATATCGAGTTGGCCGAGCCGCACTGACTGAAGCCGAGGCGACCCGGCAGCCAGATCGCGCCGTCCGCGGTGAGGTCGATCGCGTCGGTGGGCGCGAGACAGAACGACTGCTTGCGGCTCCTGATGGCGACCTGGTCGGAGTCGAGGAGTCGATATCGAGCGAACTGCAGGAAATGCCAGTGCTGATGACCATCCCGGTGATCGAAGTGGAAGGAGCCGACGGGCGCTCGTCCGACCACGACGCCGTCCTCGAGGAAGTACTGATACGCGTCCATCCGGTCTTCACCCACCGCGCGGAAGCCCTCCACCACGAGCGAGGCGGGTCCGCGATCCCAGACGTCGGCGGCGAACTGCAGGTAGTCGCGGCGGCGTTCGTGCGACGTCACGATCGCGTACGCCGGCAGGGCCACCAGATCGGGCAACGTGGACGGCGGGGGATCCGACGTGATGCTCGCGGGTGTCAGCGTGCGGCGCGCCGGCGAGTCCTCCGGCGCGGCGGACCGGCCGCAGAACTCGCAACCGGATCCCGACCGGATGCGCACCGCGATCTGGACCACGGCGTCCTCGAGCGCGATGCCGAACAGGTCCCGGTAGCGACGGGCGATCGAGACCTTCGCCACGTACCGGCCGTCGGGAACGCGGATCCCCGCGTTGGACAGCAGCGGAGCGACGGCCCATCCTTGATCGACACCCCACACCGCGCCGAGGGTCAGCGGGTTGGAGCCACAACCTTGCGGGTAGGTCGGGTCGAAGGGCCCGGAGTCGTCGACGCGCTCCACCTGGTATCCGGCGGGGCACGCGTCCGTCGCCTTCCGCCTGATCAGGACCCCGTCGCGGTCGAAGAGCTCGAAGACGAGGAAGCGATCCAGGCCGAACCACCCTTCGAGGATGTCTGCCGGGAGCTCCGTGAGGTGCACGGCGCCCGGACCATGGACCGCCTGGTACACGCGGACGGGATCGTCGTACGTCTCCCGCCGGACGCGGAGCTCGAACGGCGCCTCTCGAGCGACGAGCGAGACACCCAGGAGCTCCAAAGACGCCGGCTCTCTTCCGTACCGGTACACCTCCACGGACGCGGAGGCAGCTCTGAGCCCCAGTCGGGGGACCCCCGGAGGTGCCGCCGTCGCGGGAGCGGAGACGAGCGGAAGGACGAGCGCGATCGCGGCGAGGAGGAGCGGAGACCGTCGAAGCGTCGACACGGTGACACCCCCTGTCCCATGTCCCGCGGTCGTCCGCGAGAGATTGGTCCGACGATAGCGGGAGTCGATGACGTTTCGCTAGGGGGCTACTCCGGATGCGCTGGTGGGCGAGGGGGGAGTTGAACCCCCACCCGGGTTACCGGACACGGACCTGAACCGTGCGCGTCTGCCAATTCCGCCACTCGCCCGAGGGCTGTTTCATCGTAGCAGCGGTCCCTCGGCCGGCCGACCGTAGGTCGGCCGGCCGAAGGAACGAACGGACCGGCGGAGCCCGACTACCGACGGGGGACCTATGTAGCTTCGGGCAGGGTCCTGCCGATACACGGAGAGGGATGAGCGATCGAGCACGCGATCGAGCGAAGATCGACTTCGACGGACTGATGCGCCACCTGATGGTGCTGGGGTTCGCCGCCCTGACCGCCTGGACGGTCGTGTCGACGACCGGCCTGGCACTCGGATTCGTTCGGATCTCACCGTACGCGACCCTCCGATTCCTTCTGGCGATCCTGGTCCTGGTGTTCGCACGCCGCACGTACTGGGAGCTGCAGGAATGGCGCTGGCGTCACCTCCCACCCGACGAGCGGTTCGGGTTCGCGAGCCCGATCTGGGAGCATCCCCGCTCCTCGGAGCTCGAGATCGCAGCGACGACGGGCGAGGGACTCGAGGAGGCCCGGCGGTAGGATAGGTTCGAAGCGCGTTCCACCCCACGCGCTCATCGGAACAACGTGCCGATCCTCCGCGATTTCGAACGACGCCTCGGTGGACTCGTCGAAGGCCTGTTCTCCAAGGCCTTCCGCAGCGGCGTGCAACCCGTCGAGATCGCGAAGCTCATCATGCGGGAGATGGAGGCGGGCCGGAGCGTCGGTGTCTCCGAGGTCTGGGCGCCGAACCGATTCGAGCTCTCCCTGTCCCCCGAGGACGCCGCTCGCTACGAGCAGGCCGAGGAAGCGATCGTCTCCGAGCTGAGGCGCGTGATCCGGGAGTCGGCAGCCGAGCACGGTTGGGGGCTCGTGGGTCCGCCCGAAGTCGAGTTCGTCGTCGACGAGACCCTCAAGAAGGGCGACCTCGTCTGCGCCGCCTCGCTGGTCGAGGGCGAAGACGACGAACGGACGGGGGGCGGGCACGGATCGCTCGTGGTCCACGAGGACGGCGGCGAGCGCACCGTCGCGCTCACGTCCGACACGGTGACGATCGGCCGGCTGGCCGACTGCGACGTCGTGCTCGATGACAAGGGAGCGTCGCGCAAGCACGCGCAGCTCAAGCTGCGGGACGGCACGTGGACGCTCACCGATCTCGGATCCACCAACGGAACCCGGCTCAACGGGCAGACGGTGCAGTCGAGGGAGCTCGCCGACGGGGACAAGATCACGATCGGTACGACCGTGATCGAGTTCCGGAGGGCCTAGATGTCGCGGATCGTCGTGCTCGCCGACACGATCACACCGTTCGCGCTTTCCGCGCTGAAGTACGGTCTGTTCGCGCTCCTGTTCCTCTTCATCTGGCGCTCGATGCGGTGGGTCGTCCGGGGGCTGTCCGTCGCGGAGGCGTCGGCAGCCGCGGAACGCGGCGGCCGACGCCCCCGCGACGCCACGCCGACCCTCCCCCCGGGTCCTTCCACCCTGATGGTGCAAGGTGAGGGAGACGCGAAGCCGAGGACCGTGAAGCTCTCGGCGAGCATGACCGTCGGCCGAGCGCCCGAGTGCGAACTCCGGCTGGACGACACCTACACCTCGCAGCAGCACGCGCGCCTGTTCGCCAAGAACAACTCCTGGTTCGTGGAGGACCTCGGCTCCACGAACGGGACATTCGTGAACGAGCAGAAGCTGGCCGCCCCCGCGATGCTCCAGCCCGGCGACAAGGTTCGTGTGGGCCAGACGATCATGGAGCTGCGCCGATGAAAGTCGAGGTCGGATCCGCCACCGACATCGGCCGGGTCCGCGAACGCAATGAGGATTCGGTCCTGGTGGATCCGCCTCTTTACGTCGTCGCGGACGGGATGGGCGGACATCGCGGCGGCCAGGTCGCCTCGCAGGTGGCGCTGGACACCATGGAGACGCTCGCCGCTGAGAGCCGAGGTTCCCTCGCGGAACACGTCCGCAAGGCGAACCGCGCCGTATGGGGTCGCTCCGAGGAGGACGAGCAGCTCTCCGGGATGGGGACCACGCTGACGGCGGCGCGGATCGAAGGGGCCAGCGCGCTCATCGCACACGTCGGCGACTCGCGTGCGTACCTGCTCCGGGACGGCGTACTCCGCCAGCTCACGACCGACCACACCCTGGTGGCCAGGATGGTGAAGTCGGGTGAGATCACCGAGGCCGAGGCCGACGTCCACCCGCACAAGAACGTTCTGACCCGTGCCCTCGGCACCGACGAGGAGGTCGACGTCGACGAGGACTCGATCGCGCTGGCCGACGGCGATCGGCTGTTGCTCTGCAGCGACGGACTCACCGGGATGGTGACCGAGGATCAGATCCAGGCGATCCTCGAGAACAACGACCAACCGCAACAGGCCGCCGATCGGCTCGTGAAGGCCGCGAACAGGGCGGGCGGCATCGACAACATCTCGGTCGTCGTGATCGACGCGATCGGCGAGGACGGAGAGGTCGCCCCCGGCCGGCGCGTCGCCCCACCGTCGGGACGGACGCTCGGACGTTGGGGGCTCCGCGCCGGCCTCGCGCTCTTGATCGTGTTCGGCCTGTTGTTCGGCGCTCGCTGGTGGCTCGATCGTCAGTGGTACGTCGGTCCCTCCGAGGGGAGCGTCGCCCTGTTCCAGGGCATCCCGCTCACGATCCTCGGTTACGACCTCGGTCACCCCGTCGAGGTGCGTGAGGACGTCGACGCGGAGGAAGTTCGTGCCCTCGAAGACACCTACCCGGCCTTCGATGACGGCATCCCGGTGATCGACCGTCAGGACGGGACTGAACTGATCGACAAGATGGCGCAAGACGTGCGCGCGGCCCGGGCGACAGCGCAAGACGGTGGGGGAGGCGGCCAGTGAGCGCCGTCGCGGCACATCCGACCCGTCCCCGGACCGGACTCCTGCTGCTGCTGGTGTCCCTGGTCGTGTCGGTGGCCGCCTACGCGATGGTCGGGCTCGGGCTCCGTGAGCGCGTGCCACGCGACATCGTCATCTATGGGCTCACGCTCGCCGGCGCCTATCTCCTGGCGTGGGGGGTCGTGCGGTGGACGGCTCCGCGTGCGGATCCCGTGCTCCTTCCGATCGCCGGGATGCTCGGCGGGCTCGGGCTGGCGATGATCTACCGACTGCTCCCCCGCGACGTCGCGGACGAGCAGTCGCTCTGGCTCCTCATCGGGCTCGCCGCGTTCGTGCTCACGCTCGTACTCGTCCGCGACGACCGCCAGCTGGATGCCTACACGTACACGATCGGGCTGCTCGGGCTGATCCTCCTGCTGTTGCCGATCGTGCCGGGGATCGGGGTCGCGAGGAACGGCGCGCGCCTGTGGGCTCACGTCGGCCCGCTGTCGTTCCAGCCGGCGGAGTTCGGGAAGATCCTGGTCGTCATCTTCCTGGCGTCCTATCTGTCCGCGAAGCGCGAGCTGCTGGAAGCGGGCGTCGGGCGGCTCGGGCTCCCGCGGGCCAAGGACCTCGGTCCGCTGCTGCTCGCGTGGGGGGCATCGCTCGCCGTGCTGTTCCTCGAGCGCGACCTCGGCGCCTCGCTGCTGTTCTTCGGCGTCTTCGTCGTGATGATCTGGGTGGCGAGCGGCCGCGTGGGCTACCTGCTCGTGGGAGGTGGCCTGTTCGTCGCCGGGGCGACGATCGGGTACCTCGCCCTCTCCCACGTGCAGGCGCGTGTCGGGTACTGGCTCCACGCGCTGGAGCCGGACAAGGTGAACGACTTCGGCTACGGCCAGCTCGCGCAGAGCTGGTTCGCGCTCGCCTCGGGCGGCCTGGTCGGCACCGGTCTCGGACGCGGCTCGCCGGACCTGATCCCGTACCCCGCGAGCGACTTCATCCTCTCGGCGTTCGGAGAAGAGCTCGGCATGCTGGGCACGGTCGCGATCCTGTTGCTGTTCGTCGGGCTCATCGGACGCGGACTGCGGGTGGCGCTCGATCGCGAAGACTCGTTCGGGCGCCTCCTCGCGACGGGACTCACGGCGACGATCGCGCTGCAGACGTTCACGATCGCCGCCGGCGTCACCCGCCTGATCCCCCTGACCGGTGTCCCGCTTCCGCTGGTGTCCTACGGTGGCTCGAGCCGGGTCGCGACCTACATCATGATCGCCCTGCTGGTCCGGATCTCCGCAGGTCCGTGGCGACCCGCAGCCCGGAGCGCCCCCTAGATGGAGCGGCGGATCCGTCGGCTCGGGCTCGCGATCGTGCTGCTGTTCTCGCTCCTGTTCGCACAGCTCGCGTACGTCCAGGTGTTCGCGGCCGACGACATCAAGAGCCACCCCGCGAACTTCAGCCGCCAGCTGATCGCCGAGTACAACGTCCAGCGAGGCAAGATCCTGACCGCCGACGGGCTCGTGTTGGCGGAAAGCGTGCCGGCGCCTGAGGGCTCGCGGTACCGCTACGAACGGCGGTACCCGCAGGGAGACCTGTACGGGTACATCACCGGCTTCTACTCCAGGATCTACGGACGCTCGGCGCTCGAGCAGTCGATGAACTCCTATCTGTCCGGCGAGGCGCCGGAGCTCGCCATCTCCACGTTCAGCGACCTGTTCTTGGGGCGGCCGAAGCGTGGGGCGAACATCTTCGTGACGATCGACCCGAACCTCCAGGAGGTGGCGCGCAGCGCGCTGGGCGGCAACGAGGGCGCCGTCGTGGCGATGGATCCTCGCTCCGGCGACGTCCTCGCCATGTACTCGACCCCGGGATTCGATCCGAACGAGCTCTCGAGTGGAAGCGACCAGGAGATGCGCAGGGCATGGAAGCGACTGAACGCCGATGAGGACAAGCCGCTCCTCGCCCGCTCGCACCAAGAGCTCTACCTCCCTGGTTCCAGCTACAAGATCGTGACGGCGTCCGCGGCCCTCGAGAACGGGCTCGGCCCGAGCAGTCAGTGGCCGAACCCGCATCGGCTCACGCTGCCCCTCACGAACGAGCAGCTCCAGAACTTCGGCGACGATCACTGCAACGGCGGCTCCTCACAGATCACGCTGATCGAGGCGTTCGAGGAATCGTGCAACGTGACGTTCGCCGAAGTGGGTCTGCGCCTCGGCGCCGAGCGCCTCGCGGAGCAGGCGCGCGCGTACGGGCTCTGCGGAACACTTCCGCCCGAGCGCACGACGTGCGAGGAGCGCCCGATCACCTTCGAGCTCCCGTTCGAGAACGGACGGTTCCCGGAGCCGGAGTACTTCGTGCAGAACGAGCCTCTCCTGGCGTTCTCCGCGGTCGGGCTGGACAACGATCTCGTCAACCCGTTGCAGATGGCGCTGATCGCATCCGCCGTCGCCAACGGTGGCGTGATGCCACAACCCAGGGTCGTCACCGAGATCCGAGACTCACAGGGCCGGGTGGCGCGAGAGTTCGACCCCGGCGAGGTCGGGCGAGCGATCTCCGCCGAGAGCGCGAGGGCGCTCACCCAGATGATGGTCGCGGTGGTGAACGAGGGGAGCGGCTACCTCGCCGCGATCCCGGGCATCCAGGTCGCCGGCAAGACCGGGACGGCCACGAACGGCGAGGGCCGTGCGCCGAACGCCTGGTTCACCGCGTTCGCGCCCGCCGCGAACCCGCGGATCGCGGTCTCGGTTATCGTCCTTGACGGCGGGAACCTTGGCAGCGAAGCCACCGGAGGACAGGTCGCTGCCCCTATCGTGCGCTCGGTGATCGAGGCGTACCTCCCCCGATAGGAGGGGAATGGCCGAAGGAAAGATGGAGCGGGTCTTCGCCGATCGGTACGAGGTGGAGGGGCGCATCGGTGTCGGCGGCATGGCCGAGGTCTGGCGCGGCCACGATCGGACCCTCAATCGCACCGTCGCGATCAAGACACTGCTGCCGCAGTTCGCGCGGGACGCGAGCTTCGTCGACCGCTTCCGTCGGGAGGCGCAGGCCGCCGCGCGACTGAACCACCCGGGGATCGTCTCGGTCTACGACTCCGGCACCGACGGCGACACGCCGTACATCGTGATGGAGTTCATCGAGGGGCGAACCCTCGCCGACTACCTCTCGTCCGGCAAGACGATCCCGCCGATGGAAGCGGCCAAGATCGCGCAGGACATCGCGGAGGCGCTCGCGGTCGCCCATGCGCAAGGGGTGATCCACCGGGACATCAAACCGGCGAACGTGATGGTCACGCGCGACGGCAAGGTGCTCGTGATGGACTTCGGCATCGCGCGACTCATCAGCGGCCCCGAGACCGCGCCGCAGACGTCGGCCGTCCTCGGCACCGCTTCCTACCTCTCCCCCGAGCAGGCACAGGGCCAGCCGGTGGACGCTCGTACCGACATCTACGCCCTGGGCGTGGTCCTGTACGAGATGTTGACCGGGCGACCGCCGTTCACCGGCGACTCCCCGATGGCGATCGCGTACAAGCAGGTGAACGCCACACCACCGGCTCCCTCCTCGGCCAACCCTGACGTGCCGCCGGCGCTGGATGCCGTCGTGATGCGCGCCCTGTCGAAGAATCCCGCCAACCGTTACCAGACCGGGAAGGAGTTCGCCGACGACCTGGAACGTGCCCGGACCGGCGGCCAGGTGTTGGCGACGCCGCTCTTGCCAGCGGGCGGCGAAGCGACCCAGGTGATCTCCCGTCCCCAACAGACGTCGGTGCTTCCACCCGTGCAGGACGAGCCGGGCGGGTCACGGAAAGCGTGGGTCGGAGCCCTGCTCGCGATCGTGGTCATGGCGCTGCTCGCCGCCGGCGCGTACCTGGTCGTCACCATGCTCACGGACGACGGCGCTGGGGATCTCATCGCCGTCCCCGACGTCGTCGACATGACCCAGGCAGAAGCGGTCGAGACGCTGGAGGGCGCGGGGCTCATCGTCGACAACGTGAGGCGCAGAGTGACCGAGCGCGTGGAGCCCGGCATCGTGCTCGAGCAGAACCCTCCCGCCGATCGACAGGTGGAACCTGACACTGAGGTAGACCTGATCGTTTCGGCGGCACCCAGACCGGTCGTCGTTCCAGCTCTCGACGGGATGACCCTCGAGACGGCGGAGGCCACCCTCGCGAATGCAGGCCTCGAGCTCGGCGAGGTCCGGGAGGAGAACAGCGAGGACGTCCCGGAGGACCGGATCATCAGCCAATCGCCTGAGGCGTTCGCGGAGGTGCCGAAGGGAAGCGCCGTCGACGTCATCGTCTCGCTCGGACGCTCCCTCGTGATCGTCCCGGACTTGGAATGCAGGCCGCTCGCGGCTGCTGAGGCCGAGCTGACGGGTCTGGGTCTCCAGCCCCAGCTCGGCGAGGACGTGCTGCCGAACCCCGATTGCCCGTTCAATCCGAGCTACGTCGCCCAGCAGGACACCGCTCCCGGCACCGCGGTTCCGCCGGGGACCACGATCGTCCTCCATCAGCGTGTGACGTCGACGGCGTCGCCCTCGCCGTCGGCCTCCCCCTCACCCTCGCCGTGACGCTCTGGTTCGCGACCGAAGGATTCACCGCGGACCAGCGGGAGGTGCTCGCGCGGCACTTCACGAACCTCGAGGGACCCGTCTTCGCGCTGGTGAACCTCCCGGAGGTCGTGAAGGGCGCGCTGTTCGCGCGGTACTCGCGCACGACCAAGTCGCTGCGCCGTCTCTACCTGGACGAGTTCGCCGAGGAGGTCGACGAGAGCGGTGAGATGACGAGCGTCGGGATCGAACGCGCGGAGAAGCTCTACGACCGCGTGTTCGTGGAGTACGGCGACGACTCCGTCGCGCAGCTCGGTGGCGTCCACCTCGCATGCGAGCAGGCGTCACAGCTGCTGGCGAAGGCGCTGGAATGGGGCCGGCTCGCCGCGTACCTGGAGCAGTCGACGCGGTACATGCGCTACGACGACATGCCGGGCGGACGCTGGCGCGCGACGGTCCCCCCCGAGCTGGAGGAGACCGGCCTCGAGCCGAACTACCGCGCGTACCTCGACGAGGTATTCGGGCTCTACGGCGAGATGTTCGATCCGATGTACGCCTGGTATGAGCGGCGGTTCCCGCAGGACGCCGGCGACTCCGACTTCGTCTACCGCTCGACGATCACCGCGAAGACGTGCGACACGTTGCGGGTGTGCCTGCCGGCCGGGACCCGCTCCAACGTCGGCATCTACGCCACGGCGCAGTCCTACGAGCAGCTGTTGATGCGGTTGTCCGTCCACCCGCTCGCGGAGATGCGCGAGTACGGAGACCTGATGCTCGAGGAGCTGCGCAAGGTCATCCCGGCGTTCCTCAAGCGTGTGGACGTCGATGATCGGGGGGTCGCGTGGGCCCGTTACTGGCGCGCGACACGCGAAGGCGTCGAGGAGCTCGCGGCGAAGCTCGCCGGCTCCTCCTCGACACCGGAGCCACGGGACGAGGTCACCCTCGTCGACTTCGATCCCGAGGGTGAGACGAAGGTCGCGGCCGCGATCCTGTACGCGAGCACGGATCTGCCCGACGACCAGCTCCTTCGTCTCGCCCGCGAGATGTCTCCGGACGAGCGCGAAGAGCTGCTGCGAGCAAGCATCGGCGATCGGTCCAACCGGCGTCACAAGCCCGGTCGGGCATGGGAACGAACCGGATATCGCTTCGACGTGCTCTGCGACTACGGGGCGTTCCGGGACCTCCAGCGCCACCGGCCGTTGACGATCGAATGGCAGCGCCTGACCAGCGAGCACGGGCACGAGACGCCGGCGGAGGTCGACGAGTCCGGCATGCGCGATCGGTGGGACCGCGTGATGGATGCCGGGCGGACGATGGAGCGCTCCCTCCTCGACGCGGGCTTCGAGGACGTCGCCCAGTACGCGGTGCCGATGGCGTTCCGGATCCGCTTCGTGATGCAGATGACGGCGCGCGAGGCGATGCACCTGACGGAGCTCCGGTCGCAACCCCAGGGCCATCCGACCTACCGTCGCGTCGCGCAGTCGATGCACCGGTTGATCTCCCAGGTGCACCCCTCGATCGGGGGAGCATTCGAGCACATGAGCTACGAGGACGTGGATCTCGAGCGGCTCGAGGCCGAACGACGCACCGACGCGAAGCGCCAAGCGAACGACGAGAGCTAAGGCGGTCGTCGGGGTTGCGGGTTCCGGTAACCTTCCGGCTCTCATGGACCGGGAAACCGCTCTCCTCCTCGCGCTGGGCATGCTGATCGCCGCTTCGCTCGCGGTCGGCGTCAGCGGTTGGGTGATCCTGATCCGAGACCGCCGCCCGGCGCGGGCGGATCATCATCGCGCCGATGCGACCGAAGGGTCCTGACGTGCTCGAGCTCTTGGACCTGCGCGAGCGGGGGGAGCGGCTCGAGGCCATCAGGCCCGAGATCGATCCCACCGTGTTCGAAACGGTGCAGCGCATCCTGCAACGCGTCTTCGTCGAAGGCGACGAGGTCTTGATCGAGCTCGCGCAGCGCTTCGACGATGCGGATCTCACGCGGACCGGCCTGATGGTGCGCCGGGAAGAGTTCGCGGTGGCCGAGCACGAGACGCCGGACGACCTGAAGTGGGCGATCGATGCGTTGATCGAACGGATGCGCGAGCTGCACGCCCGCCAGCTCCCGACGGAGTGGTGGGAGGATCGCGACGGGGTTCGCTACGGAGAGATCGTTCGCCCGATCCGGGCCGTCGGCTGTTACGTGCCGGGCGGACGCGCCCAGTATCCCTCCTCCGTGTGCATGACCGTGGTTCCCGCCGTGGTCGCCGGCGTGCCGGAGATCGTGCTGTGCACCCCTCCCCGCGAAGACGGCACGATCCACCCCGCCGTCCTGTACGCCGCCAAGCGAGCGGGCACGACCTACGTCGCCAAGACCGGTGGCGCGCAGGCGATCGCGGCGATGGCGTACGGGACGGAGACGATCCCGCAGGTCGACCGGATCGTCGGGCCCGGCAACGCATACGTGACGGAGGCGAAGCGACAGCTCTGCGGGACCGTGGGGATCGATGCTCTGGCCGGCCCGAGCGAACTGGCGATCGTCACGGACGGCGACGTCGATCCGGAGCTCGTGGCCCTCGATCTCATCGCCCAGGCGGAGCACGACCCGCTGGCGCGCACGTACCTGATCACGACCGAGGAGGCCGTGATCGCGAAGGTCGGCTCGGCACTCGAGCAGGCCGTCGCGGAGGCGGGCCGGCGCGAGATCGTGGACGCCGCCCTCGCCGGTTCGCGCGGAGTCCTCGTCCGCGATCTCGCGCACGCCGCGACGGTCGTTGACGATCTGGCGCCCGAGCACCTGCTGATACTCCTCGCGGATCCCGAGGCCTTCCTGGAAACCGTCTCGGTCGCGGGCGCGATCTTCCTCGGCGAATGGAGCGCGGTCCCGTTCGGCGACTACGGTGTCGCGTCAAACCACGTCCTTCCGACGTCGGGCACGGCCCGCTTCTCCTCCGGGCTCCGCGCCTCGGACTACGTGACGGTGCGCTCAGTGGTGCAGATGACGAAAGCGGCAGCGGCGCGTCATGCCGGGGCAGCGGCCGCGATCGCGAACGCGGAAGGGCTCGTCGGTCACGCGAAGGCGGTGGAGGCTCGGAGGGACCGGGCGTGAACACGCCCGCCAGCCCCCGGCCCGGCCTCCGCGAGGTCGGGCCGTATGACTCTCCCAGCTCGACGTCGCCGTTCGCCTGAACACGAACGAGTGCCCGGTGCCGCTGCCCATCGGTTTCTCCGACGACCTGGCGGCCGCCGTGCGCGAGCTCCCGCTGAACCGCTATCCCGACGGGCAGATGCTCGGTCTCCGCGAGGCGCTCTCCGCGCGCACGGGGCACCCGGTGGACGGCGTGTGGACCGCCAACGGCTCCAACGAGATCTTGACGCAGCTCCTCATGGCGTACGGCGGCGCAGGACGGCGCGCGGCGCTCTTCGAACCCACGTACATGCTGCACCGGCGTCTCTGCTGGCTCACGCAGACGGAGATCCTGGAACGCCGCCTCGACCCACCCTTCGAGATCGACGACGGCGCCATCGAGTGGGCCGGTGCCTCGGACGCACGTGTCGTGTTCGTCTGCTCGCCGAACAACCCGACCGGCAACACCCAACCGCTCGACGCGATCCGTTCACTGGCGTCGGCGTCGGACGGGCTCGTGATCGTCGACGAGGCCTACGTGGAGTTCGGGGGTGAGACCTCGCTGCCGCTCGTGGCCGAACATCCGAACGTCGCCGTGGTGCGGACGTTCTCCAAGGCGTTCGCGCTGGCCGGCGCGCGGATCGGGTACGTGCTGGCGTCGCCCGTGGTCGTCGAGGACCTCGAGCGGGTCCGCCTCCCGTACCACATGAGTGCGCTCACGCAGACGGCCGGACTCACGGCGCTCCGGCATGCGGAGGAGGCGGCCGCAGGCCTGGATGCGATCCGGATCGAGCGCGATCGGATCGTTCACGCGCTCTCGGGGATCGATGGCGTCACCGTCTTCCCCTCGCAGGCGAACTTCGTCCTGTTCCAGCCTCCGGGCGATGCGAAAGAGCTCCATCGGGGACTGCTCGATCGGGGCGTGCTGATCCGAGATCTGACGGAGGTCGTGCCGAACGGGCTCCGTGTCACGGCGGGGACGACACACGAGGTCGACCTGTTCCTCAAGGCGCTCGAGGAGGTGCTGACGTAGGGATGCCCCGATCATCGACGGTCTCGCGCACGACCAAGGAAACCGACGTCCGAGTGGAGCTGGCGCTCGACGGGCAGGGCACGTCGGAGTCCGACACCGGCCTGCCTTTCTTCGATCACATGCTCCAACAGCTCGGGAAGCACGCCGGCTGGGACCTGTCGGTCACGAGCAAGGGCGATCTCGACGTGGACGGGCATCACACGGTCGAGGACGTCGGGCTGGCGCTCGGTCAGGCCCTCGCCGAGGCGCTCGGCGACAAGGCCGGCATCCGCCGGTTCGCTTCGATCGTCGTGCCGCTGGACGAGGCGGCGGTCGAGGTCGCGCTGGATCTGTCGGGAAGGAACTTCGTTCTCCACGACGTCGACGTGCCGGCCGAGACGATCGGGACGTTCGACACCGGTCTCGTCGAGGACTTCGTTCGCGCGTTCGCGCAGGCGGCCGACCTCACGGTCCATGTCCGACTGCGATCCGGGCGGTCTCCGCACCACGTCGTGGAGGCGGAGTTCAAGGCGCTCGCCAAGGCCCTCGGCGATGCGTGCGCGCAGACAGGCCGCGGTGGCGTCCCGAGCACGAAGGGAACGTTGTAGGGACCGTGACCGAGATCGCCGTGCTCGACTACGGCAGCGGGAACCTTCACTCGGTGTCTCGCGCGCTCGCGCACGCCGGCGGGGAGCCGCTCGTGACGGGAGACCCAGAGCGCGTCGCGGCGGCCGCGGCGCTCGTGATCCCCGGGGTCGGCCACTTCGGGCACTGCGTGCGGGCGATCCGTCAGGCAGGGCTCGACCGAGCCGTCGCCCAAGCGGTCGGAACCGGCAAGCGGGTCTTCGGAGTCTGCGTGGGTATGCAGGTGCTGTACGAACGGAGCGAGGAAGACCCGGAGACCGGGCTGGCCGTCCTGCCCGGCGGGTCGCGCCGCCTCCCCGACGACGTCAAGGTGCCGCACATCGGATGGAACGAGGTCACCTGGCAGCGCCCACACCCCTACGTCGAGGGCATCCCCGACGGCACGAGGTTCTACTTCGTGCACTCGTACGCGCCCGACGCGAACGACGACTCGGTGGGCGTGACCGAGCACGGGCGAAGGTTCGCCGCGGCCGCCGCGCGGGACAACGTGTTCGCGACGCAGTTCCACCCCGAGAAGTCGGGCGAGTCGGGGCTCGCGATCTACGCGAACTTCGTGAAGGCGGTTGCCGGGTGATCGTGATCCCGGCGATCGATCTGCGAGGCGGACGAGCGGTGCGGCTCCGCCGTGGCGATCCCCGCGAGGAGACGTCCTACGCGAACGACCCCGTCGAGGTCGCGAAGCGGTTCCAGGAGCAGGGCGCTCGCCGGCTCCACGTGATCGATCTCGACGCCGCGCTGGGCGAAGGCGAGAACCGGGAGGCCGTGAGGGAGATCTGCCGGGCGGTCGTCGTGCCCGTCCAGGTCGGCGGGGGGATCCGTTCGCTGGAAGCGGCGGCCGCCGTGCTCGAGGACGGTGCGGCACGCGCCGATCCTCGGCACGGCGGCGGCCGCGGACCCGTCGTTCGTCGGGCGCGCGGTGGAGGAGTTCGCCGAACGCGTCGTGGTGGCGGTCGACGTCCGCGGCGGACGTCTCATGATGGACGGCTGGCGCGAGGAGGGGCCGGAGCTCGAGCCGACGATGTCCGGGCTGAACGACGCGGGCGCGCCGCGCTACCTCGTCACGGCCATCGCGCGCGACGGCACCCTCGACGGGCCCGACCTCACGCTGTACCGGCAGGTGCTGAAGCTCACCGACAGGCCGGTGATCGCATCGGGCGGCGTTCGGAACGCCGAGGACGTGTGGGCCCTCCGTGACGTGGGCTGCGAAGCCGCGGTCGCCGGCAAGGCGCTGTACGAGAAGACGTTGAAGCTGTCGCAGGTGACCAGGGGGTGAGACGTCGATGCTCGCCAAGCGAGTGATCCCGTGCCTGGACGTCGACGCGGGCCGCGTGGTGAAGGGCGTGCGCTTCCAGCACCTCCGCGATGCGGGCGACCCGGTGGAGCTCGCCGCGCACTACGACCGGGAGGGTGCCGACGAGCTGGTGTTCCTCGACATCACCGCGACGCTCGAGGATCGCGCGGCGACCCTCGGGATCGTGTCGCGCACCGCGGAAGAGGTCTTCATCCCGCTCACCGTCGGCGGCGGTGTGACGGACGAGGACGGCGTCCAAACGCTCCTGCGTGCCGGTGCCGACAAGGTCAGTGTGAACAGCGCCGCCGTGCGGGATCCGTCGCTGCTCTCACGCAGCGCCGACCGGTTCGGCACCCAATGCATGGTGGTCGCGATCGACGCGAAGCGACGCGACGGCGGATGGGAGGTCTACGTCGACGCGGGACACACGGCGACCGGACGTGACGCCGTCGAGTGGGCCGCGGAGGCCACGTCCAAGCACGGCGCCGGGGAGGTGCTGCTGACGTCGATGGACCGCGACGGCACCGGCGAGGGCTACGACCTGGACCTGCTGCGTGCGATCGCCGGTGCCGTCGCGGTGCCGGTGATCGCCTCCGGCGGCGCCGGCGAGCCGGCGCACTTCGCGGAGGCGCTCACCGAGGGTCACGCCGATGCCGTCCTGGCCGCCTCGCGCTGGCACGACGGCGACCTCACGATCCGGGAGGTCAAGCAACACCTGGCCTCTCGAGGGATCCCGGTGAGGCTGTAGATGGAGCGAGTCGACCTAGACGGACTCGTCTTTGACGATCACGGACTGATCCCGGTCGTCGTCCAGGACGTCGAGAACGGCGACGTGTTGATGCTCGCCTGGGTCAATCGGGAGTCGCTCGACCGCACGCTCGACGAGGGGCGGATGGTCTACTGGAGCCGCTCGCGCCAAGAGCTCTGGCGCAAGGGCGACACGTCCGGCCACACCCAACACTGGGAGGAGCTCCGAGCGGACTGCGACGGCGACGTGCTCCTCGCGCGCGTGCACCAAAAGGGGGCCGCCTGCCACACGGGCGAGCGGTCGTGCTTCCACCGTTCGATCAGCTGACGAACGTCCCCGCGGGCACCTGCTGCGTGATGCAATGAGGACCCCCGCCTCCGAACGAGATCAGCGCGCCGGGAACGCCGAAGACCTCCCGATCCGGGTACGCCTTCGCCAGGAGCTCGAGCGCCGGACCGTCCTCGGGGATGTCGCCTACGG
The DNA here is from genome assembly GCA_963762015.1 of uncultured Actinomycetota bacterium. Taxonomy (GTDB): domain Bacteria; phylum Actinomycetota; class UBA4738; order UBA4738; family HRBIN12; genus JAJNBA01. The sequence continues at coordinate 148,660 of CAVXJL010000007.1, forward strand.
GCACGATCACGGCGCCGTTCGCCAGGTAGTGATTCATGTACGGAATCACGATCGGTCCAATCGCTTCGAGCTCCGCCCACCCGTTGACGGGACCATCCCGCACCTCGAACGAACGGTCGCGCGCGTCCCGAGCACCCTGCAGGATCCCTCGGTCCTCGTCGAACCGCGGGGCGTTGGGGTCGTCGTCTCCGGCCGCGACCGCGAGCATCACGACGCCGGGTTGGACGAGCTGTGCGAGCCCGTCGATGTGACCGTCCGTGTCGCGGTCTTCGACCAGGCCGTGCGGGAGCCAGATCACCTCATCGACGCCGAGGTAGGACCGGAGACCGTCCTCGATCTCCTCGCGGCTCATCGACGGGTTCCGATTCTGATTCAGGAGGCACTGTTCCGTCGTAAGCACCGTTCCCTCTCCGTCGACGAAGAACGAGCCACCTTCCAGGACGAACGGCGCGCCGTAGCGCCGGACGCCGAAGTGCGAAGCGAGCAGCTCCGGGAGACGTGCGTCTTTGTCATAGGGCAGGTACTTCTCGCCCCATGAGTTGAACCCGAAGTGGACGAGCGCGATCTCGCCCTGCTCGTTCGTCACGAAGATGGGGCCGTTGTCGCGGAGCCAGGAATCGTCGATCGGCATCTCGAGGGCTTCGACAGCATCTCCACACCGACGCCGCACGTCGGCCGACTCACCCGGGTTGCAGACCAGCACGACCGGCTCGAACGACGCGATGGCTCGAGCCGTCGCCGCCCATTCGTCACGAGCGGCATCCAGGTGACCGGCCCACATCGAGCGCCCCGTCGGCCACGACATCCAGGTCGCCTGATGCGGCGCGAACTCCGCGGGCATCGCGAACCCGTCGTCACGCGGCGTCGGCGGCCCATCCATCGCGCGGAGCCTAGCCTGCGGGTATGCTCGCCGCCCACGAAGGGCGGTCGATGCTCAAGCTCGTGATCCCGAAAGGCTCCCTCGAGGAGCAGACGCTCCGGCTGTTCGAAGCGGCCGACCTCCGAGTGCGCCGCGGCTCCGGCCGCGACTACCACGGCACGGTGGACGACGATCGCATCGAGCGCGTCTCGATCCTGCGTCCTCAGGAGATCCCGCTCTACGTGCAGGACGGCCTGTTCGACATGGGGATCACCGGCCAGGACTGGATCGCCGAGACCGACGCGGACGTCGAGGTCCTGACGACGCTCTCCTACGCGCGCTCGGGATCGGGGCACGGCACCCAGGTGGTGCTCGCCGTCCCGAACGAGCACCCCGCGACCAGCGCGAAGGAGATCCCTCCCGGCACGCGGATCTCGACCGAATTCCTGAAGCTGACCGAGCGGTACTTCGAAGACCTCGGCATCCCCGTGAAGGTCGTGTGGTCCTACGGCGCCACGGAGGCGAAGGTCCCCGAGATCGTCGATGCCATCGTGGACATCACCGAGACGGGCAACACGCTACGCGCACACGGGATGAAGATCCTCGAGACGCTCCTCACCTCGGAACCGGTGCTGATCGCGAACCGGGACGCCCGGAACGATCCGGCGAAGCGCGCGGCGATGGACGATCTCCAGACGCTATTGCTGGGTGCCCTCCGCGCCGAAGGTCGCGTCCTGATCAAGCTCAACGTGAGCGAGGACCAGCTCCCGCAGGTCCTCGCGGTCGTCCCGTCCATGAAAGCCCCGACCGTGTCGCCCTTGTCCGAGGGCGGTTTCGCGATCGAGGCCGTCGTCGACAAGCGAGGCGTGAACAAGCTCATCCCGGAGCTGAAGGCCGCGGGTGCCACCGACATCCTCGAGATGCCCATCTCGAAGATCGTTCCCTGAGCTCCGATCACGAGCACCCGCTCTGCATCGGTCGTTCGAACGGATGAGCGGGTACGCAACATCCTCCGACCTGCGGCTCGGAGGCGGCTGGTAGGGTCCGGCCTTCGTGCGTCGTCGATTCCCCCCGATCGCAGCACTGTTGCTCGTCGTGCTCGCGCGCCCGGCCGCCGCAGCACCGGGGGCGCTCGATGCCTCCTTCTCCGGCAACGGCATCCAGTCGATGTTCACCGGCGGGGCCACCGCGCAGGCCGTCGCGATCGATGCGCGGGACAGGATCGTCGTCGCCGGATACACGTTCGGGAGGAGGACCGACGTCGCGGTCGCTCGCGTGCGGCCGAACGGCGGCGCCGACCCCAGCTTCGGCGGCGACGGGCGCGTTAGGATCGACCTCGGTGCGAAAGATCAGGCGCTCGACGTCGCGATCGACTCGGACGGGAAGATCGTCGTCGTCGGCAAGCGATCCACTCGGCTGGGCGCGAGGTGGTTCGTCATCCGCCTCCTGTCGGGAGGTGCCCGTGATCGCTCGTTCGGCGGCGACGGCGTCGTGTTCACCGACTTCGGCAGGCGGTTCGAGCATGCGAACACGGTCGCGATCGGAGCCGGCGACCGGATCCTCGTGGGCGGCTCCGCCTCCGGGGGGCTGCACGAGAAATGGGCGTTCGCGCGCTATCTGAACGGAGGTGCACTGGACTCCTCGTTCGGAGGGGACGGTCGCGTCACGATGTCGCTCTCGCCCTCCGGCGAAGAGGTGCAGGACCTCGTCATCGACTCGGGCGAGATCCTCGCGGTGGGCTATGCCGAATCAAGCTTCCTGCCGAGGTTCGCGATCGCAAAGCTCCGCTCCGACGGTTCGAGGGTCGCGTCGTTCGGCAACAACGGTGTGAGGATCGTGAACGTGGCCCCCGGTGCGGACGCGGCCTTCGGACTCGCGGTCCAGGCGGACGGCAAGCCGGTCCTCGCGGGCTACGCGAGCAGCGGCGGGCGCGCGGATTGGGGCCTGGTTCGGCTGGCCGCCGGAGGAGGGCTCGACCGGAGCTTCGGGGGCGACGGTCTCGTGACCACCGCGTTCACGCCCGCCTACGAGCTCGCGGCCTCGGTGGCGATCCAGCGAGACGGCCGGATCCTGGTGGTCGGTCGTGCACGGGGTCCGAGCGGCACGGACGATCTCGCGGTCGTGCGATACGGGACGGCCGGCCGCCTCGACGGGTCGTTCTCGGGGAACGGGAGAGCGCTCTTCAACCCCTATCGGGAGGACGACGCCGCCAGGGATGTGCTGGTCCACGACGGCAAGATCATCGTCGTAGGTGACTCGATGCAGAACCTCGTTCCACGGATGGTCGTCCTCCGCGTCCGGATGACCTAACCGCTCGAGAAGCCCTGCAGTGCACGGGCCGGCTTGACTCACCGCCCGGAACATGGAAGCATCCGCTGTCATGATTGAACGGCCGTTCAACTCTCGCTCCCGAGTATCCGCTTCCTAGCGGCGCCCCTTCGACCGATCGCGGCGGGCGCCGACCGACCTCTCGCTCGAGAGGTCGTTTCCTTTCCGGCTCAACGGGAGGAGCGAGAGATGGACGTTCGGATACGGATCGCGATGGAAGCGGAGGAACTGGAGCGGCGGTGGGCGCACGACCCCCGCTGGGCGGGGGTCGTGCGCTCGTACGCCGCGGAGGACGTGATCCGTCTCCGCGGCTCGCTCCCACAGGAACACACGCTGGCCCGACACGGCGCGGAGCGGCTCTGGGATCTGCTGCATACGGAGGAGTACGTGGCCGCCCTCGGGTGTCTCACAGGTGGGCAAGCGGTGGAATGCGTGAAGGCAGGTCTCCAGGCGATCTACCTGTCGGGCTGGCAGGTCGCCGCCGATGCGAACCTCGCCGGCCAGACGTACCCCGACCTGTCGCTGTACCCCGCCAACTCCGTGCCCGCCGTCGTTCGGAGGATCAACAACGCGCTCCTGCGAACGGACCAGATCGCGTGGTCGGCCGGCACGACGGACCGTGAGTGGCTCGCGCCCATCGTGGCCGACGCCGAGGCGGGCTTCGGGGGCAGCCTGAACGCGTTCGAATTGATGGGTTCGATGATCGAGGCGGGCGCGGCGGGCGTGCACTTCGAAGATCAGCTCGCGTCGGAGAAGAAGTGCGGCCATCTGGGCGGGAAGGTGCTCGTGCCGACCGAGCAGTTCGAGCGAACGCTCGCGGCGGCACGGCTGGCGGCCGACGTGGCGGATGTACCGACGATCCTTATCGCGCGCACCGACGCGCTCTCGGCCACCCTCCTCACGTCCGACGTCGACGAACGGGACCGCGGCTTCCTCACCGGCGAGCGCACGCCGGAAGGATTCTTCCGCGTCCGCGATGGGATCGAGGCAGCGATCGCCCGCGGCCTCGCGTACGCGCCCCTCGCCGACATGCTCTGGTGCGAGACCTCCACGCCCGATCTCGATGAGGCTCGGGTCTTCGCCGAAGCCATCCTGGGTGCGTTCCCCGACAAGGTGCTCGCATACAACTGCTCGCCTTCGTTCAACTGGAAGCAGCACCTCGATGACGAGGAGATCGCGCGGTTCCGCAAGGAACTCGCGTCGATGGGCTATCGGTTCCAGTTCGTCACGCTCGCGGGCTTCCACGCGCTGAACGCGTCGATGTTCGAGCTCGCGCACGGCTACGCCGAGGAGGGGATGACGGCGTACGTCCGGCTGCAACAGTGGGAGATGGCGCTCGAGCAGGACGGCTACACCGCCACTCGGCACCAACAGGAGGTCGGGACCGGGTACTTCGACGTCGTCTCGCGGGTGATCTCGGGCGGCAGGTCCTCGACGACGGCATTGGACGGCTCCACGGAACAGCAGCAGTTCTGAGCGAGGACCCGCGTCGCGCGTACGCCTATCATCGACGGCCGGAAGGAGGTCGTTCGATGGAGCCAGCGGTGGACGTCGCCGTCGTGGGAGGTGGGCTCGCCGGCCTCACCGCGGCTCGAGAGCTCGGCCGTCGCGGCCGCAGCGTCCTCCTGCTCGAAGCACGCGAACGGCTCGGAGGGCGCGCGTGGGTGTCGTCGTTCGCGGGCGTCGACGTGGAGATGGGCGGTGCATTCATCCATTGGACGCAGCCGCACATCTGGGCCGAGGTGACTCGGTACGGACTGAGCATCGATGCGCTCCCGGACGCCGATCGGACCTTCCTTCGTCGAGACGGCGGGGTCGAGGAGCTGGACGCGGAGGCGTTCCTGGACTTCAACACGTCCTTCGAACGCTTGTGTCATGACGCCGAGGCGCTTTTCCCGGAACCGATGTCGATCCCTGAGAGCCCCCAGGCCATGGAGGCCGACCTCCGATCGACGGCCAAGGCGCTCGCGACGACCGACCTCGATCCACTCCATCGCGACTACCTGGACGCGCTCTGCGCCGGGTTGAGCTCGGCGCCGAACGACCGCGTCGGCTACCTGGGCATCGCCAAGACGTTCGCATTGGCCGGTTTCTCCGGGGAGCAGGTCTTCGAGACGAACGGCCGGTGGGCACTGCGGGGAGGAACGATGACGCTGGTGGAAGCCTTGGCAGCCGACCTCCGGGCAGAGGTCCTCCTGGGCACACGGGTCGATGAGATCTCCCAGAGTGATGCGGGTGTCACCCTCCACACATCGGAGGGCGATCGCACCGCCTCTGCGGTGATCGTCGCCGTACCGGTGAACACGCTCGGCTCGGTGCGGTTCGACCCCGAGCTTTCCGACACCAAACAGGAGGCGGCGCGAGAAGGAGTCGTCAGCCTCGGTGTCAAGATCTGGGCCAAGCTCGCCGGCGGCTACCCGTCGGTGTTCGCCGCGGCGCCCGATCGCTTCCCTCTGTCGTTCATCGAGACCTTCGGATCCACACCGGACGGTGGCACGGTCGTCGTCGGGTTCGGTCCCTCGGCAGCGGCGCTCTCCCTCTCCGATCCGGATGCGGTCACCCGGGCCATCGAGGATCTGCTCCCGGGAGCTCGCGTCGAGGAGATCGGCGGTCACGATTGGGTCGGGGATCCGTTCGCCCGGGAGACCTGGGCGGCGTACGGACCCGGCACCTGGCTCCGATGGGTCCCCGAGCTCGAACGGATGGAGGGTCGTATCGCGTTCGCCGGGTCCGACATCGCCCGGGGGTGGGGGAGCTACATGGACGGCGCGATCGAAACCGGGCTCCGCGCCGGTCGCGAGATCGAGGCCGTGCTCTCGTGAATCCGGCGCGCGACGCGATCCTCCTCGCCGCGCGCAACCGATGGCTCGCCGCTCACCTCCCGCGATCCCGGTTCGTCCGCGCGATGGTCGCGAGATTCATGCCGGGCGAGCGGATGGAGGATGCGCTCGAGGCCGCCGAGCGGCTCGCCGCCGACGGCATCCCCACGACCTTCACCTACCTCGGAGAGAACGTCGAGGACGCCGCCGACGCCGACGCCGTCGTGGATCACTACCTCAGACTGCTGGACCTGATCGAGGAACGAGGGATCGACGCCGAGGTCTCCGTCAAACCGACGCACCTCGGCCTGGACCTCGACGTGGAGGAGACGTTCCAGCGACTCCGCCGTCTCGCGGAGCGATCCGCCGCGATGGGAAAACACCTGTTCATCGACATGGAGTCCGCTCCCTACGTCGAGCCGACGATCGACATCTACCGCCGGCTCCGAGAGGAGTTCGAGAACACCGGCGTCTGCATCCAGGCCTATCTCCATCGGACGCCGCAGGACGTCGCGGATCTGCTCGCGGCCGGCGCGTCGATCCGCCTGGTGAAGGGCGCCTATCGGGAACACGGCGACGTGGCGATCCACGACAGCCGCCGGATCCGCGCGACGTTCCAGAAGCTGGCCCTCGAGTTCCTCCGGTGGTCCCGCGGCGGCCGCCTCGCGCTCGGCTCGCACGACTTGCCTCTCCTCACGGAGATCGAGCGGCGAGCGGCCGCCACCGGCTTCGATCGGAACGACTACGAGATCCAGATGCTCTACGGGATCCGCGTCGCGGACCAGAAGCGGCTCGCCGCCGAGGGCTTCCGCATCCGGGTGCTGATCAGCTACGGGGGTCATTGGTACCCGTGGTTCATGCGGCGTCTCGCGGAGCACCCGGGCAGGAACTTATGGCTCGCGATCCGCAACCTGTTCGCTCGCCGCTGAGTTCCCGGAAAGGCCGCTTCTAGACTGGCTCCCATGTCCTCGCGGCTGCACGGAGCGATCACCGCGGCCGTGACGCCGCTCAAGGACGGGGGTCGGTCCATCGACCCGGATGCCATCGCGCCGCTCGTCGGCTTCCTCGCGAGCGGAGGCGTCGACGGCCTCCTCGCCTGCGGAACCACGGGCGAAGGGGTCCTCCTCTCGGTCGACGAACGCCGGCATGTCGCCGAGGCCTTCCTCGCCGCCAGGCCCGACGATTTCCAAGTCGCGATCCACGCGGGAGCGCAGACGACTCGGGACACGGTCGCGCTCTCAGCGCACGCCCTGGAGATCGGCGCCGACGCCGTCGCGGTGATCGCCCCGCCCTACTTCCCGCTCGGCGCGCGGGAGCTCTTCGATCACTTCCGTGCCGCCGCCGACGCATGTGATCCGCTGCCGTTCTATGTGTACGAGTTCGCCGCCCGCAGCGGCTACGCGATCCCGGTAGACGTCATCGAGCAGCTCAACCGCGAACAGACGAACGTCGTCGGTCTGAAGGTGAGCGACACGCCGTTCGACGCGATCGAGCCCTATCTCATCGACGGCATGGACGTGTTCATCGGGTCGGAGCCGCTGGTGCGCGCGGGGATGGAGCGTGGCGCAGTGGGCGCGGTCTCTGGGCTCGCGTCGGCATGGCCGGAAGTCGTCGCCGCGCTGGTGCACGACCACAGCCCGGAAGCGCACCTGCGCGTCACCGAACTCCGCCAGAAACTCGAGGGCATCCCGTTCCACGCCGCGCTGAAGCAAGTACTCGCGGATCGCGGAGTGCTGCCCCACGCCGACGTTCGGCCCCCGCTCCGCGGGCTCACCCTCGAGGAGCGCACCGCCATCACGGCGCTCGCCAGCTAGATCCAAGACCTCCGCCGACACATCCCTCTGGAGAAGAGAGCAGGCAGGCGCTGGTAGCGGATCAGGTCGAATCCCGCGGGGCTTGACGGGAGCGGCTGAATCGAACGATCCACGCGAGGATCTCGATCGCGACTTCGAGGCCGACTAGCACACCGAAGAACACAGCCCAACCGATCTGCCCCGCCATGAGATTCACGATGAGAGAGAAGACTGAGAACGCCAGAGGAACAACTAGGAACACCACGAGCCGCCACGTTTCGACGGTGGCCAGTCGGTCCTTGACCCATCCCCAGGTGTTCAATCATCCGCACCAAGGAGTGCCCGAGCAGCAGCCAGCTGAGGTTCGTACCTGGCTCGGTCGTCGTGGTTAACTTCTTTCCCAATACGCGACAGTCGTCGCTGCTCTTCGGGTTCGGATATCGCCTCGGCTTCCAACAGTGGGGTCAAGTCGGAGGACCTGACCACTGGGAAGGAGAACGATGCAAACCCAGCCCGCCTCCTCGGGGAACAAGGTTGCCACGGCGCACCGGTCAGGTTGATGTCCATGCTCGATCAGCCATTCTCGGATCTGAAGCCACGGGATCCGCGTGGCTTCTCTCATGGAGAGCGTGTCTTCCTGAACGTCATCATCCACGCTCACGGCTCAGAAGCCTACCGACACGCGATCCTCCTCCTCCCACATGGGACACCCCTGGCGCTCGCGGACGCTTGACGATGGCGGGGCGCCGCCGATAGGTTGTTGCACCTGCAACTCCGACCTTCCAGATGGGATTCGAGCCGATGATCCGGACGCGTACAGCAGGGCAAGTGGCGGCGATGATCCCCGACCGTCTCTGCTGCTGTCCCAGGGTGACCACCGAGGCCGCGCACGGCCTCGTACCCCTCACGCGGCCGTAGCGCTCCGGAATCCGCAGCACCCATCGGCCGCCGCGAGGAGGCCGTTCTCATCTCCGGAAGGCATCCGATGGCACTCACCGAACGCAAGGCTCCCCGCCCTCGTGGACAGGGCCAGTGGGCGCTCGGCTACCACGAGCCCCTGAACGGCGCCGAGCAGATCAAGAAGGAAGCCGAGCCACTCGAGGTCCGTGAGCGGATCGAGCGGATCTTCGCGCCGGGCGGGTTCCGTTCGATCGGCAAGCAGGACCTGCGCAATCGGATGCGCTGGTGGGGCCTGTACACCCAGCGGAAGCAGGGCGTGCCCGGCGAGCGGACGGGCAGCGCGGAGCCCGAGGAGCTCGAGGACGAGTTCTTCATGATGCGGATCCGCATCGACGGTGGGCTGCTCACGTCCAACCAGCTGCGCGCGGTCGCCTGGGCGAGCGAGACTTTCGGCCGCGACCTCGCCGACGTCACGGACCGGCAGAACGTGCAGCTGCACTGGATCCGGATCGAAGACGTGCCGGCGATCTGGGAGCGCCTCGAATCGACAGGGCTCACGACCGCCGAGGCGTGCGGGGACACGCCGCGCGTGATCCTCGGGTGCCCGCTCGCCGGCGTCGCGGCCGACGAGATCCTTGACGCGACGCCCGTGATCGCCGAGATCCAGGATCGCTTCATCGGGACGACGGAGTTCTCGAACCTCCCGCGCAAGTACAAGACCTCGATCAGCGGCTGCGCCTCACGCTGCACCGACCCCGAGATCAACGACATCTCACTCGTCGGCGTACTACATCCGGAGCTCGGGCGTGGCTTCGACCTGTGGGTCGGCGGTGGGCTCTCGACGAACCCGATGTTCGCGCAGCGCCTCGAGGCCTTCGTCCCGCCCGAGCGTGCGCCCGAGACGTGGGCGGCGGTGACCAGTCTCTTCCGGGAGTACGGCTACCGGCGCTCGCGCAACCAGTCCCGGCTCAAGTTCTTGGTCAAGGACTGGGGTGCCGCGGAATTCCGTCGGGTGCTCGAGAAGGAGTTCCTCGATACGCCGCTCCCCGACGGGCCCGCTCCGGCGCCCGCCCCACTGCACCACCGCGATCACATCGGCGTCCATGCCCAGCTGGACGGCCGCACGTACGTCGGGTTCGCGCCGAGAGCCGGACGACTGAGCGGCCACCAGCTCCGGCTGGTCGCCGACCTCGCCGACCGATTCGGCAGCGGGAGCATCCGCACGACCTCGCGCCAGAAGTTCGTGATCGTCGATGTCGAGGAGACGGTGACCACCGAGCTCGCCGCGCGCTTGGACGAGCTGGACCTCCCCGTCGCGCCGAGCCCGTTCCGGAAGGGCGTGATGGCCTGCACCGGCATCGAGTTCTGCAAGCTCGCGATCGGCGAGACGAAAGGCCGGGCTCGATGGCTCGCGGAGGAGCTGGACCGCCGCTTGCCCGGGCTCGACGAGGAGATCCGGATCCATGTGAACGGCTGCCCCAACTCCTGCGCGCGCTTCCAGGTGGCAGATATCGGCCTCATGTCCGCGCTCGCGCGGCGCCCGGACGGCACGAAATCGGACGCGTTCCTCGTGCACCTTGGTGGCGCCTTTGGGACGACGGCCGAAGGTGGAGACGGCGCCGGTGCTGACGGCGCTTCCTTCGGGCGGAAGGTCAAAGGGGTTCGGGTCTTCGCCGAGGACACCGCCGACTACGTCGAGACCCTCGTCAGGCGGTATCGCGCCGCCCAACGAGGGGACGCGGGACGGAGCTTCACGGAGTTCGTCCGAGGGATGGACGACGACGAGCTCACCGTGTTCGCCACGCCGGAGGGAGACCGATGAGCTCCGTGACGCCACGCGCCGTGCCGTTCTACTGCCCGTTCTGCGGCGAACAGGAATTGCGCCCCGCAGATCCGTCGGGGTGGCGTTGCGAGGTGTGCGAGCGCACCTTCGAGCTCTCACTGACCGCCGTGGGAGGTGATGCGTGATGGCCGATCGCGATCCTGTTCAACCGATCCACCAGCCCGTGCTCCCTGTCTTCGACGAGGAGGAGGTCTGGGTGGAGCGGGCCGCGGAACGCTTCGAGGACGCCGCCGCCGAGGAGCTGCTGGCCTGGGCCATCGAACGCTTCCACCCCCGCCTCGCGATCAGCGCGGCGGGCGGTGTCGACGGGATGGTGCTGGTCGACATGGCGTGGCGGATCAACCCCGACGTGCGCGTCTTCACGCTGGATACCGGCCGGCTCCCACCCGAGACGTACGAGCTCTTCGAGAAGGTTCGCGAGCGCTACGGGATCGCCGTGGAGTTCGAGTACCCGGAGACAGACACGGTCTCGGCCATGGTCACGGAGCACGGTCCGAACCTGATGTACAACAGCGTCGACCTTCGACTGCGGTGCTGCGAGGTTCGCAAGGTCGAGCCGCTGAAGCGGAAGCTCGCCACGTTGGACGCGTGGATCGCCGGTCTCCGCCGTGAACAGTGGCGCAGTCGGAAGAACATCGCGAAGGTGGAGCTGGACCGCGACCACGGGGGCATCGTGAAGCTCAACCCGGTCGCGGACTGGACACTGGATCGGGTCTGGGAGTACGTGCACGAGCACGAGGTCCCGTATCACCCGCTCTTCGACCAGGGCTACACGTCGATCGGATGCGCCCCGTGCACGCGTCCCGTCGCGCGTGGTGAGTCCGAACGCGCCGGCCGCTGGTGGTGGGAGCAGGAGACCGACAAGGAGTGCGGGATCCATTGCTCGGTCCAGCTCTTGGGCTCGGCATCGGACACACAGCGCGCGGCAGCAAGCGAGTCGGACCGCGAACCTGAGGGGGCAGCCGGATGAGCTTCGGCTACCCGGTGATGCTCGAGCTCGCAGGTCGGCGCTGCGTCGTGATCGGGATGCAGGCGATCCGCGAGGGCAAGGCCGAGGGGTTGCTGGCCGCCGGCGCGAACGACGTGGTCGTCGTGGAGCCGAGCGTCGACGATCGGTTCGAAGGGGTAACGGAGGTGCGGGTCGAGCGGCGCGCATGGCGGCCCGATGACCTCGACGGCGCGTTCCTCGCCGTGGCCTCGTCGGACGAGGCCGCGACGCGCGCCGTGATCGCCCGGGAAGCACGCGCGCGCGGCGTACTCGTCAATGTAATTGACGATATCCCTCAGTGTGACTGGGCGGCGCCCGCGGTGGTCAGACGGGGTGACCTCGTGCTCGCGATCGGGACCGGAGGCGTATCCCCCGCCGTGGCGAGGCTCATCAGGGAGCGCCTCCAGGAGGAGTTCGGCGCCGAGTGGGGAGAGCTCTTGCGCGTGGTGGGCGAGGTCCGCCGGGAGACGCTGCCTGCGCTTCCGGACTTCGCCGTACGGGCACGACGTTGGCATGACGCCCTGGATCTCGACGAAGCCGCTGATCTCGTCCATCAGGGCCGCGGGGATGAGCTCCACACGCGACTCCGGGAGCGGTTGCTCGAAGAGGTAGAAGCCTCGTGACCGGTCGCGTCATCCTCGTCGGCGCCGGACCCGGGGACCCCGAGCTCATCACGGTCCGTGGCGCGCGAGCGCTCGCGGAGGCGGATGTCGTGGTGTACGACCGGCTGGTCGCGCCCGCGCTACTGGACCTGGCACCGCCTGGCGCCGAGCGCATCTACGTCGGCAAGGAGCCCGGACGAGCCGCCACGCCTCAGCGGGAGATCGAACGATTGCTCGTCGATCGAGCGCTCCACGGCGCGACCGTCGTACGACTGAAGGGCGGCGACCCGTTCGTCTTCGGTCGGGGCGGCGAGGAGATGGCCGCGTGCGCCGCTGCGAAGATCCCCTGCGAGGTCGTCCCGGGGGTCTCGGCGGCCGTGGCCGCCCCCGCAGCGGCGGGCATCCCGGTCACGCATCGCGGCGTCGCCCGCTCCTTCGCCGTCGTGACGGGGTCGACCGCGCACGACGACGAGGTGGACCTCTCGCGGGTCGCGGGCGCCGACACGCTGGTCGTGCTGATGGCGGCGGGGCGGCTCGCGCAGACGTGCGCCGACCTCATCGCCGCCGGTCGTCCTGCGGACGAGCCGGCCGCGATCGTGCAGTGGGCGTGGACGCCGGAACAGCGCTCGGTGGTGGGAACCCTCACTGACCTGCCGATCCTCGCCGAAGCGGCGAGCATCGGCCCACCCGCGACGCTGGTGGTCGGGTCCGTGGCAGCTCTCGCGGATATACCTGAACCGCTCACGGAATCGCCCGCGATCCAGACCGGTCTCTAGTCCCGCCCCGTCACAGACCGACCCCTCCGGCCGATAGACCTGTGGAGCGTTGGTGCCACGATCGTGATGCGTTGGCACGAGCGCCTGGTGGAGGACGGAGGCGAGTGAGGATGTCGAAGCTGGGTGCGGCGGCGGTCGCGCTCGCCGTCGCAGCCGTCGTCGTCTCGGGGATCGCGGGGGTCCGGGCGCAGACCGCTCCCGGGGAGCTTGCGTGTGAGTTCGTCGCCGTCGGCATGCCGCAACCGAGCCGCAGCTACCCGTCCGCGGAGCGGGCTGCGACGGCGTACGCCGAGAGCCTCAGCGAGATCGAGGGCCACCGATTCCCCTCGACGCTCGGAGCCATCGAGGTGATGGATCCAGACACGATGGCGGGTGACGTCTCCGAGAACCGAAGGGTCTTCGCCATCCGGGGTCATGGCCGCACCGTCGCCCTGGTCGTCATCTCCAAGGAGAGCGGAAGTTGGGTCGTTTCTGGCGACTACGTCGTGCTGATCTCCGAGCTCGGGACCTTCAGTCGCGGCCGGCTTCCTGCCAGGCGCCGTAGCCGCCTTTGAGGTTCACGACCGGGCCGACTCCCGCTCGTTCGAGCAGCGACGCGGCGGTGGTCGAGCGCATCCCCGACGCGCAGTACACGAGGAGTGGGCGACCAGCCGGGAGGCCCGATGCACGTCCCGGAAGATCCCCGAGCGGCACCGACACGGCGCCCGCGACCCCGCCGAGCTCGAGCTCATCGGGTTCCCGCACGTCGACCGGCTGCGCACCCTTCTCCATCCAGGACGTGACGTCGTCGGGACCGATCGCGGGCAAGGAACGAACGGGCAGGCCGGCCTCGCGCCACGCGTCCATCCCTCCGTCGAGGTAGCCCTCGAAGCGCTCCAAGCCAACCAGCAGGCTCGCGTCGACCACATCCTCGAGCGCCGAATCCCCCAGCACGAAGAGCAAGCGCGTGTCGGCGGGAACGAGCCATCCGAGCCACGTCGGGAACGCGTCGCGGAACGGGATCGCGAGCGCGCCCTGGCCGTGAGCCTCGGCGTACGACGCGGGATCACGAACGTCGACGACGAGCGCGCCCTCCTGGGAGGCTGCGTCCGCGAACGCCTCCGGCGTGAGCGGCCGCGGCATCTCGATGTCCGTCCGGAGGCGAGGGCCCGCCCAGTTGATCTCGCGCATCCGAGCGAAGTACGCCGGTGTCCGTGGGAACGACGCCGGCCACGACTTCATGAACTGTTGCTCGTTCATCGCGAGCAGCCGGTTCGTCTGCCGCTCCTCGCCGAGCGTCGATGTGTGCTTCGTGCCGCTCCCGGCCGAGCAGAACGACCCGCCGCCGTGCGTCGGCTTGAGCAGCGTCTCGTCGGGTAAGTCCGAGAAGGCGTGCTGCAATGTCTCGAACTCCTGATGCGTGAGGCGGTCGGTGAGCTCCGACCCGGCGAGATCGCTCCGCGCCGCGCCGCCCACGATCAACGCTCCACCTGAGAACAACACAGGAGTCCCGTCGCCCTCGCTCCGGAACACGTACGAGATGTGCTCCGGCGAATGACCGGGCGTGGACAGGACCTCGACTTCGACGTCCTCGAGATCCACCCGCTCGCCGGGTGTCACCGGCGTGTGAGGGAACGACACACCCGCCTCGGCGGGCACGTACAGCTCAGCGCCGGTCTCGGCTCGCAGATCCTGGGCTCCCGAGACGAAGTCCGCGTGCAGGTGGGTGTCGAGGACCCCGACGATCTCCACCTCGCGATCCTTCGCGGCCTCCAGGTACCGGCGGATCCGACGGTCGGGATCGATCAGCACCGCGCGACCCGCGCTCACCTCGACCAGGTAGGACCCGTTCCCGAGTCCGGCGTCGCGGAAGAGGTGCGCATCCATATCGACGAGGCTAGCGCCCGGCGGGCAACACGACCCTAGGAGGCAGCGGACGCCTTTTTGCGCTCCTCTTCCTGGAGCACCCGGCGCAGGACTTTGCCGATCAGCGTCTCCGGGAGCTCGTCGCGGAACTCCCACTCCTTCGGCACGCGATACCCCGTGAGGCCTTGGGCCGGATCGCGCGCCCACGTCTCCAACTCCTCGCCCGTGAGGGTCTCGCCTTCCTTCGCCACGACGTAGGCCTTGACCCGCTCCCCCGTCGTGTCGTCGGGCAAGCCGACCACGCAGGCCTTCAGGACCTTCGGATGGCGGTAGATCACGGCCTCCACCTCGGTCGGGTACACGTTGAAGCCGGAGACGATGATCATGTCCTTGATCCGGTCGACGATCTGGAAGAATCCCTCGTCGTCCATGATCGCGATGTCGCCGGTGTGCAACCAGTCGCCCCGGATCATCTCCGCGGTCGCCTCGGGCTTGTTCCAATATCCCAGCATCACCTGCGGTCCCTTGATGCAGAGCTCTCCTCGCTCTCCTTGCGGCACTTCGCTGTCCGGGTCCTCGAGGGAGACGATCCGGCAGTCGGTGTCGGGGATCGGCAGGCCGATCGTCCCGTGCTTCGGCTTGTCGAACGGGTTCACGTGCGCCACGGGAGAGGTCTCGGTGAGCCCGTAGCCCTCCACGAGGTTCGCACCGCCCGTCACCTGATGGAACTTCTCCGCGACCGCGCGCGGAAGCGGAGCCGCCCCGGAGATGCACGCCTTCACGGACTTCAGGTCGAACTTCGCGGTCTCCGGCGCCTCGTTCAGCGCGACGAACAAACGAGGCACACCCGGGAAGAACGACGGCTTCTCCTTGTCGAGCTGCTTGAGCGCCATGTGGACCTCGAAGCGAGGAAGCAGGACGAGCTTTCCC
Organism: uncultured Actinomycetota bacterium; assembly: GCA_963762015.1. Lineage (GTDB taxonomy): Bacteria > Actinomycetota > UBA4738 > UBA4738 > HRBIN12 > JAJNBA01. The sequence continues at coordinate 164,343 of CAVXJL010000007.1, forward strand.
GCCTGCGCGATCCCGAAGTTCATCGCGACCAGCCCGAACGAGTGGAAGAACGGCAGGATGCACATCACGCCGTCCTTGCCGCGCTCGAAGAACGTGATGCACGGCACCACCTGTCGGATGTTCGAGGCGATGTTGAAGTGCGAGAGCATCGCGCCCTTCGACAAACCGGTCGTCCCGCCCGTATAGACGAGCGTCGCCACGTCGTGCTCGGCGTCGACCTCAGCGACAGGTGGCGGGGCACCGGCCGACCCCATCGCCTGCTGCCACCATCGGACGCGCACGTCCGACGGGACCGGCGGCCAGGGCTTCCCCTCGTGCTTCGCGTCCTTCCTGAACTTGATGGGCGCGAGCAGGTTCAGCGGGAACCGCATGTAGTCGGTGAGCTTGGTGACGATCACCTCGCGGACCGGCGCTTCCTTCTCGACGGCCGCCCAGGCGGGGTAGAGCTGGTCGAGGACGACCATCACGCTGGGCGAGTGGTCCTTGATCTGATGCGCGAGCTCGCGCTGCGTGTAGAGCGGGTTGTTGCCCACCGCCACGGCGCCGAGCCGCTGGCATGCGTACCACGCGATCACGTACTGGGGTGAGTTCGGAAGGAGGAGCCCGACGCGGTCGCCTCGCTCGACCCCCAGGCCGGCGAGGACGGCGCTGAAGCGCTCCACCTCCTGCAGGAGCTCGCGGTAGCTCATGTGCTTGCCGAGGAACGCGATCGCCGTGGACTCGGGGAATCCGGCGGCGGAGTCGACGAGCAGGTTGAAGACGCTCTGGCGGGGGAACGGCGCGACGGTCTTCGGAACGCCGGTTCGCCAGATCCGGAACCACGGACGGTGGTCGGTCATGGTGCGCATCATAGGGTGATGGCCGTGAGCGCGCAGGCGACGCAGGAGGCAACGGCAGAGGCCTTGGTAGCGGCCGCTCCGGAAGGACTCTTCGGGCGCGGCCTCCGGCTGATCGCGTCCTACGTGCGGATGCATCCCGGACCGTTCTTCGTCTCCGTGACCGGCGCGATCGTGTTCGCGTTCGCGTCGATCGCGCTCACGACCGCTCTGGGGCGCGCGACGGACGAGGTGCTTCGCCCCGCATTCGAAGGGGGCGTCTCCTCCCGGGAGATCTGGCTCTCGGTGGGCGCGCTGATGGCGTTCGGATGCCTGCGGGCGCTCGGGATCATGACGCGCCGCTTCTACAGCGGCGTGGCCGGCGAGCGGGTCATGGCCACCCTCCGTACGAGGATCGCCGACCGCTACCGCCAGCTCTCCCTCGCCTACCACCGGGAGACGCCGACCGGCGAGCTCCTCGCGCACATGGAGGCGGACGTCAAGGCGGCGGTGGACGTCTTCTGGCCCGTCCCGTTCGCGACCGGCGTGATCGTGCTGGTCGCGCTCGCCATGATCCAGCTGCTCGAGGCGGACATCTACCTCGCGATGGTCGCGATCGTCCTGTTCCCGGCCCTCGCGCTGATGAACAAGAGCTTCGCGAAACGGATGGAGGTACCGGCCCGCCGGGCGCAGGAGCGGATCGGCGAGGTGTCCGCCGTCGCGCACGAATCGATCGACGGCGCGATCGTCGTGAAGACGCTCGGACGCGAGGAGGCCGAGATCGAGCGGCTCTCCGTGAAGGCCAGGGCTCTGCGCGACGACCGGGTCGAGGCCGGGTTCATCAGGGCCACGTTCGAGGCGGCGCTCGATGCGCTGCCCGCTCTCGCCGCCGCGCTCCTGCTGGTGGTCGGCACATGGCGGGTCTCGGTCGGGGCGATCACGCTCGGCGAGCTGATCGGGTTCGTCGCGCTGTTCAACCTGCTCGCGTGGCCGATGCGGTTCATCGGCTGGATCCTGGCGGAGCTTCCGCGCGCGGTGGTGGGGTACGACCGGCTCGAGACGGTCTTCGGGGAGCCGGTGACCGTGCTCCCCGCGGTGGACCCGGTGCCGCTGCCCGCCGGTCCGCTCGGTCTCGAGGCCGACGACGTCCGGCACGTGTTCGACGGATCCCGCGTGCTCGACGGGGTGTCGCTCCAGATCAGTCCGCGGGAGTCCGTGGCGATCGTGGGGCAGACCGGAGGAGGGAAGTCCACGCTCGCCCAGCTCCTCGTCCGCCTCGCCGATCCCGAGAGCGGCACGATCCGCATCGGCGGCGTCGATCTCCGCCATGCCGACCCGGAGTCGCTCCGGCGATGCGGTCTCGATCGTGTTCCAGGAGAGCTTCCTGTTCTCCACGACCATCGGGGAGAACATCGCCCTCGACTCGGAGGCGGACGAAGACGCGGTCGAACGCGCCGCGAGGATCGCGGCCGTCGACCGGTTCGTAGGAGCGCTCCCGGCCGGCTTCGACACGGTGGTCGGCGAGCGGGGGTACACGCTGTCCGGTGGCGAGCGCCAGCGCGTCGCGCTGGCGCGAGCCATCGTGCGCGAGCCACGGGTGCTGATCCTCGACGACGCGACGTCCTCGGTCGACGCGTCGGTCGAGGCGCAGATCCTCGCGGCCCTCCGCGAGGAGCTGCACACGACCCTCGTGGTGATCGCCTACCGGCTGTCGACGATCCGCCTGGCCGACCGCGTGATCTTCCTCGAGGGAGGCCGAGTGTCGGCGACCGGCACCCACGACGAGCTGATGGCCGCCGCTCCCGGCTACGCGGCCATCATCCGCGCGTACGAGCGGGGCGAACGATGAGCATCGAGGCAGGTGTCGTCCCCGAGGACGACTTCGAGGTGCCCGAGGAGCTGCGCAGCTCCTTCGCGGTGCTGCGCCGTGGGATCCGCGAGAGTCCGGAGCTCCGCGCGGGCCTTCTGTTCACGGTGATCATCTCGCTGGGCGTCGTGGTGGCGCACCTCACCACGCCCGTGTTGATCCAGCTCGTGTTCGACAACGGCTTCGACGGTGGGTTCCGACCGGTGTACGTGGGGATCGCGTGCGCCGCCGCGTTCGCCCTGGTGGTGCTGACGTTCGTGACATCCCGCGTCGCGGGGCGTCGCCTGGTCCAGGCGGCCGAAGGCGCGATGATGGGGCTGCGGATCCGGACCTTCGCCCACATCCATCGGCTGTCGATCGCGGAGCAATCCGACGAGAAGCGCGGAGTGTTCGTCGCTCGGGTGACCGCCGACGTGGACGCGATGCAGCAGTTCATGGAGTGGGGTGGCATCGCATGGATCTGGGCCGGGGTCCAGGTCGTCGCCTCGCTCGCACTCATGCTCGTCTTCTCCTGGCAGCTCACGCTCGCGATCGTGGCGCTGGTCGTGCCGCTGATCCTCATCGTCTGGTCGCTGCAGAATCGGCTCTCCGCCGCGTACGACGCGGCACGGACCCGCGTCGGGGAGATGCTCTCGGAGGTCTCGGAGTCCGTGATGGGGGCGGCGGTCGTGCGCGCCTACGGACTGGACGAGCGCACGTTCGGCCGCGTGCGCGGCGCGATCGACCGGCGGTACCGGGCGGAGGTCCTCGCGCACTTCCGGTCGGCGACGCTGTTTCCGCTCTCGACGGTGTTCTACGCGCTCTCCGTCTCCACGGTGGTCGTGCTGGGCGCGAGCTTCGGGCCGGATTGGGGGCTCACGTTCGGGCGAGTAACCGCCTTCCTGTTCCTCGCCGACACGTTCCTGCACGTGTTCACCGACCTGCCCGAGATCTACAGCGAGACACAGACCGCGATCGCGGGATGGCGGAAGGTCCTCGCGGTCCTGGACCTCCCCGTGGAGATCGTCGAACCGGAGCCTGGCGTGGAGCTCCCGAGGGGGGCGCTCTCCGTCGCGGCGACGGGGGTCGAGTACTCCTACCGCGAGGGCGGGCCGGTCCTGCACGGGATCACGCTGGACGTCGAGGCGGGCGAGCACGTCGCGATCGTCGGCGAGACCGGTTGCGGCAAGACCACGTTCGTGAAGCTGATCTCGCGGCTCGCGGACCCAGCGGCGGGCCGGATCGAGGTCGGCGGGATCGGCCTGCCGGAGATCTCGGCGCCGTCCCGCCAGCGTTCGCTGCGGATGGTGCCGCAGGACGGGTTCCTGTTCGGCACGACGGTGCGCGAGAACGTGCGCGCCGGCCGGAGCGGGGCGACCGACCGCGACGTGGAGACCGCGTTCGAGGAGCTGGGCCTCGGCGATTGGGTCGCCGCGCTCCCGAGGGGGCTGGACACGCCGGTGGGCGAGCGCGGAGAGGCGCTGTCCGTCGGGGAGCGCCAGCTGGTGGCGCTGGCCCGCGCGCACATCGCCGATCCCGGGCTATTGATCCTGGACGAGGCGACGTCGGCGGTCGATCCGGCGACCGAGCGCAGGACGTCCGAAGCGCTGCGCAGAGTATCCGAGGGGCGCACGACGATCACCGTCGCGCACCGGCTGTCCACCGCGGAAGGCGCGGACCGGGTGTTCGTGTTCGACGCCGGGAGACTCGTCGAGACGGGGACCCACGAGGAGCTCGTGGCGGCAGAGGGAACGTACGCGCGTCTGTACGAGAGCTGGCTCGGCAACGTGCGGGTGAGTTGATCGCCTGACTGCTGGATCCGTGCTCCTAGCGGATCACTCTATCCCCGCGATGGGGGCGTATCCTCGTTGCCATGGACGACGCATCGACCCTCTCCCCGTCCCTTCCCGAGTTGCTGTTTGGGGCGTTGGCTCTCCTCGCGCTCGTGGCTACTGTGATCCTGGTTGTCTACTTGGTCCGTCGCGGGAGATCCCGTTCGCCCATGGGTCGCTGACCACTCCGTCCCCCCCACCTCGCGCACTACCCCGACATCGACCGCGGTGGTCGTCGGTAACTCATTGAAACGTGGTGGCGAGAGGGAACCGCCTGTGTGACCGCCTCGTGACGCGTCCGCGTAACGACGCATCCCGTCGGTAGGCTGCCGACCTCATGGCCGACTTCCTCGATCAGCTCCGCGCGAGCGCACGGGCCGCCTTGTTCCCTCTCAGCGGGGAGCTCACCGCGCCGGGTCTCCGCGATCCCGTCGAGGTGCTCCGCGACCGCTACGGCGTCGCCTACATCTCGGCCGACTCCCTCGACGACCTGTGGTTCGCGCAGGGATTCGTGACCGCCGGCGAGCGGCTGTTCCAGATCGATCTCGCGTTGAAGCAGGCGAACGGCCGACTGTCCGAGCTCTTCGGCGAGCTCACCGTGGATGACGACCGTTTCACGCGGACGATCGGCATCAATCGCGCGGGTGCCACGATCGCCGCCGGATGGGACGACACCTCACGGGCGATGATCGGGCGATTCCGCGAAGGGGCCCTCGCGTGGATCGCATCGATGCCCGCCCCGCCCGTCGAGTACGTCCTGCTCGATGCGTCGCCCGAGCTCCCCGGCGACGACGCCTCGTGGGCCGCGTGTTGGGCGATGTTCTCCTGGGGCCTCTCCGGAAACTGGGACTTCGAGCTGCTCCGCGTGCACCTCGCTGCGGAGCTGGGTGACGAGGCGGCCGGCCGCCTCCTTCCACCACTCGGCGGCCATCCCACGGCGCCGGCGGCCGGCCGCCTCGCGGCCGACCTCCTGAGGGAGCTCCCCCGCCCGCCTCGCGGTCAGGGTTCGAACGAGTGGGCGATCGCGGGCGCCAAGACCGCCTCCGGCAAACCTCTCCTCGCGAACGATCCGCATCTGCTCGTCCAGCAGCCGGGCGCGTGGGTCGAGCTCCACCTCCGCGCGCCCGGCTACGAGGCTCGCGGGGTGGCGGCACCCTTCGCCCCCGGCATCGTGCTCGGCACGACCGCCCACCACGCGTGGGGTGCCACCAACGTCAGCGGTGACGTCCAGGACCTCTACCTCGAGCGTCTGAACGACGACGGCACCGCCGCGCGCTACGAGGACGCGTGGGAGCCGCTGACGGTGCACCACGAGGAGATCCGCACCCGGGGCAACGATGAGCCGGTCGTCCACGAGGTTCGTGAGACCCGGCACGGCCCGCTCCTCGATTCCTATCTCACCGGCCGCCTCCGCCCGGCCAAGCACCCACTCGATGAAACCTACGCGCTCAGGTGGGTCGGTGCCGAGCACAGCATCCGTCCGTCGGCACTCGTCGAAGTCGCCAACGTCTCGAGCTTCGAGGGATTCCGGGACGCCGCTCGAGCGCTCGAGTGCCCCGGTCAGAACCTCGTGTACGCCGACGTCGACGGCACCATCGGCTATCAGTGCACCGGGCTCCATCCGGTTCGGCGAAACGGTGACGGCACGGTGCCGGTACCCGGCTGGACCGCCGAGCACGATTGGGACGGCTTCGTGCCGTTCGAGGAGCTCCCCTCCCAGGTCGACCCGGGACGGGCATACCTCGTCACGGCCAACGATCGGAACCACGCCGACGACTACCCCCACCTGATCGGCCACGACTTCCACGCGCCCGACCGCGCCGCAAGGATCACGGAGCTGCTCGAAGCCCGGGACGACCACACGGTGGACACGTGCCGGGAGATCCAGGGCGACACCGTGTCTCTCGCCGCACGCGAGCTGCTTCCACGTATCTCCTTGGGCGACGAGCGAGCTCGAGACCTGTTCGACGGATGGGATCACGACCTCTCCGCGGACTCGGCGGCCGCCGCCCTCTGGGAGGTCTTCATCGACGAGCTCGCGCGGCGGGCGGTCGACGGGAAGGAGCCGCTCGTCGCCGAGTACATGACGGATCGCGAGTTGTTCCGATGCCGAGCTCTCCCCGCGCTTTTCGACGGCGACCTCCTCTCGAAGGAGCAGCTCGACGAGGCCCTGGCCGCCGCCTGGGACCGATGCGCTGAGGCGATGGGACCGGACCTCGCGGCCTGGCGCTGGGGTGACATCCATCGCGCTCGGTTCGCCCATCCGCTCGGGCGCATGCCCGGCCTCGAGCCGTTGTTCGTCGCCGCCGAGCACCCGCTCGGGGGCGACGAACAGACCGTGAACAAGGCCGGCTTCGAAGGCGACGGCCCCTTCGACGTCTGCGTCATCCCCTCGTGGAGGGTCGTCTACGACCTGGCGAACCTCGACGACAGCATGGGCATCCTCCCGACGGGGCAGTCGGGCGATCCCGCATCACCGCACTGGAACGACCAGACGAGCGCGTGGGCCGCCGGGGAGCTCCGCCCGCTCCCGTTCACGCGAGCGGCCGTGGAGGCCGCGGCCACCGAGCGCCTCACGATCCTTCCGGGCTGACCCCAGGCGGGAGGTACCATCTGCCCATGCCGGAGTCCCGAGCCCGCAAGAAGCGAACCAGCCAGCGCTACCAGATCGAGCCACAGCGGAGGAAGCGTTCGAAGGCGAGCCCTCGCTGGTACGGCCCGCTCGTCCTCGGTGTGATCGGCCTGGGGGTCGTCGTCGTCATCTGGAACTACCTCAGGGGTGACTTCGCGACCAACGGCGTGCTCTGGGCCGGCCTCGGCATCATCGGCGCCGGCTTCGTGGGCCTCACGTTCTGGAAGTAGACGCCCGTCGGCATCGAATCACAGCCGTGTGATCTTCCACATCGGATTTCCACATCGTGGAGAACACCCTCCGTCGCAGTGCGATCTTCACGCGTCTTTCACGTGGGTGTGGAAAACCTCGTGGATATCAAGGGGGAAAGCTGTGGGAATCGGTGCACAAGGTGCCCTCAGCCGGACTCCGATCGGCGCACGACCTGCATCTTCTCGCCGCAGTGCCGTGGGATCTGGAGCTCCCCGAGGCGCGAGACCTTGAGCTCGGTACCGCACTCGCCGCAGACGAGGTAGACGTCCAGGTCGTCGACGTCCTCCGCCTCCGCAGGAGCCGGCTCGTCCGAATCGGATCCGGGACTCGTCAGCGTGAGTGACCGCAGCATCGTGATCCCCACACGCCAGATCACGAACGCGACGAGGAGCGCGGACAGGACGACGATCCACGTGGGCACCGACCCACGATAGCGACTCAGTCCTGAGGGACCGTCACACCCGGAACGTGCTCGGCGAGGAAGTCGAGGATCACCCGTTGCTGTCGGATCTCCTCGTCGATGTCGTGGGAGCCGTGACCCGTCGAGAAGAGATAGAGCTCGTGCGGATGGCCCCGTGCCGCGAGCCGGTCCACGTACGCCATCGCCTGCCGGAGCGGGCACCGCGAATCGTGCTCACCGATCAGGAAGAGCACCGGCGCTTCGACCCGGTCGGCCGAGTTGATCGGGTTGCGGTCGGCCATCAGCGCCGGAACCTCGTCGGGACGGCCGCCGAGCAGGGCTCGGTCGTAGGCCTGCAGGAGCGGCGACATGTCCTCGTAGGAGAGCTCGTAGTCCCCCACCGGGATCCCGGCGATCCCGCATCGCCAGCCCCGCTCGGGATGCTTGCCCAGCATCATCAGCGTCAGGTAACCGCCCCAGGACCAACCGCCCACCACCGCACGCTCCGGGTCGGCGATGCCATCCGCGACGAGGTGGTCCAGGGCATCGTTCAGGTCCTCGAGCTCGGGACCGCCGATGTCGCCTATCAGCGCGTCGCGCCACTCGGCACCCCGCCCGGTCGAGCCCCGGTAGTTGACGGCGGCCACCGCGAACCCGGCGTCCACGTACGACTGCACCTCTGGATTCCAACGGTCCTCGTCGAGCCACGTGGGACCTCCGTGAGGACGGATCAGGATCGGCCGCGACCCCTCGCCCTCGGGGGTGACGATGAACCCCTGTACCGAGTCGCCGTGCCGATTGTCGAACCGGAACGACCGGTAGGGTCGGCCTGCCGGCGCCGGCTCGCCTTCGAGCGGCAGCACCTCGCTGCCGGCGTCGTCGAGGATCCGCTGCGGCGATGCACCGCTCGCGTGGCGGTACCAGACCCTGCCGTCGGGCCGCACCTGCGCCCACTCCACCTGGCCCTCGGGATGCTCGATCGCCTCGAGCGCGCCGCTCGCGACGTCGAAGCGATAGAGGCGGTGGCGGCCGTCGTGGAGCTGGGAGAGCAGGAGAGCGCTCGCATCCGGCCACCAGTCCGCGACCGAGACCTCACCCTCGAGCCCCGTGGAGATCTCACTCCACTCGCCGGTGACGGGATCCCAGAGGGCAGGTTGCGGGATGCCGCTCCGCTCGTGCACGACGGCCAGGCGACGGTCGCCGGCGATCGGCGACCACGCGGAGGACAGCAGCTGTTTCCCCCCATCGACCAGGTCGGCGACCGTCCCCCCGGTCAGCGGGTCGAGCACTCGCAGAGCCTCGTGGATCTCGTCGCCGTGCTCGGCATGCTGCAGGCAGAGCAGCGTCCCGTCGGCGGAGAGACCGCCTCGGTTGTAACCGCCAGACCGGCCGGCGACGCGCATGTGCTCGGTGCTCCGGGCGGCCTCCTTCACGGTGGCGCCGCCGTCCTCGCTCACGTAGACCGCGAACCCGTCATGGCGGCTGATCGAGACGGCGAGCATCCCCGGCGCCCATGAGATGCCTTCGTCCCATCCAGCCTCCAGCTCGGGGAACAAGAGCCGGGACTCGCCGCCCTCGAATGGCTGCGCGTACCAGCGACCCGACTCGTCCCCGGTCTCGTCCTGCCACCAGCAGATCTCGGCGCCGTCGGGAGACCAGGCTCCCGAGATCACACCTACGGGATGGTCGGTGACCCGCCGGCGGATGCCGGCGTCGAGATCCGCGACGTGGAGCTGCCAGATGCCGCTCTCCGTCGACTCGTACGCGAGCCGTTCAGGAGCGGCGGGCGACCAGTCGGGGTACGTGATCATGGGCGCGCGGAAGCGGCGTTCCCAGCGCGATGTCATCTCGCCAACGGTAGCAGCGCCCAGGTCAGTCGATGACGGCGATCAGCTGCACGAAGAGGGCGGTCCCACCGACCATGGCGCCGATCAGTCCGGCCCTCGCGACCAGAAGGGCGCCCCATCGCTCGGGGTGGATCCGGAGCGTGGACGCGGTACAGATCGCGACCGCCGTGGCGAGCCCGACGCCCCAACCGATACCGGTCCACGCCAGGCGCGGATCGATGATGTCGAACGTCTTCAGCAGCACGGAGTTGAGCGTCAGGACGTCCAACCCGGCGATCACGAGCGCGATGAAGCCCATCGCCGGCTCCCCTCCGCTCGAGAGCCGCTGCTGGCGAACGGCGCGGAGCCCCAGCCAGATCGCCGACGGCACCGTGATGCCCAGGGAAGGCACACCGAGCACCGCGAGGATCAACGCGAGCCGAGCCCGCCGGTCGCTGATCGGCATGACCGTCGCCACGAGCCCACGATATCGAGGCTCGATATCGCCGCGCCAGGCCGCTCGTGCTCGGAACTATCCGATCCTTGCCATCTCTCGATCAGTCTCCCGCGTGCGGTAGGAGACCGAGGCGTTCGTCCACCATCTCCGCCAGTTCGGCAGCCGCCTCTTCGCTCGAGGAGCCGATGTCGGGGTCCACGGGTTTCGAGCCCGGACAGGATCGCGTCCATGATCCCCGCGACCGACTCGACCAGGTCCTGGATCATGGTCTACTCGCGATCCTGTTCGGCCGCGCGAAGAGCTCGCCAGACGCGTTCCGAAGTGAGCGGCAGGTCGATGTGGCGCACGCCGAGGTGCGACAGGGCGTCGACGACCGCATTCTGGACCGCCGGTGTCGAGCCGATCGTGGCCGACTCGCCGATCCCCTTCGCCCCCAGCGGGTTCAGGTCGGTCGGCGTCTGCGTGTTCGACGTCTCGAAGGATGGAAGATCCGCCGCGCTCGGCATCTGATACGTCGCGAGCGTCGACGTCACCGGATTCCCGCTCTCGTCGTACAGGACCTCTTCGAACAGCGCCTGCGCGATCCCCTGGCCGAGACCGCCGTGCTGTTGTCCCTCGACCAGCGCCGGATTCAAGATCCGGCCGCAGTCGTCGACCGCGACGTGACGGAGCAACCTCACCTGCCCTGTCGCGGCGTCGACCTCGACCACCGCGACGTGCGCTCCGAAGGGGAACGTCGACCCACGTTGCCGGAAGCGACCTTCCGCGCGGAGCGAGCCGCCCTCGCTCCCGGCGGCGATCTCTCCCCACCCGATGCTGCGGTCGGGCGCGCCGAGGACCGCGAACCCGCCCTCGACGCGTTCGACATCCGCCTGATCCACCTCCAGCAGCGCCGCGGCGACCTCACGACCCTTCCCCACGACCGCTTCGGCCTGCTCGAAGACCGACGAGCCCCCGATCTGCAGCGAGCGCGAGCCCCACGTCCCCTCACCGCGCGCCACCAGCCCCGTGTCCGAATGGACGACGGTGACGTCTTCGAATGGGACCCCGAGGGATGCCGAGGCGATCTGCGCGAACGCGGTCTCGTGGCCGTGCCCCGCGGGCGTCGTTCCGACCGACACCGTCGCGCGGCCCTCGTCGCCGATCTCGACGGCGGCGAACTCACGCCCCCCGAACGCGGTGATCTCGACGTAGGTCGCCACGCCGACGCCGAGACAGACCTCGTCGCCTCGCGCCCGACGCGCCGCTTGCTCGGCCCGGAGCGCCTCGTATCCGACAACCCGAAGGGCCTCGTCGAGTGACTTCTCGTAGTCCCCCGTGTCGTACGTCACGCCCGTCACGGTCGTGTGGGGGAACTCGTCGGGTCGGATGAAGTTCCTCCGTCGGAGCTCCACGGGATCCATCTCCAGCTCCGTGGCGAGCATGTCCATCGCACGCTCGATGAGCGCGGTCGCCTCGGGGCGTCCCGCACCTCGGTAGGGAGCCACCGGAGTCGTGTTCGTGACCACGCTGCGCCCGCCGCTCGCGACGCGAGGGATCCGATACACGCCGCACAGCATCTCCTGGGTCGTCCCCGGCATGAAGGCGCCGATCGGGTATGCGCCCATGTCGGCCAAGATCTCGGCCCGGACCCCCACGAGCGTGCCGTCGCGGCGGGCGCCGAGCTCCACCGTCTGGACCTGCGCCCTGCCGTGTGTGAGCGAGACCATCGATTCCGAACGCGTCTCCTGCCATCGCACCGGCCGTCCGAGCCGAGCCGCGACGGCCGCCACCGCGTGGTACTCGGCGTAGATCTGCAGCTTGGCCCCGAAGGCCCCGCCGACGTCGGGTGCGATCGCGCGAACGCGATCGCGCCCGACCCCCAGCGTCTCGGCCAGGTCGTCGCGGACATCGAACGGGATCTGCGTGGATACCCACACGGTGAAGGTGCCGTCGTCAGCGGGCACCACGGCGATCCCGTTCGTCTCCATCGGTGCCGGTGCGACCCGCTGGTTGACGAACCGGCCTCGAACGACGACCTCCGCACCCTCGAGCGGATCCTCGTCGGACGTCGAGCCGAACGCATGGGCGACGTTGGTCCCGAAGGCCGGCCACAGGAGCGGCGCCCCATCCGCCACCGCCGCCTCGACGTCCACGACGACCGGCAGTTCGTCGTACTCCACGCCCACCATCTCGGCGGCGTCCATGGCCTGCCCGGCGGTCTCGGCCACCACGACGGCGACGATCTCGCCCACGAACCGGACGACGTCTCGCGCCAGGGGCTCGCGGCCGAACAACCCTTCGAGCTCCGCATCGCTGTCGCCCTCCACCGTGCCCGACGGAGGAAGCGGCGCGAGGCCCAGATCGGTTGCGACGTACACACCTGCGACCCCCGGGAGGGCGAGCGCGGCCGTCGCGTCGACCCCAACGACCTTCGCGTGCGGCATGATGGAGCGAACGAAGGCGGCGTGCAGCGCACCGGGGATCTCGACGTTCTCGAGGTAGCGGCCTCGGCCCCGGAGGAACCGTGGGTCTTCGGAGCGGAGAGCCGGCACGCCGAACATGGAGGGAGGCGCCGTCGCCACGGCGCCGATACTCGCAGCGGAAGGAGCCGACGACATGCGGAGGATGGGGATCTGCGGCGGCGATCGTGGCGCTGCTGGTCGCAGGTTTGGTGGGAACGACGGCCGGAGCCGCGATCGCGGGCACGGGTGTCCGAGCGGTACGCGTCGCGGGGAACCTGGCCAGCCCGGTCGGCTTCACGTTCCTGCCGAGCGGGCGGCTCGTATACCTCGAGCGGAACACCGGGTGGCTGCGCTTCCGCAATCTGGAGACGGGGGTCGACACCCGCGTCCACCGGATCCCGAACGTGAACTTCGACGGAGAACGTGGTGCGCTCGGCGTCGCGGTGCATCCCAACTGGCCTACCCGGCCGTACGTCTACGCGTTCGTGACGAGGAACACGTCATCTGGTCTCCGGAACCAGGTTCAGCGGATCAAGGTGCGGAACGGCGACGGAGTCGGGGTCCGAACGATCGTCTCGGCCCCCGCTGGCCCCGCGAGCAATCACAACGGAGGTCGGATCCTCTTCGGACCCGACAGGAAGCTCTACATCGTGATCGGCGACAACGCCCAGCCCGCGAACTCTCAGGACCGATCGAGCAACCTGCGCGGCAAGATCCTCCGCATCAATGCGGACGGCTCGATCCCGACGACCAACCCGTTCGGCAGCCGGATCTGGGCCTACGGCATCCGGAACTCGATCGGGCTCGCGTTCGATCCGCAGAAAGACCGACTTTGGGAATCGGAGAACGGACCGGGATGCAACGACGAGGTGAACCGCATCGTGAAGGGCGGCAACCACGGCTGGGGGCCCAACGAGAGTTGCCCGAACACGAACAACAGCGGACCGACCCCGCGGATCCTGCCGAAGCACACGTTCCCGACCCCTTTCGGCTTGACCGGCCTCGCGTTCTGTGACGGCTGCGGCTTGGGGGCGGGCTTCAACGGGGATCTCCTGGTCGGAGCCGTGAACGACGGCAGGATCCGCCGCTTCGACCTCAACGCGACCAGGAGCGGCTTCGATGCCGGACCGTTGCTCGTCTCGGATCGGCCCGGACCCGTGCTCTCGCTCGAGGTCGGACCCAACGGACGGATCTTCTTCAGCGATTTCGGGGCGATCTACCGGTTGGCACCGGCGTAGGGGTGTAGCCGAAAGGCCCCTCGCGCGGAAAGGGCCCGGCGGGGTACGCTCACGGCGAACTGGGTGGCGGGACGGCGGGAAGCCGAGCCTTCCACCGGAGGACCGCCGTGGACATCGGCCTTCCCAAACGGGTGATCGAGATCGAACCGGCATCGCTGCCGGTGCCTGAGCCCGCGCCGATCCTGGAGCCCTCGATCGATCCGCTGCCCGAGGTGGTTCCCGAGTCGGAGCCGGAGCCCGTGCGCATACCCGAGCCGACACGTGAGCCGGCGCCCCGATGAAGGCTGCCGTCTCCGTCGTCCACGGTCTCCCCGTCGAGGTGGAGGTCGAGCCCATCCTCGCCTGGCGCTCGTGGACGCTGACGGGCCGTCGAGACGGAGAGGGACTCCTGCTTCGGCCGGTCACGGCCGGATCGAGGGCGTGGCGCCCTCGTGAGATCGCGCAGGCGACCTGCCGATTGGCGTGGTCGCACGAGGCGCCCAACGCCGATTGCAGCTGCGGACTCCACGCGACCCGAGAGGTCGACCTGCTGCGGCGGACACGCTGCCCGGCGGTCCTCGGCCGGGTCGCGATCTGGGGTCGCGTCATCGAACACGAACACGGCTACCGGGCGAGGTTCGCCTATCCGCAGCGGCTCCGCCTGATCTGTCAGTTCTGTTTCTGGCAGGGGAGCGTGGCGGCGTCCAAGCCAGACGTGGTCTCCTGGTACGCGCGGGATCTGCTCGTGCCGATGTGCGTCCACCATCTAGGCGTGGCGGAAGCGAACGGCATGCGACCGCGGCGCATCCTGCCGGCCGGCCTGGTGGATCTTCGGCTCCGAGAGACGTACGCGGTGGACGCGCTCGTCATCTGAGTAGATCTAGCGTTCGTCCTTCGGGAAGACGACCCGGAACGACGAACCGTCCACGGTCACCTCGGTCCCGTGCAACTCGGCCAGGCGAACGGCGAGGCTCAACTCGGGGCCGATCGAAGCCGGGATACGGTTGTCGTCCTCGACGGACACGCGCGCGCCGGCATCCGTGTCACGGACCCGCACTACGATCGCCGCGCCCGCTCGGGTCCGCTCCCGCGCGGCATCAAGCATGCCCTCGACGATCTGCCGGGCGCGTGCTGGATCCACGTAGGCGTGGACCGTATCGGCATCGAGGCGGATGAGTCGTTCCTCCACGGTTACCGCGTCCTCCAGGGTGGCCGCCATGAGCGCGGAGAGCTCCGTGCGCTTGCGATTGAGGGGCAGGCTCCCGTCGATGATCCGCTGCACGTTATGGAGGTCGGCGGTGAGCTGGTCCAGACGGCGAAGCGACGACGAGAGCTGTCGCACGGCAGCCCTTCCCTCGCCAGACTCGATCGATCCCTTGAGCGACAGCGTCAACCCCGATGCCCGCGTGAGCGGTCCGCGGAGTCCTCGCGCGATCGCCGCGCGTAGATCCATGTCTGGCTGAGCCTCCCGCTCGACGGGTGCGGGCGCCGCAAGCTTGCGGCCGGCTGCGGTGAGCCCGAGCCGCTGCCGGAACCGGCTCCCTCCTTCGGCGCTCTCCTCTTCGAAAGTGCGTAGGTGAGCCTCCGCTTCCCCCGCCCGCTCCTCGGCGGCGAGCACACGCTCCTCGAGCGCTCGGAGGAGCTCCTCCGCGGGACCCTCGAGCGATCCCGCGACCGAGAGCCGGCCCTCTGCCTCGAGCGCTCGCTCCACCATCTCGTCGGCTCGCTGACGGGCCTCGGCGAGCTCGCGCTGGAGCTCCGTCATGTCCGTCAGGTCCGGCGGCGAGGACTCGACGCCTGCCGCCGCGATCTCTTGCAGCTTCGTCTCGAGCAGGTCGATCCGCTGTTCGGCTGCGGTCGCCAGGTCACCGGTCGCCCGGGCGCGGTCCTCGGCGGCGTCGGCTCGACCCTCGGCGATCTTCGCGCGTTCGACGGCTTCGTCCACGTGGCGAGCGGCGGTGGACAGCTGCTCCTGGACGACGCTCAGGTCCCCTCCCCCTGCCACCAAGGCTTCGGAGGCCTTGGCGAGCGCCTGCGCGTCGCGCAGGCGGACGCGGAGCTCCCGGACCTCCGCCTCGAGGAGGGTCTCCGGGCGTCCGGAGCGCAGCATCGCGCGCTCCGACTCCGAGCGGCGAAGCGCTTCTCTCAGCTCCTCCACCCGCTCGTCCGACGGTTGGCGCTCGACGGCCTCGAGGCGGCTCGAGACCTGCTGGAGGCTCGAGGCGAACGACTGGGCGGCCTCCTCGGCCTCCTTCGCCCTCGCCGTCGCCCGCTCCAGCCGCTCTCTCAACTCGGCGGTATCCGCGTCCCCCCATCCGGCGTCGGGGCGCGCCCGCCGAGCCGGCCGGTCCTCCTTCGCTCGGCTGCGGGCCGGGGCCGCAGGGCGCCGCAACCCCCGGGCAACCGAGATCAGCGCCAGCAGAGCGAGCAACACGGTCACGCCGGAAGCACCAGCCTGCACGATCCACCACGGCTCGTCCGCCCGCTCCTCGAGAGCCGCCGCGAACTGCTCGACCTCGACCGCCCCCACCACGTCGGCCGACCCGCGGATCCGAAGCGGCGCGAATGTCTGGAAGAGCGGAGTCGCTCGACGGGTCGCATCCTCGGCAGGCGGGGGGGACAGCGGCTCCAACGCGAGCCGACTTTCTACCGAGCCGCCGGACGCGCTCCGGATCGCGAGGTCCTCGCTCGTGTCGCCCGGGTTCTCGGCGGGATCGGTCGAGAAGAGCAACGTGCCCTCGGGATCCCACAGGCGGACGCGAGCGACCGTCGGGTCCGTGAGCACGAACGCCTGCACCTCGGCGAACAGCGAATCCCGACGATCGCCATCAAGCGGCGTGGCGACGTCTACCGGATCGAGCGCGGTGCGGAAGACCGTTGCCGCGTAGAGCTCAGCTCGTTCCTGGCCGTCCTCGTACTGCTGCTCGAGAGCCCTATCCCGTTGCACGATGGACATCGCGAGCAGCGCTCCCGAAAGCGCCACCAACAGGATGAGCACGCGTCGGGCGCTCGAAGGACCGGTCGCTGATTCCATGAACCCGCAATACTGCGCCTTCCCCTGAGGGGTGGGCAAGTGCCGGTCCGATCCGTGCGCCTCTCAAGCGAGGAAGCCGCAGCGTCGATACGGAAAGCCTGGCGGAAAAGCACACCGGGGGGTGGGTCGTTGAAGGGGTTCCGAGGTCTCGGCACGGCGGGCACCGCCGTGGCGATCGCGCTCACCGTAATCGTCGGCGCGGTGGCGCCCGCCTCTGCCTCGGAGGTCGGTGACAAGATCCGAACCCACGGCCGTGTCGAGCGTCAGCTGACACAGCTCACCAAGCTCTCTCATCAGCGATCGCGGGAGCTGCGCCGGGCCGTCCTCGTCGCGGAACGCGACACCGAAACCCGACCCGGACGCTCGACCCTCTCCGTCCTCCGGCAGGTCCGGCGTGCGGAGCGACGGTTCACCGCGTGGGCGACCAAACGCCGCCGGGTGCTCGAAGCACGGGGCCAGGAGGCCGAGGCGTGGCTGTACACGTGGGGGATCTTCCGCGTCTGCCCGGTGGACACACCGCACTACATCCACGACGACTACGGCGAGATCGTGACCGTGGAGGACGTCGAGCCTCACGTGCACATGGGCAGCGACATCGAGGCACCGACATGGACACCGATCCGCGCTCCCTTCGACGGGTACGCGTGGGGGTCCTACTCACCGCTCGGCGGCTACCAGGTCCGGGTGCGGAACGATCGCGGATACGTGTTCATCGCGCACCTGATCGGCTACGGGAATCTCGGATGGGTCGGAGCGGGTACGACCATCGGCTACGTCGGCGACACGGGGCTCTCGACCGCGCCGCACGCCCACTTCGAGTGGCATCCGGGGTACGGCGGCGCGGTCGACCCCTACTACCTGCTCTCCCTCGCCTGCGACTGATCAACGATCCGACCCGCCGCTCTCCCGGTCACTGAACCCTTGTTCGGTGTCTTCGTTACCGACCGTTGCGAGAGAAGTGCTGGTAGTCCTTGACGTCGGTCCAGTCCCCGCCCCACTCCCAGCCGCGGTACCGGAACGCCCACCACACGTCGTCGCGGTGGAAGATCATGCCGCGACGGCGGTTGGAACGATCCACGTAGGGCGCGCCGTTCGACGGAGACACGCCGCCGCTCCACACGTACGGGTTCTCCACCGGGTTCACGTCGATCGCTCGACCGTACGCGTGCTGCGACCACACCCCCGGTTGTCCGGCGCGCCAGCGGCAATTGAAGGCAGACGTGTTGTCATGCTCCATCGAGGTACGGTCGTCGGCCCCGTAGTAGTCGACGAGCCGCATCTGCCGGATCGGGAACGACACCTCGGTAGAGACGACCGAAGATGCGCGACGACCTTCTGGGCGACATCTTCATGGACGACCAATCTCCCGCCGTGCGCCCTGCGATCGAAGCCCCAGTAGCGGAGCCGCAACAGCCGGAGGTCGCGGAGCGGTACGGGGCATCCGGGACGCCAGGACACACCGTTCATCCAGCGCCTGATGCCGCGAGGCAACGGCTCGATCGTGGCGGTGTATTCGGGACGCTCCCCCGCGCGTACCGGTGCCGCGGGTGTGCCGGCCCACAGGAGCGCGACTCCGATGACGATCAGGACGATTCGACGCATGCGGTCAAGGGTACCGTCAGACGGCTCAGCGCCACTGATGGGTGTCGTCATCCCCGGAAGAGCGCTTGCTGTCCACCGCGCGGGTCAGTCGTGTGCGAAGACTGACCCCGTCTTCCTCGGGATCGACGAAGTTGTTCTCCGCCTCGAGGCCGTCCTCGGCCTCGAGTGAGGTATCCACACCGCTCTTCGCGAGGATGAGCTCGGCGCGAAGCGCCGCCGTCTTCTCCTCCGCAGCCTGGGCTCGTTCCAAAGCGGTGGCAAGCTCGTTCCGGAGACGCCCGTTGTCGACCGAGGTCTGCGGCGCATCGCCGCGCTCTCTCGCGAACCGGAGCTCCGCCTGCGCGTTCTCCGCTTCTGCGTACGCTCGGCGGGCCCGCAGCTCCGTCTGCTCCAGGCGAGTCTCGAGCTGGAGGATCTCCGCCTGCAGCTCGCCCAGGCCGGCATCGCCGTTCGCTCCCGCGACCGGAACGTCGGTCGGCTGCGTGACCGACTGTTCGGCTCGCTCCATCGCTTCGCGCGCAGCTTCTTCGGCTCGCTCCGTCGCCTGACGGGCCGCTTCCTCGGCTCGTGTCGTCGCTTCCCGCGCCTCTGCCAGACCCGACTCGAGCTCCGTGGCTCGTCGCGTCGCGGCGGCCAGCTCGTTCTCGAGCGCCGCGATCTTCTCGGTCACGTCACCCGAGGCCGCCTCGCGTGCCGACAGTGCCGCATCGTGCTCCGCGATCCGCTGGCGGAGCGACTCGCAGCTCCTCGTCACGCGACGAGACGTCGGCACGGGCGGCCTCGAGCTCCACGCGGAGCTGGGACTCGAACGACTCCTTGTCCGCCGACGTCGCCGTGAGATCTCGGCGCGCAGACTCGAGCTCCTCGCGGGTCGCGCTGAGCTCTCTGTCCTTCGCGTCGATCTCCTGCACCTTCGCGGCAAGCTCCTGCTCCTTGGCGAGGAGCTGCTGTTCGGTGGTCCGGAGCGCCTCACCCTGACTCGAGGAGGCTGCCTCCAGACGCGATCCGAGATCCGATGCCCGCGACTCCGCGACCGCCAGTCGGTCACGGGCTTCCTGCAACACGCTCTTGTGCTCGGCCAGTTCGGCTTCCAACGCCGTGGCTCGCGAGGTCTCGTCGGTCTCCCGAGCGTCACGTTCCGCCTCCAGACGGGACAGCTGCTCCCGCAGCGACCCCATCTCCTCCTGGGTCGAGGCGTAGCGCGGCCTCTCGTCGCGCGAGCTCCTGGTTGAGCTCGGACAGCTCCTGCTGCAGGTGCGCGGCGGTTGCCTCGCGCTCGGCGAGGTGCTGCTCGGCGTCCGCGATCCGCGCCTGCGCCTCCCCGGCCTTGGCCTGGGCTTCGGCGACGCGAGCCTCGGCGTCCTGGAAACGGGTGTTGGCGTCCTGACTGCGTGACTCGAGCTCGTTCCTGGCGGCGTCCAACAGTTCGACGACGCCGCGGAGCTCCTCTTCCTTCCGCTCGAGGACCTGTGCGCTCCGCGTTTCCGCCGCCCGGAGCCTCTCCAGTTCCTCCGAGCTCGCGGAGACCATCTGCTCGCGCTGGGAGATCTCCTCCCGGACCGAGCCCAGCTCACGCTGGGTCGTTTCGAGCTCCTGACGTACACCGTGCAATTCCTCTTCCTTGCGCCTGGTCTCGGACTCGTGGCCCTCGACGGCGGTCTTCAACGCCTCGAGCTCCTCTGCGGCGACCACCGACGCGTGCTCCTTCTGCTGGATCTGATCACGCACGGCCGAGAGCTCCTCCTGAGCCCGCGCAAGAGCCTCGTCACGTTCCGCGGCGCGTGATTCCGCACTCGCGACCTTCTCGGTCGCCTCGGCGAGATCGGACCGCAGCCCTGTGACCTCACCCGACCCCTCCGAAAGCCGAAGCTCGAGGTCGGCCGTCCGCTCCTCCGCTGCGGCCAACCGCGAGCGTGCCTCCTCCAGCACGCCGCGGTGTTCGCCCAACCTCGACTCCAGCGTCTCGATCGTCTGCTCGCGCTCCGCCTTCTCGTTCTCGAGGGCACGGTTCGCTTCCTCGAGGACCGACAGCCCCGTCTTGGCATCCTCGAGCGCCGCGTGGGCGGCCGTCGCTTGCGCTTCGAGGTCCGCGCGGGCGGCGATGGCTCGCGCTTCGAGCTCCGCTCGCGCGGCGGCCGCGCCGGCCTCGAGCTCCGCTCGGACCGCCCCCACCCGAGCCTCGAGCTCGACACGTGCCACGGCCTCGCGGGTCTCCGCATCGGCGATCGCCGCGGCCACGCGGGTCTCTGCCTCGGCGAGTCCTGCCGCAAGGCGATCATCCGCCTCTGCCCGAGCAACGATGGCACGCTCCTCGGCACGTGCTTCGGCGCGCGCATCCGCGTCCGCACGGATCGCGGCTTCACGAACTTCGACTTCCGTTGCTGCTTCGGCCGCCTCGCGCCTCGCGGTCTCGAGATGATCTCGGGTCTCCTCGAGTTCGCGACGCGCGTCATCGAGGCTGGCGTTCGTTCGGGCCTTCTCGCCGTCCGCGAGATCCAGCCGCTCCATCAACTCAGCCTCGCGAGCCTCCGCGGCTGCCACGAGCACCTTCAGCTCCTTGGCCGCCGCCTCGGCCTCCCCCGCTCGCGCCAGCAGATCCTTCTGCTGGCTCTCCGCGTCGGCTGCCCTGGCCTCCAGCTCGCCCAGACGGAGCTTCAGCCCCTCGGTCGCGCTGCCTGCGTTCTTCGCCATGTCTTGGATCCGGGCTTCGAGTGACTGCGACCGCGCGTCGGCTTCCTCTGCCTTGGTCGACGCCTCCTCGAAACGAACCTCCAGGCCGGCCGATCGGGCCGCGGCCTCGTCCCGCTCCCGTCCGATCTCGGCGGTCCTGTCACGCGCTTCCACGAGTGACCGTTCCAGCTCCGTGACACGAGCCTCGGCCTGGACGAGGCGTACCGCGGTCTCGCCCTGGTCGCTCTCGACGTCACCTCGGAGGAGCTCGCGCTCTTCCTGCAGAGCCGCGATGGTGGCATCGGCCGACGCGAGGGCGGTCGACGCCTCCGTCGCGACGGACTCGGCCTCGTGACGTGCGCGCTCGGACTCGGCCAGCGAGATCTTCATCTCTTCGACGGTCCGTCGAAGCTCTTCTGACGCCTGATCGTCCCCCTGGCCCTTGGTGGCCATGGATGTCTTCAGATCCTCCGCCCGTTGCGCGAGCTCCTCGAACCGAGCTTCCGTGTCGCGCGCCGTCGCCTTCGAGCGTCTTGAGGTCGGCGGCAGCCCGGTCGCGCTCCTCGCCAACCGTTCGCAGCTGCTCCTCGAGCACCTGGATCCGATGCTCCGCTTCCTTCGAGTCACCGACGGGTGCATCCTTCAGCTGTTCGCGGAGAGCGGACAGCTCGCCCTCGGCGCGCACCGCCCGGTCCAGCAGTTCCTGAGCGCGGCGGTTCGCTTCCTGAGCGGCGTCCGACAGACCGGCCGTGTCGCCCGACCGCGATTCGGCTTCGACTCGCCTTGGTGACGGCGTCCCGCAACTGGATCTCGAGCTCGCGGATGCGCTCGACGGTTTCGGTTTCCTGTTCGCGAAGCTGCGTGCGGAGCTGTGTCAGCTGTTCGTCGCGTGCTCCGATCGTGCGACGGAGTTTCTCCTCGTCTGCCAGAGCTGCCGGGGCGCGTGAAGCCTCCGTCGCGGGTGCCGACCCGTCCGACTCGGATGAGGGCGAACGAGATGACCGCGAGCAGGAGCGCGATGGCCGCGAGGCCGCCGGCGACCGACTGCACGAGGTTCCAGGGTTGCCCGGCCGCCGCGAAGATGGGCGCGAACTCGTCGACGACCTCGACGGCCGCTTCCGACTGACGACCGGCGCCGACCCGAAGAGGGGTGTAGATGTCCAGGACGCCGAGCTGGCTGGCGGGCACGATGGAGGTGGTCTTGCCCTCGCCCGAAGTCGCGAGACGGATCCCACGCTCGTCGCCTCCTCGTGTGCCGGTCTCTTCTCCGGTCGAGGAGTAGACGAGGGTGCCGCTCGCCGTCCAGATCCGGACGGTGGTGGTGTCCTCGTCGAGGATGCGGTCTTCGACGATCTCCTGGAGGTCTGCCGACGCCTCTTCCGACATGGGTTCCCGAACGTCGGATGCACTCAGCGAAGGGACGAGATGTCTCTTGACGGAGGCGGCGGCGGCCTTGTTCGCGCTCTTCACCCCGGTCTCGACGCCCGTGGACTTCAGGAACCAGGCGCCCACGGCGAGGCCCGCCGACAGCACGGCGACACCGACCCACATCATCGGTCGGCCGACGGAGAACTGCTTCTTGGACACCTTTCCTCCTCGGGGAACGGCTGGAGGGACCGCCCCTTGCTCAACTCCTCTTCTTTCGGCAGGGCCGAACGCCGACCTAAGTGCGATCCCGGGGGATGCTTCGCGGCCCCATCCGGGGGACGCGACGTGCTTGCGGGACAACGCTTCCGGGATCGGGCGGCCGGCAGGACGCCTGAGGCCGACGCCCCCGGTCACTCGTAGGGTTCGTCGGGAGGTGCGATCGGGGTCGCGCTCGTCGCCGCCAGCACGGGGCCCAGGACATCGACGCGTGGGTGGAGTACTTCGAGGCGGCGGAACCGGACGGCATCGCGGTGCCTCCGCTGAACAGGATCGTGGCCCCGACGTAAGGGAGGCGCCGCGACCCGGGACGTTCGTCGGCGCCCTACCGGGAGCCGACGAGTGAGGCGAACACGACCACGTTGTCCACGAAATGACCCGTCGTGGAGTCGAACAACCCCCCGCACGTGATCAGTCGAAGCGCGGGGTGGTCGGTGTTGCCGTACACGAGTTGCGTGGGGAAACGCTTCTTCGGATAGCGACGGACCCGAGTGACCTCGAAGATGGCCACCGACCCGTCCCGGCGATTCACCTTCACCCTGTCGCCGGGGCGGAGCCGACCCAGCTCGAAGAACACGGACGCACCCCCGGTCCCCGAAACGTGTCCGAGGATGACGGCGGGCCCGAGGGATCCGGGCGTGGGCGAGAACTTGTACCACCCTGCCTGGTCGTAGCCAGGGCCCGAGGGGACCTGGACCGTGTCGTCCGCGTTCACTCCCAAGGACAGGAGTGATGAGTGGACGCCGATCGAAGGGATGTCGATCGACACCGGTCTCGACCTCGACATCACCGATCCCTTCGGCTCCGAGGTCGGGCCGACACACAGCGGAGAGATCAGGGGTCGGTCAGAACCGGCAGCCACCATCGGAGGGAGCGGCGCGCGATCCTGGGGGGCCAGCGCGAGGGCGATCAGCGTCGTCCCGCTCAGCGCAAGGACGACCCCGATCGCGGTGAGAACGTTTCGGTGAACGCGACTCATCTGCGTGTGTCCACGCGATCGAGCCATCGGATCTCACGCATGCCGTGTCGTACCTGTGAAGCCGCCGCGGCCGGTGTCACGCTCGGGCTCGGACTCGGACTGGGGCTCGGGCTCGGGCTTGGACTCGGGCTCGGGCTCGGGCTCGGGCTCGGGCTTGGACTCGCTCGGGCTCGGGCTCGGGCTCGGGCTCGGACTGGGGCTCGGGCTCGGGCTCGGGCTCGGACTGGGGCTCGGGGGCGCGGCGCATGTCGTCGCGGTGACGTGAGCGCCGTCCAGCGTGATCGAGGCGTTTCGAGCGAGCAGCCGGCCGTCCACTTCGGCGGACGTCTGGGCCTGGATGGATGTCAACGCCAGGACATTCCCCGTGATCGTCGGAGTAGGTCGCGAGCGTCGCGGAACTGCCGACCTGCCAGAAGACCGTGCACTGTCGCGCGCCGCCCAGGAGGATCACGTTGCTGCCCGACGCGGTGACGAGCGTCGATGCCATCTTGAAGATGAAGACTCCATCCGGATCACCCGTCGCATCGAGCGTGAGCGTCCCCGTGATCTCGAAATACCCCGCTTCCGAGTCATAGACACCCGGTGTGAGGGTCTTCCCGCCGAGTTCCACGCCGATGCGCTCGGTCACGACACGGCTTGATGCGTCGTTGTACGCGGTGGTCAAGTCGGTTTGTGCCTGGAGTGCTTCCGCGTCTGCCTGGTGCATCTCCCCGTTCACGATCCCCGGCGGGAATCTCGTCACCGACGCATTCGGGTATGTCCCCAGATCACCGTTGATGACGGCGAAGCCTGTGAGCGTGTTGGTAACCCCTTCGCCGGCAAGCACGGCGAAGCTGTCGGCGGTTCCGAGATCGACCGGCAGTTCGGCGGCGTTCGCGATGAGAGGCTTCGAGACGAGCACAGCGATCGCCAGCGCGGCCGCCACGACCGTAACGGTTCTCCCGTACGAAGGCCCGGTTCCGAGGTTCCGCTCGGGGAGCATGCTGCCCTCCTGCCTTCTAGGAACGGTCGGGTCCTCGTGGGACTCCAGAGAACCGTTCCTTCATAGCCACGTCGGAGCCTCCTGAGACGAGCTTGAGCACTGCGGGAGAAGACGAGTGGGATCCGAGGAATGCGTGAATCAGTAGTTGTCCCCTAGAGAAACACCCCCGATTCCGCGCTAGGATTGTCGACTCTCGATCAGCGCGCCGCCCAGACCCCGCGGCCATGCAAACACGCAGGTGGACGGAGGGTCATGCCGAACGAGCAGCAGTTGTCGAGCGTGTTGAGTGAGTTCGCTCGCACGTTGGTCACGGACTTCCCCATCCAGGGCATCCTCGATCATCTCGTGCTTCGCATCGTCGACGTTCTCCCGATCACCGCTGCGGGAGTCACCCTCATCACGCCGGACACGGACCCTCGCTACATCGCAGCATCGGATGAGGCGGCGTTGCGGTTCGAGGAGCTGCAGACCGAACTCGGCGAGGGGCCATGCCTCGTCGCCTACGAGACGGGTGAATCCGTCTCGGTCTCGAACCTCCACGATGACCCTCGGTTCCCCAACTTCACTCGACGCGCGCTCGAGGAAGGGCTGGTCGCGGTGTTCACCTTCCCGCTCCGCCATGGAGACATGCAATTAGGAGCGCTCGACCTCTACCGCGACTCCCCCGGAGCGTTGGACACCGCCACGATGGGCGCCGCCCAGACGTTGGCCGACGTCGCAGCCGCCTACCTCCTCAACGCGCAGGCGCGGGCCGACCTTCGAGAGTCCTCCGACCGGTCGCTCGAGATGGCGCTCCATGACCCACTGACCGGTCTGCCCAACAGGACCCTTCTGATCGAGCGACTGGACCATGCGGTTCGTCGCGGACGCCGGTCGGGGAAGCGAGCCGCGGTCCTCTTCGCCGATCTGGACCGGTTCAAATCCGTGAACGATCTCTACGGCCACGCCGTCGGCGATGAACTGCTGATCGCCGTCGCCGACCGCCTGATGGTCGCGCTACGACCGGGCGATACGCTGGCTCGTCTGTCCGGCGACGAGTTCGTCATCCTCTGCGAAGACCTGAACGAGGCGACAGAGGTCGACGCGATCGCCGCCCGGGTCGTCGATGCAGTCGCGGCGCCCTTCGAACTCTCGGGTGGCTCCGTGACCGTGACGGCAAGCGTGGGCATCGCCTTCTCGGGTCGAGGCGATCAGCTCTCCGAGCAGCTCCTCCAGGACGCGGACACCGCCATGTACCAGGCCAAGCGCCAGGGAGGTGCCCGGCATCAGATCGTGGACCTGCGCGAGCTGGATCGGGCCGCCGAGCGAACGACTCTGGAACACGACCTGGGCGGGGCGTCCGAGCGTGGGGAGCTACGAACCGAGTATCAGCCGATCGTCGACACGAGCGACGGGCGGATCGTCTCCGCGGAGGCCCTGTTGCGCTGGGACCATCCGTCCCACGGGCCCGTGATCCCGACGACTTTCATCCCACTGGCCGAGCAAACAGGCCTCATCACCCAGATGGGCCGATGGGTCCTCGAGGAAGCGTGCAAGGACCGCCTTCGTTGGCGAGAGTCCGGCCAGCGCGACGACCTCATGATGTCGGTCAACGTGTCCGCCCATCAGCTCATGGCGCCCGACTTCACCGCCATCGTCGAATCGGTGCTCTCGGATACCGGCACCGATCCTTCGCTGGTGACCCTGGAGATGACCGAGAGCGTCTTCGTGCAAGACACGGACCGCGCACTCCTCGTGCTCGGCGATCTGAAGGACCTCGGCGTGAAGCTGGCACTCGACGACTTCGGGACCGGGTACTCCTCGCTCACCTATCTCAAGCAGTTCCCGATCGACGCCGTCAAGATCGACCAAGGCTTCGTCGCCGACCTGGAGCTGGACCGGGCGAGCTACTTCATCGTCTTCGCGATCATCGAGCTCGCTCACCTCCTCGGCATGACCGTCGTCGCCGAAGGCGTCGAGACCGTCCAACAGCACCAGCGCCTCGCGTCCCTCGGATGCGACTACTGCCAGGGCCATTACTTCGCTCGCGCCATGTCCGCCGATGCTCTCCAGGTCCTGATGCAGGAACCCGTCGACGGCGACGCCACGCGTCTCCCTCTCCAAGTCTCTGCCGCGCGCTCCTTGCGCTCGCTTCCCTGACGCAGAACATCGATCGGTCGCCCAGCCGCTGACGCCCGCTTCGAGCCTGAGCGCGACCAGCCTGGCACGACCATGGAGCTACCCGGCGAGCACACGGCCCTTCATGGCTTCGAGCTTGTCCGCGTCCCAGAGCGCCGCGGACCCTTCGGCCCGGACGGTCTCGGCGAGCACACGGCCCTCCATGGCTTCGAGCTTGTCCGCGTCCCAGAGCGCCGCGGACCCTTCGGCCCGGACGGTCTCGGCGAGCACACGGCCCTGCATGGCTTCGAGCTTGCCCGCGTCCCACAGAGGCGCTCCGATGCTCGCCGCCTCGCGGGTGCCGCTGCCGGCCACGCTCGTAACGGAGCGATCGCCGCGCCCTGCCAGGGTGAGCGCTATCACGCTCATGATCAGGGCCGCGGCCGCCAGCACGGACACGGCCGTGGTCCACAGCGTGAACCGCGCCGGCAGACCCGAGACGCCGATGGCTCCTGCCTTCGTGCTCATGGTTCCTCCTTTCACCTGGGGACCGATCCTCGATCCCTGAGCGCGAGGCTAGAGAGAGCATCGTCCCGGCGAATCCCCGAAATCCGTACCGATCGAGGCGGTGATCGGTACGTCTTGGCTCAGGATCCCGGGGGGCCGGATGGGAACTTCGAGGCTAGTTCCGTGCGGGAGCGGATGCCCAGCTTGCGGTAGATCCGCTTGAGATTGGCTTCCACGGTATGGACGCTGACGAACAGGGCGTCGGCCGCCTCTCGGTTGGTGCTCCCGGCGGCGACCAGCTCCGCCACCCTGGCCTCGCTCGGGGTCAGGTCCACCGAGGAGGCGGCCCGTCCCCCGATCCGGGCAAGCTCGGCTCGCGTGCGTTCCGACCACGCCGCGGCGCCGAGCCCCTCGAAGATCTCCAGGGCCTGCGTGAGCGTGTCCCGAGCCTCACGCTTCCTCTTCGCCCGGCGCTGCACCGTTCCGCTCACCAATAGCGTCCGGCCCAACTCGAAGGGAAGGGGCAGGCGATCGTGGTGACGGACGGCCTCATCGGCTGCATCAGATGCACCTTGGAGATCACCCTTGGCCGCGAGCACGAGCGCCCGGCATCTGGCTCCCGTCGCCATGGCCCACGCCCGATCGAGGCGTCGGCCGGCGTCCTCGAAGGGCGTGAGGAGCGCCTCGGCCTCGTCGAGCTGCCCGAGGGCCACGAGCGCCTCGACCTCGTCCGGGACGATCCGGAAGTACCCGGGCTCCCGAACGCCCATCGCTTGCTCGAGCTCGACGGCCCTGGACAGATACGCATCGGCCTCGGCGAAGTTGCCCAGGGAAAGCTCGAGGAACCCGAGGACCGACAGGTTCGGGATCAGGAGGAGGATCTCGCCGGCCGCCTCGGCGACCCGCAGCCCCTCGTGGGCTGCCAGCCTCGCCGGGTCGACCCGCCCCAGATGGGCTTCCACCAGCCCCACCGCGAAGTGGCCCTCCGACGACATGGCCCCCATGCCGATCCGCTGGGCGGACGCCCTGCTCTCCCGGGCGTGCTCCATGGCTGCATCCCAGTTGCCCGCCCGGCTCTCCAGCTCGGCGAGGTGGTACCGGATCTGCGGGATCGGGCCCGTGACGCCGTGCGCCACGGCATCGCCCAGGAGCTCGGTGAACGTCCGGCGGGCCTCCTCCAGGCGATCGGTGAACTTGAGGAGCTGCGCCACGACGAAGCTCGCGCGCAGGACGTGGGACTTGAACTCGCCCTCCATGTGCCCCTCCAAGGCGATCCCGCGATCGAGCAGCTCCTGATCGACCCCGCGTCCGAGGAGGAACTCGACGAACGGATACGCCTGGAACGCTTCGGCCATCACCCGTGGGTCCTGCAGCTCCTCGGCCAGCTCCAGCGCGGCGCGAGCGTGCCGTTCCGATGCCGCGAGGTCTCCCCTGAACAGCCAGGCGTACCCCAGGTTCTGCTCGATCAGCGCCCGCAGCGCGAGATCGTCCCCCGCCTCGCCCCGGGCCGCCTCGAACACGGCCCATGCCCCCCGCCACCCTTCGGCCTCGGCGATGCCCATGCCCAGGTCCAGAAGCACGCGGGCCCGAGCCGGCCCAGCCATCGAGAGGTCCACCGCTTGCTCCAGGACGCTCCGCGCCAGCGAGGTGTCCCCGCACTCGAAGTGAGCCACGCCCGCCTGGTGGGTCCGACGCACCAGATCTTCGTCGCGATCCTTCGGGGTGGCTCGGCGGGCCATCTCCCAGAGCTCGGCCGCAGACTGCGGTGCTCCCCGGGAACCGGCGAGCGAAGCGGCCTCCTCGAGAGCGCCGGCGACGGCAACGTCCGGGCCCTCGACGGACAGAGCGAGGTGGCGGGCTCGTTCCTCCGGATCGTGAACGATCGTCGCGAGCCGCGCGTGCAGCTCGCGCCGTCGGGCCTGTGGGATCTTCTGGTAGACGGCGGAAGCGAGGAGCGGGTGGGTGAAGCGAAGGCGGTCGCCGACGGCTTCGGCAACGCTGTTCTCCATGGCCGGACCCAGGCGTTCGGCGACCGCGGCAGGAGCGATGGCCGCCGCGATCGCGTCCTGCGTCGGTGCCGACAGGGCCGAGACGACCTCGAGGGCTTCGATTGTCCCCGCGGGAAGCCCCTCGAGGCGGTCCTCGATGAGTTCCTGGAGGCGATCTGGGATCGGAAGCCGTTCGCCGGCCGCCACTTCACCTCCACGGCGAAGAAGCGCCAGTCCGATCTCCTGGGCGAAGAAGGGATTGCCTCCCGACATCTCGTGGAGGCTGAGGAGTGTGGTTCGCGGGAACCCCTCTCCCACCTTGTCCCGGAGCACCCGCTCGATGGCGTCTTGCGACAGCGGTCCGATGCGGACGGCGTGCACGCGATCCTCGGCGAACGCCGACACGACGCCGAGGGGGTCGTCATCGGCATGGGCGCCTCGAGCGGCCATCATCAAGCCGACCGGCTCGTCCTTCAGGCGCCGCCCGACGAACTGGAGCACCCGGGCCGAGGGGAGGTCCATCCACTGGACGTCATCGATGGCCACGACGACAGCAGAGGTGGAGGCCACCGACCGTAGGCATCCGAGGACGGCTAGGGAAACGGCCCGCTGGTCGGCCCGGGCACCCGAATTCGGGGAACGCAAGAGGGCCACCTCGAGGGCCCGGCTTTGTGGCTCGGGCACCGCAGGAAGTGCCTCCTCGAGGACGGGCTCGAGGAGGTCTCCGAGGGCGGCGTACGACAGGCGCGTCTCCGCCTCGACCGGGCGGCATGAGAGCGTGCGGTAGCGCCGAAGCTGAGCACCCGCCAGCCCCTCCTTCCACACGGTGGTCTTGCCGATGCCGGGATCACCGGAGAGGAGCAGGGCGCTCGAGCCGGTCGGGATCGAGTCCAGGAAGCGATGGAGGATCGCGAGCTCGGACTCGCGCCCGATGACGTCACCTGCCAAAAGGCGCTCTCCCCGCGTCGGTGGACGCCAGGATTCTAGGGACGGCGGGGCCGAACCTTGCGGACCAGTCGAGGCTCGCACGGTCGGCCGTACCCGGGCATCGCGCCAAGGCCCGCGCCCGCTTACGGGAAAGAAGGTGTCTACCTTCGGTGGAGACGAGCGGACTCGAACCGCCGACCCCTTGCTTGCAAAGCACGCCCTAACCAACCCTGTGACCTGCGGTCTTGCTGAACTGACTGGTCAGGCATTGGAGCGGAGGGTCGTCGAGGGCGCCGGAGAGACTGGGTGGAAGGCTGAGACGGTACACATTCGGTACACGATCTGGGGTTCCTAGGCTGGTGGCCGTGGACGCTCAGGTCGGGATGCGGTAGCGGAGGTACACGACACCGTTGCTGAGTCGGCGATCGTCCAGCAGCTCTAGCTCGGAGCGAGTGTCGCCGGGCAGCGCAGGCTTGCCTCCGCCGACGAGGATGGGACGGATGAACAGATGGCACTCATCGACCAGCCCGGCCTTGAGAGCGTGCGCCGCGAGGTGTGGTCCCCCTACGGTGAGATCACTGGTGGCCGAGGCCTTTATGTCGCGTACCGAGGCGGGGTCGAAGTTGCGCTCGAGCCGGGTCTTGGCGGTCGACACGGCGTCCAGGGTCGTGGAGTAGACGACCTTGTCCGCTGCCTGCCAGACGTAGGCGAAGTCGGCCATGAGTTCCGACTGGGCGGCCAGGGCGGGGTCGGTCTCCCAAGGGGCCATCGTGTCGTACATGCGCCGGCCGTAAAGATAGGTGCCGACGGGCCGCACAAGGTCGGTGATGAACGCGAACAGCTCGTCGTCGGGCGCGGTCCAGTCGAAGCTGCCGTGTTCGTCCTCGATATAGCCGTCGAGAGACACGTTCGACAGGTAGATCAGCTTGGCCATGCCGCTACACCTCGACGATCACAGTCCAACTCCTGCATCAGTCTTGCTCCGCGCCGACGAGCCATCGCTCCGCGTCGACCCGAGTGACGTTGCTGCCGCACAGCACGGTCGCCACTCGTCGACCTCGGTACCGCTCAACGTCGGCGAGGATCGCAGCGATCCCGGCGGCTCCAGCGGGCTCGATCAGCAGGCCAGCCTGCTCGTGAAGCAGCCCCATCGCCTGGAGGATCACATCGTCCCCGACCAGCACGACATCGTCGACGGCATGGCGCATGTCCTCGACCGCCTCTGGGATCGGAACGCGCACCGCGATGCCATCGGCGATCGTGTCGACGCTCGGACGGTCGACGACGCGACCCGTCCGCCAGGATCGCTCCATAGCGTCGGCCCCGCGGCTCGAGACTCCCACGACCTCTGTGGATGGCGACGCCGCTTTGAGCCAGCGGGCGATCCCGTTCAGCAGGGCGCCGTTCCCGAGGGGAATGGTCACGGCGTCGATGACGTCGTCGCGCTCGAGCAGTTCGACGGCGATGGAGCCGGCGCCTTCGCTGATCTCGGGCTCCCGGCCGTCCTCCACCATGCGCGCGCCCGTCTCGGCGGCGAATCGTTTGGCCTCGGCCTTCGCGGCGTCGAAGTCTTCCCCGGTCGATCGGAGCTCGGCCCCCAGCGCACGCATCCGCTCCACCTTGAGCGGATTCGCGTGCTCGCCAGCGTAGACGACGAGGGGTCGTCCGCGCTTCCGACAGGTGTAAGCCATGGCCTGCCCGAAGTTCCCCGCGCTGGCGCACACCATGGGTCGCTCGTCGCCGGCGGCGGTCACCCGAGCGAGGAAGTAGTCGGCCCCCCGGCCTTTGAAGCTCCGGATCGGATTGACGGTCTCCACCTTCAACGTGAGCGCGCAGCCAAGCTCCTGCGACAGTGGTTCGCACTCGTACTGCGGGGTGTGCACGAACACCGGATCGATCGTGCGGGCAGCGTCCGCGATAGCCGCAAGGGACAGGCGATGGGCTGGACGTGTCGCCTCGACGAGCGCCGCGTGGTCCGAGATCGATCGGACGGCCTCGGCCTCGCCGGCATGGGCGGTCATGAGAACGCCGTCGAGATGGTCGATCTCGTGCTGCAGCAGCTCGCTCATGTCCGGCGGAAGACACCGCCACTCCCGGGGTCTTCCCTGCCCGTCGAAGTAGCGGATCGAGATCGATCGGTGGCGTTGCACTCGGACGACGCGATCGGGAACGCTCATGCAGTCGTCCCATAGCTCGATGGTCTCGTCGCTGCGCCAGAACACCTCGGGGTTGATCAACGACAACGGTCGAGCACCCAGGTCCATCGCGATCACGCGCTTGGCGATCCCGACCTGCGGAGCGGCGATCGCCCGACCGAAGCCCCTGCGCCGGCGAAACCCGGCGAGCGCTCGGTGAAGTGCCTCGAGCTCACGGACGAGCTCGGGATCCGGCCAGACCACGGGTGCGCTCGGCCGCTGGAGCCGAGGGTCGTCTTCTACGAGGATCTCCGACATCGCGCCGCGACATCATGTCGAAGATGAAGGGCATCTGACCTGCGGAAGTGGAGACGAGCGGACTCGAACCGCCGACCCCCTGCTTGCAAAGCAGGTGCTCTACCAGCTGAGCTACGTCCCCGCGCTAGGAGTCTAGCGACCCTCTCCGGCACGCCTGTGAGGATCGTCTCGCGCGGTGTCCGGGCCTGGGGAACCGGATGACGCTCGTACGGCAATACCTCCACAGAGCACGGCTGTCGCTCCGGCTGGGGGATCAGATGGTGGTGGAGATCAGGCGCTACCTGGGCAACACGCTCAGCGCGCATGTCCACGATGCCGACCACGAGACCTCGAACTGCCGACTCGGGCAGATCGGCACCAAGCATCGGCGTTGGTACGACTCCCTGGAGGAAGCACGTTCGGACCTGCGGTACGAGGACTGTTCGTGGTGCATGGGTCGCCCCGACGGCCGCCGCTCGGTCGAGGCGGCGACGTCGGCCGGAACCGCCTGAAGGCGGTCCGGCCGGACGTCACCCGCCGGGATCAGGACCCCAACCAGGTCACCCGGATCGAGTTCAGGATCGGAGGCTCCCCCAGCGCGCGCGCGAGCCTGACGACCAGGAGTCGGTCGGTGACACGGGCGTTGAACGTCATGGAGAGCGCGTGCCATCGGCCGACCCGGCCCACCACGTCGAGGTTGTCGACCTGGAGCCGGCCTTCACCGAAGACATCCATGATCCTGTCGAACTCCGACAGTCGCTCCAGCTCCGCGAACTCGAGCCGGACCTCGTACCGACCGTTCGGCACCGTGAACCGGTAGCCGCCCATCCCTTCACGTTGGGATCGGAAGACCCTGCCGTACGGCGTGCCTCCGATCGCGTGATCGGTCGTCCGGACGGTGCTTGCACCGAACCAGCCGAACGCACCCTCTGCGAAGGGACGGTCGCCCGTGTAGGTCGTTCCGTCCGAGAACGTGACGGGGCCGCCGCCGACGTTGACGAACCGCTGATATCTCGCCACGAGCAATCGCACGCGGACCGTCTCTACGCCGAGATCCGGGTCGTCGGTGACGATGCCCACGAGGGCGCTGTAGGTGCCCGGCGCCATGCCGGTCGCATCGACGGAGACCGAGATCGCCGTCGACTCACCTGGTTCCACCACGCCGTCTTCGGGGGTCACCTGCAACCACGGCACATCGGAGAACGTCGGCAGGCCCGACTCGATGAGGTACGCCGATCGCGATCCCTGAGACACGGTCCACAGGTTCCCCACGGCATCCAGCTCGAGGCCGGCTCCGTTGAACTCCGGGTCCGGGTGCGGCACCCAGCCCTCGGTCTCGCACGAGTCGGGGTCGACCAACCAGATGTCGTCGCTCTCCGAGTTGGTGGCCACCCACAGCTTCTGGAACGCGGGGTTCCATGCGAGCCCGGAGATGTTCGGATCCTCGGGGCTACACGAGTCGAGCGTCGCGCCCGGTTCCTCCCACGACGCGCCGGCCACGTGATACACGATCCCCTCGTTCCATCCCCCGATGTAGAACGTGTCGGTGCCCTCGTCGAAGGCGAGACCACGCTGACTGGTATCCGTCCATCCGGGACCGCTCACGGTCTCGACGACGGAGCCGTCGGTTGGATCGATGCCGTAGATGGCGTTGTCGCCACCGACGTTCACGTGCCAGAGGAGCCCGCGGCCGGCGTCCCACGCGAGGTCCGCCGCCCATTCGCCCGCCCACGGCGTGCCGAACTCGCCCGTGCGATCGCCGCTCGTCGTGAACTCCACGTCGAGCACGTCCTCGGGGTCGGAGATCGTCACCGTGTCCGGGCTGTTGCGATACGCCACACCCCACGGCAGGGTCATGCCGGTCTCCCACTCAGCGATGACGTCGCCTTCGAAGGTGAGGCCGGCGCTCCCCGGGGAGGCGTGTCCGGCGCTCCTCGAGCTCAGCGCATCCGGATCGGCGCCCGCGGGGATCGAGAGGGGCTCGGGCGGGGGTTCGCCTCCACCGTCGCCATCACCGGGTGGTGGCTCGGCGACCTCGCCGACCGAGTACGTGAGGTCCCGGTGTCCGTCCAGGTTACCGAGCCGGAGAACGCTCTCGTCCTGTCTCCCGCGCAGGAGCGTGAACCGTAGGACGCGTTTGGAGATGGTGCCGTGTGGCTGGTCCGCATGGAGCTCGATCTCCTGTCCTTCGAGCGTCCCGTCGGCCACGATCGTGACCTCCGCGGAACCCGGAAGGAACCCGTCGGCCGACGCGTCGGCGTCCCAGGTGCCCGACGGTCCGATCACGGACCACATCCCGTCGGCGTCGGTCGTGTCGGAGAGCTCGAGCGGGCTCCCCTCCCACGTCGTGTGCACCGCGACCTCGGCTCCGGCGAGAGGTTCGAACGAGTGCGCGTCCACGATGGCGCCGCTCGCCGCTCCCCAGCCGGCCGGCCTGCTCACCTCGAGCGCGACGTCGATCGAAAGCGCAGGCTGTTTCGGCGCGTCGGAGATCATGACGAGCGATCCCGTGTAGTCACCCGGTGGGATGTCCGCGCCGCCCAGGGTCACGTCCACCTCGGTGGAACCACCCGGAGCAACGACCCCTTCCTCGAGCGACGTCTCGAGCCAAGGCGCGTCCGTGAAGGTCCGGATCGTTCCATGGCCCTCGTCGGGTGCCCAGTCGAGAGGCTCGAAGAAGTTCCCGATCACCGACGCCACGTCGACGTTGCCGTCGTCGTTCCCGAGTGCCGCCAGCGGGACGGCGAACGACACGGTGGTGCCTTCGATGGAGGCCGGCACCTCCGCGACGAGCTCGAAGTCCACGTCCCATATCAGCGCCACGGGGTTGTCCGGATCGTGGATCCCGAAGAGGTCGGCGAAGTAGTCGAGTCCGATGTCTTGGCCCGGCAGACCGGCGAAGTCCTCAGGCGGGAAACCGGTCTCCGGATCTTGATCGATGTCGAAGAACACGTAGCCCGCCGTCTCGTCCATCGGCGTGCCGCCATCGAAGTCGATCGCCACGGACAGCTCGGCGTTATCCGAACCGCCGCGCATCCCCGTGACCTCGATCGACCCGAGCGAGTCCTCGTCCGGATCGTCGATGACGGTCTCGAGGGCATCAGGCGGCAGGGCCGCCGGACGGACGGTGCGGACCCGCGCAGGGATGTGCGCGGGTCCCCACACCGGCTTCCGTACCACCAGCGGTACGGGGGGCAGGTCGGGCGGGGTACGGCTCCCTTCCCGCTCGAGCAGCTTCCAGGTGAGATCCGAGGTACCCGTGTTCGAGATCGTGATGCTCGAGGTCGAGGACTCGCCGAAGTCGACCGAGGCGTCGAGCTCAGTGGGCTCGACGCCTGCCACCGGGGCGTCGAGTGCGACATCCACGATCGCGGAGCCGCCGTCGGTCACGACGACGCCGGCCTCCTCGTGGGTGACGTAGTCCTCCGAGGAGTACGACAGTTGGTAGGTCCCGGGCCGCAGGCGAAGCGTATAGGTCCCGTCCGCGCCCGTCGTCGCCTCCCGGCCTCCCGGGTCGGCAACGACCGCGGCACCGCCGATCGGCAGGCCGTCGTTGGCGTCGGTGACCGTCCCCGTAACGACGCCGTTCGGCACCGGCTCGTAGCGATAGGCGACGTTGGCGCTGATCAGGTCCTCGGAGAACGAGAACCGCAACGCATCCGTCCCGTCGGCGTTCTCGATCCCGATACTGGCGTCACGGCCGTCCCCGGGATTCGCGGGGTTGTCGCCGTAGAGGATGTCGATCCGGCCGTCCTCCCAGAGCTTGACCTCGACATCCACACGACCGGTCGTGGCCGGTTCGGCGTTCGCGAGATCACCGAAACGAGGACCGACCTTGAGCTGTTCGTACTCGACGACGAAGGCCCTGCTGGGACTCGATCCGACGGTCTCGTAGCGCACCGCGCTGGCACCGTCGATCACGAGGTTCTGCCAGAGGGCGTAGACCGCCGCGTTCGGCATCTCCGTCGTCGGGATCGCGACCGGCGTGGGATCGACGAACTCGGGCACCTCGAAGGTCAGGTAGCCGTTGTCCGTGATGTAGACGGTGTCGTAGCTCTCTCCGTAGAACGGGAACGAGAACGGCAGCGTCAGGCGCCCCACGGTCTGATCGCCGAACAGCGCCGTGTTC
This sequence comes from uncultured Actinomycetota bacterium, assembly GCA_963762015.1. GTDB lineage: Bacteria > Actinomycetota > UBA4738 > UBA4738 > HRBIN12 > JAJNBA01. Next base: position 201,055 of record CAVXJL010000007.1, read on the forward strand.
GAGGCCGCATCGACCCAATCGAAGGCAACCCGCCGACAGCCGTGGCCGAAGTCGTCGAGCTTGGCCGACAGGGAGACGTCGTGCACGAGGCCGGCAAGCGTGAGCGTGACCTCGGCCTCTTCGCTGCTCGTGCAGCCGCCCGAAGCCACGCGGATCGTGTAGTCACCGATCGGCAAGGTCAGGGTGTAGTGGCCGTTCGCGGCGGTCGTGGCCGGCTCGACGGGGGTCCCGAGGGCGCGTACCTCCGCCCCCTCGATCGCGGCGCCGTCCTCCTCGCTCGTCACGGTGCCGGAGATCTCGCGTCGCGGAAGCGGCGCGAGGAAGAAGTCCTGTGTCGTCGTGACGTCGGTCTCGATCTCGACGCCGGTCGCGAGTGCGGATTGATAGCCGAAGGCCGATGCGGTCACCGTATAGGTGCCGGCACCGAGGAAGAGCTCGAAGTGGCCGTCGCCATCCGTCGAAGCCGAGAACGTCCGGCCCGCGACGGTCGCCTCGACCCGGGCGCCTCCGATGGGGTCGCTGGACACGACATCGGTGACATCGCCCGCGAGCGTGCCGCCCGTCGCGACGAGCGCGACGGCGGCCTGCGCGTCGATGCGCCCGTCACCGAAGACGTTGTTGGGGTCTCCGTCCGCGTCGCCGCCGCAGCTGTCGTCGGCGATGTCGAGGGCGGTCGTCCGGACGGCGTCCGTGGCCCCCGCCACGTTGCCGAGGAGCGCGAGCTCCGCGGACAGCACGAGGGCGAGCGTCCCCGCCGTGTGAGGCGCGGCCATCGAGGTGCCGCTGAACGAGTCGTAGCCGTCGCCCGGGATGCTCGAGACGACGTCCACGCCGGGTGCCGACACGTCGGGCATCACCTTCCCGAACGAGGACGGGCCTCGGCTCGAGAAGTCCGCGATCCCATCGTTCTCATCCGTCGCGCCGGCGCTGAATGACTCCAGGTAGTCACCCGGTGAGCCGCCCGAATCGCAATCCGGCCCGGCGTTGCCCGCCGCGAAGACCGGGATGATGCCCGCGGCTCGCCATGCCTGGACGACTTCCAGGTAGAACCCGTCCCCCGGTCCCCCGCCCCACGAGTTGTTGACGATGTCCGGCCGCTTCGTCGGGTCCGGGTTGTCGCCGTTCAGGTCCGTCGGGGCCACCATGAACTCGCCCGACGAGAGGAGGGACGACTCGCTGCAGAAGATGTCTTCGCAGCCCTTGGCAGCGATCCAGGTCGCCCCGGGCGCCACACCGATGTCGGGCGTGAACGGTCCGGGACCGTCACCACCGACCATCGTGCCCATCGTGTGCGTGCCGTGCTGCTCGTTGTCGCACGGCTCGTCCCCACAGATACCCGTGGGATCCCACCACGCATAGTCGTGGTCGAAGGTCCCGCCGAGGTTGCCGCGGTACCCGTCGACGAGCGCTTCGTGCGCGTAGTCGACGCCGGTGTCGATGTTGGCGATCACGACGCCGCCGCCGGTGATCCCGTCGGCCCAGACGTCGTCCGCACCGATCTTCCGCACGCCCCAAGGCGGCGGCTCGTCCTCCGCGATCGCGACCGCGTGCCGCTCGACCGGTTCGACCAAGGGGAAGGTCTTCTCCGCGCGGATCCGGGTCACGCCGGAGAGGCCGGCGAGACGTTGGGCGAGCGCCGCAGATGCCCCGGCTTCGACGACGAGCACGTTGGTGAGCCAGAAGGTCTCCGCCGCGGCACCGGGTGTGGCGCGGATCAGGGCTTTCGCGCCCGACTGCGACCGCTGGGCAGTCGTCGTAAGCGCTCGGTAGACGGCTCGCCCACGCGCCGACCACCCCTTGGTCGCGGCCGCTGAGGCGAGATCGGCCCGGGCAGCGAACTCCACCACGAACGAGTCCAGACCCTCGGCTCGGAGCCGACCCAGCAGTCCTGACTGGATCTTGGCGCCTGCCGTTTCGGCCAGCGCCGGCGGCGCGGTCGGTCCGACGAGCCCGATCAACAGGGTGCAGACGATCGTGACCGCGACATGCCGCCTCCTCATCCCGGGTGCCCCCTTCACGGCCTCGGCCGCGCTCATGCGTCACCCCGGAGAAGGCGTGACGCCCGGATCCCTGCCGGTGGGACGCCGGCGGCACCCCGAAGGTTCCTGAAGCCCGTAGCGATGTCAACCGATGGGCGGAGGCGATGGGCTACCTCAAGGCGAGGGGGAAGGGGAAGGGGAAGGGGAAGGGGAAGGGGAAGGGGACGGGGAGGGGGACGGGGTTGGCGACGGGGACGGGGACATCCCCGGCCGCCATTGCAGGACCGCGTTCCGGTTGGGGGCGCGATCCAGGCAGCTCCGACGGCAGGTGCTGCCCGTGAACACCGTTTCGACCCACCACCGATAGAAGGACCGATGCTCACCGAACGTCAGGCGGAACAATCCCACCTGGATCAACACGCTCCGGCGAGAGGGCCGACTCACCGGGACAGTGCCGAGATAGGTGTCCGGGCCGGCGTTCCGAGCCCGCCAGAGCGAGCCCACGAGCGAGGACCCGGTGGAGCGAACGAGGGCGTAGTTCTCAGCCGGCGCGCCCGCCGCCGTGTCGAGCATGACCATCAGGTAGCCGGTATCCCAGATCTCGCCGGTTCCCCATTGGGCGAACGTCACGACGTGCCACTGCGGGGGTCCCGAGCGATGTGCGAAACGCACCTGGCTCACGTCGAGCTTGCCGGGGGTGTCGTTCGGGTCCTGGCGGTCGGTGTGGTGAGCGCCGGCGACGGCCGCGATCAGCGCGATCGTGACGAGCGCGGCTGCGAACGACGCGACGACGCGCAGGAAGCGGGGTGACCTCACGCTCTGCCCCTTCCGAGCCAGGCGGTGGTCCGCCAGGCGGTGATCGCCGCCGCGGTCAAGGCACCTCCGACGAGCACGGCGGGCACGACGTCGATGCCGTCCGGCAGCGTGAGCGAGGGGTCGGGAGCGGCGAGCGACCAGGCGACGCCCGCCATCGACGCGAGGAGTGCGTTCCGGGCGAGTGCGAGCCGTACGTCGATCGAGGACCGACCGAAGCAGCCGCAGTCGATGCGGACGCCGTCGCGCACGGCGACCCGCACGAGGGCGAGCGAGAACACGACGAGCGAGGCAAGCGCGACGGCGGCCGCAGCGCGCTCTCGCCCGGTCACCACAAGGATCGGGACGAGGGACTCCATCGCCGGGACGGCCCATATCGCGAGCCGTTCGGCGTTCCGCGGGAGCGCGTGTACGGTCAGGACCCGGCGCCACCGAGTCAAGCCGGCCAGCTTCGAGACGGCGGCCCATGCGAACGACACCGCGAGGATCGCCACCGCCGCCCGGCCCCATCCGCCGGTCGTGCGCGAGGCGGCGGCGGCGGCCACGGCCCCCACCGTCACCAACGCCGCGGCGTTCAGGCCCGATCGGAGGCGGCCGGACATCGAGCTCAGCCGGTCCACGAGGCGGGCGCCGTCCTCGGGCCCCTTCGATCCGGCGGCGACCAGGGGCGCCAGCCCTCTCGCCAAGCCGAAGGGAGCCATCACGAGCGCGCCGAGGAGCGGCCTGCCGGTCGACGCGGCCCCGACGGTGACGACGGCGAGCGTGCCATGGCCGAGGAACGTGAGGAAGCCGATCCCGAGGCCGGCGCCGTAGAGGAACGCGGCGAAGGGGCGGCCGAAATACGTGCGCCACCAATCGGGCACCTGTCGCCGGAGCTGCGGGACCGGGATCCGCACACCGGTGAGCTCACGCGCCACGTAGGTCACCGCGACCCCCGCGAGAACCACAGCGCCGGCCCGGCCCCACGGAGCGCCCAGGAGGGCGCCGGCGGCGGCGATCGCGGCTCCGAAGGCGGCCGCGGTCGCCGCCGCCCCCGCCGCGTGGAGCGCCACCGCGCCGACCCACCTCGTCCGCGACCCGTACACGACGGGGCTGATGGTCTCTACCATCGAGAGGCCTCAAGGCCCCCAGAGCGCGGACCAGCCGGCGACCGCGGCCGCGGCCGCCAGCGCCGCGGCTCCGGCGTCGCTCAGCACCTCTGCGTCAGCTCCCGGTACGTGATGCAGAAGACCTTGAACCCGACGGGGCAATAGCCCCGCACGGCGTAGTCCCCGTTGATCCGGATGTTCGACCGGGAGCAACAGTCCGAGATGTGTCGCAGCCGACCGGAGCAGCAGCGCGTCCACCCTCCGCCGTACCGTGTGTCGTTCGCGAAGGAGTAGATCTCGCGGACCTTCCGCTGGCACGTCTTGGATCGCTCCTGGGTGTCCGGGTTCCGGTAGAGCTTGCCCCTATCGTCCACCGGATACCCGTACGTCGGGTGGACGGGGAAGCCGTAGCGATCGGTCCGGGACATGGGAGAGAACGGGTGAGGACACGACCCCGTCGTCCAGGTGTGGCCACAGATGTGGAACGCCTCGGCCCGGTCGGGTGCGAGCGCGGTGGCGACCAGAGAGCCGCCGGCCAGGGCGACGACGCCGCGGCCGACCCTGCCCAAGAAGCCGCGTCGGCTGGTGCGTTGCGCGAGCGCCCGCTGTGCGCGCTCCATCGACCTCAGCTCGCCCATCGCTCACCCTCCTCCCGCATCCGCCGTTCCGCCGTGTCGATGAGCCCCTCTACCTGCTCGAGGTTGTTCACGGTGCCCTTCGCCCGGACGATCCCGAGCTCGTCGAGCACCAGCAGGAATGGGGTTCCGGGGACCTCGAACGCACGCTCCGCGTCCGGGTCGTGGACCACCTGCGGTACGAGATCTCCTGCTCGAGCCGCGGCCGGCAGCGCCGGCGCCACGTCGCGGCAGACCATGCAGGTCGGCGACGAGAACAAGACGAGTCGCCGTGCCCCGGCGCCTCCGAGGACGAGTGGAGCGCCGTCGGCGTCGAGAACGTCGACGGACGGCAGGGCCTCGCCGAGCGCAGGCCCCTCGGTATCGATCTCGAGGGCCCCGCGTGGCCCCATCCGGAGATGGAGCGTTCCTACCTGTCGTGCCAGTGCGACCACGACGACGCACAGGACCAAGAGCAAGACCCATTGGGCCACGAACGCCGCCGCCCACCATCCATTCATCGCATCGTCCACGTCGGTTGCTTGCGTTCGTCCATGAACTGGATCAACGGGCTCCCGTCGTCGGCCAAGCCGACCAGCGCGCGGAGCTCGCCCTCTGCGTCCAGCAGCCGAAGGATAGGGAATCCGTCGGCCGCGAGGCCCAGCCGGATCCGTACCCGCCCCGCGCGGTCGTACAGCCCCAGCGTCGGCGATCCTTGGTCCGCAAGCATGTAGCGGTGGGTCACATCATCTCCCTCCACGTGTGCGCCCAGTGTGGGAGACGCATCCGAGGCCAGCCCGAACTTGGCGCGGATCTTGCCGTTGCGGTCCCCGAACGCGAGGCTGGCCGACCCGTCGGTGGAGAGACCGAGCGTCGCCCGGACCTTGCCGTTGTCGTCGCCGATCGCGAGACCGGCGGACCCGTCCGAGGAGAGGCCGAAGCGAGCGCGAACCTGCCCCTGGGGATCGAGCATCGAGAAGAACGGTGAGTCGTCGTTGGACAGCCCGATCCGTAGTCGAACCCGTCCCGCGGTATCCAGGACCTCGAACTCTTCGGCTCTGATGACACGCTTCTTCATCGGATGGTCGAAACCCCGGCACGGTCGGCGTCGCTCTCTATCGTCGCCCGCGACAGCGCCGTACACAAGCAAGCGCGAGACGAGCCCGAGTGCAGGGGTTCGCGGCGGGGGGCCGGGCGATCCGCCGACGATCGAGGAGTGAGTCGTCGTCGCGACGGGCCGGAAAGTGAGAAACCGCCGGAACCCGAGGGCTCCAGCGGTTTCTCAAGACGAACCATACGGCGCCACCGCTTCGACCGTCAAGCCGAGGTCGATGCTTTTGTCACTCTTTGTCCGAAGGGCGGAGGGTCTCCCGGCGGGTCACGCACGCTCGGAGCCGTTCCGGCCGAGGCGTCACGCCGATCCCCGGGCCCGTGGGAACGGCCATCGTCCCGTCGGGCGCCATCTCGAACGGCTCGGTCAGGTCCTCGAGGAAGTACCGCGCCGATGCGCTCGTGTCGCCGGGCAGCGTGAAGCCCGGCAGGCTCGCCAGCGCCAGGTTCAGCGCTCGGCCGATCCCGGTCTCCAGCATCCCGCCGCACCACACGGGGACACCACGCGTCAGGCAGAGGTCGTGGATCCTCTTCGCCTCGAGCACGCCCCCGACCCGTCCCTGCTTGATGTTCACGATCCTGCAGGCCTCGAGGTCGAGTGCGGCGCTCGCGTCGGCTGCCGAACGGATCGACTCGTCGAGGCAGAGGTCGGTGCGCAGGAGCGCCTGGAGCTCCGCGTGCCAGACGAGGTCCTCGTGATGGAGTGGTTGCTCGATCATCAGGAGATCCGCCTCTTCCATCGAACGGAAGATGTCGACGTCCGCCGGCGCGTAGGCGGCGTTCGCGTCGACGGAGAGCAGGATGCCCGGATGGGCGTCGCGGACGGCCCGGACGCGTTCGACGTCGGTCCCGGGTTCGATCTTGAGCTTGATCCGCCGGTAGCCCGCCTCCAGGTACCCGGCGACCTGGTCGAGGAGGGACTCGGTCGAGGACGCGATCCCGATGCTGACGCCGCACTCGACCCGGTCTCGCTCGGCGCCGAGCCACGAAGCCAGAGACGATCCGCTCGCCCGCAGCTCGGCATCGGCGAACGCATCGAGCAGCGCCGCCTTCGCCATCGGGTTGCCGCGGACCTCGGTGAAGGCCCGCTCCGCCCCGTCGACGTCCACGTCCCCCGCGCGGAACAGCGAGGGAGCGAGGAAGTCTCGGAGCACGATCCACGCCCCCTCGTTGAACTCACCGCTGAAGTCGGGAGCCGAGTCGGCGACGCACTCCCCCCAGCCCTCGGCGCCATCGGTCTCCACGCGGACCAGGACGCAACGCTTGTCGCTCACCTCGCCGAAGCTGGTCCGGAACGGGCGGACGAGCGGCAGCTCCGCCATGAGCAGCTCGACCGTGCGAGCGCGACTCACCCCGACGCCTCCGGAACCAGCAGATAGGCGGAACGGTTCCGATCGAATGCGGCGGCGATCAGCCCCGCAGCGAAGCACTCATCCAGCCCTTCGGCGGCGGCTTCACGCCAGCGGGAAGCGAGCTCCGGGTCCTTCTGGCGAAGTACCGCGTGCTCGCGCGGTACCTCCACGACGCCTCCCTCAGCCGCGGGCGCCGACCTTCGCGCAGGGTCGGGAGCATCGGGATCGCCCTCGGCCGCGAGCACGATGGGGAGCTCATCCGGCACGGCCCTCGGCGCCGGAGCCGGGTCGAGATCCCATCTGACCACGAGGCGATCGGTGCGATCGCCTCGATTGATCTCATCCGACATCTCGCCGTAGAACGAACGCCCGAACCGGTCGGCGACGGCCCCCAGCTTCCCGAGGTTGAACCAGGCGTTCCGCGCCACGAGCGGGTCGAACGTCCACCGGGCCACGTGGATGTCTTGATCGAGGGCCTGGGCGCGCTGACCGAGCTTCAGCGCGTAGCCGACACCGCGGTGGCGCCGTTCCGGGAGTGCGGCGAGCATGTGCGAGTGCACGTGCAGTCCCCCTTCGTCCACCCCCGCCCAGCCGAGCACGAAGCCGACGAGACGATCGCCGTCGTAGGCCCCCAGCGGGACGTTGCCGCTGTGCGCGAGCGCGATCAGCACCTCTCGGGGGGGCAGCTGGAACGGCCCCCACGTGGCGACCATGATCCCGATCGCGTCGTCGAACTGGTCGAGCGAGGAAAGGGGGCGAAGGTCCACGTTCGCAGCCACGGCCGCCGCGCGGGCGAGGGCCCATGCCGTCCCGGGCTCGTCCACCGGGCGAGTCTAGTGGGCCTCAGGACGCCGCCCGGAGGAATAGCTGAGGAACGGGAAAGGCCCGCCGGGCGGCGGGCCCTCCGCAACGCAGGCGATGCTCGGTTACCCGCCGGCCGGCGGCGGCAACTCCTGCCATTCGACGTCGTCCAGGTCCTCGCCCCGGCGCCGCTTCATGAACTGGACGATGCCCGCGACGATCGCTCCGATGAAGGCGAGCTTCAGGAGCTTCCGGAAGAAACCGCCCTTCTTCTCTGCCCCTTCGATGTCGTCTCCCATGGAACCAGCCTCCTATCGGTGGGCCTGGCCAAGCCAGTGAGCCTGCCAAGCGAGTGGGCCTGGCCAGGATAGTGGGCCTGGATGGACTTGAACCATCGACCTCTTCCTTATCAGGGAAGCGCTCTAACCGAGCTGAGCTACAGGCCCGAGGGCCTCGAGCCCCTCGCCGCAGGGTAGTCAGGCCCCGGAAACCCTGTCAATCGAGGGCCGTCAGTCACGCCGGTCGGCGAGTGTGACCTCCACCCCGCCGACGATGTCGCTGATCAGGTTGTACATCACCGCAACGAAGACGTTGATGAAGGACCAGACCGCGACTCCGACACACCCTGCGAGGAACAACCACGTGAAGAACGTCCCGCTGTCGATCTCGATCGGCGGCGCCTGGCGAGTGCTGACCTGACCCGTCGGCGACAGCCCGGCGTTGGAAGGGAAGATCGTGCCGAGGAGCTGCTCCAACGAATCGATCACGCCGCTCGCGGAGAGGATCGCCCAGATGATCGCGAGTGCCAGATAGATCACCAGGAAGACGCAGAAGTAGAAGATCAGCGAGAACTTCAGGACGGAGACCGGACCGAGCCGCCGGATCTCCACGCGTGTGCGCCGCGCCCCCCGCTTGGGAAGCCTTGTCTTGGCGGGAGCCCTGACGACCGTGGAAGGCCACGGATCCTCAGCCGGTAGCGGCTCGAGGGGCGGGGCGCCGACTTCCTCTTCGCCCGGGAACGGCTCCGGATCGATCAAGGGCTCGGGATCGAACCCGGACATCGGCTCAGGCTGCGTCGTGGAGTTCGGTTGCTGCATGGGTTCCTCGACCGTCTGTGACTGGACTGGGCCGCTAGCGTACGCCCGCCCGCGGCCGAGCGGGGGGATGTTCACCCACTCGGGGAGCGTCACACCGACCGCATCCCATACGCGCACATGTGCCACGAGCAGGAGAGCCGCGAAGGGGGGTGCGAGCACGCCGCCCATGAGGCTCACGTCCTGCTGGAACAGCAGGGCTCCGGCCCCGATCACGCACCCGATCGAGGCGAGCAGGAGGTCGGTCAACTGTCGCGGGTAACGAGGCCGAAGCGCCACGACCACGTAGGCGGCCGCCCCGAACGCGACGACCTCGACGAGAAAGCCGAGTCCGATGTTGTTCATGGGAGTTCCGACATCATCGCAGTAACTCCCGGCGATGCCCTCAGGTTCCGGGGTCGGTCCCTACTCGTCCATCTGCATGATCACGGGCGCGAGCGCGACGACGAGAGCGCCCTCTTCGACGCGCATCGTGCGAACACCCTGGCTGGATCGGCCGACCCTTCGGATCTCACCGGCCGGTACGCGGATGACGATCCCGCTGGAGGAGATCGCGAACAGGTCCTGCTCCTTGGAACCGACGAACGCGCCGGCGAGCAGCCCCGTCTTCGTCGTGATCTGGTGGCCGATCACGCCCTTCCCGCCGCGGCCCTTCACCGGGTAATCCTTGAGCGGTGAACGCTTCCCGTACCCCTGCTGCGAGACGCTGATCATCTCCTCACCGTCGGAGGCGAGACTGAGGGAGATCACCTCGTCGTCCTCGGCCAGCCGCATGCCGATCACTCCCGCCGTCGACCGCCCCATCGGGCGGACGAACTGCTCCTTGAACCGGATCGCTTGACCCTTGCGCGAGACCAGGAAGACCTCGTCCTTGCCGTCGGTGAGCTTCACGTCGATCAGCTCGTCGCCGGGCTTCAGGTTGATCGCCGCGAGGCCGGTCCGCGCCGACTCGTACTCCGACAGCGGTGTCTTCTTCACCATCCCCTTCTTCGTGGCGAAGAGCAGGAAGCGTTTGGGGTCGTACTCCTTGAGGTGGAGCACCGCGGAGACGCGCTCGTCACCCGCGATGGCCACGCCCGGAAGATTGGCCGCGTACAGGCCGCGAGCGGTCCGCGACGAGTCGGGCACCTCGTGCACCTTCACCCGGTAGACCTTGCCTTTGGTGCTGAAGAACAGGAGCCAGTTGTGCGTGGTCGTCGTGAAGACGTCGGCGACCACGTCCTCCTCCTTCAGGGTCGCTCCGCGGACACCCTTGCCGCCCCGGCCCTGCCGGCGGAACGTGTCGATGGGCACACGCTTGACGTAACCGGCCCGGCTGACGGTGATCACCACGTCCTCTTCGGCGATCAGATCCTCGACGTCGAACGACCCTTCGTCCGCCTTGATCTGGGTCCTTCTGGGATTCCCGTGCTTCTGCTTGATCTGCAGGATCTCGTCCTTGATCACACCGCGGATCTTCTTGGGGTCCTTCAGGAGCGCTTTCAGGTGTTTGATCTTCGCGAGCAGCTCCTTGTGCTCCTGCTCCAACTCCGTGCGGGCCAGCTTCGTGAGCCGGCGGAGCGGCATGTCGAGGATGTGGTTGGCCTGGATCTCCGAGAGCTTGAACGTCGACATCAGCTTGGTCCTCGCCGCCTCCGCGTCCTGCGAGGCCCGGATGACCTTGATGACCTCGTCGAGGTGATCGAGCGCGATCAGGAGGCCCTGGACGATGTGGTCGCGCTCCTCGGCCTTCCGGAGATCGAACCGGGTGCGCCGAGTGACGACGTCGATCTGGTGGTCGACGTAGTAGCCGATCATCTCGGCGAGGTTCAGCGTGCGAGGGACCCCGTCGACGAGCGCCAGCATGATCACACCGAAGGACTCCTGGAGCTGGGTGTGCTTGTGGAGCTGGTTGAGGACGACCTGGGGGTTGGCGCCGCGCTTGAGGTCGATCACGAGACGCATGCCGGCCCGGCCCGAGGAGTGGTCCTTCAGGTCGGCGATGTCCTTCACCTTGCCGGACTTCACGAGGTCGGCGATCTTCTCCGCCAGCCGCGCCTTGTTCACCTGGTACGGCAGCTCCGTGATGACGATGCGCCCTCGGCCGGCGGACCCTTCTTCGACGGAGGCCACCGCCCGGATCTTGATCGAGCCTCGCCCGGTCTCGTACGCATCCCGGATGCCGTCACGGCCCATGATGACCGCACCGGTCGGGAAGTCAGGTCCCTTGACGAACTTCATGAGGTCCTTCGGCGTGGCCTCCGGATGCTCCAGGTAGTGGACGACCGCGTCGACCACCTCGCCGAGGTTGTGCGGAGGGATGTTCGTCGCCATCCCGACAGCGATCCCGCCGGAGCCGTTCACCAACAGGTTGGGGAATCGCGACGGGAGGACCACGGGCTGCTGCTCGTACCCGTCGTAGTTGGGTACGAAGTCGACCGTCTCGGCGTCGATGTCGCGCAGGAGCTCCATCGCGATCGGTGCGAGACGGGCCTCCGTGTACCGGGACGCAGCCGGCGGGTCGCCGTCCACGGATCCGAAGTTCCCGTGAGGGTCGATCAGGGGATGGCGGAGGGAGAACTCCTGCGCCATCCGGACGAGGGAGTCGTAGATCGGGGCGTCACCGTGCGGGTGGTACTTCGCCATGACGCCGCCCACGACGTTCGCGGACTTCCGATGCGGTCTGTCGGGGCGTAATCCCTGCTCGAGCATCGACCAGAGGATCCGGCGATGAACCGGCTTCAGCCCGTCGCGCACCTCCGGCAGAGCCCGTCCGACGATGACGGACATCGCGTAGTCGAGGTAGGACCTCTGGATCTCTTCCTCGAGCTGCACGGGCTCGACACGGCCCGCGAACAACCCCTCCTGCGCCATACCCCTCCTACACGTCCAGGTTGCGGACGTACCGCGCGTTGGTCTCGATGAACTCCTTGCGGGACGGCACGTCCTCGCCCATCAGGATCGTGAAGAGACGATCGGCGGCGGTGGCGTCCTCGAGCGTGACCTGCAGGAGCGTGCGCCGCTCCGGATCCATCGTCGTGTCCCATAGCTGGTGCGCATCCATCTCACCGAGCCCCTTGAATCGCTGCGGGTCGAGCTTCTTGTCCCCGTTGCCGTTCTTCTTCCGGAACGTGTCCCACTCGCGCTCCGTGTAGAAGTACTGCTCCGCCTTCCCGTTCTTCAGCAGATAGAGCGGCGGCTGCGCCAGGTACATGTAGCCGGCGTCGATCAGCTGCGGCATGTTCCGGAAGAAGAACGTGAGGAGGAGCGTGCGGATGTGCGCACCGTCGACGTCGGCGTCGGCCATCAGGACGATCCGGTGGTACCGCGCCTTGTCGAGCTCGAACTCGTCGCCGATGCCGGTGCCGATCGCGGTGATCAACGCCTGGATCTCGATGTTCTCGAGGATCTTGTGGAGCCTCGCCTTCTCCACGTTCAGGATCTTCCCCCTGATCGGCAGGATCGCCTGTGTCGCGGGGTCACGAGCCTGCTTGGCGCTGCCGCCCGCGGAGTCTCCCTCGACGATGTAGAGCTCACACGAGGCCGGATCGCTCAGCTGACAGTCGGCGAGCTTGCCGGGAAGTGACCCGCCCTCCAGGAACGATTTCCGGCGGGTCAGGTCGCGCGCCTGCTTGGCCGCCATCCTCGCCTTGGCCGCGGCGAGCGTCTTCGAGACGATCCGCCGTGCCTCGGTGGGGTGCTCCTCGAGCCACTCGGCCAGCTGCGCGTTGACGGTCGTCTCCACGAATGAGCGCATCGTGGCGTTCCCGAGCTTCGTCTTGGTCTGTCCCTCGAACTGCGGGTTCCGGAGCTTGACCGACAGGATGGCGACCAACCCTTCGCGCACGTCCTCGCCGATCAGGTTGTCCTCCTTCTCCTTGAGGAGACCCTTGGAGCGCGCGTAACGGTTCAACACGTTGGTGAGCGACTTCTTGAGCCCCTCCTCGTGCATGCCGCCCTCGTGGGTGTTGATCGTATTGGCGAACGAGAAGACGGATTCCGAGTAGCCGGCCGTCCATTGCAGCGCGAGCTCGACCTCCGCGTCCTCGGCCTTGTCGCCGAGCGCGACGACCCGCGTGATCGCATCCTTGCCGGTGGCGAGATGCTTCACGAAGTCGACGAGACCGCCGTTGAACTTGAAGACGTCTTTGTGCAGCGGCTTCTCGCGCTCGTCGACGAGCTGGATCTCGAGGCCCGCGTTCAGGAACGCCAGCTCGCGGAGTCGGTCCGTGAGCTCCGAGCGCCGGAACTCGAGCTCTTCCGTGAAGATCTCGGAGTCGGGCCAGAATCGGATGGCCGTGCCGGTCTTCCTGGAGGCCTTGCCCTTGATCAGCTTGGTCGTGGAGCGTCCGCGCGCGTAGGCCTGCGACCAGGAGAAGCCGTCGCGCTGGACCTCGGCCGTCATCTTGGCGGAGAGCGCGTTCACGACGGACACGCCCACGCCGTGGAGCCCTCCCGAGATGCTGTACCCGCCGCCGCCGAACTTCCCTCCTGCGTTCAGGGTCGTGAGCGCGACCTCGACGGCGGGACGGCGGTCCTTCGCCTTGGGGATCGGCTTGACCGGGATCCCCGCGCCGTCGTCTTGCACCGACACGCTGTTGTCGGTGTGGATCGTGACGACGATCTTGGTGGCCCGGCCGGCCATCGCTTCGTCCACGGAGTTGTCGACGACCTCGTAGACGAGGTGGTGCATCCCGCGCGAACTGGTGGTGCCGATGTACATCCCCGGGCGGAGCCGGACGTGCTCGACGCCCTCGAGGACCTGGATGTCATGTGCGTCGTAGGTGTCTCTCTTCGCCTTCGCGGTGGCCAATCGTCCTCCTGTCAATGCCCCGCGCAGGCCGCCCCACGCATCGAAGCTGGGGGCGTGCGCGGGGCCGTCGCACGAACCCCTAGATTCTACCAATCAAGGGTGACGGAAACGGCGTTTCGAGGCCCGGAAATAGGCCGTCTACCTGCGGTTTCGCACGACGATCCGGACCGCGCTGATCTGGTCGCCACCCAGTGCCTCGTCGGCCCGGCGGCGGATCTCCTCATGGAGGAATCGGGCCTGCGCTCCCCACGGCCCGGACGTCGCCGTGACGGTCAGAACGCCTCCCTCGAGGGTTGCCGGCGCGGTCTCTGAAGCCAGCCGCTCCCCCACCACCGAGGGCCATGCGGCGGCCAGCTGCGCGACCGGCATGCCTCTCGCGAAGAGCTGATCGGCCATCAGGTTGTCGATCACGTCGCCGAGCTCGACCGGCTCCCGGCTCGGGTCTCCGCTCCGCCGTCGGAACCCTTTGGAATGCGGCACGTCAGGACCTCACCGTCACGGCGCCGGCGGCGACCTGCCAGACCGCGGACGAGACGGGCGGCACGTCGGCCTCGTCGGCGACGCTGATCACGACCTGACCACCACGGTCCGCGAGACGTTGGGCGATGCGGTCTCGGCGACGGGGGTCCAATGCGCTGAACGGGTCGTCGACGAGCAGGAGCGGAGGCTCCCCGGTCTCGGCCGCGACTGCCGCCGCGATCCCGAGGCGAAGGCAGAGCGCCGCGGCCCACGTCTCGCCGTGCGAACCGAACGCCCTGGCGCCGAGGTCACGGACCGCCAGGGCCAGGTCGTCGCGGTGCGGGCCGACGAGCGACGTCCTGCGGACGAGCTCGTCCGCCCGCCGCGCCGCGAGTTGCTCGCGGAACGCCTCCTCGGCGGAACCGGGACCCGTCACGTTGGGCGCGTACGCCACCACGAGCTCGTATCCGCTCAGGGCCTCGAACTCGGACGAGGCACCGGCGGCGAGACGCGCGACGGCCTCGTCGCGCGCCTCGATCACCGGGACACCGGTCCGGACGAGCTCTTCGTCCCATGCATCCATCCCCGATGGGGCGCCGCGGCCGCCCTGCCACTCCTTGAGGAGGCGATTCCGCTGGCGGAGCGCCCGCTCGTACGTGGACGAGACGCCGTCTTTCAGCGGCCAAAGCGCGACGACAGCCTCATCCATCAGGTCGCGACGCTTGGAGGGGTCGCCGATCACCACGGGCAGGTCGAACGGGCCGAACAGCACCGCCCGCACCTGTCGGCGGAGCTCTCGCTTCCGCCGGATCGGGCCCTTGTTCAGCTTCACTCGGCTCGCACCCTTCCGCGGGATCTCCACCTCGACGAGGGCTCGGCCTTCTCTCCCCTCGAACTCGCCACGGGCATAGCCGACGTCGGCGCCCTCACGGACGAGCGGCGCGTTCGTCGACGTTCTCGGAGAACGGAGCGAGTACAGGAAGAAGATCCCCTCGAGAAGGTTGGTCTTCCCTTCCCCGTTGGGCCCGACCACGACGACCAGCCCTTCCGGGATGTGATCCACAGCTGTCAGTTGGTGGTTCCGGAAGTCCCGGAGCTCGAGCCACTCCAGGTGCATCCGAACCCGCGCGCGCCGCGCGTCAGCCGACCGCGGCGGGGAGCCGGACCGGCATCACCAGGTAGGTCAGCTCGTCGCCGTCGCCGCGGATGACCCCGGGCTTCAGCCCGTCACGGACGTCGATCCGGACGCTCTCTCCCGTGGCCGCGGTCAGGCCGTCGACCAGATATTGCGGATTGAACGCAGCGGTCAGATCCTCGCCTTCGTACCGCGCCTCGACCGTCTCGACCGCTTGCCCGAGATCGGGGCTGGAGGACGAGAGCTTCACACCGAGGGCGTTGAACTCCACGCGCACGGGCGTGGTGTCGCGGGCGAGCAACCCGACGCGGCGGACGGCCTCCAGGAACTGCTGCCGCGAGATCGTGAGCCGGCTCTCGTAGGTCTCCGGCAGGAGCTGTCGGTAGTTGGGGAACTCGCCCTCGATCAGCCGCGACGTGAGCGTCAACGAACCGACGCGGAACGCGATCTGCGATCCGTTGGTGGAAGCCTGGACCTCCGCCTTCTGGTCGACCGCAGCGCGTCCGGCCTCCGAGAGCGCGCGCTCGGGCACGATCGCCTTGGCCTCGCCATCTGCGGTCGCGACCAGATCCCGCACGGCCAGCCGGTAGGAATCGGTGGCGACCAAAACGACGCCCTCCCGGTTGATCTCCAGCAGGATCCCGGTCAAGACCGGGCGAGCCTCGTCGCGCGAGGCTGCGCGGGCGACTTGCGCGACGGCTTCGGCGAACGCAGCCGGGTCTACCGAGATCGCGGTTCCCGTCGGTTCCTGCACGCCTGGGAAGTCATCGGCCGGTAGGAGTCGGAGGGCTCCTTCATAAGCGGCGCAGCGGATATGCGCCTGTGACTTGTCGGTCTCGAAGTCCACCGGGGCCTCCGAGAGGGACTTCACCGTGTCGGCGAGAAGCCGCGCCGGCACCAGCGCGATGCCCGCCTCCTGGACATGCACGCTGACCGTGAGTCTGGCCGAGACCTCGAGGTCGGTGGTGGTGAGCGTGAGTGTCCCGTCCTCCGACGCGTCCAGCAGCACGCCCGTGAGCGCGGGGATCCCGGGGCGTGAGGACACGCCTCGTTGGACGGTCTGCAGAGCCTCCGACAGGTCGTCGCGGTCGCATCGGAACTTCATCATCAACCTCCTGATGCTTCTAGGGTCTTCTAAGAAGAGAAGCAGTAGTAGGGGCGGTGGAAATGTGCACGGGTGGGTGGTCTGCGCAGCGTACCGGGCATGGCCGACATGTGGATGGACGGTGAACGATCTTTGTCGCTCCCGCGGCGAGCCCACCGGGCGTCCGTTCCGAGGGTCGTCACCGCGATGATATCCACCGGCCTCACACCACTCCTCGGACGCGGCCTCGGATGATCCGAGTCAGGTCCTGGACGTGCCGGAACGTGTCGTCGCGAGACCGCATCTCGTCCTCGACCTTCTTGATGCCGTGCAGCGCGGTCGTGTGATCTCGACCCCCGAAGATCTCGCCGATCTTCACCAGGGACAGGCCGGTGCATTCACGCATCAGGTACATCGCGATGTGCCTGGCCTGTGTGAGCGGCCGGGAGCGGGACTTGGACACGAGGTCACCGGTCGACAGGTGGAAGTACGTCGCGGTCTCCTCGAGGATCAGCGGTGGCGGGATCTCGTGCTCCGTCTGAGGGATCAGGTCTTGGAGCGCCCGCTCCGCGAGCTCGATGTCGATCGGTTGCCGCGTGAGCTCCGACCAGGCGACCACGCGCACGAGGGCACCCTCGAGCTCGCGGACGGACTGGTCGAACTTGGACGCCACGAACTCGATCACCTCGGGCACGACCGCGGGGATGTTCTCGCGCTCGGCCTTCAGCTGGAGGATCGCGATCCGGGTCTCGAGATCAGGTGGCTGGACGTCGACGCAGAGACCCCATCGGAAACGGCTCACGAGCCGCTCTTCCAGTCCTGAGAGCTCGTGCGGCGGCCGGTCCGACGCGATCACGATCTGACGGCCGGCGCCGTGGAGGTGGTTGAACGTGTGGAAGAACTCGGTCTGCGTCTCCTCGCGTTTGGCGAGGAACTGGATGTCGTCCACGAGCAGGATGTCGACCTCGCGGTACTTGTGACGGAAGGCATCGCCCTGTCGTTCGCGGACCGCCTTGATGAACTCGGTCACGAACTGCTCGGACGTTACGTACTTGATGCGCGTGTCGGGCATCAGACGCCAGATGTGATGACCGATCGCGAGGAGCAGGTGAGTCTTGCCCAGCCCCGTGCCGCCGTAGATGAAGAGCGGGTTATAGGCCGTCGAGAGCGGCGCTTCCGCGACCGCCATCGCGGCCGCATGCGCGAATCGGCTGGATGGGCCCGGCACGAACGCGTCGAAGGTGTAGTTGGGGAACGGGAGGCCGGGCGCGCCGAGGGGCCTCCCCGAGACGGGCGCGGGGGAAACCGGTGCACCGATCGCCGCGTATGCGGCCGGCGGTACCGAGGTCAGATCGACGAGCGGACCTTCTTCGTGACGGATCGCTTCGTCGACCTCCATCTCGATCTTCACGGGCCGCCCGAAAGCTTCCTCGGCCGCTTCCTCGATGAGCCCAAGGTGGTTGTGTTGCAAGCGCTCTCTCACGAACTGGCTGGGAACGGCGAGCGACAACACCTCCTCGCGCAGACCGATCGGGCGGACGTCGGTGAACCACATCAGGAACGTGGTCTCAGGCAGCTCTGCTCGCGCCCGGTCCAAGACGACCGACCACGTCCGTCGAGCTTCCTGGTCGGGCAATGCGACGGACATCTGAGATTCCACAGAACCTTTCCACACCGGTGGATAACCCACATCCGGGGAGGCATCGGGGTCGGAGGTCGCCGGGGGCCCCATCACCCCGGGGAAGAACGGGCGGACTATAGCACCGGGTTTTTCCACAGTGCGAGGCACTGCAGCCCTCTTGACGCACTTTCTCTTGTCAACCCCTCCATCCTGGGATGTTTCCGTATACTTCCCTCTTCGGCCGGCGGGTAGCCGGCCTTCCTTTCGCAAGGGACTGACGATGGCCAAGGGGAAGCGCACGTACCAGCCGAACACCCGCCGCCGGGCGAAGACCCACGGCTTCCGTCTCCGGATGCGAACGCGGGCCGGCCGGGCGATCCTCGCCGCGAGGCGGCGCAAGGGCCGCAGCCGTCTTAGCGTCTCCGGCTGAGCGAGACGGTGCGCACCGCCGGGATCCAGCGAGTCTTCCGTGACGGCCAGCCGGTGCACGGCAGGCGGGTCGTGCTGTTCGCCGCTCCCGGTTCGGGCGGGCTCGCCCTGATCGCCGGCAAGAAGGTCGGTGGTGCGGTGCAGCGGAACCGAGCTCGGCGGGTCCTCCGGGCAGCGCTCCATGAGGTCGCGCCGCACGGGCTCGAGGGGCGCGACATCGTCTTGGTGGCTCGCGAGGCCATCCGAGAAGCGCGAACCCAGGACCTCATCGCCGAGATGACCGAGTTGCTGGGGCGCGAAGAGGTCCGTCCGTGACGTCCGTTCGACGCTTCCTGTGGAGAGCGGGCGCCCCCGCCCGGCTCCTCCTGCTCGGCGCGATCGCCCTGTACCGGGTCACGCTGTCCGGCTGGCTGGGCGGGCAGTGCCGGTTCTCCCCCACCTGCTCCCACTACGCCGCCGACGCGATCCGCACGCACGGGGCCATATGGGGGACGCTCCTGGCGAGCCGGCGAGTGTTGCGCTGCAATCCTTTCGGACGAGGCGGACTCGACCCGGTTCCATCGAGGCGCGTGTATGATGACGCCATACAGAGCCCTTCTATGAGCGGACGCCATGCTGGCTGAGATCGGTCCCTTCCAGGCGCTGCTCGACGCGATCGGATGGCTGCTCGCCTGGTTCTACGACCTCACCGGCAACTTCGGCTTCGCGATCATCATCCTCACGATCGTCTTCCGCATCGTATTGCTGCCGCTCGGCATCAAGCAGATCAAGTCGATGCAGGCGATGCAGGCCTTAGCACCGAAGATCAAGGAGATCCAGAAGAAGTACAAGGGGAACAAGCAGAAGGTCCAAGAGCAGACGATGAAGCTGTACCAGGAGTACGGGGTGAACCCGCTCGGCGGCTGTCTGCCTCTCCTCCTCCAGTTCCCCATCCTGATCGCGATGTACTCGGTCATCCGCGCCCCGGTCCCCTTGCCCGCCGACCCTGACAGTCCTGGGGTGGTCCAATTCAAGGACAACCATCTTCCGGAGGACTCGCAGCTCTTCATCGACGTCACCCAGCACGAGGGACGCGGACAGCATTTCCTCTTGTTGAACCTCCAGTGTTCGCCACAGCAGGCCGGCGGGACCGTCCCGGTCCTCGACACGGAACGGAAGCCGACCGGTGACACGCTCGACTGCGGGAACTCGATCCCGGATCGTGTCCCGTACTACCTCATGC
This sequence comes from uncultured Actinomycetota bacterium, assembly GCA_963762015.1. Taxonomy (GTDB): domain Bacteria; phylum Actinomycetota; class UBA4738; order UBA4738; family HRBIN12; genus JAJNBA01. The sequence goes on from CAVXJL010000007.1 coordinate 220,648, forward strand.
TCGTGCTGATGATCGGGACGACGTTCTATTCGACCCGCCAGACCCAGAAGGCGACGCCGGCGTCCGCCCAGAACCCGCAGACGCAGATCATCACCAAGGTCATGCCGGTGATGTTCGGGATCTTCGGCTTCGGATTCCCGGTCGGATTGATCCTGTATTGGACCGTGTCGAACCTCTTCCAGATCGGCCAGCAGGCGGTCATGCTCCGGTTGGGGCACATCGGGCCGGAGGCGATGAATCGGCGCCTCACGCAGGTGCAGTCGAAAGCGTCGACGAAGCCGGACAAGCCCAGGGGTGGCTTCATGGGGAAGATGATGGAGCGAGCCGAGCAAGAGCGGAAGCGGCGCCAGGGCGAGCCCACCACACTGAGGAAGCCCCCGCCCCGCACGCCCGGCAACGGGAAGGGCGCCGCGGGGAAGAGTGGCACCGGGAAGGGAACGAGAGGTGGTTCGGGCCGACCGAAAGGCTCAGGACCGAACCGTCCGAAGCGGCCCGGGGGGAGGTAACGGATGGAACGTGAACCGGATGCAGCCGAGGGTGCCGACCTCGAAGAGCAGGCGGACGCCGTCGCGGATTTCGTGGAGGAGCTCCTCGAGCGGATGGGGATCGATGCCATCGCGGAACCCGTGACGCACCGAGGGCACGTCTACGTCGATATCGTCGAAGGACCCGAAGACGATATGGCGTTGTTGATCGGGCGCCACGGTCAAACGCTGGACGCTATCCAAGAGCTCGCTCGCACCTCGGTCGGCCGTCGATTGGACGACCGGATCCGAGTGCTCGTGGATGTGGGCGATTACCGGAAGCGCCAAGAGGATCGACTGATCGAGAATGCTCGGGAAGTCGCCGAGCGGGTCCGAAGCACCGGCACCGAGGAACGGCTGGACCCGATGAACGCCTACGAACGGAAGCTTGTTCACGACGTCGTCGCTGAATTCGACGATCTCGAGAGCTCCTCCGAGGGTGTCGACCCCGATCGGTTCGTCGTGGTACGCGCTCTCTAGGCGGGTCTCAGGCCGGAGCTTCTCGGGAGGCCGTGTTTCACGTGAAACATGAGGGTTGGACCCCAGAGGAACTTTCACCTGAGCAGGTGGCGACCTTCCGACTCTACGAAGCACTCCTCTTGAGTCAGGCGGTCCCCAGGGGCATCGTCTCCGCCTCTGACAGCGCGCACCTGCGCACCCGTCACATCCTCGACAGCCTAAGGGCGGTCCCCCACATACCCCTCGCCGCGCGGATCCTCGATCTGGGATCCGGAGCAGGGTTCCCAGGGCTTCCGGTGGCAGTGGCTCGGCCTGAGCTGGAGATGACCCTCAGCGAACCCCGACAGGCGCGGGCCGCTTTCCTCGAGCTGGCCGTCGAGAAGCTCCTTCTCATGAACGTCCGGGTCTTCGCCGGTCCCGCGGAGGAGCTCAGCCGGGGATTCCAGGTGTGCCTCGCGAGGGGATTCGGGGATGCCGCGCGCACGTGGGGCGTTGCCCGCGAACTGCTCGAGCCCGGAGGAACGCTGATCTATTGGGCCGGCCGGAGCTTCACGGACGTCGATGTGCCCGCGGACGCCCAGGTCACAGCCATGGGCGAAGCAGCTCTTGAAAGCGGCGGACCCATCGTTATCATGACCCAAGAGTGACGAAGGCTTCCGCCAGCACGTCCCAGCCCCAGGCACCTTCCACGGCCCATGCGCCGGCCCCTGCCAAGCCGAAGCGCGCGCCGCGGAAGAAGGCACCCGTCGTCCCGGAGCTCCCGGGCCGAGCCCGGATCATCGCCATCGCGAACCAGAAGGGGGGGGTGGGGAAGAGCACGACTGCCGTCAGCCTGGGGGCGGCGCTCGCGGACATCGGCTACCGGGTGCTCGTCGCCGACCTCGACCCCCAGGGCAACGCATCGACCGGGATGGGGATCCGTCACGATGCCCGTGAGGTCAGTGTGTATGACGTTGTGGTCTCGGAAGCCGACATCAACCAGGCGATCGTCCCGACCCCTGTCGACCGTCTCCATGCGGTGCCCGCCACCATCGACCTGGCCGGGGCCGAGATCGAGCTGGTGTCTCAGTTCTCCCGCGAGGCCAGGCTCAAGAAGGCCCTCGAGCCTGTCTCGGAGGGTGTGTATGACTTCATCCTCCTCGATTGCCCCCCTTCGCTGGGCCTCCTCACCATCAACGCGCTGACCGCCGCGGAGGAGTTGATCGTTCCGATCCAGTGCGAGTACTACGCCCTCGAGGGACTGGGGCAGCTGCTCCGTAACGTCTCTCTCGTGCAGCAGAACATCAACTCCGGCCTCAGGCTCTCCGGCATCGTGATGACGATGTTCGACCCCCGCACGAAGCTCTCGGAGCAGGTGGTCCAGGAGGTGCAGCGCTACTTCGGAGACCTGGTCTACGGAGTGATCATCCCGAGGACCGTTCGGCTCTCCGAAGCCCCCGGCTTCGGGCAGCCGATCACGGTGTACGACCCCAAGTCCAAGGGGGCGGAGGCCTATCGCCAGCTCGCCCGTGAGGTAGCGCTCCGCCCGCCGCCCGATGCGCCGATGCCGCTGTTCGAAGACATGCCGATCGCCGTGATGACCCCGGTCGACGGCGTGACTGTGGATGAGGCCGGCCTCGAACCGGAGCCGGAAAGTGCCGAGGAGGCTGGGGAGCCCAACATCGTGTCGGGTCCGGGGTCCGCTACGCAACTACCCGAGCCGGTCTCGGTTCTCGAGCCTATCGAGGACTCCCCGCCGGCCGAGGCCGAGCCCCCGCCCGTCAAGGCCGACCCGCGCGAGGCGATCGACCAGCCCTCGCAAGCCCCTCCGGAGCCTTCACCCGGACGGGAGGCCGACACCGAAGCTTCCGATGAGGATCTCTGGGAGGAACCTCCACCCGAGCAGGAGCCGCGGGTCAAGCGGCCCTCGACCCCCGCTCCTCCCGGAGAGCTCCCACGCAGGAGGGTCGTAGTGATCGACGAGAACCGTGACCTGAACATCGAAGCCCCGCCCGAAAGGCCGGCTTCTCCGGGTGACGCGGACGAGCAGCGAGAGGGGATGGTGGACATCGGGGCGACACTCGACGACGAGCCGGGCCGGAAGCGCCGCTGGCGTATGTTCCGGAAAGGAGGCGATTGATGGCGAAGCGAGGAGGGCTGGGACGCGGGCTCTCGGCGCTGATCCCCGGCGCCCCGGAGGCGGGAGAGGCGAGCACGGGACTCCTCGAGGTTCCCGCCAACGCGATCGCTCCCAACCCGAAGCAGCCGAGGAGCCGGTTCGACGACGAGACGCTGGCAGAGTTGGCCGCGTCGATCCGAGAGGTCGGGATCTTGCAGCCGATCGTCGTGCGCCGGACCGGTCAGGGATACGAGGTCGTCACCGGGGAGCGACGGCTCCGTGCCGCGAAGCTTGCCGGCCTCGCCACGGTGCCGGTCGTCCTGCGGGATTCGGATGACTCGAACCTGTTGCGGGAAGCCCTCATCGAGAACATCCATCGCGAGGACCTCAACCCGATCGAGCTGGGCGAGGCCTTCCGCCAGCTGCTGGATGAGCTGGGCTTGAAGCAGGAGGAGCTCGCCGATCGGGTGGGCGTATCGCGCTCTCACATCGCCAACACGATCCGTCTGCTGGCGCTCCCGTTCGACGTGCAGCAGCTCCTGACGGACGAGAAGATCTCCGCCGGCCATGCGCGGGCCCTCCTCGCCCTGGGTGACGCTGACGCGATCACATCGCTCTCGCTCAGGGTCGCAGCCGAGGACCTTTCCGTCCGGGAGACCGAAGAGATCGTGCGACGGTTCATCGAGGGTCCGGCCGAGCCCTCCCCGAAGAAGAAGCCGGAGAAGCCGGATCCCGATGACGCGAACCTCGCCGAGGTCGAGGAGATCCTGTCGGAACAACTCGCGACCCGCGTCGTGATCCGGATGGGCCGCAGGCGGGGTCAGGTCGTGATCGATTTCGGGTCCGCCGACGATCTCGAACGCATCGTGTCCGAAATCATCGGTTCCGGCCCCGGCCTCGCGCCCGATTGAGTGACACCGTCACACAAACGGGCCCGTATGACGCTCAGCTGAGGGCGCCAGAACAACCGGAAGATGACGAAGCCGACTCGAGCATGGTCAACCCAGAGCGCCGGGCGGGGGAGGCGGCGGTTGATCCGTCGGAGGAGACGCCGCGCCACCTCGGTTGCCGGGCGCGGGCCTTCCGACCGCCAGGTAGATGATTGCTCCGATCAGTCCGGTGATCACGATCACGAGCACCCACACGAGCTTCGTGCCGGCCCTGAACATGGAATCGTCAGGCACCTTGACCACATCGACGATCGCCCAGACCCACAGAGCGAAGGCAGCGAGCCCGAGGATGAACAGGATGGCGACGGCGGGCGCCTCTGACACGTTCGACCTCCCTCCGTGGAGCGTCTCCGGATAGCCTATCTGCGATGCCGGAGCCCGGTCCGTATCCGACGGAGCAGGAGCGAGCCATCCGAGCGGCGCTCCTCGGAGCACTGCTCGGTCTGTTGCTCGCGCTGATCGCGAGAAGACGGACGAGCTAGCCGGAGAAGTAGCGGCCCACCCCGGCTGCCACCGCCCGGGCGACCCGCGACGGGAGACCTGGATCACGCAGCAACTCCTGCTCCTTCGCCCCGACTCCCGTCAGCGGCTCCACCTGGACCGCCGGCATCCGGGTCTCGCGGAGCGGCGCGATCGTGAGGGGCCTGAGCCGGCCTGAGAGCCCGAGCTCGGCTTCCAGCTCCTCTAAGATAAGTTGCGCCAGAATCAATCCCGATGGCGAGTGTGTCGTGCGGCTTCCGAAGTAGGAGCACACGGGACCGCCGCCTCCTTCATCGTCCCGTGTCGCCATCTCGACCGTGATCGACGCGGCCGCGTCGGCCTCGTTGGCGAGGCGGGCCCGATCCGAGGGCGCGGCCGCGTCGTCACCGATCACGAGAAGCCGGGCCTCGGCTCCGACCGCCTGGAGCGCGGAGACGAGCGCCAGCGCCGAGCGACGGTTCACGTCGTCGCTGCCCTCCGGGTCTTCGCCGACATCGACCGCGATCACGCGACCTTCGATCGGTCCTCGAGAAGCCTGCAGCTCCTCCCGCTCACGGACGAGTGCACGCGAGGGGACCGCTTCGAGCGGACGCATCCGCCGGAGGACGGAGAGTGTGTGTGGCCCGACGATCCCGTCCGGTTCGTCGCCCACGTTCCGTTGGAACAGTCGGAGCGCGCCGTCCGTCCGTGGACCGTAGAACCCGTCCTGCTTCCCGCTGTCGAAGCCGAGGGCGTTCAGCATCCGCTGGAGCTCACGTACGTCGTCGCCGCGGAACATGGGGGCGCGGTGATAGAGCGTGCGATCGCCGAGCTGCCACCCTGCCTCAACCAGCTGTTCCCACGTGTCGGGTCCGACGAGCCCGTCCACCCGGAGGTGACGCTCTCGTTGGAACCATCGGACGGCGGCCTCCGTCGAGGGGCCGAACGTGCCATCGCACTCGACGCCGTCGACGACCGCACCCAGCGACCGCAGTCTCGATTGGATGTCCGTGATCTCCGGACCTCGATCACCTTCACGGTAGATGCGCATCGGTCCGAGTCTGCGTGGACGCGCGACGCGACGGCAACTGCGGCGAGCCCCGTGTGGGGAAGCGGTCCTACGCCAGGTGCGGGTCGAGGTCGCGCAGGATGGCGTCCTTAGGCCGTGCGCCGGTGACCCTCACGACCTCCTTGCCTGACTTGAACAGGATCAGGGAAGGGATCGACATAACCCCGTAGGTGCGTGTGGAATCCGGGTTGTCATCGATGTTCAGTTTCGCGACCTTCAGATCACCACCCTTCTCCTGGCCGATCTCCTCGACGACCGGAGAAACCATGTGGCACGGCACGCACCACTCGGCCCAGAAATCCACCAGGACCGGGGTCTCCGAGTCCAGCACGCTCGCCTGGAACTCCGTGTCGGTCACATCTCCGATGTTGGCCATCTCTTCTCCTCTCGGTCCACCGGCAGGGGCTCCGGTGGTCTACGTGTTGCCTTGAACGCTCTGCGGGTCGCGGCGATTCCCTGTCTCAGGTCGCGGCGTGCGCCTCGGCCTCGAGAAGCCTCTCCGCATCCATCGCACCCTTGCACCCCTGCCCGGCCGCCGTCACCGCTTGACGATAGATCCGGTCGGTGACATCGCCCGCCGCGAAGACGGCCTCTCGAGACGTGTGCGTGCGCGGTTCCGCGACGACGATGTACCCGTCGGGATCGAGGTCCAACCAGTCGCGGAAGAGCTCCGTGTTCGGGGTGTGGCCGATCGCGACGAAGACACCGTCGGTCCGGAACTCGCGCGTCTCGCCCAAGACGGTGTCGCGCAGACGCACACCCGTCACGGCGTCCTCGCCCAGGACCTCCACGACCTCCGTGTTCCAGATCACCTCGATCTTGGGGTTGGCCACCGCTCGCTCCTGCATGATCTTCGATGCGCGGAACTCGTCTCGTCGGTGCACGATCGTGACCTTGGACGCGAACTTCGTGAGGAACGTCGCCTCCTCCATGGCGGAGTCGCCTCCCCCGACCACGACGAGCTCGCGGTCGCGGAAGAAGAACCCATCACAGGTCGCGCACGCTGAGACGCCCCGGCCGCGGAGCTTCTCCTCGCCCGGGACGTCGAGCCACCTGGCGGTCGCGCCCGTCGCGATGACGACCGTGCGTGCTCGCCATTCCTGGTCGCCGGCCCAGACGCCGAACGGCCGAGACGAGAAGTCGACCTTGGTCACGTGGACGGAGAGGATCTCGGCCCCGAAGCGAGCCGCCTGCTTCTCCATCTGATCCATCAGCTCGGGACCCAGGATGCCGTCGGCGAAGCCGGGGTAGTTCTCGACATCGGTGGTGAGCATCAGCTGTCCACCGGCCTCGAGGCCCTTCAGGACGAGAGGTTCGAGATTGGCGCGCGCCGCGTACAGCGCGGCGGTGAACCCCGCGGGGCCGGAGCCGATCACGATCAGATTCCGGACGTCGGCTGGGTCTTCGCTGCTCATGCGTCTCAATCCTCCCACACGACCTGAACGCTGAGGCTGAGCCGGTTCCTTCCCTCCACCATGGCCCTCGGCTCGCCCGCGGAACGGGATCGGACCCTCGGACGCCGATCTAGATGCGGGCGGAGGCGAAGGAGAGGATGCTGCAGTCGTCCTTCGCTGCGACCCATACCGCCGCGGTGTCCGGGGGCTCGTTCGCCCCAGGTCCCTCCAGGTAGACCGCGATGTAGGCGTCGCGGCCCTCGAACGCAGCGAGGATCAGCCGGGTCAGCTTGCCCGCCGGTTGCTCGTCGAACGCCTTCCGCACGCACCGGGCGGCGGCGGGATCGGCCCTCGTTGTCCGGGTCGCGCCGGCCTCTGCCATCTGCTCCGCCGGATCAGCTCCGGCCGTGCGAGCGAGCTGCTCGAGCTCTCCGGCGCCGTAGTTCTCGTCCTGGACCTCCACCTCGCCGCCGGAGACGACATCGGTCGCCTCGGCGCCCGCGGCCATCGTCCCTTGGGAGTCCTCCTGTGTGTTGCGGCCCGCCCCACCGTCTCCGACGTTGGGGAGGGCGATCGCGATCGCAACGACCACCGCGGCGGCCGCGGCCACCCCCGCCCACCGGTACCACCCGGGAGCCCCTTGGCCGGCCGCTCCCTGGCCGCGGCTTCCGGCCGCGACGACGACGCGCTCGTGCAGCCCCTGTGGGGCGGCGACCTGGGGGAGCGACCGAGCGGCATCTCGACCCGCGGTCGCGTGCGCGACATCCTCGCGACACGCGGGGCAGGCATCCAGATGTGCCTGCACCCCGGCGAGGTCGCCCTCGGCCAGGGTGCCGTCCACGAGGTCGGCGAGCAGCTCGTAGGGATGATTCATGCCTCTTCCTCTGACGCCCGTGACGCGGCTGAGGGTTCCCCTCTCGACCCGCCGAGGGCCCGCCCCAGCGCCGCCCGCCCTCGGAAGACCCTCGATTTCACGGTTCCGACCGGGATCTCCAGCACGCGTGAGATCTCGTCGTAGGGGAGATCCTGTACGTCGGCCATGACCAGGACCACGCGGAACTCCTCGGGAACCTCCAGGAGCGCTCGCGCGACATCGACGGAGAACACCACCTGATCGGCGTGATCCGGGGCGGGGAGGGACGTCTCGGCTCTTTCGTCGTCCTCGTCCCTGACGATCTGCAGGAGGGGCCGCCGGCGCTTCCCTCTCAAGGAGTCGTAGCACGCGTTGACCGTGACCCGATGCAACCAGGTCGTGAATGCGGAGTCGCCCCGGAACGTGTTGAGCTTGCGGAGCACCGTCAGGAACGTGTCTTGGGACGCATCGGCCGCCTCGTCCGCGTCACCGAGGATCCGCAGACAGAGGTTGTAGACGCGAGCGCTGTGACGCTGGACGAGGACCTCGAAGGAGTCGGCGCTCCCGTCCTGGAAACGCCGGACGAGCTGCGCGTCCGTGTCGGAGGCATCCACCGTTCTCGAACGCTACAAGGAGGGTGGCCCGGCGGTCTCCGACACGACCACGATGGCGAACTTCTCCGTCAAGGGGATGCGGTGCGCCACCAAGGTGTTCGCCTTCTTCCTGAGCTTCACCGTGACCAGACCCGTCGGCCGTTCGACGGTGCAGCCGTCGCGCGCCAACCGCGCGGTCGATTCCTCTCGCGAAACGACCTGGGCGACCCGTTCGCAGGTGTCACGGACATCACGTGCCTTCTTGTAGACGAGGGCGCCCTCGCTGGCCGCGGCCGCCCCCACGTCCGCGAGCTTGTAGGTCGTGAACGCGATCGACGCAGCGTCGATCGCCGCGACCGCGAGGAGTCCGAGGATGAGGAGCCAGACCACGATCATCTTCCCGATCAATCCGGTTTCGTCGCGCATGTTCACCCGCGGAATCTCCTGACGAAGGCCTGCCTCAGATCATCGACCTCTCCGACTCGCAGGATAAGTGTCGTGATGAGGAACACCAGCACCCCGACGGCGATGGCTGCGCTCACGTTCGCTGCCTGCACCAACACACCCGCTTCGGACGACACCTCCCACGCCTCGACGACACCGAAGGCCGCCGCCGCAGACGTCAGCGCCCCGATCGACGCTTTGGCCGCCGTACGCGCGATCCGAGCACCGTCGATCGGTCCGAGGCGGCGCCGTAGGAAGAGAAGCAGGACGCCCGCCCCCACGACGTACGAGGTGGCGTGAGCGAGGGCCATCCCACCGAGACCGAGGTCCAACGGTCCGACGTAGACGAGGGCGGCGACGATGTTGACCGCCGCCGCCACCAGGTTGACGAGCGCGGGGGTTCGCGTGTCCTGCATCGCGTAGAACGTCCGGGTGAGGAGCTGGAACGTCGAGAAGAACAGGAGGCCGACCGCGAACCCCTGCAGGGTCCGAGCGATCGCGAGCGAGTCACGCGGAACGGCTTCGCCGTGTTCGAACAGGAGCCGCGAGATCGGCTCCGCCAGCACGAAGAGGCCCACCGCCGCCGGGAGGATCACGACGGCGGTGTCGCGGAGCCCGCGCGAGACCAGCGTGCGCACGCCGTCGGGATGCCCGCTCGACCACCGCTCGCTCATCCCCGGCAGCAGTGCGGTGAAGATCGACACGGCGAAGATCGCGTGTGGCAGTTGGAAGACCGTGAAGGCGGTCGTGTAGATCTGCGGCCCCGCTCGGAATCGGTTGTTGAGGATGATGACCACGACGTACGCGAGCTGGTTGGCGGCCACGTAGAGGGCCACCCACGCCGCGAGCCGCACGAGGTGCCGGACGGCCTCGTGCCGCCAGTCGAATCGCAGATGGAGGCGGTGTCCGAGCGAGCGCAGAGACGGCCACAGTGCGACGGTCATCACGATCACACCGAGGGTGGTGCCCACGGCGAGCACGGTCTGCTCCGCTCCCGTGATGCCGATCACCCGCGGAGGTCGGTCCCCACGGACGATCGCGTAGGCGACGAACGTCCCGATGACGACCAGGTTGTTCAGGACCGGTGCGAACATGGGGGGCGCGAATCGGCGATGCGCCTGCAGGAGCCCGATCGCGACCGCGCCGACGCCGTAGAACACGATCTGCGGCATGAACCAACGGAGGAAGAAGACCCCGAGCTGCACCTGAGCCCGGGCCTCCCGGGCGGGCGCGTCGGAAGAGACCAGGTACAGACGGATGATCTGTTCGGCGAACAACGCCCCCAGCGCCGCGACCACGACCGCGATCACGAGGACGAGCGTCATCACCCGATCGGCCACCTCGTGGGCGTCGTCGCTCCCCCGCGACTGCATCCGGTCGACGAAGACCGGCACGAACACCGACGTGAGGATCCCGCCCAGGATCAGCTCGTAGACGATGTTGGGCGTGAGGTTGGCGATCGTGTAGATCGACCCGAGCTCGCTGACCGTGACGCCGATGGTGGCCGTCATCGCGGTGAGGCGAAGGAAGCCCGTCAGTCGTGAAAGGGCCGTCCCGACCGTCATGACGGCGGTGTGGCGCATCAGCGATCGGCGCGTGTCTTCGGGCAGGGGGCCCTCTCCGGAGTTCACGGGTTCCGTCGTCGGAACAGCCTCCTCGACCAGAGCCCGACTAGGACAAGGCCCGCGCCGATCGTGATGATCAACGCGATCGGGTTGACCGCCGTGGAGCTCACGAGCAGCTCGCCCCGGGTCAGGGTCATCCCGTTCGGCGCCATCACCCGAACGACGATCTGGCTGGGGCCGGCCGCCTTCAGCTCGACCTCGAAGGTGATCACCTGATCGGCTTGGTCCAGCCGCACGGCTCGCTCGTTGTCGTCGAGGAACCCGACCCGTGTCGAGGCTAGCACCACGTTCACGTTCAGGACCCGGCCGCCAGGATCGCCCATCCGCAGCTTGATGTTTCCCGAGCGGGACGTGAACGTGAGCACCCGGGAGGTGTCCGGCGCCAAGCGCGAGAACGCCCGGTCGATGACGTCGTTGACGGCATCGATCCAGATCCGCCCGGATCCCTCGTTGAGGATGTACTGCGATGCCTCCGCGTAAAGCATCTCGCGGCGGAGACGGTCCGCTTCTTCGGACGGCTCCTCGAGGATCGACGCGAACGCGGCGAGCCGGCGCCCGGTCGCCGCCAGGTCGTCCGCGTACGCCGCGGTGAATCCTTCCGGTGCTGGAGGTGCGAGCGCTGCCGGGATCGGCGCGGGATCCACCTCGAAGGGGAGTTCCTCGGCGTAGGTCGGATCGAGGAACGGCGCGTCGGAGAGTCGCTCCACCACCTCACCCCAGATCCCGGTCGGCAGATCCGGGAGAAGGTCGAGCGCGAGCCCGCGCTCGACGCCGCCCTCGGGTACCGGCTGCTCTCGCCAGATCGTGGCGAGCTCCCCGAGGACGGCCTGCGCGAGGAGGACGGGGTCCTTGCGCAGCGTGGGGTCGCTCAGCATCGCCTGTGCCCCCGGGTCCGGAAGGACCAGGTTGACGTCCACACCCGAGGTCGTGGAGAGCGCCGCAGCCGGATCAGGAGCGAAGTCGTTGGGCTTCGGTGGCCGATCCACGGAATCGGCAGCACCCAGGATCGTGCTCACTCCTCGGGCGGCAAGCATGTCGACCGAGCTCTGGTCGAAGGCGAGCCCGGGAGGTCGCGTGACGGTGGGATCGGGCCGCTCCTCCAGGATCCGTTCGAACGTCTCGTCGCCCAGTCGCCACTGATCCTCGAGATGCGTTCGAAGACCGGAGGACAGCAGGGCCGGGAGTCTCGGCGCCGCGAACGGCATCGCGTGCACGCGTACACGAGGGCTCGCGACGATCGTGCGGAGACGGTCCAGGGTCTCGGCCGCGATGCGGGGGACGACGTCGCTCTCCTCGGCGACCTGCCCATCGCTCCGCTCGTAGCCGTCGGACGCCTGCCGCAGCTGATCGAGGGCGGCAGGGGAGACGATCAGGTCGAACTCGGCTCTCGATCTCCGTTGCGCGAGGAGGTCGGCGATCGCCTCGACCTGCGCCACCAATCCGCCCCCCGCCTCGAGGGTCGCCTCCCATCCGGTATCGATCAATGTTCCGTCTGGCGCGAACGCCACCGGGGAGGCGATCTCGGTCCACCACGAGAACAGGACCTTGACCTGCGGCTCCCTCGCGATGTGGATCGCAGCCGTCGTGAGGACGGCGATCTCATGGTCGAGCGATTCACTCCGAAGTGCGAGTTGCAGCGGATAGACGCCCGAGTCCTCTGGGTCGACGCTGAACGGGATCTCCGACACGTCGATCGGGATCGGGACCTCCACGGTGTCCCCCGGGGCCAGAGGCCCCGGGAGCGGCACCGTGTACGCGGAGGCGGCGAACGTCGGCCCCTGCTCGAGCGCCGCCTCGTACTGCAGGCGCGAAGTCACCCGGGGCCCGATCGCCCATCCGATCACGGGGCTCGCGATCGTCGTGTCCCCGTTGCGCACGCTGACCCTCAGCCGGAGCATCGGCTCCCGGGTCGTGGTCCAGGGTGTCTGGCTGACCAGGTGTATCACGGCCGTCGGCTCGTCCGGCTCTTGCGCAGGCGCGGGCGAAGCGGTCCAAAGGACCGCGAGGAAGGCAAAGACGATGCGTGGTCCGTACGAGCGGCGCATACCGGTGGCCAATCGTAGCCGCCGCGCTCAGCGACCCAGCATCGCGGCCGCCTGGTCGACGGCATAGCCGACCGAGACCGCGAAGAGACCCGCGCCGATCACGAGCCTGAGTGTCCGCTCTTTGGCCCCGAGGGCAAGCGCAGCTCCCAGGCGCGCTCCAGGGATCGCGCCGACCGCCAGCGCCAGGCCGATCCCCACGTCGATGTGGCCCAGTGCCGCATGGACGACGGTGCCGGGCACGACCAGGGCGACGATCGCGAGCAGCGACGTGCCGAGGGCGCGCTTCAGGGGCATCCCCAGCCAGCCGGCCAGCAGGGGAACCATCACGAGCCCGCCGCCGATGCCAAGGAGCCCGGAAGCGAAGCCGGCGACGGCCCCGATCCCTCCGAGGATCGGGGCCGTCGCCTCAGCGGGGTTCCCCGCGGTGCCCGCGCGATCCCCGAAGGATCGCGATCGACTGCGAACCGAGGAGGAGCGCGGTCACGAGGAGCAACAGCGTCGTGTCGACGTATTCGGTGAGCAAGGCTCCGAGTGCCGCGGCAACGAGACCAGGGCCGACGAGCCACGCGGCGGCCATGGTGTCGAGCTCGCCGCGACGGCGATAGGCGAGGGCGCCCGCCAGAGCGGTCGGGAAGATCACCGGAAGAGGTGTGGCCAACGCCACGATCGCCGGAGCTCCGAGCAGCACGTGGACGCCCGGGGTCATCAGGATGCCGCCTCCCACCCCGAACGACCCGGCGAGGACCCCGGAGACGAGACCGATCACGACGCCGATCGCGACATCGACCCAGGTCATGGCCGAAGCCGTGTGATGAGGCTCACCTGAGCAACTCTGCCGCGCGCTCGAGCACGTCGCGCTCACCGCGGTAGGCGGCGCGCTTGAGCGCGCGCTCGAGCGGGAACCAGCGGATCTCCTCCATCTCGTCGTCCCGGTCGTCGACGTCGCCGCCCGTATGGCGCATCAAGAAGAAGTGGACCGTCTTGCGGATGCGCACGTTCTCCCAGACGTAGAAGTAGCGGGTCTCTCCGAGCGACGCTTCGATCTCGGCGAGGAGCCCGGTTTCCTCGCGCACCTCCCGGATCGCGGCGTCTTCCGTCGTCTCCTCGTCCTCGATGCCTCCCTTGGCGAGCCCCCAGGCGAGCTGTCCCCGGCGTGTGCGTCGAGAGGCGAGCACGACTTCGATCTCGTCTCCGTCCCGTTGGTAGACGACGCCCCCGGCCGAGATCTCCCGTTTCGTGGGGACGGCCGGCCCCTTCCGCCGGGTTTTCGGCGACTTCTTCCTGGTCTTCTGGCTCGCACTCTTCTTCTTCTTCTTCTTGGAACGCGGGGCAGCGGTCGCCTGAGGCCGATCCGACGATCCGGCCTCCGAAGGTATGGTCGAACTCGTCCCCTCGGTGGCCTTCTTCGATCTCTGGCCTGCCTTCTGGCCTGCCTTCTGAACGTCCGTTCGGCCGGTCACCTCGGCGGACGCCCGTTTGGGCCGGCGGCGGCGGCGGCGGCGCTTCGCGCCGCCCGCCCCCGCCGCCGGCCCACCCTCGCCTTTCCGCGGTTGGTCGGCTTCGCCCATCCGTGCTGATTCTAGGTTCCGTTCCTCAGGTCTCCGGGCGCTCCGGCCGATGCTTCAACGGAGCGCCGGATGAGGCGCGCCCATCCAGGAGAAGGAGCGTCGGTCTGGCATGGATATCGACGAACTGCTGAGGTACACGGTCGAGCGAGGCGCGAGCGATCTCCACCTGAAGGCGGGGAACGTGCCGTTCGTTCGTGTGGACGGCGAGCTCTCGCCCGCCGACCTCGGCTACCTCTCCGCGGCCGACACGGATCGCTTCGCCCATGCGTTGATGACCGAGCACAAGAAGCAGGAGTTCGTTCGGACGAACGAAGCCGACCTCGGCTATACGTTGTCGGGTGTCGGCCGGTTCCGGGTGAACGTCTTCCGTCAGCGCGGGGTGATCGGCCTCGCGATCCGGCGCGTCCGCGCCGAGGTGCCATCCTTCGAGGAGCTCCGGCTCCCACCGGTGATGGCCACGCTCGCGAGCTCGCCTCGCGGCCTCATCTTGATCACCGGTCCTACGGGGACCGGGAAGACCACGACGATCGCGTCCATGATCGGCCACATCAATCGAACGCGCCGCACGCACATCGTGACCGTCGAGGATCCGATCGAGGTCGTCCATGACGACCATCTCTCCATCATCGAGCAACGCGAGATCGGGATCGACACCGAGTCGTATGCGACCGCGCTCCGCCACGTGATCCGCCAGGATCCGGACGTGATCTTCATCGGGGAGATCCGTGACGCCGATTCGGCCCTCGCCGCGATCCAGGCCGCAGAGACGGGACACCTCGTGATCTCGACCCTGCACACGATCGATGCGATGGAAACGATCAACCGCGTGCTCGACCTGTTCCCGCCTCAACAGCAGCGTGAGATGCGTTCGTCCTTCGCGGGAGCTCTGCGAGGATCGTCTCGCAGCGGCTCGTGACTCGGGCCGACGGCAAGGGCCGCGTTCCCGTCGTCGAGGTCCTGGTGAACACCGGCCGAGTCTTCGACAGGATCGTGGATCCGGAGGAGACGGCAGGCATCCTCGAGGTGATCGCGGGTGGCGACTTCTACGGGATGCAGACCTTCGACCAGGCGCTCGTGAACCTCGTCAAGGAAGGCATCGTCTCTCCGGACGAGGCGCGCCGGACCGCCACCAACCCGCACGACTTCGACCTCGCGCTGCACGGGACGCTCGAGCGGCGAGCCGCGTTCGAGGACGCGGCCGTTTCCGACAGCCTTCCCTACTAGCCCTCGCGCCTCCCCGTCGAGTCGCTTCCCTCCGCACGGATCGCCGCACGCTCCATGGGATGCCGTCGATAGCCGAACGGGATCGCGAGCACGAAGTACACCGGGAGGAAGAGCGGTCCCCACACCATGTACTGATGGACGTGATGCCGCTCGTGCGCCAGCAGCCGTCCCTCGAGTGGCCTCGACGAGAGGACCACGAAGCCGACGGTCATCGCGGACCGGCCCAGGAGAGGCATCAGCCGCGTCAGACCTCGCGGATGTCGATCGAACAGGATCAATCCCTCCCGCAGGTGGGGCCTCTGGAACGCGAGGACCCCGAGGATCAATCCCAGCAGCGTGTTCGGAAGCGTCCACGCGAAGCCGAGCCAGACGGGCACCGCGGCACCGTATCGCGACGGGTGCGGCTGAGCGCGGGGGTATGGTGAGAAGGCTGTGACCACGATCGAGATCGACCCCTTGTCGAAAGAGCTCGGCGACCGATTCCAGGCCGCCGGGCACGAGCTGTACCTGGTCGGGGGTGTCGTTCGCGACCTGGTGATGGGCCGCCTCGCGCCCGAGGCGGACACCGACTTCGCGACCGATGCTTCACCCGCGGAGACGTCTCGCGTGCTCCGCGGCTGGGCCGAGGCCCAGTACCTCGTGGGCGTGCGATTCGGGACGGTGGGTGCGCGGCGCCACGGCCGCGATGTCGAGATCACGACCTACCGGGAAGAGCGGTATCCGAAGGACGAACGCAAGCCGGCGGTCACCTTCGCCAAGGACATCGGGACCGATCTGTCCCGGCGCGACTTCACGATCAACGCGATGGCCGTACGGCTGCCGGACGGCGAGTTCGTCGACCCCTTCGAAGGGGTCAAGGACCTCGCCGCGAGGCGACTCGACACGCCGCTGGAGCCCGAGGTCTCGTTCTCCGACGACCCGTTGCGCATGCTGCGAGCCGCGCGCTTCGTCGCGCAGCTCGGAGTGACGCCCGCGCCGCGTGTCATCGAGGCGATCGGGCGGATGCGCGATCGCCTCGGGATCGTGTCCGCCGAGCGGATCCGCGAGGAGCTCGACAAGCTGCTCATCGCGGAGTCGCCCGGCGCCGGGCTGGCATTGCTCGTCGAGACGGGGCTGGCCGAGGAGTTCCTGCCGGAGCTGCCGACTCTGCAGCTCGAGCAGGACCCGGTGCACCGACACAAGGACGTCCTTCGGCACACGTTCGCGGTCGTCGAACGCCTGGAGCCTGATCCCGTGCTCCGCCTGGCGGGGCTGCTCCACGACATCGGCAAGCCGTCGACCCGCGAGATCACGCCCGACGGCGTCTCGTTCCACCACCACGAGGTGGTGGGCGCGCGCATGGCGGAGCTACGCCTGCGAGAGCTGCGCTACCCCAACTCGGTCGTGGAGGACGTGCGGAGGCTCGTCGAGCTCCACCTGCGGTTCCATGGCTTCGGTGAGGGCTGGACGGACGCCGCGGTGCGCCGCTACGTGCGCGACGCCGGCCCACTGCTCGACAAGCTCAACCAGCTCACGCGGGCGGACTGCACGACTCGCGATCCCAAGCGTGCGGAACGGTTCGCGCGCCTGCAGGACGAGCTCGAGGATCGGATCGCTCGCCTCGCGGAGCAGGAGAACATCGAGGCGATGCGGCCGTCGCTCGACGGCCGGCAAGTGATGGAGCGGCTGGGTCTCGAGCCGGGCCCGCTCGTGGGGGAGGCCCTCGCGTTCCTGATGGAGATCCGCATGGAGCGCGGTGAGCTCCCGGAGGACGAGGCGTTCGCGTTGCTCGAGGACTGGGCCAAGGACCGCGGTGTCACCGGCGACGACCTCACAACCTGAGGAACAGCCGGACGTCGGATCCATCGGGCCTCATCCGGTACACGAAGACTCCGCCGACGTCGGCTCGTTCGGACAAGAAGACGATGTCGCCGCGAGGGGTCCACAGGTACGGCTCGTCATCGCCAGGCTCGGAGGTGAGGAAGCGAACCCCGGAGCCGTCGACCCCCACGACGAGGACGTCGAGGCCGAGGCCCGAGACGTCGCTCGAGAATGCGATCCGTTCACTATCCGGTGACCAGATCGGGAAGACGTCGTGGTACCCCGTGTCCACGACCGAGCGTCGACCTCGCCCATCGGAGTCGACCACGAAGATGTCGCTGTCGGTGCGATCCTCCGATCGGAACCCGGCGAACGTCACGGCAGTCCCGTCGGGTGACCAGGCGGGGTTGGCTGCGTCCTCCTCGAAGAGGTGGAGCTCCTCGGTCGCCCAGACGTAGCGATAGAGATCCGCTTCCCGTCCCATGTCCGAACGAACGAGGATCTGACGCCCGTCTGGAGACCAACTCGACTCCGAGAGGTTTCCCGGGCCGTCGAGCAGGAGTCGGGATCTCTCGGGTTGCCCGCGTCCGTCGAGGGTCATCACGTAAAGGTCCGTCGATCCGTCGATCGCATCGGCGGCGTACACGATGGACCTGCTGTCAGGTGAGAGCTCTGGGAAGCGCTCGCTGGCGTCGTCGGTCCGGGTCAGCTCGATCGTGTGCTCGGGGTCGCCGCTCGGGACCAGGTAGAGGTCGAGGTTCCCGTCCGGCGCCGCAGCGATGACGACATCGACCCCGCCGGGGAGAGGGTGCTGCTGCGGCTGTGAGATGCCGGGGGCCCACGCTGTCAGGGCGAATGGAACCGCGAGGCCGAGGGCGACCGTGGCTGCGACGGCAGGGCCTCTCGCTCCGGGGCGCTCGATCGCGCCCGCCGAGGTCCCCGCGATGGCAGCCAGGGGAACGAGCGAGAGGAGGGTCCAGAACGCGCGAGGAGTCGGAAAGGCTCCGAGCGCTCGATAGGCGAGATAGGCGGACACGATGTACGCCGTAAGCACGCCCAGTCCGCCGGTCGCGGGAGTGAGGAGCCTTGGACCCTTTTCCCAAGGGAGCCCTTCCTGCTTTGGGGGCTTCCGCATATCCCGAAAGCCTAGGGCGGACGAGCAGAGCGAGAGCGGCCGAGCCTGGCTCCGCTTCAGGAGACGCCGGCGGCGCGGAGCAGCACGGCGATCGTCCGCGGATCGCCATTCCAGTGATCGCGCACCACGTCGGGCCCGGCGCGCTTCACGACGTGTCGCAGCACGATGCCGGCGACGACCGCATCGTCGATCGCGCCGATCCCGGGCAGGAACTCGGGGATCAGGTCGATCGGCGAGGCGAGCCACAAGCCGCCGAGCACGAGGAGAGCCTTGGATGAGCGCGGCACTCGCTCATCGCCGAGCAGGCCGCGGAACAGCCGAACGAGGTTCGGGAGCAGCGAGATCAGCTCACGAGCAAGCGTCTTGCGTCCCAGGAACAGCAACACGATGACCGCGACCAGCCACACGACCACCACCACGAGCGCCGCGATCAGGAGCCAGCGCATCGAGAGCTGCCGTTCGTTAGAGGCCGTCCAGGTTGTCGAAGGGCCAGACGATGATCACGGCCTTCCCGATCACACGATCGATCGGTACGAACCCGAGCCCGAAACGTGAGTCGAGCGAGTTGGATCGGTTGTCACCCATCACGAACAGCTTCCCGTCGGGAACCCTCGTCCGGGGGAACCGAGCAGTCCGTTGCTCGAGGTAGGGCTCGGAGATCTGGAGGCCGTTCACGAACACGTGGCCACTTTTCGCGTACACGACGTCTCCGGGCTCACCGATCACACGCTTGATGTAGTCGGGATGGTCCGGCGGTGTGAACCCGAGTCCCTGGCCGAGCCAATGGGTGAGACCTCCCCACACGCCGCGTTCGGGTGCCTTCGCCGGATCCGGCTCCTCGAACACGACGATGTCGCCGCGCGCCGGGTCGTGGAAGTAGTAGGGGACCTTGGCCACGATCACGCGGTCTCCCGGCACGAGCGTGGGCTCCATGGACCCGGTCGGGATCCAGAAGGCCTGGAGCAGCAGACTCTTGATCAGCAATGCCAGCGCGAACGCCATCAGGATCAGCCCGGGCAGCTCTCCGAGGAACGTGAGCGCCGGGTGACGCTTCTTCTTCGGCCGGTCGGGGACGTCGTCCGTGTCGTGGACACGGCGCTCATCGGTTCTCACCTGTCCAGCGTACCGGCGCCCGATCCTTGATGGTGCGCGCCGAGAGAGATCTCCACCTCGACCGCCTTGAACGAAGTCCACACCTCCGCCCCGCGAGCCAACCCCAGCTGCTCGACGGATCCCGCCGTGACCTCAGCGACGAGCGGAGGCCGTGACGCGATCCGCACGCGAACGCGCTCTCCGTGGATCGAGAGATCCTCGATCGTGCCACGCCAGACGTTGCGGGCCGAGCCGCGTGTCGGCATGCCCACGTGCACCATGACCTCTGAAGGCCGAAGCGTGCCGGTCACCTCCTCGATCGTGCTCCGCGGGAGATCCTCGGGCCATCCGACCACCACGTCTCCCTCGATCGTGACCAGCCGTCCCGCCCCGTCGCCGATCGGTTCGAGTCGACCGGTGAAGAGGTTCACCCCCACGAGCTCGGCGGCGTAGCGACTTCGGGGCGTGCGTCGAACGTCGTCGAACATTCCCTGCTGGGTGATGCGGCCTTCTTCGAGGATCACCACCCGGTCGGCGAGGGTCATGGCCTCCACGGGATCGTGGGTCACGAGCACGCGGAAGCCGGGGAACGTCGCGAGGGTGTCCACGAGTGCGGGGCGGAGCTCGACTCGGCCGCGCACGTCGAGTCCCGAGGAGGGTTCGTCGAGGAGGAGCAGGCGCGGCCGGTGGACGAGGGCACGGGCGAGCGCCACCCTCTGGGCCTCGCCCCCCGAGAGCGCCGTCGGCAGCGCATCGGCTCGTACATCGGGGGCGAGCCGGGAAAGGGTGGCGCTCGCCTTGCGGTGGGCCTCACGCCGGCCGACCCCTCGCGCGCGGAGCGGAAACGCGACGTTCGCGAGGGCGCTCAGGTGCGGGAAGAGAGCGCCACCCTGGAACGCGACGCCGAGCGGACGGCGCTCCGGAGGCAGTCCGTCGATGCGGGCGCCGTCCAGCTCGATCGTGCTTCGATCGTCGATGAGCCCGGCGAGGGCGAGAACCACCGTGGTCTTGCCCGCGCCGTTTGGCCCGAGGAGGGCGAGCGTCTCGCCCTCCTCGGCTTCGAGCGTCGCGTCGACCTCGAAAGGACCTCTCTTGGCCGAGATCTCCGCATGAAGACTCACGCCGTGGCTCCGAGGAATCGCCCTCGCAAGGCGATCAGGACGGCCAACGAGGTTGCGACGAGCACCAGGGACAGGACCGTCGCGGCGCCGGGATCGGACTGAAGGGCCTCGAACACCGCGAGCGGCATCGTTTGCGTCTCGCCGCGGAAGTTGCCGGCGAACGTGATCGTCGCGCCGAACTCCCCGAGCGCACGGGCCCACGCCAGGACGGCTCCCGCGATGATCTGGGGACCGAGGAGCGGAAGCGTGATCCTGCGGAGCACATACCATCTCGACCCGCCGAGCGATGCAGCCGCGTCTTCCAGCCTCGTGTCCAGTGACCGGAGGCCCGCCTCCACCGCGAGGACGACGAATGGGAACGACACGAAGGCTGCGGCGACGACCGCGCCCGCGGTGGTGAACGGCAACTCGAGCCCGATGGCCCGCGCCGGACCACCGAGCAGGCCACGACGACCGAACGCGGTGAGCAGTCCGATCCCCGCGACGACCGGTGGAAGGACGAGGGGGAGGAGCGCCAGAGCACGGACGACGGTGATCCCCGGGAAGGAGGTCCGGCCGAGGAGGAGGCCGAGAGGCACGCCGACGATCAGCGAGATGAGGGCCGCCCCGGCAGACACGATGAGGGAGATGCGCAGCCCCTCGACGGAGATCTCCGACGTGAGCAGCTCGCCGAAGCGATCCCACGATGCGCGTTCGAGGAGCCCCGCGATGGGCAGAAGTACGAACGCCGCACCGAGCGCAGCGAGGGCGACGACGCCGGCCGGTAGGCGACGCCTCACGGGGGCAGGAAGCCGGCCGCCCGAAGCGCGCTTTGCCCCGGTCCGAGGACGTAGGCGACGAACTCGCTCCCGGTGAGGTCTTCCGCGCCAGATCCGATGGCGGCGATCGGGTAGACCGCCACCACGTTGATGTTGTCCGGGACCTCGACGACCTGGAGATCATCCGCGACAGCGGGCGTGACGTCCGTCCGATAGACGATGCCCGCGTCCGCCTCGCCGAGGGCAACCTTCTGCACGACCCCTTTCACGTCGTCCTCGTTGGAGACCACGTTCGCGAGTGCCGCGATCGGCGATCCCCGCGTTCGCCAGAAGCTCGCGTGCGTAGTCGCCCACGGGAACCCCTTCGGCTGCCAGAACCAGCTTGATCCCCGGACGGCTGAGGTCCTCGACGTCGTCGATGCCTTCCGGATCATCGACGGGAGTGATCACGATCAGGACATTGCGCGCGAAATCCTCACGATCCATCACGCCCGGGTCGTCGGCGACGGCGTCCATCCACTTCGGGCTCGCCGAGGCGAACACGTCGGCAGGCGCTCCCTCCTGGATCTGGGTCGCGAGACCATCAGACGGGCCGAAACTGAGCCGCACCTCGATGCCTTCCTGTTCCGCGTAGTCCGATGCGATCTGCGTGAACGCCTCGGTCAACGACGCCGCCGCGAAGACCGTGATCGGATCGCTCGCGGTCGGCTCGTTGGATCCGCACGCGTTCGCGACGAAAAGGAGAGCGACGAGGCAGGTCGCTCCCCTTTTCAACGAGGGACCTCGACCATCACACTCGTCGCCTTCACGGTCGCCACTGCCTCCATCCCCGGCTCGAGTCCCAGTTCGTCGGCCGCCTCGCGCGTGATCAACGACACGATCCGGTGCGGGCCCGCCTGGATCTCGACGAGCGCCGAGACCTTGTCCCGCGTGACCTTGGTGATCACCCCGGGGAAGGCGTTCCGCCGGCTCACGCCGCCCTGCGGTCTTTCGGCTCTCCGCTCCGCGATGAGCCGCGCGACCTCGGCCGCCGGCACCAGCCGCTGGCCCCCCGCGGAGCGGACGGTCGTGAGCTTCCCGTCCCGATCCCAGCGCCGAAGGGTCTCGACCCGCACGCCGATCGCTTCCGCCGCCTGCCCGATCCGGTAGTCCGCCATAAGACGCGAGTGTATAGGTCGAGCGCCAAAGAGCGCCAGGTATAGAGGTACCTATCCCTTTGACAAACGATGTATGGATCAAACCCCTTCGAGGGCTCGCTCAGTTGGCACGGTCCCACTACGATTCGGAGCATGCCCGACCCGCACATCTACGGTGGCCCCGGTCAGACTCACCGCGACGCGCCGTTGTCTCCGCGTGGGGAGGTCATCTGGCGCGTGATCGTAGGAGCGCTCCTCTTGCTGGCCGTGGGCATCGTGGTCTGGGCCCAGCTCTCCTAGTGGCACGAGAACGACGGGATCGTCGGCAGGCTCGTGGATGAGGTCGACCGGCCGGTAAGGGGCAGCTCCGGAGCCGCAAGGCTGAAGGGCTGGAAGTAGACCCGGGCATGCCCGCCTCGTCGCACGGCACCGGTCCACCACGAAGTCGCTCCTCGCCCGGCTGAACGGGGCGAAGCCGGACGCTCGCGTCCTGTGGCACCCTTTCCGCCCGATGCCCGGACCCGATGTCCCCGCTGGCGCGCCAGACCCGAAGAGGTCGCTGACGATGCTGCGTGCGTTCCGCAACTTCCGGGATCAGGCACCCGAGCTGCAGCCGTGGTCGCTGAAGTTCAAGGACGGGTGGCTCGAACGGCGGTTCCAGGACGAGTACTTCGACACGAACCTCCAGTACATCCGGATCGCGACGTTCCTGGGAGCGGTCACATGGGCGGCGTTCGGCCCGCTCGCGCCGGTCATCGTGAAAGATGAAGGAGGGTTGTTCCGCGACGCGGTGATCCGCTACGGGCTGGGGGTGCCCATCGGGCTCGTGAGCTTCGCCCTCACCTATCTCCCCAACTATCGCCGCATCTGGCAGCCGCTCGTCTCCGCGGCGATCCTCCTCAGCGGCCTCGTCTGGGTGATGCACCGTGCTCTGGTCCCTGCCGAGCGTCCGGACTGGGGCTACGCCGGGAACATGGTGATCCTGATCTTCGCGTACATCCTCAGCCGACTGCAGTTCCGCTACTCGGTGTTGATCGGTGTGGCACTGATCGTGATGTACAACGTCGGGTCGTTCTTCATCATCCATGAATCGACGGACAACGTGATCTTCGGCGACTACTTCCTCCTGCTCACAGCGTTCATCGGGTCGGTCGGTGCCTACGTCCTGGAGCGCTCGACGCGCCTGTTGTTCCTGCGGGAGCGCGAGCTCGATCGCGAGCGGGGACGATCCGAGGGCCTCCTGCGGAACATCCTGCCGGAGCAGATCGCCGACCGACTGAAGGAGCGCGACCCCGCGACAGAGCACGGCCACATCGCCCGCGCATACGACGAGGTCACGGTCGTGTTCGCGGATCTCGTGGAGTTCACGAAGCAGTCCGGACGAACCGACCCGCCGGAGATGGTGACGGCGCTGGATGAGGTGTTCACGCGGTTCGACGTGATCGCGGAGCGGTTCGGACTCGAGAAGATCAAGACGATCGGTGATGCCTACATGGCCGTCGCCGGTGTGCCCGAGCCACGGGAGGACGACGTCGAGGTGGCCGCGCAGATGGCGCTCGCGATGCGAGACGAGATCGCCCGGATGCGGTGGCCCAGCGGAGACCAGATGAGCGTCCGGATCGGGATGGCCACAGGTCCCGCCGTCGCCGGCGTGATCGGCCAACGGAAGTTCGCGTACGACCTCTGGGGGGACACCGTGAACACGGCAGCACGTATGGAGTCGAACGGGGTGCCGGGCGAGATCCAAGTCTCGGACGCGATCCACCGACGGCTGGGCGACCGCTACGTCTTCTCCGACGTACACATCGTCAACCTCAAGGGCAAGGGTCCCACGGCGGCACGTTTCCTCCTCGGGAGGAACGGCACGGGATGAGGGTTCACACGGCGAAGCGGACGTGCAGGATGTCGCCTTCTCGGACGACGTAGTCCTTGCCTTCCACGCGGACCTTCCCGGCGGCCTTCGCCGCCTCCATCGATCCGGCCGCGACCAGCTCGTCGTAGGCGATCACCTCGGCGCGGATGAACCCCCGTTGCAGGTCCGTATGGATGGCGCCCGCCGCCTCAGGCGCCGTCGCGCCCCGCCTCACTTCCCACGCTCGCGTCTCGTCATCCCCGGTCGTGAGGAACGTGATCAGATCGAGCGCGCCGTAGCCCGCCGCGATCACCCGTTCCAGGCCGGGCTCGCTGACACCGAACTCTTCGAGCAGAGCTCGGGCCTCCTCCGGGTCCATCTCGGTGGTCTCGGCTTCGATCGACGCGTACACGCCCACCGCGCCGCCCAGCTCGTCCGGCAACGCCTCGCCCTCTTCGAGGTTCCCGATCACGACCTCGGGCTTGAGCGTCAGCGGGGCGATCGCTTTGAGGTGCCCCAACTCTTCATCGGAAAGATCGGCCTTCCGCAGGGACTGCTCGTTCTCGAGCGCGTCCTTCGCGCGCTGCAAGGCATCAACCTCCGAACCGCCCCTGCCCTTCGCTCGCTTCGTAGCGTTCTCCAGGGCGCTCTCCACGACGGCGAGATCGGCGAGCAGAAGCTCGTTCCGGACGTCGGTGAGCTCCTCCGCCGGTTTCCGATCGGCGCCGAAGCACCGCACGACGACAGCCAGCGCGTCCGCCTCACGGAGCTTCGCCAATCCCTGCGCGCTCGAGACGCCGCCCGGGACGTCGACGAAGCGAACCTGCGCGGGCACCGTCTTCCTCGAGCGCTCCATCTGCGTGAGCACCTCGAGACGAGGATCGGGAACGGGCACGACGGCGAGGTTGGCCTGTCCGCCGTGGGAGCCGGCGCGGGTGAGGGCCGTGAACAGCGTGGATTTCCCCGAGAAGGGCACGCCGACCAGACCGATGTCGCGCATAAGTCGGCCAACGTATCAGCCGGAAGTCGGACAACTTTCGACCTTCGACCACTATCCCGCAGTGGGGTCACTGTCCGATGCTTGCGACGAGACCGGTGGGTGCCGGGGTGCCGCCAGACCCGCCCCGGTACCGCCGGTTTCCTTCGCCCTTCGGGGCCTGAAAGGAACCGAGGACTTGATCGTGCACCTTCATCGGTGCGCGTCGCCGGCGGGCGGGTGTTTCCGACGGCCCCGCCCGTCGGCATCTCCTACGGGTGGGGTGGGTGCAAGTGAGGGGCCGGGCCGCGTCAGCGGCCCGGCCCCTCGATCACGTTCGGTGTGTCTTCGGCGCTACGCCGACTTCGTCTCCCAGAAGATCTTCGAGAGCTCGTCGACCGCGTCCAGCAACTTCTGACCCTGCGCCGGGTCCTCGGACCGCTTCGCATTGCCCGCTTCCTTCGTCGCGTTCCAGAAGAGCTCGTGGAGCTGCGGGTAGGTCTCGAGGTGCTCGGGCTTGAAGTAGTCGGTCCACAGCACCCACAGGTGCTCCTTGACCAGGTTGGCGCGCTGCTCCTTGATGGAGATCGCGCGGTCCTTGAAGATCGGGTCGTCGGAGCCCTGGTACTTCTCCTGACACGCCTTGACCGACTCGGCTTCGATGCGCGCCTGCGCCGGGTCGTAGATGCCGCACGGAAGGTCGCAGTGCGCGTGGACGGTCCTCCGCGGTTTGAGGAATGCTTCGAACATGGATCCGCCTCCTCCGACGTGGGGTGAAGGGGAACCCTACCACCGGCCTCGCAGACCGCTTGCGGCGCTGAGCGCTGCCGCCACCGTCGCCGCGATCGCGGCGGCGCTCGTCCGCTGGAGGCCGACCCGGGTGGAGATCCAAGGCGCGAGCATGGTGCCGACCCTGTTGCCGGGCGACTGGGCACTGGCGGTGTCAGGGCGGCGTGTCGGTAGGGGTGACGTGGTGGTGGTCGAGCATCCCGGGAGGCCGGGCTACGAGCTGGTGAAGCGTGTCACGGCGGTACCCGGTCAGCAGGTGGGAGAGCGGACGCTCCATGACGACGAGTATTGGATCGAGGGCGACCGCCTGGATGTATCCACGGACAGTAGGCACTTCGGCCCGGTCCGGCGAGAGCACCTCAAGGCGCGCGTCCTCCTCGTCTACTGGCCGAAGGAACGACGCCGCCGGATCCGCTAGCCGGGGTTCGGGGTGTCCCGCATCTCGCAACCCCTATCTATCGGAGCGTGCTGGCTGAAGGCGGCCCCTACGGACGCCGATGCCCTTCACAGAACCCGACCTAGGATTGGACGATGGAGCACCTTCCCCCGCCGCCGGTTCCGATCCGGCCGGATCTCGTCACCGACGAGGTCTTTCCTCGTCGCAGGTTCCCCGTGTGGGTGGTCGCCGTCTGCCTGCTCCTCGCACTCAGCCTCGGTGCCATCGTCGTGGCGCCGCTCTTCGAGGGAACGCCGTCCACGGAAGGTCCCGGCTTCCAGTTCCTCGATCGAACCGACGAAGGCCTCCCGACCCGGTGGAACCCCTGTCAGCCGATCCGGTACGTGGTGAACGCCTCGCTCGCGCCGCAGGGCTCGATCGCCGACGTCCACGAAGCGATCCGGCGCATCTCGGCCGCAACGGGGATCGTGTTCGAGTACGAGGGCCCGACCGACGAGGAGGCCACCATCTTCCGCGAGATCTTCCAGCCCGATCGCTACGGCGATCGCTGGGCTCCCGTCCTGATCGCGTGGGCGGATCCGGATGACTCGGACATCCCGTTCGAACGGGACAATCACGTCGCGGCCGGCGTCGCGGTGCCCGTCATCCCTCCTACGCGGTTCGAGGACGTCTACGTGAGCGGGTGGCTCGCCCTCAACGCGGACGACCCCAACCTGCCCGGGTTCGAACTCCCGGGGCAACAGGGGCCGGTCATCCTCCACGAGCTCGGGCACCTCATGGGGCTCGGACACGTGAAGACGGTCGGGGAGCTGATGCACCCTTCCGGGGGCGGGACCGTCGACCTCGGTCCGGGCGACCTGGAGGGGCTCCGGCAGCTCGGTGCGTCCGGAGGCTGTCTCCCCGTGATGGAGCCGATCGACGCCTGATCCGGGTGGCCCGTGGGAATAGTTGCAGCGCAGACCCGACCTTGCCGGGAATGGACCCCTGAGCTAGGCTCGTTGCACCTGCAAATGGTCTGCACGCGCGAAGCCGGCACCGTGGGGGCGATGATCCCCGACCGCATCTGCTGTCCGGCCTGACCGGGGACGGCAGCCAGCCTTCCGCGCACCACCCGCACCGACCGTTCGCTCCCCACACAGAAGCCAGGAGGTTCCGTCGTGGACACCATCTCCGCCACCGTCGACGCCAAGGGTCAGTCGTGCCCCGGGCCGCTCGTGTCGC
Source organism: uncultured Actinomycetota bacterium (assembly GCA_963762015.1). Classification (GTDB taxonomy): domain Bacteria; phylum Actinomycetota; class UBA4738; order UBA4738; family HRBIN12; genus JAJNBA01. Next base: position 248,230 of record CAVXJL010000007.1, read on the forward strand.
TCGCCAAGGCCCTGAAGGATGCCCGGAGCGGGGAGTTGTTCGAGCTCCTCGCCACCGACCCGGGGTCCAAGAGCGACGTCCCCAGTTGGGCCGAGCTCAGCGGCAACGAGCTCATCGAGGCCACCGAGGAAGCCGGCGTCTACCGCTACCTCGTCAGGAAGAGCTGAGTCCGATGGCGACGACAGAGACCGATCTCTCCACCGAGCTCCAGCTCGCTGACCTGCTCCAGCGCGTCGAAGCCCTCGAGGAGTCGGACGGCAAGCGCATCGAGAAGAAGAACAAGCTGACGATCATCGCCTGGGGCGGTGACCTCGACCGGATCTGGCCGACGACGATCCTCGCGACGACCGCCGCCGCCTCCGGGATGGAGTCCACGGTGTTCTTCACGTTCTGGGGATTGTTCGCGATCGTGAAGCCGGACGTGCGGGTCACCGGCTCCAACTGGATGCAGAAGATGATGTCGGTGATGAACCCGGGCTCCGCCCAGAAGGCGAAGCTCAGCCGGTACCAGTTCGCAGGCGCCGGGCCTGCGATGTTCAAGAAGCTGGCGAACGATCATCAGGTGGCCAAGCCCGAGGAGCTGATCCAGACGGCGCAGGACCTCGGCGTCCGCCTGATCCCCTGCCAGATGACGATGGACCTGCTCGGCCTGAAGCGGGAGGACCTGCTGGACGGGCTCGAGGAGCCGATCGGGGCCGCCACGGCGATCGCCGAGATGCGCGACGCGGCCGTGAGCCTCTTCATCTAGTCATCCGGATCCATCTCGGCCCCCCGGCCGCAGGCGCCGTTGTCGCGCCTCGTAGTCTGGATGCATGTCCCGGCTGACCGACGAGGTGCGGAAGACGTTCGCCTCGATGCACGTTTCGAGGAACTTCCGACTCTTCTTCGTCGGCCAGCTGATCTCCGTCACCGGCACATGGGTGAACTGGACCGCCGGCGCGGTCCTCGTGCTGCGGCTAACGGACAGCGGCATCGCGCTGGGGATCGAGGCCGCCCTTCTCTTCCTGCCGGTCCTGCTCTTCGGGGTCTGGGCCGGGTCGATCGCCGACCGGTTCGACAAGCGGCGCATCCTCGTCTGGTCGAACGCGGGCTACGCCGTGCTCGCCGCCGCGCAGTTCGCGCTGGTCGCCACGGATGTCGTCGAGATCTGGATGGTGTTCGTGATCGCGTTCCTGACGGGGCTGATCCTCGCGATCGAGCCCCCGACGCGGCAGTCGTTCTACGTCGAGCTGGTCGGGGAGGAGCACATCACGAACGCGGTCAGCCTGAATAGCGCGGTCTTCACCGGCACCCGCGTGCTGGGCGGCGCGATCGCCGGGACGATGATCGACACGTTCGGTCTCTGGTCGCCGTTCCTGCTGGACGCGGTGTCCTACGTCGGGGTGATCGTCGCCTTGATGGCGATGCGCATCGGCGAGCTCCATCCGCAACGCAAGGCCGAGCAGGAACCGGGCCTCGTCCGCGCCGGGCTCCGGTACGTCTGGAGCTCTCAAGCCCTCCGCGTACCGCTTGTCGTGATGGCGCTCGTCTACCTGTTCACTTTCAACTTCAGCGTCTTGATCCCGCTCCAGGCGCATCGGACCTACGACGGCTCGGGGATGGAGCTGGGCTGGTTGTACGCCGCGCTCGGGCTCGGGGCGTTCCTCGGTGCCATCGCGATGGCCAACCGACAGACGCAGCCGACGCTACGGCGGCTGGCCGGTTTCTCGGTCGCGTTCGGCGTGTTCCTGGCCGTCGCGGGGTGGGCACCGACGTTCGTGCTGGGCCTGATCGCGATGGTGCCGGTCGGGTACGCCTCGATGCTGTTCGCGATCACGGCGAACTCGACGCTGCAGCGGTTCACCAGGGCGGACATGCGTGGGCGGGTGATGGCGCTGTACACGACGATATTCCTCGGGAGCACCGCGATCGGTGGGCCGATCGCCGGATGGGTCGCCGAAACGTGGGACGCGCCCGCCGCCCTTGTCGCGAGCGGTGGGGTCGCCGTCGCGGCGGGGTTGATCGCCCTGCGAGCGCGCGGGGCCGCGCCGGCGACCGTTGCGGACCCGATGGGATCTGCGTCGGGCGAACCCGCTACGGAAGATACTGCTGCTCGATCCGCGTGATCCGACCGCCTTCCACCGTGAACCACCACGGGACGTTCTTACCCGGGTAGTCGCCGGGATTCGTCGAAAGGCCGATCGCCTCGAACCAAGAGTCGATGTCCCAGGGTTGTAGCTCGCAACAGCCGCTCTCGGGGATGTACTCGACCTCCACCTCGTCGGCGAGGCGGAGGGTTCGGAGCCGGGGGTTGTCGTTCACGATGTAGTAGCCGCTCACGACCTCGTCTCCCCGCTCCGCCGCCTCGCGCTCCGCTCGCTGCCCTTGGAAGAAGTACGCGAGGTCGAAGCGGATCCTCGTTTGCCCGTTGTCCGACCGTGACGCCCTCTTCACGTACGCGAAGTGATGCCCGTCCTCCAGGCTCGGAGACCCCACACCGGATGGCGCCTCGGAGGGATCGGAAGCCGATCGCCGATCTTGCCAGGGAGATCATGGCGGCCATCGAAGCGAAGAAGTAGACCAATTAGATTGCCTAGTTGTTGTCGTTTCGTCACTGCATGGGATGGCGAATGGCTGGTTGACATTGGCTTGCCCATCGGGAAATATTCTGCCGGTGCGTACGGTTCCCGGCGAATTTTCAGCGGAGCGGAGAAAGATGTGCATGATTAGGCGTCAAATCGGCAAAATTGTTTTGCTCGGGTTGGTACTTTTCCTCAGCCAGCGGCGCCTATGCAGGCGGCACAATCCGACTGGAACAAGGACTGGGAGAGGACGGTCGCGGCGGCCAAGAAGGAAGGCCAGGTCACCGTCTATATTTACCGCTACGAGGGTTTGCTGCAGGATTTCAAGCACGATTATCCCGGCATCAATGTCGTCGCGGTCACCCGCCGGGGCAACGATCTGACCAACCGCATCATGGCCGAGCGGCGCGGCGGCAAGTTTATCGCCGATATTTACAGCGGCGGGACCAGCAGTCTTTACAACACGCTCTACAAAGGCAAAGCGCTCGATCCGCTCAAGCCGCTGTTGATTCTCCCCGAAGTGACCGATCTGTCGAAATGGTACGGCAAGGAACATCGCTACGCCGATCCTGAGGGTAAATATATCTTTGCCTTCATCGGCTCGCCGAGCAATGCCCAGCTGGCCTACAATACTAATCTGGTCATCCCAAGGAGTTCAAATCCTACGCCGACGTGATCAATCCCAAGTGGAAGGGCAAGATCGTGTCCCTTGACCCGCGCGATACCGGTTTGGGCGCGACCATGCAGTTCTACTATTACAGCCCGGAAATCGGCCCCGAGTTCATGAAGAAATTTTTCGGCGGCATGGAGATTACTTACGCGAAAAACTTTCAGCAGATGACCAACTGGCTGGCGCAAGGCAAGTACGCAATATGCATGGGCTGTAAAGACTCGGCGCGGGCGAAAAAGCAGGGCTTGCCGGTGGACGATTTCGATACCAATCATTGGAAAGAGGGTTCGAGCTTCTCCGCCGGCGGCGGCTCGATGAGCTATATGAATCAAGCGCCGCATCCCAATGCCGCCAAAGTTTTTCTCAACTGGTTTCTCTCGCGCCGGGGACAGATCGCTTTGCAGAAGCTCGGCGATGTCGACGACCCGGCCAACTCGCGGCGCATCGATATTCCCAAAGACGACATTCCGCCGGAGAACCGGCTGCAGCCGGGGATGAAGTACTTCGATGTGGTAAAACCGGAGTATGGCGATATGAAACCGATCTTCGACCTGGCAAAAGACATCATGGCCGGTGCGGACAAGGGCAAGTAGCCTGAGCGAGCCGCGGAGAAAGCCTCACTTCCATCCTCTCCCGAGAGGCGGGAGGACCAAAACGGCGCAAGCAACTCGCTTTGGCAATTTAATTCACAGGCGATTATCGCAGTACGAATCGAGGAGAGCCATATGCTCACCAAAGAGGAAAACGAAACCCTGACACAAGTCGGCCGCGGCACACCGGGCGGCGAATATTTGCGGCGCTACTGGATGCCGGTGGCATGCGCCGGGGAACTGACCGAGGAGAAGCCGATCAGAGCGTTCCGGCTGATGGGCGAAAATCTGGTGGTCTATCGCGACCTAAGCGGCCGCTACGGTGTGGTCGCCGAACAATGCCCGCACCGAAAAGCTTCGTTAGCCTTCGGCCGCGTCGATGCCGAAGGCATCCGCTGCCCGTATCACGGTTGGAAATTCGACCGTGCGGGAAGATGTCTCGAACAGCCGGCGGAACCGGTCGACGGCGGTTTCAAAGACAAGATCAAACATACGGCGTATCCAGCCGAGCGCTTGGGCGGATTGATTTGGACCTACCTGGAACCGGAGCCGCGGCCGCTGCTGCCGCGCTGGGATGTCTTGGTGTGGGAGGACGGTTATCGCTGGATCGAGAAGCATGAAGTTTATAACTGTAACTGGTTGCAGCCGACGGAAAATTCGGTGGACCCGTCGCACCTATTTTGGCTGCATGGAGACACCGCGCATTTGGCGCCGAGCGTGGATCACTATGAAGAGGATCATAGCTTCACGCCGTTCGAGTACGGCATCATGAAACGGCGGGTCACCCCCGGTAGAAAGCCCGGCGATCCGCCGGTGGTCGACCAGCATCCGCTGTTGTTTCCCGAGCACCTTGCGCCATGTGTTCCGGGAGCGGCTTTTCGAAGGCCGGGTGCGTCATAATTTGCAGATCCGCGTGCCGGTGGACGATGCCCACACGCAGGTATTCGTAGTTTATTTTTCGCCCAACGACAGCGACCGCTCGCCGGCGGACGGCGATACGCCCTGGGAGTTTTTTCGCATTCGCGACGACAACGGCGATTACCGGCTCGATCATGTGCTGGCGCAGGACGCCATGGCCTGGGAAACCCAGGGCGCGCCGACGGATCGCACCCAGGAGCATTTGGGCGTCGGCGACGAGGGCATCATTCTGCTCAGAAAAATCCTGCGCGAACAGATTGACACCGTGCGCAACGGCGGCGAGCCGCTCGGGGTGGTGCGCGATGCGCAAAAGAATCGTTTGATCGAGTTCGAAGTGATTAACCAGCGCATCGGCATTACTGCTAAAGAGAAGAAGGTGGCGTGAGCTTTTCGCCTTCCGCTCTCGCATAACCATCGGACGTCATCGCACAAATCGAACGCATCGAGAAATCTCAGGAGGACGTTCTTATGGCCGAAATGAACACACAACCCGCCGATCTCAAGCCGGACCGGCTCGACACTTATAAGGTTTGGCAGGCGGAGCAAAAAATTCCCTGTATTCGCGGTTTCTTCGTCAAGGACGTCAACAAGGTGCCAGTGGAGCCTTGGGATTTGAAAGGCGTGCCTTGTTCCTTTGTCGTGCTCGACGGCACCGGCGGCACCAACGACGGCTACGTCTGTGAGATTCCCGCAGGCGGCAAGACCAAACCGCAGAAACATATGTACGAGGAAATGGTCTACGTCTCCAAGGGCTACGGCGCAACCACGGTGTGGCAGCGCGACGGCAAGAAGAAGCATACCTTCGAATGGGGACCGGGCAGTATGTTCGCGATTCCAATCAACGCCGATTATCAGCACTTCAACGCCAGCGGCAGTGAAACCGCGCGTTACTTCGCGGTGACCAACAGTTGCTTCATGATGAACCTGTTTCACAACAGCGATTACATTTTTAACAGCGATTACGTTTTCACCGACCGCTTCGATCCGCATACCGAAGGCTACTTCAACGGCGAAGGGACGATCACCGGGCGGTTTTTCATGACCACCAATTTTGTTCCTGACACCCACACGATCAAGCTGACCGACTACAGCGAGCGCGGCAAGGGCAGCACCAACATGAAGTTCGATCTGGCGCGAAACACCATGGGCGCGCATATCTCGGAGTTCCCCGTGGGCACCTACAAGAAAGGGCATCGCCATGGCCCCGGCGCCCATGTGATTATTCTCTCCGGCCAGGGCTATTCGATCTTGTGGAAAGATGGCGAGGCCACCGAGCGGGTCGATTGGGGGCCGGGCAGTGTCGTCGTGCCGCCGGATCAATGGTTCCACCAGCATTTTAATTCCGGCGCGGCCCCGGCACGCTATCTCGCCTTGCGTTGGAACAACTGGCGCTACCGCTTCCTGCGCTCAACGGACGGCGAAGGCGGAACCTATACAAGCTTGAAACTCGGAGGCAACCAGATCGAGTTTGAGGACGAGGATCCGCAGGTCCACAAGGACTTCGAGCTGGCCATGAAGGCCGTCGGCGCGAAGTGCAACATGCCGTATCATCCGGGGTGCACGCAGAAGTAGTCGCGCCGCGCGACTACTTCTGTTCAAAGGTTCAAGCGTTCAAAAGTTCAAGGGTCGGAACGCGGACCCCTCTCCGACCTTGCACTTTTGAACCGAAGCCGGAGGTTCATGCCGCGACTTAGATTGAGTTTCGTTGCGGCATTCAACGAGCGGTCCAACCGTTGATGGATGGCAGCATCCAACCTGAAGGGGGTCGAGCTGATGCCGACCTATTCCGAGCCGTCGGAGACTTTTTGGCGCCAGCTCAGGTTTCAGGAATTTGACATCTCGGAGATGTCGCTGTCGTCCTATTTGATAGCCGAATCGCGCGGCACGGACTTCGTGGCGATCCCGGTCTTTCCGTCGCGCCGTTTCATGCATGCGGAGCTCTCCCATCACGTCGGTTCCGGAATTCAGCACCCTGGCGACGTCGACTATTCCCCTGAGCGGGGCTTGATTCCGCAGAAACCCAAATTCGAGGAACTGTTCGCGCCGGCGACACTCGATCTCTGAACCGGGTTAAAGCCTCTCTTGGAGAGGGTTGCAATGTCTCGCCCTTTCGACGGTGCTCAGGACATGTTTCAGGCGAAGAGAAGTTCCGTCATGCTCCTACGCGGCCATCCCGGGTTTTAACGCGAATTAACCCGGATTTTCGCTTTCGCGGGAAAGACGAAAAGAGATAAAGTCGACTTCGAATCGCCGCGAGCAGAATCCCTCGGCTCCCAGCCGATGGATGTTTAATTTTAGAGAGGAGCCGCGATGAACCACAAAAACTGCCGGGTTTATTTTCTCACGCTGGTGGTTCTTCGGCTCGTCTTGTTTGCGCCGCCGCTGGCGCGTGGGGCTGAAACGCAGGCAACTCCTGACAGCGAATGGGAGCGGACGGTGAAAGCCGCCGAGCAGGAGGGGCAGGTGGTGGTCTACAAGATCGCCAGCGATTCGGAGTGGCATGCGTTCCAAAAAAAGTATCCGAGAATCAAAGTCAACTTGGTTCAAGCCACGGCTGCGCAACATTTGCAGCGACTGCTGGCCGAGCGGCGCGCGGGAAAGTTTCTCGCCGACGTCGTTCGGCTCGGCGGCGGCACCAGCACGTCGCTGTACAAAGCCAAGGCCCTCGACCCGATCGGCGCCGCGTTCATGCTGCCGGAAGTCAAGGATTCATCGAAGTGGTTCGAGGGACGACATCACTACAACGATGTCGACAACCAGTATGTGTTTATTTACGCCGCCTTCCCGTTGCACCTGCTCGGTTACAATCCGAAACTCGTCGACAGCCAAAACCTGCGCGCCTACGCTGACCTTTTGGATCCAAGATGGAAAGGCAAGATTACCTTGAAAGATCCGCGCGATCCGGGCGGCGCTAGTCCATTGCTGTTTCTCTACCATAATCCGCAGCTGGGTCCGGAGTTTATCAGGAGGCTTTTCACGGTGGCCGACCTGAACCTGATCCGTAACGAGGGACAGCAACTCGACTGGATCGCCTCGGGCAAATTTCCCCTGGCAATTACGGCTAAACCGGAACAGCTCGAAGAGGCGAAAAACAAAGGGCTGCCGGTCGAAGTGCTCGATGCTCACGGGATGAAAAAAGATGGCGTCGGCTTGGAGGCCGGCGGTACCATGATCGCGCTCGCCAACAAAGCGCCGCATCCCAACGCGGCGAAGGTGCTGATCAATTGGTTTCTCTCCCGGGAAGGACAGATGGCCGTGCAGAAAACCGGCGCTGGCGAGCCCGGCTATAATTCGCTGCGCGAAGATATTCCGAAAGAACATCTGCCGGCTGGGGCGCAGCGACAGAGGAGCGTGAACTATATCCGGCTCTGGGGACCGGCGGTGTGGGACCGCTCGGGCATCACGGATCTGGTGAATGAGATGGCGACCAAATAAGAAAACTTGTTCCAGCCGGTCAAATCGTTGGCGGAAGAAGATTCGGATGCCGTGAATGGCCGTAAAGAACGCAAAAGAAGACCTCGGATTACCTCCCGCAAAGGCGCCAAGGCGCAAAGTGACGGGCAAAGCCCGTCATCCCGAACGGACGTGAGGGATCTAGGAAGGATTTCTCTCTCCGTTCGAAATGACAACGTTCACCCTTTGCGCCTTGGCGGGCGGCATCGCCAAATCCGAAAGAATTCATTGTCGCTGAAGAGGAGGCAGGCTTATGATCAAACCAAGCGATCTTACCTGGGATGAAGTCGTTCGCGTCGGGCCCGGCACGCCCGGCGGCAATTACTTGCGCTGTTTTTGGTGGCCGGTGGCGCTTGCGGAAGAGCTTAAGGATATTCCCGTGCCGGTGAAGATTCTTGGTGAAGCGCTCGTGCTGTTCAGAGATCTCTCCGGTGCGCTCGTGCTGCTGGGCGCCTACTGCTCCCATCGGCGCGCGTCACTGGAGTACGGCATCATTCAAGCCGACGGCATTCGCTGCGCCTATCACGGCTGGTGCTACGACCGCCGCGGCAATGTCGTCGACCGGCCCGCCGAGCCGATTAAGAGCGCGCCGAATATTCGCCATCCCTGGTATCCCGTCCAAGAGCTCGGCGGATTTGTCTTTGCCTACTTGGGAACGGACAGTCCGCCGCCGCTGCCAAGGTACGATGTGCTGGTGCAAGACGGCTACCGGGTGGTCGAACGGGGCGATGCTGAAGCCGGTAAAGCTTACGCTTGCAACTGGCTCCAGGGCGTCGAAAATACCACGGACACGACGCATCTGACGTACCTGCACGGTATTTACAAAAATTGTCCCGCTTTTAAACCGGTGGAAGGCGGGTACGGCGTGAAACTCTTTATCCTCGAACCGCGCGCCAAACCGAATCACGTCGCGATTCGAAAACGCTGTACCGTGCTGCCGACGATCAACCGCAAGTCGCGCGAGCTGTACGCGAAAAATCCGGGCGAACAGACGGTGACCTTACAACAGGCGATCTGGGTTATTCCCATCGATGACACTCATTGCGAAGAGATGCGCATCACGGTCTATCCCGAGCCGCCCCCGGAGCAAAGCTATCACGGCGGTTACGTCAAACAGGCCAAACAGCGCGAGAGAAAATCTAATGACCGGCATTTCTACGGCGAGATTCGCGGCAACGTGCCGTTGGAAGACAAAGCGATGGTGGAAAGCCAAGGCGCCATCGTCGATCGCACACTCGAACATCCCGGCTACGGCGACCGGGCTATCTGCTTTTACGCAAGATGATTCGCGACGGTGTCGCTGCGGTTGCCAATGGCGAAAAGCCCAAGGGTGTGCTGAAGAAGATCTCGCCGTGGTCGATCTCGACATCGGCGTCGAACAGTATCCGGCGGATGCAGTTCCAGAGGAGATGAAATGGTTGCTGGCTGAGTTGCAGCAGCAGTCGGAGCAAATTTGAGCAGCAGTTGCCGTTCCTGCAATCGCAACAGAGAAGAAGGGCCGCAAAGAACGCAAAGGGCGCAAAAAAGGAGTCGAAAGATTTTTCTGAAAGGCGCGAAGTTCGCTAGAAAAGACTGCCATTAACA
>CAVXJL010000008.1:0-14755 GCA_963762015.1 uncultured Actinomycetota bacterium
GTTCAGTCCGACGACCCGGTAGCCGGCGGTGCTCGACGTCCGGATCACGAGCACCCTCGCCTCCGGGCCGGTCCCGAATGAGGGACCGTCGAAGGTGACCCGAAGCCTGGCGTTCGCATGCAGGCCTGCGCCCCTGCGAACCACCACGAAGCGATTGGTGAGGTGATCGAGCTGGGCCGTCGAGTGCGTCGACGGTGAGGCCTGGGTGAGTGTCACCGTCCGGGACACGGTCGCCGTCGCGTACGCCCCCCCTTCGTCGTAGAACTTCGCCGGGCGAGCGTTCCAGAACACCGAAGTCCGCGAAGGCCCATCGGAGACGCCAGCGCGTCCCGTCGAGGGTCCGAGCCCCCACTGCGGATGCGAGCGCCTGCGTCGAATACATGTTCTGACCCGTGGGGCTGCCGTCGGCTTTCCTCCACACCGCGCGGACGATGTTCGGGTCGGGCGCCGCGCTTCCGAAGTACTCGGTGAGGAACTGCCAGAAGATCCAGGCCCCGTATACACGGAAGCCGCTCGTCTGGTCGAGTGGGATCATGGGCTGCGCCAACGGGCTGGTGGTGAGGTACTGACGGTTGTCGTTGATCTGATCGTAGACGTGCTCCTCCATCCAGGTCGCCGTGCTCTCCATGAACCATCCGTCCTCGCCGATGTCGTACGCGAACTGGACGGCGTGGAAGAACTCATGGGCGGCGGTCACCTCGAGTGGGTCCATCGGGTCCGGATACCCGAACTGCGAGAACTTGTAGTCGTCGTCGAGGACGCAGTACGCCGACATGTTCCAGTAGCGGTAGGAGGACTCGAGGTGCGGGTCGTCGCTGGCACAGTACCCGTACAGCCCATCACCCCCGATGTCCACCAGGTAGACGTCCAGGAGCGCGCTCCCTCCGTCGTTGGTCGACGAGGAGTCCGACTTGGGCTGGCGGTAGCCGAGCCCGTCGACCTCGTCCGCCCAGACCTCGTCGAGGACGCTCGAGACGGTCTCGACGTAGTCGGGGACGCCGCTGGCGTCGAGATCCTCCGGGCTCGGGGCATCGGGCGTCGTGGCCACGTAGTGGACGCAGACGTCCGCGGAACACTCCGGCGGCTCCTCCGACACCATGTACCCATCACCGAACGGGTCGCTGGGACCATCGGTCGGGCGGGCGAGCAGGCGATCTGCGCTCGCGCGAGGCCGTCCTGAGAGCTGACCGACACGGATGGCCAGATCCCGCAGAAGCAAGGTCGCGGATCGCGGGTCCGGTCGCGATACCCGGCCGTAACGCGCACGAACCTCCCCGATCTCGAACAGGGATCTCGCGCGTTCGAGCGCGTACCGCGCCGCCGAGATGCGGCCCTGCGAGAGTGCTCGGCTCAGCTCGTCCGGGGTCCGCGCGGCAACCAAGGCCGGGAGCCGCGTGCCCGGTTCGGCTCCCCGCGGGACGGGCGATGCGAGCGAGGGGCCCGCGACGAGGAGCGGGGTGACGAGAGCGGACGTGACGAGCAGAGAGGTTGCGTGGATGCGCATCGGGCGCACCGTACCCGGGCATCAAGGGCGAAGCAAGGCTCAGGACATCGCGACGTCGACGAAGATGAGCTCGGTGGCGGCGTGCGCGCGGATCGCGATCGATGGCTCATCCCAGATCTCCGCGGCGTCGCCGGTCGTCATGCGCTCGCCGGCGACGTCGGCGTCCCCGTCGATCAGATAGAGGTACACGCCTCGCCCGTCACCGAGCCCGTGGTTCAGCTCGATGCCCTCGTTCGAAAGCCGCGAGACGAAGACGTGCGCGTCCTGGTGGACGAGGACCGCGTCGCCGTCGTCGCCACTGATCACCTTCAGGAGCCGGTCGGTCCGATCCTCCTCGGTGCACACCTTCTGCTCCACGCCCGGCTCGAGACCTCGCTCCGCCGGCATGATCCACATCTGGATGAACCGCATCGGCTCCGTCTCGCTGGCGTTCTGCTCCGAATGCCATGCCCCGCGGCCGAGCGTCATCCGTTGGACGGAACCGGCCGGCAGCGGGCCCGGCGCGCCGCCCACGTCGTCCTCGTGACGGAAGGAGCCCTCGACCACGTAGGTGAGACCCTCGATGTCCTTGTGGGGGTGCATCGGCCAGATCGCGCCGGGCACCAGCCGGTCGTCGTTGAAGACGCGGAGCGTGCCGAACTGCAGGTAGTCCGGGTCGTGGTACGTGTCGAACGAGAAGTGCCAGCGCGCCCGGAACCAGCCGCCGTCCACGTCGGAGATCTCGGCGTCGCGCCGGATCTTGGCGGTCATGGGTTTGCCGGCGTCCGCCGGCGGGTCACAACTGGATGACCGGACAGGTGAGCGTGCGGGTGATGCCGTCGAGCTCCTGCATCGGCATCACGGTTCCCTTGGCCAGCCCGTCGAGGTCGTCGGCCTCCGCTCGCGCGACCACGTCGTAGGGCCCGGTCACCGGGTCGACGGCGACGACGCCGTCGATGCCGCGGACCTGCTGCGTCACCTGCGCCGCCTTCCCGACCTCGGTCTGGATGAGGATGTACGCGCTGACCATCTAGACCCCCCTCATTTCTTGTCCTCGTCCCTGTTCGCCGTGCCCTCGTCCCTGTTCGCGAGGAATTCCTTCGCCTTGTCGACGAGCTCGGTGGCGGACTCCTTCGCCTTCTCCATCGCGGGACCGGCCTTCTCGACGACCGTGCCGGCGACCTCCTTGGCCTTCTCCATCGCGGGGCCGGCCTTCTCGACGACCGTTCCGGCGACCTCCTTGGCCTTCTCCATCGCGGGGCCGGCCTTCTCGACGACGGTCTCCGCGACCTCCTTGGCCTTGTCGACCAGGCCGGCGACCGGCTGCTCCTCCGATCCGTTCTTGTTGCCGTTCTTGGTGTCCTTCTCTGGCATCAGGTGCCACCTCCCGGTGGGGTCCGGAACGCCCATCGTGCCACGGTGGAGCACCTCGCTGCAAAGCGCGCAGGTCAGGCCCGCCGACAGACCGTCACAACCGTCCGGGCTCCGGCGCAACGTCCTCCGGCGGGAGCGAGTCTTCGAGCGGTCGGTCCAGCAACGGTGTGCGGAGCGCGATCATCGCGGCGACGCCGGCCAGCAGCGCGATGACCGAAGAACTCACGAAGAGCGTCGTGGACCCGAGCCGTCCGTAGACCACGCCGCCGAGCCCCGCCCCGATGATCGGGCTGATCCCGAACCCCACCATCGCGCCGATCGAGTTCCCGGTCGAGTAGAGCGACGAGGGAAGCAGCTTCCCGACGACGAGGATGGAGGTGGTGAACAACAGCGAGAAGCCGGCGCCCTCGAACACGGCGAGCAGCGACACGATCGTGCGACTCTCGACGAGGCCCCAGAGCAGGAAACCGAACGAGTAGACCACGCAGCCGAGGGCGTACACCTTGCGGAGACCGAGCCGCCGATGCAGGCGCGAGGAAAGGCGCATCACGCCGACCTCCGTCAATCCACCCAGCGCGGTGCCCACGCCGATCAACAGCGGCTCCTCGATCTTCAAGCCCACGAAGTTCCACGCGCCGTTGAAGCCGGTCCAGACCAGCAGCGTCGCGACCAGGAAGCCCCACATCCGTGGCGCCGTACGGAAGACCGCGCCGACCGCGCCCATCCGCCCGTGCTTCACGGTCTCCTTCGGGCGGTCCGGACGCACGGCGATCGTGGTCCAGACGAGCATCACCGCGCCCGCGGCCGCGTACAGCGGAAGGGCGAGCGACACGCCGTTGAGGTCGAGCAGCCAGCCGAAGGCGAGGCACCCTGCCGCGTACGAGAGGCTCTCCCATCCACGGATGCGGCCGTAGTCCGCCATCCGCTCTTCGCCGAGCTGCACGAGCGCCAGGGCGTCGATGTTCGGCCCCGACGCCGCCATCGCGAGCGCGATCCCCACGGCCCCGAAGGCGACGCCGACGAGAGAATCGAGCACCGCCGCGACGATCGCGAACACGACCATCCCCACGAGCCCGAGTTGCAGCGCCCGCCGGCGCCCGATCCGCGTGTCGGCGACATGTCCCCAGATCGGCATCGCCACGATCCGCACCGCCGCCATCGCTCCGAGGAGGAAACCGATCTCGCTCGGGGAGAAGCCACGTCCGGCGAAGTAGATCGAGAGGAACGGGAAGAACGACGCCACGATCAGGCCGAACGCCAGGAACATCCCGAGAACGGCGGCCGCGGGCGAGATGTTCGCCGCCGTCGGTCTCCTCATCCGGCGGAGTGTAGCCACGCCTCTCCGCGCGAAACCGGCGTCTACAGGGGCTTCGAGAGGACCAGCACGTTCTGCTCGGATTCCTCGCGGAGCGGCTCGCGAACGCCGGTCTCGGCGAACCCGCACGCCGCGTAGAAGTGGCGTGCGGCCTGGTTCGTCTCGGTGACGTTCAGGACGAGTCGATCGCACCCACGGCCGCGCGCCCAGTCGGCGACCGCCTCGACCAGCGCGCGCCCGATCCCCGCCCCGCGGGCGTCCGGCGCGACCCACATCGCGTAGACGTACGCCACGCCGGGCTCGGCCTCGTACTCCGCGCCGGTGGCGGTGCCCGAGGCAGCCGTGTCCCCGTCTCGGACCGCGAACACGGCGGCGTCACCGCCGCGCCACCGTCCCGCGGCCCAGTCTCGCCACGCATGCTCGACCTGCGAGGACTCCTCGCCGTACGTCGAGCCGAACGCATCCGGACTGTCCAGGAGCGAACGCAACCGGATCTCGCGGAAGGCGACCCAGTCGTCCTCGCCCAGCCGCTCCACGCTCGTCATCGCGATCCCCTAGAGCAGGTGCACGTCGGCCTGAGCCGCCAGCTCCTCGGCGCGGGAGGGGTCCAGCCTCGCGGCGCCGGCGAGCTCGGCGTTGGCCGCGCCCGCGCCGAGCGCGAGGCGGAGCGCGTCGTCCCAGTCGCTCCCGCGCTCGAGCGCCGTCACGAGGCCGGCGAGGAACGAGTCGCCGCTCCCGACCGGATACCGACCACGGACGTACAGAACGCCTTCGTACAAGGTCCCGTCCGGCGCCGCGAGCATCACGCCTTCGGCGCCCCGGGTCACGATGCCGGCGTGGCCTTCCCCGCCCGCCATCGCGCGGATCTTGGACGCGGCCGCCAGGGAATCGTCCCGGCGCGCGGTGGGCACCCCAAGCAGCTGACCCGCCTCCGCGACGTTCAGCTTGACCACCTCCGGCTGTGCCGTGAGGGCGACGCGCAACCGCTCGCCCTCGGAGTCCAGCGCGACGCGCACGCCCGCCCCCCGGGCCTCCTGGATCAGATCTCGATACCCCTCGTCGGGCGCACCGCGAGGCATGGAGCCCGAGATCGTGAGCCAGCCCCCCGCCGCCCATCGGGATGCCGTGGCGTGGGTCAGCTCGACCCATGCGGCGTCCGGCGCGACGGCCCCGTGCTCGTAGAACTCCGTGAGCCCGGCGGTCTCGCGATCCGCGACCGAGAGGGACGAGCGGTTCTCCCCGTGCGTCCACACGAACTCGCCCTCCACGCCTTCGGCCGCGAGCGCCTCCTGCAGCCACCGCCCGTTGTGCCCGCGGAGCAGTGCGACGGCGCACGCGTCGGCGCCGAGCGATCGGGCGGCTCGCGCGACGTTCAATCCCTTCCCACCGGCGACCTGCACGAAGCCCGACGGCCGATGGATGTCGCCCTTCACGAGCCGCTCGACCTCGAAGAGGCGATCGACGGACGGATTCGCGGCGAGGCAGACGATCACCGACCTACGATAGACGCATGCCTCGCATCGTTCTCGTCGAGGGCGACATCACCGCGCAGCACGTCGACGCGATCGTGAACGCGGCGAACTCGACACTCCTCGGTGGCGGTGGCGTGGACGGAGCGATCCATGACCGCGGCGGTCGCGCGATCCTCGAGGAGTGCAGGAAGATCCGAGCGGACGTATGGCCGGACGGTCTCCCCACCGGCCGGGCAGTGGCGACGACGGGCGGCAACCTCCCCGCTCGATGGGTGATCCACACGGTCGGGCCGGTGTACGCGAGTGAAGAGGATCCCTCGACCCTGCTCGCTAGCTGTCACACGGAGTCGTTGCGCGTCGCCGACGAGCTCGGGGCCCGCACGGTCGCCTTCCCGGCGATCTCGACCGGCGTGTACGGGTATCCGCTCGGCGAGGCCGCTCCGGTCGCGATCGCGGCGGTCCGCGGCGCCGATACGGGCGTCGAGGAGGTCCGGTTCGTCCTGTTCGGCCGCGACGCCTCGGAGGCCTTCGAACGGGCGACGGGCGCCTGAAGCCTTCGGCCGCACCACTGCTAGCATCGGACCGATGGCGGATCTCAGCACGGTGGAAGGCGTCCACGAGTCGCTCGGCGACATCCAGCTCGTGGATTGCCGCGAGCAGGACGAGTGGGACGCGGGACGCATCGAGGGCGCCCTCCACATCCCGCTGAGCGACGTGATGTCGGGCGTCGGGTCGGACGTCCTGGACCTCGCGAAGCCGGTCGCCGTGATCTGTCGCTCGGGCAACCGGAGCGAGCTCGCCTCGGTGATGCTGCAGGCGCGCGGCTACGACGCCACGAACGTCGAAGGTGGCATGGAGGCGTGGGCCGCCTCCGGCTACGACTTCTCCACGCCCGACGGCTCTCCCGGCCGCGTGGCCTGAGGACGCCAGCGCCGGTAGACGGGCTCGTCGCCCTCGTACGTGGTTCCGACCGCTTCCTCCACCGACATCGCGTAGAACGCGAGCGGGTACGGCGCGTCGTGCTCGAACCGCTGGACGGCCGGATGCGTCTCGCCGATCTGCTCCATCCAGCCGCGCACCAGGAACTCGCCGCCCTCGCCGTCCATGTTCGCCATCGGCGAGTGCAACGCGTATCGGCCGTCGCGGAGCACTTCGGCCACCTTCGGACTGTGCGCGCGGAACCGGACGAGGAGGAGGCCGACCGCGATCCACACCTCGATCGGATGAACACGCGGCGACCCGTCGGCGCGGAGGGTGGCGTGGAAGCAGACCTGATGGTCGAGTCGCTCCTTGCCGAACGCGGCCAGCTCCGGCTCGGCGAGCTCGAACTCGGCCCAGGTCGCCATCGCGGCCTACCCTAGCCCTCGATGGCGGACGTGGAAGCGGCGCGGCGCGAGCTCGAGTACGCCCTCGGCGCCGGCGAGGTGCTGTCCGACCCATTGGCGCTCCGGCTGTACGCGCGCGACGCGTCGATGGTCGAGGGCTCCGCGGCCCTCGTCGTCTTCCCCCGCACCGTGGACGACATCGTGGCATGCGTCCGCGCCGCGGCCGCGCACGACCTCACCGTGGTCCCAAGGGGAAGCGGCACCGGGCTCGCGGGCGCGTCGACGCCGATCGGGGACGCTCTCGTCGTCGTGACCTCGAAGATGAACCGGATCATCGAGATCCGGCCGGAGGACCGGCTCGCGTGGGTGGAACCGGGGCTCTTCAACCTCGACCTGGGAACGGCGCTCCGCGGGACCGGTTTCACCTACATGCCCGACCCGTCCTCGCAGCAGGTGTCGTCGATCGGCGGGAACGTGGGGACGAACGCCGGCGGACCGCATTGTCTCGCGTACGGCGTCACCTCTGCGCACGTCCTGGCGGTGGACGTCGTGCTCTCCGACGGGAGCGTGGTTCGTCTCGGAGCGGAGGGGCCGGAGGCGGCGGGCTACGACCTCCGAGGCGCCGTCGTCGGCGCCGAGGGGACCGTCGGGCTCGTGGCGGCCGTCTGCGTCCGCCTCACGCCGGAGCCGCCGGCGATCACGACGATGCTCATGGACTTCGCGACCGTGGAGGACTGCGCGGCCACGGTGTCCGCGATCATCGCGACGGGCGTCGTGCCGGCGGCCCTCGAGATGATGGATCAGGGGATCGTCCGGGCGGTGGAGTCCTTCGCGCACGCGGGCTACCCGACCGACGCGGCAGCCGTGTTGCTCGTCGAGGTGGACGGGATCGCCGCCGGGGTTCATGCGCAGACGCTCGCGGTCGAGGCGGCCGCTCGCCGGCACTCGGTCGGCACGATCCGGGTCGCGGAGTCCGCGGCGGAACGAGCGTTGCTGTGGAAGGGCCGCAAGTCGGCGTTCGGGGCGATCGCGCAGATCGCGCCGCACTATCACCTCCACGACTGCGTGGTCCCTCGTTCGAAGCTCGTCGAGGTGCTGACCGGCGTCTACGCGATCTGCCGTCGCGAGGACATCATCGTCACGAACGTGTTCCACGCCGGCGACGGCAACCTGCATCCGCTGCTCTCGTTCGATCGCAGCGAGCCCGGCGTCCTCGAGCGGGTGCTGCACGCGTCGGAGGAGATCGTCCGGCTCTGCGTGGACGCGGGCGGCTCGCTCTCGGGCGAACACGGGATCGGCCTCGAGAAGCGCGACTTCATGCCGCTCGTGTTCACCGAGGACGACCTGGCCGCGCAGGCCTGCGTCCGGAACGCGTTCGATCCCTCGGGTCGGATGAACCCCCAGAAGGTGCTGCCCGACGGGGCGCGATGCGGGGACTTCGCCGTCGCCGCCGGCCCTTCCATCCCGGAGGGAACGTGGATCTGATCGAGCCGACCACGAAGGACGAGGTGCGGGAGGCACTCCGCGACGCGAGCCAGCGTCGGAGCCGCACGGCGATCGTCGGCGGGCGCACCCACGTCGACAAGGGGAACCCTGCCGAGGTCGACGGAGAGCTGTCGATGGCCGGACTCGACCGGGTGGTCGCGTACGACCCCGAGGAGATGTTGGCGGTCGTCGAGGCCGGGATCCGGGTGGGCGCGCTCCGGCAGGTGCTGGCCGACGGCGGGCAGGAGTGGCCGTCGGATGCGCCCGGCGACGCGACGGTCGGGGGGACGATCGCGGTGGCGGCATCCTCCCCGCGCCGGCTGCGGATGGGCCCGCTCCGCGACTCCGTCGTGGAACTGGAGCTCGTCACCGGTGATGGCCGGCTCGTGCGGAGCGGCGCGCGCACGGTCAAGAGCGTGCAGGGCTACGACCTCCATCGGCTCGCGACCGGCTCCCTCGGGTCGCTCGGAGCGATCGTCCAGGTGGCGGTGAAGGTGCGGCCGCTCCCGAAGGCGCGCCGCCTGGTCCGGGCGCGCGGAGGCTTGGAGGCGGGGCGCACGCTGCTCGAAGCGGTCCCGCTCCCCTCCTCGGTCGTCGTGACGCATGCTGGCGTGGAGGTCGCGCTCGAAGGATGGCCCGAGGAGATCGAGGAACAGACGGCGGCGATCAGGAACGCCGTCGGTGCCGTCGAGGTTGGTGACGTCGAGATCCTGCACGACGAAAAGGTCCGAGGGCCGGAGGCGATCGGCACGCCGGTCGTCGCGGAGGTCGCGGTCGTGCCGTCGAAGCTCGAGGCCGTTCTCGAAGGGGAGGACGACTGGCGAGCGTTGATGGGCGTCGGGATCGCGTGGGTCGGGCTGCCGGATGATCCAGAGCGTCTCGGTGCGCTCCGGAGGCGGGTCGCCGACGCCGGCGGCATCGCGCCGGTGATCCATGGTCCCGGCGGCCTCGGCGACGCGCTCGTTCCCGCGCCGGAGGTTCACCTTCGGCTCAAGACCGCGTTCGACCCCGCCGGGATCCTGGCCCCCGGTCGGTTCTGGGGAGGCCTGCAGGGGTCCTCATACCGATCCTGAGATACAGGCGGCTTCGAAGTGGCGAGCAGTCAGATGCCATGCCTTCGACAGCATGCCCTCGAAAGCACGCTCGAGCAGGAGCCGAAGGCATCACAGAAGCGGTATGGCGATCACCGCACGTCGCGTGGCTTGAGGTGCTGCAGGCGTTCGCCCGCTTCCTTCAGCGTCGACAGCTGCTTGCAGAATGCGAAGCGGACGAGGTGCGCGCCGAGCTCCGGGCGCGAGAAGAACGACGAGCCGGGCACCACCGCGACGCCGACGTCCTCGACCATGTGCCGCGCGAACCGGACGTCGTCGGGGAACCCGAAACCCGAGATGTCGGCCATCACGTAGTAGGCACCCGCCGGCGGCTCCACCTTGAATCCGGACTCGCGAAGCGTGTCGATCCAGAGATCCCTCCGCTCCCGGTACTCGTCGGCGGTCTGCCGGTAATACTCCTCCGGGAGACCGAGAGCCGTCTCGCCGGCCTCTTGCAATGGCGCAGGTGCCGCGACGGTCAGGAAGTCGTGGACGGAACGGATGCCGCGGGAGAGCGGCGCCGGGGCCACGACCCATCCCACGCGCCAGCCGGTCACGGCGTAGGTCTTCGACAGCGCGCTGATCGTCACCGTGCGGTCCTCGAGCCCGGGCACGGCGCCGGGCGGCACGTGGACGGCGCCGTCGTAGAGGATGTGCTCGTAGATCTCGTCGGTGAACACGACGACGCCCCACCGCTGGCAGAGCCCGGCGATCACGTCGAGCTCCTCGCGTGTGAAGACCTTGCCCGTCGGGTTGTTCGGCGTGTTGATCACGATCCCGCGCGTGCGTTCGTTGAACGCCGCCGCGAGCTCGTCCTCGTCGAACGTCCAGTCCGGCGCATGGAGGGTGACCGTGCGCGGCACGGCGCCGGAGATGATCGTGTCCGGGCCGTAGTTCTCGTAGAACGGCTCGAATACCACGACCTCGTCGCCCGGGTCGAGGACACCGAGCATCGCGGCGATCATCGCCTCGGTCGAGCCGCACGTGACGGTGATGTCGCGCTCCGGGTCGACCCAGTCCATCCCGTAGCGCTCCCGGTAGTTCCGGGCGAGCTCCCGCCGGAACCCCTCGGCGCCCCAGGTGATCGGGTACTGGTTCACGTCGTCGGCGATCGCCTTCCGGGCGGCCTCCTTCACCTCGTCGGGCGCGGCGAAGTCGGGGAAGCCCTGCGAGAGGTTGATCGCGCCGTGCAGCATCGCGAGGCGCGTCATCTCGCGGATCACGGACTCCGTGAACGAGACGGCCTTCTGCGAGGGACGGATGTCTCCGGACATCGGCCCGGAGCGTACACGCGGCACGAAGGGAAGTGGCCCTCGCTCCCTCCGTCAGGGGCCGGGTGCGATCAAGAACACGTCGCCGCTGAGGGACATCGCGTAGAGCTCACCGTCCGCGTCCTCGCCGAACGAGCTCAGGTTCCGGACGGTGGGGCCGAGGGATCGATGTCCGGTGACGCGACCTCCCCGCACTCGCAGCGCCTCGATCTCTCCGATGCAGAGGTCGCCGAAGAGGTACGCGCCGGAGAGCTCGGGGATCGCCTCTCCTCGATAGACGTATCCCCCGATCACGGTGCATCCGCCCTCGCCGTGCGAGTACTCGTAGATCGGGGTGACCCCACCGGGCAGCTCGTCGCCGGAGAACGGATGCGTCCCTTCGAGGATGTTCCATCCGTAGTTCTCGCCGCCCGACGACGCCGCCGGCTGAACGTCGATCTCCTCCCACTCGCTCTGCCCGACGTCGCCGATCCAGAGATCTCCGGTCAGCCGGTCGAACGAGTAGCGCCACGGGTTGCGCAACCCGTATGCCCAGATCGCCGGCCTCGCGTCCCCACGGCCGACGAACGGATTGTCGGACGGGATGCGGTAGGGAGTGTCGCCCGAAACCTGCGGATCGATCCTGAGCATCTTGCCGAGCGGAGTCGAGAGGGACTGCCCGTTGCCCTGCGGATCCCCGCCGCTCCCCCCGTCGCCGAGTCCGACATACAGGAAGCCGTCGGGCCCGAACGCGAGGTTGCCACCGTTGTGGTTCGAGTACGGCTGATTCACCACGAGGATGTCGCGACGCGTGGAGGGATCCGCCCGGTCGCCTTCCATCGCGAATCCGGTGACGTGCGTGTCGCCGTTCGTATCGGTGTAGTTCACGTAGAGCTCGTCACCCCCTGGTGCGAAGGCCAGCCCCAAGAGCCCTTGCTCACTTCCGAGGGACACGTCGTCGGAGAGATCCACCACCGGCACCTTGTCGACGGTCCGCCCGGCGCGGATCGCCACGACCTTCCCCGTCTTCTGCGCCACGTAGAGCGCGGTGTCGCCCGGCCGGACCGCCATCGCGAGCGGCTGATCGAGCGTCGCCACCTGCACCAGTCGGATCCGAACGTCGGCGAGCTGCGACGGCGAGGACGGAGCGCCAGATGAGGACGGAGTCGTGATCGGAGATGCGGCGCTCGGGGAGGCACTCGGCGTCTCCGACGGAGTTCCCGCGTTCCCGCAGGCGCCGACCAACAGGACCGCCGTGATCGCGAGCGTGGACCTGAAGCGCCTCGAAGGAGTCACTTCAGGATGGTACGAACCTCAGTGCGGAACGGTTCCACGATCCCGACGTCTGCGGGCGGATGCGATGGCGGCCACGGCCACGAGCATCAGGCCGATCCCCCACATCACCGGCGCCGACGATCTCGGGGGCACCGGGGCGGGCACCACGCGCTGTTCGATCGCCGCATCCACCGAGTCAGCGTTGATCACCGGACCAGCGTTCGTGGTGACCGCATAGGCGGCGCCGTCGGGCTTGCCGTTCCCGACCACGACGGCCCCGATCATGCCGGGGTGGTACGTGCACACGTACGGGTAGACGCCGGAGCTGACGAACCGGTGGCTGACCTCGCCCCCGTTGCGTCGTATGTTGTCGTAGCCACCCCAGGCGCCGTGGGCTCCGAGGACAACATGCGGGACGGCGTCCGCGTTCACCCACGTCACCGTCTCCCCCGGCTGCACGCGCAGGATCGTGGGGCCGAAGCAGAAGTTTGCGATGCTCACCCAGGTCCCATCGTCATCAGTCACGGCGCGGCCACACCCACCACCGCCGCTGGCGTACGCGATCTCTGGCGAGAGACCAACGAAGAGCATCACCCCAACCACCATCAGCATCGCCCGGCGGATCGTGTGTCGACGCATCGACCCCTCCTCCTTCGGTCTCTACGGATGGAGACCGAAGGAGGGCCGTCAGGGTTCCCCCCAACGTCTCGAAGCCCATGGCCGAGCGTCGGCCTCGAGCCTGATGGGGCCGAGCTCCTACACCTTCATCTCCACGATGACACCCAGGTAGTGGCCGGGACCGTCCGGTGTCCACGTCACCTGGATGGTCCGTTCGGCCGATGCATAGGTCGAGGTCGACGATGAGAAGGCGGGCGTGTTGCCCTGACCGAGCTTCACGGCGCTCGATCCCCCGCTCATCGTGGATCCGGTCCCGATCAGGAACCCGGCGATCGCCGTTCCGATCGGCGCGTTCGGCAGCGTGACCGTGGCAGGCGGACCGGCCAGCGCGGTTCCCGTGCTCCCCACCTGTGCCACGCTGCCACGAGCCTGAGCGATGGACCAGGACACATACTGCTTCGTCATCGCGGGAACCGAGACGGTCAGCGGGCCATCGCTGACTCCGGTGCGGGCGAAGAGGGTGAGACGGCGTGGACCGGGACTGCCATCGGCCTTCGTCTTGGTGATGGAGAGCAGCGGCGCCCACGTGACACGGCCACCCGTGAGCGTCGGGAGGGGCGCCGAGCCGTCGCCGGTGAGGGTGCTCACGTAGACGAGGACCGTTTGCGTCGGGTCCGGTGAGATCAACGCGGTGTTGACGCTCGACGTCCCTGCGAGCATCGCGCCACCCGAGGTGAGGTGCGAGGCGGTGGCGACGGGAGCGGCTGACGGTGCGGCGGTAGGGGATTTCGTCGGTTCCGCTCCGACGGCCGTCAGTGATGCCTGTCCGAGCGCGAGCCCGACGAGGACGAACAGGGCGAGAGCCACGAACGTCCACGGCGTTCCCGTTCGCCTCAGAGCAGGAAGATCAACCCATGACTCATTACCGTTGCGTCGCATGATATCTCCTCCGATTCCTTCGGTTCCATCCGGTGCTTGGAAGCGGCGATACCCGCGGCGCCACGGGGGTACTCCGGTCATGTCATCTCTTAACCCTGGGTGGTACAGGTCTTAACGCTGGATGGTGCTCGGTGAGCGGATCGCTGCCCTGGTTCGCCGTCGATGGCGTGGTCCCGGCCACGACACGGCTGCGGTGCCGGTGTTCGCGCGACACGTCGCGATGCACAATCCCGGTAGCCACGTCGATCGAGTCGGCTCGGTGTGGGACCGACCGACAGGAGCGCCGTGACGGACGGCATCGGCGGGGAACGCGGAAGCGGCCGCGCTAGCTCGTCGAGTCGACGAACGCGGGGGCGCTCGTCACCGCCTGCAGTTCACGCCTGGAGTGCGCAGCGAGGAGCTGCCTCGCCGTTGCCCGGAACGCGACGGGCAGGGCGATCACGTTGAGCACCAGCTCCGGAATCGCCCCGTACCGGCTGGTCGGCCCACCCGTCGCATCGATTCCAGCACGCGTTCCGCAGCGAGCTCTGCGCTCCTGCGTCGCCACAGGTCAGAAGGGCGTCAACGCCCAGTGAGCGAGAAGTGCATGTAGTCCTTCAGGGTGTGCCAATGCCCGCCCCACTCCCAACCGATCGCCGCGAACGAACGGACCACGACGTCGCCTTCGTGGATCATCCCTTTGAGGTGGAGCGACCGGTCGCGGAACGGCTGTGCGATGTGGCGGAGCGTCGTCCCGTCGTTCCGCACGTAGGGGTTCTGGAGCGGGTTGATGTCGATCGCCCAGCCGTAGGAATGCTGCGACAGCGTCGTGCTCCCCGTGGCGGGCCGGCAATTGAACGACGCCGTCACGCTCCGCCGGTTCGTGTTCCAGTAGTCCTTCGGCGTCAAGGGCCGGTCCTTCGCCGCGAGCTGGATCTTCTGGATCCGGAACCTCGCTTGGAAGAGCTGCCGGAAAACCCAGAGCACGTCCTTCGCCACGCGTTCGTGGAGGATCAGCGGACCCGTCCGCACGTCGCCGCGGAAGTTCCAGTAGCTGACCCGGACCACCCTGAGGTCTTCGATCGCGACCGGGCAGCCAGGCTTCCAGTTCCGGCCGACCAAGACGTTCCGCAGCTTCGGCCCGATCGG
>CAVXJL010000009.1:0-42925 GCA_963762015.1 uncultured Actinomycetota bacterium
CCTGTGCCGCCTCTTCTCGCCTCCCGGCGCGTTCCAGGACGTCGCCCTTCACATACCAGAGTCGGAGCGTGTACCCCGCGGCCACGTCCTCGCGGGTCTTCGCTCGACCCAGGAACGCGAGGGCTTCGGCGAAACGCCCCTGATCCGCGAGTGCCGATGCGGCCACGATCACCGCTTCCGCCTTAGCTTCATCGGGGACGCCCTTGACCCTCAGCACCTCCTCGGCGAGCGGCACGGCCTCCGCCGGTCGGCCGAGCCCGCGAAGGCTGTCGGCGATGAGGTGGTTCTGGTCGGGCCGGCCGCTGATGCGCTTGTACGCCTTGAGTTCCGTGATCGCCTCCTGCCACCGCCCCAGCCCGTACATGGCGAGTCCGAGGACCTCCCTGACCGCCCCGGAACGAGGGACGAGGGCTTTGGCCTTCTCCGCTTCCGCCGCGGCGCCCTTCGGATCGTCTCGATCGAGGAGCTCGATCGCTCGCGCGAGCCGGGACATCGCGTCGCGCTCTTTCCCCGGGGGCGCGGTCCGCCGGATCTCGTCCTGGATCGCACGAGGAAGACCGGAGGTGGGCGCGGCGGCCCGGGGGCCGCCGCGCGCCTTCTTCTGGAAGCCTCCGGACATGAGGTCAGCGTACGGAAAAGCGAACGGGCCG
The DNA here is from genome assembly GCA_963762015.1 of uncultured Actinomycetota bacterium. Classification (GTDB taxonomy): domain Bacteria; phylum Actinomycetota; class UBA4738; order UBA4738; family HRBIN12; genus JAJNBA01. The sequence continues at coordinate 651 of CAVXJL010000009.1, forward strand.
CCCTCGCGGGCGGCCCGTTCGTACGAAGTCTCGGCAGCGACCTACTCTCCCACTCCGTCTCCAGAGCAGTACCATCGGCGCTGGAGGGCTTAACTTCCGGGTTCGAGATGGGACCGGGTGTTCCCCCTCCGCCATGGCCACCGAAACACTGTGCTCCCGGATGAAGACGTCTCGATCCGAGACGATGGCGAGGATGCGCCCCGAGCAGAGCTCGGAACACGATAGCGAGCGCGAGCAAGAGTCAAGTCCTCGGCCTATTAGTACGGGTCAGCTCCACACGTTGCCGTGCTTCCACTTCCCGCCTATCAACCTCGTGGTCTGCGAGGGGCCTTACCTGGTCGAGCCAGTGGGAGATCTCATCTCGAGGTGAGCTTCGCACTTAGATGCTTTCAGCGCTTATCCCTTCCGAACGTGGCCAACCAGCCATGCCGCTGGCGCGACAACTGGCACACCAGAGGTTCGTCCACCCCGGTCCTCTCGTACTAGGGGTAGCTCCTCTCAAATCTCCTGCGCCCACAGCGGATAGGGACCGAACTGTCTCGCGACGTTCTAAACCCAGCTCGCGTGCCTCTTTAACGGGCGAACAGCCCGACCCTTGGGACCTGCTCCAGCCCCAGGATGAGACGAGCCGACATCGAGGTGCCAAACCCTGCCGTCGATATGGACTCTTGGGCAGGATCAGCCTGTTATCCCCGGCGTACCTTTTAGCCGTTGAGCGACGACCCTTCCACATGGAGTCGTCGGATCACTAGGCCCTGCTTTCGCACCTGCTCGACCCGTCGGTCTCGCAGTCAAGCTCCCTTGTGTCCTTGCACTCGACGCCTGATTGCCAACCAGGCTGAGGGAACCTTTGGGCGCCTCCGTTACTCTTTAGGAGGCAACCGCCCCAGTTAAACTGCCCACCAGGCGCTGTCCCCGACCCGGATCACGGGCCAAGGTTAGGGTCCCAACAAGTGAAGGGCGGTATTTCAAGGGTGGCTCCACCCGGACCGAGATCCGAGCTTCACAGCCTCCCGCCTATCCTACGCAACACATGTCAGAACGCAACACCAAGCTACAGTAAAGGTGCCGGGGTCTTTCCGTCCTGCTGCGGGTAACGAGCATCTTTACTCGTAGTGCAATTTCGCCGAGTCCCTGGTTGAGACAGTGCCCAAGTCGTTACGCCATTCGTGCAGGTCGGAACTTACCCGACAAGGAATTTCGCTACCTTAGGACCCTTATAGTTAGGGCCGCCGTTTACCGGCGCTTAGGTTCAAAGCTTCGCCCCGAAGGGCTAACCTCTCCCCTTAACGTTCCGGCACCGGGCAGGCGTCAGTCCGTATACATCGTCTTGCGACTTCGCACGGACCTGTGTTTTTAGTAAACAGTCGCTTGGGCCTGGTTTGTGCCACCTCTTCGAGCTCAGGCCGCGAAGGCCCTCACCCTACGGAGGTCGTCCTTCTCCCGAAGTTACGGACGTAATTTGCCGAGTTCCTTAACCAGGGTTCTCTCGATCGCCTTCGTATTCTCTACGTGCCCACCTGTGTCGGTTTGGGGTACGGGCACCTCGTCCACTCGCTAGAGGTTTTTCTCGGCAGCGTGGGATCACTCGCTTCGCCTGGAATGGCTCGGCATCGTGTCTCGAGGTTGATGGCCTCCCGGATTTGCCTAGGAAGCCCCTCTACACACTTGCCCCAGGACAACCAACGCCTGGGTCGAGCTACCCTCCTGCGTCCCCCCTTCGCTGACCTACTACAGGGAGGGTCGGTAGCCCCCGAAGGGGTTCCCTTAGCATCCCTGATTGGGTATGGGCGCGGATGAGGTGGTACTGGAATATCAACCAGTCGTCCATCGCCTACGACTCTCGTCCTCGGCTTAGGGCCCGACTAACCCTGGGCGGATGAACCTTCCCCAGGAACCCTTGGGCATTCGGCGGACGGGCTCCTCCCCCGTCTTTCGCTACTCATGCCGGCATTCTCACTTCCCACGCATCCACGACTGGGTTACCCCGCCGCTTCACTCGCGTGGGAACGCTCCCCTACCGATCCCTCCGCCTGGACCCAGGAGGCTTCCCTCCAGGGCCGAGCGATACGAGGGATCCCGCAGCTTCGGTGTCGTGCTTGAGCCCCGTTACATCGTCGGCGCAAGATCACTTGACCAGTGAGCTGTTACGCACTCTTTCAAGGGTGGCTGCTTCTAAGCCAACCTCCTGGTTGTCTGGGCGATCTCACATCCTTACCCACTTAGCACGAACTTAGGGACCTTAGCTGGCGATCTGGGTTGTTTCCCTCTCGGACACGGAGCTTAGCCCCCGCGCCCTCACTCCCGGGCTCTGGTCCGACGGCATTCGGAGTTTGACTGAGTTCGGTAAGCTTGTAGGCCCCCTAGTCCAATCAGTGCTCTACCTCCGTCGGAGAACGCCCGAGGCTGCCCCTAAAGGCATTTCGGGGAGAACCAGCTATCACCGAGTTTGATTGGCCTTTCACCCCTATCCACAGGTCATCCCCCAGGTTTTCAACCCTGGTGGGTTCGGTCCTCCACGAGGTCTTACCCTCGCTTCAACCTGCCCATGGATAGATCACTCGGCTTCGGGTCTAGGGCACGCGACTCTTCGCCCCATGCAGACTCGCTTTCGCTTCGGCTTCGTCAGAAGACTTAACCTTGCCGCGTACCGCTAACTCGCCGGCTCATTCTTCAAAAGGCACGCCGTCACCCGCACTGGTTGCCCAGTACGAGCTCCGACAGCTTGTAGGCTCACGGTTTCAGGTGCTCTTTCACTCCCCTCCCGGGGTGCTTTTCACCTTTCCCTCACGGTACTAGTTCACTATCGGTCGCCAGGGAGTGCTTAGCCTTAGGGGGTGGTCCCCCCAGATTCGCACGGGATTTCAGGGGTCCCGTGCTACTCGGGAACACCGCAAGGAGGCACGTCGCCTTTCGTCTACAGGGCTGTTACCTGCTATGGCGGCCCTTTCCATGGCCTTCGACTAGGTGCGTGCTTTGTAACTCCTCGGATCCTCCGACGAGGATCCATGCGGGTCCCACGACCCCGGTACGGCAACGCCGTCGGGCTGTCACACCGTGCCGGTTTAGGCTCTTCCCCGTTCGCTCGCCGCTACTAGGGGAGTCGCGGTTGCTTTCTCTTCCTCGCCCTACTGAGATGTTTCACTTCGAGCGGTTCCCTCCTCGTCGCCTATGTATTCAGCGACGGGTGACCGGGCATGACCCCGGCCGGGTTTCCCCATTCGGACACCCTCGGATCACAGCTTTCTCGGCAGCTCCCCGAGGCTTTTCGCAGCCTGACGCGTCCTTCTTCGGCTCCTGGCGCCAAGGCATCCACCGTAAGCCCTTGTTCACTTGACTTCTAGATGCTCGCGCTCGCTATCGAGTTCTCAAGGTGCTCGAGGGTCGCACCCTCAAAGCTGAACAGCGTGTCTCGAGCAGATGATCAACCTGGAGTCTCCGTATCCGTCAAAGAGATGAACAACGGAACGGGTTGCCAAAGGCTCCTTAGAAAGGAGGTGATCCAGCCGCAGCTTCCGCTACGGCTACCTTGTTACGACTTCACCCCAATCGCGAGCCCCACCTTCGACGGCTCCCTCCACAAGGGTTGGGCCACCGGCTTCGGGTGTTGCCCACTTTCGTGGTGTGACGGGCGGTGTGTACAAGGCCCGGGAACGTATTCACCGCAGCATTGCTGATCTGCGATTACTAGCGACTCCGACTTCACGAGGTCGGGTTGCAGACCTCGATCCGAACTGAGCACGGCTTTCTGGGATTCGCTCCCCCTTACGGGATCGCAGCCCTCTGTACCGCGCATTGTAGCATGCGTGCAGCCCTGGACATAAGGGGCATGATGACTTGACGTCATCCCCACCTTCCTCCGGTTTGGCACCGGCAGTCTCCCTAGAGTTCCCGGCATTATCCGCTGGCAACTAAGGACAGGGGTTGCGCTCGTTGCGCCACTTAAGGCAACACCTCACGGCACGAGCTGACGACAGCCATGCACCACCTGTGCAGGCTCCGAAGAGCACCCGCTTTCACGGGTTTCACCCTGCATGTCAAGCCCAGGTAAGGTTCTTCGCGTTGCATCGAATTAAGCCGCATGCTCCGCCGCTTGTGCGGGCCCCCGTCAATTCCTTTGAGTTTTAGCCTTGCGGCCGTACTCCCCAGGCGGGGTGCTTAATGCGTTAGCTTCGGCACGGACGGGGTTGATATCCGCCCACACCTAGCACCCAACGTTTACGGCTAGGACTACCAGGGTATCTAATCCTGTTCGCTCCCCTAGCTTTCGCGCCTGAGCGTCAGGTAAGGCCCAGAGATCCGCCTTCGCCACCGGTGTTCCTCCTGATATCTGCGCATTTCACCGCTACACCAGGAATTCCGATCTCCCCTACCTACCTCTAGCCTGACAGTATCGAATGCAGTCCCGGGGTTGAGCCCCGGGATTTCACACCCGACTTGCCAAGCCGCCTGCGCGCTCTTTACGCCCAATGATTCCGGACAACGCTCGCCTCCTACGTGTTACCGCGGCTGCTGGCACGTAGTTAGCCGAGGCTTCTTCTGCAGGTACCGTCACGAGATCGCTTCGTCCCTGCCGAAAGGGGTTTACGACCTGAAAGGCCTTCATCCCCCACGCGGTGTCGCTGCGTCAGGCTTTCGCCCATTGCGCAAGATTCCCCACTGCTGCCTCCCGTAGGAGTCTGGGCCGTGTCTCAGTCCCAGTGTGGCTGGTCGTCCTCTCAGACCAGCTACCCGTCGTCGCCTTGGTAGGCCGTTACCCCACCAACAAGCTGATAGGCCGCGGGCCCATCCCCGACCGGCGGACCTTTCCTCTTCTGACCATGTGGTCGGAGGAGAGTATCCGGTATTAGCTCCGGTTTCCCGGGGTTATCCCAGGGTCGGGGGCAGGTTGCCCACGTGTTACGCACCCGTTCGCCACTGATCCCCGGGCCGAAGCCCGGTTCACCGTTCGACTTGCATGTGTTAGGCGCACCGCCAGCGTTCGTCCTGAGCCAGGATCAAACTCTCCGTAGAGATCGACCGGAACCGACAAGTCGGTTCCGTTCGACTTGATGGAGGTTCGGCCCTCCGAGCGAGGCACCGCTCGCAGGGCCTTTCCCCGCCAGACGTTTCCGTCTGGACGGATGAAGCGTGCCTTCGTTCCCAAGGCACGGCGAACCGTGCCGATGTGAACGATGGCAAGCATCGGCTCTTGACACGCTGTTCAGTTCTCAAGGTGCGACAAGACGCAAACCCCCTGGTCAGAGCATTCGTACACCCTCGGGGAGTTGCGCCGGACCGGTAGGATAGCAGTCCGGGTCGAGGCGTCAACCGAGCGGGGCGGCCTCGAACCGCTGTTCGAGGGCCCAGGCTACCCGCTCTCGATACCCGCCAGCCGTGCGAACTTCCGGCGCCCCACCTGCCACACCGTCCCCTCGAGCTGACCCGGCGGCTCCCCTCGGATCGGGATCTCCTCGTCTCTCACCTGCTCGCCGTCCACCCGAACCCCTCCCTGCGCTTGCAGGCGCCTCGCTTCAGATCGGCTCCCCACCAGGCCCATGGCCTCCAGCAGGGCCGGGACATAGGCGACCCGACCACCCTCCTTCTCGTCGAAGACGCTCGCCGGGACGCGGACGTCGGTGATCTCGTCGGGGATCTCGCGTTCGCGGTGCACCGCGTTGAAGCGCTCCTCGGCGGTCGCGCCGGCGCCCACCCCGTGATAGAGGTCGACGACCTCACGCGCCAGCCTGCGTTTCGCCTCGTTGGGATGCAGGGTGCCGTCGTCCAAGCCTCGCTCGACCGCATCGATCTCCGCTGGATCCACAGGAGCCGCCAGTCGCAGGTACTTCGCGATCAACTGGTCCGGGATACGCATCAGCTTCCCGAACATGTCGTCGGGCGGCTCCGTGAGCGCGATGTAGTTGTCCAGCGACTTCGACATCTTCCGGACCCCGTCGGTGCCCTCCAGGAGGGGAAGGGTCAGCACCACCTGCGGGTTCTGTCCGAACGCGCGCTGCACCTCACGCCCCATGAGGAGGTTGAACTTCTGATCGGTGCCACCGAGCTCCACGTCCGCTCGCACGGCCACGGAGTCGTAGCCCTGGAAGAGCGGATAGAGGAACTCGACCACGCTGATCGGCCGTTCACCCTGGTATCGCTCCCGGAAGTCGTCGCGCTCGAGCATCTGCGCGACCGTGGCGGTCGAGGCCAGCCTGAGAAGTTCCGCCATGTCCATCTCGGATGACCATTCCGCGTTCCCGTGGATCTCCGCCGCCGCGACGTCGATCACCTTTCCGGCCTGCGCGAGGTAGGTGTCGGCGTTCGAGCGGATCTCCTCCTCCGTCAGCATCGGACGGGTCTCCGACCGTCCGGAGGGGTCTCCGATCCGCGCCGTGAAGTCCCCGACGATCAGCACGGCCACGTGGCCCGCGTCCTGGAACTGCCGGAGCTTCCGCAGGACGACCGCATGGCCCAAGGTGAGATCCGGGCGGCTCGGGTCGACGCCCAGCTTCACCCGGAGGGGCCGGCGCTGGGCGAGGCGCTCTTCCAGTCCGCCCGCAGGAACGAGGTCGACGCTGCCGCTCGCGAGCGTCTTCGGCACGTCGGCGGCCATGGCGCGGCGATGCTACCAGTGCACCTCCCCGATCCTGAGGGGTACCAGGGGTACACTCGCCCGCGATGACCCGCCGGCACTTCCCCCTGGCGGCCTTCTCGGCAGCCTTCGTCGTCTTCGCTGCTGCCTGCGGCGTCGACCTTCGGGACGTTCCCCGGCGCGAGCTGGCACAGACGTCCTTCGTCTATGCCGCCGACGACAGCGTGATCACCCAGCTCCACGCCGTCGAGGACCGGGTGATCCTGCCCACGGCCCAGATCCCCTCGTGGATCCGTGATGCGGCCGTCGCGATCGAGGACCGCCGCTTCTACCAGCATCACGGCATCGACGGTCGCGCGATCATCCGGGCGTCCTACGTGAACCTCCGCGACAGCAGCATCGCGGAAGGCGGCTCGACGATCACCCAGCAGCTAGTCAAGAACCTGTACACCGGCGCCGATCGCACGATCTCTCGCAAGCTCAGCGAGGCGATGCTCGCGTGGCAGCTCGAGGACCGGCTGTCGAAAGAAGAGATCCTGACGCGGTACCTGAACACGGTTTACTTCGGGAAAGGCGCCTACGGCATCCAGGCGGCGGCCCGAACCTTCTTCGGCGTCGACGCGAGGAAGCTCGACCTCGCACAGTCGGCGCTGCTCGCCGGGTCGATCACGAGCCCGGGACACTTCGATCCCTACGAGTATCCACGCCGCGCCAGAGGTCGGCGCGGCGTGGTCCTTCGGCTCATGCACCAGTTCGGGATGATCACCGCGGCCCAGCGCCGGCAGGCGCGGCAGCAGCCGATCCGACTCCACCAAGTGCCGGCGCTGGGCCGCTACGACTACCCCTACTTCGTCGACTACCTGAAGGAGTGGTTCCTCAGTGAGCCGGCCTTCGGTGAGACGCGCGAAGACCGCTACCGCCTGCTGTTCACCGGGGGACTTCGCATCTACACGACGCTCCATCCGGGAGTGCAAGCGGCGACCCAGCGCGCGGTGGACTCGGTGCTCTCCTACCCCGACGATCCCTCGGCGGCCGTGACCGTCCTCGATCCCCGGAGGGGCTTCGTCCTCGCGATGGTGGGAGGAGACCAGCGGGACTATTGGCGGAACCGGGACGCGGGACGCGTCAATCTCGCGACCGCGGCGGGTGGAACCGGGCGGCAGTCCGGATCCTCGTTCAAGCCGTTCGCTTTGGTAGCCGCGCTCGAGAGCGGCGTCTCCGCATCGGAGACGTTCGCGGCTCCCTCGACGCTGCAGCTCCCTCTCCCGGGCGGCGGCGTCTGGGATGTCACGAACGCGGAGGGGGCGGGCTTCGGCGCGATGACGCTCCGTCAAGCGACCGTGCAGTCCGTGAACACCGTGTACGCGCAGTTGATCGATCAGCTGGGGCCGAGGAACGTCGTCGAGGTGGCGACACGCATGGGGATCCGGTGCTGTCGGAGGGTCAGCAATCCGAGCGGACGGTTGGAACCTCACCTCTCGGCCGTGCTCGGGACGAACGAAGTCAACACCCTCGAGATGGCGTCGGCGTACGGGACCCTGGCGACCGGCGGGCTGCGGGTTCGGCCCATCCCCGTATCACGGATCACCGATGCTCGTGGGACGATCCTGTGGGAAGCCGATGCTGCTCCCGAGCGCGTCCTCGACCCCCAGGTCACGTCGGTCGCCAACAGCATCCTGAGCGAGGCCGTCCTGTACGGAACGGGGACCGCTGCCAACATCGGACGCCCGCAGATCGGCAAGACCGGCACGGCCATGGACCACAACGACGCGTGGTTCGTGGGCGCGATCCCGCAGATGGTGGCTGCCGTGTGGGTCGGCTTCCCGCAGGGACAGGTGCGGATGGAGCCGCCGAGGACGCGCGTCACCGTTTTCGGAGGAACCTGGCCGGCGCAGATCTGGAGGCTGCTGATGCTCGAGGCCTCTCGCGGGCTGCCGCCGATGGAGTTCCCCAACCCCGACGTCGGGTTCGTCTCCGCGACGGTCGACGCCACGCAGGAGCCCTATTGCCTCCCCAACCCCTTCACGCTTCCTCAGAACATCCAGTCGCTGCAGTTCATCGCGGGCACCGAACCCACGAAGGTCTGCACCACGCCATCGTCCCTCCAGCAAGTGCTGATCCCGTCCGCCATCGGTTGGTCGGAGCCGCTCGCGATCGAGGGTTTGACCGAAGCGGGGTTCTACGTGGACGTGAAGACCGCGCCATCGACGCAGCCCAACGGCACGGTGATCCAACAGGTGCCGGCGGCAGGCACCGAGGCGTTCCAGACGAGCACCGTCACGATCACGGTGTCGTGGACCGAACCCGAGGAGCCCCAGGAACCCGAGCAGCCCGGGTAGGCGGACCGGGCCGCCCGCGGGAAACGAAGGCGTTCCTCTCCAGCCAGTAGCGCCACGAGCGCGTCGTCTCGTGGACGCCGACACGGATCCCGGTGCCGATCCTTTCGGGACGTGATCCACGCTCCACCCACACGCGATCACCGTTCACCAGGTCGGCGGCATCCTCCGGGCGCCCCACGCCCAGCGCCTGCGTGAGCCGCCCGGGTCCCGAGCACAGCTCCAGGATCGGCTCGCGACCCCGTCGAGCGCGCATCCCGTCGACCCCTTCGACGGGCTCGCCGGCCCGAAAGAGCACCGCGCTTCCCTCCCCCACCCGGCCGGTGACGGCGTTCATACAGAAATGCATGCCGTAGGTGAAGTACACGTACAGATGGCCGGGAGGCCCGAACATGGCCGCGTTCCGAGGCGTCACGCCGCGGAACGCGTGGCTCGCGGGGTCGTCCGGTCCGTACGCTTCCACCTCGACGATGCGTGCCGCCGCGCGCGTCCCGTCCGGGAACGCGCGTACGAGGACCTGCCCCAGCAGTGCGGGTGCGACCTCCGGTGCCGGCCGCGCGTAGAACGCGCGCGGCAGTCGTGCCGGACTCACGGACGCCCTTGGGCGAGGAACCGCTGCAGCTTGCGGAGGGGCCACGCGTTGATCACGTCCTCCTTGGTGAGCCACCCTCGCTGGGCGACCCCGACTCCGAAGCGGCGGTGCTCCAGGTGCGGTACGGCGTGCGCGTCGGTGTTCACGGCGAAGTGCACGCCGTGCCGACGGGCCCACAGGACGTGCTCGTCCGACAGGTCGAGCCGATCCGGGTGAGAGTTGATCTCCAGCGCGGTGCCGGTCCTGCCCGCGGCCTCGAACACCGCCTCGAGATCCAGGTCGACGGGCGGACGCTTCCCGATCTGGCGGGTGGTCAGGTGGCCGATGATGTCCACGTAGGGGTTCTCGATCGCGCGGAGCACCCTCGCGGTCATCGCATCCCTCGACTGATTGAAGTGGGAGTGCACCGACGCGACCGTGAGGTCGAACCCCGCCAGGAAAGCCCCGTCCCAGTCGACGTCCCCGTCCGGATCGATGTTCAACTCCGTGCCGTGGAGCAGCGTCATCTTCGGATACTTCGACTGCAGCTTCGCCACGCGATCGCGCTGGGCGAGGATCTTGTCGTCGGTCATCCGTTGCATGTACAGGTTCGGGGCGTGGTCGGTGATCGCGAAGTAGCGGTACCCGAAGGCCCCCGCGCGCGCGACCATGTCCTCCAGGCTCGCCAACCCGTCCGTCAGGTTGGTGTGGGTGTGCAGGTCGCCTTGCAGGTCCTTCTCGGTCACGAGTTCGGGGAGCTCACCGGCGAGCGCCGCCTCGACCTCTCCACGGTCCTCGCGGAGCGTGGGTTCGATGGATCCCATACCGAGCCGGCCGTAGACGTCCGCCTCGGTCTCGGCGGCGAGGAGCTCGCCGCTCTTCGCGTCGAAGAGGCCGTACTCGTTCAGCTTCAGCCCGGCGCGGACCGCCATCTCGCGGATGCGGATGTTGTGCGCCTTCGAGCCCGTGAAGTAGATCATCGCCGCCCCCCACGCGGCCTCGGGGACGACGCGAAGGTCGACCTGCAATCCGTGGTCGGTGACGACGGACGTCTTCGCATCGCCGCGCGCGATCACGCGCGAGACCGACGGCTGCGCGACGAACGCATCCATGACGGGCGGGGCGTCGTCGCCCGCCACCAGCAGGTCGACGTCCCCGATCGACTCCTTCATCCGACGGAGCGAACCCGCGTAGGCCACGCGGCGCGACTGGGGCAAGGACGAGAGGGCATCGAGGAAGACCTCGGCGACACCCAGCGCCACGTCGATCTTGACCCGCCCGCCGGCGGACTGGAGCTGCCCGATCCCCCGGGCGATGTTCTCCTGCGTCTTGGCGCCGAACCGCGGGAGCGCCGCGACCCGGTCCTCCTCGATCGCGGCGACGAGCTCGTCCACGGTGTCCACGCCGAGCTCCCGATAGATCACCATCGCCTTCTTCGGCCCGAGCCCGGGGATCGACATCATGTCCCTGACGCCGGGAGGGATCTTCTCGCGGAGCGCCTCGAGCTCGGCCATGGTCCCGCTCGTGAGGAACTCCTCGATCTTCTCCCCGATCGAGCGCCCCACGGACGGGATCTTCAAGATCTCGGGCAGGTCCTTCCCCTCAAGGTCGACCGGGTAGCCACCGACGGCGCGGGCAGCCTTCTCATAGGCGCGCGGCTTATACGGGTCGTCGAACAGGATCGACAACAGGTCGGCGTACTCGATGAGCATCACCTCGACGGCGTCGTTCGCCCGGGGCATCGCCTCAGGCTACGCCGAAGAGGCGGAGCAGCAGCGCCTTCTGCGTGTGCAGCCGGTTCTCGGCTTGATCCCACACGACGGATCTCGGCCCGTCGATCACCTCGTCGGTGATCTCCTGACCTCGGTGGGCCGGGAGGCAATGGAGCACGATGACGTCGGGATCGGCGAGATCGACGAGCTTCTGGCTCAGCTGATAGGCGGGGAACACCAGCGTGCGCTCGTCGGACTCGAGGTCCTGGCCCATGCTGGTCCAGACGTCGGTGTAGAGGGCATTCGCGCCGATCGCGGCTTCCTCGGGATCGTGCGTGAGCTCGACGGCCCCGCCGGTCTCGGCAGCGATCTCCTCGGCGCGGTGCACGACCTGCGGGATCGGTTCGAAGCCCGGCGGAGTCGCGACCCGGACGGTCATCCCGGCCTTCGTTCCGGCGAGCAGCAGCGAGTGCGCCACGTTGTTGCCGTCACCGAAGTACGCGAGGACGCGGCCGGAGAGCTGGCCGAGGCGCTCGCGGATCGTCAAGAGATCGGCGAGCGCCTGGCACGGATGCTCGAAATCGGAGAGGGCGTTCACGACCGGCACCGTGGAGGTGATGGAGAGAACCTCGAGCCGTTCCTGCTCGAACGTCCGGAGCACGATGGCATCGACGTATCGGGAGAGCACGCGGCCCGTGTCCTCGATGGTCTCACCCCGCCCGAGCTGGAGCTCGCCCGAGGACAGGACGATCGGGCTCGCACCGAGCTGGTCGACGCCGACCTCGAAGGAGACCCGCGTACGTGTCGACGGCTTCTCGAAGATGATGGCGATGGCGCGTCCGGCGAGAGATCGAACGTACGCAGAGGAGTCCGCCTTCAGCTGGGTCGCCAGGTCGAGGATCTCTGGAAGCTCTTCGGTCGCGAGGTCGTCGACGCTCAGGTAGTGACGCATCGGGCGAGTCTAATGGGACTTCGCAGACCGGTCAGACGGACTCACGCACGGAGCTCGGCTCCGAGCTCCGCTCGGAGCCGATCGACGATGCCGCTGATGACCGGCTCGACCTCCTCGTCCGTCAGGGTGCGGTCGGGGGCTCTGAACTCGAGCGCGAACGCGAGGCTCTTCCGTCCCTCGGGGACCGTACCTCCTCGGAAGACGTCGAAGAGCACGGAACGGTCCAGCAGCTCGCCTCCCGCCGCGTCCAGGGTCGTCTGCACGGTGCCGGCGGGCACGTCGTCGTCGATCACGAACGCAAGATCGCGGCGGAGCGCGGGGAAGCGGGGAGCCTCGACGAGTCGGAAGTCACGGGAGGCCGCCGCCCGCAATGGCTCGAGCTCGAGCTCCGCGACCGCGACCCGCCCCTCGATCTCCAGCGACGAGGCTCGGCGCGGGTGAAGCTCGCCGATCAGCCCTACGGATCGATCCCCGAGCATGATCCGAGCAGACCGCCCCGGGTGGAACGGCTCGGTGAGCGCATCGCCCAACGTCCACCCGTCGACGCCGAGGTCCTCGAACAGTGCCTCGACCGCGCCGCGAGCGTCGAGCACGTCGAACCCTCGACCATCGGCCGTCCAACCCTCGCCGGCCGCGCCGCACAGAACGAGCCCCACCTGCCGTCGCTCCTCGACCGGGTCGGCCGACCGGAAGACGGTGCCGACCTCGAAGAGAGACACGGAACCGGTCCCCCAACGCTGGTTCCTCGCGGCGGTGTGGAGCAGGCCCGGGAGCACGCGCGTCCTCAGCCATCCCTCCTCCGCACGGAGCGGGTTCGCCAGCGGGATCGCGTCGCGGTCGCCCATCAGCGCCAGGTCGTCCTCGGACACGAACGGAAGAGGTTTGGCTTCGCGGAGGCCGGTGCGGACCAGTGCGTCCCGGACCCGGCGGGCGAACGCATAGGCATCCGGAACACCTCCGAGCTCCGGCGATCGAGGGATCGTGGCGCCCACGCGCTCGTACCCCTGGATCCGGACGACCTCCTCGATCAGATCCACCTCACGTTCGATGTCCACTCGGTAACCGGGGACTTCGACCTCGACGACATCCGACTCCTCCCGGTGGGCCATCCGGAGGAAGTCGAACACAGCCGTCGCGTCGGAAGGGGTCACGGGGTAGCCCAGGAGCGCGGTGGCGCGAGAGGCGCGCATCGAGACCCATCGGCGCTCGGGAGGGCCCCCCGCCTGTGCGGCATCGCTCAGTACACGGGCGCCGGTCCACTGGGCGATCAGCGCCGCGCCTCGGCGGGCGGCCCGCTCCACACCCTCCGGATCGGTACCTCGCTCGAAGCGGTGGGAGGCCTCGGAATGCAGCTCCAAGCGACGCGCGGTCCTGATGATCCCGGTCCTCGTGAAGGAGGCGCTCTCGAGCAGGATGTCGGTCGTGGCGCCGGTGACTTCGGAGGTCTGCCCGCCCATGATCCCGGCGATCGCCACCGGACCCTCGAGGTCGCAGATCAGCAGGTCCTCCCCCGTGAGCTCCCGTTCCACGTCGTCGAGGGTCACGAGGCGTTCGCCGGGCTCGGCCCGGCGAACGATGATCCCGGGACCGGCGAGCCGCTGCATGTCGAAGGCATGCAGCGGCTGGCCCAGCTCCAACATCGTGTAGTTGGTCGCGTCGACGATCGGCGCGACCGGCCGCATCCCCGCAGCCGTGAGCCTCGCCTGCGCTTGCAGCGGGGTGGATCCCGTCGCCGCGGCGCCGCGGAGCACCCGCGCCAGGTAGAAGGGACAGCCCTCCGGCGCGCGCAGTTCCACGGTCGCCACCTCGTCCGCGCGCTCCGGATCTTCTTCGACGGTCGTCTGCGGCTCGGCCAGCGGCACGCCCAGGATCGACGAGGTCTCCCGCGCGACCCCGTACACCGAGAGGAAGTCGGGTCGGTTGGGCTCCACCTCGATGTCCAAGACGGCGTCGTCGAGACCGAGCGCCGACTTCAGGTCGGCGCCGACGGGAAGTTCCTCCGGCAGAAGCAGGATCCCTGTCTCGTGCTCGTGCGAGATCGCGAGCTCACGCGGCGAGCAGAGCATGCCGTTCGACATCTCGCCTCGGAGAGGCTTCGCGCCGAGGGGCTCGTCGAGCATCGGGACCCGGCTGCCGGGCTTGGCCCAGGGGACGAGATCGCCCGCGGACATGTTCCGGATACCGACCACGACCTGGACCGGTCCGTGTCCGTCGTCCACCGTCGCGAGGCAGAGCTTGTCGGAGTTCGGGTGGTCGCGGACATCGAGCACCCGCGCCACCACCACTCCGTCGAGTCCGGCCCAGGGTCGCTCGATCCCCTCGATCTTGATCCCGCGGGCGTCGATCCGCTCCGCGAGGTTCTCCACGTCCATCTCCACGGGCACGAACTCCCGGAGCCAAGACCAAGGAACCCTCATCAGCTCGCTCCGAACTGCGCGAGGAATCGGATGTCGCCGTCGACCAACAGACGGATGTCGGGGATCCGATACTTGAGGATCGCAACCCGGTCGATCCCCAGGCCGAACGCGAAGCCCGTGTACCGCTCCGGGTCGTAGCCGCAGTTCTCGAGGACCTGTGGGTGCACCATGCCGCACCCCAGCAGCTCGATCCAGCCGTTCCCGCAGACCGGGCAGCCGACCCCGTCGCAACGCATGCATGTCACCGCCAGCTCCGCTCCCGGCTCCACGAACGGGAAGAACGCCGGGCCGAGCTTCGTCTCCCGGTCGCTGCCGAAGAGCTCGCGCGCCACGGCGTCGAGCGTCCCCTTCAGGTCGGCGAACGTGATCCCCTCGTCCACGACCAGTCCCTCCACCTGGTGGAACACGGGGAGATGCGTGGCGTCGGGCGTCTCACGCCGATAGACGCGGCCGGGCGCGATGATGTAGACGGGCGGCGGCTGCGACTGCATCGTCCGGATCTGTACGGAGGACGTCTCCGTGCGAAGCAACAGCTCCGGGTGCCCGGGGATGCTCACGTAGATCGAATCCTTCATCGTCCGCGCCGGGTGATCCGGTGGGATGTTGAGCGCATCGAAGTTGTGCCACTCGTCCTCGATCTCGGGACCTTCCACGACCCGGTATCCGAGTCGCAGGAAGACGTCGACGATCGCGTCCTCCGCGAGCGAGAGAGGATGGAGCGAGCCGGCCCGGGGTCGCCTTCCCGGGAGTGAGAGATCGATCCGATCGGCGGCGAGGAGAGCCTCTTCGGCCACGGCCTCCAGCTCGGCGCGCCGCGCATCGGCCGCCTGCTGCAGGGCGGAACGGGTCTGGTTCACTGCTTGGCCCACCGACTTGCGTTCGTCGGGCGCGAGGGATCCGACTGCCCGTTGCACCTCGGAGAAGGGGGCCTTGCGTCCGAGGATCGCGGTCTGCGCGGCCTCGAGCTCGGTCATCGTGCTCGCCTCGGAGAAAGCGCGGAGCCCTCGCTCGCGTTCCTCGTCGAGGACCCGCATCATCTCCGTGGCGTCCATGAAGTCCGCCGAGTCTACGGTGTGAGCGGATCTGGACCCGCGATCGGCAGCTCCACATGCAACGTGAGACGACCGTCCCCCTGTTCGCCCCACGCCCGTCCGCCTTGCGCTTCCGCGACCCGGCGTGCCACGTACAGCCCGATCTTGGAACCTCCCCCCGTTCCCGGCCGGCGAGCTTCGAACAGCGCGTCGACGTCCACCTCGGTCGCCGCTCGGCGAGACGCCGACACGAGCAGGCGCCCGTCACGGACGTCGCTGCTCACGCGGATCGGACCCTCGCTCCCCCACCACACGAGCGCTTCGGCGAACCCGTAGAGCGTGGTCTTGAGGCGGGCGGCATCGATCAGGATCTTCTCTCCACCTCCGGCCCACTCGATCTTCGGGTGCTCGGGATCCCGGGCCTGCTGCTCACCGATCTGTCGAACGAGGTCGGCCACGTCGCTGAGCTCGACGTAGGCGTGGAAACGGCCGCTCATCACCCTGGCAACGTCGACGAGCTGGCGCACGATCGTGTCCATCCGGTCGGCGTCGTGCACGATGCCGTTGAGCATCAGGTCGCGCTGCTCCTCCGTCATGTCGACCCATCGCTGACCGAGCGCATACCCGAACCCCTTCATCGCGGTGAGCGGAGACCGGATGTCGTGCGCCGCGGCCGCGACGAGCTCCTCGAGCGTCTCGGCGGCGGGGCGGCCGCGGCGCACCCACTCGAACAGGCACACCGTGGCCGCGGCGGCGAGGTTCAGGCTCTCGGCGCGGCCGGCCTGGGGTACCCGGACGCGGTGGTCCGCCGCCTCGAGGATCTCGGGAGGCAGACCATGGGCCTCGTTGCCGAACACGAAGGCGGTCGACCTCGGGAGCTCGGCCTCGAACAGGTCCTCCTCGCCGTGCATGTCCATCGCGACCACGGCGAAGTCCTTGGCGCGCAGTGACGCGAGCGCGTGTTGGGTTTCGACGCCTCGCACCACGGGGACGTGGAAGATCGATCCCGCCGAGGCCCGCACCGCCTTCGGGTTGTAGGGGTCGACGGAGCTCCCGGCGAACACGACACCCGCCGCCCCCGCCGCGTCCGCGGATCGCAGGATCGTGCCTGCGTTGCCCGGATCGCGCACCTCGTGCAGGATCGCCACCGCGCCGGGCGGCGCCAGGTCGTCGATCCCGACGTCCACGAAGGGAGCGATCCCCACGACGCCCTGAGGGGTGACGGTCGACGTGAGGCGTTCCATCACACGGTCGCTGACCTCGTCGACGGTCACGCCGGCCTGTCTCGCTCGCACGGCGAGCGGATCGAGGTCGTCGTGCACGAAGAGGGACAGGAGACGGCCGTCTTCCGCGAGCGCTTCAGCGACCGCCTGCGCTCCCTCGACCAGGAAGCGGCGTTCCTCTTCGCGGAGCGATCGCTTCTTGAGCCGGACCGCCGCGACCACCTTGGGGTTCTGGGCGGACGTCAGCACGGTGCCTCTCGCACGGGGCGGAGTGTACGCCGGGCCCGGGAGGCCTTGCGGCCTAGGAGTCGGTCGGAGACGAGGCCTTGGCCTGCTCGACGAGCTGGGCGAACGCTCCCGGGTCGTGCACCGCGAGGTCCGCGAGGATCTTGCGGTCGACCTCGACCCCCGCGGCGTGCAGACCGCTCACGAAGCGCGAGTACGACATCCCATGCGGACGAACGGCGGCGTTGATCCTCGTGATCCACAGGCGCCGGAACTGCGCCTTCCGGTCGCGGCGGTCGCGGTAGGCGTACATGCCGGAATGCATGACCTGTTCCTTGGCGACCCGGAGCCGCTTGTGGCGGCTGCCCGTGTAGCCCTTGGCCGCTTCGAGGATCTCGCGGCGCTTCTTCTTCGCGTGTACGGAGCGCTTGATGCGGGCCATCCCTACTCCCCCAGCAGTCGCTTGATGGTCTTGGCGTCCGCGTTCGAGCCGACCTCGGCCATGCCTTCGATGCGGCGGCGGCGCGACCCCGACTTCTTGGTGAGCATGTGATGGCCCGTCGCCTTCCGATGCATCACCTTGCCGTTCCGCGTGATGCGGAACCGCTTGGCGGTTGCTCGGTGGGTCTTGTTCTTCGGCATGTGTCTATCCCTCGTCCAGATCCGCCGCCGCGGTGGCGACCGGCTCCGGCTCCGGCTCTGGGGTCGCTTCCGGCTGCGCTTCTGCTTCCGGCTGCGGCTCGGGCTCCGGCTCTTGTGCCTGCTCCGACTCTACCTGTGGCTCGAGCGCTTTCGCCCGAGCGAGCTGCTCCATGTACCGCTTGTTGGGCGAGATCACCATGATCATGTTCCGGCCCTCTTGCTTGGGCATCGACTCCACCGTCACCATCTCGCCGAGGTCTCCGACAAGCCGGTCCAGGATCTTGCGCCCGAGGTCCGTGTGGGTCATCTCGCGTCCCCGGAACATGATGGTCACCTTCACCTTGTGCCCGCCCCGCAGGAACCGCTCGACGTGGCCCTTCTTCGTGCCGTAGTCGTGCGCGTCGATCTTGGGACGGAACTTGATCTCCTTCAGCTCCGTACGGGACTGCTTCTTCCGAGCTTCCTTCTGACGGATGTCTCGCTCGTACTTGAACTTGCCGTAGTCCATGATCCGACACACCGGCGGGTTCGCCTGCGGAGCAACCTCGACGAGATCCAGATCGAGTTCGCGTGCCATCCGCAGCGCTTCTGTGGACGCGACCACCCCGATCTGCTCACCGTCAGCACCGACCAGGCGCACCTGGGGAGATCGGATCCTTTCGTTCAAGCGTGGTTCGGTCGAGACCCCGCATCACTCCCTTCGAAAACGAAGCACCGGACCGGCCGGTGCTTGTCGCGTATCAACGGCGGAACACGTGCGCAGAGTATAAGGCGATGCCGACGCCTGTCGACGGGCCTTCACCAGTCGGGGTCGAGGGGACGACCGTAAGCGTCGTGGAGGCGCTGCGTGTCGTCCTCGGTCGTGTACCCGTACGCAACCTCGAGGATGCGGCCCGGGCCGGAACCGGTGCACCGGATCCGATGTGCCTGCTCCGCGGGGATCACGAACTCCTCGCCCGGCTCCGCCTCCACGGCTCGGTCATCGATCTCGACGGTGAGGCCCGGGTCGAGGACGACCCAGGTCTCGTCCCGCATGCGGTGGTAGTGGACGCTGGTCTCCTGGCCGGGCTCCACGGTGATGACGCGAACCGACGAGGGCTGGTTCAGGGCATAGGTCACGACCCGACCCCAGGGCTTCTCGACGATCATCGCAAGCTCCCCTCCCTCTCCTTCGCTTCCTTTGGCGCTTCCTTTGGCGCTTCCTTTGGCGCTTCCTTTGGCGCTTCCTTTGGCGCTTCCTTTGGCGCTTCCTTTGGCGCTTCCTTTGGCGCTTCCTTTGGCGCTTCCTTTGGCGCTTCCTTCGCGGCTTCCTTCGGGGCTTCGTTCGGGGCCTCTTTGGGCAGCCGCTCGAGCAGATCCGCCATCTCGAGCGCGGCCTCCGCGGCGTCCCATCCCTTGTTGCCGTGCGCACCCCCCGCCCGGGCCTCGGCCTGAGCGAGGGTCTCCGTCGCCAGGACCTCGAAGATGACCGGGATGCCCGTCTCACGGCCCACGTCGGCCACTCCGCGGGCGGCCTCCGCGGCGACGAGCTCGAAATGCGCCGTCTCGCCGCGAACGACCGCCCCGAGGCAGATCACCGCATCGTAGGCGCCGGTGGTCGCCATGCGTTGGGCGACCAGGGGGATCTCGAACGCGCCCGGCACCCAGGCCACGTCGACCGCGTCATCGGCGACACCGTGGGTCCGGAGACCCGCGAGCGCTCCTTCGAGGAGCCGGGCGGTCACGTGCTCGTGGAAGCGCGCGACCACGATCGCGAGGCGACGTCCCTCGCCGAGCGGCTCACCGCGCGAGACGCTCATGCCCGCGCCTCCACGCCGTCGACCTCCCCCTCGATCTCCGGCTCGTCCATCGCGGGACCTTCGATCTCCGGAGCGTCGGTCCCCGGCAGGTCGAGCAGGTGGCCGAGCTTCTCGCGCTTGGCTCGGAGGTAGCCGACGTTCTGCGGTGTGGGATCTGTCTGGAGCGGGAGCCGCTCCTCGATCACCAACCCGTGGCCTTCGAGTCCCGCTCGTTTCTCCGGGTTGTTCGTGAGCAGCCGCATCGACCGGACTCCGAGGTCGTAGAGGATCTGTGCGCCGATCCCGTAGTCGCGCTGATCCGCCGGGAAGCCGAGTTCCAGGTTGGCCTCCACCGTGTCACGCCCTCGCTCCTGGAGCTCGTAGGCACGAAGCTTGTGCGCGATGCCGATCGCCCGACCCTCGTGGCCGCGGATGTAGAGGACCACACCCCGCCCTTCGCGCCCGATCAGCTCCATCGCACGATCCAGCTGCTCACCGCAGTCGCATCGGAGGGAACCGAACACATCGCCCGTCAAGCACTCCGAGTGCACGCGGGTGAGGACGTGCGCGCCTTCACCCATCTCCCCCGTCACGAGGGCCACGTGGGTGCGCCCGTCCACCACGCTCTCGTACGCGATGGAGCGGAACTCTCCGTGCCGCGTGGGGATCTTCGCCTCCGCGACCTTCGTCACGAGCACCTCATGCTGCCGGCGGTATGCGATCAGATCTGCGATCGAGATCAGCTTCAGGCCGTGGGTGCGGGCGAAGACCGTGAGGTCCGGAAGTCGCGCCATCGTCCCGTCCTCGTTGACCGTCTCGCACAGAACGCCGGCCGGATACAACCCGGCGAGGCGTGCCAGATCCACGGCCGCTTCCGTGTGGCCTGCTCTCTTCAAGACACCGCCCTCGCGATACCGCAGCGGGAAGATGTGGCCCGGACGAGACAGGTCCGGAGGCTGCGTCGTGGGATCGATGATCGCTCGGATCGTGCGGGCTCGGTCGGCGGCCGAGATGCCGGTCGTGACACCCTCGCGAGCGTCCACCGAGACGGTGAAGGCGGTGCGCCTGCTGTCGGTGTTGGAGGCGACCATCAATGGGATCTCCAGCTCGTCGAGCCGATCCCCGATCACGGGCATGCAGATCACCCCACTCGTGTGCCGGACGATGAACGCGATCGACTCGGGGGTGACGCGCTCCGCCGCCATGATGAGATCGCCCTCGTTCTCCCGGTCGGCGTCGTCGACCACGATCACCATCCGGCCATGCTGGATCTCTTCGATCGCCTCCGGGATCGAGGCGAAGACCTTCTCCTCCGTCAACGCGCTCATGCCGTTCGTTCCTTTCCGGACTCGATGGCGACGCCGTCGCCGATGAGGCTCTCGATGTTCCTGGCCACGTACTTCGCGACGACGTCGACCTCCACGTTCAACGGATCACCCGTGCGGATCGCGCCGAGCGTGGTGACTGCCAACGTGTGCGGTATCAGCGCCACATCGATCTCGTCGTCGTCGATCGCCGCGACGGTCAGGCTCACCCCGCTCAGTGTGATCGATCCCTTCTCCACCACGTATCGCAAGAGATCGGCGGGCAGGCGGACGGACAGGCGGGCGCCGCCCTCGGCGTCCGACCGGACGGCCGTCGCGAGCGCGACGCCGTCCACATGGCCCTGGACGAGATGTCCCCCCAGACGGGAGACGAGGGTCGCCGGTCGCTCGACGTTCACTCGATCGTCGGGCGCGAGGCCGCCCAGGCTCGTGCGGTCGAAGGTCTCCGGGGAGATGTCGAAGGACGCCTCGTCTCCGTCGAGACCGACCACCGTGAGGCAGACGCCTTCGATCGAGATCGAATCGCCGATCGCCGCGTCCGACGCGACGATCGGGCACCGCACGACGATGCGCGATCCCTCCCTGGACACGACGTGGCCGAGCTCCTCAACGATCCCGGTGAACATCCGCCACCACCTTCACGTCCGCACCGAGACGCTCGATCGACACGATGTCCACCTGGGCCGCTCGCCCGATCGGGGCGAACCCACTTCCCGCGAGCCAGCCGGTGGCCTCGCGACCGCCGACCAGCATCGGCGCGACGTAGAGCACGAGCTGATCGACCACCTCGTCATGGAGCGCGCTCCAGGCGAGCGTGGGACCGCCCTCAAGCACGACACCCTGAAGGTCCCGCTTCCCGAGCAGGTCGATCAACGCCGGCAAGGACACGCCGCCGTTGGGATCGCGATCGAGCACCGCGACGTCGGCGCCCGCGTCGACCCATTCCTGACGCCTCGGCGTGGGCGTTTGCTCTGTCGTCGCGATGAGCGTGGGTGCGGTCGCATCCAGCGCGCGTCGATCGCCGGGAACGCGACCGGACCGATCGACCACGACCCGGACTGGGGGTCGGGCCGACGCGAACGCGGGGTCGCGGACCGTGAGCAGTGGATCGTCGGCGAGGGCCGTGCCCGAGCCGACGACCACGGCGTCGGACCACGCGCGCAGACGCTGCACGTCCGCACGCGCCTCCTCCCCCGTGATCCACTTGGAGGACCCGTCGCGAGCGGCGGCCTTCCCGTCGAGGGACGAGGCCATCTTGAGCACGACGAACGGACGGCCGGTCCGGACGTGGGTGCGGAAGGCCACGTTCTGTCGGATCGCCTCCGCGCCGAGGAGTCCCTCCTCGACCTTGAGGCCCGCGTCCCGGAGCGCGCGGAACCCGCTGCCGTCGACGACGGGGTTCGGGTCACCCGTGGCCGCGATGATCCCTTCCACACCGGCGTGGATCAGCGCCCGGGCGCACGGAGGGGTACGACCGTGATGATCGCAGGGCTCGAGCGTCACGAAGGCGGTCGCTCCGGCCGCACGGTCGCCGGCTAGGCGAAGGGCCATCGCTTCGGCGTGCTCGGTCCCGGGACCCTCGTGCCACCCCTCGCCGACCACACGGCCGTCGCCAACCAGCACGCAACCGACCAGTGGATTGGGCGAGACGCGCCCCCAGCCCCGCGCCGCGAGCTCCAGCGCCCTCCGCATGTGCTGCTCCCTGTCCACGCTCCTCCGTCCTTCCGGAGCGGGACACAGGTGGAAAGGCGCTGCAGGACCGCACGCGGCGGCCCCCGCGCCTGTTCCCTCCCATCCCGACTATCACGGTCGGTCCCGGGATCGCACCGGGTCCACCCCCACGTGGCTCGCGGAGGGTCGCGGACTGTCACCGCCGGTGGGGATTCGCACCCCGCCCCGGAAACAGGCTTTCGGCCAGTATAGGACCGCGCCTGGGGTCCTGAGAAGGCCGTCTCCTGCGCGGAGGGGAAGGGGGGTGGCCCTAGGGTGCGCGGCGGTCGACGGCATAGGACGACCCGCCGTCGCGCTTGGCGAACTGCTTCATCTCCGTCGCCACCGCCACGGCTTCCCCGTAGTGAGCGAACGCTCTCTTCGAGGTCGTCGCGATGCCTACGGACACGCTCACGAGCGGGATGTCCTGCTCGACGCCCTTCCGGTCCTCCATCCGAACGAAGCCTCGTTCGAGATCCTCGTCCTCGTAATAGAGGGACCGATCCTTGTCGAAACGGTCGCAGACGGCTTTGGCGACGTCCTCGGCCGTGTCCGGCTCCACGACGGCCACGAAGTCGTCTCCACCGACATGGCCGACGAACCCGTCCTGATCGTTCGCGATCACCGCGTCCTGGATCATCCGTGCCGTGCCCTGGATCAGCCGGTCGCCCCGAACGAAGCCGTACTTGTCGTTGTAGGTCTTGAAGTTGTCGAGGTCGACGTACAGGACCGCGAACGGCCGGTGCTCCCTGACCTGTCGCTCGATCTCCTCCTGGATCCGGATGTTGCCGGGCATCCCGGTGAGCGGCGAGAGGTTGCGCATCTCCTTGGCCCGCCGGAGGGTTCCCTTCACGCGCGCGAGCAGCTCGATCGGGTCGAACGGTTTGATGATGTAGTCGTCCGCTCCGGACTGCAGGCCGGTGACCTTGTCCGACGACAACGCCTTCGCCGTGAGCATGATGATGCTGGTGTTGGCCGTCTGTGGGTTCTTGCGAAGACGCTGCGCTACTTCGAATCCGTCGAGGCGCGGCATCATCACGTCGAGGAGCACGAGGTCGGGCCGGATCTCCGCTGCCCGCTCGAGCGCCTCCTCACCGTCGCCGGCGACCGACACCTCGTAGCCGGCGGACCGGAGGTTCACCTCGACGAACCGGGCGATATCCGGGTCGTCGTCGACGACGAGGATCGACTCGGGCATCAGGCGGTCCCTTCACGAGCGGGAAGGGGCGAACGGCCGCGTGAGGCGATCTCCTTGAGCGTACGAGCCGCCTCCACCTTGTCGGGGGCCTTGTAGATCCCGGAAGCGGACACCAAGACGGTCGCGCCGGCATCAACCGCGCGCTGCGCGTTGTCGACCTTCACGCCGCCGTCGATCTCGACGTCGACCATGAGACCCTGCCGATCCACCTCACGGCGAGCAGCCTCGATACGCGGGTAGACCTCGGGATTCAGCTGTTGACCGCTCCACCCGGGCCGGATGCTCATCAGCATGAGGTCGTCGAGTTGTTCGAGGTACGGGAACGTTGCCTCCACCGGTGTCTCCAGGTTGATCGTGAGACCGGTGCGCATGCCTGTCGCCCGCGCTTTCGAGATCACGGACTCGGGTTCGCCGACCGCCTCGTGATGGAACGACACGGTGTCGAGTCCCGCTTCCGCGAGCTCTTCGAGATACGACTCCGGCGCGTCAACCATGAGGTGGCCGTGGAGATCCGAGGTGGTCCAAGGGCGAAGCGAGGCAACGATAACCGCGCCGAGGGCGATAGGAGGAACGAAATGACCATCCATGATGTCGATATGGATGATGTCGGCATAGGGCTCTATCAGCTTGACCTCGTCGGCCAGATGCGCGAGGTCCGCCGAGAGGATGGATGCCGCCAACTTCCCCATGTGGGCGGATTCTAGCGGCGCCCGCGGACGGAGTGATCATGTCGACTTCTCGAACGTCGCTACGAACATCCCGTCGGTGCCGTGGCGATGCGGCCAGAGTCGATGCCGAAAGGCAGGATCGGCACCCCGCGGGCCAGGTGACTCCACAGGGACGAGATCGGGCCGGTGGCGAACGATCGCGTCGCATGCGGCATCGGTCTCCGCCCGGGGGAACGTGCACACCGAGTAGACGAGGCGGCCGCCGGGGCGGAGCAGGCCGGCGCCGGCGGCCGCGATCTCGACCTGGAGCCGAGCGAGACGGGAGAGCTCCTCTCGTCGAGGCCGCCACAGCAGCTCGGGCCGGCGGCGCGCGGAGCCGATCCCCGAGCACGGCGCGTCCACGAGCACCCGATCGAAGGGACCACGGACGGCGGGTGTGATGGCGTCCTGCACGAGGACGAATGCCTTGAGCCCGAGGCGCTCGAGGCCCGCGGGGATCAGCCCGGTGCGATCCGGGTGGAGATCGGCGGCCGCGACTCTGCCCTCTTCGCCGATCCTGCACGCGATGAAGGCGGTTTTCCCCCCAGGGGCGGCGCAGATGTCGAGCACCCGGTCGCCCGGCTCCGGGGCCAGCGTCTCGACGACGAACGCCGACGCCTGATCCTGCACACTGATCCAGCCCTCATCCCAACCGGGGAGCGACGTGGGATCGCCGCCGCGGAGAAGGACGCACTCCGGATGGACGGAGCCGATCTCCGGCGCGTACCCGGCGCTCCGGAGGGCATCCGTCACCTCGTCGACGGTGGCCCTGCAGGTGTTCACGCGGAGGGCGAGTGGGCCGCGCTCGCCGAAGGCGAGCGCGGCCCGCTCGACCTCGTCCGGCCCCAGCAGCTTCCCCAGCTCCTTCACGGCCCACGGAGCCATGCCGGTGCGGAGGCTGATCGCCTGGTCGTCTGCTCCCGCGGGCGGCGCCGGTGGCTCCTTCGCCAGGCGTCGCAGTATCGCGTTCACGAACCCACGCTCGCGGGCCACGACGATGCCGACGGTCTCGCCGACCGCTGCATGGGCTGGGATCCGCATGTGGAGGAGCTGGTACGCGCCGAGTCGGAGCGCGGCGCGCGCGCCCGGCGTCATCCGCGCGATCGGTCTCGCGGCGCGCGCGCCGATCGCGGCATCGAGCTCGGGTACATGTCGGAGCGTGCCGTAGGCGAGTTCGGTCACGAGCGCCCGATCGCGCTGATCCAGCCCGGATCGCGCGAGAGCGGCGGGGAGCAGGCGGTTGGAGTAGGCGCCCTCATCGGCGACACGCCGGACCACCTCGAGCGCCACCTGCCGGGCGCTCGGGCTCATCCGAGTCGTTCGTCCGGCTCGAACCGCGCGCCGCGCGCCCACTCCACCCCCGTCATCTGTTTCCGGCCCGCCGGCGCGACCTCGAGAAGCTCGACCTTCGTCGCGCCACCGGCGTCAACCATGACGCTCCCATCCATGCGCACACCAAGTCGCCCGGGGAGCGGCGGAGGAGCCGCGACCATCCATCCGAACGACCCGAGGTCTGCCGCTCGCAGAACCTTCAGCCGCCCTCGACGGAACGTCGCCACCGCGCCGGGGTCCGGGGCGAACGCCCGCACGCGCCGGACGATCGCTTCAGCCGGATGGTCCCAGTCGATCGTTCGCTCGTCGGGGAGGAGCTTCGGTGCGTAGCTCGCCGTGGCGTGGTCCTGGGACCGTGGCTCCACCGTGCCCTCGTCCAAGCCGCGGAGAGTCTCGACCAGCAGTGGCGCGCCCAGCTCCGCGAGCCGTGCCCCTAACAGCCCCGCATCCTCCTCCGCTTCGATCGTCGTCTCGACCGTCGCGAGGACGGGTCCCGTGTCCATCCCCTCGTCCATCAGCATCACCGTCACGCCGGTCGTTTCGTCTCCTTCCAGGATCGCGCGCTGCACCGGCGCTGCACCTCGCCAGCGAGGGAGGAGCGAGAAGTGGAGGTTCACCGCTCCGAGCCGCGGGATATCCAAGACGTCCGGGGTGAGGATCTCGCCGTAGGCGACCACCACGATCGCGTCGGGCTCCCGCGTGTCGAGGGCGTCGAAACCTTCGCCGTCCCGTATCCGATCCACCTCGAGGAGCGGGAGATCCAGGCTCCGCGCGGCGTCCGCCACCGCCGTCGGGGTCAGCTGCGATCCGCGTCCCGCGGGACGCGGTGGGTTCGAGACGACGAGATCGACGTCGATGTCGTCCGCTCCCGCGAGCGCCCGCAGCGGTGCGACCGACCAGGCATCGTTTCCGAGGAACGCGACCCGCATGCGGCGAGGATACGGCGGGTCAGTCCTCCGCGGTTTCCTTTGGCACGGTTCCTTGTGGCCCGGTTCGTCCAGGCTCGGAGAGGCCCATCTCGATCCGCCGAAGCTGCGCCATCACGTCTCGGCGTCCCTCCTCGTCCAAGCGGTCGATGTAAAGCATCCCGTCCAGGTGATCGGTCTCGTGCTGGAAGATCCGTGCGAGCAGTCCCTCACCGATCATCTCGTACGGCGTGCCTTCGAGGTCCTGCCCGGCGCACCGGATACGCGCGTGACGAGGTGTGGGGTAGTACGGGCCGGGGATCGAGAGACATCCTTCGTCCTCGAGTAGCTCTCCCACCGGCTCCGCGAGCTCGGGATTGGCCATGAACATCGGACCGGTCTCCCCGTCATCGAAGACGAAGAGCCGAAGCGATAGGCCCACCTGGGGAGCCGCCAGGCCGACGCCGGGCGCCGCGACCATCGTCTCGACCATGTCGTCGAACAGCGTGCGCAGGGACGGACCGAACTCGGTGACCGGCTTCGCCGGCTCGCGAAGCACCGGGTCGCCGAGCGTTCGGATACGGAGGATCACGTCGGTCTCCTACAGGTGCGGCTCGGCCTCGACGCGATCGACGACGCCGTCGGTTGCGAGCTCCCGGAGCCTCGCCCCGAACGCGGTCACCCGCTCGGGGTCGAGGGCGAGCAAGCATACCGTCCGTCCTTGGGACAGGGAGACGAGGAGGGTCGAGGGATCGAACGGGCGCAGCTCGGCCTCGAGGTCGGCCGACCCCGTGATACGGAAGACCGCGGCGCCGGCGGGAAGCCCTGCCTCACGTCGTCTCCGCGTCTCCTCGGCATGGAATCGGTCGGGGTTCCCTCGAACCAGTGCCTGCACGATGGGGTCTCCCGGCGAGGAAGCCTGGACGATCGCCCGTCCACGAGGGCGGGCCCACCCGATCGCCTCCATCCACGTCGTCAGGCTGCGCTCGCGCGCCGCCAGCCCGGGCCTTCGATCGGCGAGATCGACATCGAGGATCGCCACGAGGTCGAGAGCTCCCTCCCCCAGGTCCCGGACGTCATCCGCCCCGCCGACCAGGATCTCGTCCGGGCCGGGCAGGCGAGCGGGCTCGTCGTCGCGGAGCCGCCGGACCGGAACGGGAGCAGCCCGGCCCGCCCACGCCTCCACGTCCTCCGCGCCGCCGCGCCGGACCCCGAAAGACGTGCCCCTACAGGATCGGCAGCGCCCGGAGGCACCGCAGACGACGCAGGTGACTCCCCCCGTGGCGGCGCGGAGGAGTCCTCCGCACGACGCGCACGCCGCCGGCTCGCCACACGACCTGCAGACCTGGGCGACCCCGTAGCCCGGAAGCGGCGAGAACACGAACCCGCGACGGGTGGTCGCGAGCGCCTTGACGAGTCTCGGGGCGCGCCCGGCGGGTCCCGGCCGAACGACCTCGACGGGGGGCCAACGCCGGGTGGCGGGGGAGACCGTCGGCAACCCCAGCGCCGACGCCTCCGCCGACGGGCACACGGAAGCGAGGACGCAGACGGCTCCCTCGAGGCGAGACCGGGTGAGCGCGACGTCTCGGCCGTGGTAGTAGGGGGCACGATCCTCACGGTGCGCGGGATGACTCTCCCTCGCGAGGTAGATCAAGCCCAACCCGTCCAGTGGCGCGAACACCGCCGGGCGCGTGCCGATCACGAGGTCGTATCGGCCCGCGCCGATCTCGAGCCAGAGTCGGTAGCGGGAGCGCTTCCCCCCGCCGAGGAACAGCGCCGCGCGGTCACCGAATGCGTCGGCGAGCGCGCTCGCCGTCGCCGGCACCGGCATCGCTTCCGGCACGATCACGATCGCGCGACGTCCGCCCGCGAGGCACGCGGTCACCGCGTCGACAGCGAGGGTCTGCTCGTCATCCGGGGCCGGGCGGGCCACGAACGCGCCCTGCCCGCCGCCCAGGACTTCGAGCGCTCGGTCCCCTCCCCGATACCCGGCGAGCACGAACCCGGCCGACGGCCCTCCCGATTCGTTCGTCGTGCCGACGTCGGGCAGATCCCTCTGCACCTCCTCGGAAGCCACCCGAGGAGGCACGGCACGTGCGATCACGGCGGCGAGAGGCGCCACGTACCTCCCGCTCACCCAGCGGAAGAGCGCGAGCTGGCGCTCGTCGAAGAATCGGACCGGCGAGACGACCTTCTTGACGGCCAGCATCCGCATCGGTAGGTCTTCGCTCGGTCCGAGGACCCAGCCGCGCGTCGCGCGCCCGTGGAACGGCACCTGGACGAGCGAGCCCACACCAGCGCCCATCCCAGTGGGGAGGTCGTAGGTGAACGGTCGGTCGAGCGACAGCAGCGGCCGGTCGATGCAGACGTCGACCGGGCCCGACAGGCCCTCAGCCGACGAGCCGGCGGAGGTCATCGGCGCGTTCCGTCCCCTCCCAGGGGAACTCCTTGCGCCCGAAGTGTCCGTAGGCAGCGGTCTCCGCGTAGATGGGCCGGGAGAGATCGAGGTCCCGGATGATCGCCGCCGGCCTGAAGTCGAACACGTCCCGGACGGCGGCGAGGATCGCATCGGGGTCCGCGTGCTCGGTCCCGAACGTATCGAGGTTCATCGAGGTGGGGTGCGCGGTGCCGATGGCATAGGCCACTTGCAACTGCGCGCGGTCGGCAAGGCCGGCGGCGACGATGTTCTTGGTGGCGTAGCGGGCCATGTACGCGGCCGACCGGTCCACCTTCGTCGGATCCTTCCCGCTGAAGGCCCCGCCGCCGTGTGGCGCCATGCCGCCGTAGCTGTCGACGATGATCTTCCGCCCGGTGAGCCCCGTGTCGGCCTTCGGGCCGCCGATCTCGAACCGGCCGGTGGGATTGACCATCGGGGGCTTCATCCCGCTCGCGTCGATCTCGGGGAACTCCCGGAGCACCGGATCGATCACCTCGGCGATGATGTCCGGTTTCAGCAACGTTTCGACGTCGACCTCTTCCCGATGCTGGGCGGAGATGAGGACGGAGTCGACCCGTACGGGTTTGCCGTCCGCGTACTCGATGGACACCTGGCTCTTCCCGTCCGGCCGCAGATACGGAACGACGCCCGCCTTGCGGACGTCGGCCAGCCGCCGAGACAGTCGGTGGGCCATCGCGATCGGGAGCGGCATCAGCTCCTCGGTCTCGCGACATGCGAAGCCGAACATCATGCCCTGGTCGCCTGCGCCCAGCATGTCCAGCTCGTCCCCGGAATGGCCTTCGCGATGCTCGAAGGAGTCCTCGACGCCGCGCGCGATGTCGGGAGACTGCTCCTGGATCGCGGTGACGACGCCGCAGGTCTCGCCGTCGAGCCCGAACTTGGCGTTGGTGTAGCCGACATCGGTGATCGTCGAACGGACGACCGACGGGATGTCCACCCAGCCCTCGGTGGTGATCTCGCCCGACACCATCACGAACCCGGTCGTGACCAGGGTCTCGCACGCGACCCGTGAGTGGGGGTCCTCGCGGAGCATGGCATCGAGGATCGAGTCCGAGATCCTGTCGGCGAGCTTGTCGGGATGACCCTCGGTGACGGACTCAGACGAGAAGAGGTAGGAGCGACTCATGCGGGCGGAGTCTAGCCGCCGGGTCCGACGACCGTCGGCGCGCTTCCGATCAGGCCCGCCACACGCTCGACGACCGCGGCAGCCAGCTCGCGCTTGGTCCATCGGCGGAGCGCGACGTCGTCCCCATCGGCGGCGAGGATCATGGCCTCGTTCGTGTCGGAGCCGAACCCGGTGCCGTCGCGTCCGACGAGGTTGACCACGACGAGATCGAGGCGCTTCGACTCGAGCTTCCTCCGGCCGGCTCGCTCCAGGTCCTCGGTCTCGGCCGCGAATCCGACGAGCACTTGGTTCGTGCGCCGCTCTCCCAGCTCCGCCAGGATGTCGGGCGTCGGCTCCAAGTGCAGCTCGGGAACTCCCGCGTCCTTCTTCAGCTTCTCCTCGGCGATGGCCTTGGGGCGGAAGTCGGCGACCGCGGCAGCCATCACGACGGCGTCCGCGTCGTCGAACCTCGCGAGCACCTCGTCGCGCATCTCCTCCGTGGTCTGGACGGGCACGACCTCGACGCCCGGCGGCACGACCGCGCCGGGACCGAGGACCACGGTCACAGACGCGCCACGGGCGAGCGACTCGGCCGCGAGCGCAGCGCCCATCTTGCCGGTCGAACGGTTGCCGACGAAGCGAACCGGGTCGATCGGCTCGTAGGTCGGGCCGGCCGTCAGCAACAGCGTGCGTCCGGCCAGGTCTTGGGGAGCCAGTGCACCTCGCACCGCGGCGACGATGTCCTCTGGTTCCTCGAGTCTGCCGATCCCTTCGTCTCCGTGCGCGAGCGCACCCGCAGCCGGTCCCACGAAGGTGACGCCGCGTTCCCGAAGGGTGGCGACGTTCGTCTGGGTCGCCGGGTGCCCCCACATCCCCGAGTGCATCGCAGGCGCGATCACCAACGGACAGGTGGCCTCGAGCAACGTGGCTGAGAGCAGGTCGTCGGCGTGTCCGTGTGCGAGCTTGGCCAGGACGTTCGCGGTCGCAGGCACCACGACCGCGACGTCGGCCTCTCGCGCGAGTCGCACGTGCAGCACCTCGCCGGGCCGTTCCCAGAGCGATGTATGCGCCGGCGTCCCCGTGAGCCCCGAGAACGTATCCGGGCCGATGAACCGAGTGGCGTTCTCCGTCAGTACGACGGTCACGTCCGCGCCGGCGGCCTCGAGGATGCGGGCGACGAGGGCGGCCTTGTACGCGGCGATCCCGCCGGAGACGCCGAGCAACACGCGTCGTCCGGCGAGCGGGTCGCTACTCGGCTTCGGGCTCCTCGGGTCGCTCGTAGTCGATCTTCCCTTCGGCGATCTCCTGGAGGGCGATCGAGAGCGGCTTGTTCGAGAAGCCGGTTTCCACCAGGGGCGGCACGAACTCGCCACGGCCCTCGCCGAGTTGGTTGTAGTACGAGTTGATCTCGCGCGCGCGCTTGGCAGCAAGGATCACCAGCGAGTACTTCGAATCCACGGCGGCGAGCAGGTCGTCGATCTTGGGCTCGATCACAGAAGAGGCCTTTCCCTAGGAAGGGGAGCGGGATGCCTCGATGATAGCAGCGACCTGCGCAGATGCTCGTTTGAGGTCGTCGTTGACGACCACGTGGTCGAACCAATCCCGCTGCTCCAGCTCCCAGGCCGCGGTCTCCAGCCGGAGACGGATCCGCTCCTCCGTCTCGGTGCCTCGCCCGCGGAGACGCCGCTCGAGCTCCTCCATCGACGGGGGGTCGATGTAGATCAAGACCGATCCGGGAACCTGCTCCCTGACCTGGGACGCGCCGACCACGTCGATCTCCAGGACCACGTCTCGGCCGGCGGCCAGCCGGTCCTCGACGAAGCCACGAGGGGTTCCCGATCGATGCCCCACGATCTCCGCCCATTCCAGGAGCTCGCCTGCGCGGATCATCCGCTCGAAGGCGTCGCCGTCGATGAAGAAGTAGTCGACCCCATCGACCTCGCCGGGCCGAGGAGCGCGCGTGGTCACCGAGACCGACAGCGAGAGTCCCTCCGGATCGCGGGTGACCAGCTCCCGAACGATGCTCCCCTTGCCCACCCCGGAGGGACCCGCGAGGACGAAGAGCTTGCCCGTGCGGATGGCCGGCTTACTTCTTGAATCGGTCGAGGAGCTGCGCGCGCTGTTTCGCACCCAGTCCCCGAACACGGCGGCTGGCAGAGATATCGAGCTCTTCCATCAGCTTCTGCGCCCGAACCTTGCCGACACCCGGGAGGGACTCGAGGACCGCCGACACCTTCATCTTCCCGACGGTGTCCTCCGTCGACCGCATCAACACGTCACCCAACGTCCGCTTCCCGGACTTGAGCTCTCCCTTGAGCTCGGCGCGCTTCTTCCGCGCCTCCGCAGCCTTCGCGAGGGCCTGCGCGCGCTGTTCCGGGGTGAGGATCGGGAGTGCCATGCCCATGCTCCTTCTGCTCGGTGAGGCGTGAGGGCGCGAGTATACGCACGGCTCGCGCCGGCGTGACAAGCCGCGCTATCGCTGTGGCCTGCGCTTTCGTCGATCGAGACGTCAGCGAAGATCGCGAAGGATCCCTCGCGCGACACCGACCGGGTCGGCAGCTTCGGTGAGCGGACGACCGATCACCAAGTAGTCGGCTCCCTTCTCGATCGCTTCGACTGGAGTCAGCACCCGCACCTGATCGTGTCCGTTGGCTCCCGCCGGACGGACCCCGGGAACGACGAGACAGAACTCCTCGCCGCACGCCGTTCGAACGTCCTCGACGTCCTCACCGGAGACCACGACGCCATCCAGACCCGCAGCCTTCGCCTCGAACGCGAGCGACGCGGGGCTGGCGAGCCCCTCCCCCGCGTGACTGGACAGCACCGTGACGGCCACCACCAGCGGCGGATCCACGCCGGCCGCCGACGCGCCTCGGTCCGCTCCTCCCCGGGCGGCTCGCATCATCGCCTCGCCTCCCAACGCGTGCACATTGAGCATCGCGATCCCGAGGCGGGCGACGTTCGCCGCGGCTCGCTCCACGGTGTTCGGGATGTCGTGGAGCTTGCAGTCCACGAACACGGGTCCGTGCGCCGCGATACGGCGCACCGCTTCGGGGCCGCCACCCCACGCCAGCTCCAGCCCGACCTTCAGCATGCCCACGTGGGGCGACAGGAGCGCCGCGAGACGTTCGGCCTCCTCGAGCGTGGAGACATCGAGGGCCGCGACGAGTGGATCCGCGGGGCGCGGGATCACGGCTCGTCGGGCGTCCCGAACCCCGCGGGAACCCGCAGGCGCGCCCGCAGGTCCCGCGGCGACTCGAGGCCCTTCGCCTTGAGATAGCCCGCGATCCCCCTCGCGACGTCGACCGGCGACGCGGGATCGACGAGCACGGCGGTGCCCATCTGGACGGCCGAGGCGCCGGCCAGCAGCATCTCCACCGCGTCCTCGGCGCTCCGGACGCCGCCGACCGCGAGGATCGGCGCCTCGGGGACAGCTCGCGCCACTTCGAAGACGGCCCGGAGCGTGAGCGGCTTCAGGGCGGGCCCGGACATCCATCCCGTGACGGCGCCGAGCGCGGGGCGGAGCGTCGCCGACCGCACGCCGAGCGCCGGTGGCGGCCCACCGATCGTCAGACCGTGCGCGCCCGCTCGCACGGCCGCCTGGGCGAGCTCCGGCAGGTCCGATGCCGACATCGGGAGCTTCGCGAAGACCGGTACCAGCGACATCCGCGCCACCGCGCCCACGATCTCGCCGGTGCGGTCGACGTGTGCCCCCAAGACATCACGCCGAAGCTCTTCGTCCGGTCCGGACAGGTGGAGCTCGATCGCCACGACCTCCGGCCGCGTCTGCAGCGCTCCGATCAACCGGACGTACTCCTCCAGGGATCCGCCGGCGATCG
Source organism: uncultured Actinomycetota bacterium (assembly GCA_963762015.1). Lineage (GTDB taxonomy): Bacteria > Actinomycetota > UBA4738 > UBA4738 > HRBIN12 > JAJNBA01. The sequence goes on from CAVXJL010000009.1 coordinate 34,688, forward strand.
ACACGATCACCGGCGCCCCTCCTCTCGCGAGGCGCGGCAGTTCGGCGTCCAAGAACGCGTGGATCCCGGGGTTCTGAAGTCCCGTGGTCCACACCGTTCCGGACGGCGTCTCGGCGATCCGCGGAGGCGGGGATCCCTTCCGCGCTTCCAACGTGACGCTGCGGGTCACGAGGCCGCCCACCTTGCGGAGGTCGACCAGCCCGCTCAGCTCACGACCCGTGCCTGCGCATCCCGAGGCGACCATCACGGGGGTGGACAGCACGAGGCCGGCCCCGAGATCGACCGCGAGCGTGCGCTTCGCGGGGCTCATGTCGTTCGCTCGCTCATCCAGGCCACGCTCGAACCACGGGGAGGCCTTCGGGCGGGGTGGGCAACATCGTGGGTCGCTCACCGAGCCACCGGTCCCAGAGCACGCGGGCCGGGTTGAAGACCGGACCGTCCATACAGGTGCGGAGGTTGTCGTAGCCACTCCCGTCCTTGCGCGCCACCGGAACCACGCACGTCTGACAGAGGCCGTAGCCGCATCCCATCCGTTCCTCGAGCGCCATCTGCGCCGGCAGCCCCCGCTCCTTGCAGAAGGCGGCGATCCGCTCCAATGTCCGCGCGGGGCCCGCCGCGTACACGACCTGTGCCTTGCTCCGCTCGGCGGCCTCCGCGAGGACATCCATCACCCCGCCACGATCGCCGAGGGTCCCGTCCGCGGTGACGATCGCGACGGTCTGGGACAGCCGTTTCGCATCGATGGGCTTCAGCACCCGCTCGAGCGTCTCGGCGCCGACGACCATGTCCACCCGCTTGCCGGCGGCCACGAGCTCCTGGGCGAGGAAGTACAGGGTCGCGGCCCCGTGGCGCTCCGCCACGAGGAGGCAGTTCGACAATCGACGCGGATGGGAGAACCCCTTGCCCAGAGGGCCGATCAGATCGAGGAAGGAGTGAGCGCGGGTGGACGCGAGCCACGACGTCCCCGGCCCCGCCGGGTCGACCACGAACTCCAGCGTGCCGGCCCAGCCCCCCCGGCGGGACGCGTCGTGGATCGCGAGATGACGTCGGAGCAGGAACTCCCGCCCTTCGGGCATCTGGACGGCGACGAACTGTCCGGGCCTCGCCTTCTCCGCGATCTCGGGCGCCACGACCGTGAGCTGGTGATACGCCCCGAGCTTGCGCGTCGAGAGCACCTCGGCGCGGACGCGCTTCATGCCGCCCCGGTTCCGCGCGCGCGGGCGCGGCCCACCTCGTAGGCGAGTCGCTCCTGGACGGGCCGCGCCCGCGCGCCGGCGTGGTGCTCCTGGATCGACTTGGGCTCGGTCGTGCCCGCGAGCAGTGCTTCGATCCCGCGGACCGCCGCGAACGCACCCGGCATCGTGGTGAGACAGGGAACACCCGCCGCCGCGGCCGCGGTTCGGATGTGGTAGCCGTCGGTCCTCGGGCCCCGCCCGAACGGGGTGTTGATCACGAGGTCGACCCGGCCGGCGCGGATCATCTCGGCGATGTTGTCCGCGCTCTCTTGGGCCTCACTCACCTTCGCTACCACCTCGACCGGGATGCCCGCCCGGCGGAGCACGCCGGCCGTCCCCGTCGTCGCCAGCAGGCTGAAGCCGAGGTCGGCGAGGCGCTTCGCGGGGAACACGATCGCGCGCTTGTCCCGGTTGGCCACGCTCACGAAGACGGTCCCGGATGTCGGGAGCGCATGCCCCGCCGCCACCATCGCCTTGGCGAGTGCCGCGCCGGGGTCCGCGTCGATCCCCATCACCTCTCCGGTCGAGCGCATCTCCGGCCCCAGCACCGTGTCGACTCCCGGGAACCGGCCGAACGGTAGGACCGCCGCCTTGACGGCGGTGAACGGGAGACCGCGGTAGTGCCCCGCATCCGCCGGGATGACTCCCTCGGCTTCCAGCTCGGCGAGCATCCTTCCGGCGAGCACCAGCGTCGCGACGCGAGCGAGCGAGACACCGATCACCTTGGACACGAACGGCACGGTACGCGACGCGCGAGGATTCGCCTCGAGCACCCAGATCTTCTCGTCCTTGACCGCGAGCTGCAGGTTCAGGAGGCCGACGACACCGATCCGGCGCGCCAGACGACGGGCGATGTCCTCGATCCGGTCCAGCTCCTCGTCGGACAGCGTCGCCGGTGGGATCTGGCACGAGGAATCGCCGGAATGCACTCCGGCTTCCTCGATGTGCTCCATCACCGCGCCGATGAAGACGTCGACGCCGTCGCAGACGGCGTCGACGTCGACCTCGATCGCCCCCTCGAGGAAGCGGTCGATCAGGACCGGGTGTTCGCGGGAGGCTTCGGCCGCCGACCGAACGAACGTCTCGAGCTCGTCGTCGCCGTAGACGATCTCCATCGCGCGCCCCCCGAGGACGTACGAAGGTCTCACGACGACCGGATAGCCGATCCGGCGGGCGACGACGCGAGCTTCCTCGATCGTTCGCGCCTCGCCGTGCGGCGGGGCGGGGATCTCCATCTCCTGGAGGAGCTCCGCGAACCGTCCCCGGTCCTCCGCGAGGTCGATCGCGTCCGGCGAGGTCCCCAGGATGGTGAATCCGGCACCCTGGAGGATCCGCGCCAGTTCGAGCGGCGTCTGGCCGCCGAACTGCGCGATCACCCCGACGGGTCGCTCCGCTCGGCAGACGGCGAGGACGTCCTCGGCGGTGAGGGGCTCGAAATAGAGCCGGCTCGACGTGTCGTAGTCCGTGGAGACGGTCTCGGGGTTCGAGTTGATCATCACCGACTCGAACCCGGCATCCTCCAGCGCGAACGCCGCGTGCACGCAGACGTAGTCGAACTCGATCCCCTGCCCGATACGGTTGGGCCCGGCACCCAGGATCACGACGCGAGGCCGGGTGGCCTCCGTGACCTCGGACTCCTCTTCATAGGTGGAGTAGTGATACGGCGTCTGGGCGGGGAACTCGCCGCCGCACGTGTCCACGGACTTGAACACCGGCAGGAGAGCGAGCTCCTCCCGCCGTGCCCGCACGTCCGTTTCCGTCGACCCCGTCTCGAGCGCGATCCGGGCGTCCGACAGGCCGGCGCGCTTCGCGTCGAGGAAGCGATCGCGGTCGAGCGCATCCAGCGACGTCCCACGGAGGTCCTCGGCGCGCTCCCACACCTGGGACATCTGGTCGACGAACCACGGGTCGACCGACGACGCCGCAGCGATCTCGTCCACGCCGTGGCCCGCATCGAGCGCCCGCTCGACCAGATGGAACCGGCCCTCGCTCCCTTCGTGAAGTGCGGTCAGCGCGTCGCGTCACCTTCGACGTAGGCGGCGCCGAGATCCGAGCCGATCTTCTCGAGGCCGCGCCACGCCTTCCCGAAGGCTTCCCTGAACGTCCGCCCGATCGCCATCACCTCCCCCACCGACTTCATCGTCGACGTGAGAGCCGCATCGGCCTCCGGGAATTTCTCGAACGCGAATCGCGGGACCTTGACCACCACGTAGTCGAGCGTCGGCTCGAACGAGGCAGGCGTCGCGCCGGTGATGTCGTTGCGGATCTCGTCCAGTCGATAGCCCACCGCCAAGAGCGCCGCGATCTTCGCGATGGGGAACCCCGTGGCCTTCGAGGCGAGCGCGGACGACCGGCTCACACGCGGGTTCATCTCGATCAGCACACGACGCCCGGTGACGGGATCCACCGCGAACTGCACGTTGGAGCCCCCCGTCTCGACACCGATCGCTCGCAGGCACGCGAGGGCGTCGTCACGCATCCCCTGGTACTCGCGGTCCGTCAGGGTCTGCTGCGGAGCGACCGTGACGGAGTCCCCGGTGTGGACCCCCATGGGATCGATGTTCTCGATCGAGCAGACGACCACGGCGTTGTCGGCGTGGTCGCGCATCACCTCGAGCTCGAACTCCTTCCAGCCCGCGATCGACTCTTCGACGAGGATCTCCGAAACGGGGCTCGCGGCGAGCGACCGGCTCGCAAGGACCCTGAGCTCCTCCTGCGACGCCGCGAACCCGCTCCCTCCCCCACCGAGGGTGAAGGACGGCCTGACGATCACCGGGAATCCCAGCTCGTCTCCGAGGGCCAGCGCCTCCTGGAGGACATGTGCGATCCCGGCGCGCGGCACGTCCAGACCCGCCTTCGCCATCGTCTCCTTGAATCGGCTGCGGTCCTCCGCGCGGTGGATCGTCTCCAGGCTTGCCCCGATCAACTCGACGCCGAGTCGCTCGAGATCGCCCGATTCCGCGAGCGCGACGCTCACGTTCAATCCGGTCTGGCCCCCGATCGTCGGCAGCAACGCGTCGGGTCGTTCCCGTTCGATCACCGCGAGCACCGACTCCGGCGTGAGCGGCTCGATGTACGTCCGGTCCGCGAACTCGGGGTCGGTCATGATCGTGGCGGGGTTGGAGTTGACGAGCGCGACGCGATACCCCTCCTGGCGAAGGACCCGACATGCCTGCGTGCCGGAGTAATCGAACTCGCACGCCTGGCCGATCACGATCGGGCCCGAGCCGATCACCAGGATCGACGACAGATCGGTGCGTTTCGGCATCAGGCGGGGGTCTCGATCATGGTGCGGAACTCCTGGAACAAGCCCCGGGCGTCGTGCGGCCCCGGCGCCGCCTCCGGGTGGTACTGGACGGAGAAGGCGGGGACGTCGAGGCAGCGGAGACCCTCCAACGTGTCGTCGTTGAGGTTACGGTGACTCATCTCGACGCGGCCGAACGAGGTACGGACCGCTCCGTCCGGACCGCGCTCCCACCCGGCGGGATCGACCGCGAACCCGTGGTTGTGGCTGGTGATGTGCACCTCGCCCGTCCGCGAGTCCAGCACCGGCTGGTTCACCCCCCGGTGACCGAAGGGCATCTTGTAGGTCCGGCCGCCGAGCGCGAGACCCAGCAGCTGGTGCCCGAGGCAGATGCCGAAGAGCGGGATCCGGCCGAGCAACCCTGCGGTGGCGGCGACCCCGTACGGGGTCGCCGCCGGGTCGCCCGGTCCGTTGGACAGGAGCACGCCGTCGAAGCCGCCGGCCGCGACGTCGGCGGCCGGCGTCTCCGCCGGAACCACGGTGGCGTCGAATCCGGTCGCCGCCGCCATGCGCAGGATGTTCCGCTTGACCCCGAAGTCGTAGACGGCGATCCGCAACGCCCGCCCACATGAGGTGTCCGCGGGTCCCACCACCGCGCTCGCCTGATACGACTCCCCCGTCGTGACCGTCCGCGCCAGGTCGGCGCCGGCCATCCCCTGGGTCTGCCGGATCCGGTCGACCAGGGACGACGGTTCGAGGTCCGTCGTGGAGATCGCGGCCCGCATCGCCCCGGCGTCGCGGATCCGCAAGGTGAGCTTCCGTGTGTCGATCCCCTCGATCCCGATCACCCCGGCTGCCTCGAGCGCCTCGCCGAGGGTGCTCTCCGCCCTCGGCGACGACGCTCGCCGGGACGCCTCGCGGACCGCGAAGCCGGAAACGTGGATGCCTCCGCTCTCTGCGTCGCCGGAGTGCATGCCGTAGTTGCCCTGCTGCGGAGCGGTCATGGTCACGATCTGACCGGCGTACGACGGGTCGGTGAGGATCTCTTGGTAGCCGCCCATGCCGGTGTTGAAGACGGCCTCGCCGAACGCCTCTCCCTGCGCTCCGAAGCCCGAACCTCGGAAGGCGGTCCCGTCCTCCAGGGCGAGCAGCGTGGATGGCGCCCTCACCGCGTGGCCTTCCCCTCCGAAACCATGAGCACCCCGTGCCGCACCGTGTGCCGGACCCGCCCGACCAGGGCCCGCCCGGTGAAGGCGCTGTTCCTCGACCTGGACACGAACGGCGGCTCGACGGTCCAACGCTCCTCAGGGTCGAAGAGCACGAGGTTGGCGGGCCGTCCCGCCGCGATCGGGCCGCCGTGGTCCCTGGCACCGATGAGGCGCGCCGGGGCTGAGGACAAGACCTCGAGCACCCGCGACAGGCTGCAGAGGCCGGGGGCGACGAGCTCCGTCAACGCCACCGCGAGCGCGGTTTCGAGCCCGATCGTGCCGTGGGGGGCGCGATCGAACTCTGCCTCCTTCTCCTCCACCGCATGCGGCGCATGATCGGTGGCGATCGCATCGATCGTGCCGTCTGCGAGCCCCTCTCGGAGGGCATCCCGATCCTCCGCCGAGCGGAGCGGAGGATTCACTTTGAGGTTCGTGTCGTAGGTGCGGAGGTCCTCGTCGGTGAACACGAGGTGATGCGGCGTCACCTCCGCCGAGACCCGGAGGCCGTCGGCTTTCGCTCGGCGCACCAGCTCCACCGAGCGTGCGGAGGAGAGGTGGCAGATGTGCAGTCGGCCGCCGGTCAGGCGGGCCATCTCGATGTCGCGGAAGACGATCGCGTCCTCTGCGGCGGCCGGCTGCCCGGCCAGACCCAGGGAGTAGGAGCTGATCCCCTCGTGCATCTGCTGGCCCGTCGAGAGCGAGGCGTCCTCGCAGTGATCCGCGAGGACCACGTCGTCGAACGCCCGGGCGTAGGTGAGCGCGTTCCGGAGCGTTCGCGCCGTCGGGACGCAGCGGCCGTCGTCGCTGAAGAGTCGGACGCCGGCTTCGACCATCTCGCCGATCTCGGCGAGGACCTCGCCTTCGAGACCCTTGGTGATCGCCCCCACCGGGAAGACGTCGGCGAGAATCCGCGCGGGCGGCCGCGGCCCGGACCTCGGCGATCACGGATGCGTCATCGGCGACGGGGTCCGTGTTGGCCATCGGGGAAACGGCCGTGTAGCCACCGACCGCGGCCGCTCTCGTGCCGGTCTCGACGGTCTCCTTCTGCTCGAAGCCGGGCTCCCGGAGATGCGTGTGCATGTCCACCAGGCCCGGTGCGAGGACGAGCCCGTCACCATCGACGATCTCCGCCGACGCCGCGTCGAGACCTCGGCCGACGTCGACGACGAGCCCGTCTCGCACGTGCACGTCCGCCACCTCGTCGCGACCCGCCGCCGGGTCCACGACACGAGCTCCCCGGAAGAGCAGTTCCGGGCTATCCACCGGGCACCTCCTCGCCGGACTCTCCTCGACCGCCCAGGAGCAGGTACAGGAGCGCCATCCGGACCGCGATGCCGTTCGTGACCTGGTCCTCGATCACGCTCTGGGGGAGGTCGGCGACATCGGAGTCGATCTCGACGCCGCGATTCATGGGGCCGGGGTGCATGATCAGAGAACCCTCGGGGAGGAGCCCCACCCTCGAGCGGTTCAGCCCGAACAGCCGCGCGTACTCGCGTACGGACGGGAAGTACTCGAGGCGTTGTCGCTCCGTCTGCACCCGCAGCAGGTAGCACACGTCGAGTTTCGGCAGCACCTCGTCGACGTCGTGGCTGACCTGGACCCCCCACACCGGGGCGTCGGGCGGGATCAGCGTGGCCGGACCCACCAGGGTCACGTCGGCGCCCATCTTCACTAGGCCGAAGGACAGCGACCGCGCGACCCGCGAGTGCAGCACGTCGCCCACGATCGCCACGCGCAGCCCTTCCAGCCGGCCGAGACGTTCACGCATCGTGTACAGGTCGAGGAGCGCCTGCGTCGGATGCTCGTGTGTGCCGTCCCCGGCATTGAGTACGTGCCCGCGGACCCACTTCGTGAGCTGGTTCGGAGAACCGGAGGACGAGTGGCGGATCACGATCGCGTCGGCGCCCATCGCCTGCAGGGTGAGGGCCGTGTCCTTGAGGGATTCCCCTTTCGAGACGCTGGACCCGCCGGAGGCGAAGTTGATCACGTCGGCCGACAATCGCTTCGCCGCCAGCTCGAAGGAGATCCGCGTCCGCGTGGAGTTCTCGTAGAAGAGGTTCACGACCGTCCGTCCGCGCAGGGCGGGGACCTTCTTGATCACCCGGGTGCCCACCTCGCGGAAGGACTCGGCCGTATCGAGGATGCGGACCACGTCCTCCGCGGTGACGTCGTGCATCGACAGCAGATGCTCGTTCACGCGCTCTCCCCTCGACCGGCGACGGCCGGGAACTCCGTGAGCGTCGGTCCCGTCGATCCTTCCTGGACGACGGCACCGTCCTCGCCGTCGACCTCGGTGACCATCACGCGGACGTCGTCCCCGTGCTGCGTGGGCACGTTCTTCCCCACGAAGTCCGCTCGGATCGGCAGCTCGCGGTGTCCCCGGTCGACAAGAACGGCCAGGCGGAATCCGGCGGGGCCTTCCGAGGTCCATCAGCGCGTCCATCGCCGCGCGGATCGTGCGACCCGTATAGAGGACGTCGTCGACCAACACCACCGTGCGGCCGGTGACGTCGAACGGGATCCTCGTCTCGTGAACCTCCGGCGCCTCCGC
>CAVXJL010000010.1:0-18742 GCA_963762015.1 uncultured Actinomycetota bacterium
GACGCGGGTTCAGGTTCGTGGGTCCCACCGTCTGTTACGCGTTCATGCAGGCCTGCGGCCTCGTGAACGACCACGTCGTGAGCTGCTTCCGCTATCGAGAGGTCGGCCGATGAGGCCGGTGCTCACCGTCGCAGCGCCGCGACGGCGTCGCTCTCCGTGACCATCTGCCTTCGGTAGTTGTTGAGGGCGAAGCGGTCGCACGCCGTTTCGGCTGCCGACGCGGTGCCTCGCACTTCCCTGAGCCACCAGTGCATCCATTCGTGGCAATACGAGAACCGGAGCACCTCTTCGGGCGTGCGGAACGTGATGCCTTCCGTGAGCCAGATGAATCGAGGTCGTGTTCCTTTCCCGCTGGTTCGCCGCTTCGCCCCGTAGGGAACGATCTCGCCGAAGGGGTAGAAGGGCTCCGGCAGCTGCAACGTGATCGAGCGGTCCTCGAAGTCCGTCCACGCCGCCAGGTGCGGACGGTCGCGGTAGCGGAGCGGCTTCACATGAACCGAGTAATCCCCCGGCTCCGGCAGACCGCCGAGCATCGACGCAACGCCTTCGGCGGGGAGATCCGGCACGGCAGAGGAGACGTCCATCGAGGCGGCAGCCTACGGCGGGGGCGCTGATAGGGTCCGCGAACCGATGGACGAGCCCGGCGGCTCACTCAGCTTCGCCCACGGTGCCAGGAAGGTCGCGCCGTTCTCGATCGCGGTGCTCGGCTTCGGGATGTCCTTCGGGGTCCTCGCTCGCCCGACGATGGGAGCGATCGCACCGGTCGTGATGTCGGCCACGACGTTCGCGGGCTCGGCGCAGTTCGCCGCCGCCTCGATCCTCGGAGCCGGTGGGACGCTCGCGGCCGCGGTGGTCGCCGCCGTGCTGCTCAATGCGCGCTACGCGCCGATCGGTCTGGCCGTGGCGCCGTCCCTCACCGGGCCATGGTGGTCACGGTTCCTGCGGGCCCAGCTCGTCGTCGACGAGACGTGGGCACTCTCGGCCGACGGGCGCGGCGGGCACGATCCGAAGATCATCGTGGGTGGCGGCCTCGTGCTCTATACGGCGTGGGTCGGCGGGACCGCGGCGGGCGTGCTCTTCGGCGATCTCATCGGCGATCCTGCGCGGCTCGGGCTGGACGCGGCATTCCCGGCGTTGTTCCTCGCACTCCTGATCCCGAACCTGGACCGTCCGCATGCTCGAACCGCCGCGTTGCTGGGCGCCGCTATCGCGCTGGCGCTCACCCCGATCGTGCCCGCCGGCGTGCCGATCATCGCGGCCGGACTCGCGTGCCTCGTCGGCTGGCGGCGCCGATGAGCCAGGCGTGGTGGACCGTGGTGCTGGTCGGCGTGGCGACGATCGCGATCAAGGGAACCGGGCCGCTCCTGCTCGGCGGCAAGCCGCTGCCTCCCCGGCTGGGGCGTGTGATCGGCCTTCTCGCGCCGGCGCTCCTCGCCGCGTTGGTGGCGATCAGCACGTTCGGGGGGGAGCGTGCGCTCGTCCTCGACGAGCGGGCGCTCGGGGTCGCGGCCGCCGCGGTGGCGATCGCCTTCAAGGCGCCGCCGCTCGTGGTCGTGGTCGTAGCCGCGACGGTCACCGCTCTCGCGAGAGCCCTCCTGTAGGGTTCGCGCGATGACGCGTTACCGCGACCTGGGACTCCGAGTTGGACTCCTTCCGGCGGCACCGCTGAACGCGATCACCGACGTCGGCGGCGTCACGGTCGGCATGACGACGTTGATCGAAGGGGAAGGGCCTCTCGTCGTCGGGCAGGGGCCGGTCCGTACGGGAGTCACCGCGATCGTCCCGCATGCGGGCATCGGCGAGGAGCCCTTGTTCGCCGGTTGCCACACGCTGAACGGCAACGGCGAGATGACCGGCTTGGAATGGCTCCGCGAGTCCGGTTGCCTCACGACGCCGGTCGCGATCACGAACACCCACAGCGTGGGCGTGGTCCGCGACGCCCTCGTCTCCTACGAGGTGCGAGGCCGTGATCGAGGGCCGGCGTTCTGGAGCCTGCCCGTCGTCGGGGAGACCTACGATGGCGCCCTGAACGACATCAACGGCATGCACGTGCGGCCCGAGCATCTCTTCGACGCTCTCGACACTGCGTCCGGCGGGCCGGTCCCCGAAGGCGGCGTAGGGGGCGGCACGGGCATGATCTGTCACGACTTCAAGGGAGGCACGGGGACCGCATCGCGCGTGGTCGAGGGCGAGGGGAACAGCTGGACCGTGGGCGTCCTGGTGCAGTCGAACTACGGCGACCGGCAGCGCCTGATGGTCGACGGCGTCCATGTCGGCGAGGAGATCCCGACCAGCGACATCTCCTCCGCGTGGGACGACGAGGAACGGATCGGCCGCGCGGCCGAGGGCTCGATCATCGTCGTGGTCGCGACCGACGCTCCCCTGCTTCCGCACCAACTGGACCGCATGGCCCAGCGGGCCACCCTGGGCATCGCGCGAGTCGGCGGCGGCGGGAGCAACTCGAGCGGCGACATCTTCCTAGCGTTCTCCACGGCGAACGCCGGACGGATGAAGAGCTACAAGTCCGGGACCGGAGCAGGACCGCTGACGGTCGACATGGTGTCGGACGCATCGATCACGCCCCTGTTCTGGGGCGCGATCGAAGCCACCGAGGAGGCGATCCTCAACGCACTCGTCGCGGCCGACACGATGGTCGGCCGCGACGGCATCACCGCCCACGCCCTCCCCCACGATCGGCTCGTGGAGATCATGACGAGGCACGGGAGAGGCCCGGATCGATAGCGGTCGGGGCGGCGGGATTCGAACCCGCGACCTCGTGCTCCCAAAGCACGTGCGCTGCCAGGCTGCGCTACGCCCCGCTTGTAACGGGATTCTACGTCCGGGTACGGTGGTCCCATGCGCTCGCGGCCGAGGACGCGGAACCTTCTGAGCTACGTCCTTTCCGTCGTGCTGCTGCTCGCCATCGCCGCCTTCGCGATCCTGGTCGCTCTGCAGCTCCGAAGCGACACACCGCCCCGCTTCGACGTGGGTTCGGCCGAAGGCACGGAATGTCCTACCGGCGAGGGCACGCCCGCCTGCTTCACCTTCGCGGTCACGAACCTCGGCAACCGACCGTCCCTCGTGGAGTGCAACGTGACCGCGGGCGCCGGTCGCGCGACCTTCCTCAACGACACACCCGTCTACGCGAGCTCGGTTCCCTTCGAGCCCGGGATCGCCGAGCAGCTGACGGTGAAGGTAGACCTGGGCGATGACGACACGGTGATCGAGCCGATCCTGCTCTGCATGGCCGTCTAGTCCGAGACGCGGAACACGCCCTCGCCCACGATCCGCACGCCCCCGCCGACGCGAACGTTCCACGACTCACCGTCCGGTGTGATGTGCAGGTGCAGGAAGCTCGGCCGTCCCACCATCTCTCCCTGCGCGACGACCGCTTCGCCCGGCATGCCGGCGAGGCGACGGGACGCGAGGTAGACGCCGAGCGGACCGGCCGCCGAGCCGGTGGCGGGGTCCTCGCCGACGCCGAAGCTCGCGTCGAACATCCTCGCCAGCACGTCGCCGTCGCCCCGGATGGCGAACAGGTAGAGGCATTCCCCTCCGGATGCGGTGGTCGCCTTCCGGCACCCCGGCTCAAATCGCTCGGCCCGCCGGAGCGCCTCCTCATCACGGATGGGAACGATGAGCGGCCCGAGCCCCGTCGAGATCACCTGCATCGGTAGCTCGGGATGCAGGTCCTCCGGCTCGAGCCCGGCCGCGTCGGCGACGACTCCGCGGTCGTCGAACTCCGAACCGAACACCGGACGCTGCTGCGTCATCCAGGCGAACCCCTTCTCCAGGTCGACCTCTACGGGCACGTCGCCGAGGGCAGTCGTCTGCACGGTCTTCGGGGACGTCCTTCCTTCGCTCGCGAGCGTGAACGCGGTCCCGATGGTCGGGTGGCCGGCGAACGGAAGCTCAGCGTCCGGTGTGAAGATCCGCATCCGGTAGCCCTCGGGGCGCGACTCGGTCACGAAGGTGGTCTCGGAGAAGTTCGTCTCGAGGGCGAGCATCTTCATCTGCTCGGTCGAGAATCCGTCGGGCGTCTCGGGCACGACGCACAATCGATTGCCTTGGAACGGCGTCTCGGTGAACGCATCGACCAGCCGGAACCCGACGTCCATCGGCGGAGTATCGCAGCCCCGGATCCTCTGATCGCGACTGGCCGATCGATGCTCGTCCCGGGTGTACGTTCACCTGAGTCGGTCCTCGATGCCACGCCGGCACGGCCGGCGGGGAAGGAGCGTCTCCGTGAGCGAACCGGTGTTCAGGAACGGCGTCTGGTGGCAGCAACAGGACGATGGGACGTGGCTTCGCTGGAACGACGTTGCGCAAACCTGGGAGCGATCGGAGACCCCGCCGCCTCCCGATGAGTCCGGCCTGCCCCCCGCCCCTCCAACTCCCGGCCAGGGAGTCGCCACGCCGTACTCCATCACGCCTGTGACGAACGTGCCGGTCCCTACCTACTTGGTGTGGGCGATACTCGTCACGTTGTTCTGTTTCCTTCCCACGGGGATCGTCGCCATCGTCTATGCGTCACAGGTCAGCAGCAAGCTCCAGGCGGGAGACATCGCCGGTGCGAGGGAAGCCTCCAACAAGGCGAAGATGTGGACGATCATCAGCGCCGTGGCCGGGGTCGTCCTCGCGATCGCCTTGGTCGCGGGATCCGTCGGGACGAGCAGCACTCCCTCGTTCACATAGTCGGGATCGGCCATGCATCCCGGACACGTCGGCGCTCTCGGTCTCTCTCGCGTTCGAGACACAGTCCTGTTCTTCGGAGGCCTGGCGTTCGCCGTCGTGCTGCACATCGCCGACCCGAGCGAGTCGACATCCTTCCCCGTCTGTCCGTTCTCTTCGGTCACCGGTCTGTACTGCCCTGGGTGCGGGACGCTCAGGTGCCTGCACGCGCTGCTGCATCTGGATCTCCGATCCGCCCTCGACTACAACGCCCTGACGGTGCTCTTCGTACCGATGCTCGTCCTCGCCTGGCTGTGGGTGGGGCTCGCAGTGATCCGAGGGCGGGAGCCTCCGAGGACATGGAGCACCCCCCGGTGGGCCGGCTGGGCGGTCGGCGTCACCTTCGGACTCTTCTGGATCCTTCGGAACGTGCCCAAGGAGCCCTTCGCCTGGATGGCGCCGTGATGGCCCGAGGTGTGGGAGGGCGCCTTGCTAGGCTGGCGGTACGCGGGTGTAGCTCAATGGTAGAGCTCCAGCCTTCCAAGCTGGTGGTGCGGGTTCGATTCCCGTCACCCGCTCTGCAGGTGAGAAGCGAGCGGGGCACCACCGAATCGTCGCGGGGAGAAGTCGAGCGGATCACCGTCGAACGAGGCGGTCTTGAACTCGACCTCGGCGCGTGAAGTCTCGAGACGGCTCGTGCGAGTCGTACGTCCCCATCGGATCATCGTCGGGCCGGACGAGGTACACCTGCTGCACGAGGCCGGATCCACCTCGCGGGGCCGCCGCGCGCGCGTTCGTGGAAACCGCCGCCCCCGTCGTGCGACAGTTCATCGATGGAAAGGCCGACGGGCCGCTGCCGGTCTGGTGACGCCGAGTCTCGGAGGACGCCGTGAAGATGAAGGGACAGCTGAACGTGAAGACCCCGGCGGAGTACATCGCCGCCGTGGACGACAAGCGCCGGTCCGATATCGCGGCACTCGATGCGCTGATCCGCAAGAACGCCCCGAAGCTCGAGCCGGTCATCATGGGCGGCATGCTCGGCTACGGGCCGTTCCACTACCGCTACGCGAGCGGCCGCGAGGGCGACGCCTGCAAGCTCTCGATCGCTAGCAACGCCTCCTACATCTCGCTCTACTGCTTCGCCGCCGACGCGGAGGGCTACGTCGCCGAGCGTTACGTCGACCGGCTCCCGAAGGCCAACATCGGCAAGACCTGCGTGATGATCAAGAAGCTCGCGGACCTCGATGAGAAGGCGCTCGTAGCGCTCATCAAGGAGACCGCGAAGATGGGCCTCGTCGCCTGAGTCCGCGCGGCGTCGGGGTCGGGGATCGTCCGCCCGGGCGTGTGCTTCCCTCAAGGAGAGTCGACCATCCCCACCCTTGAGGATGTCACCCGCTCTTCATCGCAGGTTCTCAGTCGATCGCGCGACGTCGCTTCGTCCGGCAATGGCCACGATGAGTCACTCGCGCTGGCATTCGGCGGGGCGAAGGATGAACCGAAGCCCGATGTGGCGAGGACGATTCCCGTCTAAGGTCTGACACATGAGGTCTGGACTCGAACGAACCCTAGGCAAGTACGCGTCGGTGACGATCGAGGCAGCGGCTCGATTGGTGGACGTGGATATCGCGACGATCAGACACTGGTCGGACGTGGGCTCGATCGAGATCGAGCGGCGAGGCGACATGGAGGTCGTTCGCTTGGACCGGGTGAGGCAACTGACGAACTCGTCGAGGGTCGGAGCGGGGTCCCGGTTCGGGTCGCTTCGGGCGCTCCTCCGGGATGCCGAGAAGATCGAGTCTCCCAGCGTCGTCGGACTTCAGGAGCTCGTGCGGGAGAAAGCCGGATCCGCCTCGTAAGGTTCGGCGCGCTCACCTGACCGAGACTCGCCCACCCCGCGCTACGCTTGGCGCCGGCGCCGGCGCCGGTAGCTCAGGGGATAGAGCAGGGGACTTCTAATCCTCAGGTCGCAGGTTCGAATCCTGCCCGGCGCGCGAGACCCGGACCAGCGAACGCCGATGTTTCAAAGCGGCGGGGTCTCCTTACCGTGATCCTCGAGATCCCTCGGGGGCGGAAGCCGGTCGAGCCGGAAGCATCGGTTGACCGGCCACGACGATCTCTGCCAAGTCCACCAGCTTGCGATGAGTCCGCCGCGCCTCGTCACGGAGCATGTCGAAAGCCGCGTGCTCATCGATGTCGTGACGCTCCATGAGGATCCCCTTCGCTTGCTCCGTCACGGCTCTCCGACCGAATGCGCCTTCGAGAGCGTGATACTCAGCGAAGCGGCGGAGGACTATGTCGATGGCGCTCTGCATCTCCTGCGGGTCATGCCCGTCCGCGATGTAGGCGAAGATCCCTCGTTTAGCCGCCTCGTTGATGAAATCTCGATCCTGCACGTCGAGGACTGCGATCACTGGGCAGGTTGCCTCGTGCACGATCCGGTCGATCAGCTGCAAGGCCTTGGCGGTCCCCTCGTGAACGATCACCACGGCCACGTCGGGCCGCTCGGTCGCCGTGATGCGGGCGACGTCCGGGAGGGAGGATTCTCTGGCGATGACGTCGTGGCCGAGCCCGGCCACCGTGAGGGTGACCTCGTCGAGGCGTACTCCGGGCCCGTCGGAAACCAAGACTCGGAGGCGGGGGGTGCTCCCATCGTCCATCGGCGCGTCGAACCTCCGAGCCCGATGTTACCTCCCGGTGCTTACAGCTGCGCGAAAGGAGTAGACTCAATCACGCCGGACCCCAAGAACTCGGTTCGAGCATTTCCGGACCCCGACCCAAGGTCACTGAGCCGGATCGGCGCGCAGGCGCTGACCCTCCCGACGACGGGAGCCACCATGGGGTCGGAATCTCAGTTCAGCACCCAAGCCCACTCACGGAATGGCGTCGCCAGCATCGCCCTGCGCGGCGATCTCGACATGGCAACCGTTCCGGACCTGGAAGGTCATCTCGCGCCCTTCGAGAGCGACGGCGTCTCGGCGATCGTGCTCGACATGCGCGCACTGTCCTTCATGGACACGACAGCTCTTCACTCGCTGGTTCGAGCGAGGGAGCGTGCCAAGACGAACGGGCAGCGCCTGATCCTGGTCGGTGCGAGACCATCTGCACGGCGCGTGTTCGAGCTCACCTGTACGGAGTACCTACTCGATGACCAAGGTACCGCCGGTGTGCTCAACCGATTCGTCGGCAGCGAAACTCACGAGGCAGGTCAGAGTCTTGCGGCTTATCTGAATGCCGATGCTTGATTGGCGGGAGCAGGAGGCGACGAACGAAACCATCTTCCGGGCGATGAACGAGTGGAGCGAGGACGCCAACGACTCCGACCCGGACATGGACCACCGCATCAACACCTACCTGTGCGAGTGTTCAGACAGTCGCTGCACCGAGCCGATCGGCCTGACGCGCCCTGAGTACGAGGCCGTGCGGGCCGTGCCCGTCAGGTTCGCGATCGCCTTGCACCACGAGAACCCCGAGATCGATCGGGTGCTGTTCGAGAACCCACGGTTCGCGACCGTCGAGAAGTTCTACGGGGCCGGAGCGAAGATCGCCCGCAGCACCGACCCTCGTCGTTCGTCGGAACCGCGAAACGAGTAGTACCGAGGGAGGTGAGTGCAAAGATGATCTACACCATTCTGGCTGTGATCGGAGTGATCGCCGTCGTCCTGTGGCTGTTCTAAGGACATCGTCGCCTCGGAGCGGTCAGGTCGCGATCTGTGGCCCGTCCCGCTCCGTGAGGCGGTCGAGCATCCGGCTCGGGATCGTGTGAGGCTCCGACGGTTATGCGGAACGAAGGCTCCCTGATCCTCAGGTCGCAGGTTCGGATCCTGCCCGGCGCGTACTCTCTGACGACCGGCGCCGAGATGACTGGGTTGACCGATGAGAGGAGGCTGCAGATGAAGACGAAGGCAGGTAAGCGGACCGCGCGCTTCCAGGTGCAGATCGTCGAGAACCCGAACAACATCACGCTCTTCTTCGACAGCCAGGATCTCCCGCCGATCATCGTGAGCGCGAAGAGCGGTCAGACCGGGAAGAAGGCTCACAGCAAGCTGAAGAAGATCCTCGATGCCGTCGAGGCAAAGGGAGAGACCAAGACGGCGACGAAAGCGGCCGCGAAGGCGGTGACGGACGCGGTCAAGACCGTTTCCAAGGAAGCGGTGAAGGCCGTCTCCGAGAGGACCGGGAAGGCGAACGACAAGTAGCCCACGAGAGTGGGTTACCGGGGGGAACGGTGGCGGTCTTTCAACGCACGGCCAGCTACGCGACTAAGTGCTTGCGCTGCGGCGGCGATATCAGGCCGGGCGATCGCATCCTCTGGTCCAGCGCGGACGAGCGGGCGAAGCACCAGGTCTGCCCGAAACCCAAGTCCGACGAGCGTGCCGGCAAGCCAGCCGATCCACCCGGGAAAGACTGAGGCAGATACATCGGTCGACGTCGTGGCGCGCACACCGCTAGCATGACCTCTTGATCCGCCCCGGAGGGGTGGCGGATCGAGCCGAGGAGCGGATCGTGACGAAGGTGGCGGCATGGTTGGCTGTTCGCCTGGATCGGTTCGCCGGTCGATGGAGCCGTCTGACAGACACCCTCTCCCTCCGCTGGTACCGGTCCATGGATCGGCTCGCCGATCGAAGGGAGCGGTTCGCCGAAGCCGTTTCCCTGCGTTGGGAACGCGTGGCGGGGCGAACGATGCGCGGCCGGCGGCACCCGATCGAGAGCGCCGGCGAGCGATGGTTCCGCTTCGTCGAGAGGATCGGCGCTCGGCGGGAGCAGGTCGCCGAGGTGCTCTCCGGCTCCTTGTTCCGCCTCGTCGACGGCCTTCGGCACCCTTGGGTGAGGACCGTTCACCCGCGTGATGGTTCGCGTGGTCGTCGCATCGCCGACTACGTCATCGCGCTCACTCTGATCGGGATCATCGGCCTCGCCTCGGCCGTGACCGTTTCCACACTCTTCCGCACCGTGGGCGAGAGACCGACGGGCTTCGAGAGTGCTGACGAGGATCCGGGTCAGGGCGTCGATCTCTCTGGAGAGAAAGAGGCCTCGACCGAGGAGCAGCCTTCCGACATCGACCCGCCCGATGACCAGCGCGACGGGTTCCGCGTCTACAGCGACGAGCAGGCGGGATACCGCTTCTCCTACCCGGCTGGGTGGGAACTCTCCGCGTCGGGCGAGACCACTCGCCTCATCGATTCCGCAGGCGATGTCCTGATCTCGTTCCGCACAGCCCCCCGCGGGTCGATACTGCGGCTCTCCGAACACCTCGTGGACTCCCTCGCGAACCGTTACGGAGACTTCGAGCTGGTTGCCCGAGACGAGGGACAGACCCCTCAGGGTGAGCCATCGCTGGTCGTCGGCGGGCAGGCGACGGACACGGACGGATCCACCATCAGCTTCATGGTCATCACCATCCGGGGTCCCGATCGGAACAGGGTGATCACCGTACGTTTCTCGGCCGATTCCGATCCACTCGACGTATCGCCGCGGATCCGGCAGATCGTCGGTTCGTTCGAGGCCGCTGACCTCGCACCGCCGCTGTAGGGGCCTCCCGGTCTCCCAACTCCTCAGATCGGATGTTCAAGAACGCCCGAACGTGGGTAGGGACACGGCGACGCAGGAGACGAGGCTGCCCTGCATGCTCACGGGGAGGCTCCCATGAAGAAGAGGATGAGAGGCAGCCACCGCCTCGCGCTGGTGTGCATCGCGTCGGGAATGACATGGTTCGCGTCATCCCCCGCGCTCGCCTTGGATGATCCGATCGTGACGCTCGACTCGGCGGTGGATGCCGCCGGCTCGATCCCGACGAGTGATGACCTTGGCGATGCAGCCGGGACCCTCATCGATACCGTTTCGTCGACCTCTTCCCCGACTGTCGAAACCGTTTCGGAGACGGCATCCGGAACCGCGGGTGCGATCACCGGCGCCGCGGCCGACGCGGGTCAGGCCGTCTCAGGCTTCGGAGGATCACTCACGGATGCCGCTGCTGACGGGACCGAGGCGCTCGGCGATGCCGCGGCGAGCAGCGGGGCCGGACCGGCCTCGGGCATGACTGGAGCGGCCGATCATCCTGCAGGGTCCTCTGCACACGGCGTCTCGTCGTCCAACGCCACGAAGGGAGCTCCCCCGTCTGCAGCGCACGGGACATCCATGGTGTCCCCGACTCAGCGGGCGCATGGTCGAGCGGAGACCATGCTCACGGGAGCCTTTGGCGAAGGTCCCTGTTCGGCACACGCGAGCCAGGTGTGTTCCTCCGCGGAGGGAGCGAGCCACGAAGATTCTCTTGTCGAGAAGGTCGCGAAGATCATCGGCCTGCTCGCTCTGACGGGCCTACGCTTGACCCCTTGGGTGACTGCCGCGCTCATCCTGACCACCGTGGGATCCCTCGCTCTCGAGCGAGGTCGACCTCGGAGAACAGAGACCGGACCTGCGCCCGCAGCCTAGGGGTGGAGCGGCAGGGATGACTCAGAAGCGCGGGTAGGTGTGGCCGTACCCCTTCACGAAGCGGGCTTTGACCGACGTGCTGTAGAGCCGCTGGCGAGGGATCTCGACCTTCGTCTCGCACTTGCCGCACGTGAAGGCCCCGAACCAGCGTGACGGGATCGCCTGCGGGTACTCGCACTTGTGGCACGCCTCGAACCTGATATCGGCCGCGCACGAGAAGCAGCGGTACGAGATCGCGCCGTCCTCCACGGGGGAGGGCATCCGGCAGTCGGGGCAGGTGAGGTATGCCATCTATCCAAGGTTGTCGGCCGTTCGGGTGACTCCCCCTAATACCCGATCACGGGTAATCGAGTCGGCTCCGGTGACCGTCACATGTCCGATCTTCCTCCCCGGACGAGATGCCTTGCCGTACAGGTGAAGGTGAACTGCGGACCCGAGGTCGAACGCGCCGTCCGGCGGGGCCGAGCCGATGAGGTTCACCATAGCGCTGTAGGCCGAAAGGGACGTCGAGCCAAGCTCCAATCCGCAGATCGCGCGCAGGTGATTCTCGAATTGCGACGTCTCCGCCCCCTCGATCGTCCAGTGTCCGGAGTTGTGCACTCGTGGCGCCATCTCGTTCCCCAACAGGTACCGTCCCACCTGGAACAGCTCGATCGCGAGCACGCCGACGTGCCCGAGCCGTTCCATCACGGCGAGTGCGTGCCGCTCCGCCGTCGCCTGGAGTTCTGCGGCCACCTCGGGGGCCGGCGCGATCGACATACGGAGGATCCCGTCGCGATGTCGGTTCTCCACGAGCGGGTAGAACGCGGCCCGACCGTCTCGGCCGCGGATGCCGAGGATGGACAGCTCCCGTTCGAACGGCACGAGCGACTCGAGGATCGAGGGCAACTCCCCCACCTCGCGCCACGCGTCATCCGCCTCCCTCACGCTCGCCAGCCGGACCTGTCCCTTCCCGTCGTAGCCGAGACGTCGCGTCTTCAACACGCTCGGCACGCCGAGCATCTCGAGCGCTTCCGCCAGCTCGTCGCGTGACGACACCGGCGAGAAAGGAGCCACGGCCAGACCGACCTCTTCGAACAACGTCTTCTCGAGCACCCGGTCCTGCGCGAACTCCAGTGACTCGGGTGGCGGGAACACCTCGACCTGCTCCGCGAGGAACCGGGCGGACGCGACCGGCACGTTCTCGAACTCGTACGTGACGACATCGGCGGTGGCCGCCAGCTCGGCGAGAGCGACCTCGTCGTCATAGGCACCGACGATCGCCGGCGCGACACGAGATGCGGGCGAGTCGGGCGCAGGGTCCAACGACACGCACTCGATGCCGAGCCCGGTGGCCGCCTCGGCCAGCATCATGCCGAGCTGACCGCCACCCACGATCCCGACGAGCGTCACCGCTCGTCGGGATCTGGATGGGCTACCACGTTCTCCGTTTGGACCTCACGGAACTTCAGGAGCTGGTCGCGGACGTGCTCGTCCGCGAGCGCGACGATCTCGGCCGCGAGCAGTCCGGCGTTCACCGCGCCGCTCACGCCGATCGCGAGCGCGCCGACCGGCACTCCGGCCGGCATCTGCACGATGGACAGGAGCGAGTCCATCCCCTTCAGCGCCTTGGATTCGATCGGCACCCCCAGGACCGGGAGGTGGGTGTTCGCCGCCGTCATCCCGGGGAGGTGGGCGGCGCCGCCTGCGCCGGCGACGATCACCCGCAGGCCGCGATCGGCCGCGGACTTCGCGTACTCCACCATGAGCTCCGGCGTGCGGTGGGCGGATACGACCTTGGTCTCGAAACGGACGCCCAGGTCCTCGAGGGTGTCGCAGCAGTGCTTCATCGTCTCCCAGTCCGAGCGGGAGCCCATGATGACGCCCACCTGCGGCTCGTCCATGGCGCCGAGTCTACCGGTGGGCTCTAGGCGGGCGGCGCCGTGACGGTGGCCGCGAACTCCTCCAGGTTGTCGACGTAGCGGCGCACGTCGTCCTCGGAGTGCACGATCGACGTCGTCCAGCTCTCCCACTTGGAGCCGGGCGACTTGAACACGCCGCGGTTGAGCTGCCAGAGCCATGCGAGCTGCGGTACCCGGTCGTCGATGTCCCAGAGATCGCGGTACTCGTGGATCGGCTCCCGCCGGAACTCGACCGAGCCCTTGGCTCCCAGGACCTTCACGTTCGCCGCCAAGCCGTGCTTCAGGCACACCTGGTCGGACTTCTGAAGGATCGCGTTCAGCTCGTCGAATCTCGAATACGCGTCGGGAGTGAGCACCTCGAGGAGGTTCGCCTGAGCGGCGGCCATCGTCAGCGGGTTCCCGTTGAAGGTCCCCTGCTGGTCGAGCTCGCCGGAGATGACCATGCTCATCGCTTCCTCGGTGCCGCCGATCGCTCCACAGGGCAAGCCCGCGCCCAAGGCCTTGGCCAGACACACGAGGTCGGGCACGACGCCGAACGCCTCGATCGCTCCTCCCCAGGCGAGCGTGAAGCCGGTCTTCACCTCGTCGAAGACGAACAGCGCGCCGTCCGCGTGGCAAAGCTCCTTCAGGCCAGCGAGATAGCCAGCGTCCGGCAAGACGAGCCCGCAGTTGGACATCGCCGGCTCGACGATCATGCAGGCGAACTCGCCGGCATGCTCGGCGAACGTCCGCTTCGCCGCCTCGAGGTCGTTGAACGGCACGTTCACGACGAGGTCCACGAACTCCTGCGGCAGGCCCAGGGTCTGCGGAACCGCGACGGGATGATCACGAGGCCCCGCCTTGTCCTCCGCGGGGAACACGCTCACCATCAGCGAGTCGTGGTGGCCGTGGTACGTGCCCTCGATCTTCAGGATCTTCTTCCGACCGGTAAGCGCACGCGAGATCCGGCACGCGTCGAGGGTCGCCTCCGTCCCGGAGTTACCGAACCGCCATTGCGGCAGCCGATATCGCTCGGCGAGGTTCTCGGCCACCGGGAGGGCCTCCTCGGTTGGCTGGGCGAAGTGGGTGCCGCGCTCGACACGCCGTTTGACCGCTTCGACGATCTTCGGATGCGCGTGGCCCATCACCATCACGCCGTAGCCGTTGTGCAGGTCGACGTAGTCGTTCCCGTCGATGTCCCAGACGTGTGAGCCCTCTCCGCGCCGCACGTAGATCGGATGCGGCGGCCACGATTGCCACGAGGAGGACACACCACCGGGGAGGAACCGCTTCGCCTCCTCCCGGTACGTCAGCGATCGAGCGTGTCGCCGGTCGAGCGCCTCGGTCTCGCGCTGGGTGAGCTCCTCGACCCAGTTCAGGTCGACGTCGACGGTCCTCGCGGTGTCCATGACGGTGGAGCCTACGCCGTCCGCCGGCTCAGGCATTGCCGGACCCGCCCTCGCCGAGGGGCGCCAATCGAGACCCGATCACCAGCGCGGACGAGAGCAGGACGAGGTTCTTCACGACGAACTCGCCCTCGACCGTGAGCAGGAACGGGTTCCCGTCGCGGAACGCCACGTCCGGGAGCAGGACGAGCACCATGAACGTGCCGGCCATCTGCAGGACGAGCAGGGGAAGCGCGATCCGCATCAGCCGTCCGGCCACGAGACACGCGCCCACGAAGACTTCGAAGACCCCGAGCGCGGGCACGACGACATCCGGATCGAACCAGTAGATCGTGTTCGCGACGAGTCCGGAGACGGGTGACACATCGAAGATCTTCAGGAGCCCGAACCAGAGGAACACGACCCCGAGCGAGATCCGAAGGAGCGGCACGCCGATCCGGGCAAGCAGGGGACGGAGCCGCTCGTCGAGACGCTCGGCCTTCTTGCGCACCTCGGGCTGCGACGGGCTCACCCCTCGATGGTAGACGCGCCTGTGCCGGACGCCTCGAGCAGGTCGTCGAGGATCTCACCGAACGCACCGATCCCGAGCGACAGATGGCCGTGCTCGGGACGGAGGTGGACACGCGCCCCTGGGATGTGCGCGGCGAGCCACTCGCCGTGCGTGACCGGCACGAACAGGTCCTCCCGGCCCTGCCAGACGGAGACGGGCACGCGGATGTCGGCGACGTCGAAGCCCCAGTCGCCGACGAACGCCAGATCGTCGTCGTACCAGCCCCAGGGGCCGTCTCGGAACGCGCCTCGGTACGACCCCGCGAGGTACTCGCCGAACGCACCGGTGACCGACCGAGCGTCGACGTCCGACATCAGCGAGCGCAGCCTGTGCGCGAACTCTTCCGGCTCGATCTGGACCATCGGTTCGGTCTGCGGCTCCATCCACTCGAGGAGCGCGACCGGATCTCGTGCGGCCAGCGGGTACTCGAACTGGTTGTCCTCGCCCATCCCGCCGGTCCAGTCCAAGCCCTCGGCGTCGTACGGCGCGATCCCCGCGACCGACGCGGCGGCCCGCACGCGGTCCGGGAGGAGCGCCGCGCACGCGAGCGCGTGCGGGCCGCCGCCTGACCACCCCGCGGTGAGGAACGTCTCGCGGCCGAGGTGGTCGGCGAGCGCTGCGGCGTCCGCCGCCGCGCTGGCGACGGTTCGGCCCTCCTGGCGGGTCGAGCCGCCGAAGCCCGCCCGGGACAGGAGCGCGATCGCGATTCCCCTCTCCGCGGCCGCCGTGTGCCACGGCTCGAGCGGCTGCGCGGAACCGGGGCTGCCGTGGTGGAAGATGAGGAGAGACCCGTCCTCTGCGCCCTGGACGACGACCTCGATGGATCTGCCGTCGGGCAGCGACACCGTGTCCCAGCTTTCCCCCACGGCGCTCACCCTGTTAGCCAGCGACGGCAGCCGCGAACGCCTCGAAGTTATCGACGTAGCGTCGGGCGTCTTCGTCGGAATGCACGATCGAGAGCGTCCAGGTCTCCTGCTTGGACCATGGGGACTTGAACACACCACGGTTCTGCTGCATCAACCACGCGAGGTACGTCACCCGCTCGTCGATCCCGATCGTGTCCCGGTACTCGCGCACCTCGGTCGGCGAGTACGTGACCGAGCCCTTCGCGCCGATCCCCGTCACGTACGCGGGGAGCCGATACCGATCGATGATCGGCCGGAGACCGTCCTTCAACGTGCGGTCGATCTCGTGCAGACGCTCGTACGCATCCGGCGTGAGCACCTCGAGCAGGGTCGCCTTCGCCGCGGCCATCGTGAGCGGGTTGCCGTTGAACGTCCCGGCGATGTCGTGCTCCCCGCGGAGGACCGGTCCGAAGAGTTCCTCGGTCGCGCCGATCGCGCCACACGGCACGCCGCCGCCGAACGCCTTGGCGAGCGTCACGATGTCGGGCTGGACGCCGAAGGCCTCCACGGCACCGCCCCACGCGATCGTCCCGCCGGTCTTCACCTCGTCGAACGCGAGGTAGGCACCGTGGCGGTGGCACAGATCGAGCAGTCCCTGGAGGTAGCCCTGTTGTGGCAGCACGACGCCGCAGTTCATCATCGCCGGCTCGACGATCATGCCGGCGACGAGGCCCTCGTTCTCCACGAACGCGCGCTCGGCCTCGGCCAGATCGTTGAAGGGCACCACACGCACCAGGTCGGCGAAGGCCTGGGGGATCCCCATCGCCTGCGGCACCGTGACGGGATGCTCACGTGGACCGATCAGGTCGGGATCGGGCGCGACGGAGAACATCAACGAGTCATGGTGACCGTGGTAGCTCCCCTCGATCTTCACGATCATGTCCCGGCCGGTGTTCGCGCGCATCAGCCGGACGGCTTCGAGCGTCGCCTCCGTGCCGGAGTTGCAGAACCGCCAGAGCGGGAGCCCGAACCGGTCCGAGACATTCTCGCCGATCTCGTGGAGCTGTGCGGTGGGCTGCGCGAAATGCGTTCCCAGGCGCGCTCGCTTCTCGATCGCCTCCACGATCTTGGGATGCGCGTGCCCGACGACCATCGCGCCGTATCCGAGGTGGTAGTCGGCGTACTCGTTCCCGTCGAGGTCCCAGATGTGGCTGCCCGCCCCCCGGTCGATGAAGATCGCGTGCGGGGGCGACGCCTGCCAGGACGACGCCACGCCGCCGGTCACGTGACGGGCGGCCACCTCGCGGTACTCGATGGAGGCTCGGTGCTTGGGCTCGAGCGTCGCCTCTTCCCCGGCGATCAGATGGTCGACCAACTCGAGGTCGAACTCGATCGTCTCCCTGACTGCCATGTCGTCCACCCCCGAACGGCTCGTTTGAACGGCCGTTCAATGATGCCCGACGGGGCCCCTCGAGGCAACTCCGGAGGCGTCTTCGGGTACCCTTTGCTCTGCACGTGGTGGCCGTAGCTCAACTGGTTAGAGCGCCAGGTTGTGGTCCTGGAGGCTGGGGGTTCAAGTCCCCTCGGTCACCCTGAGAGATGAGGCGGCCGCGCCCCTTCGGGGCCGCGGCCGCCTCTCACGTCCGGATCTGAGTCGTTTGCTAGTCGAGCATGCTGACCCCGCCGGGACCGACCAGCAGTCCCACCACGATCAGCACGATGCCCCAGACGACCTGGCTGCGGATGATCGCGAAGATGCCCGCGATGACGAGGACAGCTGCGATGACCCACAGGATCGTGTCGGTCGTCTGCTCATTGGCCTCTTGGGCCAGCATGGCGAGCGTCTCCAACATCGTCTTTCTCCTTCTGAGTGCTCAGCGTTTCTTCGGTCAGTCGGTCAACGCGGGGATCAGGTACCACCCGAGGAAGACCAGGATCGCGATCACGATGGCGACGATCGCGATGTACTTGATGGCCGCGTACCCGACGAGGCCGCTTCCGCCCTCGGGGTCGCGCGCGACCGGGGTTTCGTCGTGGTGGTGGTGCTCAGGTTCCATGCTCATGGCGTAAACGCTCCCTTCGCTGCCTGGTGGCAGCATCAGCGTTCTGTCGCGCCACATATGCCCATTCCCGAATGCGGGCAAACATCGCCTCACGGCCCGGTGAGGTCTGGCGGTTGCTAGACTGCGGCGGGCCTCTAGCTCAATCCGGCAGAGCAACGGACTCTTAATCCGCAGGTTCGGGGTTCGAGTCCCCGGGGGCCCACCAAGCATCCTCAGCCCGCCGCGCGCTGTCCTTTCCGTGGTCAGCCCAGTTTCACGAAGGACGCTGAGCTATCCGAGCGATACCCTCGCCATACCAGCGCTCGGAGCTTCGATGGGCGATCGTAGGAACAGGCTGAGTCGGCCCGCTTCGTCGTCCGACAGGCTGATGGCGCACTCCGGTCGCTGGGTCACCCACAGGGAGAACCGCACATGACGCCCAGGGATGGCGACCGATCCTTCTTCGCTCTGGAAGACGACGTCCTCCGCATATCTGCTCACGCGAAGGACGGATTCCGGTGGGTCAGATGGATGGGTAGGGATCCCGATGAACAGCCGCGTCACCTTGTGGAGACCGGACCGGACCAGCTCGGTAGGGAGCACCGAACCGCACGACACACAGAACCGGTGCAGGTCCGGCTGTTGGAGACCGCAGCCTGGGCAGAACATCGCCGCTCCTTTCGGCTCGCTGAGTCGATCGTGAAGGCTCCGCCACTTCCTGTCCAGGCCTGCGACCTCCCTCCACCCTCACCCTGCCGTGCGCTCCTTGAGGACCTCGAGGTACTCATCCAGCCGCTCGTACGTCTCGATGGCACCGGACTCCATCCCCGACCCGAGCACCTCGTCGCGCATCTCCTTCGAGGGGAAGACGGCGCTGCTCGTCACCGTGGTCTTGCCGTCGTGCTTTACAAGACGATGC
>CAVXJL010000011.1:0-5154 GCA_963762015.1 uncultured Actinomycetota bacterium
TGCGGCCGCCAGACAGCAACGTTCGGGAGGTGAGGCACGGCGGCTCTTGGGACCCGCCGTGGCGTGGCACACTTCCGCCATGGACGACGAGGGGCTCCTGGCCAGGGCGGAGGAAGCGCTCACCGAGATCAAGGTGGCGCAGGGATTGTCCGAGCGGCACGAGGCGGTGCTCGCCGCGCTCCGCATCCGGTTGAAAGGAAGTGCCGGGAAATCCCTCGAAGAGATGCTCGAGGCGGCGGACGATGCGCCGCCGGATCGGCTCGGGGAAGCGATCGCGAAAGCGGAGAGCACGGGCAAGCCGTCGTTGGACGACCTGCTGACGAAGGAGAAGCCGAAGCCCGAGTGGCCAGGGGGCTGACCTCGGGCGTTGTCGCTCGCCCGCTCCCTTGCCAAGGTGGACGTCTCCGACCCCCGAGGAGGGATCCCGATGCGCCTCCGAACTCTCCTGGCCTCGATCGCCGTCACCGCCCTGTTGCTCCCGGCCGCTCCTGCGCACGCCGTCGAGGTCGAGACCCTGGTCTCGTTCGATCTCAGCGCCGGGGAGCTCCCCGAAGGCGTCGCGATCGACAACCGCGGCAACATCTTCGTCAGCCTGACCGCACCGGTCTCGGAGATCCGAAAGATCACCCCGAGCGGCCAGCAGACGACCCTTGTCGACCTCGGCCTCGGAGGCTTCGGTCCCCTCGGCCTCGCGGTGGATGCTCGTGGCAACGTCTACGCGGCCGCCGCCAGCTTCGACCCCACGACCCAGGGCGTCTACCGGGTCACGCCCGACGGCACGGCGACGCGCCTTCCCGGCACCGAGGCGATCGCGTTCCCCAATGGCATCGCGTTCGACCAAAGGGGAAATCTCTACGTGGCCGATTCCACCGGCGCGGTCTGGCGGATCCCCCGGGGCGGGGAGGCAGAGGTGTGGAGCGACGATCCGCTGCTCGTGGGCGACGGGTCGGCCGGTGCGGGCGTGCCGATCGGTGCGAATGGGATCACGTACCGCACCAACGAGATCGTGGTGGGCAATACCGACCTCGCCACGCTCGTGTCGATCCCGATCCTGCCCGACGGCAGCGCGGGCGAAGCCAGCGTGATCGTGGAAGATCCCGCGATCCTCGGCATCGATGGCCTGACGGTCGACGCTCGCGGGACGATCTACGCGTGCGTGATCGCGCAGAGCACGATCGTCCGGATCGGCGCCGACGGGATCGAGACGCTGGCCGACGCCGATGACGGGATCGTCGGCGCGTCGAGCATCGCTTTCGGCCAGGGGATGCGCGACCACCGGAGCCTGTACGGGGTGAACTTCGGGGTCTTCTCGCCGGTGCCGGAACCGTCGCTGTTCCGTCTCCCGGTCGGCGTGCCGGGGGCGCCGCAGCCGTAGCGCCCGGCACGCGGGGGCGTCGCCTCACCTCGAACGACTCCGACGATCCGGTCAGGACGTGACGGTCGAAGCCTCCCCCACCCGGCCGGCACGGTCGACCCACGGGCGCGCGCGGAGTCCCTCGAAGATCGAGCGGGCTTCCAGTACGTTCGGGGCGGCGTCGGGTCCCCGGCCTCGGATCTCGAGCCACTCGCCGTACTCGAGGAGCGCCACCGCCAACCAGAACGGGAACTCGATCTCGCGGAAGGTGTCGATCGAGGATCGATACAGCCGCTCGCCGTCGTCGTCGGCCCGGTCGAGCGATCGGGCCTCGATCCTCAAGGCGTGCCCCAGGAAGAACCGGCTCCTCCGGCCGATCGGGTCGGTCCGGACGATCGTGAGGATCGCGTCGAGTTTCGCGTGATCGTCGAGCGCGAGCGCGGCCTCGAGCCCGGCCACCACACCTTCCTTCACGCACGAGTGCGAGATGGAGAGCGCCTCGCGCCCCTCGAGCGCGATCTCGGCGAGCCGCAGGGCCTCCTTCTGGTCACCCTCGGCGAGGCGCAAGGTCGCCCCGCCGCACGCCCACTCGGTGACCTCCTGCACGTCCGCCGACGTCTGCAGGTCGGCGAACCGCTCCAGCCGACGCGACGCCGCTTCGAGGTCGCCACGGTGCACCTCGACAGCCGCGCCGAAACCGACGTATCCCTGTGTGAACGCGATCCGGGAACGCGCGTACTCGTCCGGAGGGATCTCGTCGAGCGCCACCATCAGGTCGTCCCACCGCCCGAGGGCGTACTTCGGATAGACGTGTCCGAGCAGCGAAGACTCCCAGTACCAGTTCCCGACCCTCCGCGCGAGCGACAACCCCTCCCCGACCAGCCTGTCCGCTTCCACGTACCGGTCCTCGTAGTCCGACAGATCGGCGAAGTTGTTGTAGGCGCGTAGGGACGCGGAGGGCTTGTCATGCTCGAGCGCGATCGTCAGCGCGTGACGCATCAGACCCAGGGCCTCGCTTGCCCGGCCGAACGTCTGGAGGATCAGCGACTTGGTGTTGAGCGCCTCGGAGAGGATCTCCTGGAGGTCGAGCGACTCGGCGATCTCGAGGGCTCGTTCGATCCATTCCATCGCTCGCTCGGTCTCGCCGTTGAAGAACGTGTACCGGCCGAGCTGGGCGGCGAGCTGGGCGAGGTCGGCGTCGGGCTCCTCGTCGGCGAGCACGCCGTAGGAGGCCGCCATCGACTCGAGTGCGTCGATCCCTCGCCCTTGTGACCACACCACCTCGCCGAGTCGGGCGGAGACACGAGCGACCGGGTGGGTCGCGCCCTCCGACTCGAAGAGCTCGATCGCCCGGCGGAAGTGCTCGGTGGCGCTGTCGACATCGACACGGACCCACGCCATCATCCCGGCGCGCTCGTGGAGCTCGGCGGCGGCGAGCGGGGCGTCCGTCAGCTCGATCGCGCGCTCGGCGTACCGCTGCGCCTCCTCGCTGGCGCCGAGCGACGCCGCCCGTTCGCTCGCCTTCCGCACCATCGCGAGGGCGTCGACCCGTATCCGTTCTGCGTCCTCCGCATCCGGCGCGGCGCGGTAGGCGTCGAGGAGGTGCGACGCGACGACCTCGACGATCTCGTCCTCGTCGACCGCCGAGCGGAGGTAGGCGGCGGCCGCGAGGTGCCGCGCCTTGCGCTCGCGCTTCGACATCGTGTCGTACGCGACCTTCTTCACGAGGTCCTGGAGAAATCCGTACTGGCCACGGTCCGACAGCAGCGGGTCGATCGAGATCGAGAGCACCTCCTTACGGACGAGCGAGCCGAGCAACGAGGTGACTTCGGCCTCCGGGAGTCCGGTGATCGCGCACAACCCCTGGAGCGTGAACGTGCGGCCGAGAACGGACGCGTCCTGCAGGAGTCTTCGCTCCGCCTGCTCCAAGCCGTCCAGCCGCGCGGAGATCAGCGCCTGGAGGGACTCGGGCACCTCGAGCGTCTCGATCGACCCCTCCAAACGAAAAGCGCCGTTCTCGCGGACCAGGATCCCCCGGTCGATCAACATCCTCACCGTCTCCACCGCATAGAACGGGATCCCCTCGGCGCGCTCGAGGATGCGTTGCCGGACGTCATCGGGAAGCCCCGGGATCGGGTCGCTGAGCAAGGAGCCCATCTCGTCGCTGTCGAGCGGCTCCAGGAAGATCGACGTGAAGTTGCGGGTGCCGGCGCCCCAGCTCGGCCGGCGCTCCGCGAGCTCCGGCCGCGCGAGCGTCAGCACGAAGATCGGACGGTCGCGCGACCACTCCACGAGGTACTCGATGAAGTCGAGCAGCGCGCTGTCGGCCCAGTGGATGTCCTCGAACACCATGATCGACGGTCCCTGATCGGCGATCCGCTCGAAGAAGATCCGGCAGGCCGCGAACAGGTTCTCCTGGTCGCCGACACTCCCCTCCTCCAGCCCGAGCAGGTGCCCGAGGCGCGGCCGCACGAACCGGCGCTCGTCCGCGTCGGGGATGTGCTGCTCGATCGCTTTCGCGAGCTTGGCCGATGCTGCCGAGGACTCCTCGTCCTCGACGATCCCGGCCCGTCCCCGGATCATCTCGGCGAGCGCCCAGAACGCGACGCCCTCGCCGTAGGCGAGGCAGCGCCCTTGGTGCCACCACATATCGGTGATCAGCCCGTCGACGTACTTGTTCAGCTCCCAGACCAGCCGGGACTTCCCGATCCCGGCGACCCCCTGCACGGAGACCAGGTGGACCTTCTCGTGCTCGGCGGAGTCGTGGAGCAGCTCCTTGATGAGGCGCAGCTCCCGATCGCGGCCGGTGAACGGCGGCTCGATCGCGGTTGTCCGCCCGAGTCCGCGGAGCCCGACCACCCGGTCGGCCCGCCAGAGCTCGATCGCGGCCTCTTTGCCCTTGAGCTCGAACATGCCCGCGGGCTCGTACGAGATCACCGCATCGGTGGTGCGCATCGTCGACTCGCCGACGAAGACGGTGCCGGGCGTCGCCACCGACTGGATCCGGGAGGCGGTGTTCACGAGGTCGCCCGCAACCATCCCTTGATGCGCCGACCCGAGCGTGACCGCAGCCTCGCCGGTCAGGACCCCTGCCCGCGCGCGCAGGTCGGGCGCGCCAACGTCGGCGCCGAGGTCCCGGACGAGAGCCGTGAGCTCCAGGGCGGCGCGGACGGCGCGCTCAGAGTCGTCCTCGTGCGCGACCGGGGAGCCCCAGACGGCCATCACGGCGTCTCCGATGAACTTCTCGATCTCGCCGCCGTAGCGGTCCACGACGCGTCTGCTCTCCTCGAAGTAGCGGGTCAAGAGCTCACGGACCTCTTCGGGGTCGCGCGATTCCGAGAGTGTCGTGAAGCCGACGAGGTCGGCGAAGAGAACCGAGACGAGGCGGCGTTCCGTTGTCGTCGGGGTGGCCCGCTCATCCTGGGAGCCGGCCTGGCCGGCCTCAGCAGCCGGAGCGAGCGGGGCGCCGCAGCTCCCGCAGAACCGCTGTCCCGGTGCGTTCAGTGAGCCGCACGTGCCGCACGTCGCGGAGATGGCGGTCCCGCAGTCGCCGCAGAACCGTTGCCCTTCCGGGTTCTCGTGACCACACCGTGGACACCGCATGCCATCTCCTGGCTTCGCTGGACTGCTGAGGTTACCTGGGGCGCTGGTGTCAGGTCGAGGCTTCGGCGGCCGGCCTGCGTGTGACGGGCCGGGCTCCTTCGGAGCCCGGCCCGTCGCGTGGTGCTCACCTCACGAGTGCTTCGGCCTCTAGCGAGGTTCCGTCGGGTAGACCAGGTCCGAACCCGAGAGGTCGGTGA